>DAOUJQ010000001.1:0-324200 GCA_034422455.1 Dehalococcoidia bacterium
GCCGCCCTCCCGGAGCGCATAGTCCTGGACGAGGTGCAGCGCGTCCCCAGTCTCTTCACCTCCATCAAGCTGGAAGTCGACCGCCGCCGCATCCCCGGCCGCTTCGTCCTCACCGGATCCATGAACGTGTTGGCGCTGCCCACGCTGCAGGACTCCCTGGCGGGTCGCCTGGAGACCGTGCAACTGCACCCCTTGACGCAGTGTGAGCTCCACGAGGGTCAGCCCTCCGGGCCCGGTTTTCTTGACGCCCTGTTCGACGGCGGCTTCCCGGTCCGGCCCGCTCCCCGGCTTGGGACCGAGTTGATTGACCGCATCGTCGCGGGTGGCTATCCTCCGGCGCTGGCCCGGCCTGAGGGGCGCAGGCGCGCCAACTGGTACCGCGACTACATCGCCGCCCAGGTCCAACGTGACATTGGCGACATGTCCCGCATCAGGAGTTCGGAGGACCTGCCCCGCATCCTCACCATGGCCGCGACCCAGACTGCGCAGCTCTTCAACCTCAGCAGCCTGTCAGCGCCCTTCGCCCTTTCCCGCCCCACCATTGGGGACTACCTGACGCTGCTGGAGCAGGCCTACCTCCTGGAACGGCTGCCTCCTTGGCACAGCAACTTGGGCAAGCGCCTTCTCAAGACCCCGAAGCTCCACATGGGTGACACGGGCTTCGCCAGCGTCCTCCTGGGCGCTTCGGCGCGCGGGCTTGCGGCCAACCGGACCCTGCTGGGCCAGCTTCTGGAGACGTTCGTCTTTCAGGAACTGCGGCGGCAGGCTACGTGGTATGACGACCCGGTGGCCTTCTTCCACTATCGCGACAAGGACGGCTATGAGGTGGACGTGGTTATGGAGAGCCGGGGCATGGTGACCGGCGTCGAGGTCAAGGCCGGGGCTACCGTCACATCCTATGACTTCCGCGGCCTTCGGCGACTGCGAGACGCCGCCGGCGGACGGTTCACTGCCGGGGCCGTCTTCTACGACGGCGAGACCGTCGTCGGGTTCGGGGATGGCTTCTACGCCGTCCCCGTCCGGCTGCTGTGGGAGGGGCTGTAGCCAGGCGCGGAAGCGCCCGCAGCGGCTTCCGCATCATTAGGCGAGCTCAATGAGCCTGCGCCGTGTGGCCGGTTGAGTCGGCAATCACCCCCGCTTCATCAGTTCCCACACGATGACGATGGGCAGCCCTTTCACGGCCGCGTCCATCAGGCCAGGGGCGTGCTCGCCAATGCCCAACGTGGCGACTTCCTCATCACCCCAGATAGGCTCTGCGCATTGGATGACCTCCAAGCCGGCGAATTGGAAAGCCGCAAGGTAGTCGGAAACTTGGTGGACGTAGTTGCGAGTGAACCCGCTTGAATCATCATCGTCAAAATCCACAGCCTGGGAGCCGAGCATCACCATGAACGGATGAACGTCGGAAATCACAACGTGCCCGCCTGGCCGAACTACACGCTCCAGTTCCCGCACGGCAGCCCCAAGTTCGACGCAGTGGGTCAACGCCAGCGTGCAGACGGCGACATCCACGGACTGATCCGGCAAGGGCAGCGCGTTCAAATCACCCATCTCGAACCGGGCGGATGGCGCCTTGGCCTTCGCGACGTCCAGCATCTCAGGAGTGAGGTCGATTCCGACGACCTCGTGCCCGAGCGAGGCCATATAGGCAGCATGTCTGCCAGTGCCGCAGGCGGCGTCAAGGACCACGCCGACCGGGTATTGGGAGAGGATCTCATGCACTACAGGTTCCTCCGCCATCACCATGGGATTGCCAGGAGCGTCGTACGCGGCAGCCCACGAAGCATACTGCGCCTGCACGGTGCGCTCCTGCGCGAACCACGGCTCGGCCCAGGGCATTTCGTCAAGCTTGCCCGCGATGTCAACGATGCTTTGCGTCGTAGCCCGGACGGTCGTAGGGTTTACCCAATGGTGGCGGAGGATTGCAAGGCCGTGAAGCCCCAGAACGAAGTCGCCTAACCTGCTGTGCTCAGCCACGAGTCTTCTCCTTTATCGATTCGCCTTTTCGCGGGTTGCGCGAATCCGATGAAACTATTGTAGAACGGCATACACCCCTACTCGCAGTCAATCCTCGTCCCCGCTTGTGTTGCGGGCAAACTCTGCTACAGTCACGGGCACGGTGGCGGGCCGCATGCCGCCGCCCCACCACAAGGAGCAGTCCGCTGAAACGCCCAAGGCTCTTCTACGGCTGGATCATCGTGCTGATAGCCGCCACCGGCGGCGTCTTCACGCTTGGCACCGGCCTGTGGAGCATGGGCGCTTTTGTCATACCGATGGAGGAAGACCTGGGGTGGAACCGCACGACGCTCTTCGCCGGCTTGACGATTCGCGCTCTGGCCGCCGGGGCAATGGCCCCCTTCATCGGCCCGGTCTTTGACACACGGAACGGCCCCAGGTACCTCACCATCGCCTCCGCCTTCATCCTGGGAGTATCGCTCATAGGGATGCGCTGGGTTGACGAGGTCTGGCAATACTACCTGCTCTTCGGCGGCGTTGGTGCGCTCGCCAACGTGACCAGCGGGATCGTGCTCATCGAGGCAGTCGTCCCCAAGTGGTTCATCCGCCAGAGGGGCCGTGCCGTTGCGATGGCCAGCATGGGAGGCGTGCTGGGGCCCATCTTTCCGCTGGCCATCCAGTGGGCGATCACAGAATACGGTTGGCGCGACGCCTGGGTCGCAATGGGGCTGGTCTCGGTGGTCGTCCTGCTGCCGCTGGCGTTCCTGGTCCGCACGCAGCCGGAGGACATGGGGCTCCGGCCCGACGGCGATTCACCTGACGACGTGCGTCAGTCTCGGCGAAATGTCCGCGCCGTCGCCCCGGCCGTCGACCTGACCCGCGGGCAGGTGTTCAGGACCGGCTCGTTCTGGATTCTGATCCTCACCTTCAGCATCACCAGCCTGGGCGTGCAGGGGTTCATCTCCAACTGGCTCCCCTACTTCCAGGACATCGGCTTCAGCGCGACGACGGGCGCCCTCGCGCTGACGGTCTTCGGCATCTTCGTCCTGCCCGCGCGGTTCCTCTGGGGCTGGCTCGCCGACCTCTACTCCGTGCGCCACCTGCTGCTGATACAGCACATCCTGACGGCGCTGACGGTGGTTCTGCTGCTGAACATCGGCAACTACACGATGCTGATGGTCTTCGCCGTGCTCGTGGGCCTCGCGTACGGCGGCTACGTGCCGCTGCAGCGCCTCATCTACCCCATCTACTACGGCCGTGCGCACCTGGGCGCCATCCGCGGCTCGATGCGTCCCGCCATCACCCTTGCCTCGGCTGCGGGTCCGCTGGTCATCGCCGGGATCTACGACATCCAGGGCTCGTACACGGCAGCATTCTGGCTGGTGATGGGAACGTGGCTGGTGGCGGGCCTCCTGTTCCTGCTGGCGCGGCCTCCAAGGTCGTAGGCTACGTCGAGCGACCACCCCACCGGGCGGTGCGGCCTACGCCCTCTGCCGCGCCGGCGGCTTGGCCAGCATGATGACGAGCCCCGTCACCGCGAAGCCGATCATGACCAGCACGAAGCTCCAGTAGTACGAGCCGTGCAGGTCGTAGATGGCCGCGACAAAGATGGGACCGACGGCCCCCGAGAACCCGTTGAAGGGACGCATCAGGCCCGTGATGGCGCCCAGGTGGTTCCTTCCGAAGTAGTTGGCGATGAGCAGTGGCCGGAGGATGAATGAGCCGCCCATGGTCACGCCGAACACGATCATGAACGTCATGAGCATCGGCAGTCCCGTGACGTAGATGAGCAGCAGTACGCTGGACGCCGTCAGCAACGACTGGACGACGATGAGCCACCGCACCGTGAACCGGTCGCCCAGCATGCCCCAGAACGGGCGGACGCTGACGGAGCAGATGCCGTAGACCATGATGGCAAAGGCGCCGACCGCCGTCGCAAAGCCGACGTCCTGCAGGTACGGGATCCAGTTGACCTGGAACCCCCGCTGCCCCAGCCCGCCCAGCGCGTACCCGAGGATGATGAGCCAGAACGCTGGGCTTCGGAGCGCCTCGCCGCGGGTAAGGCTCCGCTCGTCGGGGGGTCGAGCGGGCGCCGCCGCCTGCGACGGCTCCTCCGGCGGCGTCTCCTCGCCGTCGGGCAGCAGGCCCATGTCCTCCGGCCTCGTGCGGACGAGGAACGACAGCGGCGCGAGGACAAGGATGGCGGCTGCCCCAAGGATGAGCCATGTGTCGCGCCAGCCCACCGCCGTCATGATGGCATGGAGCGTCAGCGGGGCCAGCAGGGGGCCCATGCCGCCGCCCATGACGGCGATGCCCAGCGCTTTGCCTCGCTTGCGCACGAACCACTTGGGCAGGATCGCCTGCACCAGGGTCTCGCCCAACCCCAGGCTGCCGATGGAGGCCAGCACGCCGAAGAACAGGTAGTACTCCCACAGGCTGTCCACCCACTTGAGCGTGATCAGCGAGAGCCCGAGGATGATGGCCCCGCCCAGCATGAGCCGCCGCGGGCCCGTGGTGGTGTCCCGGAACGGGCCGACGATGGGGGACAGCAGCGCCGCCACGCCCGTGTACACGGTCAGCGCGCCGAAGAAGGCTGTCCTCGACCACTCCAGCTCTTCCGTCATGGGCTTGGCGAACACGGTGAGCGCCCACGTTCCGACGCCCGTGTTGAAGCCGCCGCTGATGAGCGCGACGCCGACCAGCACCCAGCCGTAGAAGATCTTGCGCTCTCTGCGCACCAAGCTCCGCCGCCCTTCTTCTGCTATAGCCAGAGTCGATAGCCGGAACCTTACCACCAAACCGCAGGAGGTGACACCGTTCGTTTGCGAACAGGGCGTCATTTGGTGCGAGAGCACTCTCCCAATGGGGATGTAGCTATAGCGGAAGGCTGATTCCCGCCTGATTTTGTTGCAATTTTGTTATGCCGCTTGCATTCGCGCCTTTTTTCACGAATAATGTGCGTCTATAGCGCCGGGGCGCGCTCGCGGGCGTTGACCGTCGCATCTGCGTTGTGTAGAATCGCTGCTTTTACGGATAGGTCAACGGTCAAGGGAGCCAGGGGACGAATGTTATTCCGGTTTCGACACCGGAATGGCGAATTACCCACAAGCAGAGAGGCCCTGCCGCCGTTTTCGGAGAGAGGATGCATGGTTAGGGGGAAGGACATTAGCCGTCGCCGCTACCTCCAGCAGTTGGAGGCGGCCCAGCGAGCTGCGGCCGAGCGTGGGCTGTACTCCCCTGCGCACGAGCATGATTCATGCGGCGTGGGCATGGTCGCCAACATCCGCGGCAACCGCTCCCACACCATCATCCAGCAGGGCATAGAGGTGCTCATCAACCTGGAGCACCGCGGCGCGGAGTGCTGCGACCCGGAAACCGGCGACGGCTCCGGCATCCTGTTCCAGGTCCCGGACGCCTTCTTCCAGCGTCACGCCCACTCCCTGGGCGTCGCCTTGCCGAAGGAAGGCGAGTACGGCGTGGGCATGGTCTTCCTGCCCCAGGACGAGCGTACCCGCACCGAGTGCGAGACCGTCATCCGGCAGACCGTCGAGGCCGAGGGGCAGCGCTTCCTCGGCTGGCGCGACGTCCCCGTCGACGACACGGTCATCGGCTGGCTGGCGCGCACGCGGCAGCCCGTCATCCGGCAGTTCTTCGTCGGCAAGAGCGAGAGCATCCCCGATGCGGTCGCCTTCGAGCGCAAGCTCTACGTCATCCGCCGCGTCATCGAGCAGGCGTGCTTCGAGCGCAAGCTCGGCGACGGCGAGAACTTCTATGTTTGCAGCCTCTCCTGCAACCGCATCATCTACAAGGGCTTGATGAAGGCGTCGCAGATGTCGGCCTTCTACCTGGATATGCAGGAGCCGGAGGTCGAGAGCGCCTTCGCCATGGTGCACTCGCGCTTCAGCACCAACACCCTCGGCGCGTGGCCGCTTGCGCACCCGTACCGCATGATCTGCCACAACGGCGAGATAAACACGCTCCGCGGCAACATCAACTTCATGCACGCCCGTTCGGCCCTCTTCAACTCGCCGTTGTTCGGCGACGACATGGAGAAGCTGAAGCCCATCATCGGCGACGGCCAGAGCGACACGGCCAGCCTGGACAACGCGCTTGAGCTCCTGTGCAGCACCGGCCGCTGGCTCCCCCATGCAATGCTCATGCTCATCCCCGAGGCGTGGGGCGACCACATCCCGATGCCCCAGGAGAAGCGCGACTTCTACGAGTACCACGCCTGCCTGATGGAGCCGTGGGACGGCCCCGCCATGGTCGCCTTTAGCGACGGCCACAGCATCGGCGCCATCCTGGACCGGAACGGCCTCCGGCCCATGCGCTATCTCGTCACCAACGACGACCTGCTGGTCATGGCGTCCGAGACCGGCGTCCTCAGCGTGCCGCCCGACCAGGTGCGCTTCAAGGCCCGCCTGCAGCCCGGCAACATGTTCTACATCGACTTCGACCAGGGCCGCATCATCGACGACTCGGAGATCAAGCACACCCTCGCCTCGCGGCAGCCCTACGGCGAGTGGCTGCGGGAGAACGTCGTCGACCTGGAGTCCCTGCCGGAGCCGCAGCACGTCCACGGCAACGACTTCGACACGCTCATCGAGCGCCAGCGGGCATTCGGCTACACCACGGAGGAGTTGGGCATCCTCATGCAGCCCATGGGCGAGACCGGCCAGGAGCCCGTCGGCTCCATGGGCAATGACGCGGCCCTCGCCATCCTGTCGGACCGGCCGCAGCCGCTGTTCAACTACTTCAAGCAGCTGTTTGCGCAGGTCACCAACCCGCCCCTTGACGCCATCCGGGAGGAGCTGGTGACCTCCGTCGTCACCTTTGTCGGCTCCGAGCAGAACCTGTTCGAGGAGACGCCGCTCCACTGCCGGCAGCTCCGCATCCAGGAGCCTATCCTCACGAACGACGAGCTGGAGCGCATCCGCGCCGCCGACCAGCCCAGCGTGAAGGCCGCCACCATCTCCACCATCTTCCGCGCCGACGGCAGCGACGGCGGGCTGCAGGAGGCCATCGAGCGCGTCCGGCGGCAGGCGTCGCGTGACATTGCCGACGGCTGCACCATCCTCGTCCTCAGCGACCGGGGCGTGAACGCGGACTACGCCCCCATCCCGAGCCTGCTGGCCGTCTCGGCCGTGCACCACCACCTCATCCGTGAGGGCACCCGGGTCAAGGTCGGCCTCGTGCTTGAGACCGGCGAGCCGAGGGAGACGCACCACTACTCCGCCCTCATCGGTTATGGCGCGGGCGCGATCAATCCCTACCTCGCTCTGGAGACCATCGCCGGGCTGGTGGAAGAGGGCCGCATCGAGGGCCTCACCGCCGACCAGGCGCAGTACAACTACGTCAAGGCCGTCCACAAGGGCGTCATCAAGGTCATGTCCAAGATGGGCATCTCCACGGTGCAGAGCTACCGGGGCGCCCAGGTATTCGAGGCCATCGGCCTGAGCAAGGAGCTGGTCGACGAGTACTTCACGTGGACGTCCTCGCGCATCGGCGGCCTGACGCTGGAGTCGCTGGAGGAAGAGGTCGTGCGGCGGCACCGCCGCGCCTACCCGGAGCACCGGCCCGTGGGCGTCCTCGACCTGGAGAGCCCGGGCGTCTACTACTGGCGCCGCAACGGCGAGGAGCACATGTGGAACCCGGACTCCATCTCCAAGCTGCAGCACGCCTCTCAGCTCAACTCTCGCACGCTGTACGACGAGTTCGCCGTGCTAGCCAACGAGGAGGAGTCGCACCGCAAGACCCTGCGCGGCCTGCTGAAGCTCAGGCCGGCCGACGGCGGCCCCATCCCGCTCGACGATGTTGAACCCGCTTCCGAGATCCTGAAGCGGTTTGCGACGGGCGGCATCTCCCTCGGCTCCATCAGCCGCGAAGCCCACGAGGCGCTGGCCATCGCTATGAACCGCGTCGGCGGTCGCAGCAACACCGGCGAGGGCGGCGAGGACCCGTCGCGCTACGTGCTCGACCCCAACGGCGACTCCCGCAACAGCGCAATCAAGCAGGTGGCGTCGGGCCGCTTCGGCGTGACCACGGAGTACCTGGTCAACGCCAGGGACCTGCAGATCAAGATCGCCCAGGGCGCCAAGCCCGGCGAGGGCGGTCAGCTCCCCGGCCACAAGGTCAGCGACTACATCGGGTGGATACGGCACACCACGCCCGGCGTGGAGCTCATCTCGCCGCCGCCGCACCACGACATCTACTCGATCGAGGACATCGCGCAGCTCATCCATGACCTGAAGACGGCGAACCAGGACGCGCGCATCCACGTGAAGCTCGTGGCCGAGGTGGGCGTCGGCACCGTCGCCGCCGGCGTGGCCAAGGCCAAGGCCGACGTCGTCCTCATCAGCGGCGACAGCGGCGGCACCGGCGCGTCACCCGAGTCGTCCATCAAGCACGCGGGCATCGCGTGGGAGCTGGGGCTGGCCGAGACGCAGCAGGTGCTCGTAGCCAACGACCTGCGGAGCCGCATCGTCGTGCAGACGGACGGGCAGATCAAGACCGGCCGCGACGTGGCCATCGCCGCGCTGCTCGGCGCCGACGAGTTCGGCGTCGCGACGGCGGCCCTCATCACCCTCGGCTGCATCTACCTGCGCAAGTGCCACCTGAACCTCTGCTCCGTGGGCATCGCCACTCAGGATGAGGAGCTGCGGAAGCGGTTCGCGGGCGACCCGCAGCACCTGGTCAACTACTTCAACTTCATGGCGGAAGACCTGCGGCAGATCATGGCGGAGATGGGCTTCCGCACCGTCAACGAGATGATCGGCCGCACGGACCGGCTGGACTGGAGCGGCGCCCAGGAGCACTGGAAGGCAAAGGGCCTGGACCTGAGCGCGATGCTGCACCGGGCCGAGACCATCCCGTCCATGGGGTCAGGCTCCGGGACGTACCAGTGCGACATGCAGGACCACAAGCTGGAGCTGTCGGTTGACCACGAGCTCATCCGCCAGGCCGAGCCGGCGATCGCGCGCCGCGAGCCCGTCGAGATCGTCCTGCCCGTGACCAACGCCGACCGCGCCGTGGGCGCCATGCTCGCGGGACACGTCACCAAGCTCTTCGGCAGCGAGGGCCTGCCGCAGGACACCATCTCCGTGCGGTTCACCGGCTCCGCCGGCCAGAGCTTCGGCGCGTTTCTGTCGCGCGGCATCACGCTCTACCTCGAGGGCGACTCCAACGACTACCTCGGCAAGGGCCTGTGCGACGGCCGCATCGTCGTGGTGCCGCCGGCGGACTCACCGTTCACGCCCGAGGAGAACGTCATCGTCGGCAACGTGTTGCTCTACGGCGCGACGGGCGGCGACCTCTACGTCCGCGGCGTCGCCGGCGAGCGGTTCGCCGTGCGCAACAGCGGCGCGAACGCCGTCATCGAGGGCGTGGGCGACCACGGCTGCGAGTACATGACCGGCGGGCGCGTCGTCGTGCTTGGCCCCACCGGCCGCAACTTCGGCGCGGGCATGAGCGGCGGCATCGCCTACGTGCTCGACGAGGCGGGCGACTTCGCCGACCGCTGCAACCTGGACATGGTCGAGCTTGGCCCCGTGCAGGAGGAGTCGGACCTCGCGACGGTCCGGCTGCTCGTCGAGAACCAGGCCCAGCTCACCGGCAGCGCCCGCGCCCGCATGGTGCTGGACACCTGGGACACCGTGATCGAGCGCTTCGTGCGCGTCATGCCCCATGCCTACAAGGCCGTCCTGGAGCGCGAGCGTCAGCAGACCGCATCCTCTGACGTGGTGGCGCATGGGTAAGCCGACCGGCTTTACGGAGTTCAACCGCCAGGGGCCGCCAAGGGAACCCGTTTCCGAGCGCGTCAAGCATCACCGCGAGATCTACCTCCCCTGGGCGGAGGAACAGAGCCGCACCCAGGGCGCGCGGTGCATGAACTGCGCCATCCCCTTCTGTCACAGCGGGTGCCCGCTCGGCAACCTCATTCCGGACTGGAACGACCTGGTCTACCGGGGCCGGTGGCAGGAGGCGCTGGAGGCGCTGCACTCCACCAACAACTTCCCGGAGTTCACCGGCCGCATCTGCCCCGCCCCCTGCGAGGCCTCGTGCACCCTTGCCATCAACGCCGACCCCGTCACCATCGAGTACATAGAGAAGGCCATTGCCGACAAGGCGTGGGAGGAGGGTTGGATCACCCCCAGGCCGCCGTCCCGGCGCACCGGTAAGCGCGTCGCCGTCGTGGGGTCCGGCCCCGCCGGCATGGCCGCGGCCGCGCAGCTCAACCACGCCGGCCACCTGGTCACCGTCTATGAGCGCGCCGAGGTCATCGGCGGTCTGCTGCGCCTGGGCATCCCGGACTTCAAGCTGGAGAAGAACGTCGTGCAAAGGCGCGTCGACCAGATGGCGGAGGAGGGCGTGACCTTCGTGACCAACGCCCACGTCGGCGTCAACATCCTCGCCACCGACCTCCGGAAGGAGTTCGACGCCATCGTGCTGACCGGCGGCTCCACCGTGGCGCGCGACCTGCCCGTGCCCGGCCGCGAGCTCGACGGCATCCACCTCGCGATGGACTACCTCACCATGCAGAACCGTGCCAATGCCGGTGTGGAGTACTCGGAGGAGGAGTTCATCACGGCCAGGGACAAGCGCGTTGTCATCCTCGGCGGCGGCGACACGGGAGCCGACTGTCTCGGCACCGCGCACCGCCAGGGCGCGCTGTCCGTCCACCAGTTCGAGCTGCTGCCGCAGCCGCCGGATGATCGTGCGGTCGGCAACCCGTGGCCCCAGTGGCCGCTCATCATGCGCTCCTCCCCGGCCCACGACGAGGGCGGCATCCGCGATTACAGCATCCAGACCAAGTCCTTCTCCGGCAGCGATGGTAAGGTTGAGCGGCTCCACGCCATTCGCCTGGAGTGGGGCCCGCCCGACGCCACCGGCCGGCCGACCATGACGGAAGTCCCCGGCTCTGAGTTCGAGGTGGAGACCGAGTTGGTGCTATTCGCCCTCGGTTTCCTCTACCCGGAGCGGGAGACCATGCTGACGCAGCTCGGCGTCGAGCTCGACGGCCGCGGCAACGTCGCCACCGACCGCGACCGCATGACCAACGTCCCCGGCGTCTTCGCGGCGGGCGACATGCACCGCGGCCAGTCCCTCGTCGTCTGGGCCCTCGCCGAGGGCCGCCAGGCCGCCCACGGCGTCGACAAGTACCTCATGGGCGCCACCGAACTCCCCGCCCCGCTGCCCGTGTAGGGTTTTATCCCCCCATGCAGGCGTTCGGCCTCATTCCTGAGCTTCCCTCAGCAGGGCGGCAAAGCCCGCCTGCTCGAAGTCGCGGTCGTAGGCCAGCGCCTCGGTGATGCCGCGTTCCTCCATGACGAGGAAGCTCGCGCAGTCCGTGAGGCTCCATCGCTGGTCGCTCCGGGATGCGTACCGTTCCACGGCGCCCCGGAATTGCGCATCCGTCTGCGGAACAATCTCGACGTTGGGGTTTCGCTCGAGGTCTCGCGCCATCTGCACAGCCAAATGCCGCAGCCGCTCGCCTTCTTTGGAAAGGTGGTTGCACACCTCGGCCAGTGCCATCTGCGTTGTGATGATTGGCGATGATTCCAGCTGGGCAGCTACTGCCCTTGCCCGTTCGTGCACCTGGTCTCGTGAATTCAAGAGCGCTATCCAGTGGCCGGAGTCGGCAAAGAGCGTTCCCATTACCCCTCTTCCTTGGGATGGCCGTAGAGGTAGTGTTTCTTGTTCTTCGCCAAGTCTGTGGGGAGCTTTTCCCATTCCTCCGGTGGGACAGACTCTCTCAGCCTGTCGAACATCTCAAGGATGGACTCCTTGCCGTTGGCCTGCGGAGGCGCCTCTTCCACCGACACCGTCACCTCAGCCCCCTCTTCCAGGTCCAGGGGCTCCAGGGGTGTGAGGACACCGTTCTCGTACCTTGCCTTCACGTGCGCAATCATGCCGCCCTCTCCGCAGGGGAGTTTGAGACATCAGTATACCAACTTTACCTGCGCCGCCGCCCTGCGGAGCCTGCCCCGTACTCGATACGGGGTTGGGATGGGGGTGCCCCCCTGCCACCACCCCCTCGCGCGAACGCCGTCCCTCCCGTTACCCTCACCCCATGCACCGCCAACACAACAACACAACCGCCCCGCGAACCGTTCGCCCTGAGCCTGTCGAAGGGCCGGGATTCGTTTCCCCCTCGGTGAATATTCGTCTTGTATCTGCAACGTGCCAACTCAGCTTCAACACGAAAAGCAAGACGAATCCCCGCAACAACGCCGGAGGCGGAAGACACTTCGGCCCCGCACACCTCCACCCCCTCATACCGGCGCATGGTCTCCCCCGTACTCCGATACGGGGCCGGTATCCAGAAACTCCGCAGGCAACGACATCCGCATACCCGGACCCCCTCCGATTGCCCTGAGCCTGTCGAAGGGTCCTGCGCAGCCAGGGAAACCCAGAGGGGCGGGCCGCCCCCTCCCTTCCAGCCCCGCGCCGCCCTGCGGTATCATTCCCCCATGAATACCGACACCCGGCTCGCAGACGTCAACGGCGTCCGCATCGCCTACGAGCGCGACGGCGGCGGTTTCCCGCTCCTGCTCCTCCACGGCTACCCGGAGACCCGCCGCATGTGGCACGTCGTCGCGGGCGCCCTCGCCGATCGGTTCGACGTCGTCAACATGGACCTGCGCGGCTACGGCGAGTCCGAGCGTCCCGCAGACCCGGCCACCTGCAACAAGCGCACCATGGGTGAGGACGCGCTCGCGCTCGCGCGAAGCCTCGGCTGGGACCGCTTCCTCATTGCCGGACATGACCGCGGCGGCCGCGCGGCGCGGCGGCTGGCGGCGGACCACCCGGAATCCCTCGTGGGCGCCTCGCTGCTGGACATCCTGCCCATGGAGTACGTCTTCGACCAGGGCAGGGACGGCTACGCGCGCCGCTACTGGCACTGGTACTTCTTCCTACAGCGCGGCCTCCCGGAGCGCCTCATCAACCAGGACCCCGAGGGCTTCCTCACGCAGCTCTTTCACCGGCGCGGCGACGTGCTGGACCCGGAGAACGTCGCCCACTACATCGAGTCCTTTGCCACGCCCGGCAGCGTCGAGTCCATCCTGGGCGACTACCGCACCGCATTCGAGGTCGACAGGCCCCGCTGGGTCGAGGAGGTCGCCGCGGGCCGCAGGATAACCGTGCCCCTTCAGGCCCTTTGGGGCGAGCTGGGCAACCTGCACGACGAGCCGGTGCTCGACATCTGGCGCGGCGTCGCGGAAGACGTTCGCGGCGAGGAAGTGCAGGGGTCCGGCCACTACATCCCGGAGGAGCAGCCGGAGGCCGTCGTGCGCTTGCTGAACGAGTTCGCGGATGAACTGGGCTTGCCCTGACCGCTAACATAGAGTGGTCGCATGCGGACGTTGCCGCATGGGCAAGGAGGGCGTATGGAATACCCAGACCTTGACCGGGCAGAGCTGCCGGACCTGGCCGACTACGTCGCCAAGTGGCTGCTTGGCATGCGTGACTGGTGCCCCAACTGCCACGGCCGCGGTACCGTTGCCGACGTCATGGCGCCCTCCGACTCCACCAAGACCGTCCGCTGCGACAGGTGCGAGGGCCGCCGCTGGAAGGGGGCGATAGACCTCGAACGGCTCCTGGTTGCGCTGTCCCACCATCGCAGGAAGCTGGCCATCAACGTCTCCTACAGCACGCACGGCTACGTGGTCTGGTCCGCCGAGGACGCCGACTTCGGCGAGGGTGTGCAGGAGTCGGACCCGCTGCACGCTGCGTATCGCCTCGGCGCAAAGGTCATCGCCAGGTTGGAAGCAGCGGGCGCCCTGAACCGGATGCAGCCCACGGACTACATCGACCACTAGTGCGTCGACGTCGCCGTGCGCCTAGGGCGGCCGTGCCTCGCCGCGCGTTCCCTTGAAGACATTGCCGGTCGATGCGCGTATTCCCGGCCACTGCTGATATGTGACGAAAAGCACACACTGTCCGCTCCTATGGAGAACGATATTTGTGAGATGCGTCACACTGTATACGAGTTATTGACAAATATGGTTTATCCCTCTAGTGTTTCGTGACAACAAGACGCACTGGGAGCCGTTCCTTGTGCGTGTGCGTCTACGAACGAGAGGGGGAACCATGGACAGAGGGAACTATCGCATGCCATTGCTGCTCTTTGCGCTCGTCCTGGCGGCTGCCTTGATGTTGTCCGCCTGCGGTGGCGACGACAACGGGGACGCCGGTAATGGCGGGGCCGCACAGCCGGACACTGCAGCCACTGCAGTCCCCGATACAACCACCACGGATCCGGCCCCTACTGAGCCTGTGGGCGAGCCCGTTGCGAAGCGGTTGATCATATCCACCGCCGCGCCGACCGTGGAGACCAACAACCCGTGGCGCTACGAGAGTCCGCGTGGACCCTGGTTCTTCGCGTTGACCAACGAGTCGCTCATCGCCGGCGATGCGGACACTGGCGAACACGTCCCGCAGCTCGCCGAATCGTGGAGCATCGAGCCCGACGGCGTATCCGTGCGCTGGCAGTTGCGCAAGGGCGTCCGGTTCCACGGAGACAACGGCGAGTTCACTTCCGCGGACCTGGTCGCGATGCTTGCGAACCACAGCGCCGACGACTCCCGTCACAGCCACAGGTCGCAGTACCGGGCCGTCACTCCAGAGGTCGTCAGCGACTACGAAATCGTCTATCGGATATCCAAGAGCAATCCGGAGATCCTGAACAACTCCTCCTCGTGGAACGTTATCTCCGGAGAGCCCTACAGCGCCAAGGACATGGAGTCGCTGGGCGGCGACCCCGACCTGACCTCCCGGCCGCCCGCAGGAACCGGCGCCTACCAGTTCCTGGAGCGCAACCAGGGCGTGGACTTCGTGGTCGAGCGGGTGCCCTACGAGCACTGGCGCTACCAGCCGGACTGGGAAGAGGTGGAGATCCGTTTCTCCAGCGAGGCATCCACTCGGCTCGCGTCCCTGCTGACGGATGAGATCCACGTCACCGTGCTTCCGCTGGACCTCCAGAACCAGGCGGAAGCCGCGGGGATGGCGATCGCCACCGGACAGGTGCTCACCCGGGAGCGGTCCGGCATGTTCCAGGGACCCATCCTGGACAAGAGCTACGCCGACTATGAGGCGCAGGGCACCGCCTGTGGGTACGCGCACTGCAATGACGCCCTCCTCGACGTCCGCGTGCGCCGTGCTTTGGCCAAGGCCGTTGACCGCAACGCCATCAACAACGCCTTCTTCGGCGGCAAGGGCATCGAGGTCCACAACCCGCACTTCGTGCCCACCCGCTCCTACTGGAACCCCGATTGGGACCGCAGGTTCGATGAGCAGTACGGCTACGACCCCCAGGTCGCGATGGCGCTTTTGGCCGAGGCCGGCTACGGCCCCGACAACCCCTTGCACCTCCAGGTGGACGTGACCGGGTCGAGCGGACTCCCTGAGAAGCAGGACGTCATGGAAGCAATGGCCGGGTACTTCAACGACGTCGGCATCAAGACCGAGCTGGACGTCCGGGACCCGACCATCACCCGGGCGGCTTCCCGGAGTTTCGACTTCGGCAACCGGATCATCTACATGACCAGCAACATCGTTGACCTCCAGGCCTTCCGCGTCCACCACTGCTCGTGCGAGTCGCCACGCAGCGGCTTCGAGCTGCTGGAGCTGGACGAGTCCATCGCGTGGCACCGGGAGGTCATTGAGACCGGAGAGGTCTTCCGGCGGATGCAGGAGACGGGCAACCTCGCCTTCGACCTGCACATCGCGATCCCGCTCGTGTGGAAGCCGGAGGAACTCATTTACAACCCGGAGGTGGTGGCGTCCTACGAGTGGTCCGGGGTGCCGCTTGGCACCGTGAGCCACTTTGAGCGCTTCATCGCAGTCCGCAAGTAGTCCGCAATTGAATCTCTGAGCAGGCACAAATCGGAGCCCCTGCCAACCTCGGCGGGGGCTCCCTGCGTTTGCGGCACACTTTCGTTTCAGGGGCGCTCAAACGTGGTGAGATGCACCACGAACGCGGGAACCGAATGTCGAAAGTTGGCGTTTTGCTTGGCAACATATGCCAAAGAGGGGAGATAGTATTGTCAATGGTGTAGCTGTGGTGTAGCCTCTGTGCGTTTCCACGGCTGTTGCAAGAGTGATTTGTCCGATTTGGCAACACGAAGAAGGGGGTGCTGACATGAGATCGTTCTACCGTGGCGGGTTAGCCACACTGGTGTTGCTGCTGGGGCTGCTTGTTGTGTTTGCGGCCTGCGGCGGCGACGACGATGCCACCGACACCGGTGGATCAACGACTACGGAGCCGGCGGCGGTGCCGACGGTTGCCGCGACAGGTCCCATCAGTGCGATACCCACGTCGGTTCCTGAGCAGACCAGCCCCACTGACACCACGCAGCCCGCTGACGCGATGCCCAAGCCTGAAGACACGTCGATGCCCCAGGGTGATCCCGTGGTCGAGAGGCTCATCATCAGCGACGCGCCTCCTTCCAGCGAGTCAAGCAATCCCTGGAAGCTGGAGAGCCCACGCGGCCCCTACTACATGAATGCCATCTATGACTCGCTCATCGCGGTTGACCCGCTTGACGGCTCCTTCGTTGGCGGCTTGGCCGAGTCCTTCAGTGTCGAACCCGACGGCACGTCCATACGGCTGAAGCTGCGCAAGGGCGTCCGCTTCCACGGCGACAACGGCGAGTTCACCGCGGCCGACGTAGTGGCCACGCACCTGCAGCAGACCCGTGAGGATGCTGCCCACACCCACCGGTCGCAGTACCGGCAGATAACGCCTGAGGTCGTCAATGAATACGAGGTGGTGCTGCGGACGGAGAACCCCAACCCGGAGCTCATCCCGAACCTGTCCGAGCGCAACGTGATCTCCTTCGAGATCTTCAGCGGCAAGGACATGAAAGCCCTGGGCGGCGAAGAGATCCCCGGCGATCAACCGGACCTCTCCAGCCGCCTCCCCGCCGGCACCGGCTTCTACGAGTTTGTGAGCCGGGAGCAGAGCACCAACTTCATCATGCGCGCTGTAGACTACGAGCACTGGCGTCACCAGCCGGAGTTCGCGGAGATCGAGTACCGGTTCATTGCTGAGGCGTCCACTAAGCTGGCGGGCCTTGCCACCGGCGAGATCCACATGACCCAGCTGCCGCAGGACCTGAAGTTGCAGGCGGTGGCGGGTGGCGCCGGACTCGCCAGGGCGCTGACGCTGGCCCGTGAGCGCGCCCTGTTCGTCAACAACCACGTCTTTGACAAGAACTACTTCAGCTACGAGGCCCAGGGCACCCCGTGCGGGTTTGTCCACTGCGATTCGGTTTTCAATGACGTGCGGGTGCGCAGGGCCATGAGCAAGGCCGTCAACCGGGACGAGATCAACGACGTGTACTATGGCGGTGAGGGTACAGAGGTGCACAACCCGCACCTGATCCCGACGGCCAGCTACTGGAACCCCGCATGGGACCAGAACTTCGAGGCCGAGTACGGCTACGACCCGGCCATGGCGCGGCAGCTTCTCGCCGACGCCGGCTATGGCCCCAACAACCCGCTGGAAGTGCTGATTGACGGCGTGCCCAGTGGCGGTTTGCCTGAGAAGGCGGACCAGGCTGAGACGATCCTCGGTTACTTCAGGGACGTCGGCATCGACGCTGCGCTGGACCAGCGCGACGCCGCCACCACGCGGGCTATTAGCCGGGTCTTCGGCCACACGAACCGCTTGACATTCATGGGCAGCAACATCTATGAGACCCAGGCCTTCCGGGTGCACCATCACTCCGGCACCACCCCGCGCGGTGGCCCCGAGTTCGAGGGTCTGGACGAAGCCATCACGCAGCAGCGGTCCACCGTGGACCCCGTGAAGGCCCTTGACGGCCTGCGGAACGTCGGCGACGTCTCCTTCCCCCTCCACATCGCCCTGCCGCTCTTCTGGGTGCCTGACGACATCGTCTTCAACCCGGACATCGTGGCTGAGTACAACCGCTCAGGCGTACCGCTCGGTCCGTACCACAGCATCCAGCAGATCAAGGCAGTCCGGAAGTAGTCCGCTTTCATCTCTGAAAGGGCGTAAGGAGGAGCCCCTGCCATTCACGGCAGGGGCTCCTTCAGCTTTGACCTGCCAGACCAACCGGAGTTCGTGCTTTGGTGGTTTCAAATGGGGGCAAGAATGTGGAACCGTTTCGTGGACACTGGCGTTCAGCAATGAAAATCATGTGAAAGGAGGAACAAGTCTTGACAACTAAATAGGACTCGTGTAGTTTTCCAAGAGTCGTGTATGACCGGCACGGTAGTGCTGTGTCAAAAATCGTCCGACAGGACAAATCAATGGGGGGTGCCCACATGAGGTCCTTCTACCGTGGCGGGTTAGCCACATTTGTGTTGCTGCTGGGGCTGCTTGTAGTGTTTGCGGCCTGCGGCGGCGACGATGACGATGCCACCGACACCGGTGGATCAACGACTACGGAGCCGGCGGCGGTGCCGACGGTTGCCGCGACAGGTCCCATCAGTGCCATACCCACGGCGGTTCCTGAGCAGACCGGCTCCACTGACACCACGCAGCCCGCTGACGCGATGCCCAAGCCTGAAGACACGATGATGCCCCAGGGTGATCCCGTGGTCGAGAGGCTGATCATTGCGGACGCGCCTCCTTCCAGAGAGTCCAACAACCCCTGGGGGTTTGAGAGTCCGCGTGGCCCCTACTTCATGAACGTCGTCTATGACTCGCTCATCGCGGTCGACCCGCTCGACGGCTCCTTCGTCCCTGGTCTGGCGGAGTCCTTCAGCGTCGAACCCGACGGCACGTCCATCCGGCTGAAGCTGCGCAAGGGCGTGCAGTTCCACGGAGGCAACGGTGAGTTCACCGCGGACGACGTGGTGGGTACGCACATTCAGATGACCCGTGAGGACGCGGCCCACACCCACCGGTCCCAGTACCGGCAGGTGACGCCTGAGGTCATCAACGACTACGAGGTGGTGCTGCGCACCGAGAACCCCAACCCGGAGCTCATCCCCAACCTGTCCGAGCGGAACGTGATCTCCTTTGAGATCCTCAGCCGCAAGGATATGATTTCGCTGGGTGGTGAGGAGATCCCCGGTGACAAGCCGGACCTTTCCGACCGGCTCCCGGCGGGCACGGGCCCTTATGAGTTCGTGTCTCGTGAGCAGAGCGTAAACTTCCTTGTGCGTGCCAGCGGCATGGAGCACTGGCGCTGGCAGCCCGAGTTCCAGGAGATCGAGTACCGGTTCATCGGTGAGTCCTCCACCAAGCTGGCGGGCCTGATCACCGGTGAGATCCACATGACCCAGCTGCCGCAGGACCTCAAGGAGCAGGCGGTGGCCGGTGGCATCGGTCTTGCCCGCGCCCTCACGCTGGCCCGTGAGCGCGCCCTGTTTGTAAACAGCCACGTCTTTGACAAGGCCTACTTCAGCTTCGAGCCCAAGGGCACGCCCTGCGGCTTTGTCCACTGTGACCAGGCCTTCCGTGACGTCCGCGTGCGCCAGGCCCTGAGCAAGGCCGTCAACCGCGACGAGATCAACGCGGTCTACTACGGCGGGGAGGGCACCGAGGTGCACAACCCCCACCTGATCCCGACGGCCAGCTACTGGAACCCCGCATGGGACCAGAACTTTGAGTCTGAATACGGCTACAACCCGGCCGAGGCGCGGCAGCTCCTGGCCGACGCCGGCTACGGCCCCAACAACCCCCTGGAAATCCTGATTGACGGCACCCCCAGCGGTGGTGTGCCGGAGAAGGCAGACCAGGCTGAGACGATCCTCGGTTACTTCCGCGAGGTCGGCATCGACGCGGAGCTGGACCAGCGCGACGCCGCCACCACGCGGGCCATTGGCCGCGCATTCGGCTTCGAGAAGCGCGTCACCTTCATGACCTCCAACATCTACGAGACCCAGGCCTTCCGGGTGCACCACCACTCCGGCACCACGCCGCGCGGTGGCCCCGAGTTCGAGGGCCTGGACGAAGCCATCACGCAGCAGCGGTCCACCGTGGACCCGGTGTTGGCCCTTGACGGCCTGCGGAACGTCGGCGACGTTTCCTTCCCGCTCCACATCGCCCTGCCGCTCTTCTGGGTGCCTGACGACATTGTCTTCAACCCGGACATCGTGGCTGAGTACAACCGCTCAGGCGTACCGCTTGGCCCGTACCACAGCCTCCAGCAGATCAAGGCGGTCCGGAAGTAGTCCGGTCGCAGCCTGACTGAGGGATAACAGAAGCCCCCGGCCAATTCAGGCCGGGGGCTTCTTCTTTGGATGCCAATCCTGTGGGTCAGGGCTGCAACTGGCGATTGGTGCCGTGCTGCCTAAGATTCTTTCGCCGGGGTGTACGGCTTGAAGAAACTGTGCAGGAAGGAATGCGTGTGCGCCCAGGCATGCGCGCGCTTGAGACCCGCAGTGGGGATGATGTCGCCATCGTTGGTGATCTTGACAGCCTGGTGGCGAGGCCCTGGCGACAGCGGCGCGACGGCGGGGAACTCCACCTCGCACCCGAGGCCGTCGAGGAAGCTCTTCAACCCGTCGTAGCCCTTGGTTGACATATTGGGCGCGACGTAGATGTAGAACTCGCTGGCGCCGTCAACCTCGTCGAAGTGCTCGCTGCCGTTGCCGCCCATGCGCTGGCGGCGCGCCTTCCTGTCGTAGCCCGGTCCTCTTGCGTCGAGGGTCACGTGGCCTCCTTGCTCTTGCCCTTCACCGATTCTACTGTCGTGCAGATACCCGTTCAAGAACACGATGGGACGTGGAGCTACGCGCGCGCCTTGACTGGCTTCCGCATCATGATGTGCTCGATCCCGGCTTCCTCGAATGGCTCGCCCTCTTCCGCGTAGCCATGCGCGAGGTAGAACGCCGAGACGTACCGCTGTGCGTGCAGCGTCATCTCCACGGCGCCCTCCCGCTCCGCGGCCTCCTCCAGGAAGCGCAGCACGCTCCCGCCGACGCCCTGCCGGCGCATGTCCGCGCGGACGGCCATCCGTCCCACGCGGGCCTCGCCGTCGGGCAGGAGCGCAAACCGGCCCGTGCCGACGACGTCGCCGCCAAGAAACGCCAGCGCCTGGCATGCCGTCTCGTCGAGTTCGTCGCTCTCCATCTCCGGCGGCACGCCCTGCTCTTCAACGAACACCGTCCACCGCAGCGCGTGCAGGACTTCCATGTCTTGCGGCGTAGCCGCACGTCGGACCAGGAGTTCTGGCACGTGCTTACCTCCTGCGTATGGCCTGGCTATCGTAGCGGAGCCGCCGCCGGGGAGGCAACGTTCCGTGCTGGCTTGGCTCCCGCGTCTGCACTATCATGGCTGCGGCGCCAGACGCGAAAGGACAGGGGTAAAGTGGTCAAGAAAATCCGGCTCGGCTTTGGCATTGGTGCGTGGCCTTTTGGGGAGCGCACCGCGGCGCGCTTCTACGACTTCGTGGACCGCTGCGAGGACTGGGGAGTCGACTCCCTCTGGTTCAGCGACCGCATCGTCGGTGCGGGCGGCACGCTTGAGCCTGTGGTCACCATGGCCGCCCTGAGCGGCCGCAAGGGCATGATGAAATTTGGCACCAACGCCCTCATCATGTCCGTCCGGCACCCGGTGCTCATGGCGAAGGAGCTCGCCACCCTCGATTTCCTCTCGGAGGGCCGCCTGCTCCTCGTGGCCGGCCTCGGCAGCGAGGACCCGATCGAGTACGAGGCCCTCGGCATGGCCAAGCCCCAGCGCGCCCGCCGCACCGACGAAGCGCTGGAGGCCCTCCGGCTCCTGTGGACGCAGGACAGCGCAACCTTCCACGGACGCCACTACAGCTTCACTGACGTTTCCGTGACGCCCAGGCCCGTGCAGCAACCCGGCCCGCCCATCTGGATCGGCGGGCGCAGCGACGCCGCCATGCGCCGCACCGGCCGCCTCGGCGACGGCTGGCTCCCCTCCGCGATCACGCCCGACGAGTGCGCCGCAGGCATCGCCGCCATCGACGCCTACGCCGCGGAGGCGGGCCGCGCCGTCCCGGACGACCACTTCGGCGTGTCCATCACCTGCGCCGTCGCCGACTCCCAGGACGCCGCGCGGGAACTCGCCGCGGGCGCCCTGCCCCGCCGTCGTGACGATGTTCCGTTGGAGACCTACACGGCAATGGGCGCGCCTGAACAGATCATCGCCAAGCTGAACGAGTACGTGGACGCGGGCGTCACCAAGTTCGTGCTCCGGCCGTCGGGACCGCCGGACGTGTGGATGCGACAGGCGGAGCGGCTGGCGACGCAGGTCATCGCGCCCATGCAGACGCCATTCACCGAGGTGGAGGTGCAGGAGCGGGCCGGGACGCGGTGAGCGGTCGCCCCCCTAGTCCTCCACCTGGATCCGCAACCGCTTGTTGATCCGCCCCTTGCTCTCGTGCCCCACGACGCGGATGCGCCCGACGTCCCGCGTGTTCGAGAGGTGCGTGCCCCCGTCGGCCTGCAGGTCGAGTCCCTCGATCTCCACGACGCGGACTTCCTGGATGCCCTCCGGCAGAAGGTTGATCTTGGTGCGGATCAGGTCCGGGATGGCCATGGCCTCGCCTCTCGGCAGGATGCGCGTGCTGATTGGCCGCCCTTCGGCGACCTCCCTGTTGACGAGCTCCTCCACCTCTTCCGCAAAGCTGGCCGTCATGTGCTCGAACTCGAAGTCCATGCGCGCGGCCAGCGGCTGCATGTCGCCGCCGGTCACCTGCGCGCCGTAGTCGCGCCAGATGACGCCGCACAGCACGTGGAGCGCCGTGTGCGTCCGCATGAGCTGGTGCCGCCGCTCCCAGTCGATGGCGCCCGTCACCGTGTCTCCGACCGACGGCGCGCCGCCCTCGAGCTGGTGCACGATGGCCCCGTCCTTGCGCCCCACCTTCGTCACCTGCCACGTTTGCCCGCCCGCCGACAGCGTCCCCACGTCGTTGGGCTGGCCCCCGCCGCCCGGGTAGAAGGCCGTGCGATCGAGCACGACCCCGTCCTCCCGAACCTCGGTCACCGTGGCCTCGAACGTCTGGATGTAGCTGTCCTCGTGGTAGAGCGCTTCCGTCACTGGCCCCTCCGTCGGCTAGCCGTCGATGTGGCGGCCGTACTTGTCGTCGAGCCGGACGATGTCGTCCTCGCCCAGGTACTCGCCCTGCTGCACCTCGATGAATTCGAGCGGCTCGCTGCCCTTGTTCTCGGCGCGGTGCACCATGCCCGCTGGAATGTCCACCGAGCCTCCCACCGCGAGCGTCAGCGCCTCGTCGCCCCGCGTCACCGTCGCCTCGCCGCGCACCACCACCCACCGCTCGGCGCGCATGCGGTGCCACTGCAGCGAGATGGCCGCGCCCGGGTGCACCAGGATGCGCTTGACCTGGAAGCCGGGCCCGCTGTCGATAACGGTGAACGTGCCCCAGGGCCGGTGGACGTGCGGGTACGATTCCTGCTCCGTGCGGCCCGCCTCGCCCAGCGACTCCACGACCTGCCTGACCTCCTGTACGCGGTCCCGGTGGGCGACCAGCACGGCGTCCGCCGTCTCCACGACCACGATGTCCTCCAGCCCCAGGCCCGCCAGCAATCTGCGCCGGGAGAGCAGCAGCGAGTTCTTCGTGTCTTGCAGGACAACGTCGCCCTGCGTGCGATTCCCTGCGTCGTCGCGGCTGCCCATCTCCCACACTGCCGTCCACGCGCCCACGTCCGACCATCCAACGTCGAGCGGCAGCACGGCGTAGCCCGGCCGGTCCGGCGATGAGTCACCGCCCACGCGCTCCATGACGGCGTAGTCGATGGACTCACTGGGACACGCGCCGAACGCTGCGGAATCCGGTCGCACGTACGTCTCGCTACGCTGGGCCGTGTTCATGGCCTCGGCGCACGCCGCGGCGATGTCCGGGCGGCTGCGCTCCAGCTCCGCCAGCCACAGGTCTGCGGGCATGAGAAACATGCCGCTGTTCCAGTAATACTCCCCGGAGTCCAGGAACGACTGTGCCGTGGCCGCGTCCGGCTTCTCCACGAATTGCCGCAGGACAAGCGCCCCGGTGCCGTTTCTGTTTGCATCCCCGATCGGCCCGCCGGCCTTGATGTAGCCGTATCCGGTCTCCGGCGCGCTGGGCACGACGCCAAACGTGACCAGGCGCCCATCCTCCCCGACCGATCCGCCGGCCAGCACCGTCGCGCGGAAGCCGTCCACGTCGCCGATGGCGTGGTCGGCGGGCATGGCGAGCAGCAGGGACGGCTCGTTCGGAGAGGTGTGTAGCGCCTCGTGCGCCGCCAGCGCGAGAGCGGGCGCCGTGTTGCGCCCCTGCGGTTCGAGCACGACCGCCGCAGGCTCTACGCCGACCTCCCGAAGCTGGTCGAGCACCAGGAAGCGGTGGACCTCGTTGCAGACGACAATGGGCGCCACACAGCCCTCAAGTCCGGCAAGGCGGAGCGCGGTGTCCTGCAGCATGGAACGCTCGCCCATGAGCGGCAGGAATTGCTTGGGCATGTCCTGGCGGGAAAGGGGCCAAAGCCGGCTTCCCGAGCCGCCGGCAAGGATCACCGGCACTAGGCGCATCTGCCCCTCCTGGCGAAGCGGAAAGCGGGTTTCATGGCTGTATCAGTATACAGAATAGCGGGCGGATGGTGGGCAATGGCCCCTAGTCCAGCGTCGTCACGGCGATGGCGCCTACGGCGACCGTCGGCAGCGCGTCGCAGATGACGTCCCACGTCGCGCCCCGGTCCGTGCTGGCGTAGATGACGCCGTGGTCCGTCCCCGCGAAGACGCGGTTGGCGTCCGAGGGGTCCCACGCCAGCGCGACGACCATGTTCTCGTCGGCGCCCAGGTTCTCCAGCAGCGTCCATGACCGGCCCCCGTCGACAGAGCGCACGGCCTGCGCCTCCTTGCGCCGCGCACTGCTCGCGACGCCCGCGATGACAAGGTCATGGTCGTCCGGCGCCTGCACGATGGGGATGTTGTGCCGCCGCTCCAGGCCCTCGCCGATGTCCAGCCAAGTGTCGCCGCCGTCGTCGCTGCGGTACGGGCCGTGCGCCGTCGCCGCGTAGACCGTGCTCGGCGCCGACGGGCTGGCGATGACCTTGTGTACGTCCGGGTGCGCGCCGTGCAGGTGCTCCCACGAGCTCCCGCCATCCCGCGACCGCAGGATGCCCCCCACCTCGATGCCCGCGTACACGACGTCGGGGTCTGACGGCGACAGGCACAGCGCGCGGACGTGTGCGTGCCGGCCCTCCCAGTGGAACGACCACTCGTCCGAGCCTGGTACGGCGCGGAATGCCGAGCACTCCTCCCACGTTTCGCCGCCGTCCGACGTGCGGTAGACCGTCGCGGGCTCGCTGCCGACGTAGACCCGGTCCGGGTCGCCAGGGTGTACGGTGACGCTGTGCGCGTGGTCCGTCGGGTACGCGCTGAGCTGCCGCCACGTCAGTCCCCCGTCGTCACTCCGGTGCACTCCGGCTTCGTAGGCGACGATGTATGCCCGCCGTGGGTCCGACGCCGCGGCAGCAACCTTGGCCGCTGCGTGCTCCAGCGGCGTCACCGGCCCCTGCGTCCACGCGCCGCCGTCGACGCTGGACAGGGTCGTGACGCCGTCATGCATTCCTATGAGGAGTCGTGTTGTCGCCATTCTTGTGCTCCTTGCCTTTGGCTGCGCCCATTATACGGAAGCCCGGCAGCCCCCGCGAGCCGTGTATCCCCGGACCCTGACACGGGCCCGTTGCCCATGACGCCTTCGCCTCGCTACCCTGACCTGCGAGGAGGTCCCGCCGCATCCGGCAGAGCGCCGTGGCGAAAGGATGTGTTTCTCTGCAAAATCGCCGGAATGCACCACGCTTCGCCAAAACAATCCGTATTGGAAACATGGTCTAACAGATACGCTTTGTTGTTGCAAAAGAAAAATTTTCGAGTCCCGGTTCGTTTTCGGCTGACGCTCGGCCCATTCAGGGGCGCTAGTGCGTCTCGAAGATCTCCTGGTACTGGTTGACCTTGGCCACCAGCGCGTCGCGCTCCTCCGCCGTCGGGTTGCGGGGGTCCGCCGCGCGGGGCAGCCGCCCCAGCTTCAGCATCGCCGCGATGAGCAGCAACCGCGCCTTGTTGGTGTCCAGGTTGCTGCCCTCGATGAAGGCGTCGTTGGGGTTGCTGGGCACCCGCCCGCCGGGGTCCGCGCGGCCCACTTTCACGACCGGCATGCCGCTGTACGCTGCCATCGTCAGCGCCGCCACCTGCCCCTCCGTGCCGAAGCCGTACGGCGACGCCCCCTCCAGCACGAAGCCGTGCAGCTTGCACGATGCCGGGTCGTCGCTGGCCCGCTCCACCAGCCCCTGCTCGACGCGCGCCAGGATGTCGACCTCCGTGTCTGCCGACCCCTCGACATCCGCTTGCATGTACGCCCCGTACTTGACGATGTGCACTCTCGGCACCGCGTGCCCCAACAGCGCCCCGTCCGCGTCCTTGATGTCGATGCCGGTGGGAGCCGGGTCCGCCGCCGCGTCGAGGAACTCCAGCCTCGTCGGAAGCACGGTCAACCGCACGTCGGACGTCGACGTGTGACGGTAGTTGGGACGGTACCACACGCTGACCGGCGGTCCCACGCTGCCGAGAATGCCCCCGTGCCCGCCCGTCGCCTTGTAGTTGCCCGGGCGGTCGTCCGCTTTCTTGAACTCCCGGCTCGCGAAGAGCTGCTCGTCCAGCACGCCCACCGCGCCGACGCCGTTCCCCTGGCCGGAGATGATGTAGTCGACGGCGTCCACGAGGTTGCGGTCGCCGTCGTTCGCGAGCTGCCCGTGTGGCCGCTGCGACGCCGCCCCCGCGATGGGCAGGTCCGTATCGATGAGCAGCCCGAGCCAGTACAGCGTCTCCTCCACCGTGGGGCTCCCCTCCAGCCAGAGCCCGCCCGCGTACTCGCCGCTGGCCAGCGCCGCCTGTACCATGTTGGCGGCCCTCGCTAGGCCCGCGCTCGTCGGGAACTTGCTGTAGGGCGGCCCGCCGCTGGCGAAGAAGTCCAAGCCGGGGACCTCGCCCTGCAGCGTGTACCCCGAGGGCGGCAGGACGCGGATGAAGTCGTAGTCCGCGCGGTTGTCCAGCGCGTTCGGCTTGCCGTCGTCGCTGCGCCCGCTGATGGTGCGGTCGATGTCCGCAAAGACGCGCGAGGCGTCCGGGTAGTGGTGCTGCCGCCCGTCCTCGCCCGGCCCGGTGTCGAAAGGGGCGCCGTCGGGGGATCCGTCGTTGCGCCGAGCCATGTACGGCAGCAGGTACGGCCCGTCCTCCGGCCGCAGCTCCACCTCGTAGTAGTCGAGGCCGTTGTCGTGGTACAAGCGCCGCGCGTCCGACTCCAGCGGGTGCGCCGTCCACTTCTGGATGCGCACCGTCACCGGCTCGTACAGGAGCTGCCCCACCAGATGGTCGAACCGCCCTGGCAGCGGGGGCTCGCCTGGCAGCCGCGCCTTGTTGCTCGTGACCAGCGGCGGCGAATTCGTGACCGTGGCCCGTGGGCCGGAGAAGACGGCGATCTTGGGCTTCGGCATGGCATCCTCCCGAGGCAAGGCTGGACGTCGGTGGCGCTATGGTACCCGGCCCCAGTCCAAGCCGAAAGGCCAAGCGTGGATGGCATGGTAGTATCATGAGCAGGCACGACACGATGAAGGAGTCCCCATGACGACGCACGAAAGCAGCCACCCGACCGGCGGCCACCACGACTGGCACTCGCCGGAGTACGTCGACCACTGGATCAACCACGACCTGACCCGCGACAACGAGCGCCGACCCATCCTGCGCGACATGATGACGCACGCGCCGTTCCCCGCCGATGCAGCGCTCGAGGTGATCGACATTGGCGCAGGCTACGGCGTCGTCGCTGAGGAGGCGCTCAAGGCTTTCCCGAACGCGCGGGTAACGTTGATGGACTACTCGGCGCCCATGCTGGAGCACGCGCGGCAGCGACTTGCAGCCTACGCCGACCGCACGGCTTTCGTCACGGCGGACCTCTCGACGCCCGCGTGGACGGAGGGCCTCCGCAACCGTTTTGACCTCGCGGTGTCCGGCTTGGCCCTGCACAACCTTCTCGGCGAGGGACGCCATCTTCAAGACCTGTACAAGGAGACGTTCAGCGTCCTGCGCGCTGGCGGCGCCTTCTTGGACTACGACCTCGTCAGCTTCACCGGCGGCCTCGATGCCCACCTGCAGTGGCTCCTCGACGCCGGCTTCGGCACGGCAACGTGCCCGTGGGACGGCGGCACCCCCGCCGTGCTGGTGGCCACCATGCTGAGGGACTAGCCGCGACCGTTCGCCCTGAGGGAAATCGAAGGGCGAACGCCCCTACCCCCTGTACGTTTCCTGCCGCAGGCTCTTTCCCTGGTACTCCAGGTACTCCGGGATGGTCATGTTGGGCCTGTGGTTCGCCTTGATCTCGTTGGCCCCGGCCGCGCCGTCGGCCAGCAGGTCCACCACCGTCAGCGCCATCGCCTTGGCCGCGTTCAGCACCGCGTTGTCCCAGTCCTCGATGAGGTAGTCCACGCCGTGCCCCGATCCTACGGCCCCGCTGGCGTACGGGTGGATCGTCGGCATGACCTGCCCCACGTCGCCCATGTCCGTGGAGCCCGTGCGATGCGGTGCGCGGCCCACGTTCTCCTCACCGACGACTGCCGCTGCGTTGGCGCTGTACACGGACATCATCGCGTTGTCGTTGCGCATGGGCATGTAACCCGGCAGCGTCGTGATCTCCACCTCGGCGCCGATCGCCATCGCGGCGGCCCGCAGCGCCCGGTCCACCTTCATGTCGGCGTCGTCGATGGCCGCCAGGTTGTTGCCGCGCACGAACGTCTCCATGCGCACGTCCGCCGGCACCGAGTTCACCGACGCGCCCCCGCGGGTGATGATCGGGTGAACCCGAACCGTGTCCTTGTCCTGGAACGTCTCGCGCTGCGCGTGGATGGCCGCCAGCGCCAGCATCGCCGCGTTGAGCGCGTTCACGCCCATGTGCGGTGCGCCGCCCGCGTGCGCGGCCCTGCCCCGGTACTGGATGAACTTGGCGATCATGCCGTTGTTGGTCGACGACAGCGCCAGCTTGCCCTCGTGCGCGTTGCTGGACGTGTGCGTCATCATCGCGAGGTCGATGTCGTCGAACTCGCCCAGCCGCAGGAACTCCGCCTTGCCCGCCAGCAGCTCCAGCTTGCCCTGCTGCCGCAGCTCGTTGCGGTACTCGATTTCGATGTACTCCTCCGCCGGCACCGCGATGAGCGATACCCGCCCGCTCAGCGCGTCGAGCACCCCCGGCGCCTGCAACCCCATGCCCACGCCGAGCATCATCGCGATCTGCGCGTGGTGCCCGCATGCGTGCGCTGCTCCCGTCGACGGGTTCGCGTGGGGGTGTCCCGGCACCAGCAGCGAGTCCAGCTCGCCCAGCACCGCCACGTTCGGCCCCGGCCCTGCGCCGCCGTCGAGCTGCCCCTTGACGCCGGTGATCGCGATGCCCGTCCGGCGCTGCACGCCCATCTCGCCCATGACGCGGTCGACCACGGCCGCGGTCTTGGTCTCGCGGAATCCGGCTTCCGGGTGCCCCAGGATGGTCTTCGCGACGCGCACCAGTTCCTCGCCCCGGCGGTCGATCTCCTCGGCGACGCTGCGCTTCAGGTCCTCGCGGCTAGGCATGGCGTCCCCCTTCGGTCCTGGATGGGCTGATGCTATGGCGGCTGTCGCCACGGGTCAAGCGACATGGGTTGTCAATGGAAATCCAGCGGGCGCTTGGCTATACTACCGGCACATAACGCACCAATGGCGAAAGTGGAGAGGCAGCAGGAGGACCCAAATGGCAACGGACACCGGTCGCAAGCTTTACAACGTCGGCGGCGTGATGCTGAAGCAGCCGTTCAAGATCCGGCGGCTGGGCCACTTTGGCTTCAACGTCCACAACATGGACGAGTGCGTGGTCTTCTACCGCGACCTGCTCGGCTTTAAAGTCTCGGACGAGAACGACTTCAAGGCGAGCCCCAACCCACAAGTGCAGGAGTGGCTCAAGGACATCGACAACGGCAAGGGCTACTTCATGCGCTACGGCGCCGACCACCATGCCTTCGTGCTGTTCAACGCGAAGGTGATGGACGCGATGGCCGCCGGCCGCGCCGCCGCCGAGGGTAAGTCGACCGAGGGCATGACCGGCGCCCACGGCATCAACATCAACCAGATCACCTGGCAGACCGGCGCCCTCTCGGAGGTCATCGGCGCGTTCCACTACTTCCAGGAGCGCGAGGTTCCCATCATGCGCGTCGGCCGCGACATGCCCGGCAGCAACTGGCACGTCTACTGCTACGACCCCGACGGCCACGTCAACGAGCTCTACTACGGCATCGAGCAGGAGGGCTGGAACGGCCGCAGCAAGCCACGCGACATGTACTACCGTGGCTTCCGCGAGGAGCCCGGCCTCCCGCAGATGTCGGAGGAGGACGAGGTCGACGACGCCGTCGCCAAGGGCATCGACGTCGACTCTGGCTACCGTAGCAAGGAGATGCTGCCACAGAGCTACGAGGTCGGCGGCGTGATGATCGCCCGGCCCTTCAAGATCACCAAGATTGGCCCGGTCAACCTCTTCGTGCAGGACCTGGACGCCTCCATCGAGATGTACACCGAGGACCTGGGCTTCACCGTCACAGAGGAAGTCGAGTACAAAGGCCGCCGCGTCGCCTTCCTGCGCAACGCCGCTGAGCACCACACCCTCGGTCTCTTCCCCGAGGATCTCCGCGGCGAGCTCGGCTGGCCGGACGTCTCCACCTGCATGTCCTTCGGCGTCGAGGTTGGCAGCTACCAGCAGCTCAAGGACGCGGTCGCCTTCCTCAAGGAGAACGGCGTCCGATTCCTCGACCTGCCGGCCGAGTTGCACCCCGGCATCGACTACGCCGCCTACTGCCTGGACCCAGAGGGCAACGGCATCCTCCTCTACTACTACATGGAGCAGCTTGGCTGGGACGGCAGGCCGCGCCCGGCGGAGCTGCGCCGCGCCCTCGGCCCGGAGGCGTCGACGCACCGGGTGGAGGACTGGCCGGAAGCCCTGGAACCCCTGTCCGACACCTACGTCGACCAGGTCTTCCAAGGCCCGATTGGCTAGGACAACGGTAGGTTCGCCCACAGGCCATTGGAACGATCTTGTGGACGGCCTGTGCCTGCGCATTTGAGGGAGTAACACGATGTGGTATCTGACCTTCTCGCGTCCACAAGCGCCGCGCGAGCAAATCGTGCCGCACCTGCAGGAGCACCTGGACTGGCAGCGGCGCATGCACGACAGTGGACGCGTGCTCTTCTCCGGTCCCTCCGGCGACCGCTCGATGGGCATCATCCTCGTGCGCGCGGCCTCCCTTGACGAGGCGAAGCAGGTGCTGGACTCCGAGCCGTTCCACGCCCTCGGCCTCCGCACGTACGAGGTCATCGAATGGGACGTGCACCAGGGCCTGGGCCTCGGCGGTTTCTCCGGCGAGAGCCTCGCGCTGTTGGCCAAGGAGAAGGAATCGTCAACCTAGCTGGAACCGTTCGCCCTGAGCTTGTCGAAGGGCGTGCAGATGCAACCTAACATGATTGAGGAGCAGACTATGCGGACCATCGACACCCACGCCCACATTGTCCCCGAAGAGGTGCTTGACCTGCTGCCGGAGCCGTTTGGGTCGTTCAACATGGTGGGCAATATCACGGACATCGGGGCGCGCCTTGCCGACATGGACGCCCACGGTGTGCAGGTGCAGGCGCTCTCGGCGTGGCTGGGCCTCCTCAGCAAGGGGACCGAGGCGGCGCAGCGCTTCAACGACGCCCTGGCGCGGGTGGTGGAGGCAAACCCCGACCGCTTCGTCGGCCTTGCCATCGCGCCGATGGGAGAGCCGGACAAGGCCCCGGCGGAGATCGAGCGGGCCGTGCGGGAGCTGGGCATGGTCGGCGTCGGCATTGCCTCCAACGTCAACGGCGCCAACCTGGACGGCAAGGAGTTCGGCCCCTTCTGGGCCAAGGTGCAGGAGCTGGACGTCCCCGTCTTCATCCACCCGGCCAACGTCCTGGGGCCTGACCGGCTGGAGCACTGGTTTCTCAACAACATCATCGGCAACGTCACGGACACGGCCGTCGCTGCGGGAAGCATCATCTTCGGCGGCGTCTTCCAGGAGTTCCCCCGCCTCAAGATCTACCTCGCCCACGGCGGCGGCAGCTGCCCGTACATTCGCGGACGGTGGGACCACGCCTGGCGCAGCAACCTGACGGGATCCTCGATCACGAGGTTGCCGAGCGAGTACATGAAGCTCTTCTACTTCGATGCGCTCACCCACTCGGGCCAGACGCTGCACTACCTCATCGACTCCTTCGGCCACGACCGGGTGATGCTCGGCACGGACTACCCGTTCGGCATGGGCGACTACGATCAGGTGGCCTTCATCAACCAGCCGGACTACCTGACGGACGAGCAGAAGGCGGACATGCTCGGCGAGACCGCCGCCAGGCTGTTCAGGATATAGGCGGCGAGGCTGGAGAATAGACTAACGGCTGAGCGATGCGCACCGGATCATGACGGACGATATCTGGTCAATAGCCATAGCCGCCGTTGCCGCCTATCTGGCGGGCAGCATCTCTCCATCCTACATCCTGACAAGGGTGTTCAAGGGCGATGACATCCGAAAGGTGGGGACGCTCAACGCCGGCACCCTGAACGCCTTCAATTCCCTCGGCAAGAAGGGTGGCGTGTTCGTCTTCGTCGTCGACCTTGGCAAGGGTGTTCTGGCCGTCCTCGTGCCGGGGTGGCTCGGCGCTCCCGATGAAGCCGTCTACGCCGCCGCCGTGGCCGTCGTCGTCGGCCACAACTGGCCGGTCTGGCTCAAGTTCGTCGGCGGCAAGGGCGTCGCGACGTCCTTTGGCGTCGGGCTGGGGCTCATTCCGCTTCTCACCGTCGCCTCCCTCATCCCTGCCATTCTCCTCCTGGTGACCCTCAAGAAGTGGGCCATCGTCGCGATGGGCGCGGGCTTCGTCCTGCTGGTCGCGCTCACGATCATCACCGGCAAGCCATTGGGCGTCATCGTGGTCATCTTCGCCGTCTCTGCCGTCGTGGGTATCGCTCAGTTCACCCGGCCGACGTGGGTGCGGCCCGATGACATGACCACGGCTGGCTCGTCGGAGCAGGCATAACAGGTGCCCGCCCAAAGCTATCTCGCTTGACAATGCAAGCGTCACTGCATACTCTCGGATACGATTACCGCAGTGTTCAGCCCAGTCCAAACACCCAACTGGAGGAGTCATGCTTACCAGGGAGGAAAACGAGCTTCTGTGTCGCGTGGGCCCCGGCACGCCCATGGGCAACCTGATCCGCGAGTTCTGGATCCCCGTGCTGCCGTCCAACGAGTTCCCAACACCCGACTCGCCCGCCAAGCGCATGCGCTTGCTCAGCGAGAACCTCGTCATGTTCCGCGACAGCGATGGCAACGTCGGGTGCTTCCCGGAGTCCTGCCCCCACCGCGGCGCCAGCCTCTACTTCGGCCGCAGCGAGGAGGGCGGCCTCCGCTGCATCTACCACGGCTGGAAGTTCAACGTTGACGGCCAGTGCCTGGAGATGCCCTCGGAGCCGGAGTCCAGCAACTACAAGGAGAAGGTCCGCATCCGCTCCTACCCCTGCCGCGACGTCAACCACATGATCTGGGTCTACATGGGCCCGCGTGAGACTCCGCCGCCCTTCCCCGCCTTTGACGTCAACCTCATTCCCGAGGAGAACGCCTTCCCACCCATCATCATGATGGAGGAGGCCAACTGGTTCCAGAACTTGGAGGGCGACACTGACTCCGTCCACCTCGACTGGCTGCACGCGCGTCTCCGAGCCGACGTCGGGACCGTGGGCCGAGGCCACATCCGGGGCACCTTCAGCTCCCAGAAGAACCCCTTCATCCAGGCGAAAGCAGCCGAGTACGGCGCCTTCTACACCGCCCGCCGCCAGGTCACCGGTACGGAGCGCTACTGGCATCGAATCAACCAGTTCATCTTCCCCATCTTCACCATGGTGGGCGGCGACGGTGAGCAGGCCCACCTCCGCGCGCATGTGCCCGTGGACGACACCCACTCGATGCTCATCTCCTTGGGCGGCTACCTCAACCACCCGATGAGCGAGGAGGAGCGCAACAGCCGCATCTTCACGGACCCCTTCTACCCCTCTGGCGGCTACGTGAAGCGCACCAGCAACCCGCTGACCTACTTCCACACCGTCGCCAACAAGGACACCGACTACTGGCGCGACATGGAGGTGGAGAAGACCGAGATGATGAGCGGCGTCCCCTTCGTCATGAACCTGCAGGACCGGGCGATGACCGAGCTCATGTCCAACCCGGTCACCGGCGAGCCCATCTACGACCGCACCCGTGAGCACTTGGGCACGACCGACGGCATGTGCATCATCGTGCGCCGGCAGCTCCTCCGCGCCGCCAACGCCCACATGGAGGACGGCACCGTGCCGCCCAACGTCGACAACGCCGAGCTCAACCACGTCCGCCATGCCTGTGTCGGCCTGCCCGTCGACGGCGACTGGGTGGCGGCCAGCGAGGCGCAGCGCTACGCCCAGGAAGACCACAACTGCCTCTGCTTCCACGTCCTCAGCATGTCTGACGACGCCGACCCGACCAAGATGCCCGCGGAGGTGCTCGGCCTGGCGTAGGGTCATTTCAAGCAAACGTAAAGGGGGTTGCCATCGGCAACCCCCTTTCTCATTCGTTCAAGCTAGCCGGAGCCTCCTACCAAAGGTTGCCTGTGATCTCCACCTGCACCTCCGGGTCCTCGTCGAACATCACGTCGTGGGGCAACACCGCACTGCTCGATCGCTGGCGGTAGAACTCCGGCCGGTGCGCCTGCTCCGGCTCGATGCCCTCCTGCAGCTCTCGCGCGCCTCGGATGAGGCGGCGGCGCATCGCGATGATGGCCAGGTCGCTCGTTCCCAGATGCTCGCTGCGCCGGTCCACCACTGTCCCCATCGTCTCGATCATCGCTGCGTCCTCGACGCGCCCCGTCCCCCGGGGCAGGCCGGCGTAGGTCTTCGTCTTCTGCATCTCCCGGTCGATCAGGTAGTCGTTCTCGATGTTGGCCTTGGCCCGCCACGTGCCGGGGATGAGGTTGCGGCACGATGCGACCTCGCGCAGGTCCGCCTCACCCATGGCGCGCTTGGGGTGCCAGTGGCTCAGGTACACCCACGTGGTGTCGTCGTCCCGTGGCACCCACATGCGGCAACGGACAAAGGAGTTCTCGCCCGTGCCCGCCTCCCGGGGCGTCATGGTGTAGAAGGGGAACAGCCACTGGGAGATGCGCCAGTAGTAGCTGTCGTTCTCCGCTGGCCGCCGCGCGCCGATGAGCAGCCCGTACTCCTTGTTGCGAACGAAGAAGTTGGCCCACCGCTCGTTGTACATGTAGCGCCCGCCCGAGGTGGTCGCCGCCGGCGCCACATTCCGGGCGTCCAGATTGCTGTGCAGGAAGCTCGCGTGCACCGTGTCGATCTCGCCCTCCACCGACTGCACGAAGTTGCACTCATAGATGAACTTGGCGAAGCCGCGGTTCTCTTCCGGTACGTGCATCCATTCGAAGTCCGGCATCTGCGGCCTCTTGTCCGGCGGCCCCATGTACGTCCACACGAAGCCGGAGCGCTCCTGGCACGGGTACGCGGTGATCTTCACCTTGTCCTTGAAGTTACTCTCCGCTGGCTCAGACGGCATGTCGACGCAGTCGCCGTTCACGTCGAATTTCCACCCGTGGTAGACGCAGCGGATGCCGCACTCCTCGTTGCGGCCGAAGAAGAGGCTGGCCCGGCGGTGCGGGCAGTAATTGTCCACGAGGCCCACCTGGCCGTTGGTGTCGCGGAAGGCGACGAGGTCCTCGCCCATCAGCCGTACGCGGACGGGTGGGCAGTCCGGCTCCGGCAGTTCCTCCGACATCATGGCGGGAAACCAGAACCGCCGGAGGTACTCGCCCATGGGTGTGCCGGGTCCGACACGGCACATGAACTCGTTTTCTTCGAGGCTCAACATGGCATCCTCCCCAAGGCTGGCTGTGGCTGAGGCTAGTCCGCGGGAAGGTGTTCGTCAAGGGAGAGCTTAGGTGTCTGTCAGCCGCTCAGCTTCCTTGATGAAGTCCTCCGTCTCGCGGATGAGCTGGATAGTCTCATCTATAGGGTCGCACAGGCCATAGTAGAAGCATTGGCCGTGCAATATGGCCTGCCGCCGGTAGTACAGCGATTGCAGGCCGTCCAGCACCGGGTTGTCCTTTGTCAGGGTGCGGAAGGCCCGGCTCGTCCCCGCCGATGTCGTGGGTTCCGTGCCTGTGCGCGCCGTGATCATGCCGTCGGCCGCGCGCTTGGTGGCGCACCATGCCTTCTCGGCCGCGTCGCGGATGTCGCCGGTGTTCATGAGGGTCAGGGCGGCGCCATACATAAGCCGAGCGTCTTCGAAGATGCGGGCCACGTCTGCTGTCATAGTCATGCGGGCGCTCCGTTAGGGCCATTCCTCCGCGCCCATCCTCACCACGGCCCAATGTTGGTTTCTGCAATTGTAGGTGTCGACGCCTAGCTCGTAAACAGGTCCAGCACGTTGCCGAGACCCTTCGACTGCGCGCGGTAGATCTCCGTGTAGCCGCAGTTCGTGCAGCAGACCGCGGTGAACTTCTTGTTCTGCACGTCGAAGAAGCGGGAGTATTTCCCGGTGGCCCGTATCTCGTCGGTCTCAAACTCCTGGTGACCGCACTTGCTGCAGGAGAAGGTGCTACGAGTCGTCATCGCCGCCCTCCTTGTGTTCGTGGACCCTGCCAAGGGCCTCCACTTAAGGCTACTTGAGGGGCCGGAGCGTGGCAATCTGACATAAATGAGTCATTGCGGATACGGGGCAGTGGGAAACTCTCGGGGTTACGCGTACATCGGGAGCGTGCCGCGCTCGAGCTCGCCGCCTACGCCGTCGATGAGGGTGTCCAGCATGTCGATGTCCCACTCGGTCACGAAGGTGATAGCCGTGCCGTCGGCCTCCATGCGGGCCGTCCGGCCGATGCGGTGGACGTACTCTTCCATGTTCTGCGGCATGTCGTAGTTGATGACGTGCGAGACCTCCGGGATGTCCAGCCCCCGCGCGGCGACGTTGGTGGCCGCCAGCACCTTGAGCCGCCCCTCCTTGAACGAGCGCATCACGCCGCTCCGCTGTGGCTGCGTCATGCCGCCGTGGATGCCCTCCACGGCAATGTTCTGCCGCCTCAGCGATCGCACCAGGTGGTCGACGCCCGCCTGCGTCCGCAGGAACAGCAGCGCTTTCCCGCCGTTGAGGTCCTGTCGGAGCAGGCCCGCCAGCCCGCGTACCTTGTCCTGGTCCCACACCTCGTAGTACACCTGCTGCACCTTGGGCGCCGTCTGGATCTCCTCGCCGATGCGCACCCACGCCGGCGACTTCAGGTGCCGGTGCACGATGCCCCGCACGGCGGCGTGCATCGTCGCCGAGAATAGCGCCGTCTGTCGGCTCTTCGGCGTCTGTCGCAGGATGCGCTCGATGTCCGGCAGGAAGCCGATGTCCAGCATCTCGTCCGCCTCGTCCAGCACCACCGCCCGGACAGCGTCCAGCGACAGCGTCCGCCGTCCCAGGTGGTCGAGCATCCGCCCCGGCGTGCCGACGACGATGTGGGCACCCGCCTTGAGCGCGTTGATCTGCGTGTTGATGGCCTGCCCGCCGTAGCAGACGACCACCCGTACTTGCTTGAACTGCCCCAGCCGCTGCAGCTCGTCGCGCACCTGCACCGCCAGCTCTCGCGTCGGCGCGAGCACCAGCGCCTGCACGGCTCTCTGCGACGTGTCCACGCGCTCGACCAGCGGGATGCCGAACGCCGCCGTCTTCCCCGTACCCGTCCGCGCCTGCGCGACGACGTCCTTGCCGTCGTTCATCAGGGGGATGCACCGCACCTGCACGGGGGTGGGCTCCTCATAGCCGATGACGTGGAGCGCCTTGGCGACCGCGCCGCTGACGGAGATGGGCCCAAACGAGCCGGAATCGGCCGTAGCGGACTCGGTTTCAAGGGCTGCGGAGGTCTTGCGACGTCGGCGCCGATTCGACTTTCGTTCGTCGCGCGACGGCTCACTATGAGGAGTGGATGAGGAGGGGCGTTCTGCAACGGCAGTGGCTACGGAGGCGGAAGGCGGGACATCCTGCTGCGCCGAAGCCTGCGATTGCTGTTTCGACGTGCGGCGGCGCCAGGGGAGAAATCCAAGGAACTTGTGCTCAACCTGACCGGGAGCTTTGGCCGTATCGGAGGTCTTGGATGCTATGACAATGTCCTTCAGTGCAACTACATCCATTGTGGGGGCTGACGGTGGGTTTGGCAACACCCGCCCCTCCCTCGTTGTACAATGCCCCCGTCCGCGCACGCGGGCGCATCCTGAGAACCGAGGGGCTACACCCATGGGCGCAACGGAGACTCTCGCACGCTTCATTCTGAACACGCCGCCGGAGGCCATTCCCGATGCCATCATGCATGAGGGCAAACGCTGCATCATCAACTACCTGGGCGTGGCCATCTACGCAGCCGCCGACCCGTCCTTTGGCATCCTGACGGGGCTCTTTGACGAGGAAGGCGGGGCCGAAAGCGCCTCGCTCATCGGCGCGGCTTCACGCACGAACCTGCAGAATGCGGCGCTGGCGAATGGCTACCTCGCCCACCTGGAGGACTACGACGACACCCACTTCCCGACGGTCATCCACCCCTCCGCCCCCACCATCCCCGCCGCCTTCGCCGTCGCCGAGCGCGAGGGCGCGACCGGCCTCGACGTCCTCGCCGCGACGGTCCTCGGCATCGAGGCGTGCTGCCGCGTCGGCCTCTCCGTATACCCCAACCACTACGACGCGGGATGGCATATCACCGGCACCTGCGGGGTGTTCGGCTCGGCGGCAGCAGCCGGGCGGCTGCTCGCGCTCGACGAGCTCCAGATGACCTACGCCCTCGGCATCGCCGGCACGCAGGCCGCTGGCGTCCGCGAGGTCTTCGGCTCCATGTCCAAGCCCTTCCACGCCGGCCGGGCGGCCCAGAGCGGCGTCCTTGCCGGCCTCCTCGCCCGCCGCGGCTTCACCTCCACGCGCGAGATCCTGGAGGGCCGCCGGGGCTTCGCCGCCGTCCTCTCCACCGCGTCAGATATGGAGCAGGTGACCAGCGACCTCGGCGAGCGCTGGGAGCTGCCCAACAACGGCCTCAAGCCCTACTCCTGTGGCGTCGTCAGCCACCCCCTCATCGACACCATGATCGCCTTCCGCAACGACCACGGTGTGTCGGCGGACGACGTGGAGTCCGTGGCCGCTCGCGTGCATCCGCTGGTGCTGGAGTTGATGGACCGTCCCAACCCACGCGTTGGGCTCGAAGGCAAGTTCTCCCACCAGCACTCGATGGCCGTCGGCCTCATCGACGGCGGCGCCTACCCGGCCCAGTACACTGACGAGCGCGTCCACGATCCCGCTGTCGCCGCCCTGCGCGACAAGATCCGCGCGACGGTCGACCCCGCCATCGCCGAGGACGCCTGCGTGGTCACGCTCACTCTCCGCGACGGCCGCTCCCTCACTGAGCGCGTCGAGCACGCCACGGGCGCGCCGGAAAACCCCATGTCCGACGCCATGCTGGAGAACAAGTTCCGCACCCTCGCCGCCCGCGCCCTCCCGGAAGCCCGCGCCGACGAGCTCCTCGCCCGCCTCTGGTCCTTGGACTCGGAGCACGACATGACCGCCGTCATGGCGCTCACGCGGGGGTAACCCCCGCTCGTCATACCGGCGAAAGCCGGTATCAAGGGGATTCCGCTACCCGCCGCCCGCAAGCTCGATGATCGTCAAATGCGCGCCCTGCGGGTCCTGCAGGTAGATGAACCGCCCCACCTCCGGCACCGCCAGCTCCGGCGTGATCTCCCTGGCTCCCAGTCCTCGCGCCCGCTCCCTCGCCGCGTCGAGGTTCTCCACGCCAAAGTAGATCGACCAGTAGGGCGGGAAGTCGCCCCACTCCTTCTGGATCTCCATCATCCCGGCCGCCGGCTGCCCGTCCAGCATGAACGCCGTGTACGCGCCGGTGCCGTCCGCCATGGGCCCGGTGGTAGCCTGCCAGCCGAACAGGCCGCCGTAGAACCTCGACGACGCCTCGGGGTCGTTTGCGTAGAGTTCGTTCCAGCACAGCGCGCCCGGCTCGCCGAAGACCTGCGCGCCGATCTGCGTGCGGGGCTCCCACAGCGCGAAGACCGCGCCGGTAGGGTCCTGCGCCACCACAACGCGCCCCGCGTCGAAGACATCGAAGGGCTCCTGTGCCAGCGTCCCGCCGAGCTCTTGAATGCGCCGGGCCGACTCGTCCGCGCTCTCCACCGTGAAGTAGCTCTGCCAGAACGCCCGGCCACCCATCGCCTGCGACATCTCATCCGGCATCTGGAAGATGGCGAAGCAGAGCTTGCCGCTCTTGTTCAGCGTTGTGTAGACGGCGTCCGGGCCGTCCGCTAGGTCCATCGCGGCCACCTGCAGCAGCTCCGAGTAGAACTTCCGCGATGCTGCCGCGTCCGGTGACCCCAGGTCGGCCCAGCTGAACATCCCCGGCGTATGCTTGGTGACTTCCATGTGTTCTCCCTTCTCGCGGGTTGGGGCGCAGAGGAGACTGTAGCCAGGAGCGACTCCCGCTGCAATGCCTCTTCTTTGGCAACGTACTCACCCTGACATCTGCCGCTGGCATGGAAGTCCCCTGCGACAGTACCGTTTTCCCATGATGCACACACGCCCAATCTGCCCAGCCCCTGATGCGCCCTCTTCCCGGGGGTTCTGCTGGCCGGAAACAAATGGCTGCAGAAGCGTTTCAAGAGCCGCAAAAATGGCTCTTTTCAGCCCAAAAACAGTGCAATGTGATGCAAAAGTGGCCAAAAGTGGAAAACTCGAATCGTATCTGCAGCCGACGGTTTTGAATGAGATTCGTTTCCCGGAAAAAAATTTTTCGTTTGAAACAAAGCCCGCGGAGGTGCTGCTCGGGCGGTGTCTGAGGCGCTGCTGCTGGCTCTCATTATGCGGCGAGGGAGATGGTAGCTATTCTCGCTTTGCTCGTGACACCCTCGCGCGCTCGCGCTACAATGCGGCATCGTCGCTCAGAGGGAGTCGGCGCGAATCGGAGGTGAACAATGCTGTCCCTTGAGGAAAACGAACTCCTGTCACGCGTCGGGCCGGGCACGCCAATGGGTGAGCTCATGCGGCGGTTCTGGCAGCCAATCTTGCTCTCTGAGGAAGTGCCGGACCTGGACGGCCCGCCCGTGCGCGTGCGCCTCCTCGGCGAGGACCTTGTGGCTTTCCGCGACTCCAACGGTAACGTCGGCATGATCGACGCCTACTGCCCTCACCGTCGCGCGGGCCTCTTCTTTGGCCGCAACGAGGAATGCGGACTGCGGTGTGTCTACCACGGCTGGAAGTTCGACATCGACGGCGACTGCGTCGACATGCCGTCGGAACCAGCCGAGTCCAATTTCAAGGAAAAGGTGAAGATCAAGGCCTACCCCACGGTGGAGGCCGGCGACTGCATCTTCGTCTACATGGGCCCGCGGGAGTACCAGCCGCCCTTCCCGCACCTGGAGTGGACGCGCGTGCCCTCCGCCAATCGGCTGGTCATGCGCTGGATCCAGGACTCCAACTACATGCAGACCATTGAGGGAGACTTGGACACCTCCCACGTGTCCTTCCTGCACCGCTGGTTTGACCCCAACAGCCGGCCCCGCACCGTGGGCCGCCGCGTCAAGAACGGCAGGGACATGACCGTGATCGACGGCTCGCCGAAGCTCATCGTCAAGGAGACGGACTACGGCTTCATCTACGGCTCCCGGCGCAACATCGGCGACGGCGAATACTACTGGCGCTGTACGCAGTTCATCCTGCCCGCCTACAACCTGATTCCCAGCCCCGGCTTCCCGACGACCGGCCACGCGTGGATACCCATCGACGACGACCACACCTCCGTCTTCTCCTTCACCTACGACCCCTACGAGCCCATTTCCGAGGAGCAGCGGGAGCTGCGTCGCAGGACGACGATGGACATGGAGCGTGTCCGGCACAGGACGGTGGACGGGACGATTATCGACGGCTGGCACGACATCCGCACCCTGGCCAACGACTTCCTCATCGACCGCGACATGCAGCGGACGTTCAACTACACCGGCATCCCCGTCGGCCGCAGCCAGGACGAAGCGATGACCGACAGCATGGGCCGCATCGTCGACCGCACCCGCGAGCACCTCGGCACCAGCGACACCGCCATCATCTTCGCGCGGCGTCAGCTCCTGCGCATGGCCCGAGAGCTCCAGGAGGGCGTCGAGCCCGAGGCCGTGCGGGACGCCGCCTCCTTCAACGTCCGCGCGATAGACGTCGTCAACACCGTCTCGGACTTCAAGGAGCTGCTGGTCACTGACGGCCACCTGGCCAAGGGCACCGTGTAGCTGCGAGTTGCAGACAAGCCTGATATGAGTGAGGCCGCCCACACGGGCGGCCTCCTGATGTGTGCATCGTCATTCCCGCGCAGGCGGGAATCCAGAGGGGCGTCGCCGGGTGGGGCTGCTCCCTCCTCCTTGATGGGGGAAGGTAGGGATGGGGGTGTATCGCCCACCCCCCAACCGTTCGTCCTGAGCCTGTCGAAGGGCGCTTTGTCCAAACGGACCCTGCCACCGCCCCATTGCCCCCACGCTCTGCTCCTCGCTACTGTTTCTCCATGGAACACCGGATAACTGGCCTCAACCGGCCTCTTACGACGCCGCCTGCGCCGATGCCATTGTGGGCGAGTGGCCCGCGTCCGTGACCAAATGCCGACCGGCAGGAAGGAGGAGGATTTGTTTCTCACGGGCGGAAAATTTTTCTCCGTAGCTGAGAGCCCCGCATATAGCTACAAACGGACAATTCCAGACAATTCATCTTAGCTACGAGCATCTACGAAACAATTCGGCGGAAGCCTGGGCGGGGTGACGAGTCCTTGGGACTGAATCATTGGTGAAGAAGGCGGGGGCAGGGAGAGTAAGAGCGAGGTAGGCGCTGACCAACACAGAGGAGGGGGGTAATCAATTGGAGGGAGTCATCGCTGGCGACCCGGAGGGGATTCGAACCCCCGATCTCCGCCGTGACAGGGCGGTATGTTAGGCCACTACACCACCGGGCCGCATTGTACTTTGATGGTAGCTGGCGCGGGCGAAGGGTGTCAAGGCGAGTCGGCTGGGGCCCACGGCCCCCGGCTAGAACGATCAGCCAAGCCCGTGGTAGCCGATGACCACCTCGTTGCCCATCACGATTACGGGCGTGATGCGCTCGCCGTTGGAGAGCCGCAGCAGCTCATCCATCGCCCCGGGGACCTCGTCGATGTCGATGGCGCGGTACTCCGTCCCGTTGTCGTCCATCTCGGACATGGCCGCGTCGGAGTAGCTGCAGTCCTTTCGAGTGTAGACCAGCACGGTTGCCGTCTGAGCCACGGATCACCTCGATTCACGGTGTTGCCTGCACCTATGATAACCGCCGAGGTCAAGGAAAGCGACGCCAGATGATCTCCGCGAGACCTCCCATGCGATTGCCCACCGGCTGGCAAGAAGACCGGGAAAATCTGGGCAGGTAACCTAACAATGCACTTTTGGTAATCGACCATGCTCTGCAAGCATTTCTGGCTGTGGTGGCCCGATAACTGCAAAATGGGTCTGTAGTTATCGGGCGGTAAACAAAAGGTGATTGATAATGTCTCAGTCGGAAAATCGGAAAGTCCACGCTAGAAATCTTGACGGCCTCCTCCTGGAACTGTATGCTGGCAGTACCAACCTCCATGGAGGGGGTTGGGCACTAGAAGAGAGGCGGGCCGGCTCCAATGATGAACGCAGTCCCTTACGTACTTTCCTCCATGGCTGATGACCTCCTCCGCGCCACGAGGAAGTTGGAGCAGGCCACCAACGAGTCGTGGTCCACGGATTGGGGGCAGTTCGGCTTGCGATGCCCACACAATGTCGTGGTCAACCACCTGTTTGCGCTGAACAGTTCCCTCGAGGCCGTTCGGCAGCACGTGAAGCTTCAGCATTCCCTTGCGAAGCGCTGACTGACACGATAGGATTCGCTTGATCCCGGCAACGCCGCCTGTTTTCGCGGGTAATCTGCGTTCGCCGTTGCTTGCTGAACGTATGGTTGAAGATCGGAATGTAGGCAAATATCCGGTGAGTGTGGCGTCCTACCTCACTGAAGTCTCGGAGCACCGCCTTCGCGCCTTTGAGGCTGCTGGCTTGCTTGAGCCTCAGCGCACGCAAGGCGGTACCCGCATGTACTCCGACGCCGACCTGGACCTCATCCGGACTATCGCCGAGCTGGCCGACAAGGGCATCAACTACGCCGGAATTCGTGAGGTCCTGGAGATCACCCTCTCAGCCGGCAATGGCGACTCTGACGAAAACGTTGGTGAAGGCCCTGAATCCCAGTAAGAGGCAGAGCAGGCTCAATAGCGGGGCGCGGCAATTGCCGCGCCCCTTTTGCACTCACTCCGCTTGGAAACTCCGTGAGACTACATGTCCATCCGCTTCTCCCCTGACAGGTAGGACTCCGGCTCCTTGGAGAACGCCACCCTGCACCCGGGCCCGCAGAAGTAGTACGTGACCCCGTTGTAGTCGTGGGTGCCGCCCGGCGGCTTCTTCATGTCCACCTGCATGTGGCACACAGGGTCCTCTGCCTTGGCCGACCCGAACAGTCCTAGGAACTTTGGACTCATGTTGCCCTCCGTGCTCCTTGCGGGCCAATTGGCTACCGGGGCGGCTTGAAGCCATTCAGCCGCAACGAGTTGGCGACGACGCTTACCGAACTGATGGCCATGGCCGCTGCGGCCAGCGTGGGGTTCAGAAAACCCAGTTCTCCAAACGCAAAGTTGAGCCCGGCGGGCACGCCGTCCAGCACGGAGTTGAAGAGCGGGTAGAATGCGCCCGCCGCGATGGGTATGAGCAGGATGTTGTAGATGAAGGCCCAGAACAGGTTCTGCCGGATGACCCGCACCGTGGAGTCGCTCAGCGCGAAGGTGGTGAGCAGTTCGCGGAGGTCTCCGCGCAGCAGCGTAATCTGGGCCGACTCGATCGCGGCGTCCGTACCGCTGCCCATGGCTATGCCCACGTCCGCCTGCGCCAGCGCCGGGGCGTCGTTGATGCCGTCGCCCACCATGGCGACAACTTTGCGCTCGTACTGGAGTTGTCTGATCTTGAGCGCCTTCTCTTCGGGGTGCACGCCCGCGATGATCCGCGTGATCCCAAGCCGGCGGCCAATCGCCTCTGCCGTGCGCTTGTTGTCGCCGCTCAGCATCACCGGTTCCATGTTCATCTGTCGTAGCCGGGAAACCACCTCGTAGGCCTCCGGCTTCAAGGGGTCCTGCACCGCCAGAATGGCGGAGAGGTTGTCGCCGATTGCGACAAAGATAGGTGTCTTCCCGTTGGCCGCCATGGCGCCGGCCCGCGATGCAACTGAGGTCGCGTCAACGCCTACGTCGGACATCAGCCGTCCGTTGCCGACGGCAACCCTCCGCTTGCCGACCGTCCCTACCACGCCCGCGCCTGGGACGTACATGAAGTCCTCGGGTTCTTCCAGTTCCAGACCCCGCTCTTGCGCGGCTTCGACCAGCGTCCTGGCAAACGGGTGCTCGGACCCGCGCTCCACTGATGCTGCCAACCGCAGGGACTCGCTCTCGCCGACGCCGAAGGACATGAGGTCCGTGAGGACGGGCCTGCCAATGGTGAGTGTCCCCGTCTTGTCGAGCACAACGACCTCGGTGGAGTGCGCCCGCTCGAGCGCCTCTACCGAGCGTATGAGTACTCCGTGCGACGCACCGATGCCTGTGCCAACGACGATGGCCGTCGGTGTGGCGAGTCCCAGTGCGCACGGACAGGCAACGATGAGGATAGCCACGAACGTCATCAGTGCGTACGAAAGCGATGGCGTCGGCCCTAGGGCGTACCAGAGGAGGAAGGCCACAAACCCGATAATGAGCACTGCCGGCACAAAGTACGATGCCACAACGTCCACCAGCCGCTGGACGGGCGCCTTGGAGACCTGCGCCTCCTCGACCATGCGAATGATGCTCGCCAGCAGCGTCTCGGCGCCCACCTTGGCCGCGCGGAACGTAAAAGTGCCGGTGCCGTTGATGGTCGCGCCGTAGACCTGCTCGCCGGGGCCCTTCTCCACAGGGATGCTCTCGCCGGTCAGCATTGACTCGTCGACGGACGACACCCCTTCCTTGACCATGCCGTCCACAGGGATGCGTTCTCCCGGCAGCACGCGCACTATGTCGCCGACAAAGACTTGCTCCACGGGCAGGTCCACGTCTTTGCCGTGGCGGACCACCCGGGCGGTGCGCACCTGCAGGTCCATCAGACGGTTGATGGCCTCCGAGGTGCGCCGCCTGCTCGCCGCCTCGAGAAACCTGCCCACAAGGATCAGCGCGACGATGACGGACGCAGTGTCAAAGAAGAGTGTGGTGGGCATGTTCCGGTCAATGAAGTAACCGGGGAAGAGGACGATCGCCACGCTGTACAGATAGGCCGTCCCCACGCCAATGGAAATGAGCGTGAACATGTTGGCTGTCCGGAAGCGCAGAACGCCCAGTCCGTTAACGAAAAACCCGCCGCCTGCCCAGATGATCACGGGCGTCGCCAGGGCCCAGAGCGTGTACTTGGACTGGAGAAAATCGTGCGCCCAGGGAAAAACTGATTCCATGCTGCCGATAACGACGAGGGCGCCAAGAGCCAGCGCCACGAGCATCCGGGTACGTAGGCCGCTGACCTCCTTGCCGCGGGCCTGTCTTCGGGCCTGCTCGTCCTCCGCTGATTCGGAGGCCACGCCCTCCAGGTGATAGCCGGCGTCCTCCACGGCCGTGCGCAGCGCCTCCAATGAGACCATGCCCGCAATGAAGTCCACGGATGCCTTTTCTGAAGCCAGGTTGACCCGCGTTCCCTGAACGCCGTTTACCCCGTTGATCGCGTGCTCCACGTGCATGACGCAGGAGCCGCAGGTCATGCCGCGGATGTTGAGGTTGGTGGTCTCGGTGGGCATGGTAAACCCGGCGGAGGCAACGGCCGCGCTCAGGTCATGCGGAGCAAGGGGACGGCTTGGGAATACGTCCAGCACCGCGGCGGAGGTGACGAAGTCCATCCGGACGTCCGCTACCCCCGGCACTGCACGGAGAGCTTCCCTGAGTTCATTTGCGGCATCGCTCTCCGCTAGCCCCAGGATTGGAAGGGTGACGCGGTCCAAGGCCGGTGTGCTGCTCATGCCTGTACTGTCCCAACGTTGGATTTAGGTGTCCGGAGTCTGGCTTGGGCCCGTGCAATTCGCGGAAGGGCCCAGTGTCAGCCATCTCCGGTAGGTGGGCTTCCCTGAGCCCAGCTACAGGATACGCCGCGCACATGGGAGCGTAAAGGGAACACCGGGTCGATGAACGTGCTGCCTCGACTCTCCGGAACCCGCTTCGTTGCAACCTCGGCAACCATCGCAGGAGTGGGTTGCGGAAGCGAAATCACTGGCAGGGGCTCTTGGCATAAGCGCGTTTCAAGTGTGGCTCATGTAGAATGGTCTCCTATGCCGCTCGACTACACAATCCTCCTGATTGGCGTCATCATTCTCTTTGCCTCTGCCGTCAAGATCACCTTTGGCGTCGGATTTGCACTCATTGGAACTCCCCTGCTCCTGCTCGTAATGGAGCCCGACAAGGTAGTGGGCTTCATCGCGCCGCTGATCCTTTTGCAGGACGGCATCATCCTCAGCCAGACTTGGAAGTATGTGCCGTGGCGCAGCGCGTCGATTCTGGCCGTGGCGGCTGTCGTGGTCACTCCTTTCGCTTCCTACTTCTCCACGCTTCTTGACCCGCGTGCGCTGCAGATAACCATATCCGTCATCATCATGGTCGTGGGCGTGGCGCTGTTGACGGGAGTGCGGCTCAACATCAAGCGAGAGTCGGTCGCGATGGTCGCTGCGGGCGGCGTGAGCGGCATCGTGTTCCCGCTGTCCGGCATTTCCGGCCCGCCGGTGGCGTTGCTGCTGGTGAACCAGCGATGGCCTGTGCAGACGATGCGGGGCGTCCTGGCAGCCTACCTCGTCGTGCTGGAGACCGTTGTCATCATCGTCTTCGCGTCCCTGGGCGTGATCAACACCGAGACTCTGCTGTCGGACCTCTTCATGCTCCCGTTCCTCGGCATGTCGGTGGTGTTGGCGGCAATCGTGCTGCGAAGGCTCAAGGCCGAGCACTACCGCAAGGCCGTGACGTTGATTGTCGTGTGCGCCTCGGTGCTTGGCCTCGTCAACATCATCGTGGGCTGATGCGGCAGCGCCCAAGGGCTGCACTGCCCGCGTGTTACACTGAGACTGTCACCGTCCACCATTGACAGGAGGCATGTTGGTGAGTCCCCGCCGCCGCAAGGAAACCGCCCTCGACCTGCCCGTGTTGGTCCGTCGCGACGTCGTCGTGTTTCCCAATGTCATGGGCCAGGTGATGGTCTTCCGCCCCCTCTTTCAGCGGGCGGTCGATGAGGCCCTGGCCGGCGACCGCCAGATCGTCGTCGTAGGCCGTCGAAACCAGCAGGAACGCGACTTCACCCCTGACGACCTCTACGGCGTCGGCACGCTTGCCTCCGTCCAACGCATGATGCGGCTCCCTGACGGCACCGCGAGCGTGGTGTTGGAGGGCCTCCGCCGCGTCAGCATTGACCGGGTGACCATGGAAGACCCCTACTACCGCGCCGTCGTCACGCCGTTGAAGGAGGAGTCACCCGAGTCGATTGAGGCCGAGGCCACCCGGCGCGCCGTTCTCGATCTCCTCGGCGAGGCGGCCAAGCTGTCGCACCATCTCGGCGAGGAGGACTACATCGCGGCGCTGAACGCCACAAGCAACGGCGAGGTTGCCGACCAGGTGACCAACTCCCTGCAGCTCTCCGTACCGGAGGCTCAGGCCGTCCTGGAAATCCTCAATCCTGAAGAGCGCTTGGACCACGTGCACAAGGTGCTGGCGCGCGAGATGGAAGTGCTCCGCCTCCAGACCCGCATGCAGTCCGCCGTGCAGGAGGAGGTCGAGCGCACTCAGCGCGAACACATCCTCCGCGAGCACCTGCGGCTCATCCAGGACCAGCTCAAGGACGTCGACCCATCGCACAAAGAGGCCCACGACCTCCGGTCGCGGATCGAGCAGGCTGGGATGCCTGAGGACGTGGAGAAGAAGGCGATGGAGGAGCTCGACCGCTTGGGCATCATCCCCAGCATGTCCCCGGAGTCAGCGGTCCTCCGCAACTACCTCGACTGGCTCGTCACCTTGCCATGGAGCGCGGCGACAGACGACAACTTGGACACGGTCCACGCCGCTCAGGTGCTGGAGAAGAACCACTACGGCCTGAAGAAGGTCAAAGAGCGGCTCCTGGAGTACATGGCCGTGCGGAAGCTGTCCGAGGGCAAACTGCGGACGCCCGTGCTCTGTCTGGTCGGGCCGCCTGGCGTCGGCAAGACGTCGCTGGGCCGCTCCATCGCCGAGGCGCTCGGCCGCGTCTTCGTGCGCGTCAGCCTCGGCGGCGTTCGCGACGAGGCCGAGGTGCGCGGTCACCGGCGAACGTACGTCGGCGCGCTGCCCGGCCGGCTGGTACAGGCTATGAAGCAGGCGGCCGTCGTCAACCCGGTCTTCATGCTCGACGAGCTGGACAAGATGGGCTCGGACTTCCGCGGTGACCCGTCGTCGGCGCTGCTGGAGGTGTTGGACCCTGAGCAGAACCACGCATTCAGCGACCACTATCTTGAGGTCCCCTACGACCTCTCCAAGGTGCTGTTCATCGCCACGGCCAATATCCTTGACCCCGTGATTCCCGCACTGCGGGACCGCCTCGAAGTCATTGAACTGCCGGGGTACACGGAAGAAGAGAAAATCAACATTGCCCAGCGTTTCCTCCTGCCCAAGCAGGCGCAGGAGAACGGTTTGGACGACCGCTCAATTCCCTGGAGCGACGAGTCGCTGCGGCAGCTCATCCGCGGCTACACCTATGAGGCCGGCGTCCGCAACCTCGAGCGGGAGATCGGCGGCGTGCTGCGCAAGGTCGCCAAGACCGTCGCCGACGGTGGCCGGCCGCCCGCGCGGATCACGCCCGGTTACCTGGCGAAGGCCATCGGCCCCGCGCGCTACACCTGGGGCGCCGCCGAGGAGCAGGACGAGGTCGGCGTCGCGACGGGTGTCGCACGCACCGCCGTCGGCGGCGATGTCCTCTCCGTCGAGGTGAGCGTCGTCGACGGCAAGGGCGACCTCACCCTGACCGGCTCCCTCGGCGATGTCATGAAGGAGTCGGCTCAAGCGGCGCTCAGCTACGCGCGGGCGCGATCTACCAGCTTCAAGCTGCCGCCCAAGATCTTCGAGGAGCACAACATCCACATCCACGTGCCCTCCGGCGCGGTCCCCAAGGACGGCCCCTCGGCCGGGGTCACGCTCGCGACGGCGCTCGTGTCCGCGCTCGGTCGGCGGCCCGTCCGCAAGGACGTCGCCATGACCGGCGAGGTCACGCTGCGAGGCCGGGTGTTGGAGGTCGGCGGCATCAAGGAGAAGGTGCTCGCCGCCCATCGCGCGGGCATCAAGACCTTTGTGCTCCCCAAGAAGAACAACCGCGACCTTGAGGACGTGCCGCCGCAGGTCCGCCGCACGCTCAACTTCGTGCCCGTGGAGAACATGGACGAGGTCCTCGCCGTCGCTCTCACGCCGATGCAGCAGCCGGAAGCGTAGGCAGGGACCACGACCGATTGTCCATCATTCTGGAGAACGCTGCCATGAACGCACAGTTGATGTGTCTGAGAGTCTATTAATGTGAGCAAACAAGCCTGACGGGGATAGCTGTGCTGCTGGGCGGACGGGCAAATGGAGGAGCGGATGTCCGGAATCGACCTAGCGTACGAATTGATACCCGCCACGTACGACTGGATGATGCAGCGCCTCAACTCCATGGAGAACCGCATACAAGCGCTCATGGTCCTTTCAGCCAGCTTCCTACTGACCGGACCTGCGTTGGTTGCTCTTGCGGTAGAAGGCATCAGTTTTGGTTCTTTGTGGTTCTACTTGGCCCTGGCAACCGCCATCGTTAATCTGGCCACTGGAGCGGCCATGCGAATTTGGGGCGAGCTAAGGCTCCCGGGGCCCCGTGGCGTAGACAGCGGATGGCTTAGTCTTGACGACCGAGAGTTCAAATGGTCGTCAATCTGGTGGGCCCAAAGGCACTTTGAGGAGAACGAGAGGATCGTCAGGTGGAAGGGCCGAAGCGCTATATTTATGACTGTGGTTTTCCTGGCAGAGACACTGTTCCTCACGTTTTGGGGAATGGGACAGGTGAGCTAGGTTCTTGAATCCAGGACTATACGCTCTTGACCCCTACACCAGGGTCCGGCACTCGAGGCGGCCTGGGCAGGTCGGCCAGCTTAGGATCGGGTGGAGGTGTTGGCTTTCTGGTCTCTTTATTTGCCATTGGTCGCCTCTACGTGCCCTTTGCAGTTCGCTATGTGCTATCTGCATGGTAAGGCGTAAGACTAAGCTTGTATACCCATCATAGACGATTTACCCCATCGCTTGCGGCCCTATTGACATTCTGAGACAATTTAGCGGTGCAGGCTCGGCTTGGTTGATTGGGAGCCGGCCTGAGAGAGGTGCGAAATGTTTGGACTGTTCCGAGGCGGATTCGGCCTCCCTGAGATCCTCCTCATCCTCTTCATCGTGCTGCTCTTGTTCGGGAGCACGCGGTTGCCCGGTCTGGCCCGCTCGATGGGCTCGGCCATCAAGGAGTTCCGCAAGTCGGCCGGCAGCGCCGTCGACGAGAGCGCCCCTCCCACCACCCAGCGCCGGACGCGGTCCCGCAAGGCGTCGTAGCAGCACATACCCGACACATCGAGGGCCCCGTAACCGCGGGGCCCTTTTGCTTTCCCTGGCCTTTGCCCGCTTCACTACTCAATCGACACCAGGTAGTGATAGTGCGGCTGGCCGCCGTACACTACCTCGACCTCCAGGTCGTCGGCGATACCCTTGATTGCTTCTTCAGCGATGATCGCGTCCCCGTGGGTGATGTCGCCGCCCCAGTACAGCGTGACCAGCGAGCCCTCCTCCGGCTCGGCCGCGCGCACCAGCGCCACGAGCGCGTCCTGCGCCGACGCGGCAGACGCCGCCAGCTTGCCTCGCAACAGCGCCATGACCTCGCCTTCGCACACCTGCGTCCCGTCGATGAGCGCGTCGCGGACGGCGGTCACCACCTCCCCGTCTGCCACGGCCTCCGCCCCCTCCGTCATGGCCTCCGCGTTGTCGTCCACGTCGCTCAGGGGCGAAAACGACAGCATGGCGGCGATGCCCTGCGGCAGGGACGTCGTCGGCGCCACACGCACCGGCAGGTCCGCAAGGTCGGCTGCCTGCCGCGCCGACGCGATGATGTTCTTGTTGTTCGGCAGGATGACCACCGACTCGGCGTGCACCGAACGCACGCCCTCCAACAGCTCTTCCGTGCTGGGGTTCATGGTCTGCCCGCCGGACACGATGACCTGCACGCCCAGGCTGCGGAAGACTCCCTCCAGTCCATCGCCGCGCACCACGGCGAGCACACCCACCGCTGCCGGCGGCCCGTCCGTGCGGGCGGCGCGGAAGTCCTGGTGCTGGTTGTCCATGCTCTCGATCTTGACCTGGTCGACCGTGCCCACGGTGCGGCCAAGCTCCAGCAGCATGTCCGGCTCCAGCGTATGGGCGTGCACCCGCACCGTGCGCGCGTCCCCGATGACGACCGTCGAGTGGGCCATGGCGTCGATGGCTGCGCGAAGCCCTTCCGGGTCCAGCGCGTCGCCGGTGATGATGAACTGCGTGCAGAAGCCGAACACGTCCTCTTCCACCGACTGCAGGAACGAGTCCGAGACGCGGCCGAGGCCCTCCACCGTCTCCATGCGTATCGACGTGGGGTCCTCGCCCCGCAGCGCCAGCAGTCCACCTTCCAGGAACACGGAGAACCCCTGCCCACCGGCGTCCACCACGCCCGCGTCGTGCAGCACCTGAAGCTGCTCGGGCGTCTGGAGGACCGCCTCCTTGCAGGTAACGAGCCCGGCTTCCAGCAGGCTGAGGGTGTCTGCTGCCGAGCCTGTCGACTCCTGCATCGCCTCCCCGGTGCGCCGCATGACCGTCAGCATGGTGCCCTCGACGGGGTTGCTTACGGCGTGGTACGTCGCGTCGCCGCCCTGCGCGAACGCCTCCGCGAGTTGCGCCATGTCCGCATGCGTGAGTCCCTCGACGGCCTGCGCCATGCCGCGGATGAACTGGGAGAAGATGACGCCGCTGTTGCCGCGCGCGCCCATCAGCGCCCCGTGCGCCGCCGCGCTCGCCGCATCGGTCAGGGTGGCCGCGTCCGCCTGCGCCGCCGTGTCCACGACGGTCTTGAGGGTCAACAGCATGTTGGTGCCGGTGTCGCCGTCGGGCACGGGAAACACGTTCAGCGCGTTGATGGCTTCGAGGTTGGTCTCAAGCGCCTCGACGCCGCCGTTCAGCAGCGTCAACAGGCCGGCTGCGTCGAGGTGGGTCGGCGGGCTGGCGTCCAAGGTGTGGGGCTCCCTTCTGCGGGGACGGCTCGGTTGCCGCCCTGCCGCAGCTATGCTAGACTAGCTGAAATTGTATGCAACCGGCGTAATGCCGTCAAAAGGCGAGAATGGCAAGTTGTCAGATATGCGGCAAGGTTGGCGGCAGCGGCCACAACGTTAGCCACTCCAAGCGGCGCACCAACACCCGATGGCTCCCCAACGTCCAGCGGGCCACCATGGTCATCAACGGCCAGCGTACGCGGGTCAAGGCATGCACGCGCTGCATCCGCAGCCAGTACAAGGCTGCCCGAATCCGGTAGCCCGGCGCCCTTCCGGTTGAATTCCCTCTTCACCACAGAGGTCGGCGTGTGCCTATGCGCCCTGCGCCGCCGCTATGCTCGCCCGCAGCCGCGCCATCGCCTCCGCGACGCTCATCCGGTGGTTGAAGACTGCCGACCCGGCGACCAGCACCCGCGCGCCGCTCTGTACCGACACCCCGGCCGTCTCCTCGTTGACGCCGCCGTCTACCTCCAGCTCCGCCTTCAGCGACCGCTCATCCAGCATGTCGCGCACCCGTCGCACCTTCGGCGTCACCGAGTGGATGAACTTCTGCCCGCCGAAGCCGGGGTTGACCGTCATCACCAGCACAAGGTCGAGGTCGTCGATGACCTCCTCGATCGCGCTGGCTGGCGTCGAGGGGTTGATGGCGACGCCCGCCCGCGCGCCGTGCTCCTTGATCAGGTGCACCACGCGGTGCAGGTGCGGCGTGGCCTCCGCGTGAAAGGTGATGATGGAGCCGCCCGCCTTGGCGAACTCCGGGATGACCAGCTCCGGCGATTGCACCATGAGGTGGACGTCCAGCGGCAGGCTGGTCTGGGTGTGCAGCGCCTCGACCACGTGCGGCCCAAAGGTCAGGTTGGGCACGAAGTGTCCGTCCATGATGTCGACGTGGATGTAGTCGGCGCCGGCCGCCTCCGCCTCGGCTACCTGTGCGCCCAGCGCCGCCGGGTCCGCCGCAAGGATGGACGGCGACACCTTGATGTGATGGCCTTCCGGCATGGCACTCTCCCGGTGCACGTGGAAGCGTGTAGTGTAGATAGGGGTATGATACTACACGGGTTGTCAGGGATTCCTGCAATTTTGACAAGGAGGGCGTAAGCTTCCGTGCCTCCCGCAGTGCTGGCCATCATGGCCGGGCTCTTCTTCGCCCTCGCCTCGTTCTTCACCCGGCTCGGTCTGGAGCGCGGGACCACCGACGCCGCCGTTCGCACCTCGACGCTGGTCGCCACGATCATCTCCTGGCCGCTCTTCTTCCTGCTCGCGCCCCTCTCCAGCCTGTCGAGTTGGGCGGTCCTGACCTTCATCGCCGCCGGCATCTGCGGCCCGTTCCTTGGCCGGTTTCTGCTGTTCACCGGCCTGCAACGCCTCGGCGTCGCCGTCACCACGCCTGTCTACAACGTCCAGGTGGTCTTCACCGCGGCGGCCGGGCTGCTCTTCTTTGGAGAGGTCCTCACCGCCAACATCGGCTTCGGCACCGTCGCCATCCTGTGCGGACTGGCGCTCCTGAGCCTGGACACGTCGGGCGGCAACGTGCAGCAGCGCCGGCGACTGTGGGACCTGCTTTTCCCGCTCGGCGCGGGGTTCTTCATCGCCATCACGTACGCGCTGCGGAAGTGGGGCCTGCAGATCACGCCGGAGGTCTTCATGGGCATGGCGGTCATGTCCACGACATCGTTCCTCACCGCCGCCGGGGCGGGGGCGCGCAGCGGGCAGGCCCTCGCCTTTCCGCGAGGACGCACCTTGGCGATGTTCGTGGTGGGCGGTCTGATGGCCGTCGCGGCCCACCTCTCTGTCCTGGGCGCGCTCCGGTCCGGCGACCTGGTCATCGTCGTCCCGCTCCAGAACATCGAGCCGCTCTACGCCCTCATCCTCTCGCGGCTCTTCCTCCGGCGGCTGGAACGGTTGACGCCGCCCGTCACCATTGGCGCGGTGTTGGTGGTCCTGGGAGCGACGTTCGTCAACCTCTAGCCTCTACGGCAAGAGGAAGAGGCCCCGCCATGCGCTGACAGGGCCCCTTCGTGTTCAGACTTACTGAGAGTTCGCTACGACAGGTGCTTGCCGAAGAACTCCAGCGTCCGCGGCCACGCGTCGTCCGACGCCTCCTTGTTGTAGCTCCCGCGGCCGTCGCAGAAGAAGCCGTGGCCCGCGCCCTTGTAGACGTGGAACTCCACGTCCTTCCCTGCGTCCTTTAACGCCGCCTCGATACGTTCGACGTGTTCCACGGGAATGCCCGCGTCCTCCTCGCCCCAGAAGCCGATGACCGGGCAGGCAACCGCGCCGGCGTTGTCCAGGCCGTTGGGCGTGCCGGCGGGCGCGTCGTCGCGGGGGACGATGCCGCCGCCGTAGTAGATGGCCGCCGCCTTGACGCCGCCGACCGCGTGCGACGCCAGGTAGACCACTCCGCCTCCGAAGCAGTAGCCGACGATGCCGATGTTGGTGTTGGCGCCGGCTTCGTTCACGAGGTGCGCGACCAGCGCGTTCAGGTCGGCGGTGATGCCCTCGGGTGTCGTGGTGGCGCGCAGCCCAAAGGCCCGTTCCCGGTCTTCATACGGCACGGTCAGGCCGTCGCCCTGGCGGTAGAAGAGGTCCGGCGCCACGGCGTAGTAGCCCTCGGCGGCGAACCGGCGGGTAACGTCCTTGATGTGGTCGTCGACGCCGAAGATCTCCTGGATGACGATGACCGTGGGATGCGCCTCATCGTCGTCGGGCCGGTTGACGAACCCGGTCATCGTGCCGTCGGCGGTGCTGATGCTCAGTTCCTCGGATACGGTAGCCATAAGTCCTCCTCTGTGTCGTTGGGTGCGTCCGTATTGTATCCGACAACTGTCAACGCGCAAGGGCGGGCCGGTTAACGGCCCTTGCATTGTCGTCGTTCCTGCGGGGGCGGAAACCCGGAGAGGCGGCAGGGCGGGAGGAGTTCCCGTTTGCACGACCCTTTGACAGGCCAGGGAGGAACTCCACCCCTACAGGTCGAAGCTCACGACGACCGCCGCGTTGACGATGACGGTGGCGTCGTCGCCGGCCTCGTTGGGGATCTCCAGACCACCCTCGACGACGGTGATGGTGTTATTGTTCCCGTGCGGGAGCGCCTCCAGCACTGCGGGCCCGTCGACGGCGTCCGGGTCCGGCGCGCCGATGATCACGTCGACCAGCATCTCGTCGACGCCCTTGCCGAGGTGGCGCGCGGCGCCGAAGCTGTTATGCCAGATGGCCTCGCGCACGGCCCGCTGCGCCGCTTTCGTGTAGTCGCGCCCGTGCAGGTCCACGCCCATGCCCATCTCCAGCAGAAACCGTTTCTTTGCCATGCGGCTACACCCCCTCCCGACGATCGCTGTGTGCCCGTATCATAGCGACGACAACCCAACGACGCCACCGGCGCGATGGAGAGGGGGACGCGATGCACTGGTGCAGGTTCCTGGACGACGGACAGGCCGTGTTTGGTCTCGTGGACGGCGATGTGGTCCGCGTCGCCACGGGCAGCCCCTTCGACGGCGGCGTGGCGAGCGACGACACTCGCGCCCTCGCCGACGTGAAGCTGCTCATCCCCTGCGTTCCCCCGACGTTCTACGCCGCCGGCATGAACTACCGTGCTCACCTCGCGTGGGCCGCCGCGACCCTCGGGGGCAGCGGCGCGGCCCCACCCCGCGCTGACATCGGCTACCGCGCGGTTAATAGCCTCATCGCCCACGACGAGGCCATCGTCATCCCGCGCGATGCCACCGGCCCCGTGCAGGTGGAGGGCGAGCTCGCCGCCGTCATCGGCCGTACGGCGAAGGGCTTGACGCGCGAGAACGCCCTCGACTGCGTGCTCGGCTACACCATCGGCAACGACGTCAGCGAGCGCACCTGGCAGCGCGGCGACCGGACCCTGTGGCGCGCCAAGAACACGGACACGTTCAACCCCATGGCCCGTGGGTCACGCCCGACCTGGACCCGGAGGCGTTGACGGTCATCACGCGCATCAACGGCGAAGAGGCGTCGCGCTACTCGACGGGCGACGCCATCTACTCGCTTGTGGACTTCCTCGTGGAGACCACCAAGTACGTGACCCTCTACCCCGGCGACGTCATGTGGCTCGGCTGCGACGGCGCCACGCCGGACATCGTCCCCGGCGACGTGGTGGAGATAGATATCCCCGGCATTGGGGTGCTGCGCAACCCTGTGGTGGGGGAGTAAGAATACCCACTTGACGGAATAGAGAATCAGGAAATGCTCTAGTTTAGTTGTCTGACACGTTTTAGGTGCGTTGCAACGCGAAAGACATGATCCGTCAAGATGATGATGTTCAAACTACTTCGTTTAGAGGAGTAGTTCTTCCAGCCATGCAGAGCGGCATTTCGATTGGGGAAGCTGTCATTGCAGCGGTCAGCCTCTACGTCGAAGAATTGAAATAGCTCGCTCCTTAGGTGCCTTGCCAATAGGTGATCGTACCTAGATGCGGTGGCAAATATGCTCGACGGATACTTGCCGATAATGTCAGATAGTTCGTTATGCCTAAGTACCTTAGCTTTGGGCTCTTGAAGCCAATCATCTCGCAAGGTTCGCTCAATTACAGGCAATAACGTGGGACACACGCACCTATCTAACCCACGCTGATGAGCCTCAATTGCCTGAAGGAGAGAGTCCTTCGACTCCTCTGGAACCTCGTAAGAGGCTGTTTCTCGAATTATCTCTAGTAGTATCTCTTCTGCATGTGTTTCATAGTATCGTGAGATCAGAATCCTTAGTTGAGTTTGATTGCCAGCACACTCTTGCTCAAGAGCGCGGAACGGAACTGTACGATAGGGAAGCCAGCCGGACGCCTTGCATGCCTTGGACACGGTCGCACTGTGTAGTAGCTCTTCGAAAGGTTGTCCGAGAGCCCTTGCCGTGATTTCTAGGTTCCTCTGCGCCACAGCAATTAGCTGCACTACAGGTGAATTAGCGAGTAGGTTGTTGATTTCCTGGGCCCGCTCAAGCGCAGGGGCGAGATTTCTGTTGATAGCTTTCTGTAGGAGTTGAATCTCTGTGCCTAATGGAAGCAGGGATCTTGCTGCTGCCTGAATTGCAGTGATGGTCCCGCTGTCGACTGCGGCTACGGCAAGTGCTTGTCTGTGAATTGTGGCAACAATGTCCTTGTTCAGCATAAGCTCCTCTTCCTCCGGCAACCTTGCTATCAAGAGTCACCCCTATCAATTGTAGTACAAGACTTCCTCAATCTGCCTTGCCATCCTTCAGTACCCCCTGACGGATTCCGCCGCAACCTCATAACGAAATTCGTCGCCGGACGTTTTCATAGATGAAGGCGCTGCACCGGCAGGAATGCAGATCAAGAAGTATCGAGGCTCGGACGGCCTCGAAAGTAGCTGCAAAGGAGGCGAGCGATGGACATTCGGAAGGACTACAGGAAGATCGGAAGGGTCCGCCCGTTCCTGGCACTGGCGGCGGTCAGCTGCGCCGCGGCGCTGGTCTTCGCGGCGCGGCGTCGCCACACCCGGAATGAGACGATCGGGCTGGATTGATTGCCTCGCGTCCAGGGTGGCCTCTCTTCCAGGAGCGCCCGGCTCATGCCGGGCGCTCCAATGCATAGACACAGCCTCTACCACTACCACCTCGTCATAGGCATTCGGCGCGAGTGGGGCGCCCTGCAGACATTCCCAGCGTCGGTGATTGTAGGTTGCCCGCTTGCGCTCGACGCTGCCGGCGCGCGACGATAGTTGCAAGGGTCAAGCGCTTGACCCCAATTGCGGTCGGCCCCATCGGCCGCCGCGCGTTGTACCGCCTGGCAGCCTGATTCCACAACGGTTGGTGATAGGCGAACAGGAAAAGGAGGTAGATGTGAAACTGAGAGTCCTCTTTGCAATTGTGGCCCTCTTGGCCCTTGCCGCCCTGGCTGCGTGCGGCAACGAATCCGACGAGAATCAGGAGCCCGCAGCCGTAACGGAACCCGCCCCTGCCACGACCGATGCGGGGGCCTCCACCGACACCTCCGCTGATTCCATGACAGACATGGCTGCTGACTCCATGCCCAGGGCGGTCGACGGCCTGGCGGCGGACTGCCTCTCCGGCGGCGGCCTGACCGACGCGGCGACCGTGGTCTCCTGCAACGCGGAGGCGATGCGGGCGGCCGGCGGCTTCTCCTTCGACGGCTCGGTCAACCTGCTGGCAGTCTTCCCGTTCCCTGTGGACCCGCCTGCTGACGCGCAGGCCGATGTGCAGGGCCTCGAGAGCCTCGTCGGCTTCAGCGGCGACATCGATGCCGGGCAGGAGAGTATCCGCTTTACCGTGTCCATCGGGCCGGAGGGCGAGAAGATCGAGACGAGCACCTTGCTGATCGGCAATGAAGTGTATTTCCAGGACCCCGGGACCAAGCTGTGGTTCAAGGGCGCCCCGCCGGAGGAAGAGCTCTTCAGCATAGTGCAGATGGTCGGGATGCTCTCCTCGGCCCAGGATATCCCCACGGAGCTGACGGAGACCGTCGACCTTGACGACGGCGCCAAGGGCTACGTACTCGTATCCGAGCAGACCGGCCCGGAGGGCATGGGCGAAGGCGCCATGATGGGCGCCGGCGCGGGTGAGGTCACCCGCATCGTGGGCGCGGACGACTTCCTGACCCACGAGGTCCGTGTCTCGGCGACCGGCCTGGGCGGCGAGCCGGCGGAAGTCATCGTCATCAGCTACCGGGGCTTCGGCGAGGTTCCGGCCATCGAGGCGCCCGCCAACTTCATGGAGCTCCCGCCCGACGCCTTCTCCAGCGACATCCAGGAGCCTGCGACGGTTCTCGCTCTGTCGCGCAACGCCGACGGCAACGTCGAGGTGCAGTTCAGCAAGCCCGTCTTCGTCACCGGCGAGGTCATCCTCTACGTGCTCGAGCCTTCGACGGGCGGTTGGGAGCTGCCCCTGCTGAGCGGCAGCGGCACGGACACCCTCGTCTTCGACGCGGCGGCGGAAGGAAGGCCCACCCTCGTGGCGGGCGAGCACCAGATTGCCTTCCTCGGCTTTGGCCAGGATGCGGGCATCGCAGACTCGGACGGCGTCCGCGCAAACGACCTCTTTGACACCTGGACGTACGAGTAGGAAAAAAGTACTGGCGGAAACGGAGGGCAGCCGTGGTCGGTGAACGCCGTCGCGGCTGCCCTTTCTCTTGTGTTCAGCCCCTAGTCACCCGCCAGCCCCATGACCATGTCTCGCAGCGTTACGATTCCGACCGGGTTGCCTTCGTTGTCCACCACCAGCGTCCGTGAGACGCCGAAGCGCACCAGCAGCCGTGCCGCGTACCGGGCCTGCATATGCGCGCGCACCGTGAGCACCGGCTTGGACATGATCTCGTAGACGTTCACCCGTTCCGGCGCGCGGTTTGTCGCTACCACCTCCCGGGCGATGTCCCTCACGGTGATGACCCCCAGCTCGTCCTCGCTGTGACGCCTGTCTACGACCAGGGAGCTGACGTTGTGCCGCTTCATCTCGGCCATGGCCTCGGCGACGGTCGCCAGCCCGTCGATCGTCCTTACGCCCGACACCATGAGTTCGGAAATCCGTGTGGTGTACTGCTGGGTCATATTGCGCCCTCCAACTCCGCCAACAGCGCGGTCATCTGGGAGTTCAACCCGACGGCGTCCTCAATAGCAAGCTGGATTGCAATCCCGGCGCCTTCCTGGGACTCCATCTGTCCGGCGTCGCGGATCCGCTCCAGTATGTCGCGGGCCCGCGGCTCCGTCACCAGGAAGAGGAGAACGTCCCGACTCACGCCAATCCTCAGGCCAAAGAATGACCTCCCCGGTAGAAGGCCCTCTCCGCGCACGCTCTTGATGATCGTGGCGCCGGTGGCCCCGGAGGCCCGGGCCGCTTCTATGACGGCCTCGGTCTTGTCATCATCGACCATCGCAACAACCAGCGATAGCTTCATGGCCGCACCTCCTTTGCCTGCCTTCTCTTGCGCCAGCGCTCAACCCTTTCCGCAATTATGGCATAGCCAAGCACGGACATGATGGGGAAAACGCTGGCAAACGCTATGAGCCCGAAACCGTCGATCAGGGGGCTGCGGCCGGGCACCGTCGCCGCGAGGCCCAGGCCTAACGCCGTCACCACCGGCACCGTCACCGTCGAAGTGGTCACGCCGCCGCTGTCGTAGGCCAGCGGGACGATGGTGCGGCTGCTGATGTACGTCTGGATGATGACGATGACGTACGCCACGACGATGTACCACGGCAATGGTGTTCCGGTCACGATGCGGAAGCACCCCAGCGACACCCCCGCCGCGACACCTATCGCGACGGCGATGCGCAGCCCGAGCGCGTTCACGGCGCCGGCCGAGACCTCCTCGGCCTTGAGGGCCACCGCGATGAGCGACGGCTCCGCCACCGTCGTCGCAAATCCTATGGCCGCCGCGAAGCAGTAGATGAGCCAGTAGTCCTCCCACCGGACGACTCCCGCCAGGACTTCCGCGCCCTCGGTGCTGGCCTCCACGAGCTGCCTGGCCATCGTCTCGCCGATTGGAAAGAGCGCCTTCTCCAGGCCGATGAGGAAGAGCGCCAGCCCCAGCAGCACCATGACGGACCCGGCGACGATGGCGCGAAAGTTGGGGAGGCGGCGGCGCAGGACGGCCACCTGGAAGAAGACGAGGATGACGACTATGGGCGTGACGTCACGCAGCGTCGACAGCGTGGTGGTGACGATTACCTCGATAAAGCCGGCCATCACGTCACCATCCCGTAGCCCAGCACGCAGATCATCGGCGTCAGGCTGGCGAAGGCGATGAGGCCGAACCCGTCCAGCATCGGGTTGCGCCCGCGTATGGTCGTCGCCAGCCCCACGCCAAGCGCCGTGATCAGGGGCACCGTGATGGTGCTCGTCGTGACGCCCCCGGAGTCGTAGGCCACGCCGACGATCTCCTCGGGCGCGAAGACCGTCATGACCATGACGAGGACGTAGCCGCCGATGATGAAGCGGTGGATCGGCCAGCCCTTGATGATGCGCAGCACGCCGAGCACAATCGCCAGTCCCACGGAGAACGCGACGACCAGCCGTAGCTCCAGCGCATAGGTCTCTCGCGCGGCCTGGGTGGCGTGGATGAAGCCGGCCTCCGCCGCGACATCCGCAGCCTCCGCCGCAACGGCGATGAGGGCGGGCTCCGCGACGGTGGTGCCGAAGCCTAGGCAGAACGCCATCGCCAGCAAGGCGGTGAGGCTGCCCTTGCGTGCCATGCCCTGGGCCAGCGCCTCGCCGAGCGGGAAGAGCCCGCTCTCCAACCCCTGGATGAAGAGCGCCAGCCCAATGACCACGAATACGAGGCCAACCAGGACGTTGACCAGGTCCGGGAAGGGCTGCTGGAGGACGACGATCTGGAAGAAGGCGATGACCAGGAAGATGGGCGCCAGGTCCCGAAGCGCACCGAGAGTCTGCTTGGACATCGCGGTCACGAACTGGGGCACACCACGCTCCTGAGAGGATTGCTTCACCGGGAAGGGCTCCGGCCCATGCCGCGCTTCAACATACGGAGATACGCTGGGAGGGTCAAGGGCGCCCGGCTCGTCTTCCCGGCGAAAGCCGGGGTCCAGGCGCAGGCAGGGTGGGTCGTTGTGCTTCGACGTGGCTCAGCACGAACGGCTTTCGTCCGTCTAGATGGCCTTCCCTACCGCAGACGCCGCATCGTCGGCGAGAAGACCAGCACGACTACGGCAATGACGATGAACGTCACCGCGAGGATGGCCAGGCCCGCCGGGGCACCCCAGTAGTCGGCGATGAGCGTGAGCGGCAGCACGCCGATCGGCATCAGCCCCCACATGAGCCCCTGTATGCTCATCACCCGCCCCCGGTAGGTCGGGTCAACGTACTCGAGGGTAAGGGAGGCTTGCAGCGTCATCCGCGCAGACTGGATGAGGCCCACCACCGCAAGGACCACCAGCGCCGGAACGAACACGGGCACGTACTCTGCTAGCGCCGCAAAGCCTATGAGCGTCAGTCCCGAAATGATGGCGGAGACCACCAGCAGCCGGCCCCGTGACCCCGCCCGCTTCATCCCCGCCACCAGAATGGCGCCGCCCATGCTGCCGAGTCCCAGCACGGCGAGCATGTACCCCAAGCCCGCTTCCTCCACGCCGAAGTTGTCCCTGGCGAACAGTGGCATCACGAATCGGATGGGCGCCATCATCATCACCTGCACAATGCCCATGATCAGCAGCAGCATGATGACCGTGTCGCGGCGGATGTACTGGAAGCCCAGGAGGATGTCGCCGAAGGGGCTGCGCCCGGACGGCCCGCCCTCCGGGTAGTGTTTGTGCACCTGCGTGGTGAACGCGAAGGAGGCAATGTTCATTCCCCCAATGAGCACGTACAACATGTGCATGCCCAACCATCCGGCAAAGGGGCCGGCGATGGCGGGCGCCGCCATGGTGGTGGCGCTCATCACCATGGCGCTCAGCGCGGCCGCGTTCATGATCAAGTGTCTCGGCACGATCTGCGGCACGATGGCCTGCCGCGCCGGCATCATGAACGGCATGATGCACCCCTGGATGAATGCCGCGATCATCAGGTGCGTCCAGTGGATCGCCCCGGTGTAGATGAGGGCGGCGATGCTCAGCGCCATGATTGCGAACAGCACCTGGCTGACCTGGATGATGCCGCGCTTCTCCCACCGGTCGACGAAGACGCCGCCGAAGAGGCTCAGCGCCAGCCCCGGCACGCCGTTGGCCGCCGTCACCACGCCGAGGAGCTTTGGGTCGCCGGTGAGGTCGTAGACGTAGAAGCCCTGCGCGAAGGCCATGCTCTGCATGGCGCCCATCGCCAGCAGCGAGCCTATCCAGAGGAAGCGGAACTCCGTGTTGCCCAGCGACCGGAAGGTGCGCTGCAGCCACGGCCCGCTCTGATCCGCCTCGATGGTGTGGGGGCCGCCCCACGGCGGACGACCGCCGGCAGCGACCGCGCCTCCTTCAGGCCTGTCCGATTGTCCGGTTGCCATAGACTCCAATCGCTCTACGGGCACCTATACCAAGAGACCCCACCTCGTCCGGGCGGGGCCTCTGGGTTCGCTATCCGGTTTGACCTAGACGTTCGCCGTTTCCAGCACGGGGCGGCGGGACGTAAGGCGGTGCTCCTTCAGCTCCTTGACCGCCTCCTGAATGGGGAAGTCGGACGGGTAGAACTTGCGGACGGTGCGAACGTTGAACGCCCAGGGCTTGGTCGGCTCGGTGGGGTCCTCGCCCTCCATCAGCTTGCGCGCCGTGCGGATGAGGCGCTGCCGCACGCGGATGATGCCCTCGTCGGATCGCACCAGGTGTTCCTTCTCGCGCTCGGCGATGGGCCCCCACTGGTCCTCCATCATTGCGATGTCCTGGAGCGGGAAGTTCTTGATGCCCGTGAACGAGTAGTTCTTCTGGGCAATCCGGTCCACCTGGTAGTCGTTCTGCATGTTCGCTTTGGGGTAGAAGGTGCCGGGAATGAGCTCCGGGTGGGTGAACTGCCCATACTTGTACTCGGCCAGCTCGTAGTCGGGGATCGGGTCGTAGCTCCAGCGCAGCCGGAAGAACATGCAGCTCTCGTCGTCGATGGGCACGCGCATGTTGCTGGAGAAGATGCCCGGCCCGGCGATGCCCGCCGTGCAGAAGATGGGCATCATCCAGTGGCCCAGGCTGATGAGCTTGCCGCGCTCCGCGTTTCCGCTGGAGACGAACTCAATGCCGCCGTCCGTGTCCTCGATGTCCACGTAGATCTGCCGGGGGTCCTGGAACGTGTTGCCGACCTGGCTCACCTGCAGCGCGCGGTTGGACGCGTTGTTGTCCAACGTGGAGTGCAGGTACACGGCGTGGCTGGGGTCGTAGTCGCCCTCCATGCCCTGCAGGTAGCTGCACTGGAGGATGAACTTCATCAGGTAGCGGTTCTCCGCCGGATGGTCCAGCCAGTCGAAGCCGGGCATCGGGGGCTGCTTGTCCTTGGGGCCCATGTAGGCCCACACGAGCCCGCCCTTCTCGACGGCCGGGTAGGACTTGATCTGTACCTTGTCCTTGTACGTCTCGCCCTCCGGGCTGTTGGGCAGGTCGACGCAGTTGCCGTCGACGTCAAACTTCCATCCATGGTACACGCAGCGAATCCCGCACTCCTCGTTGCGCCCGAAGAAGAGCGGCGCGCCGCGGTGCGGGCAGTAGGCGTCGACGAGGCCGACATTGCCGTCCGTGTCCTTGAACCCGATCAGCTTCTCGCCGAGCACGGTGACCCGAACCGGCGTGGAGTCGGGGTTGGGGACCTCCTCGGACAGCATCACGGGCAGCCAGAACCGCCGGAACAGATCGCCCATGGGCGTGCCGGGGCCTACCTGCGTTACGAGATCGTTGTCTTCCCTGGTGAGCATGAACTCCCCTCCTTGAAATTCTTGGCCCTACCGCATACGTGCGTGTGTAGGGCAAAGCATCATGCCAAGCATAGCAATATGCATGGACGTGTGCAACGACGCCAACCCGTTCGCCCTGAGCTTGTCGAAGGGCCCCTACACCACCTGCGTGTACATGTCCACCAGCGCGACGCGTCCCTCATCGACCACTGCCTTCACCGCCCGCTCGAACGCCGGCTTCAGGTCCTCCGCCCGCTCGATGGGGCCCTCCGCGTACGCGCCGAACGACCGCGCCAGCCCCGCGAAGTCCACCACCGGGTCGTCGATGTCGATGCCGATGGTCCGCCGCTCCATGGGGCGGCCCCGCACCTGCGCCATAGACCCCTGGTGCCCCAGGTCGTTGCCGTAGGTGCGGTTGTTGTACATGACGATGAGCAGCGGGATACGGTGGTGCACCGCCGTCCAGATGGCGGCGGGCGTGAACAGCATGTCGCCGTCCGACTGGATGTTGATGGTCAGCCGCCCCTTGCCGCGGTTTGCCAGCGCCACGCCGACAGCGTGCGGGAGCCCCTCGCCGAGGCCGCCTCCACCGCGCGCGCTCACGTCCTGGTACGGGTGCCTGATGTCCCACAGCCGCTGCACCCAGCCGCGCAGGTCGCCGTTGCCGACGACCCAGTCGTGGTCGCGAACGACTTCCCACAGCTCCTGTGCGATGGTCGAGAGGGCGAGCGGGTGGTCTTCCGAGTGCGCCCTGGCGGTCGCCTGGTTCCGCGCCAGCGCTGCTTCGCTCAGTTGGCCGATGCGCTCGCGGCGGTCGGTGATGGCGGCCGCGCTGCCCGCCGCGTCGTCCAGCCGGCACTGCACCAGGTCGGCGAGCGCGGGCACCGCGAGGGCCGTGTCTGCCGCGACGGACATGGCCGTCGGGTACAGGCTGCCGTGGTCGTCCGCCCAGCTCTTCACCTGCAGCTGCCGCAGCGACACGTCGATGAGTATGGCGTCGGGGCGCAGGATGTCCTCCGTCTTGCGCGTCGCCCGGTCCAGCCGCGTCAGCTCCTGCTGTAGGTCGTACACGTCGAGCGCCAGCACCACGTCGGCCTCGGACAGCAGCTCCTCCCGGCTCTCGGTGGCGTAGAGCGGGTGCCGCGTGGGGAAGTTGAAGAAGTCGCCGCCGTTGATAATCGGCAGGGCCAGGCTCTCGGCCAGCCGCAGCAGCCCCTGCGCCGCCTCCTCGGAGCGGCCGAGGAAGTTCGCGAGCACCACGGGGCGCTCCGCCGCCATGAGTGCGCCGGCCACGCGCTCCAGCGCCGCCGGGTCCGCCTGCAGCCGCGTCGGCGCCGGGTAGCGCGAGACGTCCGGCATCTGGAACGGCTCGGTCAGCTTCATCTCCTGCACGTCGGCGTCGAAGCAGACGTAGACGGGTCCCTGCGGCTCGCTGACGACGAGGTTGTACGCGCGGATGAGCGACTCGACCGAGGCCTCGATGCTCGTCGGCTGGTCGTCCCACTTGACGAAGTTGCGGACGGCCTCGCCCTGGACGTTCGCCGTGTGGATCCAGTCGATCCACGGGCGGCGGTGGTTGGCGTCGAGCGGCCCCGTCGCGCCGAGGACCAGCACGCCGGAGCGGCCCATCCACGCGTTGAACATCGCCATGGAGGCGTGCAGCAGCCCGACGATGTCGTGCACGAAAGCGGCCATCGGCTTGCCCGCCGCGCGGCCGTACCCCTGCGCGAGCGCCACCGCGATCTCCTCGTGGTTGCACAGGATGAACTCCGGCCCCTGGTTGCCCAAGTGGTTCACCACGGAGTCGTGGATGCCGCGGAACGTCGCGCCGGGGTTCATCGAGATGTACTCGATGCCCAGGGCGCGGATGGCGTCGACGATGACGTCGGAGCCGTACTCAGTGGGCGCAAAGCCATCCTGGCGAGGGTCTGTCGTCATGAGGGCCTCCCGGTATTGTCTAGTCGTCGTCCAAGTGGAAGAAGCGGACCGCGTTGCCCGCCACCATGAGCTGCCGCTCCTCGTCCGGGACGCCGCGGAAGTTCCAGTCGAGCGTGTTCTTGGAGTCCGGCCAGTCTGACTCCTGGTGCGGGAAGTCCGACGCCCAGATGAGGTGGTCGACGCCCATGTGGTGGCGCAGCTCCACACCGGAGCGGTCCTGCTGGAAGCCCCAGATGCAGTGCTCGCGGATGTACTCGCTCGGCGGCCGCTTCAGCGGCTCGAAGCCCAGCAGCCGCGACGCCCAGTGCACGTGCCGCTTGTATCGCACGTCCGCCATCTCCATGAAGAAGGGCACCCACCCAATCTGGTTCTCCGCCCAGAAGATCCTGAGGCCCGGGAACCGGTCGAAGACGCCGGAAAGCACCATTTGGACGATGTTCACCGACCCCGCGCGTCCGAACCGGCTCACCTGCTCTACCATGCCGCCCGTTGGCCCGAGGTGCGTCGTCACTTCCTCCGGCGTCTGCGGGTACTTGAACGAGTGCAGCGGCCCCGCCGGCCCGTTGCCCCGGTCGAGGTCGATGTGCACGGTGATCGGCATCCCCATGTCCAGCGCCTCGGCGTAGAAGCGGTCGTCCTCCGGCGTCGGGTAGCCGAGGCCGCTGGGGAAGCCACCGAGGACGATGCCCTTCAAGCCAAGCTTCCGGCAGTGCCGCATCTCCTCCAGCGCCTCCTCCAGACCGCAGAACGGGATGATGCCCAGGCCGATGAGCCGGTCGGGCGCGTGCGAGCAGTAGTCCTCCGCCAGCCAGTCGTTGTAGGCGCGGAGCACGGCGCAGTAGGCTGCGTTGTCCTCGATGCTGCGCCACAGGCGCGGGCCGCCGGCCTGGTTGGGAAAGAGCACTTCCGCGTCCATGCCGTCGCGGTCCTGCTCCTTGATGCGCTGCTCCGGCGAGCCCGTCCCGTTGGTGTCCGCGTAGGTCTGGCCGTAGGGCTGCCACACGTCGCGGCCCTTGCCTCCGTACAGGTCGAAGGCAACCTCGCGGGGCCTCGCTCCCGGCACCACCCACGCGTCGCCGCCGGTGACCTGCCGCTCCAGCCGCGGCACGAGGTCCTGGTACTGCGACGGCACGCGGGGCGTCCATCGCTCCGGCGCGACCTCAAGGTGCGAGTCGCCTGACATAACGCGATACTTGCCGCTCATGACTGCCTCCTACGAAGCAACTCCGGCGTGCTCCGGCAGCGGGTCGTCGAAGGTGAACGGTGCGTCGAGGTCGCCCCGGCCCGCAAGGAACAGCTCGCGCGCCCGAGGGAACTCGTAATAGATCTCCAGCGTGTTGCCGTCCGGGTCGTGCAGGTAGAGGCTCCGCTGGCTCACGTGGTCGATCATGCGCTGCACCTCGACGCCGTCCGCCACCAGGCTGTCGTACGACTCCCGCAGGGCCTCGTAGCTGCCCACCTTGAACGCTATGTGCAGCACGCCGACGCCGTCCTGCATGCCGACGGGCGGCGTCGCCGTCTCCGGGTCGCCCACGGGCATCAGGTCGATGGTGTGGCCGTCGCCGGGCAGGCTCAGGAAGACGCCGCCGTGGTCCGGGTCCTGCTCCATGAGCTGGAAGCCCAGCACGTCCATGTAGAACCGCTTGGCGCGCTCCACGTCCCGCACCCGGATGAGGCAGTGCCCAATGCGATCGAGCTTGGCGGGCATGTTTACCTCCTGGCATCGCTTGCCGTTCGTCCTGAGCCTGTTTTGGGCACGGTCGAAGGGGAATCGAAGGACGAACGGCGGCTGGCTACTTCAGCGCGGGCATGACCTTCTCGCAGAACAGCCGCAGGGAGCGTTCGATGTGCTCCTGCGGGATGAGCTCGCCCGCGTTGAACTCGGCGACGACCTCGGTCAGGTGCAGCGCCTCCCGCAGCTTGCTCAGCTGCTCGACGACCATCTCCGGCGTGCCGACGGCCACCTTTTCCCGCTGCACGTCCTCCCACGTCATCGCCGCGATCCCTGCCGCGCGCTCCGTCCGCTGCTCCGTCGGCGACCCAACCGACTGCGCGCCCTCTTCCGCCAGCCGACGCTGCAGCCTGCGGAACTGCCGCATGAAACTCTCCTCCGGCTCTGTCAGGGCGGCCTCACGGTCCTCCGCCACGTACACGGGGATGCGCAGCGACACGTCCATCGGGGCCTCGTGCCCCGCCTCCTTGTACGCCTTCTTGTAGCTTGCCACCTGCTCGGTCACGCCCGGCAGCGGCACCGTCCTCAGGCCGATGAGCAGGGGATAGCCCATCTTGCCGTTGACCGGGAACGTGTCGTTGGTTGTCGCCGCGATGCGGATGGGCGGGTGCGGCGTCTGCACGGGCTTGGGGATGACGCACACGTCCTCGTAGCTGTAGTAATCGCCGCTGTAGCTGAACCGCTCGTTGGTCCAGGCCATCGTGATGACGTCGAGCGCCTCCCGGAACCTGTCGCGGCTCTCGGAGTACGGGATCCCGTACCCCTGGTACGCCGTCTGAAACCCGCTGCGCCCGACGCCGAACTCGAAGCGCCCGTCGCTGACGTGGTCGAGCGTGGCGCCCTCTTCGGCGACGCGGAGGGGGTTCGCAAGGGGCAGCACCAGCACCGACGAGCCGATAGTGATGCGCTTGGTGCGGCCCGCAATCGCCGCGCCCACCGTGAGCGGCGACGAGATGACGCGGTTGGGTGTGAAGTGGAACTCCGCCAGGCAGATGACGTCCAGCCCCAGCTCCTCTGCCATGTCCACGTGGTTGAACGCGTGCGAGTAGGCTTCCGCCGGATTGCCGCCTTCGGGCATGGAGAACTCGACAAAGGAACCGAACCGCATAGTGTCCCCCTCGTTCAGCGTCCCCCTGCGTTCGGTGCATCATAGCGTCGCGCCGTGGAGCGGGCAAGAGCGGCGCGCAAGCGGTGGTATACTGGCGCGGACGCCGATAGCCGGCCGCCGGATGCGGCGGTCAAGCCACTGCCAAGGAGCCGCGTCATGGCGGACAACGCATTCCCGGAAGCCCCCTTCGAGTTCGCCATCTTTGACTGGATCGAGAACTCCGGCCGCCCCGTCGCCGACATCGTCGAGCACAAGCTCCGGCTCGTCGAGATGGCCGACCGCGGCGGATTCTACGGTTGGCACACCGCGCAGCACCAGGCGACGCCCCTCTCCATCAACATCTCGCCCTCCGTCCTGCTCGCCGCCGCCATCCAGCACTCGGAGCGGCTGCGCGTCGGCGCCCTGACCTTCTGCCTGCCTTGGTACGACCCGTACCGCTTCTACAACGAGATCTGCATGTTGGACCAGATGAGCCGTGGCCGCGTGGAGCTCGGCGTGGGCCGCGGCATCTCCCTCATTGAGTCCTCGGTGTACGGCATCGACGACGTGGAAGAGTCGCGTGGCCGCTACCGGGAGACCCTCGACATCTTCTTCAACGCCTGCGGAAAGGACACGCTGGAGCACCAGGGCGAGTATTTCAGCTACCACGACGTGGAGCTGCACACCGAGCCCTACCAGAAGCCTTACCCGCCCCTGTGGTTCCCCAGCAGCAGTCCCGACATCATCGACTTCGTCGCGCGGCACGGGTACAACACGGCGATTCCCGGCCCGCCTGAGACCGTCCGGCCCATGCTGGAACAGTACCGCGAGACCTGGCTCGCGCACCGGCACGACGAGGGTCGGCACAACGCCCACGTCGCCGCACCGCACCTCGGCCGCAACCAGCACGTCCTCGTCGCCGAGACCGACGCCGAGGCGGAGGCCATCGCGGCCCCCGCCATGGCCGCGTGGGGGGCACACATCAGCCACCTGTCGCGTAAGCACCAGGCGTCCCTCGTCAGGGCGCCGCAGCCCGACCGCAGCACGCGGGTGGTCGTCGCGGGGTCGCCCGCCACGGTCGCTGAGAGGCTGGTTGAATCCGTGAGGGCCACTGGAATAAACTACCTCATGCTCGTATTCTCATACGGCGATCTGGCGCCTGAGCACGCGGAGCGGTCGCTGGAGCTCTTCATCTCGGACGTGATGCTCGCCATGCGGGCGGAGTTGAAGGGCTAGGCAAAGCCCGCGCGCGGACGCCGAGGGCAACAACAGCACAATCTTGGAGGAGAGCACATGCTGACGACCCACGACAATGAGATGCTGACGCGAGTTGGCCCGGGCACGCCCATGGGGTCCTTCATCCGCGAGTTCTGGATTCCCTTCCTGCCGTCCCGCGACCTGCCGGAGCGCGACGGCCCCATGAAGCGCGTCCGCCTGCTCGGCGAGGACCTCGTCGCCTTCCGCGACTCCAACGGCGACGTCGGCCTCGTCGCCGAGAACTGCCCCCACCGCGGCGCGTCGCTCTTCTTTGGCCGCAACGAGCACGCCGGCCTCGCCTGCAACTACCACGGCTGGAAGTTCGACGTCACCGGCGCCTGCCTCGACATGCCCAACGAGCCCGCCGAGAGCAACTTCAAGGACAAGGTGCGCGCCATAGCCTACCCCGTCGTCGAGCGCAACAAGGCGCTCTGGACGTACATGGGCCCGCGGGAGACCCCGCCTCCCTTCCCGGAGTTCGAGGTCAACACGCTGCCGTATGACCAGGTCTACGAGCCCCACGTTATGACGGAGGAGTGCAACTGGATGCAGGGGCTGGAGGGCGACCTGGACTCCTCCCACGTGTACTTCATCCACGGCCGCCTTTACGAGGACGCGCCCGCCGCGCCCGGACAGCTCCGCGGCGTGTGGACCAACGACCGCGCCCCCAAGCTCGACGTCGTGCCCACCCCGTATGGCGTCTACTACACCGCCCTCCGCCACATCAACGACCAGGGCGACATCCACCACCGCGTCAACCAGTACCTTTACCCCTTCTTCAGCATGATCACCATCGACGCGACGGTGAACCTGCGCGCCTGGGTGCCCATCGACGACGACTACCACATGCTGTTCATGATGAGCGGCCGGGCCGACACCGGGGCGTCCTCAGATCTGGAAGCGTTCCTCCTCGACCCATTCAAGTCCGCCGGTGGCTACCTGCCGGAGACGCCCGACCCGCGCACGCGCTACATGTCCTTCGCCCGCAAGGCCAATGACTACTGCATCGACTACGACGTGCAGAAGCAGTACATGATGTCCGGCATCCCCTTCCTGGTGAACCTGCAGGACCGCGCGATGACGGAGACCATGGGCGCCATCTACGACCGCCGCCGAGAGCACCTGGGCACCAGCGACCGCATGATTATCCAGGTGCGGAAGCAGCTCTTGTCGGGCGCACGCGCGCTGCAGGAGGATGGATCCGTTCCCCAGAGCGTCGACGACCCCAAGCTCGTGCGCGTCCGCCCCGTCGGCATGATCCTCAACGAGACCGTCGACTGGCAGGAGGCCACCAAGGTCGTCCGCGACGTGGACGGCGGAGAGCCGGTCGCCTTCGTGCCGTTCTTTGAGTAAGGGAACGTCCCCGTGAGTCTAGTGGGAGGGGCCAAGCGGCCCCTCCCTTCTTGTTACCCCTACAACCCCGCCTCCCGTACGCTCTCCGACGTCACCGTGCTCGGCAGGCGGTACCCCTTGAACACGAAGTAGCCTACGAGCGCGATCGCCCCCGCGATTGGCCCCAGCAGGCGAATGCCCAGCGGGTCGTCCGCCGTCTCCCCCAGCAGCAGGATGAGCGCCAGCGCCAGCGTCGAGAACGAGGACCCGAACTTCTCGAACAGGTTCTGCGTCGTGAAGAACATCGCCTCCCGGCGCATCCCCGTGCGTATCTCGTCGTAGTCGGCGATGTCCGCCGTAAGGGCGCGCGGCATCAGGTTGACGCCGCCCATCGGAAGCCCGACGAGGAAGGCGATGACAATCCCCTGCGCCAGCTTGGGTATCCCCGGGATGAACCCCACGAAGAACAGGATAGGTAGGATCACCGCCGTGCCCAGCAGGCACACGGAATAGACCCATCGTTTCCCTTTTGTGTTACCCAGCTTCCAGAGGACGACGACCGCCGCCATCATGCCCACCAGCGCCGTCCCCGTCAGCATGGACGTAACCGTGCCCTCGTTCTCCGACTCCAGCACTGCCGACACGAAGAACGGCATCCATCCCAGCGTCATGGTCGTTGCCAGCTGGAACAGCACGAACGTCGGCACGAAGTAGAGGAACTGCGTGTTGGCGAGCGTCGCGAAGAACGCCTGTTTGAGCGGCATCTCGGCCGGCGGCGTGTCGCGGGGGGCGTGCCGCCAGACGCCCGCGACGCCCAGGAACCGGAAGCTGAGCCCCAGGACGCCGACCAGCACGCCCATTACTTTGAAGCCCCACGTGTCCTGCACCACCCCGCTCAGCACCAGGCCGAGCACCGCACCCAGTATGCCGAAGTAGAACTGCCACGCCACGATGCTCATCCGGTCGCGGTGTGTCTTCGCCACCTCAGGCAGCAGCGACTCGTACGGCCCGATGGACATCGTGTTGCTAAGGAAGAACAGCTCCAGGATGACGAAGACCCATATGGCGTTGACGAAGCTCGCGCCTTCCACGGGCGAGAACCACAGCAGCATGAAGAAGATGGCCCAGAACGGGGTCGAGAACACCACGAAGGGCAGCCGGCGGCCCCAGCGGCTCTTGGTCCGGTCGCTCCACCACCCGACGATGGGGTCGTCCAGCGCCTCGATGAGCCGGCCCGCCGTCAGCAGCGCACCGACGAACACCCGCGCGTCGACGTCGAATGGGCCCATGGACAGCGCGGGCACGGCGGCGTCGCCCTCGCCCTTGGGCGGCGCGAGGAAGAACAGCAGCCACAGGTTCCGCGTCTGCACCACCGCCTGCCCCCCGATCATGTCGGTGGTGTACAGCAGCTTGTTTAGCAGCGGCAGCCCGTTGGTCATGGGGGTGCGGCCTCCTGTGAAGCCCTACTTCGGATTACTAGTCTGATGAGCGAGGCTAGGCGAAAGAAGAGGTAGTCAACGTGCTCAGAACTTGCAAGTGGCTCTTGGCTAGTCTCAGAGTGACGAATCCCAAGGTTGTTTCCGATACTAGTCAGTGCCTTTGTCTCAGAATCCAACTGTTCCCTGAATTTGGGAGAGTTTGGCCCTGCAGCTGTGTCAAGCATATCGGAGGCCAGTGCGGCTTTGTCACCTGGCCCGTCTAGGGTCTTGAGTCGTTCAAACGCATCCCATAGATCCTGCAGCGCTTCTTGCCTAATTGCTGGGTCAGGATCAAGGAACTTCTGCATTGCTTTTTGTAGCAATTGGTCGAGCTCTAATTCACTGGTTGAAGATTCCAGATCTGCAAATGTGCGACGAAACTCCGTTGGTATGAACCGTTCAACTCGGCCCTTGTCTGTCAGAGTGAAGGCAATTCCGTTGCGTCGGAAGATAAGTTCAATTTCCGCACGAAACTCTTGTCTTCCGCCTTCCACGTTAAAGTGAAGGTGGTCATGTTTGCCGAAGGAGTGATATTCGAAGGGAATTGGCTTGGCGATGTACTTCCAACAGAATTGGATCATGTCAAGGATCTGCAAGGTGTTGGGAGGTTCGGGCCTATCATCCCAAGACCCATTATCATCTCGCCACGGCCACAGCGGTAACCCAGGGATTTGAGAACGCATGGCATCCCTGAACGCTGCCGCATCTGTACCAATGGCGACAGGGCCATCGAAGCAACTTTCCCTGTATGTATCCCCGAATGATCCGTTGTGCACATGGGACTGAATCAAGGCACGAATGCCACCCCAAGCCGTGACGCTAATCTCTTCTGCGTCCCTTGGCCGTTCTCCGATTTCCTGATCACTGAAGTATTCCATACGGACGTCCCAATTCGATATTGAGAATCGACAGGTTACCCTTCACTTTTGAACTAAGCCTGTGGATTTCTCATTGACGATACTCGCATGAATCCAATAGTCTATTCCTTACCACTCCAGCGAGCGTATCGCTGGACCGACGCCTCCCTCCGGGGAGGCGTTTCTTTTGGTCCAGTTCCCCCGGACATCGGTAGGGCTAGCCTCTTGACCTACCCCTGCCCTACTTGCGCCACAGGTGCCAACCGACCGTCCCCATCAGCACGATGTACATGGTGTTGATGATCGGCCAGAAGATGAAACGGGTGTCGCTCTGGTCACCGCTGGAGGCCAGGTCGTCGAACCAGTTCCAGAAGAAGAGGACGGCCAGCACCGTCGCGGCGTAGAAGGCCGTGTACGCGCAGACGTGTGCGAGGGGTCTGTCGTCAGAGCTGACGCCGCGCTTGTACGAGCAGGTGTACACCAGCGTCGCGACGATGCCCACGGCCATCAGCGCGTCCAGAACGTTCCAGATCGCGCCCTCGTCCCACGAGTCCGGGTAGAACGGGCTGAGCCAGAAGTGAAGCAGCACGGCGAGGGCGGTGAGCCCCAGGTAAACGGAAACCGGCTTCCTCAGTGCGTCCATGTCGACCCCTTTCGCAAATTATGGCGTCAGGCGTGTGGCCTTGTCGCGGCAATGGAAGCATAGCGAGCTGGGGAGCGTCAATTCACGCTACTGCGGTGAAAGTGCGCTGCAGGCGAGCGCCTGTACCCGTTCGGCGATGCCGCCTTTGCCGCCGACGCGATCGAGCACGTCGTCCAGCGACCCGCCCAGGTCCAACGCCATGACATCCAGCCGCTTGCTTGCGTGCCGAACGGTGTGCGTGGCTACATCCGCCTCTCCTTTGGCGTAGACGAGCAGGCCGCCGGGCAGATCCAAGGCGATGGTGTAGGCGAGCAGTTGATACAGGTCGGCGTTAGGCACTCGGTCATCTTGTACCCGCTTGTACTTGGCATCGCCAACGAAGACGATGCGTCCACTCCGCTGCCAGACCAAGTCGGGCTTGAGCGTCACCTTGCCCCCCTCGTCCAATGTGCGGATGTGTTGCTCACGAAACTCGCGTTCGTTTGAGCCCAGCGCCTCCCGCAGGGCGCGGGTAAGGAAGCCTTGGAAGACGTCGTTCATGTCAAACAAGAAACCAATAGCCCGCACAGCACCCCGGCTGGACTGGAAAGCGCTATGCCGCAGGACCAGCCGCGCCAGGTCGACGACGCCCCGGTAGTGCTCGTTCAGCCGGTCGAAGCGCACCTCCGGCACTGCGTTGGGCGGGTACTCGACAGGGGTGACGTTGGCCAGCGTTCCTGCAATCCACGCCAGGCCACGGCGGGAGGCTGCTCTGAGCGGCATGGCCGCCAACCGGCCTGCAGCCGCTTTCACCAGCCGGTTCTCTAGGATGTCATCCGTGAAATCGTCGTACCGTACCTCCACCGGCAGGGTACGGCCAAACCGCCGCCGCAACTGCTCGTCAAACCGGATGCGCCCGCGCACTCCGTACAAGGCTTCCTCTTCCGTCCGGTAGCCGTGCAGCAACCCCCGTGAGAAGGCCCGCCGCGCTGCCGTCGCCAGCGCTAGGGCGAGCAAGTCTGGTAGTGCAGTCTCCTCCTTGAAATGGAACTGGGAGGGTTGGCGGATGATGCTGACGTCCATGGCGTAGAGGGCAAGGGACAGCACTTGCTGCATGGTGATCTTGGGCTTGATGACGACGGAGAGGCCGGCAACCTCAATGGCGCCAACGGTGGAGGCGGGGGTCAGGTGATAGAGTCCTTCGCCGTCGTCTGATGGTTCGATGGCAAGGGGCTTGACGGCTTCTCGCAGCGCGGCTCGCTGGGCTGCGGTGAGCACGACGGCATCGCTGCGCTGGTACTCCCTCAGGTCAAGATTGTGCATCGGACTGCTCGCCGTCTTCCCCGGTCTGCGGTTGGCTATCGCTGACTGCGACGCCGTTGGCGGGGTCGCTGGACTTGAGCTTGTCCAGGTCATATTCCTCTGAAATGTTGTTGTTTTCGTGTAACCGCTCGGTGATGTATGGGATAACCTCACTCTTCCAGATTCGACGGACGTCCGCTTCTGTCAGATCAGGCTTCCGCATGAAGTAGCTGGGGCCTATCGCCGCGTCACGGTCATCCAACTTGGCGTTCGCCCGGTCAACTATGTCAGCTACCCACATCATATCCGCCGTCATATTGACGGCATTGGCTTTCAGCCAATCGCGGAGAAGGCGATCAACAGGCCACTTGTCGGGGTGAAAATCGACGAAGGCGAACCGGCGCCGCAAAGCTAGGTCCACAAGCGCGATCGAGCGGTCGGCGGTGTTCATGGTCCCGATGATGTAGAGGTTCTTGGGCAGGGAGAAAGGTTCATCAGAGTATTGGAGCTGCATTGTGTGCTCCCGATACTCCAACAGGAAGTAGAGTTCACCAAACAGCTTGCCTAGGTTGCCCCGGTTGATCTCGTCTATCAAGAGGTAGTGATTCGCGTTCTGTACGGACTCCGCTTGCTTTGCGGCCCGTACTAGTGGGCCTTTCCGCAAGTCAAACCCTTGCCCATCGGCCTTGGGGCGGAAGCCCTCAACAAAGTCTTCGTAGGCGTATGACGGATGGAACTGTATCCGGGTCACCGTCCCATTCGACTCGGCCAGGTGCTCAGCCAGCGCTTGTGCAAGGAAGGTCTTGCCGGTGCCCGGCGGCCCCTGGAAGATTACCTGCCTCTTTTCTTTGAGAAGCTGCTCAATTTCTTGCAGGAAGGCCTCAGGGAGGAAGAGTTTGGCAGCGAGGGATGCAAGGGTGGGCTTTGGATCGCCCTCTTCGTCCTCCCAGTTGTCCAGATCCTCGATTCCGCCCCCATCTCCCCGATCATTCCACACTGCCCACATTAGCGACTGCGCATCGAGGCGGTTCTGGATTGATAAGCCACGGTTGGCAGCTTCCGCTATGAAGCGGTCTAGGAACTTTAGGGCATGGTCATACAGCTCTGCCTCATCCGCGTTTGCGGCGGGCTCTTCGTATTCCGTCAGGGCATACGCCTCGGAAAAGATACTTATCATGAACGGGGGATACTGAGCGGCATCCAAACCCATCAGGAGGACCGAGATGCTGCGCATACGGCTGCCGACGCCACTTTGGACATGTTTAGGGAAAAGGTCGCTGAACGCCCGGATGCACTGTGAGACGGACGTGTCTAGCACGTCCCCGTCGGCCCAAAGCTCGCGAAGCGCGCCTGCGGCCACATCTGGATGCTCAGTGCACCACTTTTTGATGTTGGCTGCGCCGCGCCAATTCATTGGATTGCCCCCATATGCGTTGAGGGCATCGATAACTCCTTTCGCCCAATCCCCTGCGTCGTCAAGCAACTTCCTACGCGCCTCTGCGAGTTTTCCAGCGACGTCCATCTTGTAGTTAGTCTCTTCTTCCATCAGCTTGCCTGAGTCCATGTACTCACGAGCTTCCTTCACAAATCGGCCCCAACGCGTGTCGCGCCATTGGTTCTGGATTGGCGGGTGATAGAAAATATGATTGCGCCCTATATCCGGGTATTGGGGTTCCAAAGCACCCCGGATCTGCTGTAATTGAAAGTCAATGTCCTGGGTTGGCTCTGTCAACAGATGAGTAAACGCATCGGCAATCCTCCGTTTGTGCCACCCTGCGACTATGGCCTCGAACGTGTCTGGGAAGATGAGGTGCATCAATGCCCACCTTTGCATGGCGGGTGTATTGAGGTTGTTCTTGAGCAGCGCACTGGTTAACGGCGTGTCCCAAAGAAAGGTCTTGAAGGCATAGGGATCACCCAAAAGCCGGTCGCGTTCGTTTGATTGTTGCTGCTTCCAGGTCTGTACAAATTCGATAATGAAGCCCGTGTGCCAGGGCCGATGGTTATTGAAAGACTGTCCTACTCCGCCCAATCCGTTTGCAAGTCCTTGGACGGCGAACTCTGAAATGGTGGGGAGATTGCCCCACCCGAGCACTGTGTTTATGTGCATGACTTTCGTCTCGGTCTTCATGGACCTAGAGCCAGCAAAGAGAAAATGCACGTACAAAGCTTCTGCCATACACTGGTATGCTTCAGCCGACGCGCCCTCGAGCTGCACCTGAAGCCTCTGCCAGAATCCGCCATTGCCTAGGTCCGGCTGTTCCAGGTACTTCTCCTGCAGCTCCCCCAGTACTTCCAGAGTCCACACCGGCGTCCCAGGCGTGAACAACGAATCGTCGGAACGGAGCGCGGCGTCAACCCACTTCCCTGCTGCTGCGTACACCTTCTCCGGCCCTTCGCCGGTCAATCTGCTTCCCATACGTCTTCCTCCGCCTCCCAACCTGCCGCAACGCGCCATTATACCCCACCACCTCCTACTGACACCGTCCGCCGCGTCTGCCACAATGCCCCCGCTATGGGTGTCTCGCGATTGCTGGAAGTCCTGTGGGTTGCCCTCCGTTTGGGGCTGACGTCCTTCGGCGGGCCCATTGCCCACATCGGCTATTTCCACCAGGAGTATGTCGTACGACGCGCCTGGCTGACCGAGGAGCGCTTCGCCGAGCTCGTCGCGCTCTGCCAGTTCCTGCCGGGCCCGGCCAGCAGCCAGCTCGGCATCGCCATCGGCACCGGCCGCGCCGGCCGGCTGGGCGGGTTCCTGGCGTGGCTCGGCTTTACGCTCCCCTCGGCGGTCGCGCTTGCCGCATTCGCCTACGGCGTCCACGAGTTCGGCGGCGACGCCAGCGGCTGGCTGCACGGGCTGAAGATCGCTGCTGTTGCCGTCGTCGTCTACGCGCTGTGGGGCATGGGACGAAGCCTCGCTCCCGATAAGCCGCGCATCACCATCGCCATCATTGCCGCCGTGGCCCTGCTGCTCACGGGTGGCGCCGTCGCCCAGATCGGGGTCATCGTGGGCGGCGCCGTGCTAGGCCTCATATTTCTGCGCCCGGCCGACACCGATGCAACGGCCTCGAACGGACGCCGGTCCGGAACGGTGCTGGCCGCGCTGGCGCTCGCAGCCTTTGCCGTGCTGCTCGTTGCGCTGCCCGCCGTTGCCCGCTCGACCGACAGCGAGCCGCTGGACGTCGCCGACAGCTTCTACCGCTCCGGGTCGCTGGTGTTCGGCGGCGGCCACGTCGTGCTCCCGCTGCTGGAAGCCGAGGTGGTCCCTTCCGAGCAGGTGACCAAAGACGAGTTCCTGGCGGGCTACGGCGCCGCGCAAGCCGTGCCGGGGCCGCTCTTCACCTTCTCCGCCTACCTGGGCACCGTGATGGGCTTCGTCGAGCCCTGGTGGCTCGGCGGGCTGTTGGCGCTGGCCGCGATCTTCCTGCCGTCGTTCCTGCTGGTGTGGGGCGTGCTGCCCTTCTGGGAGCGCCTCCGCGACTACGTCTCTGTGCGTAAGGGGCTCATGAGCGTCAACGCCGCCGTGGTCGGCCTCCTCCTCGCCGCCCTCTACGACCCTGTGTGGACCAGCGCCATCACCGCCGCCGAGGACTTTGCGCTCGGCGCCGCCGCCTTCGGCCTACTGGCCTTCTGGCGGACGCCGCCGTGGCTGGTCGTCGTGCTGTCGGCGGCTGGCGGCGCGCTGATGGAAGCTGTGTAGGAGTCGAGCCCATCAGCCCGCGCGGTTGTGTGCACTATACTGAGAAGGAAAGGGGAGGAAGCATGACGTCAGCCGCCGCCAAGGGTCATCGACGCCGGATCTTGACGCTTGCGCTGACCGCTGTGTTTCTGGCGCTGTACGCCGCCTGCGGGAGCAGCTCCTTTGAGGAAGGCCCCCTGGGCGCAGTCAAGGTGGGGGCGGGTGACGAGATTCACATCCGCACCATCACCGCCGTCACCGAGGGGTCGGCTTCCGGGGTTCAGGTGCACCGTATCGTTGACCTGGCCATTGCAGACTACGGCCCCATCCACGGCCGCGCAGTCGCATCGGGCGAGGGGCTGGACTCGGCGTGCGACGCTGACGCCGCCATTCACGCTGCGGAGGCCGTCGTCGACGACCCCAGGGTGGTGGGCGTCATTGGCACCTCCTGCTCCTTCGCCGCCGTCGCGGCGTTGCCGGTCATCAGCCAGGCCGGCCTCGTCATGCTCTCGCCCTCCAACACCGCCCCGTCGCTGACTTCCGACCTGCAGGGCAACGCGGCCTCCGACAACCTGCCCGGTTACTACCGCACCGCCAGCAACGACCTGTACCAGGGCTTGGCCGTGGCCCGGTTCGCCAGCGAGGAGTTGGGCCTCAGGAACGTCGCCGTTGTCCACGACGGCGACCCCTACACCCGGGGCTTGGCCGAGGCCTTTGCCGCCGCCTTTGCCGGGAGCGGCGGCGCGACGGCTATCGCCATGATCACCCGCGGCGCCGAAGACATGACCGGTGTGCTGTCGGAGTTGGCCGCGGCGGGGCCGGACGGCCTCTTCCTGCCCCTGCACCGGGAAGACGGTGAGACGGTCCTCCGGCAGTTGAAGGACGTCCCCGGCCTGCAGGGCGTGACCGTCATTGGCGGCGAGGCCTTGCTGGGGCCTGACTTGCTGGCCCTGCCGGAAGCCGCCGGCGTCTACTTCTCCAGCCCGGACTTGGCCTTTGACGACAACGCGAACGACGCCACCGGCGTCACCGGCGCCCGGATGAAGGCCGCGTACCTGGCGGAGCACGGCGAGGCGGCCACCTACGTCTACCTCTCCCACGCCTACGACGCCACGACGCTGCTGCTGCGGGCCATCGACGAGACCGCGGTGACGGTCGATGGTGACCTCTATATTGATCGGGCCGCGCTGCGGGAGGCGCTTACCACGGTCAGCGGCTTCCGGGGCATCATCGGCGAGATCTCCTGCGATGAGTTCGGCGACTGCGGCACGGGCCGTCTGGTCGTGCGCCGCCATCCCGGCGGTGAGATCGGGGAAGCCTCGGACATGCCCGTGGTCTACAGCTTCCAGCCGTAGGCGGCCCGCCAGCCCGCCTTGACCCCCTTCGATGGGCAGGGCTACGCTGGAATTATGAGGAAATTCCTTCTGCCCATGCAGGTCTTTGCCGTCCTCTACGGCCTTTTCGCGGCCCTGCTGGCGATGGTCGGGTCCTTCGCCGACGGCGACGACGCCTCGCTGCGGTTCCTGGTCACGTTGGTCCACCCCATCGGCGCGGTCGGCCTGCTCGCCGCGGTCTTCGTCCCGGCCCTTGGCAAGCCCGTCGTCGGCATCGCGGCGGCGCTGTTGCTGGCGACGGTTTTGGGCGACGCCTATGTCGCCGTGCTTATAGCGAACGGCGACGTTAAGGGCGACTGGGAGCTTCCCGTCGTCTTCGCTATACCCCCTGCCATCGGTTTCTTGATCACCTTGGCGCTGTTGAAGATGCCCGCCCCGTCTGCTGACGATGGCTAGCCGTGCCGGCAGCCGCGTCCGTAGCGAACGGCGGAGAAAGTGGGGGCGACATGGATAGGCAGACGTTCATCAACCTCGCGGTCCGGGACATCGCCAGGTCCAGAGAGTTCTTCAGCCGCCTCGGGTTCGAGTTCGACCCCAACTTCAGCAACGCCGGGTGCGCGTGCATGGTCCTGTCGGAGGGCACGTACGCCATGCTCCTGGCGGAGGGGTTCTTCCAGAACTTCACCACCAAGACCATCGTGGACGCCACGGAAAGCACCGAGGTCGTGGTCGCTCTCTCCGCGGGCAGCCGGGACGGCGTCGACGACATGCTGCGGAAGGCCGTCGAGGCCGGCGGCGCCGTCGCCCGCGAGGCCCAGGACCACGGCTTCATGTACGGTGGCGCAATCGAAGATCTCGACCACCACCTGTGGGAGATCTACCACATGGGCGAGTAGCCGGCGTAGGCATAGACCGGTCGACGGGATTGAGAGGAGGCGCGGTGAATGCGTCTCCTTTTGCGTTGTGCGGCGCCCTTCTCCTTGACACCCCATACGCGCTGATGTTCAATCGCCTCAGATTTGGGTCCCGAAGGAGGACGCCATGCCGTTTGCGCAAATCAACGGGATGAACATGTTCTACGAGTCCACCGGCTCAGGCCCGGCGCTGGTCTTCGCCCACGGCGTCGGCGGCAACCACGCCATCTGGTGGAAGCAGGTCAAGTACTTCTCCCAGTGGTACCGGGTCATCAACTTCGACCACCGGGGCTTCGGCCTCACCAGGGACGTCGAGGGCGGCCCCGGACGCTCCGCCTTCATAGACGACCTGGAGGGGTTGCTCGACTACCTGGAGATAGAGAAGGCGTCCCTCGTCGCGCAGTCGATGGGCGGGCGCGCCTGTCTCGGCTTCGCCGTCCGCAGCCCCGAGCGGGTGCAGGCGCTGGTGATGGCCGCGACGACTGGCTTCTTCGAGTCGAGCGGAGCGCTGGCCGCGCGCCAGGAAGAGGTCCGGGTGGCGACCGACGCCATGAAGCAGGCCGAGCGCGTCCTCTCGCCGAGCTTCCGCGAGCGCGACCCCGTCGGCACCGAGCTCTACCTCAAGATCAGCGGCTTCAACCCCTCGACGCAGGCGAGGCTCGCGGGCGCCACCATGTCCCAGGTCTCCGGCCCCGCCACGGTCGAGGTCACCGAGGCCGACCTGGCCCGCTGCACCATGCCGGTGCGCTTCATCGGCGGTGAGGACGACGTGCTGCAGCCGCCGGACGTGCTGGAGATGGCCTGCTCGCTGTTCCCCAACGCCTCCCTCATCGAGGTGCCGCAGTGCGGCCACTCCATGTACTTTGAGAAGCCCGATGTCTTCAACTTCCTGGTGCACCGCTTCCTCAAGGACTGCGGCATTGGCAACGGCGAGTAGGCGGCGTAATGAAGAACGTTGACCTCATCGCCCAGACGCTTGAGGCGGCCGGGGTCAAGTGGGTCTTTGGCGTGCCCAGCGGGCCGGTGCTGCCCCTGATCGACGCCCTTGAGCGCACGTCCGTGAAGTACGTCCTCACGGCCAACGAGACCTCCGCCGGCTTCATGGCGAGCGCCGTTGGTAGCCTCACCGGAACGCCCGGCGTCTGCCTCTCGACCCTCGGTCCCGGCGCGACGAACATGGCCACCGGCGTCGGGTGCGCGTGGCTCGACTGCTCGCCCCTCATCGCCATTACCTGCAACGTGCCGACGCCGATGCTGGAGCGGCGAGTCCAGATGCGTATCGACCACCACGCCCTCTTTTCGTCCTTCACCAAGGCGTCCCTTCCCCTGCGCCACGACGACATTGTCGCCCGCGTAACCGAGGCGCTGTCCATAGCCACCGCCGAGCCGCCCGGCCCCGTGCACCTCGACCTGCCCGAGGACGTCGGCACCGCGGAAGCGCCCCAGGGCCAAGCGGTTCCCTCCCCTCTCAGTGAGGGGGCCGTTCGCCCTGAGCCTGTCCTGAGCCGCGTCGAAGGGGGAAATCGAAGGGCGAACGAAGGGGATGCCGTTGCCGCCGTCGCCGACGCCCTCGCCAACAGCCGACGCCCCGTCGTGATGACCGGCCTCGGCTTCACGCGGACCGGGGCGGCGGACGCCCTGCTGGCCTTCGTGGAGCGCCAGAACATCCCCTTCATCTCGACTATGCACGGCAAGGGCTGGCTGCCGGAGAGCCACCCCAATTGGGCGGGGGTGTTGGGCCGTGCCCGGCGCACCAACGTCCAGCGCTTCATCAACGGCGCCGATCTCGTGATCGCCGTCGGTTACGACCCGGTGGAAATCAACTACGAGGAGTGGCTTGGCGCCAAGCCCGTCGTGCACGTCGCCAACCAGGCCGCCGACATCGACGGCAGCGTCAACGCGCTGTTCAACGAGCCCACCGATATGGACGAGGCGCTGCACGGCATGGCCGAGCTGCCCGTCGCCCCCAACGACTGGTCCCTGGAGGAGTGGGCCGTCCACCGGGCGCAGCTCGACGCCGACCTGCGGCCGGACACGGCCACGATGGCCGCCCACCGCGTGCTCGACGCCCTGCGCGGCAAGCTCCCGCCCGACGGCATTCTCGTCTACGACGTGGGTGCCCACACGCACCAGATCGCCACCCAGTGGCGGACGGACTTCCCCAACACCTGCCTGTCCACCAACGGGTGGTCGTCAATGGGCTACGGCATCCCCGGCGCCATCGCCGCCAAGCTGGCGAACCCCGACCGGCCCGTCGTCGGCGTCGTCGGCGACGGCTGCTTCCAGATGACCGCGGGCGAGCTCGCCGTCATGCGCCGCCTTGGGCTGCCGCTCCCCATCGTCGTCCTGAACGACGGCTGGCTGGCCCTCATCAAGCTGAAGCAGGAGGGCAAGACCTACGGCGTAGACGGCTCCTTCCTCGGCGAGCCGCCGTCGACCCCCGCCGAGTACTTCGGCGTGCCCACCCGCGCCGTCTACAACGAGAACGGCCTTGACGCCGCCCTCGCCTGGGGCATGTCCCTCGACGGGCCGTCGGTCATCGAGGCCTTCATCGACCCCGACTCCTACGCCCGCACGGTCTATGATTGACGACGGCGCGCCGCTGCACTGCACCAAGACCCCTTCTCCCCTTGTGGGGGAAGGTTGGGATGGGGGGTTATGAAAGTCATCTCCGTCAATGTCTCCCAGCCCCGCGTCGAGCACATTGACGGCAGGGGGGAAGTTCTCACCGGCATCTTCAAGCTCCCCGTGGACGGTCCCGTGATGCTCCGCTCGCTGGACTTCGACGGCGACGCCCAAGGTGACCTCGATGCCCACGGTGGCCCGAACCGCGCCGCCTACGCATACCCGTGGGAGCACTACGCCCACTGGGCGCGCGAGCTTGGGCAGCCCGCATGGTCGCCGGGGCAGTTCGGCGAGAACCTCACCCTCTTCGGCTTCTCCGAGGACGCCGTGCGCATCGGCGACGAGATCGCCATCGGCGAGGCCGTCGTGCAGGTGTCGCAGCCGCGCACGCCCTGTTACAAGCTGGCGCACAAGATGGGCCTGCCGGAGTTCCCCAAGCAGTTTCTCGCCAGCGGCCGCATCGGCTTCTACCTGCGAGTGCTGCGGGAGGGACGCATCCAGGCCGGCGACGGCGCGGCCATCGTGAGGACGGACCCCGCCGCGTACAGCGTCAGGGAGCTCTCGCACCTCCGCTACTTCGACCGCGGCAACGTCGAGGGCTATCGCCGCGCTGCCAACATGGAGGCCCTGTCCGACGATTGGCGTGCGGCGTTCGAGAAGATGCTGGGAGCAGCCCGCGCGTAGCCCGGCGTACCGCCTGTCTGACCCCGGTGAGTCCCCGCTTCCGCAATTGCCGAGTTGCTTTATTTATACTGGCGCAAATTGACGCAGTGTGGTATTGTGCAACGGTTGTGGCCCGATCCCAATGATGCACTGCGATACAGATCTGTTTGTCCCTCAATGCATCGGTGACCGGTCCCGGAGAAATCCTGGAGGAAAGGAGGTTACCGATGGCATTTGAGGACAAGACGCTCTCCTGCGTAGAGTGTGGAACTGACTTCATATTTGAAGCGGGTGAGCAAGAGTACTTTGCCATGAAGGGGTTCACGAACGAGCCGCGCCGGTGCCCGGCGTGCCGCGCAGCTCGGCGGGCCGCCAGCGGCGGCTACGACCGCGGCCCCAGGCAGATGTACCCGGCGGTCTGTGCGCAGTGTGGTCAGGACACCATGGTCCCGTTCCTGCCTCGTGGCGATCGCCCCGTCTACTGTAGCGACTGCTTCAGTTCGATCGGCGGGCGGCGCTAGCCACAAACCTGCAACAAGCGGAAGCGGCTGCCACCCGGCAGCCGCTTCTTCTTTTCCTGTCCCTTCCCCCTGAGTTCCACCACTCCTCATACCGGCGCATGCCCCCCGTACCTCGATACGGGGCCGGTATCCGGAAATCCCGCGCCCAACGGCCCTTTCCGATTGCCCTGAGCTTGTCGAAGGGTCCCGCGGAGCCGGGGTCGTTGAGGCCGTTCGCCCTGAGCATGGTCGAAGGGGGAAATCGAAGGACGAACGGCCGGATGACCACAGACCCCTGGGGGCCGTCCTCCTTACCCTCACCCCTACCCCAGCGGCACCTCCGTCACCTCGTGGGCGTGCAGCGCCGGCAGCACCTCCACCCCGAACCGCCGGAGCTGCTCCATGAACATGTCGTTGGGCATGGCCCCGCGGTTGAAGCTCACCAGCAGCGTGTTCGCCCCCACGGCGTCCGCCGCCGCGATGAGCTTGTCCCGTACCTCGTCGGCCGGCCCCCACGCCAGGTCCTCGTTCCCTGCCAGCCGCTCCATCGTCATGTTGCGGTAGGCCTCGCGGCTGCCCGACATGAAGGGGCGGTTCTCCGGCCGCACGTAGTCGTAGGCCCCGCCCGTGAGGTAGCCCTGCTGCTCCTGCAGGTTGGTCTCCGTGATATTGCCGTGGCTGAACAGCGTCTGGTTGAAGTAGAGCGTGTACGGCCCCGCCATCTCGAGCGCCTGCTCCCGGCTGTCCGCGACGAAAGCGTTGGCCGGCAGGATCAGGTGCTCCGGCGTGACCCGGTAGCCGTGGGCCTGCAACCGCTCGGCGTAGAAGCGCACGATGTCCTTTCGCACCCCAAGGTGCGGCGAGAGCCCCGGCGTGATGGGGATGTCCTCCTTCGCCGCCCACTCGATGGTCTCCTTGCTGCCCGTCACGGGCACCCACACGGGCGGGTGGGGCTGCTGGTACGGGCGCGGCCAGATGGCGACGTCCTTGTACGTCCAGTAGTCGCCCTCAAAGGAGAAGACCTCCTCCGTCCACGCCCGCTTGATGATCTGCCACGCCTCCTCGAAACGCGACCGCGACTCGCGCATGGAGACGTTGAACACGTTGTGCTCACGGGGAATCCCCCGCGCAAAGCCGGATATAAGGCGCCCGCCGGAGAGGCAGTCCACCATGGACAGCTCCTCCGCCAGCCGCAGCGGGTCGTGGATGGGCAGCAGGTTGCCGTAGATGAGCAGCTTCATGCGGCTGGTCCGCTGGGCCGCGGCCGCCGCCATGATGTTGGGCGAGTTCATCAGGCCGTAGGGCGACGTGTGGTGCTCGTTGAAGCCGATGCCGTCGTAGCCCAGCTCGTCCATGAGCTCCCACGCCTCCAGGTGCTCGGCGTACGTGCGCGCGGCCACCTCGGGGTCGAAGTGTTCCCTGGGCAGCGGCCACGGCAGTTCCGGTCCCACGCGCAGGTGGGAGAGGTTCTCGCCGTAGGGCAGGAGGTCAAAAGCAAACACCTTCATGGGTCGGCTCCTTGCATCGAGCGGTCTGCGCGCCGGGGCGCATCGGCTAGGCTAGGCAGGGGCGGGCAATCCGTCAAGCAACGCAACGGGGCCCGCCACAAAGCCCCTTCCCCCCTTGTGGGGGAAGGGATGGGGGGTATCCCCGCCCACACCCGTTCGTGCCGAGCCTGTCGAAGCACGCGGGCAACGCAAAGGGGCCCGTCCCAACCGGGACGGGCCCCTGCAATCTCGGCGGGTGCTTGCCCTACAGGGCTGCGTCTCCCCGCTCACCCGTGCGGACGCGTGCCAGGTCCGCAATCTGCGTTACGAAGATCTTGCCGTCACCGATCTCGCCCTCGCCTGGGCTCTTCGCGGCCTCGGTGATGGCCGCGATGACGGCCTCCTTCATGTCGTCGCTCACCACGGTTCGGATGCACGTCTTCTGCACGACCGACCTGGTGGCGATCTGCCCCGCCCTGCCGACGAAGACCTCGACGCCGCGCTGCCGTCCCTGTCCCGTGACGTTGTAGTAGTAGAATCCCGGGACGCCGGCCTCTTCCAGGGCGTGCGTGACCTGACCAATCCGCTCCGGCCTGACTACTGCCTCGATACTTATCATTGCTTCATTCCCTCTTCGCTGATTTCACGCTCTGTTTCGGGCCGTTAGCCTAGTCCGCGCCGTCGCTGACGTAGCCGCGTTCGCCGTGCATCGCCACGTCAAGTCCCTGGTCCTCAACGGACTCCGGCGCCCGCAGCCCCAGTCCCGGAATCAGGTCCAGGACCTTCAGGATAATCGCCGTGACGACCAGTGAGTAGCCGATGGTTGCAAGGACGGCGATCACCTGTGTGCCGACTATTTCGGCGTTGCCCTCGATCAGGCCCGCTGTCCCGCCGATGGCCTCGACAGCGAAGATGCCGGTGGCGATGGCGCCCCACACGCCGCCCATGCCGTGTACCGCTGCCACTTCCAGGGCGTCGTCGAGGTTGGTCTTTGCCCGCAGCAGCACGGCCAGGTAGCAGAGCAGTCCCGCGCCGCCGCCGATTGCCAGCGCGCCCAGCACGCCCACGAAACCGGATGCCGGCGTGATGGCCACAAGGCCCGCCACTGCGCCCGTCGCGACGCCGATGGCGCTCATCCTGCCCGTCTGGATGTGGGAGAGCACTCCCCACGTCAGGGCTGCCGTCGCCGCGGCGACGTTGGTCACGATGAATGCGCTGACCGCCAGCTCGTTGGCTGCAAGTCCGGACCCCGCGTTGAACCCGAACCAGCCGAACCACAGGATTGCCGCGCCAAGGACCACGTATGGGACGTTGTGGGGCTCAGGCGCGGGGTTGCGCCGCTTGCCCACCAGGTACGCCGCCGCGATGGCCGCCACACCCGCGTTGATGTGGACCACGGTGCCGCCCGCGAAGTCCAGCGCGCCCATGCCGAAGATCCAGCCGTTCTCCGCCCATACCCAGTGGCAGATCGGCGCGTAAACAAGACTGACCCACAGGACCAGGAAGATGAGGTACGTGGTGAACTTGAACCGCTCCACAATGGCGCCCGTGATAAGCGCCGGGGTGATGATCGCGAACATCATCTGGAACGTCGCGAAGAGCAGGTCGTCCCCCGCCAGGTCCTTGAGCCCCAGCACTGAAAGGTCGCCGATGAACTCCGCGCCGGCCCCGAAGGCCAGGCTGTACCCCCACAGCACCCAAACGACGCTCACCACCGCCATGGCCATGAAACTGAACATGATGGTGCTGAGGACGTTTCGGTTGCGAACAAGGCCTCCGTAGAAGAAGGCGAGTCCCGGGGTCATGAACAAGACCAAGGCACACGCCATCAACATCCACGCAGTGTTCCCGCTATCCATGAACTCCTCCGCTTGCGCCGGGCGTTTCCCGGCAGATTTAGGTCAACGCTTATCGTCGCGCGCAGGTGTTTCGCCCGCGTTTCATCAGTGTTACAAATTTGTTAATCCTTGGGCGCCTCCGCGGTTCTTCCGTTGGTTGACATGCGCAAGCTGCGATGGGTACCATGCCCGCAGTGTTTTCCGTATCCAATTTCCACTCTCGTATGATGGCTCACGCCGTCTTGCGGGCTAAGGGAGGAGACGATTGCGCCCCATTGAATACGTAGCGCCAACGACCGTTGAGGACGCCGTCGCGGCCCTCGCGGAGAAGGGTGACGCGGCGCGGCCCCTTGCGGGCGGCACCGACATCCTCGTCCAGCTGCGCGGCGGCCGCCGGCAGGCCGATCGCATCGTGGACGTAAAGAAGATCCCGGAGCTCAACGAGCTCTCCTACGATCCGCAGAACGGGCTGCGCATCGGCGCGGCGGTGCCCTGCCACCGCGTCTACGAGGACGAGACCATCGCCGTCGCCTACCCCGGCCTCATCGACGCAGCCTCGCTCATCGGCGGCATCCAGATCCAGGGGCGCGCGTCCCTGGGCGGCAACCTCTGCAACGCGGCCCCCAGTGGCGACGGCATTCCCGCCCTCATCGCCCACAATGCGGTGGCTGAGGTTGCGGGTCCCAACGGAACGCGCGACGTCCCCGTCGAGGACTTCTGCACCGCGCCGGGCCGCACTGTCCTGGAGCCCGGCGAGTTCCTGGTAGCCATGCGCATGCCCCCACCGCCCTCCAACTTCGGAGCCAGCTACCTGCGTTTCATCCCCCGCAATGAGATGGACATCGCCGTCGCGGGCGCGGGCGCGTCCGTCGTCATGGACGGCAACACCGTGACCGCCGCGCGCGTGGCCCTCGCCTCGGTCGCGCCGACGCCGGTCCTCGCCGAGGCCGCCGGCGCCGCCCTCGTGGGCAAGGAGCCCACGGACGACGTGCTCGCCGAGGCCGCTGAGGCCGCGCGGGCCGCCGCCAAACCCATCTCGGACATGCGGGGCACCGCGGAGTACCGCACGCACCTTGTGGGCGTGCTCACCACCCGGGCGTTGCGAAACGCCATTCAGCGCGCGAAGGAGGCCTAAGAAGATGCCGCCAGCAAAGACTCACGTCCGAACGACCGTTAACGGCGAAGCCACCGAGTTCCTCTGCGACGCCAATCAGAGCCTCCTTGAGGTGCTGCGCGACGTCCTGTTCATGACGGGCACCAAGGAGGGTTGCAACGACGGCAACTGCGGCGCCTGCACCGTCAACATGGACGGCCGCATCGTCGACTCCTGCCTGGTGCTCGGAGTCGAGGCGGACGGCGCCGTCATCGAGACCATCGAGGGCGTTGCTGCCCCGGACGGCCTGCACCCCATCCAGCAGGCGTTCCTGGACAACGCGGCCCTGCAGTGCGGCGTCTGCACCCCCGGCTTTATCGTCGCCTCCAAGGCGCTCCTGGAGCGGGAGCCCAATCCGTCCGAGTACCGCATCCGTCACTGGCTGGCCGGCAACCTCTGCCGCTGCACCGGCTACGACAAGATCGTCCGCGCCGTTGTGGACGCGGCTGAGAATATGGGAGGGAAGAGCTAATGACAACGGTTGAAGAGCGCAACTACAAGGTCATCGGCACACGCCCTATCCGGCACGACGGCGCCGACAAGGTGACCGGCCGCGCCATCTACGGCATCGACTACCACATGACCGGCGAGCTGTACGGCAAGATCCTGCGTAGCCCCCACGCCCACGCGCGGATCGTCAGCATTGACACCAGCAAGGCGGAGGCCCTGCCCGGCGTCCGCGCCGTCATCACCGGCGCCGACCTGCCCGTCGCCGCCGACATGGAGCTGGACGACGGCGAGACCCCCATCAACACCATGCACCTCTCCAACAACGTCATGGCCCACAGGAAGGCGCTCTATCGCGGGCACGCCGTCGCCGCCGTCGCTGCCGACACCGCCCACATCGCGGAGGACGCGCTCGACCTGATCGAGGTTGAGTACGAGGTGCTGGAGCCCGTGCTCCTCGGCCTTGATGCCATGAAGGCGGACGCGCCGCTGGTGCACCCCGACCAGACCACCAAGACTATGGCCTACCGCTTCGACCCCGGCACCGACACCGGCGAGAAGAGCAACGTCGCCGGCCGCACCGAGATGCGCCTTGGCGACGTCGAGGAGGGCTTCAAGCAGGCGGACGTCGTCGTCGAGCGGCGGTTCACCACCAACTGGGTCCACCAGGGCTACATCGAGGCCCAGAACGCCACCGTGCTCTGGAACAACGATGACACCATTCAGGTCTGGAACAGCAGCCAGGGCACGTTCAACCAGCGCCAGCTGATGGCGGAGATCCTGAAGCACCCCGTGTCCAAGATCCGCATCACCCCGCAGGAGATCGGCGGCGGCTTCGGCGGCAAGATCCCGGTCTACCTGGAAGTCCCGGCGGCGGCGTTGTCGAAGAAGTCCGGCCGCCCCGTCAAGATGACGATGACCCGCTCGGAGGTCTTTGAGGGCACCGGTCCGGCGTCCGGCGCGCAGATGGTCTGCAAGATGGGCGCCACGAAGGACGGGGTGATCACGGCCGCCTACGCCGAGCTGGTCTTCGAGGCCGGCGCGTACCCCGGTTCGGCAGTCGGCGCGGGCGCGCAGGGCATGTTCACCACCTACAACATTGAGAACGTCCTGATCCACGCCTACGACGTGGTGGTCAACAAGCCGAAGTCCGCTGCCTACCGCTCGCCGGGCACCCCGCAGACGTGCTACGCCGCCGAGAGCGTCGTGGACGAGCTGGCAAAGGAGCTTGGCATCGACCCGCTGGAGTTCCGCATCATGAACGCCGCCAAGCAGGGCGACCGCCGCGCGGACGGCGTCGCCCACCCCGTCATGGGCAACGTGGAGTGCATGGAGGCCCTGAAGGCGACCGACCACTACAAGTCGGACCTGGGCGGCCCCAACCGCGGCCGCGGGATCGCCTCCGGCTACTGGGGCAACGCCGGCATGCCCGCCAGCTGCGGCGTCAGCATCAACCCGGACGGCACCGTCAGCCTCGCGCTGGGCTCGCCCGACATCGGCGGCTCCCGCGTGTCCCTCGCCATGATGACGGCGGAGGCCTTCGGCATTCCGGCGGAGTCCGTCATGCCCATCATCAAGGACACCGACTCCATCGGCTACAACGGCCTCACCGCGGGCAGCAGCACCACCCTGCGCAATGGCGTCGCCATCGCCCAGGTGGCAGAGCAGGCCGTCGACCTGATGAAGGCCCGCGCAGCCCGCCTCTGGAACACCGAGATCGAGAACGTTGACTTTGCGGACGGCGTCTTCTTCTCCAAGGCTGAGAGCGAGCTCAAGCTGACCTTCAAGGAGATGGCCGGCAAGCTCATGGAGACCGGCGGCCCCATCTCCACCGCCGCCTCCGTCGCGCCGCGCGGCGCCGGCCCGTCCTTCAGCACGCACATGGTCGACGTCGAGGTCGACCCCGAGACCGGCAAGGTCGACATCCTGAAGTACACCGCCGCCCAGGACGTGGGCGTGGCCATCCACCCCGCCTACGTCGAGGGCCAGGTGCAGGGCGGCGCCGTGCAGGGCATCGGCTGGGCGCTCAACGAGGAGTACTTCTACGACGACAGTGGCCGCATGGTGAACTCCAGCTACCTCGACTACCGCATGCCCACGAGTCTGGACCTGCCGCTCATCGACGCCATCCTGGTGCAGGTGCCGAACCCCGACCACCCCTTCGGCGTCCGGGGCGTCGCCGAGATCTCGATTGTGCCCCCGCTCGGCGCCATCGCCAACGCCATCGAAGCCGCTGTGGGCGTCCGCATGCAGGAGCTGCCCATGTCGCCCCACAAGATCGTGAAGGCCCTCCAGGACAAGGACGCGGAGAGCAACGGAGCAGGCTAATCCCGTGGCGACTGTTTGGATTCCAAGCCCGTACCGGGACCTGGCGGGCGGCGCGGCAACCGTCGTCGTCCCCGGGTCCACGGTGCGGCAGATAACGCGGAATCTCGACAACGCCTACCCCGGCTTCTGGGAGCGCCTCGTCGATGACGAGCGTGACCGCATCCGCGCCGGCGTCTCCGTCGTCGTCAACGGCATCGTCGTCGGCTACGCCCTCCACGAGCCCGTCGGTGAGAACGACGAGGTCCACTACCTCCCCGCCATCGCCGGCGGCGCCTGCCCTCAGGCCACCGGCATCCAGTAGCTCACCGGCGTCCCCAGCGGCAGCACCGGGTTCGGCTCCTCCGGGTACAGGTCGCGCCAGCCCGCAACCCTTTCGTGCATGCACCATGCCGCGAATGCCGCGATTACCGCGTCCGGGGTGTCCTCCACGATCTCATGCTCGCGCTTCAGCTCCGGGTCCAGCAGCCACAGCACCGCCCTGGGGTTCGTCTCCGTGATGGGGATCTGGAAGTGCTCCCAGAGCGATGACGCCAGCAGATGCCCCTGCACCAGGCGCTCGCCGTGCACCGTGCCAAGCGGCCGCGCCGCCTCCGCAGGCGAGGGATGCCCTCCCGCCGCAAGCGCGTCGCGAATGACGCTGTCGACGCGACGGGTCCCCGTGGGGCTCCAGAAAAGCGGCGCCGCGATGCCGATGCCCAGGATGTTGGCTTGCCGGTGGATGTAGTTGACGACCTTGTCCATGACCTCCGCGACGTGGCTGGCCGCGCCGCCCCGCGCGGGAAGCACGAGGCCGTCCATGACCTCGCAGATGCTCCAGCCAAAGCCGTCCGGGCCGCCGGGATCGAACCCCAGCACGTAGTACTTCTCCTCCAGCGAGAACATGCGGCCTTACGGCCCCCCGCTCCACCCGAGCCCCTGGATGAGCCCACGGACGTACATCGCCTGCCCGGCGTGCTGCGTGTTGTCGCTGATGATGCTGGCCAGCCGCACGCCGACCGTCGGCAGCGGGTTGTACTGCGGTTCGTTGATCTCCTTGTCCAGGTCGTCCGGCGAGAGGGAGCTGAGGACCTCCTTCGACCGCTCGTAGACCGCGTCGTGGTAGCCCTGCAGCGTCTCGGCGTCGGCGCGGATCGAGTCCACCTGCTCGACCGTGTGGCGCGTGCCGGTGTTGCTGATGTCGGCGGGCTGCCCGAACTTGGCGTGCCAGCCGTCCGCCGTCCACAGCTGCTCCTTGCCCAGCAGGTCGGACATGTGGTGGTCCTGTACGCGGGTCAGGTGCCAGATCAGCCAGCAGATGGGGTTGGCGTCCGTCGTCGGCCGGTAGTACAGGTGCTCCTCCGGCAGGCCGTTCAGCACCCGCCGGATGGTGTTCTGGATCCTCCCCAGGGAGTCCGTTACGAGCTCTGTGGCCTCCATGTGGCGCCTCCGTTGTCGATGGTCGGTGATGCGCGAGCCGGGGATGGGATGTAGCCCGCGATGCGAAAAAGCATCGGGATTGTAGGTTCCGCCCCTTGGGCTGTCAAACAAGGGTGGTTACCACCCCGGCTTAACCTGCATCCTCATACCGGCGAATGCCGGTATCCAGAAACCCGGCGCCCAACGGCATCTGCATACCCGGACTCCCTCCGATTGCCCTGAGCTTGTCGAAGGGTCCTGCGGAGGGAGAGCCTGCCCCTGCGTAGGCAGGGGAACCCAGAGGGGCTATGGCAGGGCGGGGTGACCACTGTCACGCTCGCCCCACCCCCGCATACCGGAGCATGCCGGTATCCAGAAACCTCGCGCCCAACGACGCCCCCCTGCCACCACCCCCTCGCGCGAACCTCGTCCCGCCCGCTACCCTCGTCCCATGCACCGACACCACAACACCACAACTGCCCCGCGAAGGGCGAACGGGAATTGTTCCCCCCGGATGAAAAAATTTTCGTGTTGTATCTGCAACGTGCCAATTCAGCTTCGACACGAAAAACAAATCAATTCCCTGCAGCCTCCCCCACCCCCCATACCGGCGCATGCCGGTATCCAGAAACCCCGCGTCCAACGGCCTCCGCTTCTCCCCCCGCCCCCTTGCGCCCCCACAGCCGAGCGGGTACGGTGCCCGCAGCACCGCAAGGAGGGAGTCATGCCGCAGAAGGAGATCATCGCGCCGGAAGCCCTGGGCCGCACCAACCCCAGCCTGTCGCCCGCCACGCGATTCGGCGACCTGGTGTTCGTGTCCGGGCAGACGGGCCGCAACCCCGCCACAGGCGAAGTCGGCGCCGACGTCCGGGAGCAGACGCGCAACGTGCTTGAGCGCATCAAGATCATCCTGGAGGATGCCGGAACGTCGCTCGACAACGTCCTCTCGGCCACCTGCTGGCTCAAGGACGCCGGCGACTTTGTCGCCTTCAATGAGGTCTACAACGAGTACTTCACTGAGGCCAAACCCGCCCGCGCCACGGTCCAGTCCACGCTGATGGGCCCGGACCTGGTGGTGGAGATCATGGTCACGGCCTGCATCCCGAGCTAGCGACAATGGGGACGTGCACATATCTTGTACCTCAGTCCGTTCGCCCTGAGGCTTTCGAAGGGTCCAACGAACGGACTGGGGTACAAGGGCGCAGCCAGTCTGCACAGCGCCCACCCGGAGTGGCATAGATGAGCGTGTACGACCACCTGCAGCCCGAGGAGCGCATCGAGCTGCAGCATCCCCCGTTCTACCTCACGAACCGCCGCCTGCTGCGCGTCGGTGACGACGGCCGGTTCGGCGAAGTCTCGCGCATCGGCATGACGGCGGTCGAGCGCATCGTTGCGACGGACCACCGCATCATGGTGCTGGGCGTCATCCTGGTGGTCAGCGGCGCCGTCCTCACCCTCACGTGGGCGCCTTATACCGCATGGCTGGCCATCATCGCCGGAATTGCCGCCCTGTTGCTCGGTTCCAGGGGCAAGCTCGTGGGGCACCAGGTAGTCTCGCCGCGCATCCCGGAGTCGGAGCAGGAGCTTTGGCGGCTGCCGGCGTGGGGCGCAGACAACTTCGTCAACAGGCTGCGCACGATTGCGACAGAGAACCAGCCCCGCGACAGGGAATGGTAAAGCGTCGCAGGGCGGTGGTCTTTTCGGTATAATGGCTACAGCAATGTTATAGCAGGGGATTTACGTGGGAACATTCACTGCCCCGGTACGAATTTCCAGCCTCGACGGCCTCAATTCTCTGGACATAGAGGCAACGGTGGACACCGGCGCCGCCTACACCATGTTGCCTGCCGCCCAACTCCGGGAGCTGAGCGTGCAACCCTCCTTTACCAGGACCTTCGAGATGGCCGATGGGCGGCGCTTTGACATGGATATCGGGGAAGCACGAGCGACCATAGATGGCGTTAGCGTGACAACTCTGGTCATCTTTGCTGAGGACGATGTCCCAGCGCTGTTGGGTGCTTACACTCTGGAAGGCTTGGGCCTGGCGGTAGACCCCCTGAACCAGCGACTGGTACCCACAACCCTTATCCTCTACTAGCCGCTCGCCCTCCATTCCCCGCCTTCTCGCATACTCACCATCTGCGCAGCGGGCTTGCGGCTCGTGGCAGTCCGTTGTACCGTCAACGAGCATTTCCCGGTGCAGGCACACTGAGTTTGCGCCAACTGAGGAGGAAGCATGATCCGCAGCACGGACCGCATTCGCGTAATGCACGCCGGCACGCTGCCCAGGCCGCCGGAGCTCTTCAACATGGTGTTGGGCAAGATGCTGGGTCAGCCGGTGGACGAGGACGCCCTGTGGCAGATGGTCCGCGAAGTCGTCCGGGAGAACGTCGGTCTGCAGATTGAGACCGGCATCGACAGCGTCGGCGACGGTGAGGTGGCCAAGTTCTCCTTCACCCACTACATCGGCGAGCGGCTGGGCGGCATTGAGATGCGCAAGCCAAAGGAGGGCCCGCCGCCGCCCGGTGTCAATGGCCGTGACGAGCAGGTCTTCCCCGGCTATTTCGACGGCAAGCCGGGCTTCACCGGCGCCGGCTCCAACCCCGCCCACTTCGTCGTTGGGCCGCTCACCTACACGGGCCACGCTGCCCTTCAGGCCGACATCGAAATCTTCAACGCTGGACTGGAGGGCTACTCGCCCGAGGAGACCTTCCTTCCCGCGGTCACGCCGGGCACCGTCGAGCACTGGCTCGCCAACGAGCACTACCCCACTGACGAGGCCTTCCTCTACGGCTTGGCCGACGCCCTGAGCGAGGAGTACAAGGCCATCGTCGACGCGGGCTTCCTGCTCCAGATCGACGACCCCGACCTGCCCGACGCCTGGCAGATGTTCCCCGACATGACTATTCCCGAGTACCGGAAGTTCGCGGAGCTGCGCATCGACGCGCTGAACCATGCCCTCTCCGACATCCCGGAGGAGAAGATCCGTTTCCACACCTGCTGGGGCAGCTACAAGGGGCCGCACCTGTTCGACATCCCTCTGGCGGAGATCGTTGACCTCATCCTGAGTGTGAAGGCTGCCGGCTACTCCATCGAGGCGTCCAACCCCGCGCACGAGCACGAGTGGACCGTGTGGCGCGACGTGAAGCTCCCCGACGGCAAGGTGCTCATCCCCGGCGTCATCGGCCACGCCAACGACTTCATCGAGCACCCGAAGCTGGTCGCCCAGCGCCTGCTGCGGTATGCGGACCTCGTCGGCAAGGAGAACCTCATGGCCGGCACGGACTGCGGCATTGGCGCGCGGGTAGGCCACGCCAAGGTATGCTGGGAGAAGTTCCGGGCCATGTCGGAGGGCGCTCGCATCGCCAGCGCGGAGCTTTGGGGCTAGCGGCCCCTCACAGCCCGTTCGCCCTGAGCCCGTCGAAGGGTGCCGATGCCTGCATGCCCGCCGTGGTCTTGAGGCAAAGCACGTGCCGTTGTATCTTCAACAAGCTCTTTCTGGCGCAATCATATTCGGCCTATGCGAATGAGGAGGACGCATGATCCGTAGCACGGACCGCATCCGCACCATGCACGCAGGCACCCTGCCCAGGCCGCCGGAGCTCTTGCAGATGGTCGTCGCCAAGAGCCGCGGAGAGCAGGTGGACGAGACCGCCCTGACTGCCAAGCTCCAGGAGATCATCGCCGAAAACGTCGGCCTGCAGTTGGAGACCGGCATCGACAGCGTGAACGACGGCGAGGTGAGCAAGGTCACCTTCACCAGCTACATCAGCGAGCGCATGAGCGGCATCGAGCGGCGCACGCCCAAAGACGGCCCGGCGCCGCCCGGCATCAACGGCCGCGACATGTGGGAGTTCTCAGGCTACTTTGAGGGCCGCGGCGGCTTCACCGGAACAGGCTCCAACCCGTCTTTCTTTTGCGTCGGACCGATTGCCTACACGGGCCAGGCCGCCATCCAGTCGGACATCGACAACTTCAACGCCGGCCTGCGCGGCTTCTCGCCGGAGGAGGCGTTCCTCCCTGCCGTGACCCCCGGCACGATGGAGCACTGGCTCGCCAACGAGTACTACCCTTCGGATGAAGCCTTCCTCTTCGCCCTGGCCGACGCCCTGCACGAGGAGTACAAGGCCATCGTCGACGCGGGTTTCCTGCTGCAGATCGACGACCCGGACCTGCCCGACGGCTGGCAGATGAACCCGGACATGAGCGTGGCCGAATACCGCAAGTTTGCCGACCTCCGCATAGAGGCCCTGAACCACGCCATCGGCGACATCCCGGAGGAGAAGGTCCGCTTCCACACCTGTTGGGGCAGCTACAAAGGCCCCCACAAGTACGACATCCCCCTTGCCGACATCGCCGACCTCATCCTGAAGGTGAAGGCCGTCGGCTACTCCATCGAGGCGTCCAACCCGGCGCACGAGCACGAGTGGGCGGTGTGGCGCGACGTGAAGCTGCCCGACGGCAAGGTGCTCATCCCCGGCGTCATCGGCCACGCCAACGACTTCATCGAGCACCCGCAACTGGTGGCCCAGCGACTGCTGCGCTACGCGGACATCGTCGGCAGGGAGAACGTCATGGCCGGCACGGACTGCGGCATCGGCTCCCGCGTCGGTCACGCCAAGGTCTGCTGGGAGAAGTTCCGGGCCATGTCCGAGGGCGCCCGCATCGCCAGCGCGGAACTCTGGGGCTAGGGCCTGGCATAGGGCGAGAGGCAACAGGGAGAGGCCCCTCACGTGAGGGGCCTCTCCCTGTTGTGGCGGTTTGGTAGCGGGACGCTGTGGGGCGTCGTTGGTGTTCCCGCGTATGTCGCAGGGGGCGACGTTCAGCGACAACGCCATGATGAATCACCTTGAGGACGCGGCCCTCAAAGAGCCGACAACGGCGCACGGGTTCCATTCGTCGGCGCGTACATGGCTGGCGGACGAGCAACCGGGCCTGTCGTGGGAGGCGGCGGAACTGTTCCTGGCGCACCAGGTGGGTACGGCGGTATCGCAAGCCTATATGCGGTCGGACTACCTGGACCAGCGGCGGCCCGTCATGCAGGATTGGGCGGACTTCGTGACCTCTGGCGTTGCTGTGCCGTGACGGGGTGGGTACCCTGCGGCGGGGTAGGGCGCAAGGGCGACCGGACCGGCGGTATCGGCCCGGTGTTCGCCCAATGTACCGGAGGTGTGGGCCATGAAGGGTAAACTGGCGGTGGCGAGCCTGGTGCTGGGCGTGGTGGCACTGGTGGGTGTGGTGCTGCTCATCCGAGCCGAGAACGTGAGGCTGGTACAGCAAAACGCCGATTTGTTCGCCGAGGCGGTGGCGGTGGCGGTGGCGCGGAACGAGGCCGTCGTGCGGGGCAACGATTTGGTGGCGCAGCACTATGCCCTGCGGACGAGGTACGATCAATTGGTGGTGCAGCGCGATGGGCTGGCGGCGGTGTTGGAAACCGGCGCGAAGCCGACATTACGCTATAGACCGCTAGCCTGCACGGGCAGTATGGAACCTGCCCTTACGTGTCTGGACCTTGTCGCCTGGGATGTTCCGGACAAGCCGGAGCGGCTCGGCGTCGGGACCGTCATCAGTTATGGCCCCGGTTGTTGGGAGGACGCCGACGGGTTCAGTCACCGGGTCATCGACGTCAAGGTGGAGGACGGGGTGCAATACTACTGGACCAAGGGGGACGCCTCCCTGGAAGATGACGGCTGCTGGGTGCCGCACGAGCATGTGGAGGCGTACGTTGTGGCAGTGTACATGGATGTGTACCGGGAGAACGCCTGGCTGAGGGACAAGGTCAATGGCTCCGAGGCGGCTATGGACGTGCTTCTTGACAGTTGGTGGGATTTGGACGCCGTGTATGGTGAGGCCCTTGAGCGGTACTGTGGCGTAGGGGTCGCTGAGGGGGACTGCTATGGCCGTTTGCGTGATCGGGAGTACAATATCGTCGTTAACATTTGGAACCGTCTCGACGCCGCCGCTGACCGCTATGAGAAGGCGGAGGAATCCCACTTGTGCTGGCTGGACGTGGCCAGGGCGTCGAAGTATCCGGGCCATGTGCCAGAGAACGACTGTGACGATATGGCATGATGCGCGGATGGGCAGCTGGAGCATGGCTGGTGACGGACGGGGTGGCAATCGCTTGCGGATCGCGGGTTGTGGGTCGTCGGCGGCGTCGGCAGGGAGAACCTCATGGCCGGCACGGACTGCGGCATCGGCTCCCGCGTCGGTCACGCCAAGGTCTGCTGGGAGAAGTTCCGGGCCATGTCCGAAGGCGCCCGCATCGCCAGCGCGGAACTCTGGGGCTAGCGGAACCCTCGCGCCCCATCGTCGTTCCTGCGGAGGCAGGAACCCCGTTCGCCCTGGACCCTGTACCGTCATACCGGCGAATGCCGGTATCCAGGAACGGCGAAGCGAGACTGTCCCCATACCCGTTCGCCCTGAGCCTGTCGAAGGGCCTTGCGGAAGCAAAAGGAGACGCCCCTCATGTGAGGGGCGTCTCCTTGTTGTGGCGATTTGGTAGCGGGGGGAGGATTCGAACCTCCGACCTTTGGGTTATGAGCCCAACGAGCTGCCGCTGCTCCACCCCGCGCCGGTTGCCCTCCAAAGTGGGGGCGCACTTCTCAGTCTACACCGGCTCGCGTGCTCGTATCAAGAGTGACACAAACCCTTGCGGCTGCTTCTCTCGCCCGCGTATCCTTCGCGCCATGAGCTCGCCTGTGACCGGCCCGCAGCGCACCGCCGCCTTCGTCTACCACGACCGGCTCACCCGGCACCTCCTCAGCGAGACCCACGTTTTCCGCCCCTACCGCCTTCGCTACACCTACGAGCTGCTGGAGGCGATGGGCGCCTTCGCGCTCGACGGCTCCGCTTTGATGGAGCCCCGTCAGGCGCGCGCTGACGAGCTGCACGTCTTCCACACGCCCGCCTACGTCGACGCCGTCGCCGCCATCAGCCGTGGCGACCGCCTCGCCGAGGCCGCGCTGTACAACTTCGCCGTCGGCGGCATGGGCGATAACCCCGTCTACGCCGGCATGTATGACGCCGCGCTGTGGACGACCGGCGCGTCGCTGACGGCGGCCGAGGAGTTGCTGAGCGGCCGCTGCGCCGTGGCGGTCAACTTCTCCGGCGGCCTCCACCACGCGATGCCCGGCAACGCCTCCGGGTTCTGCATCTTTGACGACCCCGTCATCGCCATCCAGCACATGACCGCCGCCGGCGCCCGCGTCGCCTACGTGGACATCGACTGCCACCACGGCGACGGCGTCCAGCTCGGCTTCTACGACACCGACCAGGTGCTCACGATCTCCCTCCACGAGTCGGGCGAGTACCTCTTCCCCGGCACCGGCTTCACCCACGAGACCGGATCCGGCGCGGGGCGCGGCTACGCCGTCAACGTGCCCCTCTTCCCCTACACCGACGACGACACCTACCTCTGGGCCTTCCGCGAGGTGGTCCCGCCGCTGGTGACCGCGTTCAAGCCGGACGTCCTTGTGACCCAGCTCGGCATCGATACCCACGTGCTGGACCCCATCACCCACCTGCGGCTGACGGTGCAGGGCTACACGCAGGTCGTCCGGGAATTGGCCGATCTCTCGCCGGGCAGGTGGCTCGCCCTGGGCGGCGGCGGATACGACATCGGCGCTGTAATGCGAGCGTGGACGCGGGCCTACGGCGTCATGCTCGGCCACGACTGGCCGGAGACCGCCCCGCCCGAGTTCGCGGCAAGCCACGGCGTGGACCGCTTCGATGACCCGGAGCAGTCGCCGCTCCCCGCCGAGGTCGCGGACCGTGTGCGCGCCTATGCCCACGAGAGCGTCGCCGCCGTCCGCCGCGAGGTCTTCCCCCTGCACGGCCTCTCGCCAGCGACGTGAGGCAGATGCCCGTCCGTTCGCCCTGAGCTTGTCGAAGGGCACCCGAGCGGAGGGGCGCCACCTCACGCCCGTCGTTCCTGCGGAGGCAGGAACCCAGAGGGGAGGGGCGCAAGGCGGGGTAGGCCAACGTGAACGGGCCGTGCCCCCTACACCTCCCGGAACTCCCCCTCCACCGTGTCGTCCGGCTTCGCGTCCGGGCCCTCGGCGTCCGGCGCGCCCTCAGCCGATGCCCCCGCCCGCTCGTAGGCCGCCTGCCCCACGCGCTGCAGCGTCGCGTTCAGGTCCTCCATCATCGTGCGCAGCCTGGCCGGGTCCTCCGTCTGCGCGGCCTGCTGCAGGGCGTCGGCCTTGGTCTGCACCTCCGACTTCAGGTCGTCCGGGATCTGCTCCCCCTGCTCGCTGAGCATCCGGTGTGCGCTGTACGCAAGCTGGCTCGCGCTGTTGCGAAGCTCGGCCTCCTCGCGCCGCTGCCGGTCGTCCTCGGCGTTCTGCTCGGCCTCCTGCATCATGCGCTGGATCTCGTCGTCGGACAGCCCGGAGCTCTCCTTGATGACGATCTTCTGCTCGCGGCTGGTCGCCTGGTCCTTCGCCGACACGCTGAGGATGCCGTTCACGTCGATGTCGAACGTCACCTCGATCTTCGGAATGCCCCGCGGCGCTGGCAGGATGCCGTCGAGCATGAACCGCCCGATGGAGCGGTTGTCCGCCGCCATGGGGCGCTCGCCCTGCAGCACGTGCACCTCGACGCTGCCCTGGTTGTCCGACGCCGTGGTGAACACCTCCGACTTGGACGTGGGAATGGTGGTGTTGCGCTCGATGAGCGCGTGCCGCACGCCGCCCTCCGTCTCGATGCCCATCGTCAGCGGCGTCACGTCGAGCAGCAGGATGTCCTGCACCTCGCCCTTGAGCACTGCCGCCTGCAGCGCCGCGCCCACGGCCACGGCCTCGTCCGGGTTGACCGAGCGGCTGGGGTCCTTGCCGAAGATGTTCTTCACCCGCTCGATGACGGCCGGCATCCGCGTCATGCCGCCCACGAGGATCACCTCGTCGATGTTCGCGGACGAGACGCTCGCGTCGGCCAGCGCCTGCTTGCACGGCGCGTCGACCCTGTTCAGCAGGTCGTCCGTCATCTGCTCGAGCTGCGCCCGCGTGATCGTGCGCACGAGGTGCTTGGGCCCCGCCGAGTCCGCCGAGATGAACGGCAGGTTGATCTCCGTCTGCGTCACGGAGGACAGCTCCACCTTGGCCTTCTCCGCCGCCTCCTTCAGCCGCTGCAGCGCCATCCGGTCCGCGCCCAGGTCGATGCCCGTCTCCTGCCGGAACTCGCGCACCAGCCAGTCGACGGTCTTCTGGTCGAAGTCGTCGCCGCCCAGGTGGGTGTTGCCGTTGGTCGACAGCACCTCGTTCACGCCCTCGCCGATGCGCAGGATGGAGATGTCGAACGTGCCGCCGCCCAGGTCGAACACCGCGACGGTGGCCTCCGAGTGCTTGTCCATGCCGTAGGAGAGCGCCGCCGCCGTCGGCTCGTTGATGATGCGCAGGACCTCCAGCCCGGCGATCTTCCCCGCGTCGGTCGTCGCCTGTCGCTGGGCGTTGTTGAAGTACGCCGGGACGGTGATCACCGCCTCGGTGACCTTCTCGCCCAGCTTGGTCTCGGCGTCGGTCTTGATCTTCTGCAGCACCTGCGAGGAGATCTCCGTCGGCGAGTACGTCTTGTCGCCCATGAAGACGTGGGCGTCGCCGTTGGCCCCCGGTTCGATCTTGTAGGGCAGCAGCTTCACGTCCTCCTGCACCACCGGGTCATCCATCCTTCGCCCCATGAGCCGCTTGGCCGAGAAGATAGTGTGCTCCGGGTTGACGACGCTCTGCCGCTTGGCCGCCAGCCCCACGTAGCGCTCCCCCGTCTTGGGGTTGACCGCCACGACGGAGGGCGTCAACCGGGAACCCTCCGCGTTCTCCAGGATGATGGGTTGCCCCGCCTCCACGTAGGCGACCACCGAGTTGGTGGTGCCTAGGTCTATGCCGATCACCTTTGGCATGGGTTACGCCTCCCTGCTGTCGTTTGCGTTTGTTGCGTTGTCCTCGTCGTCCCTGCGGCCCGCCTGCACGACCACCTGCGCCGGGCGGAGGACCTTGCCGTTTATGCGGTACCCCTGGCGGGTCACCTGCAGCACGTCGCCCTCCCGGCCCTCGCCGGCGTCGTGGTACGCGACCACCTCGTGCTCGAAGGGGTTGAACGCCGTGCCCTCGGCCTCGATGCGCTGCAGCCCCAGCGACGTCAGGATGCCGTTGAGCTTCCGCTCGATGAGCCGGAACCCCTCCAGCCAGCCGCTCTCGGCCTGCGACGCCTCCGCCGGGGCCTGCGCCAGCGCCCGCTCGACGTCGTCCAGCACCGGCAGCACCTGGAGCACGACGTTCGCCCCGGCGTTGTTCACCAGCTCCTGCCGTTCCTCCTCGGCCCGCTTGCGGTAGTTGATCAGGTCCGCCTGGGCGCGCTGCGCGAGGGCCTTGAACTGGCCCTTCTCCCGCTCCAGCTCTTCCAGCAGGGCCTGCATCCGCTCCTCCTCCCTGGCCTCCGGGCCGGGGGGCAGGACACCCTCGGCGGCGGTCTCCTCGCCGTCCTGCGGGCTCTGAGTGAACTCCTGCATCGGTCCTCCTTTGGGGCTAGTGGATGTGCCTCGGCCCCTCGCCGGAACCCGGTTCGCGCTCGGCGTAGTGGAGCATCTCCAGCACCGACTGGACGTGGCCCTGCAGCGCCGCCGACGCGTCCGTGCCCTGCCGGCCCTCCAGCGCGTGCTGCATCTCCTGCAGCCGGGCGACCATCTCCAGCGCCATCTCCACGCCGGCGAGGTTCATGCCGCGCTCCTCCACGAGGTACTTGATCATGCGCAGCCGGCTGAGGTCGTGGTCCGAGTAGTAGCGCACCATGCCGACGCTGCGTGACGGCCGGACGAGTCCGAGGCGCTCGTACTTGCGGAGCGTCTGCGGGTGCATGCGCAGGATGCGGGCCGTCACGCTGATGACGTAGACGCCCATCGGCTCCGGCTCCTGCTGCTCTGGCGACGGCACGTTGGCCGGGGCCGGGAGCATGGACCGGCCTCGATCGCCCGCCTCCGGCGGCAGCAGCACGTCAGTCCTGATTTGTACGCGGCGCACGCGGCGTTCCATGCGGTTCTCCTTGCTACCCGAATCATAATGCTTGATACGCGGCGTGTCAAGTGTTATCATGCACTCAGCCGCAAGGATGCGCGTAGAACAAAATCGCTACGAAATTCGTTATACCAGCAGGTGCCCAAAAGGCCCGATGGAACGTTATACACATTGACAGCGTTTAAGAAGGGCGCGGAGACAAAAGCGCGCCAAAGGGAGGTCTACCATGATCTACTTCAAGGCCTGTCCCAAGTGCAGGGGTGACATCCAGCTGCAGAACGATGGCACCGGCGACGCCCTCCACTGCTTGCAGTGCGGGTTTGAGCGAGTCGTTGCTCCTCATCTGATTGCCAAGGCCCGGCAGATGCAGAGGGTGAAGGCGGCCTGATGTTCGAGTTGGCTGGGGCCAAGCGGCCCGCCTGCCGACCACAACAGGAAGGCCCCGGTCACCGGGGCCTTCTCCATTTTCAGGATGTTGGATTCTTCAGACCGCCTTGAACTCGAACGAGGGCATGGCGTCCCAGTCGACGGTCTCGCGGGCCAGCCCATCCAGGACCGCGCGCACCTGCGACAGCACGGCGGCGGTGTCCAGCCCCGCGAAGGCCGGCGTGAAGGGTGCGAGGTACAGCGCGGCCTGTTCGAGCTGCCGCCCCGCAGGCGCGGGACTGTGGCGCTCGACGTGCAGCAGCCCGACAGCCGTCTTGATGAGGACGTAGTAGAAGAGCTTGAGCGGGTACGGCGACTCGCGCCACAGGTCCTCCAGCGTCTCGTGCGCCTGCCAGTAGCGGCGCGTGCGCAGCAGTTCGAGACTCGGCTGAAGGGTTATCGCGAGCGACGGGTCGTCGATGTCCGGCAGGCCGTCGCGCTGCACGCGTTCCAGCCAGAGAGCGTCCTGGGCGGGGCGAGACGTCGGTTCCACGCTACCAGCCGAACCGCTGTTCCTTCCAGGGATCGCCTTCCATGTGGTACCCGCGCTGCTCCCAGAACCCCGGCTTGTCGCGCTCCATGAACTCCATGCCGTTGACCCACTTGGGGCTCTTCCAGGCGTAGCGCTTGGGCACCACAAGGCGCAGCGGGCCGCCGTGGTCCGGCTCCAGCGGCGCGCCGTCGTGCTTGTACGCGAACAGCACGTCGTCCTGCACCAGCACGTCCAGCGCGAGGTTTGTCGTGTAGCCGCCGTAGCAGTGCAACATCACGTAGCCCGCGTTGGGCAGCGGCTTGATGCGCTTCATCACCTCGTGGATCGACACGCCCTCCCACGTATTGTCGAGGCGGCTCCACGTCGTCACGCAGTGGAAGTCGGCGGTGAGCGCCGTCGACGGCAGGACCGTGAACTCATCCCACGTCCACTCCAGCTTCTCCTCGACGAGGCCGAAGACGCGGAACTTCCACTTCGCCATATCGATCCTGGGAGTGCCGCCGAAGGTGAGCACGGGGAACTTCTCGGTCAGGTACTGCCCGGCGGGGGTCCGGAGCCTGGTCTCTTCCGTCATGGCGACGCTGTCCTCCGTGGCGGTCGGTCCGGGCGCATACACGCCCGTGAGCATGTTGGTGAACCATCTCAGCATGGGAGATCCCTCGTCACGTCCCTATACGGCAATCGTAGCGTTGCGGGCGAGGGGTGTCAAAGCGGAAGATGAAGCTTGCCCTCAATCCCTCACACCGGCGCATGGCCTCCCCCGTACCCCGATACGGGGCCGGTATCCAGAAACCCCGCGCCCAATGGCCCCCTCATCGTCCCTGCGCCCCCCCTCGTCGTTCCTGCGCAGGCAGGAACCCAAAGGGGCGGGGCAGCGGCGGGGCAACCCCGCGACGGAACACGCTCGCGACCCCAACTTCCCCCGCTCGTCCTGAGCCTGTCGAAGGACCCTGCCACCACCCCCTGGCGCGAACGCCGTCCCCCCCGCTACCCTCGCCCCATGCACCGCCACCACAACACCACAACCGCCCCACGAAGGGCCGGGGTTCGCTTCCCCTCGGGTAATATTCGTGTTGTATCTGCAACGTGCCAACTCCCCTACAACACGAACAGCAAGACGAATCCCCGCTACCCTCGCCCCATGCGCCGCCACCACAACCGCCCCGCGAAGAGCGACCGGGAATTGTTCCCCCCTGATGAAAAAATTTTCGTGTTGTATCTGCAACGTGCCAACTCAGCTTCAACACGAAAAACAAAACAATTCCCTGAAGCCCCAACTCCGCACCCCCATACCGGCGCATGGCCTCCCCCGTACCCCGATACGGGGCCGGTATCCAGAGACTCCGAGCCAACGGCATCAACATACCCGGACGCCCAACCCCCTGCCACCAACCCCTTGCCCCTGCGTCCCGGCCTCTCCTACCGTACCCCCATGGGAAACACGAGCGACAGCCGTGGGAAAGTGCGGAAGCCTGGAGGCGCGGCAGGCGAAGACAGGGACTCGTTTCCTCACATTCACAAAAAATTGGTTTCGTAGCTGGGATGTGCCACGGCGGCTACAAAACGATGACAAGACGGGATCCCCCGCAGCTACGGAAAACGACGAAACGAGTAACCCTTTTCTCCCGCCCCTGAATACCGGATTGCGCCGGTATGACGAGAGGGGTTTACACGTCGCCGGTGAGGAGGTTCATCACGAGGCCCGTCGGGAGCTTGGGCAGGAAGTACGTGGTCTTCGGCGGCAGCCGGTGCCCCTCCTTGACCAGCGACTCGAAGACGGCCATGTCCAGCGGCGGCACGAGGAATGCCGCCTGGCACTCGCCGCGCTCGACCTGGCCGAGGAGGACGTCGAGCTCCGGCAGGAACTCCACCTGCGCCTGGTCGCCGCTGCTGCCGCCGAGCACGGGGTCGAGGACGGAGCTGTGCAGCAGCCACGCCTCGCACTGGTACATCTCCGGCGTCGGCGCGTGGGGCAGCGATCCAGCGCCCAGGTTGCCGCGCAGCGACAGGATGGACAGCCGTCCCTCCTCCGGCTCGATCAGGCCGAGCACCGGCTTGCCAGCCCGCTCCTGCCACGTTGCCGACAGGAAGCTGGTCATGCGCTCCATGTTCATCCCGCCCAACGGCCGCGACTCCACGGTGAAGAGGCCGTACACCTGCTCCTGCAGGGCGGAGAGCTTGTCCGGCGACAGCCCCGACAGCGCCCGGTGGAAGGAGTGGAGCTGCATGCCGGGGTCCTCGACCTCCACGAGGCACATGAGGACGAACTCCGACGCCTGCGAGTCAAGCCGCACCCGCTCGCGGTCACGGACGATGTCACGGTAGGCCAGCGCCGTCTCGTAGCGGTGGTGGCCGTCGGCAATGTAGATCGGGATCTGCCGGAAGAGCTCCCGCAGCCGCTGCACGGCTTCATCGTCGTTGAGCAGCCAGAGGCTGTAGCTGTATCCCCCCGGCGCCTCGGCCGTGCAGCCGGGCTCGCGGTTGGCGATGCACTCCCAGAGCGCGGTCTGGAGGCCGCCGGGGTCGCGGTACATGCCCATGATGGGGCTGAAGTTGGCGCCGCACGCCTGCATCATCGCGAGCCGGTCCTCCTTGGGCCCGCGCCGCGTGAACTCGTGCGGCAGGACGATGGCGCGCTCGTACTCCTCCAGGTGGACCGCGCCAAACACGCCGACGCGCTGGCGCGGGCCGTCCTCGCTGGGGTACTCCTCGCGCATCACGTAGTAGGCGGGCGCGCCGTCCTGCATGAGGACGCCTTCGGCGAGCCACGCTTGGAGCTGCGCGGCCGACTGCGCGTAGATGTCCGCGCCCTCGGAGTCGGCTTTGGGCGACTCCAGCCGCACGACGTTGTGCGGGCCGCGCGCCAGCAGCCCCTCGCGCCGCTCGGCGGTGATCTCGTCGAACGGCGGGCACAGCACGCTGCCGAGGTCGCCGGCGCGCTCGGGGTTGAAGCGCACGCCGCGGAATGGTCGCACGTCTGCCAAGGGACGCTCCTGAAGCGTGAGTTGCGCACAGTATAGGCGAGGCGTTGGCTCCGCTCAATTGGGCGGCCCGCAGCTTGACGGTGCAATCGGAGATGGTAGCCTAGTCATGCGGGACGGCACGATCCCCGCGACGACCACCCCGGAGACGAACGTGGCCACACCGGAAGCCTTGAAACGCGCGATGGAGCTGCGGGCCGAGTTGGCCCGGCACAACCACAGCTACTACGTGCTCGACGCGCCCACCGTCAGCGACGCGGCCTACGACCAGCTCATGCGGGAGCTGCGGGAGTTGGAGGCGGAGCACCCGGACCTCGTGACGCCCGACTCGCCGACGCAGCGGGTGGGCGCGGCGCCGTCGCAGGGCTTCGCGGAGGCGGTCCACCGCGCGCAGATGTTCAGCCTCGCCAACGCCTTCGACGACGATGAGTACCTCGCATGGGTGCAGCGGACCCGGCGGCTGCTCGGCGACCAGGACTTCGACGTGACGTGCGAGCTCAAGATCGACGGGCTCGCCGTGTCGCTGACGTACCGCAACGGCGTGCTGGAGCGCGGCGCGACGCGGGGCGACGGCCAGCGTGGCGAGGACGTGACGCCCAATGTGCGCACCATCCGCAGCATTCCGCTGCAGCTCCTCGGCTCGCCGCCCGAGCTGCTGGAAGTGCGCGGCGAGATCTACATGGGACGCGAGGGCTTCCGGCGCATGAACGAGGCCCGCGCCGCTGAGGGGCTGCCGCTGTACGCCAACCCCCGCAACAGCGCGGCGGGATCCGTGCGCCAGCTCGACCCCAACGTGACCGCGACGCGCCCGCTCAACATCTGGGTCTACGCGCTCGGGTACGTGGAGGGTGGCGCCGTGCCGGACTCGCAGTGGGATCTGCTGCACTGGCTCAACGACATGGGCATTCGCACCAACCCGCACAACCGGCATTACGACAACCCTGAGAGAGCGCTCGACTACTACCGGCAGTGGCTGGAGGGCCGCGAGGACCTGGACTACGACACCGACGGGGCGGTCGTCAAAGTCAACAGGAGCGCCCATTGGGACGTGCTCGGCGTGGTGGGACGCGAGCCGCGGTGGGCCATCGCGTTCAAGTGGCCGTCGCAGCAGGAGACGACGCGGGTGCTGGACATCCCCGTCAACGTCGGCCGCACGGGCCGCATCAACCCCTACGCGGTGCTGGAGCCGGTCTTCGTGGGCGGCGTGACGGTGCAGCACGCCACGCTGCACAACGCCGACTACATCGCCGAGAAGGACATCCGCGTCGGCGACTGGGTGGTCGTGGAACGCGCGGGCGAGGTCATCCCGCAGGTCGTGCGGAGCATCCCCGAGCAGCGGCCCCCGGACGCCTCGCCATTCGCGATGCCGGAGATCTGCCCTGTGTGCAGCAGCCGCGTGGTGCGGGCCGAGGGCGAGGCGGCGCACTACTGCACCAACGCCTCGTGTCCCGCGCAGCTGGCGGAGCACATCTTCCATTTCGTGTCCAGGGGCGCCATGGACATCGACGGCATGGGGCCCAAGATTGCGACGTCGCTGCTGGAGTCTGACCTCATCGAGGACGTGGCCGACATCTACTCGCTGAAGATGGAAGCTCTGGTGGAGCTGGACCGGATGGGGGAGCTTCTGGCGGCCAAGCTGCTGCGGAACATTGAGGAGAGCAAGGGGCGGCCGCTGCACCGGCTGCTGGTGGCGCTTGGCATCATGCTGGTCGGGAGCGAGGTGGCCGAGCTGCTGGCGACGGCCTTCGGCGACATGGAACGGCTGCGTTCGGCGACTGAGGAGGAGATGACGGAGATCCCGGGCGTCGGCCCCAAGATCGCTGCGAGCGTCGCCGCATTCTTCGCCGACGAGGGGAATGTCAGGCTCGTCGAGAAGCTCCGGGACGCGGGCGTGCGCATGGACGCGGACGCCGCGCCGCCGCCAAGGGACGACCTGCCGTTGTCGGGGCTGGTGTTCTGCTTCACGGGCACCCTCTCGGCCATGCCGCGCTCGCAGGGCGAGGAGCTGGTGAAGACGCTTGGCGCGGCGGCGTCCGGTTCGGTCACGAAGAAGACCACGCACCTGGTGATCGGCGAGGCCCCCGGCGCGTCCAAGCTCACGCAGGCGGCCAAGTTCGGCACTGAGGTCTTGAATGAGGATGAGTTCCTCGCGATGTTGCCGGGTTAGCTCATTCGTCAAATGGCTGGGCCACCGCCAAAGCGTTTTCAAGAAAGTGACCATGGATAGCATGCGGGCAGGGACATGAAGGTCATAGTCGGGCTGGGCAACCCAACGCCCAGGTATGCCAACACCCGGCACAACATCGGCGCCTTGACGGTGGACCGGCTGTGCAAGCAGTGGGGCATCAGGCTGGAGCGCCGCAACCGCTACGCACTGGTGGGCCAGGGCGTGGTCGAGGGGCAAGCGGTCGCGCTGGCGAAGCCCCGCTCGTTCATGAACCTCAGCGGCGAGCCGGTGGCGTACCTGCAGGCGCGTTTCCGCGTCAAGCTGGGCGACATGCTGGTCGTGCTTGACGACATGGACCTCCCCTTGGGCGTCACGCGCATGCGTCCCGAGGGCGGCCACGGCGGGCACAATGGCCTGCGCTCGATCCTGGACACGCTCGGTGCGCAGGACATCCCGCGGCTGCGGCTGGGCGTGGGCCGCTCACCCGTCGACGACCCCATCCGGCACGTGCTCGGCGGGTTCACGCGGGAGCAGGAGCTGGCCGTCGAGCGGCTGCTTGCCCGCGCGGCGGACGCGGCGGCATGCTTCGTCACAGACGGCGTTGAAGCAGCCATGAACCGCTTCAACCAGGCGCCGGAGACGGACGAGGCGGAGGGGCCGGAGCAGTAGCAAACATCCCGGCCTCCAGCAGTCCCTTGGTGTATCATTGCGGCCAACCCAATTCGGAAGGAGTATCCATGCTGTACGAGCTGCGAACCTACACCGCCTGCCCTGGCAAGCTGCCCAACGTCGTCGCGCGGTTCCGCGACTTCACGGCGGCAAAGTTCACGGAGCACGGCTTCCGCATCATCGGCTTCTGGACGCCGCAGGTCGGCGGCTCCAGCCACGAGCTGATCTACATGCTGGCGTGGGAGAGCTACGATGAGCGCAATCGCTGCTTCGCCTCCTTCCGCGACGACCCGGACCGTGCCAGGGTGTTCGCGGAGTCGGAGAAGGACGGGCCTATCGTGGCGAACGTCGAGAACGTGATGCTGGCGCCCACGGACTTCTCGCCGCTGGGGTAGGGGGACCATCGCCCTCCAAGACCTTGGATCCCGGCATTCGCCGGGATGACGATGCGTGCTACCGCTGGGCCATGCGCTGAAGGGCCTGGCGGATCTGCTCCTCGACGGACAGCGATGCGTCGCCGCCGACGGCCGCCTGGCGTGCCTCCATCGCGCTGTAGCCGAGCGCCTGGAGCGCCTCGGTGACAGCGTCGCCTGTGCTCGAAATGACGGCGCCCGGCGTCGCTCTCTCGAAGCCCATGTCCAGCTTGTCCTTGAGCTCCACGATGATGCGGGCGGCCGTTCGCCGTCCGAGCCCGGGCGCCTGCGCCAACGCCTTCACGTCCTCCGCGGCGATGGCCGACGCCAGCGTCCCCGGCTCCATGGCCGAGAGGACTGCGTGCGCGAGCCTTGGCCCGATGCCGGATATGCCGATGAGCATGGTGAAGAGCTGCAGCGCCTCGGCGGTGGGGAAGCCGTGAAGCTCCATCGCGTCATCGCGGACCATGAGGTGCGTGTGCAGGTGCACCTGCGAGCCAACGGCGCCGAGCCCGGCGATCGCCGACGAGGGCACCGAGACCCGGAGGCTCAGGCCCTGGACCGTCACGACGACCCAGTCGGGCCCGGCTACCTCGAGGGTACCGCGTACGCCGGCAATCATCTGTTGGCATTCCTTTCGCGTCGCGGGCTGCGGCGCATCGGTCTAGATCAGGGCCCTCAGCCGCTCCTGGTGCAGGTAGCAGAGCGCGACGGCAAGGGCGTCAGTGGCGTCCACGGGCTCCGGCGGCTTCGACAGGCCGAGCAGCATGCCCACCATCGTCGCTACCTGCACCTTGCTCCCCTGGCCGTAACCGGCCACTGCGCGCTTGACCTGCGCCGGCGGGTAGCGGAACACCGGCAGGCCATAGTGGGCGGCGGCCAGCAGCGCCACCGCCTGCGCCTGCCCCACCGCGATGGCCGACCGCACGCTCGTCCCGTGGCCGCCCCGGCTGGCGATTTCCGGTGGGATGAACGGCTCTTCCACGGCAACGACGTCAGGGCTCCAGCGCTCCAGCACCTCCAGCAACTCACCGTGGATGCGGTGCAGCCGCTGGCCGATCTCGAGGGACCTGGGCGCTTTGAGGACGCCCGCGGTGAGGTAGCTGCCGCCGCCGCTCGAGTCGACTAGGCCGTACCCGAACTGCAGCGTGCCGGGGTCAATGCCGATGATGCGCTGGCTCATCGGCGGGCCTACGCGGCGGACCCGTACTTTTCCAGGACGGCCTCCGGGAAGTCGGCGTTGGTGTGCACCTTCTGCACGTCGTCCAGGTCCTCCAGCCGGTCCAGCAACTTGAGGGTCTGCTCGGCGGTTCGCTCGTCGAGGCCCGTCTGCGTGGTGGGCGCCATGGTGACCTCGGCGGTGTCGGGCGTCATGCCCGCCTCCTCCAGCGCCCGGCGCACGGCCTCGAAGTTCTCCGGCGCCGTCCGCACCTCCAGCGTATCGCCGTCGTCGGAGATGTCCTCAGCGCCGTGCTCGATGGCGAGCAGTTCCGCATCCTCCATCTGCTCCCCGGAGAGCTGGAGCGTGATGACGCCCTTCTGTTCGAACATCCAGCCGACGGAGCCCACCTGCCCCATCTTGCCGTTGTTGCGGTCGAAGACGTTGCGGACCTCAGACGACGCGCGGTTGCGGTTGTCGGTCACCGCGACAACGAGGATGGCGGCGCCGCCGGGGCTGAAGCCCTCGTAGACCAACTCCTCAAGCTCGGCCTGGTCGTCGGACTGGCCGGTGGCACGCTTGATGGCCCGCTCGATGTTGTCGAGCGGCATGTTGTTCTGCTTGGCCACCTGTACGGCCAGGCGCAGCCGGGCGTTCATGTCGGGGTCGCCGCCGCCCGCCTTCGCCGCAACGATGATCTCCTTGGTCAGGCGGGTGAAAAGCTGGCCCCGCTTGGCGTCTGCCGCGCCTTTCTTGTGCTTGATGGTGGACCATTTTGAGTGTCCGCTCATGGCCACCTCCCATGAGGTTCTTGGGGCCATTCTACAAGCGGCCCCAAGGAGAGGTCAAAGGAGACCCGGCACGGTTTCTATGGTAATTACGCCCGCGCCGAGGTCCACGTCACGCACGATGTCCGGGATGGCGGGGATGAGCGACTCACCCTCCGGGCCGCGCACGACGTAGACGTCGTTGCTGCCCGTCTCGATGATCTCGGCAAGGGCGCCGAGTTCCCGGCCGTCGGTGGTGCGCACGGCGAGGCCGATGACTTGGTGCTGGTAGAAGGCCCCCTCCGGCAGGGCGGGGGCCTCGTCCTCCGGCGTCTCCAGCATCGCGCCCTGAAGGCGGGCGGCGGCCCAACGGTTGTCGACGCCGAGGAGCTTGATGAGCAGCGCCTTCCCCTGCCGCCAGGAGCCCTCGCTGACGTAGGCGTCGTCGCCGATGAGGAAGCGCGCGCCCACGGCGAAGCGGCCGGGGACGTCGCTGAGGGAGACGATGCGGAGATAGCCGGTGCGGCCCCAGGGCCCGAGGATGCGCGCGGCGGCAAGGCGGTCAGCCGGTTGAGGCTGGTCTGCGGGAGTCGACGGCATGGGCGAGGTCAGCAGGGACCTGTGAGGCTAGAGGATCTGCAGGGATGCGCGGACGCCCTGCTTGATTGCGACGACGCGGAGGAGGACGCGCATTGCCTCGGCAACACGTCCCTGCTTGCCGATGATGCGGCCCTTGTCGTCAGGGTCAACATCGAGCTGGATGATGTAGACGCCCTCTTCCTCGACCTGGGTCACCTTGACGGCGTCAGGGTTGTGGGCGAGGGACTTGGCAATGTACTCGATGAGTTCTCGCATGTGTTAAGCCTTCTCGAGCGCTCCCGCGTTCTGGAGGAGCCGCTTCACCGGCTCCGAGGGCTGCGCGCCGTTCTTGATCCAGGCGAGCGCCTTCTCCGTGTCCAACTCGACAGTCGCCGGCTCCGTCCGGGGGTTGTACAGCCCTACCTGGTCAATGTAACCGCCGTCGCGGGGGGACCGGGCGTCCATGACGACGACGCGGTAGCTGGGCTGCTTCTTTTTCCCCATCCGGCGAAGCCTGATTCGCAACATGAGACCCAAGACTCCTAACGCTGAATTGCTTAACCTCGATTATAGGTAGGCCAAAAGTCAACTGTCAAACGGCGAGCCCCGTCTGAACAAGCCGGCCATCGCCTTGAGTTACCGCGTTAATGCGGGGCTTGCGGGCCCGTTACCAGTGCCAGATGGCGTCGTGGGCGTCGAAGAGCTTGGCGAGGTCCGCGCGGGCGACGGTCTGGACGCCCTCGCAGAGCTCGTCGGTCGAGATGCCGCGGTCGGCCAGGTCCTCGGCGACGACGTAGACGGGGGCGCCGGCGTTCGTGAGGGCGATGACGTCGTCGTCCAGGCGCGGCGGCACGCTGAGCTCGACGCCGCCGATGTTCAGGCCGCTGGCGTCCTGGCCGCGGACGGCGTAGTTGACTGCGTTGCTGCGCAGGAGCACGGAGAGGTCCGCGCCCGCGTTCTTGATCATGTGGCTGACCCAGAGAATGGTGTCATCCTGCTCTTCTATGGTGCCGTGATAGGCCCGCTCCACTACGGAAAGAATGCCAGGCATATCAGCCTCCTAGGTTTTGGTGTGGCCGCTGCCGGCCCCCATCCCAACCTTCCCCCTCAGGGGGAGGGAAAAAAGGCGGCGGCTAGCGCGTCCCGATGATCAGCGTGTTGGTGCTGGCCTGCGACATCTTCAGCAGGTCGCCGGGGCCGCCGCGCCGCGGGCCGTCGATCCAGTCGCCGGCGCCGCGCTCGTCGACGCAGAGACCGCAGTTGATCCAGTCCAGCGCGGGCCCGGACTGGGACAGCTCGAACAGGCCGGCGATGAACCGGGCCGTGCTGGGGTGGTCCTGCTCCTCGACCGACGTGCCCTTGACGGGGTTGGGGTGCGGGGCCTGCGCCTTCATGGTCATGTTGACCGCGCCCTCGTAGGCAAAGACGTTGACGTTGATGCCCTTGCGCAGCGCGGCGTCGACCATGCGCAGCGCCGTCGTCGTGGTGCCGGACTCGTACGGCGGGTCCATGAGCGCGATGGTGATCGTCCTCTCTCCTGACGTTGTCATAGCGTTTCTCCTCTTGGGATTGTGCCTTCCTGCCTAGTGCCAGACGGCCTTGACGCCGGGGACGGCCAGCATCTCCACCAGCTCGTCCACGTCCGAGGACGCGACGCCGTCGGCCAGGCGGTCGGCGGTGATGGCGCGCTCGCGGAGGGAGAACTCGTCGGCCAGGATCTTCACGGAAGGCGCGGCGCTCTGCAGCTTCGCGATGGCGTCGTTGCTGATGCCCTTCCGCGCCATGATGACGCCGTTCTGCACCAGGAAGAAGGTGACGTTGTTTCCCGCTTTACAGAGGTCTTCCGCCATCTGGTAGAAGTAGGACGTGTCGGCGTACTCAAACGGGTCTCTCGATTCAACCAGCAGATAGTCGGCCATAGCCACCCCCTCTTCTTGCTTTGGGCGCACGACACCATATGCGTCGTGTCCGCGCTCCTTGGCGAGCATAGAATACCGTGCAGACGCACGTTTGCCAAATACAGCGATGCGGCGCAGGGCCAAGTGAAGCGTTTCCGGCGAGACCATGGCCACGGGCCACTCGTTTTGCATTCGTTTTGTAGCTGTCCTGGCACGTTGCAGCTATAAGTCCAATATTCTCCCGGGAGAAACGAGTCCAGGTTTGGCCGGCAGGCCCGCACGCGGCCGTAGTTGTGGAGGGAGCCGGCAACGGGCCAAGCTGTGGGCACGGCGTGGTTGAGGCGATGGTTGCGGGAGATGGTGCGGTCGTGCATAAGCGCAGGGTAGCGGGAGGGCCATCGCCGGAGGCACTGTTTCCGGCGAGACCACAGCCGCGGGCGATTCGTCTTTGCATTCGCTTTGTAGCTGTGTTGGCACGTCGCAGCTACAAACCCAATATTCACCCGGGGGGAAGCGAATCCAGGTTTGGCCGGCCGGCGCGCACGTGACTGTAGTCGCGGAGGGGGCCGGCGACGGGCCATGCTGTGGGCGCGACATGGTAGACGCGATGGTGTGACGCTGCATGGGGACAGGGTAGTGACGAGTCCGGCGCGGGGGCAATGGGGCGGTGGCAGGGTGGCCGCGCATTGACGATGCCGCGGCGGGGGGCAGATACTCCGGCACACCCAGCCGCCCAAGGAGGAGCCATGACCGACCACATGGAAGCCCTGACGCGCTACATGGCGCAGGCGAGGAGCACGACGCTGCCCCCGGAAGTGGCCCTCAAGGGCAAGCACCACATCCTCGACACGATCGCCGCCATGGTGTCCGGCGCCGCGCTGGAGCCGGGGCGCGCCGCCATCGAGTTCGCGCGGAGCCAGGGCGGGACGGAGGAGGCGCAGGTGCTCTCGACGCCGTTCCTGACGACGGCCGTCACCGCCGCCATGGCCAACGGCTTCCTCGCGCACGCAGACGAGACGGACGACTCGCACGCGCCGTCGGGGACTCACCCGGGGTGCGCCATCGTGCCCGCGGCGATGGCGATGGGCGAGCGCGGCGGGGTGTCCGGCGAGCGGCTGCTGAACGCGGTGGTGCTGGGGTACGACCTGTGCGCCCGCGTCATGCACGCGCTGGGCGAACGGTACACGCTGGAGGCGGAGCGCGGCTTCAGCAGCCACAGCCTAGGCGGCGTCTTCGGCGCGGCGATGGCCGCGGGGGCGTGCACGGAGGTGAGCGAGGAGCAGCTGCGCTACCTCGTCTCCTACACGGCGCAGCAGACGTCGGGCATCCCCACGTGGGCGCGGGACACGGACCACATCGAGAAGGCGTTCGACTTTGCGGGGATGCCGGCGCGGAGCGGCGTGACCGCCGCGGTGCTGGTCGACATGGGGTTCACCGGCGTGTGGGACGTCTTCCAGGGGGAGCGCAACTTCTTCCGGTCGTTCTCGCCGTCGCCGAACCCGGACGAGATCATCGCCGAGCTTGGCGAGCGGTACGAGGTGATGCGCACGAACATCAAGAAGCACTGCGTCGGGTCGCCGATCCAGGCGGCGGCGGACGCGCTGGGGCACATCCTGGACGCGCGCCCGCTGCGGCCGGACGAGGTGGAGCACATCAAGGTGACGATGGGCGTCGGCGGCGCGCGGACGGTGAACAACCGGGAGATGCCCAACATCTGCCTGCAGCACATGATGGCCGTGTACCTGACGGACGGCGGCATCTCCTTCGCGGCGGCGCACGACTACGAGCGCTTCGCCGACCCGGCGATGTTGACGATCCGGGACAAGGTGGAGCTCATCGGCGACGACGCGCTGGTAACGGCGGAGAGCCCGCGGCAGGCCGTCGTGGAGGTGACCACCACCGACGGACAGACGTACCGGGACCACGTGGTGGCCGTGCGGGGGACGATGGAGAACCCGATGACCACGGAAGAGGTCGAGGCCAAAGCGCGGGACCTGCTCGCGCCGTCGCTGGGCGCGGAGAAGGCGGACCGGCTCATCGCGGCGGTGCGGGACCTGGAGAGCGTCGGCGACGTGCGGGAACTGCGGGGGTTGCTGGGGGCGTAGGGCAACCACGAGGGTTGCTGGAGGGTAGGGGGTGGAGCGCAGGGCAACCACGAGGGTTGCCCCTACGACAGGCTCCTTCGACAAGCTCAGGACGTGGTCAGGGCGAGCGGGGGAAGGGCGACCACAAGGGTCGCCCCTACGACGGGCGAACGGGAGGATAAGAACCGGGGACTGGTTCAATTTCGGCAGAAGGAGTCTTCATGCCGGCGCTGATTATTGTTGGGATAGTCATCGTTGTCGTTGTGGCTATTGCCGTTGTCTTTGGCCCGCACCGCACTTCGGACGTGCTCAGCGGGTTTGGATACGCCATCCAAACCCTTGCGCTGTTTCCGTTTCGTCTGGCGTCAGCGCTGTACGCCAGGTTGAGAGGGAAGGAGACGACTGCGCTTCAGACGATTGATCTTCACTTGTTGCTTGCGACCATGGCGGTCATTCTCTTTGGCATCCCGTACATGGTCCTGCGTTTGTTTGGGTTCTTCAAGGATGATGAGTCCAGCGAGGAGAAGGCTGGGGAGGGCCAGTCAGTTGCCATTGGCGAGGCGGTGGTGTTGCAGACGTCCTGGAAAGAGCCGCCCTTCGCGATCACGGTGCTGGGGAGGCCGGAGCGGATCGAGGGAGACCGCGAGCGGGTACGGGTGCCGGTGCGGTACACGGGCATCATCCACCGGTGGTCGCACTTCAGTGTCGGCGGCTACCCCGCGCTGATGTACACGACGGAGAATGACGCAGGCGGGCGGATTGCGTGGGAAAGCGAGTTCGTGAGCATTCAGGAGCCCGACTTCGAGGACTTCGCGCTTGTAGAGGGCGGGAGTTACGACAGCTATGTCTACTTCAGGGCTAGGGATGACGAGGAACGGAGGACGGTCCCCAGACGACGCTTCGTCGAACTGACGTGGCTGGATGACAGCGAGACGATCATCAAGGTAGACCTGAAGAGGAGCGTGGAACCCTCCGAGCGCATTCGATTTCGGGACGGCGTGCCCGAGCGCAGGCTGGACAAGAGGGGCTTTGACAAGCAGATGCGAGGATCCGGCAGCCAGTGGGCGGACCTGGGCGAGGCGCCGGTCGCGGGCATCGGCGACGTAGTCAAGGTAGCGGTTGTCCCCGGCGGCGCGTGGTGGGACGTGGCAGCGCTGGGTGCGCCGGAGCGGGTGGCCGAGGACGTGGTACGGCTGCCGTTGCGGGTGACCTCAAGGCATCGAGGGGCGAGACGTTTCAACGACGACCTACTGCAGATTGGGACAACACCGGACGAGTTCGGAGTGATCCAGCACTTGTGGGAGCCCCGCGACTTCAAGGAGGATGAGGAGAGACCGGATGACAGCCTGCACCGGGTTGCAGTGCAACGGAACGAGACCCGGGAGGGGGCGGTGTACTTCTCGCCGCCACAGCGCGGGAAGCCAAAGGAGCCGCCGACGGAGCCGTTCACAACGCTTTGGTACGGCGTCAATTACTTGGAGACGCCGGTGAGCTTGAGGCCAAGCGGCTAACGTGAATGCCTTCTGTTGGCTGGCGGTCCGCTTCTGGCGGAAGGTAGCGTGTGTTAGGATTCAATCTTGAGGGATCGTAACTGCCGTAAAGCGGGGAAGCCCAATGAGTGAGTCGAAACAATACCGACTGCGCTATGTCATGCACGAGCCGTCTGAGGACACCGAGGACATGTACCTTGCCGAGGCACTTGACCTTCCGGGTTGCCGAGCGTGGGGTGAAACGCAGGAGAAGGCCTGCGAGTACCTGAAGGACGTGGCCGCTGTTGTCATCGAGTTGTACCTGGAGCGCGGCGATGACCTGCCGGTTGGGGTTGAGGTGGTGGACACCCCGGAGCTGGTCGTTGTCGTTTGAGATATATTGAGCTTTCTCGTAAGCTGCGACGTCTTGGATGCGCTTTTTATCGGCAGGCTTCGGGCAGTCACGAAGTTTGGACTAACGCTGACGGTGAAGTGACAATCATCCCCAATTGGGGAAGCAAGGACTTGCGCACAGGTACGCTTCATCGGATTCTTCGAGACCTCGGCATCAGCCGAGATGATTTCAACAACGCTTAGGGATTGAACGCCCCTACCCCGCTCCCGCGCCGTCCAGCACGATGTCTATCAGCTCCGGCCCCGGCGGCATGACGCGGTCGTCTATGAGCTGCATGGCGGAGACGATGGCGTCGTTGTACGGCGTCGGGATGCTGACCTCGCGGCCCTTGGCGCAGACGAGGCCGTTCATGTAGGCGACCTCCGAGCGGCGGCCCTTGTGCACGTCCTGGGCCATGGACGCCAGCCAGTTCACCCGCGTGCGCCGGTTGGCGAAGTAGTTGTCCAACTCCTCGTAGACGTCGCCGCGCTCCGCGTCCGCCCACAGCTTCGCGGGCTTGCCGTTGATGTCGACGACGTCGTAGCCGAGGGCGAGGCCGACGCGCGCGGCCTCTTTGGCGAGGTTGATGGAGATGGTGCGGCAACGGACGTCGACGGCCAGCTCGTTGGTGCCCATGCCGGTCATGGCGGAGATGGCGTTGCCCATGGAGTTCTGGCACAGCTTGGCCCACCGCTCGCCCCACAGGTTGTCCGTCGCGTAGGAGCCGTCGATGTTGTCCAGCAGGCCTGCCACGTACTCGGAACGGTCGGTGATCCGACCGCTCTGCTCGCCGACGCGGAAGACGACGTGGCCGGAGTCACGGCCGACGGCGCCGCCGCGCTGCACGTGGCCGGGCTCCCACAGGGCGACCTCGATGTGCGACGCGATGCAGCCCATGGCGTTCTCCGGCCCCACGACGCCCGCCACGACGGGGTCGTTCCAGCAGTTCTGCAGCGAGATGAAGCAGCCGTCGGGCTTGACGTAACGCTTGATGAAGTGGGTCGCCCACTCGGTGTCGTAGGACTTGAGGGCGATGAAGGCGTAGTCGAACGGCTCGGTGATGCCCTGGGCCTCGGTCAGGTGGAGGGCCTTGATGGGCACGGTGAAGTCGCCCTGGCTGCCGCTGGCGCGGAGGCCGTCGCGCTGCATGGCGTCGACGTGCTCGGCCCACATGTCGACCATCGTCACGTCCTCACCGGCGCGGGCGAGGAATGCGCCGACGTAGCTGCCGAGGGCCCCTGCGCCCATGATGCCGATGCGCGTGGTCATGGCTGCTCCTTTGGCTTATGGTGGGTCCGGCTCTCTGGGCACCGGATTCGCCGGTGTGCGGTAAAGGGGGCTGGGCAGCCCCTTCGCCAAGACTTTCGAAACCCTCAGGACAGGCTCAGGACGCGGTCAGGACGACCCCTTCGACAGGCTCAGGGCGAACGGGGGAGTCCTCTTAGGACGGTTTGGTCTCGTCGATGACCTCGTAGTATTCCATGTAGTCGCCGCGGGGCGTGGACGTGTTCTGCGGGCCTGTGTCGCGGAGCTGCGACTTCATCAGGCTCTCCACGTACCGCATGTGGTCGTCCCGGCCGGTCTTGCGGATGAGGAGCAGCGCGCCGTTGTCGGCGTCCAGCTGGCGGAAGTTCCAGGAATAGACCAGCCCCCCGGCCGCCTGGTGGATGCGATCCTGGGCCTTCTTGAGGGTCATGTAGTCGTCCCAACGGCCGTCGGCGACGTCGACCTCGGCGCGGATGAGGAAGTTGCCGTCGACCCGCCCCTGCATCTCCGAGGCCAGCGTCCACTGCCTGCCGCATGGCTGCCCCTCGTAGATGCCGGGAGGGCGGCTAGCGGAGTAGCCGGAGCCGTTAGGCGTGGCGCGAAAGGCCTCGAAGGCCTCCTTGTCCTCCCACATGCGGAGAATGAGGTGGCGCATGGAGTTGCCCAGGTACTGGCAGATCTGCGCGCCCAGGAAGCCGGGCGCGGGCTGCATCAGCGAGTGGATCCAGTTGAGCCGAGCGACAGCCTCCGTGTTCCTACCGTTGCCAAACTGCAGGATTTCTTGAACCAGAAACATAGTTGCCCTCCCAACTGGAATAGACGGCATGATTGTATGGGGAGCACCAGGGGGCGTCAAACCCAATTGAAACTCAATTGAGACTGCCCCAATCACGATGGGAGCGGCCTCAGCCCGCCGGACGTGCGGCGGAGCTAGGGCAGCGTCTCGTCGACGATCTCGTAGTATTCGTTGCCGCGCGCGGTGAACGTTCCGCGAGGCCGGTCCGGGTTGGTCCCGGGCAGGTTCTCGTTCTCCATGTACTTCAGGTGGTCGGCGCGGCCCGTCTTGCGAATGAGCATGAGCGCGGCGTTCTCGGCGTCCAGCTGCTTGAACTGCCGGGCCACCACCAGCCCGCCGGAGGAGAGGTGCACCTCATCCTGCATCGCGCGGAGCTTGAGGTAGTCGTCCCAGCGGCCCTCCGTAATGTCGAACTCGCCGCGCATGAGCCAGTTGCCGGCGGCGGGTCCCACGGTCTCCGCGGAGAGCTCCCACTCGCGGCCGCAGGGCTGCGCCTCGTAGAGCCCGGGAGGCCGGTTGGCGGAGTAGCCCGAGCCCTCGGGCGTCGCGCGAAAGGCCTCGTAGGCGGCCTTGTCCTCCCACATGCGCAGGACAAGGTGGCGCGACGAATTGCCGAGGTAGGCGCAAACCTGGGCGCACACGAAGCCCGGTTGGGGCTGCATGAGAGAGTGGATCCAGTGCAGCCGGTTGATGGCCTCCACGTTGCGGCCGTTGCTGACGCGCAGGACTTCCTGGACCAGGTACATGGCATGCCTCCGGCGGTGGAGTTTCGGCCTGATTCTATGGGCGGGCGCCGACTGGGTCAAACCGGCGGTCTGACTCCGGCGGCGGCCCGCACGTCACTGCCGCTTTCGCACGAGCCAGAGGATGTTCACGGCGATGATCCCGCCGGCGGCGATCCACAGGACGGTGCCCCAAAGCGGGCTGTATGACAGCCCCACACCCAAACCGAGGTAGAAGACGATGATTGCGGCTAGGAAAAGGAGCAGGTGTGCGGTGACCTTGAGAACCGTGGGCATGTCGTAATGCTCCTGGTACTGAATCGGCGCACCCCAATCGCCTGCCGAATCCGTTGCGACTGGAAATAATTGTAGCCGCGCCCATCCCTATCGCAATATGGTTGCGCGGTTCGGCCTGCACGGTGTGCGGGAATGTCCTCATTCGAGGGTATTCCCGCCCCATTGCGTTTGTCACGGTGCTATAATGGCGCCGCAGACTGGATGGCCTCACGTCAGGCTACGGCTGACAGCACGCCGAATTGCATATGGAGAGGGTGCGCACATGCTGAGATTCGCGGAAGAGATGATTCTGCTGCTGCTGGATGACGAGAGCGGGAGCTTCGCCCATATCCCCAGTTGGTCGATGGACTACGCCCTGGCCGGCGGCGTCCTGATGGACCTGGCGCTGGAGAACAAGATCGACACGGACCTGACGAAGCTGGTCCTTCTCGACGGCGAGCCGACGGGTGACTCTCTGCTCGACCCGACGCTGAAGGACATCGTGGCGGACGTGGCCGCCGGGCAGGAGCGGGACGCCCGCTACTGGGTGGAACGGGAGGCCGAGCGCGCCCCGACCATCCGCGAGGAGTGCCTGAAACGGCTGGTTGCGGCGGGAATCCTGGAGGAGCGGGAGAACCGCTTCCTGTGGGTCTTCAGGTCACAGCAGTACCCGGCCGTCGACAGCAGCCAGGAGATGGCGGTGCGGCGCCGCATCATGGACGTGTTGCTGAGCGAGGAGATCCCTGAACCGCGCGACATCGTCACCATCGGGCTGGCCGACGCCACCGGCATCTTCAAGAACATGCTCTCCAGGCAGGAGTTGGATCGCGTGTCCGACCGCATTGAGCAGGTGCGCCGGCTGGACCTCATCAGCCAGGCCATGACGCAGGCGATCAGGGACATCGAGGTCTCCATCGCGACGGCGGTGCAGCCGCACCTGTACTAGTCCCCACGACACATCGAAGCGGAGAGCGGGGCTTCCGATTTCGGAAGCCCCGCTTCATTTGTGGAGAACACTTTCCGCTCTCTCGACAATCGATGATTCCTACCACTCAACGAATTGCGTGATTGCTGCCCTTACGTGCAGTTGAATTCGTTGCGGTGCGTGGTAGTATGAGTCCGGTTGAGGCCAACGGGGCCCAACGGAAACGTCGCTCCGTTCCCCGCGGAGCAGAACACGAGGAGGCAGGTAGATGAACATGCTGGCCCGGATGTTCGGCGCGGCCCGCCTGGACCCCCACGCGTATGAGGACGTGGAGCAGGATAGCGGCGCGATGCCACAAGCGCTGCTGCTTGTGATCGTCATCTCAATCCTGAGCGGTCTCGGCGAGTACTTCGGCGGCGATGGCGAGATCGTGGACGCGCTGGTCTTCGCCGCCGTCCGCGGAGTCGCCTTCTGGGCGATCTGGGCCCTCATGATCTACATGATCGGGGGCACCATCCTTCGGACGGAAAACACCCACGCCAACTGGGGGCAGGTTGCGCGAGGGACGGCATTCGCGCAGACGCCCGGCATCCTGAACGTCCTCGCCTTTATTGGCACGGTGGGCCCGATCATCACGTTCGTCGTGTTCGTGTGGCAGTTCATCGGCGTGGTCATCTCTGCCCGGCAGACGCTGGACTACACTTCATTACTGCGGGCATTCTTCGTAGTGCTGCTGGCGATCATCCCTTCCGCCATCATCTACGTGATATTCGCGGTCGTGGTGTTTGCGGCGACGTCCGGAAACGGGAACGGCAGTTAGCGAATGAGGGGGGGCGCTCCGAGCGGGACGCCCCCCTCCCTGTTCCCGCTGAGGGAATCGCAGGGTGAACGGACGATGGCCAGCCGCTATCGACCCTTCCGGATACCGGCCTCCGTCGGTATGAGTGGTGATTCGCCCTTCGACAGGCCCCTTAGACACGCTCAGGACGAACCGGTGCGGGGAAGGGCAATCACAGGGGTTGCCCCTACGGCTTGAGCAGCAGCTTGCCCGTCGTGAGGCGGCCCTCCAACTGGCGGTGCGCTTCGGCGGCCTCACTCAGCGGGAACTCCTGCGAGATGCTGAGCTTCAGATCGCCCGCCCTGATCCACTCGAAGACCTGCCCCGAGCGCATCGCAATCTCGTCGCGCGTCAGCGTGTAGCTCACGAGCGTCGGGCGCGTCAGGAAGAGCGACCTGGGGTTGAGCGTCGCGAGGGGCACCGGCGGCACGGGCCCGGACGCCTGCCCGTAGGCGACCATGCAGCCGCGCACCGCCAGCGACGCGATGCTCTCGTCAAACGTCGTTGCGCCGACAGCGTCGTACGCCACCTGGACGCCCTTCCCGTCAGTGATGCGCTTGACGGCCTCCGAAAAGCTCTCCTGGGTGTACATCACCACGTGGTCGGCGCCGCAAGCCTTGGCGATCTCAGCCTTCTCGCCGGTGGAGACGGTGGTGATGACCTCGGCGCCCTTGAGCTTGGCCATCTGGATGAGCAGGCGGCCGACGCCGCCCGCGCCGGAGTGAATGAGGGCGACGTCGCCGGGCTTGAGCGCGTAGCAATCGGTCACCAGGTACTGCGCCGTCATGCCCTGCAGCATGGCCGCGGCGGCCTCCTCGAAGGTGAGCCCGTCGGGAATGGGCATGAGCCGCCACGCGGGAGCGGCGTTGATTTCAGCGTAAGAGCCGGGGCCGCTGGAATAGGCGACGCGGTCGCCCACCGCCACCTCCGTCACGCCCTCACCGAGCTTGAGCACGACGCCGGCGGCCTCGATGCCGGGGATGGCGGGCAGCGACGGCGGGTGGTTCGTGCCGGAGCGGCTGTAGACGTCCGTGTAGTTGACGCCGGCGGCCTTGATCTCGACGAGGGCCTGCCCCGGGCCGGGCTCCGGGTCCGGCAGCTCCACGTACTTCATCACCTCGGGCCCGCCGACCTCTGCCATCTGGATTGCGTGCATGGTTTCCTCCCGAATTATCTGTTGGCGTCTACCACGGGCCGCGGCCGAGCACCCACCGGTCGAGGCTGGCGAGGTATTCGCGGAAGAGGACGAGGCGCATGGCGACGGCGCGGCGGGCGGCGTCCTGCCGCTCGGGCGTCGTGGCGTGCTCGATGAGCACCTGCCGGGGGACGCTGCCGTGGCCGACCTCGTCCTCCGCGATGCGGCGGTAGGGGGCCTTGATCCAGTCGGGCACGGAGTCGGCCTCCAGCGACTTCAGGATGAGGTACGTCGCCACGGATTCGCCCGCGAGAGCGAAACCGGCGATGCGTTGGCAGGTGTCCGGCAGGCCCTCCAGCGCGTTGAACATGGCCATCTGGGCGGGCAGCGGCCTGTAGTCAAACGGGTCGTGGCCCATGCCGCGGATGCGCTCCGACAGGATGCCCGCGTGCTCCATCTCCTCATGGGCCGACTCGGCCATGAGGGTCTTGACGTCAAACTCCGGCGTGGTGCGCAGCCAGGAGCCGTAGAGGTCGGCCGCGCGCTGCTCGTTGAAGAGGCGGCTCTTCATGACGAGCACGCGCTCGTCGTCCGACGACAGGGGGATGTAGCTGTAGGCGGGCGGCGAGTCGTCCAGCGTGCGGCAGAAGTCGTCCACCATGCCGACGAGCTCGTCAACAAAGGCCTTCGAGTCCACGATGTCCTCCGACAGGTCGAATGGGATGCGTGTGCGCTGTGCCGCGCCCATGATACGAGGCATCGCGGTGGGGGGACAAGGTGGGGGTGGGGGCACAAGGGTTGCCCCTACGGAGACCGCCCCACCGCACCCCGCCCCTCTGGGTTCCTGCCTGCGCAGGAACGACAGTTGCGGAGGGCTAGGGTGGGCGGGGGCGGGCGGCCACAAGGGTCGCCCCTACAGTCTCCCACCATGCCCGCGCCCCGCGTGGCGTGCCCGTTTACGCAGTCGGTATACTGTTGCGAACACACGACTGCAGGGGGACTGCTTGGACTTCAAGGGCTACGGACTGGACCAGACCATCTTTGACGAGATGTTTCTGCCCAACGGAGAACCCCGAGTCGGCTCACAGCGGCTGCATGAAGCGCTGCTGGGGCTGAGCCAGGAGGAGTTGGCGGGCATCCAGGAGCGCGTCACGCACTCGTTCTCCACGGAGGGCATCACGTTCACCGTGTACGGGGACGAGGAGGCAGAGGAGCGCATCATCCCCGTCGACTGCGTGCCGCGCATCATCACGGCCGCCGAGTGGGACTTCCTGGAGCGCGGGCTGGTGCAGCGTGTCACCGCCCTCAACCGCTTCCTGTCCGACGTGTACGGAGACGGGCGCATCATCGAGGACGGCGTTATACCCGTCGACGTGGTGCGCGGCTGCCCGCAGTACCGGGTGGAGATGCGGGGCATGGAAGTGCCCTACGGTGTGTGGGTGGCCATCTGCGGCACGGACCTGGTGCGGACAAACGACGGCTTCTTCGTGCTGGAGGACAACCTGAGGGTGCCCTCCGGCGTGTCGTACATGATCGCCAACCGGAAGGCGGTGAAGGCCGCCCTCCGCCGCGTCTACCGGAGCACGCGCGTCCGGGACGTCGAGCACTACGGGCGCCTGCTGCGCGAGACGCTCCGGGAGCTGTCGCCGCGGGGGCAGCCGGACCCGTCCATCGTGCTGCTGACGCCGGGCATCTACAACTCGGCCTTCTACGAGCACATGTTCCTCGCCGGGGAGCTCGGCGCAATGCTGGTGGAGGGGCGCGACCTCGTCGTCAACGACGGCTTCGTGTACACGCGGACGACGTCGGGGCTGCGGCGCGTCGACGTCATCTACCGCCGGGTGGACGACGACTTCCTGGACCCGCTCGTCTTCCGCCCGGACTCGCTGCTGGGCGTGCCGGGGCTGATGCACGCCTATCGGCTGGGCAACGTGACGCTGGCGAACGCGCCGGGCACGGGCGTCGCCGACGACAAGAGCGTCTATAACTACGTGCCGGACATGGTGCGCTACTACCTTGGCGAGGAGCCGCTGCTGCAGAACGTGGAGACCCACCTCTGCCGCCGGCCCGACGGGCTGGAGTACACGCTGGACAACCTGGACAAGCTGGTGGTCAAGCGCGTGGGCGGCTCCGGCGGCTACGGCATGCTGGTGGGCCCGCACGCGACGCCTGAGGAGCGCGAGGCCTACTCGCGGGAGATCCGGGCCAATCCTGCCGACTTCATCTCGCAGCCGACGCTGGCGCTGTCGCGGGCGCCGTGTCTCGTGGAAGGCGGGTTCGCGCCGCGCCACGTGGACCTGCGGCCTTTCCTGCTGCAAGGGCAGCATGCCCGCACCGTGCCCGGCGCCTTCTGCCGCGTCGCGCTCCGGCCGGGCAGCCTGGTGGTGAACTCCAGCCAGGGCGGCGGCGGCAAGGACCTGTGGGTGCTGGAGGAGTGAGATGATCCTGTCCAGGACTGCCCAGGGTCTCTACTGGATGAGCCGCTACCTCGACCGCGCGGAGCACCTGTGCCGGCTGCTCGCGCTGCAGATGGAGGCGCTGGTCGACCGGCCCTTCCGCGAGGTCCACTTCGGGTGGAGCCGCATCTACGGCAATGTCCATCGGCAGCCTCCGTGGGGCGACATCGGCGAGCTGGAATCGGACGAGGGGCTCATCTTCGACTCGTACACCCTTGCCGAGGACCTGACATTCGAGCGGCTGAACCCCGGCTCCGTGTGGAGCTGCTTCGCAGTGGGGCGGGAGAACGCCCGGCAGATGCGCGCCAGCATCACTGAGGTCATGTGGCTCAACCTGAACCGCACCTACCTGCGACTGCAGCACATGGGCATTCAGGACATCTGGCGCATATCCCCGGAGAGTTTCTATGCCGAGACGGCGGGCGCCATCTCCGCCTTCACGGGCTCGGCTGCCGATACGATGTACCGCGACGAGGCGTGGCTGTTCATGCGGCTGGGGCGCGCGATCGAACGGGTCCAGCAGACGATGTCGCTGCTGCTGACGCAGATCGCGCTGTCGCGGCAGGCGGAGGATACCTTCGACGGCGACTGGGGGACGCTCCTGCGCCTGTACCACGCCTTCGACGCCTACGTGTACCGCCACGGCGTGCAGGTCGAGCCGGACCATGTCCTGGACCTGCTGGTGACGGACTCGCTGCTGCCGGGCGCCCTGGCGCGCTCGCTGGGGCAGGTGGCGGAGGCGCTGGACGGGCTCGGCCCGGGGCCGGACACGGGGGCGAGCGCCGACGCCGCGCGGCTGGCGGGGCGCGTGACAGCTCTCGTGCGCTACGAGTGGGACGGGCGCGACAACCCGGAGCCGCTGCTGCAGGAGATCAACGACCACTGCCGCTCGATGCACGACCTTGTGGCGGCGACATACTTCGACTATCCCATCGAGGACTTCCGGCAGCGGTGACGGCATGACGGCGCCCATTCGGTATGAGATCGAGCATGTCTCCCGGTACACGTATGAGACCCCCGTGCGGAACTGCGTCATGTCCGTTTGCCTGCGCCCGCATGACGGCGACGGGCAGCACGTTGCGCGGTTCGAGCTCGCCACGGAACCGCACGCCCCGTTCAACGCCGAGGTGGACAGCTTCGGCAACACCAAGCACGTCCTGAACATCCACCGCGAGCATGAAGGACTCATCATCACCGCCCACTCCATCGTGGACTCGCTGCCCCGGCCGGCGCCGCCGGAGTCGCTGGGGGCCGGCGCATGGGACGAGGTGCGCGCATGGGCGGGATCGTTCGTCGACTGGGACTTCACGCACCCGACGGCCCTCACGCAGCCCTCGGCCGCGCTGAACGCATTCATGGCGCGGACGGGGCTCGACGCCCCGGCGGCGGACCCGCTGACGGCGCTCAACCGGGTGATGGAGGCGGTCCACGACAGCTTCACGTATCAGACGGGGACCACGTCGACGTACTCGCCCATCGACCACGTGCTGGAGTCGGGCAGGGGCGTGTGCCAGGACTACGCCCACGTCATGCTTGCCGTCGCCCGCTCGTGGGGCTTGCCGTCGCGATACGTCTCCGGCTACGTCGAGATGCGGCGCGGGAGCGATGGGCAACCGCCGGAGGGCGCGACGCACGCGTGGGTGGAGTGCCGGCTGCCGGAGCTCGGCTGGGTGGGCTTCGACCCGACCAACCGGTGTCACCCGGACCAGCGCCACATCCGCATCGCCGTCGGCCGCGACTACCAGGACGTGGCGCCCACGCGCGGCGTGCTGCTGGGCAGCGGGGAGACGACGCTCGAGGTGCGCGTGCGCGTGCGGCGGGTGGAGTAGCCACAAGCGACGCCGGATTCGTGAACCTGGTCAACTGTTAATCGCTGAACTTTACATGCCTATTCTCAGTGCTAGAATAGCTGAGAGAGGTGTAAATCATGGGTGAATTCATGCAGACCATCCGGGTGTCGGGACTCAACGGCGGCCCGTCCGTAGAGGTTGAAACGCTGGTCGATACCGGGGCTACGTACACGGTGTTGCCCGCCTCAACCCTGAGGGACTTGGGCGTTTCGCCAGATGACTATATGGAGTTCCAATTTGGTGACCAGAGATCGGCCACCTACGAGCTTGGTGAGGCGCGGGTCACGCTCAATGGAATATCGAGAGTTACGCCCGTGGTGTTTGGGCCGGAGAGTGTGTTGCCGCTACTTGGCGCCGTCACCCTGGAAGCAATGGCGCTTCTTGTGGACCCCGTCGCCCAGCGACTTGTTCCGCGGCGTGTGCTGCGGATTTAGGCCGCTTTCGGCTGGCCGCGCATAATGGGGAATCGCCTAGAGGTGGACCTTCATGGGGGAGTTTACGCACACCTTGGTAGTGTCTGACGTGAACGGGGTGAACAGCGTTGCCGTGGAAGCTTTGGTGGACACCGGGGCAACGTATTCGATCATTCCTGCCGACATGCTTCGCGGCTTGGGCATTGTGCCTGAACGGACCGTGGCGTTCGAGTTGGCCGACCGAAGCGAAGTGGAGTACGGACTTGGCAGCGCACGGTTTGAGGTGCTGGGCGTTTCCGGCGTTGCACCAGTGGCCTTCGGCGATGACGATGCTGAACCAATCATGGGGGCCGTCACACTGGAAGCACTGATGTTAATGGTAGACCCGATAGCTCAGGAGCTTGTCCCAAGGGCGCGAGCCAGAGCACTGTTCGCTCTCTGCATGTAGCAGGGCGAGGTCCAAGTGACCACTCTTCTCCCTACCCCTCACTCACCCCGCCCCAGCGCGGCGCGCAGCCGCAGCCACTGGCGGTTGAGCCAGCGCAGGCGCTCCGCCGAGGGCTCGCCGCCGCCGTAGCGCGCTTCCACGTACGCCTGCGTGATGTGGTCGAGGGCTGCCGCGTCGTCCCGGGAGTCCAGCGGCCCGAGGCGCGAGCCGTACTCGTACGGCGTCTCGGCGTCGCGGCGGGGCTGGCCCGTGGCGCGGCCCTCCCACAGCAGGCCCTGGTAGATCTCGCGGATGGTGAAGTCGCGGGAGGCCTGCAGCTCGCCGGTGATGGACACGGGCGCCACAGGCTCGACCACCGGCTCGGGTTGACGGCGGCGGAACAGGCCGGCGATCCAGGCGAGGAACATCTGCAGGTCTTGCTTGAAGCTGGTCCACGCGCCCAGCGACTCGCTCACCTCCTCGTCGTCGTCATCGCCGCCGCTGCGCCGGAACCGCCCGAGCGCGCGAGCCAGCACCCAGATGACCAGCAACGCGACGAGTATGCCCGCCGCCCACTGCAGGGCAAGGAGCGCCGCGTCGGAGAGGATGAAAGCGGCGCCCTCCTCCACCATCAGGGGCTCGTCCTCCAGCTCGGCAGCCGCGCCCTCCTGCTCCTCGTCCGAGACCGTGCGGACAAGCCGCTGAAGCACCCAGACCAGCGCTCCCGCCACGAAGCTGAACGGCCAGATGATGCCGTACAGGATGGCGTAGGCGATGCCCCTGGCGATGTACTCCAGCGGGATGAGAAGCAACCGGGCGATGTCGAAGGAGAAGAGGGCCGAGAAGACCATCGAGACCAGCAGCATGCCGGAGATGGCCGTCAGCGGCACAGCCATCCACTCGCGCAGGGAGAGGGTGTTCATGTCGGAGCGGCGCGCCATCTCCCGCCGGACGTCGCGCAGGTTGGCGATGGCGATGGCCGACATGCCGATGCCGAAGTACGTGACGCCGTAGATGCCCAGCGCGAGCAGGGGGCTGCGCGTGTCGTAGGCGTTGTCGGCGAAGAAAGCGAGGAGCAGCGCGCCAAACAGGACAGCTAACCCCAGCAGGAATCGCGAGTGAAGCCGCTCCGGGACCGGCAGGGGAGAGGTGGCTATCGCGCCGCGCCAGAGGAGGAACGTGGAGTAGGCGAGCGCGCCGAGGAAGATCTGCGGCGCGTCCCAGACGCCGCTGACCCAGCCGGGGTCGAAGAGACCGTATCCGCCGGAGGCCTCGTAGCGCACGACGGCGACAACAAGAAGCACCTGCGCCGGCAGCACGATAATCCGGAGTCGCTGCACGAGCGGTGAGGCGCTCTCCGCCATGAAGGCCGGCGCGGTGGCGGCCGCCGCCAGCACGAGGGCGACCGGCAATGACACGGGCGGCCGGTCCCAGCCGATCCATCCCCACTCCGTCAGAGCAACGATGATGGAGTAGCTCCAGAGGAGCTCCATCAGCACGAGCAGGGCTGCGTAGAGGCGGTTCATTGCGCGACCACCTCCAGCACGCCGGTGTGGCCCTGCAGCGCGGCGAGGGGGACACCGAACGTGGGGATGTCGCCTGGAGCCGAGGTCATGGACGCCGGGCCCACAAGCGCCAGCGCGACGCGCCGGCCCGCTCGCTTGAAGCGGCGGAGCGTCCCCAGCAGGCGGGGAGTGGGCACGGCGGTGACAACGAGGATGCTGGCCGTCCACGGGAGGCTGCGCCCCTCCGTCGTGAGGACGCGCTCCATGGGGTGCAGCGCCCAACCCTGCGGGTGCGCCAGCCCCGTGAGCACCTGCGTGAGCTGTCCGGGGTTCCGCGAGGGCGCGAACCGGATCATCTCGCGCGTGCCGCGGTACGCCTCGTTGACGTACACGCCCACCTCGTAGCGCGCTGTGATGGCGTGGCTCGCAATGGACGCAGCGACGGATACGGCGGCCTCCAGGAGCGGCTCCGACGGCGCCTGGAACCGCGACTCCATCGTGTTCACGTCGAGGAAGACCGCGACGTTGGGCGTCGACGTGCTCTCCAGCACGCGCGTCTGCAGGCCGCCCTTGCGGGCCGTCGCGCGCCAGTTGATGCGGTTGAGCGGATCGCCGGCGACGTACTCGCGGCTGGTCACGATGCGCAGCGGGTCCTCGAAGATCTGCCGCCGGACGCGCCGCTCGCCGAGGATCTCCGTCGACGGCAGGCCGAGCGCCCGCAGCGGCACGATGCGCGGGTACACCACCAGGTGCGAGCGTTCATCGAAGTCCGTGTCCTTGGAGGTGAAGCCGAAGGGGTCGCGAACGGACAGCGAGGACGGGCCGAAGGTGTACGTGCCCCGCTTGGAGCAGTGCAGCAGGTAGCGCCGCGTGATGCGCCGGTACCAGCCGACGGAGAGGATGCTGGTGAGGTTGATGCGGAAGGGGTTGCCCGCCGCGGGCGTCACCGAGCCCCGTTGCACGGGCAGCTCCTCCGGCGCTTCCAGCGTCATCTGCACGACGGGAAGCGGCAGCATCTTGCGGTTCGAGACGGTGACGTCGACGGCTACGGTCTCGCCGTAGAAGACGTGCTCGTGGCTGAGCTGCTGCTCGTGGGACACGCGGGCCAGTGCGAAGTGGCTCCAGACGCGCACGAGCAGCCCGGAGAGAAAGACGAGGGTGGTCAGCAGCAACAGGGGGACCTGCTGGGTAACCAGCGAGATGATGAGGAGCGTCAGGGTGATGAGGAGCCAGCCCTCCCCTACCACGGTCAGTCTCCGGAGGGAGCGCCGGCGGTCTCCTGCTCCACCGGCGTCGCGACGGACCCCACGATCTCGTCGAGCACCGACGTGGCGGACTCGCCGCGCAGGTTGGTCTGCGCCTGCAGGCTGATGCGGTGCTCGAATACGGCGGAGGTCAGCGCCTTCACGTCGTCCGGGATGACGTAGCCGCGGCCGTTCACCGCGGCCCGCGCCTGGGACGCGTGGAGCAGCCCCAGCATGGCGCGCGGGCTGGCGCCCAGCTCCACCTGCGGGTGGACGCGGGTGGCCTGCGTGACCCGGCTGATGTAGTCGCGGACGTCCGGCTCGACGGCGACCTCGCGGCAGAGGACCTGCAGCCGCAGCAGCTCCTCGTCGGAGACGACGGGCTCCAGGTCCTCGATGGGGTTGTCGCGCATGAAGCGGTCGAGGATGAGGGCGTCCTCATCCTCGGTGGGGTAGCCCATGCGGACGCGCAGCAGGAAGCGGTCGAGCTGCGCTTCCGGCAGGGGGAAGGTCCCCTCCAACTCGACGGGGTTCTGCGTCGCCATCACGAGGAAGGGCTTGGGCAGCGGGTGCGTGTCGCCCTCCGCCGTCACCTGCTTCTCCTCCATCGCCTCCAGCAGCGCCGACTGCGTTCGCGGCGTCGCGCGGTTGATCTCGTCCGCGAGCAGCACCTGCGTGAACACCGGGCCGGGGCGGAAGGAGAACTCCGCGGAGCGCTGGTCGAAAACGTGGGAGCCGGTGATGTCGGAGGGCAGCAGGTCCGGCGTGAACTGCACGCGGCGGAAGCTGCACCCCAGCGACTTTGCGAGGGAGCGCGCCAGCATCGTCTTGCCGATGCCGGGGACGTCCTCTATGAGCACGTGGCCGTTGCACAGGATGGCCACGAGGAGGAGCTCCGTGGCCTCCCGCTTGCCGACCATGACGCGCTCAATCTGGCCGTGCAGGCGCGCGGCCGCCGCGGCGACGGCCTCGACGTTGGCGGGCGGCATGGTCGACATGACGGCGCCTACCCTCCCCCTGAGGCCTCGGCGGCAGTGAGGAACCTGAACAGCTCGGACTCGGCGCCCAGGACGACCGTGTCGTCCCCACCCAGGAAGGCCTGGTACGCCTCGAGGCTCCGCAGGAAGCCGTAGAACTCCGGGTCCCGCTGGATTGCCTCAGCGAAGATCTGGATGGACTGACCCTCGGCGGCGCCGCGGATCTCGAGGGACTCGCGCCGGGCCTCGGCTTCGATCTCCGCGACCTGCCGGTCGGCGTCGGACTGGATCTGGAGCTTGGTGCGCTCGCCCTCGGCGCGCTCCTGGTTGGCGACGCGGCGGCGTTCGGCGTTCATGCGGTCAAAGACGGAAGTGGCGATGGTGGCAGGGAAATCGGCCCGCTTGATGCGCACGTCGACGATCTCGATGCCGAGGCCGCGCCCGGCCTCGCCGCTGGTGGCGGCAATCTGCTGGGATGCGACGGTCACGCGCTCCATGACCTGCTCGCGGGTCTCGGAGATGATGTCCGTCTGGTTGTCGCGGGCGACCTCCTTGTTGAGCTCGGAGGTGACGATGTCGCCGACCTTGGGGCCGGCGGCCTCCAGGTTCAGAAGGTTCTGGAGGAAGAGGAGCGGGTCCGTGATCCGGTACCGCGCGTAGGCGTCGATGACGAGGTTCTTCTTGTCCAGCGTGATGAAGTTGGCGGGAGGCACGTCGAAACGCTGGAGCCGGTTGTCGAACTTGACGGCGTTCTGGATGAAGGGCAGCTTGGTCTTGAGCCCCGGACTGGTGTAGCTGCGCTGGAACTCACCGAACTGGGTGACGACGGCATACTCGGTGGCGTCGACGATGAAGAAGCTCTGGGAAATGATGATGAGCGCCGCCACGATGAAGGCGATGGCGCCGTAGAAGACTCCTGCTTTCATTACTGCGTCCCTCCTTCCGCCGGAACGGGCTGTTGCTGGAGGGAGTCAAGCGGCAGGAACTGGAGCAGTTCACCGCCGGTATCGTTGTCTATGATGAACTTCTTGACGCCGGGGAGGATGCGCTCCATGGCCTCCAGGTAGAGGCGCTCACGGGTGACGTCCTCCGCCTGCGAGTATTCCTCGAGGATGGCGAGGAACTCCGCGGCGCGGCCCTGGGCGTCGTTGATGCGCTGGGCCTCGAAGGCGCGGGCCTCGTTCAGGATGCGCTCGGCGTTGCCGCGGGCCCTGGGGATGATGTCGTTGGCGTAGGCTTCGGCCTCGTTGCGGAGCCGCACCCTGTCCTCCTGGGCGCGGACCACGTCGTCGAAGGCGTCCTGGACCTGCTCGGGGGCTTTCACCGGCTGCAGCTGCACCTGCTCGATGAAGATGCCGGACTCGTACGCGTTGAGCAGGCGGGTCATGCCGTCCTTGACTTCCTGCTCGATGACGGCGCGTTCCGCCGTCAGCACGTCGTCAATGGGGCGGCTGCCGACGACGCCGCGCAGCGCGACTTCCGCCACGTCCTTGAGGGTGCGCCCGTCCGGGCGGTCGCCGATGGCGCGGTCCGGGTCGCCGGGGTCGCGCACCTTGAGGATGAAGTCGCTGATGCTGGAGACGCGGTAAAGGACCACCATCTCCACGTCGACGATGTTCTCGTCGCCGGTGATCATCAGGGCCTCGACGGGGTGGGTCTGAACATTGCCGTTGGCCAGGGTGCGGAAGCCGACCTCCATGCGCTGGACCTGCGTCACCTTGACGATGTCGTGCCGGCCGATAGGCGTCGGCGCGCGCCAGTGCAGCCCCTGCTGCGAGACGCCGCTGACCCGGCCGAACACCCGCACGAGGGCCTGCTCGTCGGGGTCGACGGTGTAGAAACCGGTCGCCAGCCAGACCAGCAGCGCAAGCGCGATGGCGCCGAAGAAGAAGGTGAAGCGCATTCCGCCGCCGACCCGGCCGCCGCCGAATCGAGACGACCAATCACTGAAGCGTTCCCGCCCCTGCCTAAAGAGGCGTTCCCACTCCTCTCCTGAACCTCCCGTGGGACGTTGCATAGACGCTCCTTGCCTACGAAACGATTGTGTGAGTGATTCGGTAGGTGTGCGAGGGTTTCCGTCTAGGATACACGAACGCCAATGGGGTGTGTAGCGTTCCCTACCCTGCGCCCAGCGCCTCCGCCACGCCGGCAAGCGGCGTTTCCCTCTGCTCGCCGCTGGCCATGTCCTTGACCTGCACCGTCCCGGCGGCGACTTCGGCGTCGCCGAGCACCAGCGTGTACCGGGCGCCGAGAGCGTCGGCGTGGCGCATCTGGCCGCGCAGGCTCCGGCCCGGCTGCGCGACGATCGCGCTGAGTCCCGCCCGCCGCAGCTCCGATGCGAGCCGGACGGCGACGGCTGCCGCATCCCCGCCGAGGCTCACGACGACGGCGTCGACGCTCCCCGCCTCCGGAACTGCTGCAGCCTGTTGCCGCTTGACGTTCAGGATGAGGCGCTCGATGCCGGACCCGAACCCGATGCCCGGCGTCGGACGGCCGCCGAGCTGCTCGATGAGCCCGTCGTAGCGGCCCCCGGCGAGCACGGCGCTCTGGGCGCCCTCCTCCGGCGGGTGGATCTCGAACACCGTGCGGGTGTAGTAGTCGAGGCCGCGGACGAGGGTGGGGCTGATGTGGTAGGGGATGCCCAACTCGCCGAGGTAGCGCTGAACGCTTGCGAAGTGGTCCGCGCAGTCCGCGCAGAGGAGGTCGGTCATCCGCGGGGCGGACGCGATGAGGTCCTGGCAGGCGAAATCCGAGCGCTTGCAGTCGAGCATGCGGAGCGGGTTGCGCTCGTAGCGCATCCGGCAGTCGGGGCAGACGCTGCCCAGAGACCCGACATAGTGCTCCTTCAGCGCCTCCAGGTACTGCGGCCTGCAGGCCGGGTCGCCGATGCTGTTGACGGCGAGGGTGAGCCCCTGCAGGCCGAGCCCCGTCGTGAACCGCCAGCCGAGGTCGATGACCTCCGCGTCAATGGACGGGTCGCCGTCGCCGATGGCCTCGACGCCGAACTGGTGGTGCTGGCGCAGGCGGCCGGCCTGGGGGCGCTCGTAGCGGAAGATGGGGCAGAAGTAGTGCATGCGCACGGGCTGCGGGCGGTTGTGCATGCCGTGTTCGAGATAGGCGCGGCAGACGGGCGCCGTCCCCTCCGGCCGCAGGGTGATCTCCTCGCCGCTGCGGTCGGGGAAGGTGTACGTCTCCTTCTCGACGATGTCCGTGCCCTCGCCGACGCCGCGGTTGAAGAGGCCGGCGTGCTCGAAGACGGGGGTGTCGATCTGCCCATAGCCGAAACGGCGCGCCTGCTCGCGCGCGGTCGATGTGACGTAGTCCCAGTAGGGCTGGTCTTCCGGGAGGATGTCCTGGGTGCCCCTTGGAAGGCGGAACTGCACGGGGCCTTCCTCCGTTCTTTAGGGTAAGTCGGCGCTGTCGACTGCCGTGGCACTATGGTAGCGCAAAACGGCACATGCGCGCGCTAGCTAGCCAAACGTAACCAGGCCCGCTAGACTAAGGTTAACCTCTACCCTCTGGACAGAGGTGGGCATGCCCGTACAGCTATCCGACCTGCTGCAAAAGGCGAGCACGTACATGACCGGCGACCGGCTCCACCTGGTCGAGCAGGCGTACGAGTTCGCCGAGGCGCAGCATGCCGGACAGGTCCGCAAGTCCGGTGAGCCCTACATCGAGCACCCTCTGAACGCGGCCCTCTTCCTCGCAGACCTCCGCCAGGACTCCGCCACCCTCGCAGCCGCCCTCCTCCACGACGTCATCGAAGACACGGCCATGTCCAAGGAGGAGCTTTCCAGCATGTTCGGGGCCGAGGTGTCGCGGCTGGTGGACGGGGTCACCAAGCTGACGCGGCTGGATCTCCTGACGGAGAACCGGGCGGCGGAGGACATCTCGGACAGCCACGCGCAGGCGGAGAGCATCCGCAAGATGCTGGTGGCGATGGCCGAGGACGTGCGCGTCGTCGTCATCAAGCTGGCGGACCGGCTGCACAACATGAAGACGCTCGCGCCGCTGTCGCCGGCCCGCCAGCGCGCCATCGCGCAGGAGACGCTGGACATCTACGCGCCGCTGGCCCACCGGCTGGGCATGTGGGACATCAAGTGGCAGCTGGAGGACCTCTCCTTCCGGACGCTGCACCCGGACGAGTACAAGCGGATTTCCCGGTGGCTGGCCACCCGGCGCACGGAGCGGGAGGAATACCTGGAGCGGCAGTGCCAGCGCGTGCGGGATGCCCTCGCGGAGAGCGGGGTAGAGGGCAACGTGTACGGCCGGCCCAAGAGCATCTTCAGCATCCACCAGAAGACGCAGAAGTACGAGGCGCAGGGCAAGGAGTTCGACGAGATCTACGACCTCTACGCCATCCGCGTCTTGGTGGAGACGAAGGGCGACTGCTACAACACCCTCGGCGTGGTGCACCAGCTCTGGCACCCGGTTCCCGGCCAGTTCGACGACTACATCGCAACGCCCAAGGAGAACCTCTACCAGTCGCTCCACACGACGGTGATGTGCGAGGGTGGCGTGCCCCTCGAGGTGCAGGTCCGCACGTACGAGATGCACGAGCTGGCGGAGTACGGCGTCGCGGCCCACTGGTCGTACAAGGAGCGCCCGCCGGGGAAGGGCGGCTCCCGCAACGGCCAGTTCGAGGAGAAGATGACGTGGCTGCGGCAGCTGCTGGAGTGGCAGCGCGAGGTGGCGGCCACCGACGAGTTTCTGGACTCGGTCAAGACGGACATCCTGCGCGACCAGGTCTTCGTCTACACGCCCAAGGGCGATGTGCGGGAACTGCCGTCGGGGTCCACGCCCATCGACTTCGCGTACCACATCCACACGGAGCTGGGGCACCGCTGCATCGGCGCGAAGGTGAACGGCCGCCTCGTCCCGCTGGACACGGCGCTGCAGAACGGCGACACGGTGGAGATCATCACCAGCAAGGTGACGCGCGGGCCCAGCATGGACTGGCTGAACTCCGCGCTGGGCTACGTGAACACGGCCTCCGCGCACCACAAGATCCGGCAGTGGTTCCGGAAGCTGGAGCGCAGCGCCCACATGGAGCAGGGCAAGGAGCTCCTGACCAAGACCCTGCGCAGGCTGCCCCGCTCCATGACGGAGGCCGACGCCGCAAAGGCGCTCAAGTTCGACAACGTCGAGGCGCTGCACATCGCGCTGGGCCGCGGCGACATCACCGCCGCGCAGGTCGAGACGCGCCTGGCGCCGCACCAGGAGCCGGCCATCATCCCGGCGACGCACCACATCCAGCCGCCGGAAAGCCCGACGACGGGCATCAAGGTGCTGGGCGTGGGCGACCTTCTGACACGCACCGCCCGCTGCTGCAACCCCGTGCCCGGCGACGACATCATGGGCTACATCACCCGCGTCCGGGGGGTCACCGTCCACCGCAGGAACTGCCCCAACATCGTCAACGAGGACGAGAAGGAACGGCTCGTCGAGGTGTCCTGGGGCCCGTCGGAGGACCTGCACCCCGTCCGCGTCGAGATCACGGGATGGGACCGGGTGGGCCTGCTCCGCGACATCACCATCATGGTCGCGGGGGAGAAGGTGAACATCGCGGGAGTGGTGACGGCGGAGCCGGGCGACGGCACCGCGGTGATCACCCTGACGCTCTACACCACCGGCGTTCAGCAGCTTTCGCGGTTGTTCACCCGGCTGGACGGCATCAAGGGCGTCATCAACGTCACCCGCACCACCGCGGACACCGCCGGCACCAAGCCGTAGGGGCAGCGTCCAGTCCATTCACCCTGACCCTGCCACCGCCTGCTTGCCTCTGTACGCGCCCCCTCGCTACCCTTCCCCCATGAATGCCTTGGCCCGTCACCCGAAACCCATTACAGCGGCAACATTTGCCGTCATCGCCAGCTACGAGAATTCCCCGACTCGAACGTGCCGCGTTTTGGGGACGAATCCGTATCTGCGCGCCGCCGCCTCAGACAGGAGTCGTTCCCTTAACTTTGCTTTTTCTTCGTTTTCGTATCTGAGTCGTTCCCTTTCAGCTACGAGTCGATCTTCGAAATCGACAGGCATTCACATACGGTTCGATTTCGCGAACTTGCGTGCCGCAACAGTTGCAACCCCGTGCCTCGATTGCTGCCCAGGCGCCGCCGATAAGATGAGCCCAGCTAAAGCGCGTCGCAAGAACGGATGGGACTCCCACGCCTTGAGCTAGCGTAGGCCTGCCCCCATAATGAGGCGTCGCTGAGGGAAGCTACGTGAGGGAGTCGCCGTTGAAGCTTGAGGGCAAAGTCGCGCTGGTCACGGGAGCGGGCCGCAACATCGGGCGGGCGATTGCGCTCGCGATGGCCGCCGAGGGCGCGAGCGTCGCCGTGAACGGCCTCCAGAACCGCGAGAGCGTCGAGGAGGTCGCCCGGCTCATCGAGGACCGCGGAGGCCGGGCGCATCCCGTGCTCGCCGACGTCTCGGACCCGGAGCAGGTCGACCGCATGGTGGGCGACATCGCGTCGGCGCTGGGCCCCGTGGACGTGGTGGTGAGCAACGCCGCCATCCGCCCGCACAAGCCGCTGACGGAGTTCACCAACGAGGAATGGCGGCGCGTCATGGCCGTCAACCTGGACGCGGCCTTCTACCTCTCGCGGGCCGTGCTGCCCCGCATGGTGGAGGCCGGTTCGGGGAGCATCATCGCGATCTCGGGCTTGGCGGCGTTCGGCGTGCGGAAGGACAGCGCCGTGGTGGCGGCGGCAAAGGCCGGCCTCATCGGCCTCATGCGCGGCATCGCCTCCGACTACGGTAAGTTCGGCGTGCGGGCGAACGTCGTCGCGCCGGGCTCCATCGACACGGAGCGGTACGACCAGCAGGCATACGCCGAGGGGCGACAGTCGGCGGTCGTGCCGGACGACCCGTCGCGGCGGCAGAACATCCCGATGGCGCGGCTGGGCCTGCCGGAGGAGGTGGCGGCCGCCTGCGTCTTCCTCGCATCCAGCGACGCCGGCTACACGACGGGCCAGACGCTGCACGTGGGCGGCGGCATGTACATGGAGTAGCGGTCCCGGCCGGGTATCATTTCCAAGAAAGGGTGCTGTCACATGGAAGCCTACGAGCATCAGGGCGCCAACCTGCGCTACCTCACCGTCCACCCGGACGACTATGACCCCAACCGCCGTTACCCGCTGGTCATCATGCTGCACGGCTTCGGCGCGAGTATGGAGGACCTGGCTGGGCTGTCGCCGGTCATCGACTCCCGGGGCTACGTGTACGCCTTCCCCAACGGGCCCGAGGCGGTGGAGCTTGCACCCGGCTTCGTGGGCTACAGCTGGACGCACCCGGACCGTCGCCGCGACCCGGCTGAGGACGCCAGGAGCGGCGAGCTTCTTGCGGGGTTCTTCGGCGAGGTGATGGAGCAGTACGGCGTTGGGCCCGGCAACGCGGTGCTCGGCGGGTTCTCGCAGGGCGGACGGCTGGCATACCTGAACGGGCTCAGCAGGCCGGAGCTGTTCGCGGGGGTGGTCGCGCTGGGCGCAGCGATGTTCGACACGGATCCGTTGCTGGAGCTGCTGCCGGCGGAGCGGACGCAGCCGGTGTTCGTTGGCCACGGCGAGTACGACCCGCAGATCTCCGTGGAGCAGGCGCGCATGATGCGCTCGTTCCTGGAGGGTGAGGGCTACAGCCCCGTCTACAACGAGTACCCCATCGGCCACGAGATCAGCCGGGGCTTGGTGGGCGACCTGTCGGCGTGGTTGCGGGACGTGCTGCCGCCTGTGGGGTGACCCAAGTCACCCTTCCACGGACTCAGCGCGAATGGGGACTAGGGGAGACCAGCGAGACGCTGGGCGTCCTCGATGTAGCCATCCGTCTCCCGAATGAGGCTTTCGGTTTCCACCGGCTCGCAATAGCCGTGGTAGAAGCACTCTCCGTGGAGTATCGACTGGCGCACCAAGTAGCGGTCGCGCACGTCGAGAAGGGCGGTGTCGTTCTGAGCGGCGAGCCGCAGCCGTCTGCCGGCGGACGTGGAGGTGTGCGGGGGTTGGCCAGTGCGGGCAAGAATGAGGGCCTCAGTGGCGCGGAGGGTGGCGCACCACGCCTTGTCGGCAGCGTCGCGGATGTCACCGGCGGCCAGACAGTCCAAGGCTTCGCCGTGCATGAGGCGGGCGTCGGCGAAGATCTCTGCGGGGTCAATGCCGGTGGTGGTCACAGGCGCGTCTCCTCTCGGCAAGGTGTGGACGACATAAAGGGAGTATAGCACACGACCACAGCATTGTTCCTTCCTACCGCCTGCGGAAAGGTAAGGAAGAGGGCCGCCATGGGGGGCGCAAAACTTGCTACAATGGCGCGGCAATCAACTGGCTTGGGAGGAGACCGTGACTACCAGCACACAGCCCCTGCGTGTGGGGCTCATTGGCGTGAACGTCGACTACGGCTGGGGCAGCCGGGCGCACGTGCCCGCGCTGTCGAAACTGCCTGAGCTGGCGCTGACCGCCGTCTGCACGACGCGGCCGGAGACGGCCGCCGCCTCCGCCGAGCGGTTCAACGTGCCGCTCAGCTTCCACGACCACCGGGCGATGGTCGCGCACCCGGACGTCGACCTCGTGGCGATCGCCGTGAAGGTGCCCTACCACTACGAGCTGACCATGGCCGCGCTGCAGGCGGGCAAGCACGTCTACACGGAATGGCCGCTGGCCGCCAACGTGGAGCAGGCCACGGAGATGGTGGAGGCCGCGAAGGCCAACGGCCTCCACACGATGGTCGGCCTGCAGGGACGCTGTTCGCCGACGGTGCTCAAGCTGCGTCAGCTGGTCCGCGAGGGCTACGTCGGCGAGGTACTGTCCGCCAGCATGTCGTCCGCCAGCGGCGGCATCACGGCGCGGCCCGCCGACGGCACTTGGCGCGCGGCGAAGGAGGCCGGGGCCAGCGCCTTCACCATCACCTTCGGTCACTGTGTTGACGCGCTGCAGTTCTGCGTAAGCCCCTTCGCGGAGGTCTCCGCGCAGGTGGGCACGCGCATCGCAACGTGGGACGAGACGGACACGGGCCGGACGGTGCCGGTGACGGCCATCGACACCCTCGCGGTGAGCGGGACGCTGGAGAACGGGGCCATCGCTTCCGCGTACGTGGGCAGCCCGCCGCAGCACGGCACGGGCTTCCGGCTGGAGATCACCGGCCGCGACGGCGTGCTCCTCGCGACGGCCGCCGGCGGCCCGAACACCAACGCGCTGCGGCTGCAGGGCGCCCGCGCCGGCGACGAGAGGATGGAGGACATCCCTGTGTCGGACGACGACGTGTGGACGCCGGACGACGTGCCGGAGGGAGCGCCCTTCCATGTGGCGCAGATGTACCGCCGCTTCGGCGAGCGCATCGCGGGCGGCAACGGCGAGCTGCCGGACTTCGACGAGGGCGTGAGCCTGCACCACCTGCTCGATGCCGTGGAGCGGTCGTCGGAGACGGGCCAGCGGCAGCGCGTGCGGGGGTAGGGCCGTCCCTTCGTCTTTCCGGCGAAAACTGGGATCGAGGGGCGGTGGCGTGAGGTCGTAGGGGCAACCCTCGTGGTTGCCCGGTGACAAATGCCGTAATCGGGAATCCACCAACGGGGGTTGGTCATGCTGGAGAGCTTTGTCCTGAGGGAAGAGGATGCCGTTCGCGTACAGGAGGCGGACCTGCGCGGCGTGACCACCGCCGTGTTCCAGAAGATGGGCGTGCCCGCGGACGACGCCGCCCTCGCCGCCGACGTGCTGGTGCTGGCGGACATTCGCGGCGTCGACAGCCACGGCGTGTCGAACATGCTGCGGACATACGTGCAGGGCTACCAGGCGGGCCGCATCAAGCCCGTGCCGGACTGGCAGATCGTGCGCGACCGGCCGTCCACGGCCAACATCGACGCCGACGAGGGTCTTGGCATCATCATCGCGCCCAAGGCGATGGAATTGGCGATCGCAAAGGCCCGCAACACCGGCATGGGCGTGGTGACGATGGGACGCTGCGGGCACGTTGGCATGGCGGCGTACCACGCCATGATGGCGCTGCCGCACGACATGGTCGGCGTCTGCATGTCCGCCGCGCCGCCGCAGGTCCTGCCGACGTTCGGGGCGGAGCCGCGGCTGGGGACGAACCCCATCGCCGTGGCGGTGCCGACAAAGGACGAGCCGCCCTTCGTGCTGGACATCGCGACGAGCGTGGTGGCCGTCAACAAGTTCCGCATCGCCAAGCGGCTGGGGGCGATACTTCCCGGCGGCATGGTGGCCGACGTGGAGGGCACGCCCATCATGGAGCCGGGGCCGGTGCCGGACAACTTCCTCTCCCTGCCGGCGGGCTCGCTGCGGGAGCTGGGCTCGCACAAGGGCTACGGGCTCGCCTGCGTGGTCGAGATCCTAAGCACGGTCATCGGCGGCTTTGGTTTTGCGGCACGGAACACCCGCGCGGCGCCCGGCGGGTTTGCCCACTACGTCGCGGCGTACGACATCGATGCCTTCAGCGACGTGCCCGAGTTCAAGCAGACCATGGACGACTTCCTCGCAACCCTCAAGTCGACCAGGCCCGCGCCGGGCCACGAGCGTGTCCTGGTTCCCGGGCAGCTCGAGGCGGAGAACGCCGAGGACCGGACCGCCAACGGGGTTCCGCTGCACAAGGAAGTGGTCGAGTGGTTCCACTCGACATGCGCGGAACTGGACATCCCATGCAACTTTTGACCCCAAGCGTTGACTGAAATCGCGAATCCCGCATGAGCACGATGCTATAATCCAGTGCAAGCGACACTCACTCGCAGTTGACGGGGAAGTCCAATCTACAGATGACTGGAATCTCTATGCCGAGCGCGGCCCATGGACGGTGAGGAGCTCGTACACCTCATAACCCGCGTCGTCTTGCAGCTGGCAATCATTGTGGCCGCGGCGAAGATTGCGGGCGAGGTCTGCGAGCGTTACCTGCGCATACCCCCGGTCCTGGGCGAGCTTTCGGCGGGAATGATCATCGGCCCCTTTGCCCTCGGCGGCATCGGGTTCTTCGGGTTTGACCCGGTCTTTGGCCCGGCGGTCCATCACATCAGCGAGCACGTCCCCAACATCTCGACGGAGATCTGGACCGTTGCGCAGGTCGCCTCCGTGGTGCTGCTGTTCGCGGTGGGGCTGGAGACCGACCTGAAGCAGTTCCTGCGGTACGCGGGCCCGGCGAGCGCCGTGGCCATCGGTGGGGTCGTCATGCCCTTCGCCCTGGGCGCGGGCGCGACGGTCTACTTCGGCTACGCGGACGGCTGGCTGGACCCGCCGGCGCTGTTCATGGGCTCCATCATGACCGCAACGTCGGTGGGCATCACGGCGCGGGTGCTGCGGGACCTGGGCCGGATGGGAGCGCCTGAGGGCGTGACGATCATCGCGGCGGCCGTCGTTGACGACGTTCTCGGCATTCTCGTGCTGGCGGTCGTGGTCGCGATGTCCGAGACCGGCGCGGTGGAGGCCGGCGAGCTGGGCGTCATCGCCGCCAAGGCCGTCGGGTTCTGGATTGGCCTGACCGGCGTGATGATCCTGCTGGCGGGGTGGATCTCCAGGGCGCTGGGGTGGTTCCGGGACGCGGGCGCGCCGCTGGCGCTGGCGCTGGGACTGGCGCTGCTGGGCGCGGGACTGGCGGAGACCTTTGGCCTCGCCATGATCATCGGCGCCTACTCCGTAGGGCTGGGGCTGGCGCACACGCCGCTGGCGCAGCGGATAGAGCACGGCTTGGCGGGCGTCTACCAGTTCATGGTGCCCATCTTCTTCGTGGTTATGGGCATGCTGGTCGACCTCTCCGCGGTCGGCGGCGTGCTGGGGTTTGGCATCGTGCTCTCGGCGTTGGCCATCGTCAGCAAGGTGGTTGGCTCCGGCGGACCGGCACTGGCCGTGGGCTTCAACCGGCGGGGCGCCTGGCGTGTGGGCCTTGGCATGCTGCCCCGGGGCGAGGTGGCCCTCATCATCGCGGGCATCGGCCTCTCCCGCAACGTCATCGACCAGGAGCTCTTCGGTGTGGCGATCCTGATGACCATCGTGACGACGCTGATCGCGCCCGTCCTCCTCGTGCCGGCGTTCCGGAGCGGACGTTCCGGGCGCAGGCGCCCGACCGAGGACGATTTTGAGGACACGGACATGCAGGCGATGCCGGAGTAGCCGGCGCGACTTGAGGAGTGCATCGTGAGCCGTCAAAGCGATCTGGACAACCACGCCAACCAACTAAACCCGAACAATGACGCGTACTGGCAGTCGCGTGGTTACGAGCACCGTCCCGACAACTCCCAGGGAGACGGCGGGGATGATGACGCTGAATGGTATGGAAGCGATGACGGAGGTTCCTTCCCGGGAGGCGACGGAGGTGGTGTCTCAGGAGACAGCGATGGCAGTTCGGAGTTGGCCGACCTGCTGCTGGACCCCACAACCCTTGTGCTCATCGCTTTAATCGGCGCTGGTGCCGGTCTCTTGGCTTTGGGGTTGTCCAGCGGCAGATTGCAGGAGATGGGCCGCAACTTCAAGCGCGCCATGGAGTCCTCCGAGAAGGTACAGGTGCTACGCCAGACCGCAGGGCACGCTGTGGAGTCGGCAGGGGACCGGGCTCGGGAGTTGGGAGACAGCGCGAGGCAGACAGTCGAGTCCTCTGAGAAGGTACAAGAGCTACGCCAGACTGCGGAGCGCGCGTTGGCGTCGGCAGGGGAGCGGGCGCGGGGGTTGAGACACAGCGCGAGGCAGACGGTCGAGTCCTCTGAGAAGGTACAAGAGCTGCGCCAGACTGCGGAACGCGCGTTGGAGTCGACAAGGGAGCGAGCGCGTGAGATAGGTCGACGGGCCAAGCGCAATCCACCTTCCAAGGCATAGTCGGGATAATAGGGCTGAGGCCGCCTACCCGGCCCTGAACACCAGGAAAAGCCCCACCAGGTAGATAGCCACGATCGTTACGGTGCTGGGCTCCGTGAACGAGAAGTACTTGAGCGTCCTCCGCAGCCGCACCTGGATGAGTCCCAACCCCATGAGCAGCACGGCAAACCCGGCCGCTATGAGGTGGCTGGAGTCCAGCGAGCTGAAGAGGGCATCGTCCGCGTAAGCCAGGTCCGCCACGGCCAGGATGGCGATGTTGAAGGCGTTGCTGCCGTAGAGCCCGGCGACCGCCATCTCCGGGGCGCCGATGCGTATTGACGTGATACCCACCGTCAACTCCGGCAGCGTGGTGACGATGGCGACGGCCAGGACGCCGATGAAGCTGGCGGATATGCCCGTCTCCTCGGCTATGGCGTCGGCGCTGAGGGCGAGGGCCCAGGCGGAGACCGCAACGAACGCGGCGCTGACGAGAAAGACGGCCCAGCCCCAGCTCAGGGACCTTTCCGGCGGCTCTCCCTCGACTCCTGCGGGGTCGTTCTTGCTGGCGACGTAGAGGACGCGGGAGCCGACGAGGTAGATGACGAGGATGGAGATGGCCGCCGGGCTCACGCCGAACCAGTGGGCGTCCGAACCGAGGACGACGTGCGTGGCTGCCAGGGCCGTCATGGCGAAGGCCACGATGGCGAGGTACTCCTGGCCCTTGGAGAGCCTGCGGTAGATCTCGCGGCCGCCGAAGATGGCCGCGATGACGGCCAGGTTGCTGACGTTCAGCATGTTCGCGCCGAGGATGTTGCCCGCGGCGAGACCGGGGTTGTCGATGCGGACGGCGGTGACGTTGGTCACCAGCTCCGGCAGGGACGTCGCGCCGGCGATGAGCAGGGAGCCGACCCAGAGGTGGCCGAGGCCCGTGCGCGCCGCGATGACGTCGCCCGCACGGGCCAGCATGACGGCGGAGAACACGACCACGGCGGACGCGCCGAGGAAGAGGGCGATGGCCGTGGCCAGGTTGAGTTCGAGTTCCATGAGTGGATCACCTCAAGCTAGCCGGCTAGCTCCCGTGCCACCTCGGTCTCGGTCTGGCTCAATTCCCTGGCGGAGTGGCCGTTGCTGTTCAGCAGCTGGTGCAGCAGCCGCATCTCGTCCCGGAGCAGGCGCGGCAGCAGGAAGTTGGTGCGTACCCGTTCCCGGCCTGAAGCGCCGAGGGCCATCCGCTCGGCATCGTTGTTGATCAGGAAGCTCACGCGCTCGGTGCACTCCTCCACGCTGTCCACCAGGTAGCCGCCGATGCCGTCGGAGACCTGCAGGCGGAGGCCGCCGACGTTCCCCGCGATCACCGGGGTGCCCTTCCAAAGCGCTTCTGTCGCCGTGAGACCGAACCCCTCGCGCAACGACTTTTGCAGCACCACCGTGCTCATCTGCTGGAACGGGCCGACGAGATCGGTGAGGCCAAGGATGATGTGGACATCCGGCGTGCCCTGCGCGGCCACGACCACCTTGTCGTACATGACGCGCCCCTCGGGGTCGTCGTCGGCGAAGTTGCCCAGCAGGGCCAGCTGGAGCTCCGGGTTGTCCGGCTTCAGCCGCCGGAAGCAGTCGATGACGCCCAGCGGGTCCTTCCACGGGTCGAACCGGGACACCTGCGAGATGAAGGGCCGTTGGGGGTCGATCCCGTAGCGCGCGACGACTGCCAGCGCCTCTGCTTCCGGCATGACGACGTTCTTGGGAACGAACGGGTCAATGGCCGGCGGCATGACGGAAATGAAGAGTCCCTCGAGGCCAGGTCCCGCAAACTCAGGCAGGCTGAACACCGCGGCGTCGTAGTTGTGGACAAGGCTGCTCAGCCGGGCCCACGAATCCGCGTCCGGCGCGGAAGTGTCGATGTGACTGCGCCAGACCCACTTGCCGGCCGCGCCTGGGGCGTACTCCCGCAGACCCGCCGGCTGGGGGTCGTGGACGATGATGGCGTCGTAGGTCGACGTCAGGAACTCGGCGTTGTACTTGTTCCACGCGCCGTGGAGGTCCCAATCGGCCTGCGTCAGCGCGGAAGGCGCGCCCTGCAGGCTGTTGTGCATCTGCTTGGTGACGTTGAAGAAGGGGTCTTCCCCGCGCAGCACCAGCCAGTCGGCTTCGATGCCGAGGCCGTGGTAGAGCGGCAGCAGGGAGTGCAGGATTTCCGCCACCCCGCCGCCGTGGGCCGTGGCGTTCACATGGGCAATGCGCATGCCCTTCAGCGAGTGCGCAAGGGACTCCAACTCCTCCAGCAGGGCATGGTCCAGGAGCTCCGCGTAATCCAGCAGCGAGTGGACCCCGGTCTCTTCAACGACGTGCATTATCGACTGCCTTTCGGCTCGGCTATTGCCGAGCGTTTTTCAGTGGCGCCGCACATACCTGGAACCCTGGGCATACGAGGGGCCGCTTTGACCAACCCAAGGGGGCGCCGTCGGTACCGCGGTTCCGGGAGAACATCTACCTGGCGCCCTTCCGCGCCGCATAACTGGCTTGTGCCGGGTTGGCTCATTGGCAGCAAGCGTTCCTTACGATGGGGATTCCAGGTTGTCCAGTGACTCCTTGAGCCGGCCCACAACCGACTCATACTCCCCCTTGACCGCGGGGCTGATGAGGACGCCGGGCCGCGAGGTGTCCCGGTAGTCGGCCCGCAGCTCCAGGCTGCCGAGGTATGGCGCGTCGATGGACTGCGCCAGCTCCTCGCCGGCGCCGGAGCCGAAGATCTCGCCGGAGAAGTTCTCCACCACGCCGAGCACGGACATGTTGAGCTTGCGCACCATGTTGATGGAGCGCTTGGCGTCCAGCGCCGCCAGCTCCTGCGGCCCCGTCACCACGACGAAGCCGTCGAGCGGCAGTGTCTGCATGATCGTGAGCGCCGCGTCCGACGTGCCCGGCGGCATGTCGACGATGAGGTAGTCCATGTCGCCCCAGTCCGTGTTCTCCATGAACTGGGTCAGCGTGTTGTGGATCATGGGGCCGCGGAAGATGATGGCCTCCTCCTGGTTCTCCTGGAAGAAGCCCATGGAGAGGACCTTGACGCCCCACTGGGACGCGGGGGTGAACTCGCCGTTCCTGTAGTCGGGCTGCGACTGCACCTTCATGGCGTTGACGATGTTGGGGCAGTCGATGTCGGCGTCGAGGATGCCGACGCGCTCGCCCTGGGCGGCGAGGGTGGCGGCGATGTTCACGGAGACCGTTGTCTTGCCGACGCCGCCCTTTCCGCTGTAGACGGCAATCTTGTGGGCAATCTTCCCGAAGCGCTCGTTGATCTTGCGGCGCTGCTGCCACTGCGCGCGAATGGCATCAAGGCGCGCCTTCTCCTGGGGCGTAGGCTCTCTGGTTGCCATGCTTCTCCTGGACGTTTGGGTCGCGGTTCGCCGGCTTCCCGTTCGTCCTGAGGGAAATCGAAGGGCGAACCGGGGGCCAGGCTAGTCGATGCCGAGGAGCTTCTTGCCTTCCTCGGTGATGAGGTCCGGGCTCCACGGCGGGTCGAAGACCATCTCGACTTCCACGTCGCCGATGCCGTCGATCTCCGCAATGCGCCACTCGGCGTTCTGGGCGATGGCGGGGCCCATGGAGCAGCCGGGCGCCGTGAGGGTCATCGTCACGCCGACGTTGTTGTCCTGGTCGATCTCGATGCCGTAGATGAGGCCAAGGTCGTACACGTTGACCGGGATCTCCGGGTCGTACACCTCGCGGAGGGCCTCGATGACCATTTGCTGCGTTGCGCTCTTCATTGTCTCACCCCGTATGTTTCAGTCACCGTCATTCTAGGAAACGCGCAATACGTATGTCAATTGAGGACAATGGCGGCCAAGAATGGGTTTTCCTGTTGGTTGGAGAGGACGCCCTTCGATTTCTCTCAGGGCGAGCGGTTGGCCGCGCCCCCTGGTTCCTGCCCCGTATCCGATACCGGGGCAGGAACCGCAGGGCGACGAGAAAGGGTGCGCCCAGCGCGGCAAGCGGGCCGGCGCCCCGGCCCTTTCGAGCCTTAGAGGCGCTGGTTCGCCTTGTTTCTACGCCTGCGAAGCCACAGGTAGGCCGCCAGGGCGAAGGCCAGGATTGCCAGATAGAACAGGGACATGTACATGGCAGCTCTTCTCCCAGCCGTCTCGTCCGGGGCAACTACAGGCGCCGGCGTTGGGACAAACGCCGGAGACACTGGCGACACTTCCTCCGCCTTTGCCGGGGGCGCCTGGGGCCGAGGCGTGGCCGTGGCCATCGGCATGGGCATGGCGGTTGGGACGGCTGTGGGCGCCTGCGTTGGCGCGGCGGTCGGCGTCGGCATGGGCGCGACGGTTGGCGCCGGCATGGGCGTGGCAGTTGGGACGGCGGTTGGCGCCGGTATGGGCGTGGCGGTTGGGACGGCGGTGGGCGCCTGCGTTGGCGCGGCGGTCGGCGTCGGCATGGGCGTGGCGGTGGAGACGGCCGTGGACGCCTGCACAACCCTCGGCGCGGGTGTGGGCGTCGCCGTGGGCGAGGGGTTGGCCGGGACGCTGGTGTCGACGACGGGCTGTGGAACCGGCACTTCTTCTACAGGCCCAGTCTGAACGGTGGACTCTTGCCCATCGTCATGGCTCGTCCTTCCGTCCATGTCGAACAGGTAGTCTGCGCACTGGATGCCGGGGGTGTCCGGGTCACGGTCGAACCCCTCACCCGGACTCTGCGACGAGCGCGGGAACTCACGCTGTTGCCGATCGGTCGGCTCGCACCGCCCCGACTCTCCTCCGAAAACCCCGTCCGCGGAGAACACCGGCAGCATGGCGCAGGCAATGACAGCGGCCAGCAATGCGGCGCCGGAGAGCTTTGCCGGGGTTCGGGTCGGAAAACGGCAAGAGACTAGGGGAAAGAGTCCGGAGATTCGTTTGCGCGGCGGGTTCGGCTCACCGGAGTTTCGGCTCGCAGTTCGAGTATTCACGGGACGCTCCATTCTGCATCATCTGCTCTCGAAACCGGACCACTGCGGGGGCCCGGCCGATTTCTCATCGAGGTCATGGGCGTGGTTGCCCAAGCCTTATTCATGGGGAATCACGGCTGATACGCCAGCCTTCGAGCGGGAAAGCGCGGTTGGGGCTATTGCGGAGACGCTGTCGTTGCAAGGGACCGATCTACAGCGGGAACAAGGGGGCGATCACCTTTAGCCAAAAGCGTTCGTAGCCTGGCACAATTCTGTGCCGCCTTGCCCCGACCATCATGCAACGCAGTGAGAGACGCGCTGCAGAGTTGAATCACGCTTTCCTTCAGGGTTCTTCCGCTTCCACCCCCTTCCCTATCTACCCAAAGCAATATGGTAGCCAATAGACGCCAAATGGGCAAGAGCCGGAAGAGTGTCGGTCCGCGTCGGCCGGTGCCAGGGACGCACCGACGGCGCCGTGCCCTGGTACGGGACAAGCCCTTTGCCGGAGTAGCGGCGTGCGCTATCTTCCCAGCGGCATCACGGGGTCTTCCTGCAGCGCCATGATGCGGCGCAGGTCGATGACCTGGTCGCGGAGCATGGCCGCCTTCTCGAACTCCAGGCGCTTCGAGGCTTCCTTCATCTGGCGCTCGTACTCGCGCACCAACCGGGCGATCTCGTCGCGGGTGAGGTCCTGCTGCGCGGCGGGGGCGGTGCGGCTGCCGGGCCGGTAGTCGGCCTGCGTCTCCGCCACCTGCTTGACGCGCTCCGTGATGTCGCGGACCTCCTTCTTGATGCCCGTTGGGATGATGCCGTGGGCCTCGTTGTGCGCCTCCTGCAGCCCACGCCGCCGGTACGTCTCGTCGATGGCGAAGCGCATGGAGTCGGTGACCACGTCGGCGTACATGATGACGTGGCCCTCCTCGTGACGCGCCGCGCGGCCGATGGTCTGGATGAGCGACGAGCTCGACCGTAGGTAGCCCTCCTTGTCGGCGTCCAGGATGCAGACGAGGCTGACTTCCGGCAGGTCAAGGCCCTCCCGCAGCAGGTTGATGCCCACGACCACGTCGTAGATGCCGAGCCGCAGGTCCCGCAGGATCTCGCTGCGCTCCAGCGTCTCGATGTCTGAGTGCAGGTAGTGGACGCGGACGCCCATCTCCAGCATGTAGTCGGCCAGCTCCTCCGCCATGCGCTTGGTCAGCGTGGTGACGAGGCAGCGGTGCCCCTGCTCGACGCGGCGGCGCACCTGCTCCAGCAGGTCGTCGACCTGCCCGTTGGTCGGCTTGACCTCGATGGTGGGGTCGAGCAGGCCTGTGGGCCGGATGACCTGCTCGACGGCCAACGGCACGAGGCCGCGCTCGTACGGGCCGGGCGTCGCGGACACGAAGACCACCTGGTTGGTGCGGTTGGAGAATTCCTCGAAGTCCAGCGGCCGGTTGTCCAGCGCGGAGGGCAGCCGGAAGCCGTACTCCACCAGCGTCTTTTTGCGGGAGATGTCGCCGTGGTACATGCCGCGCACCTGCGGCACGCTCATGTGCGACTCGTCGATGAAGAGCAGGTAGTCCTCGGGGAAATAGTCGAGCAGCGTCCACGGCGTGCTGCCCGCGGCGCGCCCGCTGAGGTGGCGGGCGTAGTTCTCGATGCCGGAGCAGTAGCCAACCTGCTGCAGCATCTCGACGTCGTATCGGGTGCGCTGCTCCAGCCGTGCCGCCTCTAGGATGCGCTCCTGCGCCCGGAGCCACGAGAGGTGCTCGTCGAGCTCGTCGTTGATGTTGCGGATGGCGGCTTCCAGCTTCTCCTCGCTGGTGACGAAGTGCTTGGCCGGGTAGATCTCCACCTGTTCCCGCTCCGCCAGCACCTCGCCGGTGAGCGGGTCGATCTCCAGGATCTGCTCGACCTCGTCGCCGAAGAAGGAGATGCGGAGGGCCAGCTCCTCGTAGGCCGGGAAGATGTCCAGCGTGTCGCCGCGGACGCGGAAGCGTCCCCGGGCCAGGTCCATGTCGTTGCGGTCGTACTGCATGGAGATCAGGCCCTGCACCAGCATCCGCAGGCTGCGGCGCTCGCCGCGGGTGACCGTCGCGACGAAGCTGTAGTACTCCTCCGGGTCGCCGAGGCCGTAGATGCAGGACACGGACGCGACGATGAGCACGTCGCGCCGGGTCAGCAGCGCGCGAGTGGCGGCGTGCCGCAGCCGGTCGATCTCGTCGTTGATAGAGGCGTCCTTCTCGATGTACGTGTCGGTGCGGGGGATATACGCCTCGGGCTGGTAGTAGTCGTAGTAGGAGACGAAGTACTCGACGGCGTTGTCCGGCAAAAACTCGCGAAACTCCGTGGCGAGCTGCGCCGCGAGGGTCTTGTTGTGGGCGATGACCAGCGTGGGGCGCTGCACCTTCTCCGCGACCTTGGCCATGGTGAAGGTCTTGCCGCTGCCGGTGACGCCCATGAGGGTCTGGTGGCGGTCGCCGCGCAGCACGCCCTCGGCCAGCGCATCGATGGCCTGTGGCTGGTCGCCCGTGGGCACGAAGTCTGAAACAACCCTGAAGTCAGGCACGTGGGTCCTCTGCTGTGTAGTGCCACCATTGTACAGGACAACCCGCGCACGCCCAAGACAAGTAAACACTCATTGGATACCTTCGCAATTGAAGGGGTGTTTCCCTAGACATACTTGTAATTCTGCATGATACTGGTTCCCAAATTGGACTGACATTGGGACGGTTGTATTTCATGGCGACGGTTGAACACAAGGCATACGCCAAGCGCAGCAGAGCGTGCCTGGCTGAGGCGTCAAAGGAGCTCACACGGGGCGACTTGTCCCAAGCGTCAGCCAAGGGGTGGGACGCGGCGAGCCTGATGGTCAAGGCGCTGGCTTCCGAACGCGGTTGGGAGCACGAGGGCCGTGGAGACCTCCACAAGGCGGTCGGCCAGCTGCGCAGGGAGACCAGCGACGCGGAGCTCACGATGCTCTTTGCCATGGCAGGCGAACTTGACACCAACTCCAGTGAGGGTTTCCTGAGCGATGTGGCGGTTCGCGCACACATCGAGGGAGTGGCGAGGTTTGTGGAGAGAGTGGAAACCGTGCTCACCGGCGATTAGTCCGTGGTTGCAAGGCGCAATCGTGGAGAACGCCGCCGTGAGGTCTGTTCTTGACGACAAACCCCAACACATACGCCAACCGCAGTCGGCGGTATCTCATGCAGGCAGAAGAGGAGTTTGCGCGGGGCGACCTGTGCCAAGCTTCTGAGAAGGGATGGGGCGCCGCAAGCCAAATGCTTAAAGCCCTTGCGGACGAGCGGGTTTGGCGCCATAAGCGGCATAACGACCTCTACGCGGCTGTAAACAGGCTGGCTGTTGAGACCAGCGACGATGAGCTTCGAGCATTGTTTGCTGTGGCGGGAGAACTCCACACGAACTTCTACGAAGAGTTCCTGAAAGATCGCGAGGTTCGTGACCTCCTCGATGACGTAGCCAAATTCGTAGACAAGGTGGAAGGCCAGCTCGCTGCAGGGTAGCCCCCCAATTCCGACGCTGTGCTGCGACATAACGCTGGCATCCCCGCCCGCGCAAGCGTAGAATGCGCTTCATGGGTGTCCTCCTCCGAATCATGGGCCTCGCGTGGCGCCGCCGGCGCCATATGGCCGCCGCATACGTTGCCCTCATCGCCAGCAGCGCTTTTGCGCTGGCCGTCCCGCGCCTCCTCGGCGACACCGTCGACGAGGTCCTGCGCGGCGGCGACTTCCGCGAGGTCGTCGAGCTGGCCATCCTCATCCTGCTGGTCAGCGCGGGACGCGGCGCGTTCGCCTACGGGCAGACCTATCTCTCCGAGTGGACCGGGCAGCTCGTCGCCTACGACGTGCGCAATAGCCTCTTCAACCGGCTGCAGCGGCTGAGCTTTTCCTACCACGACGGCCAGCAGACGGGTGACCAGATGTCCCGCGCCACCGCGGACGTCGAGGCGGTCCGCAACTTCGTGCAGGGCGGGCTGCTGCGCGCGCTCAACATCTTCATCCTGATCTTCGGCGCTGCTGGCCTGCTCTTCTTCCTCAACTGGCGGCTGGCGCTGGTGGGGCTCTTCTTCGTGCCCATCGTGTCCTACCGCTCGGCGATAGTGAGCCTGTCGTTGCGGAAGGTGTGGACGTACATCCTGCAGGTGACCGGCAAGATGACGACGGTCATGCAGGAGAACCTGGCCGGTGCGCGTGTCGTCCGGGCCTTCGGCGCGCAGGAGTTCGAGAAGCGCAAGTTCGACGTCGTCATCACGGATCTTGCCGACTCCCACCTCCGCGCCAACCGTGTGCAGGTGCTCAACTCGTCCTTCATCCAGCTCGTGTTCGGCGTCGCGACGGCGGGCATCCTCTGGTTCGGCGGCATGGAGATCGTCAACGGGCGGCTGACCCCCGGCGAGCTGACGCAGTTCATCTTCTACCTGGGCCTCATCCAGGGCCCGGTGCGCATGTCCGGCATGATCCTCAACAACTTCTCCCGCGCCATCTCCGCCGGCCAGCGCATCTTCGAGGTCATCGACGCGCCGTCGCCGGTGGAGGACCGCGAGGGCGCGCGCGACGCCGGCCCCGTGCGGGGCCACGTGCGGTTCGAGGACGTGTCGTTCGCGTACGGCCGGGAGCCCGTGCTTGACCACGTCTCGCTGGAGGCGGAGCCGGGGCAGGTCATCGCGCTGCTGGGCATGCCGGGCAGCGGCAAGACGACGGTGGTGCACCTGCTGCCCCGCTTCTACGACGTGTCCGGCGGGCGCATAACGATGGACGGCACGGACATCCGCGACTTCACGCTGGAGTCGCTGCGGCGCAACGTCGGCATCGCCATGCAGGACGTCTTCCTCTTCAGCGCGACCATCGCCGACAACATCGCCTACGGGCGGCCCGGCGCGACGCGCGAGGAGGTCGAGCGGGCCGCCAAAATCGCCCAGCTGCACGACTTCATCGTCTCGCAGCCGGGCGGGTACGAGACGTGGATCGGCGAGCGCGGCATCACCCTGAGCGGCGGGCAGCGGCAGCGCATGGCCATCGCCCGCACGGTGCTGCTGGACCCGCCGGTGCTCGTGCTCGACGACTCCACGTCCAGCGTCGACGCGGGGACGGAGCACCAGCTCCGGCAAGCCCTCAACGAGGTCATGCGGGGACGGACGACGTTCGTCATTGCGCACCGGCTCAGCACCGTTCGCGCCGCCGACCAGATCCTCGTGCTGGAGGACGGACGCATCGCCGAGCAGGGCAAGCACGAGCAGCTCATCGCCCGCGACGGCCTCTACCGCACGCTGTACGAGCTGCAGCTGCTGCCCGCGGAGCCCACCATCGACGAGCTTGCCGCCCGGGGGGTGCAGCCATGATGGGCTGGAGCGGACACGGTGGGGGCGGCGGCTACTGGTCGCGGCGCATGGGCGCGCTGGACGACGAGAGCGAGCTGGGGGCGTTCTACAACCACCGCGTCGTCACGCGGCTGCTGTCCTACATCATGCCGCACAGGGGCTTGGCCATCCTGAGCCTGCTGACCATGCTCGTCACGACGTTCACCATCGTGGCGCAGCCGTGGATCATCAAGCTCGGCATCGACCAGCTGGTCGACGCGCCCAGCCGCGGCGACGTGGGTGCGCTGGCAGCGGTCATGGCGATCTTCATCGGCAACATCCTGCTGCGGTTTGTTGCCAACTACCTCTACCAGACCACGCTGGCCCGCGTGAGCCAGGGCGTGCTGTACTCGCTGCGGTCGCGCATCTTTGCCCACCTGCAACGGCTCTCCACGTCCTTCTACGACAAGAACGAGGTCGGGCGCATCATGTCCCGCGGCCAGAACGACGTGAACCAGCTCCAGGAGTTCCTGAACCTGGTCATCACCAGCCTCGCGGACATGCTCAGCCTCTTCGGCATCATCCTCGCCATGTTCCTGCTGGACGTGCAGCTTGCGCTGATCACGCTGACCGTCGTGCCGGTGCTCATCGGCATCATGATCGGCTGGCAGCGGATCGCCTGGGGCACGTTCATGCGCGTGCGGCAGGCCATCGCCGTGGTGAACGCCAACCTGCAGGAGAACATCTCCGGCGTGCGCGTGGTGCAGGCGCTCAATCGCGAGGACGCCAACATGCAGCGCTTCGACGCGGTGAACAACGACCACCTGGACGCCAACCTGCACGCCAGCCGTCTCTCGGCGGCGCTGATGCCGACGGTGGAGATCCTGACGGCGGTGGCCATCGGCCTAGTGGTGGTGTTCGGCGGGAGCATGGCCATCAACGGCGCGCTGGAGGTCAGCGTCATCGTGGCCTTCGCGCTGTACGTGCAGCGCTTCTTCGACCCGATCCGCAACCTGACGATGCAGTACACGCAGTTCCAGCGGGCGATGACCTCCGGCGTGCGCATCTTCGCGCTGCTGGACACCCCGGTCGAGGTTGAGGACAGCCCGGACGCCGCCGACCTGCCGACGGTCCGGGGCGCCATCGGGCTGGAGGATGTGCGCTTCCACTACGTGCCCGGCGTCGAGGTCATGCGCGGGGTGACGCTGAACATCAGGCCCGGCGAGACGGTGGCGCTGGTGGGCGAGACCGGCGCGGGGAAGAGCACGCTGGTGTCGCTGCTCAACCGTTTCTACGACGTCACGGGCGGGCGCATTACCGTCGACGGCTACGACCTGCGCGACGTGACGCAGGACTCGCTGGCGCGGCAGACGGCGATGGTGCTGCAGGAGCCGTTCCTCTTCTCAGGCAGCATCCGGGCCAACATCGCGTACAACCACGACGACGCATCACAGGAGGCGGTCGAGGCCGCCGCGAAGGCCGTCGGCGCCCACGACTTCATCATGCGGCTGCCGGACGGGTACGAGTCGCAGCTGAACGAGCGGGGCGGGAACCTGAGCCTCGGCCAGCGGCAGCTCATCAGCTTCGCCCGCGCGCTGCTGGCGGACCCGCGCATCCTCGTCCTCGACGAAGCGACGGCCAACATCGACAGCTACACCGAGAGCCTGATCCAGCAGGCGCTGACGGAGGTCTTCCGCGGCCGGACGTCCATCGTCATCGCGCACCGGCTGAGCACCGTGCGCAACGCCGACCGCATCGTCTTCCTCGCGAACGGGCAGGTGCTGGAACAGGGCACCCACGACGCGCTGATGGCCAGGGGCGGCCCCTACGCCGATCTGTACAACACCTACTTCGCCGCGGGGGCGGGGGCGTAGGGGGAACGGGCTGGCGAGCGCCACAGCTTGGATGCCCTCATTGAGCCGTAAAGTCGATGCCGCCCAGTGAGGGCACTCGAAACGTGAACACGGTCTGCCCGTTGGCGTTGGTCACGGCGAGGTCGCCCAAGGTGATGACGTCCATGCCGATGAGGACGTCAAAATCCTCGAACTCACCCAGGGCCACTGATAATTCCCGCACCACAAGGCCGTTTGGCAAGTAGAGGTTGACCATGTAGCGGGGTACATTTTCTACAACGCCTGATACATTGGATATTGGCCCCTGCCCTTCCTTCTGGAGATTGCATGCATCCACGACTTTTCGTGAGACCATGCAGCCCGTGGAACCTGTGTCCCACAAAGCCGGAAAGAACTCGCGATTGAGATTGGGGGAGCCTTCCAAAGGAGCGCGGCGGTCCGCAACCATGCACTTGGAGTAAAGGCCCCCTGCGATGCCCGGAAATGACCGGGTGAAACTGACGGATGGCTGCGTTGCCATTAAGGCTGCGAAATTGGCATGGGGGTGCGGAGATAGATGGTGTAGTCCTTGGGGCCCTCACTGACCTTTTGTAGAGCGTAGGTCCCGATTCCAAGGTGTTGCCTAGCCCAATCGGACGCCTCGCCGTAGCTGTCGAACGCTCCATGGACCGCGTCGTCACGTAAGACGATCACCTTCCCGTCATACTTCTGCACCATTTCATCCTGGTGGTCGAGGTAATATTTGAACGCTTTCGTAATTGGCGATGTCATGACGTTGAGCTCCTCGCGCTGCGGCAGATGGTGTTTTCGATAGGCGAATAAGACTGCGTCCTCATATTGTATACCCGCGGAAAAGGGGCCGTGTCAATCGCGAATTCTGGCTGGAGGAGCGATCCGGCGATTGCGGGCGCGATTCTCAATTGGCCCTACGGTGAGGCCGTCTGCTCGGCCGATTCCGCGCCTTCACCGCTCTCGGCCGCGACCGGCTGCTCCTTGGCGTACATGACCTGCCGCCACGTCAACTTCACCGCAACGGGCAGCCCGACCGCCAACGTGACGACTGCCAGGATGAACCATCCTGCGTCGTTGTGTTGCAGCAATGCCCCAAGCGGCCCCGTATTGGCCAGGAGCAGGCCCAACCCCACGACGGTGATCACCAGGAACGGCGTGTTCAGCAGGAGTGCATAGAGCCCTTTCCTTCCCTTGATGCCGAGGATTGCTCCCGGCAGGGTTAGCGCGGCAACTGCGGCCGACAGGAGCAAAAGGCCCCATGTGCCTGCTTCGCAGGCGACGGACTCGGACCATTCTTTCGCGCCGGTGCATAGACCGTCACCGGCGTAGATGCTGAAGAGAAGGTAGGCTGCTAGGACCAGGGCGATCCCGCCTACAACGCCCATCGACCACCGCCCGATGAGCGCCGCCGGCCTCCTGGACTTTTCCACCGCGACGTTCGCGGCTTCCACACCCTTGTCGGGGATGCCTTCCACAGCGTTGCGCAGGTTCCGTATGTTGCGCCGGATTCCGCCTTGGTCAGGCCCTGGCCCCGTCGACGATTCGCTCTCCATTGCCCCATCCTCACCGCATCAACCAAGATGAATGGCAGGTCGAAATCCCGCACGGACTAAACAACAATCGGTGCGGGCTGTCAAATGAAGACAGGCTCGCTCCCTGCCACGCTGCCCTTGTCCCGGCCTTCAGCGCCTGACTACCCTCGTTCTATGAACAGCGACGCAAAACCCGCAAGGCCTTCACCGTCGACCGTGGCCGCCCCGTTGCCCCTGCCGCCATCCCGGCGCGATCCTATGGGCGACGCCCGGGAACTGACTCTACAAGAAAATTTTCGCTTTGTAGCTGCGGCGGACCATCTTAGCTATAAGACGAAAAACAAAACAATTCCTGCCCAGCTACGGCGCTGGCGAGACAATTCGCGGCCTTGCCTACCCCTCGCCCGTCGGCACGATGCGCAGCACCTTGTCGTCGAAGCGCTCCGGGCTGCCGCGGCCGTCGCGGTTGCTGGTGGTGACGTAGAGGTAGCCGTCCGGCCCCTGCACGATGGCGCGCAGCCTGCCGAACCGGTCCTCCAGCAGCTTCTCCTGCCCTACGACCGTCCACGCGCCGTCGGCGTCGGTGGCCAGCGAGAGGCGGCGGATCTGGCGTTCCTTGAGGGCGGTGAAGAAGAAGCTGTTGGTCCAGTGCAGGGGCAATGGCCCGCCGGTGTAGAAGGTCGCCCCCGCAACCGCGAGCGTAGGCGAGTACTTCGCGATCGGGTCCGCGTACGCCGGGTTGTCGGCAATGCCGCGCACCTCCGGCCAGCCGTAGTTGGAGCCCGCGACAAGCACGTTGATCTCGTCGTTGTCCGAGGGCCCGTGCTCGGTGATGAACAGGTCGCCGATGTCCGGGTGCCAGTCGAGGCCCTGCGCGTTCCGGTGGCCCAGCGTGTATACCGGGCTGCCGGGGAAGGGGTTATCGTCGGGCACGGAGCCGTCGGCGTTCAGCCGCAGCATCTTTCCTGCCGGCGACTCCGGGTCCTGCGCCAGGTCGGCGTTCTGGGCGTCGCCCATGGTGATGTAGAGCTTCCCGTCCGGGCCGAAGCGGATGCGGCAGCCGTTGTGGTTCCGCGCGCCGGGCATGTTGTCGAAGATGACGGTGTGGTCAACGCCGGCGCCGTCTACGTCGGTGAGCCGCGCGACGCGGTTGGTCGGCCCGCGCTGCTCGTCGATGTACGTGTAGCAGACGTAGAGGCGGCCGTTCTCCCCGAACGCCGGGTCCAGCGCGATGCCCATGAGCCCGGCCTCGCTCTGCGCCCACACGTCCAGCTCCGCGAAGGGGTCGTCGAGCAGCACGCCGTCGCGAACGACGCGGACCCGCCCCGGGCGCTCGGTGACGAAGAGCCTGCCGTCGGGCGCGAAGGCCATGTCCCATGGCACGCGCAGCCCCTGCACAAACGTCTCTACCTCGTACCCGGACGACGGCACCGTCGAGCCTTCGATTGCGGTGCCCTCGTCGCCGCACGCGGCGAGGAGCACGACAAGTGAGAGAGCCATGGCTAGTGCAGTCAGCTTCAACGTCGCGCTCCAAAGAGGCTTCCAGGACTGCCTCCGGCCTTCTCGGCCTCGTACACCTCGTCGACCGCCAGCGCGTCGCCTTCAGCCGCCGACACCGCGAGCCGGTCGGCGCGCTCGTTGCCGTCGTTGCCCGCGTGGCCGCGCACCCACCGGAAGTCGACGTCGTGTTGCTGCACCGCCTGCAGCAGCCGCTCCCAGAGGTCCGGGTTCAGGGCGCGCTCCTTCTTGTTGCGCATCCAATCCCTGGCGCGCCACTTCTCGGCCCAGCCCTGTGTCATCGCGTCGACGACGTAGCGAGAGTCGCTGTAGAGGGTGACGCGGCACGCACGGGTCAGCGCCTCCAGCGCCATGATGCACGCGAGGATCTCCATGCGGTTGTTGGTGGTGAGCCGGTAGCCGCCGGAGAGCTCCTTGCGGCGCCCGCCCATCTCCAGCACCGCGCCGTACCCGCCCGGGCCGGGGTTGCCGATGGCCGAGCCGTCCGTGTGGACGACGACGTGCGGCAGGTCGCTCACTGCGCCTCCATCCCGTCCATAGTGAGCTGCGGCGAGGGCGGCGGCGTCTTGCCGGGCGTGTACTCGAGGCCAAGGTGCTCGTAGGCGAGGCGGGTGGCGACGCGGCCGCGTGGCGTGCGCTCCAGGAAGCCGAGCTGGAGCAGGTACGGCTCGTAGACGTCCATGACCGTGTCCGAGTCCTCGCTGATGGAGGCGGCGATGGTCTCCAGGCCCACGGGCCCGCCCGCGAACTTCTCGACCAGCGCCCGGAGCACCTGGTGGTCGACCATGTCGAGGCCGAGGCTGTCCACCTCCAGCCGGCCAAGGCCCTCCAGCGCGACGTCCCGGTTGATGCCGCCCGCGCCCGTCACCTGCGCGAAGTCGCGCACCCGGCGCAGCAGCCGGTTGGCGACGCGCGGGGTGCCGCGGGACCGTCGCGCGATCTCCGAGAGGCCGTCGTCGTCGGCGTCGATCTGCAGGATGCTCGCGGAGCGCCTGAGGATCTGCAGGAGGTCGTCGGCGGTGTAGAAGTCGAGGCGGTGCACCAGGCCAAAGCGGTCGCGCAGGGGCGCGCTGACCATGGCGTACCGCGTCGTCGCGCCGATGAGCGTGAACGGCTTCAGGTTCAGCCGGATGCTGCGCGCGCCCGGCCCCCGGCCGAGGATGATGTCGATGCCGAAGTCCTCCATCGCGGGGTAGAGCACCTCCTCCACCACGCGGCTGAGGCGGTGGACCTCGTCGATGAAGAGGATGTCGTTCGCCTCCAGGCCCGTGAGGACGGAGGCGAGGTCGCCGGGCCGCTCGATGGCCGGGCCGGAGGTGATGCGGACGTTCACCGCCATCTCGTGGCCGATGATGTGGGCGAGGGTGGTCTTGCCGAGGCCGGGCGGGCCGTAGAGGAGCACGTGCTCCAGCGCCTCGCCGCGCTGCCGCGCCGCCTGAATGCCGATGTTCAGGTTTTCCTTCACACGCGCCTGGCCCACGTACTCGGAAAGGCGGCGCGGCCGCAGGGTGCGGTCCAGCCCCGTGTCCTCCAGGTGCTCCGTACTGGACACCAACCGCTCTTCCATACGCCCCCGTGCGCCGGTAGTTGCAGCCATTCTAGCAGGGGCGCGACGGTGCAAATACCCTGCCGCCCTCGCGATTGACCGGGTTGACGAATTGCAGAGGCGTCCGAAATGAGCGCGTTGACGCCCCAATGCTTGACAGGCTGCCAAGCATGCCATATATCCTACCACCGCCCAAAGAGCGCATTGCGTGACGGTCTATCTATTGCCGTCTCGCGGAAAGGGAGGAAGTCATGAAGATCGGTTTCTATGACGACTTCAAGCCGTGCATCCTGACGGATGACGGTGTCGTCGACATCACAGCGCAGGTGGGGCACCTGGATGAGGGCGACCCGCAGACGTACATGGAGCGCATCATCAGCGACTTCGACAGCCTGCGGCCCGCGCTGGAACAGGCGGCCTCCGGGGCAGCGACCCCGCTCGACCAGGTGCGTTTGCGCGCCCCGCTGCCGCGGCCGGGCAAGGTCCTCTGCGGCGAGGGGAACTTCAAGGAGGGTGTGGACATCGACCCGCCCAAGCCGCTGCGCACCTTCTTCAAGTCGCCCGACGCCGTCATCGGCCCCGGCGACACGGTCGTGTTCCCGACGTTCCGCCCGGTCATCTTCAACCACGAGGCCGAGCTGGGCGTGGTCATCGGCAAGGAGGCCAAGCGCGTGTCGCCCGAGGACGCGCTGAGCTACGTCTTCGGCTACACGACCACCGTCGACGTCTCCGCCCGCGCGCCGGAGGCGGACGAGGCTGAGGTGCCCGGCACGCCGCCGAGCCACTACGACAAGAGCTTCGACACGTTCCTGCCCATGGGCCCGGCCATCACCACCGCGGACGAGGTGGCCGACCCCAACAACCTGCAGATCAAGTACTACGTCAACGGCAAGCTGCGCCAGGACTACAACACCAGTGACATGGAGGCGGGCATCGCCAACATGATCGCCACGCTGTCGCACGTCATGACGCTGAAGCCCGGCGACCTGATCATGGGCGGCACCAACCACGGCAACCTCGGCCCGCTGCAGGACGGCGACTTCGCCGAGATCGAGATCGAGGGACTGGGCAGGCAGGGCCAGACCATCCGGGACGACATGAAGCGCACGTGGGACCCGGACGCGCTGCGTGACCCCGCGCTGAACGCCGCCAACCGCGAGGCGCAGCGGGGGCAGCCCAACACGGGCTCGTGGCCCTTCCAGGCGCCGTACAACCCGTAAATACCCCCGTCATTCCCGCAAAAGCGGGAATCCAGGGGACGGATTAAGTGCTCGTTCGCCCTGAGCCTGTCGAAGGGTGAACGGATACGACACAAAAGGAGAAATGCCATGAAGATAGGGTTCTACAACGACTTCCAGCCCTGCGTCGTCAAGGACGACGGCGTGGTGGACGTCTCGGACGTGGTGGGCCACCTCTCCATCTCGTCGCCGCAGCGCTACCTGGAGCGCATCATCAACAACTTCGACGAGCTTCGTGGCGCCCTCGCGGCGGCGGAGAGCGGCGGCACGGTCATCCCCATGGACCAGGTGCAGCTGCGCGCGCCGGTGCCCCGCCCGGGCAAGGTCCTGTGCGGCAACGCCAACTACATGGAAGGCGTGCCCATCGACCCGCCGCGGCCGCTGAAGACGTTCTTCAAGTCGCCCGACGCCGTCATCGGCCCCGGCGACACCATCGACCTGCCGGCCTACAACCCGGTGATCTTCAACCACGAGGCGGAGCTGGCGGTGGTCATCGGCAAGACGGCGCACAACGTCTCCGAGGACGAGGCGCTGGACTACGTCTTCGGCTACATGACCGCCGTCGACGTCTCCGCCCGCGCGCCGACAGAGGGCGAGTCGCAGCTGCCCGGCGACTACGGCAAGAGCTTCGACACGTTCCTGCCCATCGGCCCGGCCATCACCACGGCCGACGAGATCGCCGACCCCAACAACCTGAACGTCAGGTACTGGGTGAACGAGGAGCTGCGGCAGAACTACAACACGAGCGACATGGAGCACAGCATCAAGTACGTCATCGCGGCGCTGTCGCACGTCATGTCGCTGAAGGCCGGCGACGTCATCCTCGCGGGCACCAACCACAGCGGCCTCGGCCCGCTGCAGGACGGCGACTTCGCGGAGATCGAGATCGACGGGCTCGGCAGGCAGGGCCAGAAGGTGTCGGACCAGTACGGCCGCACGTGGGACCCCCACGAGGTGCGCTTGCCCCACGAGATGGCCGCCCGCCGCGAGTCACTGAAGGAGCAGCCGAACAACGGCACGTGGCCGTTCCAGCCCAGGGGCGGGTAGGGGTCTGTCACAGGAATGCGAAGGGGGCGCTCGCTGCGGGCGCCCCTTTCTTTGCACAGGAAGGCAGGGGTTGGTCAGGCAGGGATGATGTCGGTCTGCGTGAAGTCGTCGCCCTTGAACAGCAGCGGCTCGCCTGTTTCCGCGGCAAGGGCGTAAGCGAAGCAATCGCCGAGGTTCAGGCCTCTGGGGCGACGGCCCTTGCCGAAGCGGCGCCATGCGTCGCGCGCCAGTTCGGCCTGCCGCACGGTGACAGGGGCGAGGCCTACGGGCACGCTTTCAAGGAAGGTATCCAATCTGTAGCCTGCGTCCGTACCTTGGCGGCTTTCCAGTACGGTGGCTGCTTCAAGGAAGTTGACTACGGACATCCTGCGAGACGGCGCTTCATATAGCGAATTGGCCATGCGCGCGGCGTCTGGTTCATCGAACAGCACAGCCAAGATAGCTGACGTGTCCACAATCACTTGGGAAGCCCATTCTCATCATAGAGGAAGTCGCCGTGTTCTATTGCCGAAGGTCCATCGCGCAGCATGGCGGCGGTCTCCCGTCCAAATGCCAGCATCTCCTCAGAAGTCATCCTAGGGCGAGGCGAGGGCCGTGTACGCTCCAAGCGCTCGCGCAGTGCGACGGTTATGGCGCCGGTCATGGTCTCGCCGGTAAGGCGGGCCAGCTCGCCGGCGAGGCGGCACGTTTCTTCGTTTTTGATGTTGAGGCTCATTGGAATCCCCCAGGGTAGAATGCTTGTCATCAATTCTACCATGCCGCCGAGTCACGCTGCCGTCCCCCCTCGTTGACACCGCCTTTGTCGCTGGCTAGCCTCTGTGCAGATCACTAGTGCAGGAGCACCCATGACTATCTTTGTGTCCGGTTCCCTTGCTTACGACCGCATCATGAACTTCCCCGGCCGGTTCTCTGACCACATCCTTCCGGACCGCATCCACAACATCAACGTCAGCTTCAACGTAGACAGCATGGTGGAACGCCCTGGCGGCTGCGCGGGCAACATCTCGTACTGCCTGACGCTGCTGGGCGAGCAGCCGATGACGCTGGCGACCCTGGGGCGGGACTGCCGCGTCTACCTGGACTGGATGGAAGAGAAAGGCGTTGCGGTGAGCGGCGTCCGGGTCATCGACCCGGAGCGCACGGCGAGCGCCTACATCATGACCGACCAAGGTGACAACCAGATCACCGGCTTCCACATGGGCGCGATGCTGTACACGTCGGACTTTTCCTTTGAGTTCTACAACCTGGCGGACTCCATTGGCGTCGTCTCCCCCGGCAACCTGGACGACATGTTCAACTACACTCGCTTCTACAAAGAGAACGGCGTCCCCTATATTTTCGACCCCGGGCAGTCGCTCCCCGCGTGGACGGCGGACGGCCTCAAGGAGTGCATCGAAGGCGCGGCGGTGCTCATCTGCAACGACTACGAGCTGGGCCTCATCACGAACACGACGGGCCTTGACGAGGCCGCGCTGGCCGGGCTCGCCAGGGCAGTCATCGTGACGAGGGGCGAGCACGGCTCGTCACTGCGCGTCGGCGACGAGGTCACGCCCATCTCCGTCGTCACGCCACGAGAGGTGAGGGACCCGACGGGCGCCGGTGACTCGTATCGCGGCGGGCTGGTCAAGGGCATCGTTGACGGGGTGCCGCTGGCGGAAGCGGCGCTCATGGGCAGCGTGTGCGCGTCCTTCGCCGTCGAGGTGCAGGGCACGCAGGAGTACCGCTTTACGATGGACGAGTTCAACGAGCGGCTGGCGGGTGTGAAGGCCGCGTAGCCCGTTCGCCCTGAGCCTGTCGAAGGGTCTCCCGAACGGGCGACAGTTCCGCAATGCGCGCCCCCACGCGTATAATCGCCGTATGACGACGTCCAACGGAGTGCCGGTCACCCTTCGGCTGTTCGCGGTCTACCGCGAGCGCGTGGGCGCCGACTGCATCGAGGTCACGCTGGCCGACGGCGCCACCGTCGATGACGCGCTCCAATGCCTCGCGGAGGCCCACCCTGTCACCGTTCCCCTGCTCGCCACCACGATGGTCGCGGTCAACCAGTCGTACGTGGAGCGCGACCACGCCCTGCAGCCGGGCGACGAGGTCGCGCTGATCCCGCCGGTGTCCGGCGGGATCGACTACCCTAGCCCGGACCCGCGCATCCTGATCACCGACGAGCCGCTGGACGCCGGGAAGGTCACGGCCATGGTGGCGAACACAGCGAACGGCGGCGTGGTCACCTTCCAGGGCGTGACCCGCGACGAGACCGGCGGGCGCGCCGTCGTCCGGCTTGACTACGAGGCCTATCCGGAGATGGCCTACAAGACGCTCCAGCAGATCTTCGACGAAGTGGAGAAGCGCTGGGGCATCACGGACGTGGCGCTGGCGCACCGCATCGGCCGGCTGGAGCTCGGCGAGGCGAGCCTCGTCGTTGCCGTGGGCGCGGCCCACCGCGCCGAGGCCTTCGCCGCCGCGATGTACATGGTCGACCGGCTCAAGGAGATCGTGCCCATCTGGAAGAAGGAGCACTTCGAGGACGGCTCCGTGTGGGTCGCCCTCGGCTCGTCCGCGCCCCCTGCGGACTGGACGGGGGCGGAGACGCCGCGCGGCTAGGTGGGTTCGGATCGGCTTGCGACCTCACGTCTTGCATCTTTTTCACTCAGATGTTTGAGGTGTCCTCGATTGGATTTGTTTATTGGCAAGGACCACAAAGGAAATGCCGCAGTCCGGAGCATATTCCGGTTGGTAGGCCGCAACGAAGACGCATTGACTTATGCACTTGGCTACCTACTAGCGCTCGATGATTCCTTTTGCGAGAAAGTTGTTCGACATCTTGTCCGCGCCATCGCTAAAGAAGGACACCCTAAAGGTAAGCGTCCTGCAGAATTCAAGGGAAAGCACTCGATCCACTTGCAGGAACTAAGCGACAAGACCTTGGGCCGACGGGACATCGTCATAAAGGCAGGTGGCCGGGAACTCATCGTGGAGGCCAAGATTGGTGGAGGTCAGCCCAGTTCCACACAGGTTCTCAAGTACGCGCTGGATGACAAAGGCACTCCAAGGCCAGAAGTATGGGGCGTCGTTGCGCTAACGCAGACCGACATGCCAAATGAGCAGTTGGCTGAGATAGAATCAGGGTTCTCGAACAATGCCTCAGGAAAGGGTTTTGCGGCAATTCAGTGGCATAAGATACTTGAACTTGCACTAAACCATAGACCAACCGAGGGTTCTGAGATATCAAGGTACCTATTTGGCCAATTCACCCAATACATGAGAGGGGATTATGACATGGGTTATCACGATGCAGAAATCTCCATTCAAGACGTAAATGATGACAATGTGAAGGTGTTCAAAGAGGGTTGGATGTATGTAACCGCCCCTAGAGACAAGAAAGCGCCTCTGTACTTCGCTCCTTACTTTACGGGACAGGGCCCTGCCTCAGGAATATCGATGATGAGTCGTGTCTTGTGGGTGGAACAAGTCAAACTCTCTGAGATGGTTGATGTCGCGCATGTGGGTGATGACAATCATCTGGCACGATGGCGTAAAGGCATAGAGTTGATCAAACAGCGGCCGGATTATCACAAGTTTGCCGAGTTGGACACCAGGCTACTCTACCTTGATGAACCGATTGTGCTCTGGGAAGCACCGCTAACCAAATCGTCCGTTAAGGCCGCCCACCAAAAAGACGCCACTCTAAAGCAAATCCCACAACAAATTCCCAAGTCCTTCAGCTTACAATTCGATGAACTGCTGAAGCTCAAGCGTTTAGTTGAGAACTAGCCTCCCGCCTCTGCTGCCGCCTTGGCCGCAGGCACCTTCGGCGGCTTGGCCATCAACGAGCAGAGCACGGCCAACACCGTCACGCCGATGAAGATGGGGATGATGGTGTTGTAGTCGCCGGTGATGTCGAAGAAGATGCCGGTGATGACGGGCCCGCCGCCGCTGGCCGCGATGCGTATCGGCGCGACGATGCCCCGCGTGCTGCCCAGGAACCGCCGCCCGAAGTAGACGGCGTAGGCGTGCGAGCCAAACAGGCCCTCGCTGCGGCCGAGGCCAAAGGCAAACGCGTACAGGATCACGCTCCACGTCGACGACACGGTCAGCAGCAGCACGAGCGCCAGGACGTCGAGCGTCTGGCTCATGGCGATGCAGTACCGGATGGCTATCCGGTTCGCCATCCACCCCCAGAAGAACTTCACCAACAGGGCGACGGTCGTCAGCAGGATGATGGCGGACGCGGCCAGAGCGGGCGAGAACCCCTTGTCGGTCAGGTACGGCACCTGGTGCAGCGTGATGCTGGTGGTCATGAAGATGGTCATGTTCAGGCTCAGGGTGATGAGCCACAGCGCCGGCGTGCGGACGGCCTCCGCCATGGTCCAGTCGCGCTCCTGCGGGACCGGGGCCTGTTGCGGCCCGGTCGGCGATGGGTCGACCGGCGGCGCGCCGTCGGGGCGCAGTCCGAGGTCCTCGGGCATGCGGCGCATCGTGAGCCACGAGGGGATGAACAGCACGACGAGGGTGATGACGCCGAAGATGACGAAGGCGTTGCGCCAGTCGAAGTTGGCGATGAGCAGGGCGGCGAGCGGCGCCATCACGATGCCGCCCAGTGGGATGCCGGTGCTGGTGATGGCCAGCGCGAGGGCCCGGTGGCGCACGAACCACTTGGCGACCACCGTGCTGCCGACCTCGCCGCCGGCGAACCCGAGGGCGAGGGAGCGCACGACGCCGAAGACCAGGTAGAAGCTCAGCAGGCTGCTGACCCACGCCATGCCGATGGTCGACAGCGCCGCGAGGACGATGCCCAGCGCCATGAGCGCTCGCGGGCCGTAGCGGTCGACGGCCATGCCGATGGGAAGCGCCAGCGCGCCCATGATGACGGCGCGGATGAGGAGGACGGCGGACGTTGCGCCCCGTCCAATCTCCAGCTCCTCGCTCATGGGCTTGAAGAAGAAGCCGAAGGCGTAGGTCTGGAAGCCGGAGAGGAGCATGCCCGACGTGACCGCAATGCCCACGATGTACCAGCCGTGGAAGATGCGGGGTTGCCTGGGTGGGGTGGTGACGGTGTCGGCCACGCGGCGCTCCGGTTAGGATGCTGGCAGTGTACCACAGCCTTGCGCCCGCACATGGGTTTGTGCAATAGTTCACAAACTCAGATACGAAATTGGGCGATATTTTCGTATTGTCCGTATCTGGGGCCCTTGATACGATAGATATGAGCATTCAACAGACGCGGAGGGATCGCATAGTGGTCTAGTGCGGGCGCCTGCTAAGCGCTTGGGGGCCGAAACGCCCCTCCAGGGTTCGAATCCCTGTCCCTCCGCCACCCATCGAAACCCCGTCAGGCGGCATGATGGCAATCCAGACAGCACAATGGGCGGCTAGCCACACCCTCCAGCCGGAGGGCCTTCCGGCGGGCGACGGCACGCCCGGCACCTACCACATCTGGACCATCGGCTGCCAGATGAACAAGGCCGACTCCGACCGTCTCGCCGACGCGCTGGAGCAGCTCGGCCTGACCCCCGCTCCCACGGCCCAGTACGCCGACGTCGTTGTCTTCAACTCGTGCGTCGTGCGGCAGAGCGCCGAGGACAAGGTCGTGGGCGCGCTCGGCATGGCGAAGGCGCTGAAGCGGCGTCGGCCGGAGCGCATCGTCGCGCTGATGGGCTGCATGGTCGGCCCAAAGAAGGACGCGCTGGAAGCCCGGTTCGGCCACGTCGACGTCTTCATGCAGCCGCAGCAGTACGCGCCGCTGCTGGAGCTCGTCGGCGAGCGGCTCGGCGTCGACTACGAGGGCTGCATCGGCCCGCTCACCGACGTCCACGCGGACGTCACCAGCTACATCCCGATCATCCAGGGCTGCGACCTCTTCTGCAGCTTCTGCATCATCCCCTACCGGCGCGGCAGGCAGGTCAGCCGCCCGCTGCCGGATGTGGTGCGCGAGGCCGAGCTCCTAGCGGCCCGCGGCGTCCGCGAGGTCACCCTGCTCGGCCAGACCGTCGACGCCTACGGGCACGACCTCCCCGGCGAGGAGGACCTGGCGGACCTGCTGTACGCGCTGAACGACGTGTGCGGGCTGGAGCGCATCCGCTTCCTGACCTCGCACCCCATGTACATGAGTGACCGCATCATCAGCGCCGTCGCCGAGTTGCCCAAGGTGTGCGAGCACATCAACCTGCCCGTGCAGGCCGGCGACGACGAGGTGCTGTCGGCCATGCGGCGGACGTACTCGGCGGACGAGTACCTCTCCACCATCGGGCGCATCCGCGAGACGGTGCCGGGCGTCGCGCTGAGCACGGACCTCATCGTTGGGTTCTGCGGCGAGACGGAGGAGGCCTTCGAGGCGAGCTACCGGCTGCTGGAGCAGGTGCGCTTCGACAAGGTGCACGTCGCGCAGTACTCGACGCGGGAGGGCACCATCGCCCACCGGACACTGACGGACGACGTGCCGCAGGAGGAGAAGCGCCGCCGGCTGAAGGCCGTCGACGTGCTGCAGGAGCAGGTGGCAACGGAGATCAACGCGCGGCTGCTGGGCGAGACACTCGAGGTGCTCGTCGAGGGCCGCGACAAGGGGAAGTGGCGCGGCAGGACGCGCACGGACAAGCTCGTGTTCTTTGAGGACGCCGGGGACTTCCACGGGAAGCTGGCCCGCGTCCGCATCACTAGGACATCGCCGTGGTCGCTGCAGGGCGAGCCGGCGGCGGTGTAGGCGGGAGGAACCACATGGCCCTTGAACTGACGGTCGCCGACAGTCGACAGCGCAACCCCAGGGTGCCGCTGACGGAGCTGGAGCAGTCCGCCTTCTGTCAGGTGGAGCCCCTCGTCACGAAGCCCCTGGCCGAGGAGCTGAACGCCGGGGTGCGCTGGCAGCGCCTGCCCAACGAGTACGTCAACCTGACGCCGGAACAGCTCGTCGAGCGCATCGAGGCGAACCGCGCTGCGCTGGGCGGCAGCACCGTCATCCTCGGCCACCACTACCAGCGCGAGGACATCATCCAGTTCGCGGACTTCCGCGGCGACTCGCTCAAGCTGTCGCAGTTCGCGGCGGAGCGGCAGGAGTCGAACTTCGTCATCTTCTGCGGCGTGCACTTCATGGCGGAGACGGCGGCGGTGCTCGGCGGCGAGCACCAGCGCGTCGTGCTGCCCAACATCAACGCGGGCTGCTCGATGGCCGACATGGCGCCCACCGGCGACGTGGAGGACTGCTGGGACGACCTGATGGAGACGCTGGGCGAGGGCTCGGTCATCCCCATCACGTACATGAACTCGACGGCGGAGATCAAGGCGCTGGTGGGCCGCAACAACGGCGCGGTCTGCACCTCCTCCAACGCCGGCAAGGTGATGGAGTGGGCGTTCCAGCAGGGCAGGCGCGTCCTGTTCCTGCCGGACCAGCACCTGGGCCGCAACACCGGTCTGAAGCTCGGCTACCCGCTGGACGACATGCTCGTCTGGAACCCGTTCCGGCCGCTGGGCGGGCACACGGCGGAGGACCTGGAACGGTCGAAGATCATCCTGTGGAAGGGCCACTGCTCCGTGCACACGCGCTTCACGCCGGTGCAGGTCGCAAAGGCGAAGGAAGCCTTCCCCGACGTGAACATTCTGGTGCACCCGGAGTGCCCGATGGAGACCGTCGAGCTGGCCGACTACGTGGGCTCGACGGAGCTCATCGCCAAGACCATCGGCGAGGCGGCGCCGGGCAGCGTCTGGGGCGTCGGCACGGAGATCAACCTCGTCAGCCGCCTCGCGCACGAGAACCCGGACAAGACGGTCTTCTGCCTCGACCCGGTCGTCTGCCCATGCTCGACGATGTACCGCATCCACCCGGCGTACCTGTTGTGGGTGACGGACGAGCTGCTGGCGGGCCGGGTGCCGAACCAGGTGACCGTCGACGAGGAGACGGCGCACTACGCCAAGCTCGCTCTGGACCGGATGCTCACGCTGGTGTAGGCGTCGCAGCCAAGACAGACACACGAGGGGCGGGACTACCGCCCCTCGTCATTAGGGCAACCCATAGGAGGTGATGCATGGCGGAACAAGAGCAGAGTCGCTGGACAGACAACCCATTCCGCGCACGCCGGAGCAGCTGGCATGGTTGGAGAAGCGCAACGAGGCCGTGCGCATCTATCGTGAGACGGGCGACGACACGATGGCGATAGAGATTGGATTGTTTCCCCCGCATGACTTTGACCCCAGGTCAGTGGACACGCGCACATAGCTCCCCGAACTTTCGACAATGGGCCAAGGAGGCAAACTCGTGGCAACCACCAGGGCAAGAATCAAGCGGCTCACCCACCTCGTCATCCGCGTACGGGACGTCGAGCGCTCTGAGAAGTTCTACACGGAGGTCATGGGCTTCCACGTCACCGCCAAGTACCCCGGCATGGTCTTCTACGCGACGGAGGATGAGCCCACGACGCACGACCTCGCGACGCAGCAGATCGGCATGGACGCGCCGGGCCCGCAGCCTAACCGCGTCGGGCTGTACCACATGGCGTGGCAGGTCGAGACGCTGGAGGACCTGCGCGACTTCCATCGCAAGCTGCGGGAGCACGAGGTCCCCATCGTCGGCTATGGCGAGCACGGCCTCGGCTTCGGCATCTACTTCCTGGACCCGGACGGCAACGAGATCGAGGTCGTGTACGAGCTGCCGAAGGAGCAGTGGCCGGACGGCAAGCCACAGCTTCGGGGGCGGGTGCCGTTTGCGGTGGAGCTGGACTGAGGGGAGCAGGAATGGAGAGAGGCGGGGGGACAGTCCACGTAGGCAATGAGGTGCCAAAGGCAATCGTCCGGATACTTGATGAAGCAGAGCAGTACATTGTCGTAGTAACTCCATGGATGAGCCTCTGGCCTGACGTTGACGAGGCAGTTAAGCGGGCACGGACGCGAGGCGTCAAGGACATTCACTTCATTGTTCGCAGCGGTTATAGGTGGAGCGATGACCAGAAAGAAGATAGATGGTGGTTAGAGGGACAAGGGGCTAGGGTATCTTGGATCCCAGACCTCCATGCCAAGATCTATATGAACGAAAAAGCTGTTGTACTGGCTTCCATGAACCTTACGGAGTCCTCCATAGGAAACTTGGAAATCGCCTGTACAGTGACTACGCCAGTGGAACACGATAAGGTCTGGCACTACGTACATGAGCACATTGCCCCTTTGACGCCAAACAAGAGCTGCTCGATGGCCGCTGGTCCCACGGGAAAAGGCCCGGTGCAGGCGGGCTTCTGCATTTCGTGTCGCGTGGACATTGCCTTTGACCGAAGGTTTCCGCTTTGCACGGCGCACTTCAGCCTGTGGCAAAACGGATTTAGTGGAAACTATTGTCACAAGTGCGGGAAGCGCTTCAGCACTACGAAGGCCAAGCCAGTGTGCTACGCATGCAAAGTAGACCTCAGAGCGGCGGCTAACCCATGACCACCCAGCACTATGACTACATCGTAATCGGCAGCGGCATTGCCGGACTGTACTCGGCGCTATTGGCGGTCGAGCACGGCAGCGTCCTCATCCTCACCAAGGGCGGCATCGCCGACTGCAACACGCAGTACGCGCAGGGGGGCATCGCGGCCGCCGTCGGGCCCGAGGACTCGCCCAGCTACCACCTCGCCGACACGCTGGCGGCGGGCGCGGGGCTGTGCAACGAGGACGCCGCGCGCATTCTCGCCGAGGAGGGGCCGCAGGCGATCTCGGAGCTGGTGCGGCTCGGCGTCATCTTCGACACTGCCGACGGCGAGGTCGCGCTGGGCCGCGAGGCGGCGCACCGCATGCCCCGCGTGCTCCACGCGGGCGGCGACGCCACCGGCGCGCGCATCGAGCTGACGCTGTCCTCGCTGGCCCACCACTCGCGCATCCACGTCCAGGAGTACGTGACCACCACGCGGCTGCTGCTGGACGACGACGGCCAAGTCGTGGGCGTCGCGGGCCTCGTCGGCGGCGTCGGCGAGGAGGTCGAGTACTTCGCGCCGCACACGGTGCTGGCGACCGGCGGCGCGGGCCGGCTCTACCGCTACACGACCAACCCGGAAGTCACCACCGGCGACGGTGTCGCGTTGGCGTTCCAGGCGGGCGCGGCGGTCATGGACATGGAGTTCTACCAGTTCCACCCCACGGCGTTGCGGCTGCCCGGTGCGCCGCCCTTCCTCATCACGGAGGCCATGCGTGGCGAGGGCGCGGTGCTGCGCAACAATCGCGGCGAGGCCTTCATGCCCGGCTACCACCCGCAGGGCGACCTTGCCCCGCGCGACGTGGTGTCGCGGTCGCTGCTGGAGGAGATGCGTCGCACGGGCGACGGCCCCGTCGTGCTCGACGCGACGCACATGCCCGCCGAGCGGCTGGCCGCGCGCTTTCCCAGCATCTACAAGACGTGCCTGACCCACGGGCTGGACATCACCCGCGAGCCGGTCCCGGTGTCGCCCGCGGCCCACTACATGATGGGCGGCGTGCTCACCAACACGGACGGCGAGACGACATTGCCCGGCCTCTACGCCTGCGGCGAGGTCGCGTGCACGGGCCTGCACGGCGCGAACCGCCTGGCGAGCAACTCGTTGCTGGAGACGGTGGTGTTCGGGCAGCGTGTCGTGCGGCGGACGCTGGAGGGCGGCTGGAGCGGCCCCCGGCCGGAGGGCGCGTACGCGTTGCATGCCGAGCCGGTGTTCAACGGCGCGCCGTCGCTGGAGCGGCTGCAGGCGTTGAATTGGAGCAATGTGGGCATCGTGCGGTCGCGGGAGGGTCTGGAGGAGGCCGCGGGCGTGTTCGCGTCGTGGGAGGCGTCGGCGCCCAGCGGCGGCGACCGGGCAGCGCGGGAGCTTGCGAACATGGTCACGCTGGGTAGACTCATGGCTGAGTCGGCGCTCGTGCGGGAGGAGAGCCGCGGCGCGCACTACCGCACGGACTTTCCCGAGACGTCGGACGCGTGGCTGCGCCACACGGTGTTCATGAAACCGCAATAGCCTGGAAGGTGCCAAGCCATCCGTTCGTCCTGAGGGAAATCGAAGGACGAACGGATGGGGCTGAAGCGAGGAGGATACCAATGGAACTGACCCTGCTCGGCACGGGCACGCCGATGCCGGACCCCAATCGCTGGGGGCCCGCCAACCACCTGCGCATCGGCGGGAACACCGTGTTGGTGGACACGGGCAACGGCTGTGTGCGCCGCATGGTGCAGATTGGGCAGGACATGACGGACCTGGACTACATCTTCCTGACCCACATGCACTCGGACCACACGGTTGACCTGATGCACGTGCTCGTCACCGGCTGGATCCGCTACCGGAAGAAGCCCTACACCATCGTCGGCCCCGCGCGCACCAAGGACTTCGTCGACCGGCTCATTCACGCCTTCGAGGAGGACATCCGCATCCGGCGGCTTCACGACCGCGTGGGCGAGGACGTCATGAACGTGCGCGTCATCGAGGTGGACCACGGCGACACCTTCGAGGGCGACGGCTGGCGCGCGACGGCGCTGGAAGTCGAGCACGGCTACGTCAAACCCGCCCTGGGGTTCACGTTCGAGGAGGACCGCGGCAAGCTGGTCATCTCCGGCGACACGGCCGTCAGTGACGCCATCATCGAGGCCTCGTCCACCGCGGACATGCTGGTCCACGAGCTGATGCAGACGCAGCCGCACCGCGGTGGGCCGGCCCCCGACGGCCGCGACTACCACGAGGTCGACCGGGAGGCGCTCACGGAGTTCGCGCGGCGCATCGCCAACTCGCACACGTGCCCGCACGGGCTGGCGGAGGTGGCGGAGAAGTCGGGTGTGCCGCACCTCGTCGCCACGCACATGGGCGACGTGGATGTGGGGTGGACGCGCGAGACGGTCTGCGCGAACTACAGCAACCCGTTCACACTCGGCGAAGACCTGATGAAGTTCACGGTGTAGACGAGCGATGATTCTCACGCCGGAAATCCACGGCCTCATCGACCGAGCGCTGCAGGAGGACCTGAGCATCGGCGACGCCACCACGGACGCGCTGGTGCCGCCGGAACTGCAGGCGACCGCGACGCTGTTCGCCAAGCAGCCGGGCGTGCTCTGCGGCGTGGAAGTCGCGGAGGCCGTGTTCCGCCGCGTCGACCCGTCGTTGCGGACCGAGCGCGCGCTTGAGGACGGCGCGACGATGGAGCGCGGCAGCGTGGTCCTGCGGGCGAGCGGCTCGGCGGCGCACCTGCTCACGGCGGAGCGGACGGCGGTCAACTTCGTGCAGCACCTGAGCGGAGTCGCGACGCTGACGGCAACCTACGTCGAGGCAGTCTCGGGCACCGGCGCCACGCTCATCGACACGCGCAAGACGCTGCCGGGACTGCGGTCGCTGGAGAAGTACGCCGTCCGGTGCGGCGGCGGGCACAACCACCGCCGAAACCTCGGCGACGGCATCCTCATCAAGGACAACCACATCGCCGCCCTGCGCGGGCACGGCATGTCCCTCGGCGACATCGTCCGCCGGGCGCAGCAGCGCGCCTCCCACACCATCAAGGTGGAGGTGGAGGTCACTACGCTGGAGGAGGCCGAGGAGGCGCTCGACGCCGGCGCGGAATTGCTGCTGCTCGACAACATGCCGCCGGACATGATGCGCCGGGCCGTCGAGCTGAACCGCGGGCGAGCGGTGCTGGAGGCGTCCGGCGGCATCAACTTGGAGACAGTGCGCGCCGTCGCGGAGACGGGCGTCGACCTGATCTCCGTCGGGGCGCTGACGCACTCCGCGCCCTCGGTCGACATCAGCATGGACATCGAGTACGGGGGGTAGCCCCTTTCTCTGGTCCCGGCGCTCGCCGGGCTCCCTCCGTTCGCCCTGAGCCTGTCGAAGGTTCTACGAACGGAGGGGCTGGCCCCCTCACGCCCCCCGCCGCGGCGTGTGCCGGTCCGCGCTGTCGAGCATGATGGTCACCGGGCCGTCGTTGTGGATGCTCACGACCATGTAGCCGCCGAACTCCCCCGTGACGACGTTGGGACACGCCTCCCGGAACAGCTCCACGGTCTGCTCGTACAGCGGCTCCGCGAGCTCCGGCGGTGCAGCACGGACGAAGCTGGGGCGTCGGCCCTTGCGCGTGTCGGCGTAGAGGGTGAACTGGCTGACGACCATGAGGCTGCCGCCGGCGTCGGCCAGCGAGTGGTTGAAGCGGCCCTCGTCGTCCGGGAAGACGCGCATGTTGACGGTCTTGTCCACGAGGTGGCGCGCGTCGTCGAGGGTGTCGCCGTCGGTGATGCCGAGCAGCACGACGAAGCCGGTCGCAATGCCGCCGTAGTCGTGGCCGTCGACGGTGAGGGATGCAGAGGAGACCCGCTGGAGCAGGGCCCGCATAGATGGGCCTGCTAGCTGCCGGAGGACTCGGACGCGGCGGGGGCCGGCGCGCTGCCGTGGTCGTGCGTGTGGCTGTGGCCGCCGTGGGAGTGATCGTGCCCGTGGTCGTGCGAGTGGCCGCCGTGGCTGTGCCCGTGGTCGTCGTCGGAGGAGGACGGGGACGGCGTGTCGCCGTTGCCCAGCGTGCTCTTCTTCTTGCCGTGGTCGTTGACGTACCAACCGCTGCCCTTGAAGATCACCGGCACCAGGCTGATCTGCCGCTCGGCAAGCTTGCCGCAGATCGGGCAGTCGGTCATCGTATCTGCGTCAAAGCCCTGTCGCAGCTCGAAGCGATGGCCGCAGTCGCGGCACAGATAGTCGTATAGTGGCACAGTCTCTCACCCGAAATAGAGGTGTATACCTTGTTAGAGACTACCAATCTGGCGAATGCCGTGTCAAGCTGAATACTGTTGGGCGGAGCGCGGTGGTATACTTGCGCGAAACGTGGAGGGGGCAGTCATGTCCACCGACAACGCGATAGTTCCGGTGACGGTCTGGACCGACTACATCTGACCCTGGTGCTACATCGGCCTGGACAGGCTCGACAAGCTGCAGGAAGAGTATCCCGTAAGGGTTGAGACGCGCGCCTTCTTCCTCCGCCCGGACATCCCGCCCGGCGGCCGCGAGCGCCCTGCAAGGCCCGGCGAGGGCCCCGGCGGCGAGCTGAACGAGCCCCTTCGCACCTACGCGCAGGAGGCCGGCTTCGTCATGCGGCGCAGCTCGCACACGCCCTACACCGTGCCGGCGCTGGAAGCCACCGAGTTCGCGAAGGAGATGGGCGCCGAGATGCCCTTCCACCACGCCTGCTTCCGCGCGCTGTGGGAGCGCGGCGAGGACATCGAGAAGACGGAAGTGCTCGCCGCCGTCGCCGAGGAAGTCGGCCTGGACCCGCGCGGGCTGGAGGAAGCCCTGCGCAAGCGCACCTACGCCGACACGGTGCAGGAGAGCTACCGGCAGGCCATCAGCTACGGCATCAACGGCATTCCCGCCTTTGTCGTGGGGCGCTACCTCTTCACCGGCGCCCACCCGTACGACTTCTTCAAGCAGGTCATGGAGCGCGTCTTGCAGGAGGGGATCAATCCAGGTTAGGCCACCGGCAGATGCCGCTCGTGTATCTCCCGTCGTGGGGCTAGCTGCGCCCTAACCTTTCTTCACGCATGCCGTTACTCCCTGTGGCGTCGTGCGCTTTAGACAACATTCGCTGAGTGAGAAGCCCGGAGGAAGAGCATGGTGGGGTTGGTATCCCGGCTGAACCAGATGAGACCGGGGCAGGTGTTTGCCATCTTCCTGGTGGCGGCCGTCATCCTGGGAATCGCCGCGGTTGTCTTCATCCAGAACAGGGAGGACAGCGAAGGGGGCGTGGAGGCTGCCCTGGAGGAGGGCCAACAGATCGTCCAGGTGCGCCGCGGCGACCTGGTGAACCAGGTGTCCAGCAGCGGCAGCATCGTCTTCCCCAACCGGGAGGAGCTCACCTTCGGCATTGCGGGCGCCATCGGTGAGGTCCTGGTGGCGGAAGGGGACAACGTTTCGCAGGGCCAGGAGCTTATGCGCATGGACGGTGCCACCATCGCTGGCCTGGAGCGCGACGTGGCGCAGGCGGAGTTCGATCTCCAGAAGTCCCGCGACGCCCTGGAAGAGATTCTCGAGCCTGTCCCATATCTTCTTGTTGCGGAGGGCAAGTCGGCTGTCGCCAAGGCCCAGTTGGCCCTGCAAAAGGCGCAAGAGGCCCTGGCGGACGTGGAAGACCCGTTCACCCAGGAGGAGATCGACGAGGCCCAGGCCGGCGTGACCTCGGCTGAGGAGGCTCTCGCCGACGCTTGGGAAGACGTGCAGTCCATCATCGACGACCATGCGGACAAGATTCAGTTGGCCGTGGACGAGCTGGACATTGTCAAAGCGGACTACCAGGAGGTCGTCACAAACTTCCTTGGACAGACCCTGACGGAGGGCGACTATCTGCTGACGCCGGAGGAGTTCTTCGCCGCCTACGGGATCGACCTCGTCACCTTCTTCTCGAAAGACCGGCTGGAGGCCGCCGTCGAGTCACTGCTGCCGCTGGAGCCGGGGCCGATGTCCGAGCTTGACGATCCGGAGACGCCATGGGACGAGTTCACCGTCTACCGCTGGATTGCGCTCTACCCGGGCGCCATCTACGGCAACTGCGAGGGCATCGCGACTGCGCCGCAGGACGTGTGCGTTCTCCAGGACATGGAAAAGGCGTGGAGCAAACTGGATAAGGTACAGGAAGCCGTTGCCGGGGCGGAGGAAAACGCCGAAAAGGCCGAGGAAAACGCGATGAAGGCCGTCGACCAGGCCGAAGAGACCCTGGAGCGCGCCGAGGAGAAGCTGGAAGAGGTCTACGTGACTTCCGACAACCTGGAAGTCGAGGTCAAGTACTATGACGCCAATCTGGCCGAGGCCAGGTTGGAGGAAGCCCGGAATGACCTGGAAGAGCTGCAGGGTGACGACCCTCCGGACCCGCTTCTCATCACCCTGCGGGAGGCCCAGATCACGGCGAACGAGGCGGCGCTGGACAGGGCCAGGGAGCGGCTCGAGTTGGTGGTCCTGGTGGCGCCCTTCTCCGGCACCGTGACCGCGGTCAATGTCGAGGCGGGCCGCTCCATTGCGGCCAACAACACCGGCCTCGCCGTCATGGAAATCGTCGACCAGACGGTGGCCGAGGTGGACGCCAGGCTGGACGAGATCGACGTGCTCACCGTGCGGGAGGGCATGGAAGCCATCGTTGCCCTCGACGGCCTGCCGGGCGCGGGCCTGCCGGGCGTGGTGGCCGAGATTTCCCGCACTGGCGAGAACCAGCAGGGTGTCGTGACGTATCCGATCCGGATATCGGTGCGGACGCCTCCGGCGCTGCAGTTGCGCGAAGGCCTGACCGCCACTGCGGAGATTGTGCTGCAGCAGGAAGCCGACGTGCTGTTGATACCCACCACGTCCCTGGCCGGTTCTCTCCAGCAGCCTACCGTGCTGGTCAGCGTGGGCGGGGAATTGATGGAGCGCAACGTGACGCTCGGGGCGTCCGACGGCTTCTGGGTGGTGGTCACGGACGGCGTCAACGAGGGCGAAAGGCTCGTATCGACGGGAGGCGGCGCCGGCGAGAACTTCGCAAACATCGGGCGGATCGGCGGGCTTGGCGGACTCGGCGGCGCGGCGGGAATCGGCGGAGGCCGGGGTCAGGGCCTCACCCCGGAGCAACGGCAGGCGATCAGGGACCGGATACGCGCCCAGGGCGGCGGAGCCGGCGCCGGCGCTGGTGGACAGCGCGGTCAGGGCGCGGGGCAGTAGGCGGGGGCCATGCAACGCGCAATGCCGGTCATCTCCATCCAGAACGTCACCAAGACGTACCAGATGGGCCGCGTCCGGGTGCAGGCCCTCCGGGGCGTCAGCCTCACCGTGGAACACGGAGAAATGCTGGCGGTCATGGGGCCGTCGGGCTCAGGGAAGTCGACGATGATGAACATCATCGGCTGCCTGGACGTCCCCACGGGTGGGCGGTACTTCCTTGAAGGCGAGGACGTCCGCCAGATGAACGACAACCAGCTGGCGTCGATCCGCCAGGGCAAGATCGGGTTCGTCTTTCAGACGTACAACCTGCTGGCCAGGGCCACGGCCCTTGCCAACGTTGAGATGCCGCTCATGTACGGCAACGGCCGCAACCGCCGAGCAAGGGCGTTGGAGGCCCTCGACCGGGTGGGCCTGTCGCACCGGGCCAGGCACATGCCGACGGAGCTCTCCGGCGGCGAGCAGCAGCGCGTGGGCATCGCGCGGGCGCTTGTGAAGGATCCGTCCATCTTGCTGGCCGACGAGCCCACGGGCAACCTGGACACCCGGTCCAGCGACGAAATCATTGCCGTGATCCAGCGGCTCAACCGCGAGGAGGGTCTCACCATCGTTCTGGTCACCCACGAGAACGACATCGCGCGGCACACCAATCGCATCGTCTCCTTCCGGGACGGGCAGGTCGTCGACGATGCGGCTGTGGCGCGGCCCCTGAAGGCAGGAGAGCACGCATGACGCCGCTGACGACGTTCCTCACGGCGCTGGACGCCCTGAATTCCAACAAGTTGCGTTCCGGGCTGACGCTGCTGGGCATCATCATCGGCGTGACGGCGGTGATCGCGCTGACGGCCATCGGCAACGGCGCGCAGGCGACCATCACGGCCCGCATCCAGTCGCTGGGCACCAACCTCCTCTTCGTGCAGCCGGGGGCAACCACCAGCCAATTCGGGTTCGCGGGCGCGGCGGGCAGCGCGGCGAGCCTGACCCTGGAGGACTCGGAGGCGTTGTTGGACCCGGTGCTGGCGTCCGCCGTGGTGGACGTCGCGCCGGAGACGGGCACGCGGACGCAGGTGGTCTTCGAGCGGGAGAACGTCAACACCCAGGTGCTGGGCATCACCCCCGCGTACCTGCCCGTTCGGGCCTACGAGATCGAGGTCGGACGGTCCATCGACGAGGCGGACATCGCGCGGAAGGCGCAGGTGGCCATCCTCGCCTCCGAGACGGCTGAAGAGCTCTTTGGCCTGCGGGACCCGGTCGGCCACACCATCCGGATCGGCAGTCGTCCGTTCGAGGTGGTGGGGCTGCTGAAGAGCAAGGGCGCGAGCGGTTTCGGCACCCTGGACGACCGCATCCTGGTGCCCATCACGACCGCGTACTACCGCCTGGGCGCGCAGCGCACCGCCGGCGGCGAGATCACAGTGCAGCGCATCAGCGTGCAGATCGCCACCGAGGACGACAGCGACGCGGCCACGGAGCAGATCAGCAACATCCTGCGCCTGCGCCACCGCATCACTGATGAGGACGACTTCACCGTCACCAGCCAGGTCGAAACCATCGAGACGCTGGAGGAGACCACGCAGACCTTCGTCATCTTTCTGGGCGCCATCGCCAGCATTGCCCTGCTCGTGGGCGGCATCGGCATCATGAACATCATGCTGGTGTCCGTGACGGAGCGGACGCGGGAGATCGGCATCCGCAAGGCGATGGGCGCAAAGCGGCGCGACATCCTCTCGCAGTTCCTCGTCGAGGCCATCCTGCTCAGCCTCACCGGCGGCGTCATCGGCGTGGGGCTGGGCTACGGCTTCACCCACTTCTTCGACGATGTCGAGTTGGCGGGGACGGCGCTCAACATGGTCTTCAGCAACGACATCGCCATCATCGCGACGGCGGTATCGGGCGCCATCGGCCTCTTCTTCGGCATCTACCCGGCGATGCAGGCGGCGCGCCTCCACCCCATCGAGGCGCTGCGCCACGAGTAGGGCTGGCCCCTGCCATCTCCCCCTCGCGCGAAAGCCGGCGCCTTCGCTACCCTCTCCCCATGAACACCACACGCCCCGCCCGCATCCACGACCGTCGCGCTTCTGTGTGCGATGCCCAGGAATTGTTTCTCACGGGTGGCAAAAACGGTTTTATAGCTGAAATGTGCCACGGCAGCTACGAAACGATTAATGAAGGCAATTCCCCGCAGCTACGCCGGAGGAGGAAACAATTCGGCGGGCTTAGCTACGGGCCGCCGGGATTGTTATGGGAAAGCAATTGAGGAAGGTTCCGGCGCCCCCGTAGGGGCGGCCATAGGGGCCGCCCCGGTCCTGTCGAAAGGCCGGGCGAACGGGTTGGGGTGAACGGGCCGTTGCCGCGTCGGTCGTGTATAATCAGCCCAGGTAGAGCGACGCGGCCCTGGCCTCGCTTTGGCCGCGCATCACACAGGAGGACACGCATGGCAGAGATCGTGATTGGGCTGGGGACCTCCCACAGCCCGCAGCTGAGCCTCACGCCGGAGACATGGCCGCTCCACGCTGAGAACGACAAGCGCAACCCCCACCTCTACGGCCTGGACGGCGTCCACCACACCTACGAGGAAGTCCTCGACATGGCGGATGCGTCCATCGAGAAGCAGCTCGACCCGGAGCTGTGGCAGAAGCGGTACGACATCTGCCAGAACGGCATCGCGACCGTCAGCCGGAAGCTGGCCGAGGCCAACGTGGACGCCGTCATCGTCATCGGCGACGACCAGGAGGAGGTCTTCCAGGAGGACAACTTCCCGGCCATGGCCGTCTACTGGGGCGACACGATGTGGAACATCCCGGACAGCCTGCAGGCCCCCCTCCGCCGCGCGGCGTGGTCCTATGGCCTGGAGGAGAAGGAGTACCCCATCGCCAAGGACCTGGCGGCCCACATGCTCGGCTCGCTCATCGAGCAGGAGTTCGACGTGGCCCGCAGCCGCTACTTCCGCAAGGGCCAGGGCATGGGCCACGCCTTCAGCTTCATCTACACGCGCATCATGCAGGACAAGCTGGTTCCTATGGTGCCCGTCATGCTGAACACCTACTTCCCGCCCAACCAGCCGACGCCCAAGCGCTCCTACAACCTCGGCCAGGCCATCCGCAACGCCGTCGAGGAGTGGGACAGCGACGCCCGCGTCGCCGTCATCGCCTCCGGCGGCCTGAGCCACTTCGTCATCAACGAGGAGCTCGACAACAGCGTCATCAAAGGCCTGCAGGACAGGGACACGGACGCGCTGTTCGGGTTGCCGCGCGAGCACCTCAACTCCGGCTCGTCCGAGATCCGCAACTGGATCACCACGTCCGGCGCGACGGAGCACATGGACTTCACCCTGATCGACTACGCGCCGTGCTACCGGTCGCCGGCCGGCACCGGCTGCGCGATGGCCTTCGGCTACTGGTCCTAGCGTCCGGGCAAAGAGCACTCGCGCCCCTGCCTGTTCGCCCTGAGCTTGCCGAAGGGTCAACCGAACGGGCAGGGGCGCTGTCTATTCCCGGACAGCGCCCCCGTCCGGGAGGTGTTGGCGCGCATGGTATGATGGAGAATCTCAGCCGACCCCTGGTCGAGGTTTGGCGCAATGGTCCTCAGCGACAGGGACATACGCAGGCAGATTGCCCAGGGCCGCATCGTCATCGACCCGTATGACGACGACGCGGTGCAGCCCGCCAGCGTCGACCTGCGGCTCGGCACGCCGTTGCTGGTCGAGGAGACCGCCCGGCTCGCCCTCATCGACCCGCGTCAGCAGTCGGACATGCAGTGGAAGGAAGTGGAGCTCGACGAGAGCGTGCCCTACCCCCTGCAGCCGGGCGAGTTCGCCCTCGGCATCACGGCGGAGAACATCGAGATCCCGGACGACATCGTGGGCCGGCTGGACGGCAAGAGCTCGCTGGGCAGGCTGGGGCTCGTGGTGCACTCGACCGCGGGCTTCGTCGACCCTGGGTGGAAGGGACGGCTGACGCTGGAGCTCAGCAACCTCTCCAGCATCCCCATCAACCTGTACCTGGGCATGAAGAGCTCGCAGCTCTCCTTTGTCTGGTTGAGCAGCCCGGCGGAACGTCCGTATGGGTCGGCGGGGTTGAACAGCAAGTACCAGGGACAGATGGGGCCGGTGCCCAGCCGCTACCACCTCAACTACGGCCCCGGAGCGGATGGCGTGCGCGGACATAGGGTGCGCGGGCACGACGCAAACCCCGAGCTCCGCGCCTGGTTCGGCGCCAGCGAGTTCCAGGGGAACATCGCCCGGTTCGCGGCGGAGCTGGGCGTCAACCTGCGCACCGTGGAGGAGTGGATCTACGGCCGGGCGACGCCCTCACGGCGGCAACACGCCGCGCTCCACCGCGTCACCGGCCTGGCCGACTATGAGCCGCAACCCCAGCTTCTGGACAAGGCATGACCACGCAGTACATGCAACGGGCCATTGAGCTCGCCCGCGGCAGCCTCGGCCTCGCAAGCCCGAACCCGTCCGTCGGCGCGGTCATCGTCAAGGACGGGCGCGTCGTCGGCGAGGGCTGGACGCAGCCGGTCGGCGGGCCGCACGCGGAGATCATCGCGCTGCGGCAGGCCGGTGACGATGCGCAGGGAGCGGCCATCTACACGACGCTGGAGCCGTGCTGCCACTTCGGCAGGACGCCCCCGTGCACCCGGGAGCTGCTGGACGCGGGCATCGCCGAGGTCCACTCGGCCATTGTGGACCCCAACGAGCAGGTGAACGGCGCCGGGGTGGCGGAGCTGCGCTCGGCGGGCGTCAACGTGACGCTGGGAGAATGCGCCGAGGAGGCCGCGGAGACGATGGAGGGGTTCCTTCACCGCATGAGGACGGGATTGCCCTTTGTCACGGCAAAGTTCGCCATGAGCCTTGACGGCAAGATCGCGACGGTGACCGGCGCGTCGCGGTGGGTCACGGGCGAGGCGGGCCGCCGCCACGCCCACGTATTGCGCGCCGCCTGCGACGCCATCATGGCGGGAGCAGGCACAGTGACCATCGACAACCCGCAGCTCACGGCCCGCGACGCCGACGGGGTACCGCTGGAGCGGCAGCCACTGCGCGTGGTCGTGGACAGCACGGGCCGCACGCCGGTCACGTCGCAGGTGTTCCACGGCCCCGGCAAGGCCATCGTCGCGACGGCGGGCGTTGGGCAGCAGACGGAGGACGCGTACCGGGCGGCCAGCGCCGATGTGCTCCACCTGCCGGGCGCAGACGGCCGGGTGGACCTGCGCGGGCTCATGTGCTCGTTGGTGGAGCGCGGCGTCAACACCGTGCTCGTGGAGGGCGGCGGCGTGCTCCTGGCGTCGCTGTTCGACGCGGGGCTGGTCAGCAAGGTCGAGGCCATCGTCGCGCCAAAGATCATCGGCGGCGAGAGCGCCCGCACACCCGTGGAGGGCGCGGGGTTCCCGCGCATGGAGGACGTGCTGGAACTGGGCCGCGTCACCGTGGGACGCCTGGGCGAGGACGTGCACGTCGTGGGGTACACGCCCACAAGCCGCGGCGGGGTGGAGTAGCCGTGTTTACGGGCATCGTCGTGGAGAAGGGGGTGGTGCTGGCCGCCAGCGAGGAGAGCCTCACCATCGAGAGCTGGACGGCGCTGGAGGGCGCGGCGAACGGCGACAGCATCGCGGTCAACGGCGCGTGCCTGACGGTCACGGCGTTGGCGGAGGGCCGGTTCTCCGTCGACGTGACGCCCGAGACGCTGCGCCGCACGAACCTCGGTGACCTGGGCGTGGGATCGTCGGTGAACCTGGAGCCGGCGCTGGCGTATGGCGGCAAGGTCGGCGGGCACCTGGTGCAGGGGCACGTCGACGCCGTGGGCGTCGTCGAGGCGATAACACCGGAGGGCAACAGCCGCCTCATCACCGTGTCGGCGCCAATCGAGGTCATGCGCTACGTCGTCGAGAAGGGGTTCGTAGCTGTGGACGGCATCAGTTTGACCGTCGCGGCGCTGGACGAGGCACGGTTTACCATTGCAGTGATACCATATACAGACGAGCACACGACACTTGGCGACCGGAATCTCGGTGGCCGGGTGAACCTGGAGGCCGACATCCTGGCCAAGTACACCGAACGGCTCTTGTCCGAGGGGCCCTCGCAGGGCAGGGGCGCGTAGCCCAAGGAGCAACGCATGGCGATCAGCACGATTGAACAGGGAATCGCCGACCTCAAGATGGGGAAGGCGCTGATCGTGGTGGACGACGCCGACCGCGAGAACGAGGGCGACCTCATCGTCGCGGCCGAGGCGGTCACGCCGGAACACATCAACTTCATGGCGAAGCACGCTGGCGGGTTGGTGTGCATGCCCGTCCCCGGCGACCGGCTGGACGCGCTGCAGCTCCCGCAGATGGTCGCGGACAACACCGCTCGCCACGGCACGCCGTTCACGGTGCCGGTGGACGTCAAGGAGGGCGCGACGACCGGCATCTCCGCCTTTGACCGCGCTGCGACGGTGAAGGCCGTCCTGGACCCGCGCACCAAGCCGGACGACCTGGCCCGGCCGGGACACCTCTTCCCGCTCCGGTACACCAACGGCGGCGTGCTGGTGCGCGCCGGCCACACCGAGGCGGCGGTCGACCTGGCGTGGCTGTCGGGCTTCTACCCCGCCGGCGTCCTGTGCGAGATCATGGCGCCCGACGGCACCATGGCCCGCATGCCCTACCTGGAGGAGTTCGCGGACGGGCATAACCTGCGTATCGTGACCATCCAGGACCTCATCGCCTACCGGCGGCAGCACGAGCGGCTGGTGGAGCGCGTCGCCGACGCGAAGCTGCCGACCAAGTACGGCGACTTCACCGTCGTGGCCTACAAGAGCATGGTCGACCCGGACGAGCACCTTGCGCTCGTGATGGGCGAAATTGAGCCGGACGAGACGATACTCGTGCGGGTCCACAGCCAGTGCACCACCGGCGACATCTTCGGGAGCGTTCGCTGTGATTGTGGCGAGCAGATGGACATCGCGCTGGATGCCATTGCCAAGGAGGGCCGCGGCGTATTCCTCTACATGCGGCAGGAGGGGCGCGGCATCGGCCTCCACAACAAGATCCGTGCGTACGCGCTGCAGGACAACGGCATGGACACGGTGGAGGCGAACAGGGAGCTGGGGTTTGCACCGGACCTGCGGTGGTACGGCATCGGCGCCCAGATCCTGGCGGACCTGGGCGTGCGCCGGCTGCGGCTGCTGACCAACAACCCCAAGAAGGTCGTGGGCTTGGACGCCTACGGCCTGGACCTGGTGGACCGCGTGCCGATCATGGCGTCGTCCACCCCGCACAACCGGGACTACCTGGAGACCAAGCGGGTCAAGCTGGGGCACCTCCTGGAAGAACCGCTGGGCTAGCAGCATTGGCCGCCTGCGGCCAGGGACGTGAAGAGTGGCAGTAGAGATCGAAGGCGCGCCGAACGGACGCGGCGTCCGGGTGGCGCTGGCCGTCTCGCGGTTCAATCAGCAGCTCACGCTGCGCCTGCTCGAGGGCGCGCTCATGGCGTGCCAGCAGCACGACGTGCAGAACGACGACCTGACCGTCGCGTGGGTGCCGGGGTCTTTCGAGTTGCCGGCGATGGCCGCCGAGCTCGCCAAGTCCGGGGTGCACGACGTCATCGTGTGCCTGGGCGTGGTCATCAAGGGCGAGACCGCGCACTTCGATCATGTGTCGGAGCAGGCCGCGGCCGGCATTGCGGCGGTATCGCGAGAGAGCGGGGTGCCCGTCATGTTCGGTGTGCTGACGGCGTACACGGAGCAGCAGGCGCTCGACCGGAGCGGCGGCGTGCTGGGCAACCGCGGCTTCGACGTGACGGTCGCCGGGCTTGAGATGGTGGACGTCGTGCGCAAGGTGCGGTCCGGGCAGGCAGGCGTGCCGGCGCCGGACTGAGGGCTTGCCGCACCCGGGGCTCGGAGCGCGGGTGCGTGACAAACTGGACAACAATGACGGCGCGCCGGAGCGGCAGGCTGCGGCGGCCGGGAGGTGGCATGAACTACTGGATGCTGAGCATCTCTGAAGAGAACTTCGCCATAACCCGGGAAAAGGGGTTCACCCTCCAGGGGTTCGGGCAGCGGCAACGGCGCAAGACGGACAGGATGGTCGCGGGAGACCGCCTGCTGTTTTACGTGAAGGGCAGCCGCGTCTTCCCGGCCACGGCGACCATTTCGTCAACGGTTTTCGAGGACGAGGAGCAGCTCTGGTCGTCCCCCCAGTCCAACGAGCGCTTCAAGTACCGCGTGCGCATCAAGGCGGAGTACGTCCTGTCCGACGAGCAATGCCTGCGCGCGAACCAGATCGGCCCCCGCATGGAGTACGTGCGCAGGTGGCCGCCGGAGATGTGGCACTACGCGCTCATGGACGAGCTGCACCTGCTGCCGCGGAAGGACTTCGAGTTCATCGAAGAGGAGATGCGCAAGATTCTTGGACGGCCGCCGGTCAGGCCGGCATTCCAGGGCAATCGTCAGCAACGGAGCCCCAACAACCGCCGCGGCAACTTCCGCCCCGGCGGACCCCGTCGCGGACCCGATGGGCAGGGCGACGAGTCTGCACCGGCGCCCGCGTCCAGCGGGTAGCAGTCTGCGCTACCGCTGGCCCTTCCCCGCCCTGTCCAGCGGCTCCAGTTCCTTGGTGAAGACCTCGTCGAACACCTGGCGCAGCCGCTCCAGGCTGTCCTCGCTGGGCCGCTCCGCCTCGGACGCCGATGTGTACGTCCGCAGCGTCTCGCGGCTGGTGATGTTGGGCAGCACAGTGCAGATGGTGGGCTCGGCCAGCGCGAAGGTGATGGCGAGCTGGTCCATGGGCAGCGGGTGGCGCTCCTGCAGGAAGCGCAGCTCCTCCAGCTTCCGCACTGCCTCGTCCAGCCATTCCTGGTTGCGGTGCGCCCGGTGGTCGCCCTCCTCGAAGACCGGCGGGGTGTTGCGGAACTTCTCCGTCAGGATCTCCGACGCGTGCGGCACGCGGGACAGCAGGCCGATGGTGTGCTCCTTCGCGATGGGGAAGAAGTCACGCGCGGGCTGCTGCTCGATGATGCTGTAGATGATCTGCAGCGACACCCCGTCCCGCTCGCGCATCATGGTGTCGCCCTCCTCGAACCAGCCGATGTCCGGGCCCAGGGCGGCGCCGTAGTAGCGCACCTTGCCCTCTTGCACCAGGTCCTCCAGCGTGGAAAAAACCTCGTCCTTCTCGATGGTGGTCACGCGGGGGTTGTGGAGCTGGTACAGGTCGATGTAGTCGGTGTTGAGGCGGCGGAGGCTCTGCTCGCAGGCGTAGCGGATGAACTCCGGGGAAAAGTTCTGCGGGCGCTCGCGGTGGCCCTCCCGGGGGACGGCGTTGTAGATGTCGTAGCCGAACTTTGTCGCGTACACGACGTCGTGGCGGCTGGGGCCGATGGCCTTGGCGAGGATCTCCTCCCCGAAGCCCTCGCTGTAGGTGTCCGCCGTGTCGAACATCGTGACGCCGAGGGTGACCGCCTCCTGCAGGAGCTTCACGCGTTCATCCGAATCGATCTTGCCCCACCAGTTGGTGGCGACGGTCCACACGCCGAAGCCGACCTCGGACACGGTCAGGTCAGTGTTGCCAAGCCGCCTGTATTGCATAGTCGCGCCTCATCGGGAGATTGCGCGTCCAGTATACGACGCCTTGCGCCCGAGCGGGCAGCCCGGGGATACAACCAGGGTCACACAAGAAGACCGACGCCCTGCAGGCAGAGCGCCGGTCTCGTTGTGGCCTACAGTTGTTTGGACTTACACGGGCACGGGCGTGAGCGCCAGCTTGCCGTTGTGCCGCTCAAGGTAGCCGCCGCGGGTGTCCGTCCCGTGCGCGAAAAGCAGCAGCGAGCCGTCCCGCTCCGCCGACGCGAGAAGCTTGCGCTTCTGCTCCAGCGTGTCCTCCGGGAACTGGTCTTGCGACGAGATGGTCGGCAGGCCCAGGTGGTAGGCGGACGGCACCAGGTCGCCCAGGTAGGCGAAGCGGTTGCCCAGCTGCTCCGCCACGACGATCTGGTGGCCGCGGCAGTGCCCGTCGGTGACGCGGATGTTGACTCCGGGCAACAGCTCGTGGTCGCCGTCGAGCAGCTCCAGGTGGCCGGACTTCTCGAGAGGCAGATAGTCCTCGCGATGGAAGGCGCGCCGGCGCAGCTCGTTTGGCGCGAGGGCTTCCTCCCACGCGCGGCGCTGCACGAGGTAGCGCGCCTGCGGGAACGCCGCAACCACGTCGCCGTTACGCATCCGGCGCGTGCTGCCCCCGGCGTGCAGGTAGTGCAGGTGCGTGAGCACGACGTAGTGGATGTCCTTGGGCGCCAGGTCAAGCTCCCGCAACTCCTTCTTGAGCCGGTTGCAGTTCAATCCCTGGCTTTCCCTGACCTCCTCGTCGATCTTGGCGCCCGCGCCGCAGTCCACAAGGATGTTGGTCCCCTTGGACTGGATGAGGAGGGCGTTGATGCCCCACTTGACGCGGTTCCGTCGGTCCGGCTTGACCATCGTCTCCCAGGCCTCTCTGGGGACTTGGCCGAACATGGCGCCGCCATCGATCTTTACGGCGCCGTCAGACAAGAGGTGGATGTCCAGATCCTTCATGCGCATGTTGCGCCTCCCGCACTCCGACCATGCGAAGGATGCAAGTCGAAGCGAAAATCAATAAGTGAAAACCCCCGCAATGACCTCCCAAGGCCCGCTCGTTTGGGTCGCCACACCCCTCAGACGGACGCTGATTGGGCTTTTGTGGTCGCTGCAACCTGAACATAGAAAGCGGGTCAAGGGGGTGTCAAGAGAACGTCCGTACGGCTCAAATAGGGAGTCACAAAACCTCACGAAAACCCGACATAAAGAGACGTCACAGTGATTGAGCCATGCAAATGAAAAGCACTGTGAACGCAACTTTGACACGCCGAAACCACGCCCTAAAAGCCGCTTGCCCAGGGCTCCGAAAAGCTTGGGCCCGGCGTTCACCGCCGGGCCCTGAGCGTTTCTCGTGGGACGCGCAACTACTCCTCGGTGATCTCCACCGAGAGGATCTGGGTCGGCTCGTTTGGCCGGTCGTTGGCGCCCCTTGGCGACGTAGCAATAGCGTCCACGACGTCCTGCCCGGACGTGGCATGGCCGAAGATGGTGTAGTTGGGAGGCAGCGCGAAGTCGGCGTGCATGATGAAGAACTGGCTGCCGTTGGTGTTGGGGCCGGCGTTGGCCATCGCCAGCGTCCCCTGCACGTACGGGCGCCGCACGGGCTCGTCGTTGAACCGGTAGCCGGGGCCTCCCATGCCAGTGCCCGTCGGGTCGCCGCCCTGGATCATGAAGCCGGGGATGACGCGGTGGAAGATAACGTTGTCGTAGAAGCCCTCACGGGCCAGGAACACGAAGTTGTTGACCGTGTTGGGCACTTCCGATGCAAAGAGGTCCAGGGCGATCTCGCCCTTTGTCGTGGTAATGACCGCCTTGTAGGTCTTTCCCGTGTCAATCGTCAGTTCCGGGGGGCTGCTGTATTGCATGCTCATGGATTCTCCCGTCGTTTCAGGTTGTGCGGTGGGCGCAGGGGCCGGTTCGGGTTCCGTAACGGTCGCGGACTCATCGTCGCCGTTGCAGGCGACCAGGGCCAACGCAAACAGGATCGCCAGGAAGACGATGCTCAATCTGGTCACGGCTTGCTCCTCAAGTAATCTGGGCCTACTCGGAATCGAGAAACGTCACCTGGGACTCATCGTCCACGGAAAGAAAATTCTCACCCCACTGGTTGGGGCTGTCGAGGCTCCACACCTCGTTCAGGGTGGCAGGTATGAAGCGCAAGCCCCAATCGCCGCCAAACACCAGCAGGGCCTCTCCCTCTCCGGACTCCTGAATGCGGACGGCGTAGGCGGGGCACGGGCTGCCGTCCCCTTCGCTCGACCAGCCGGTGACCCGGTGGAGCGTCACCTCCTGGCCAAAGTCGCCCGCCATGACAGCCGTCACCTGCCGGGGCTCGCCCATGGTGTTGAAGACGAGCTGGGGTACGCCGTCGCAGTTGGCGTTGTCCTCAACTTCCAGCATCAGTGACATGCGCTGCCCATCCTCTGCTGTGTCGCATGGTCGAGATTGGCGGAAACGGCGACGCAGGTGAGTATAGCTGTGCCAAATGCGCGGAGCAACCGCGTTTCGAGCCGTGCTATTCCTCTTCCCGCCGGCGATAGTTCATCGCCTGAAGGAAATGGTCGCCGCCGACACTCTCGGCGCCGCTCAGGTCGGCAATGGTGCGGGCCAGCTTGAGCGTTCGATGATACGCCCGTGCGGACAGATGCAGGCTTGTCATGGCGGCCTTGGCCATCGCCTGCGTCGCGTCGTCCAGGCGGCAGTGGGTCCACACTTCGGACGGGCCCATGTCGGCGTTGCACTGGATGGCCGACTCGCCGAAACGGCGACGCTGCCGCTGCCGCGCGGCCTCGACGCGCCGGCGGACGTCGCCGGAGCTCTCTGCGCTGCTCTCCGCCGTCAGCTTCTCGTAGTCCACGCGGGGCATGGGCAGGACGATGTCAATGCGGTCCAGCAGCGGCCCGGAGATCCGGTTTCGGTACCGCGACACGGCGCTGGGCGAGCAGGTACAGGCCCGATACGGGTCGCCCTGGTACCCGCAGGGGCATGGGTTCATTGCGGCGACGAGCATGAAGTTGGCCGGGAACGTCACCCGGCTCTGGGCGCGGCTGATGGTCACCATCTTGTCCTCGATGGGCTGCCGCAGCACCTCCAGTACACTCTGGCCGAACTCCGGCAGCTCGTCGAGGAAGAGGACGCCCCGGTGCGCCAGCGTCACCTCGCCCGGGCGCGGCCAGTGCCCGCCGCCGACAAGTCCCGCGTGCGAGGTGGTGTAGTGGGGCGCACGGAAGGGGCGCTGCGTGATCAATGGGGCGTCCGATGGGAGCAGGCCGGAAATGCTGTAGATCTTCGTCACCTCCAGCGCCTCGTAGGGAGTGGCGTTGGGGAGAATGGACGGCATGCTGCGGGCCAGCAGCGTCTTGCCGCTTCCCGGCGGGCCCATCATCAGGACGTTGTGGCCACCGGCCGCCGCGACTTCCAGCGCGAACTTTGCGTGTTCCTGCCCCCTGATGTCGCGCAGGTCCACCGCGAATGCCGGTTCGCTCTCCTCGAACATCTCAGCTGACGGCGTCACGCTGAGCGGCGTGATGGCCGTTTCGCCGCGCAGCCAGGCGATCACTTCCGCCAGCGACCGCGCCGGCAGCACCTCGATGCCCGACACCAGGGCCGCTTCGCGGGCGTTCACTTCCGGCACCACGACGCGGCGAAATCCCTCCTGCCGCGCCAGATCGACCATCGGCAGGATGCCGTTGGTGTGGCGCAGGGCGCCGTCGAACGCGAGCTCGCCCAGCAGCACCGTGTCGGATAAGTCGGCGGAGACCTGCCCGGTGCTGAGCAACAGGCAGAGGGCGATGGAGAGATCGAATGCGGGACCCTCCTTCCGGAGGTCGGCGGGGGCAAGGTTCGCGGTGATGCGGCGCATGGGGAAGTCGCAGCCGCAGTTGCGCACCGCGGCTCGTACGCGCTCCCGGGACTCCTGGATGGCCTTGTCACCAAGGCCCACGACGGCAAAGGCGGGCAGTCCCGGTGCGACGTCCACCTCAACCTCTATGATGCGCCCCTCTAGCCCCACCACCGCACACGTGAAGACCTTGGCAAGCATAGGGGGAACCTTGCAGCAGTGTCGTAACGATTCGCATGATAATGGCGTAAGCAGGTTAGATGCAAGGCGACGATGGCATGTCCCGCTTGACACCCCTGCACGCGTTGTCTACGGTTCCGCTGTCAGTCCCTGCTTCTCCATCGAGGCGTTTGGCGACGTCGAGGAGGCTCCGGTGGCCAGCAGAGCGCTAGCCGTTCCCATTCTCCCGGGCAAGCTTGATGCGTGGAAGGAGTTCCACGAACAGCTTGATGGCCTTCACAGGTGGGACTTTGAGGACCAGCAACGGCGCCTGGGGTTGCAGCGGCACCGCGTATGGCTGCAGGAAACCGGCGACGCGCACCTGGCGCTGGTGGTGCAGGAAGGCGAGGACCCGGAGCGGGCGCGAGCGATTCTGACGGCGTCCACGCACCCGTTCGACGTGTGGTTCAAGGAGAAGATCCTGGAGCTGCACGGGGTGGATATCTCGGAGCCGGTGTCGCCGGTCGACAACCTGCTCTACGTTGACTACCTGGAGGCGTCAGGGCGCCGCGGCCCCGACTACGACCTGCCCGACTTCAACGCTTAGCGCGCCCCTGGCGGGCGATCGTTACTGCCCGTTCCCGGAGCCGTTGGCGTTCGGCTGGCGCAGCCAGACGGAGCGCGCCGTGTCGTAACCCATGGAGCTCTCGCAGATGTCCGTCCTGAACGTGAGCACGCCCCGGTACTTGCTCTGCTCCGTGACCGTCAGCGAGGCCCCCGGCATGACGTTGCAGTCGATGAGGTAGGCCAGCAGACGCGAGTCTTCCTCCGGCACGCGATCGACGACGTACTCGCGGCCCTCCTCGGCGTCCGCCAGGCAGACTTCCCTGCCCCTCGCCCCCTTGGGCGCGTTGCCGGGGATCTGCCGTCCGAAGGGGTTGGTGGCCGGCCGGCCAAGCTTGTCCTGGATGCACTCCTCCAGCTCAGGGGAGATCGCGTGCTCCAGCCGGTGCGCCTCGATATGGGCGCGGGACACGTCGAGGCCGAGGATGTCGACGACCAGCCGCTCGGCCAGCCGGTGCCGCCGCACGATGGACTCGGCCGCGGCCTCCCCCCGCGGGGTCAACTCCACTTCCTTGTTGGACTGAATGGTGACGAGCCCCTCCTTGGACATCCTGCGAAGCATGCCGAGGATGGACGGCAGCGACGTGCCGATGCCCTCGCTCCTGGGGATGTTGCGGATGTAGTCGGCCAGGTTGCCGGCGCTCGGCCGTTGGCCCTCTTCCTTGAGCTTGTAGAGCGACTGCAGGTAGTTTTCAGCGGCTTGTGAGATCCGGTCCGGCGCGTTGGCCCGAGTCCCTCTTCCCGTTGTCATTGGGCCACCCCTTTCGCGACTGGGCCCGCACGTGACGGCCTGTTCTCATTCACGTGTGCTTTCGTCTTCTCTCCTTCTACTATGCCGGAATCTATGATACAACCTACAGGAAGCCCGTAGCCAGAAGACCTGTCAGACAGGAGTACCTGTGCACGCTCAATCTGTGTGTATCGTCATGCGGGGGCTCTGTGCGTCGGCTGCGCTGCTAGTGCTGGCGATGGCCGTCGCGTGCGGCGACGAGGACGCGCCCACGCCGGTGAGGGACCCCACGGCCGTGCCGGCGACCACAGCGACGGTCCCTACGGCCGAGCCGGCGGCGCCTCCTGAGCAGCCCGCCTACGGCGGCGTCCTGCTGCGCGCCCACGCGACGGACCCCGCGGGTTTCGACCCCGTGCAGGACAGCTCCATCGCCGCGTTGGACCTGATCGCGCCGATCTACTCGCAGCTCGTGCGCGTCAATCCCGACGACCCCGGCGGCGCGCTGCGCCCCGAGCTCGCCGAGCGCTGGCAGGTCGGCAGGGACGGGCTGTCGGTCACGTTCAGCCTCCGCTCCGGCGTCCAGTGGCACGACGGCAACCCCTTCATCTCGGACGACGTCGTGTCGCACTTCAACCGCGTGATCTCGCCGCCCAAGGGGCTGTTCTCCAGCCAGCGCGCGCCGTTCCTGGTCGTCTCGGATATCCAGGCGCCGGACGCGTCGACGGTCGTGTTCCGCACGGCGCAGCCGAGCGCGGGTCTGCTGCGCAGCTTTGCGGGGGGCCATTACATGATCGTCTCCAAGCACGTCATGGAGCGGGAGACGGCTGAGGATCCGCGCGGGCTGCGCACCAACCCGGAGGCGCTCGTCGGCACGGGGCCGTTCACCTTCGCCGAGTACAACCAGGGCAGCAGCTTCCGCGTCGACAAGAACGCGGACTACTGGGACGAGGGCAAGCCGTATCTGGACGGCATAGAGTTCTTCATCATGAAGGACTCGGCCGCCCGGTTTGCCGCGCTGGTGACGGGGCGCGTCCACACGACGCCGTCCGGCACCGCGAGCCTGACGCCGACGCAGGCAGCGGAGGCGCGCCGGGACTACGCGGACACGATCGACGTTGTGGTGTCGCGCGGGCCCTTCTGGATGGGCGCCGCCTTCAACGGCAACCGGGAGCCGTTCACCGACGCACGCGTGCGCCAGGCGCTGTCGCTTGGCGTCGACCGGGCGGCGTACCTGACGCTGGTCACCGGCGGCGAGAACGGCGTCGGCATGACGGCCGGGTTCAGCCCGCCGGACACCGCGTTCGGTCTCTCGGCCGCCCAGCTCGCCGACCTGCCCGGCTACGGCGGCGACAGGGAGGCGGACACCGAACGGGCGAAGACCCTGCTGGCCGAGGCCGGGTACCCGGAGGGCTTCTCCGCCTCCATTTTGGTCCGCAGCGACGTGCCCGTGTGGGTCAACAGCGCGCTCTTCTTCCAGGACCAGTGGCGCAAGCTGGGCATCGACGTGGAGGTGGAGCAGACGGAGTTCGGGGCGTCCATATCGAGGATGCTGCAGGGCGACTACGACGTGCGCATCGGCGGCATCGCGTTCAACACCACGGACCCCGACCACTACCTGTGGGCGCACTTCACCACCGACGGTCCCAACAACCTCTCGTACGCGACGGACGCGGAGGCCGACCGGCTGCTGTTCGCGCAGCGCAGCGAGCTCGACCCGCAGCGGCGGCGGGAGCTGGCGCAGGCCGCCGAGGTCCGGCTGCTGACGGAGGTCGTGCCAGCGGTTGTTGGGCACTACGCGGTGTACCTGAACGGCGTGCGCAAAGAGGTGAGGGGGTGGGCGCCTCGCGACTTCATGCTCTACAACCAGTCGCGCATGGACGACGTGTGGCTGCAGGGGGAGTAGGGGCGCGGGCGCTCACCTGCTACGGGAAGTCCCTTTTCTCTACCCCATACCCTTCAGGCGGACGGCGGGCAGTCGCTTGAGGGTCCGGTTGCGCGGGTCCACCTCTATTCCCACTGACTCCAAGGCGGTCACGCCCAGAAGCGGTTCCGCTTCCGGTTCACCGAAGACGACGGTTGCGCCGACGAACTCCCCCATGAACTCTACCTGCGCGGCGGCGATGCCCAATCGCGTTTCGCTTCCGTCGGCTAGTTCATATACTCGATAGCCCGTGGGCGTTAAGCCGATGGACTCCAGGTGCTGCCGGGGAACAAGGCAGTCCGTGGCGCCGGTGTCCACCAGGAAGAGGCCTTCCCAGACTCTTTCCGGCTCTCCAAGGTTCCGTATGCCAACGGTGACGTGTATTGCGCCCATTCGTTTGCCTCTCAGCTTGTCTTACCAGCATACTGGCCTTGCAGTCCAGCGTATACCCTTGCCACTCCCGCCGGAGATGAAGTCCCTTCGAAAGACCGTTGCAGGGCCTCAAGACGGGCGCAGAGCGAGCGTGGCGGGCGGCCACAAGGGTCGCCCCTACGATCGCGGCGTGAAGTCCAGCTGCGGGTTGGGGTGGTCAGGCAGCTTCCAGACAAGGTAGCCCTTGCGGAACTCGTCGTGGTACTCATTGGCGCGGCGGGTGGCGTTGTGGTACGCGGCCTCGAACGACTCGAAATCCTCGTTGGACAGCGCGGCCTCGACCGGCCCGAGGTCACTCTCGATGAAGGTGTTGATGGCGTCGGCGTAACGGGGGCGGGTCTGGTTGCCCTTCTGCATCAGCGTGATGGCCTCGCCCAACTCGAACTTGGCCATGACCCAGTTGGCGGCCTGGGCGGCGTAGTAGACGTTCCACCAGCGGTCGCCGATCATCGGCATGAAGATGGCGAGCCCCGGCTGCAGCGCGGCGAGCTCGTCCATGGTGAAGTGGCGGTGGCCGTTGAAGCCCGTCGGCCCCTGCTGTTCCTGTTGCTCCTGGGTCACGGTCTCCTCCTGTCGTATGTGCGATGTTTCGGAATTAGCGTGTGCTAAGTGGGCTTATGGTAGGGAGTAGTCGGGCGGGCGTCAACCGAGGGGGGGAATACTATTCTCGTTACAGGTCTCGCATCCAGCTTGCAATGGATGTCAATTGGCTCTCATTGGTCAAGTTAGCGGCGTTGGCGAGCGTATTTGCGTTTAGGCTGCCCCAAATCTCAGATGCCATGTTCTTGACGATCGCCGCCCCAATGAAGAAAAGCTGCGGATACACCTGTGACTTTGCAAACTCCCCTCCAATCCTTGCAAGTGCTGAACGGGCGGTCTTCCAATGCTCATCGGCGCCCGCGGGATCGATACCACCCTTCAACTCTCCTAAGGCAACAAATGCACCAGGGGCATTCATAGCTGACGTGATTTGGTCGGGGCCGCAATTGAGGAGGCAAAGATCGATGTTCGTACCGACTGTAGGCACGCGTCGATTGAAGAGTAGGACGCGTTCTCCTTTCCCTGATTTCCAGTGTAACCCCTTGGCTTCAATTTCAAAGCCGGGTGCCCCTTGTCTTGCTACATGCCAGTTCGCCTTTTCATCGAGCCACTGGAACGGTTCATTGATGAGATCGAGGCTCGAAGCAAGCGCTCTAATGAGTTTCCGTTGCGCCAGCTTTCCGCCAATGTTCCTCATCATGCCGCCAAGGGCGTCGCCTTTTGTCAGCAGGTACCGGTAAACCAGTTCATCGATAAACGTCGAACTCGCTGGCGCCAGATACGTATCAACCAAGTCCTTGATTGCGGCATCCTTCTCACTGCGCTCAAAGTGCTTAGCCGCCTTGTCCGATACTCCTGCCGCGGCAAGGAGAGCGGGCTCCAGTTTAGCATTGGCGACTAAACCCAAGGGGCTTCCTGCACTCTCAGCCTCCGTTCTCAATGCCCTCGCTTGGCCTACCAACGGTGAGGCTAATCGATTTCGTTCTATTGCAAGTGAAAGAAAGCCTGCCCTAGTGGCATCAGCACTAGTTGTAAGGTCATCTACGCTCTTCAAGTGTGCTGGAGTGGGCATTAGTTTTTCTTCCAGATGTAGATGCACTTGCGTAGCGGTTGACGTTCATAGCGACCCATCTGCTGGCTGGAGTTGCCCTTGGATTGGGGTAACACGCGAATCTCTTCTACTTCTAGCCCTAGAGAACAAGCAAAATCAGACAAGATTAGGTCTACCGGGATTGATACACCCGCGTAACGGACGTTGTCATTGACCATGAAAACTCTTCCACCCGATTTGAGTACACGGGCCATTTCTGCAATGACACAGGCCATTTCAACAAAATAACCCCGCACCATGCGAGGTATGCCGGTATTGTTCAGCTTCTTTCTTGCCCGTTGGTCTTCCAGATAACTGTCAACAGCCGACAACACCGGGTGTTGCAGAGCAATGTCAATAGGCGCTTGCCACTGAGGATTGATTTCAATGAGATTCTTGGCGCGATTTTCAACAGTGCAACTGACCATGTCCTGACGCAGTCGAACGATCTCTGATTCATCTATGCCTAGGAGCGCTAATTCCAACGCGTAGGTGCGTGTGTAGTCGTAGCGGTTGCAGTAAGGCGGAGAAGTGAATATAACGTCGTAGTGGGCCGTGGGGATCATCGTGGGAAGAATGTCTAGGCATGACCCCCTCCAAACGGACACGTCTCCATGAAGGGTCATTGCGTCTTCCCAAACAGTCATGTCGTGAAGCATATCTTGGAGTTTGGTCGCAATTGCTTCCTCAAATGGGGGAATTCGACCCTTGTTGAATTCGTTTCTTCCCCAACTCTTCTCTGCTCGGCTGTCCCACCGCAAGTATTGACCGTCCTTGCGGGTATAACTGATGGCTTCCAATATGCACAGCAAGGCAAAGCGGAGGAATTGAGCGGTCTCTTCCTCTTCCATACGGAGTGAATACAAGTAACGCTGGATAGCAACCTTTGTATCAGAAGGATAAGCCCCTGTAGTGATGCGGAGTTCAGTCGTTTCTTCTTGACCTTGAGCCTGCTGCCAAGGCGTCTCAGTCAGCCAATAGTTGAGGGTCCGCAGGATTTTGTCCCGCTGAGAGTTAGCAATCTGGCGTGCGCTTACGATCTGTTGGCCTACAGGCAGTAACTCTATTCCCTCTACACTCATTCCACGAGCAGCGGCTGCGAACATCGCGGTCCCGCTCCCAGCGAAAGGGTCGAGCAAACAGCCTTGTGAAATCTGGTAGTCGTCCAGCAATTGATTAACAAGGGCGGCGGAAAAGGCTTCTCTGAAGTGATACCACCTGTATCCAGGCGCGTGTTTATTGTCCTGAAAGCTGACAAGTGAGCGAGTCAGGCTATGGTCGACCCGAATGAGGGATTCAAATCTAGCGTGAAGCAGGTCGCTTTGTTGTACTAAGCGAATCCTCGTCTCTTCAGATAGAAGTTCCGTAGTATCTACCATGGATGATCTGGTGCTCCGTTTCTGCGCCTGCTATTGATCATCCTTGAAATCCCATTGCGTTTTCAAGATAGTTTTATTGCCTCATTCCCCAAATTACACCGCCAGGCCGTCCGCCTCACCGGCGAAGGCGCCGTAGAAGCGCCAGTCGTCGCCGGCGGGGATGATCTCCTCGTGGGAGGAGATGCGGCGCATGACGTCCGGGTCGTGGCGCAGGGGCTCCTGGCCCTCCATCATCGCGCGGGCGGCGTTGAGCAGGATGCGGCGGTTGAAGATGATGGCGCGGTCGGACGTGCCCAGGTGCTCGTTCACCTTGTCGCTGATGGGCTGCATGCTTTCGGTCACGGCCTGGTCCTGCGTGCCGACGCCCTTGATGCCGGTGTAGCTGAGCGTGCGCTGGTCCTCGCGGCTCATCATGTAGTCGTTCCACTTGCCCTTCTCGCCACGGCCGTGGATGTCGGTCTTGTTGGCGGCCTGCTCGCCGCGCTCGGCCCGCTCCTCCTCTGTGTACGGACGGTCGGTGCGGGCGCTGACGCTCCACCGCCAGCAGGTCTCGTCGTCGCGGGGCACCATCATGAGGATGCCCGGCCCCTGCGACGGCAGCCGCGCGATCATCTGGTAGAGGGGGAAGATGGCCGTCGTGATGCGCAGGTGGGTGTAGCCGTTCGGCGTCGTCCGCTGGCCGACGTACCGCCAGCCGTAGCTCGTGGGCTGCACCGCGAGCTTGGCGTCGCGCGTAAAGCCGCGGATCCTGGTCGACATGCGGGGGGACGGGAAGCCAAGGACGTCGGTTCCGTCGTCAAAGTCGTCCATCTTCAGGTCGGCGAGGTTGCGGTGCAGGTAGGAGATGTGCGACGTGTCCAGGTTGCCCTCCATCGACTGGATGAAGTTGCAATCGGACAGGACGCGGTTGGTGATGAGGTAGTCGTCCGGGTACTGGAGCGCGATGAAGTTGAGGAAGGGTGGCTGAAGCTCCCGGGGGCCCATGTAGGTCCAGATGGTGCCGCCCTTGTCGACGCAGGGGTAGGCCTTGATCTTGACCTTGTCCTTGAAGTTGCTCTCGGCGGGCTCCGAGGGCATGTCGACGCAGTCGCCGTTCACGTCGAACTTCCAGCCGTGGTAGACGCAGCGAATGCCGGCCTCCTCGTTGCGGCCGAAGAAGAGACTGGCGCGCCGGTGCGGGCAGTAGTTGTCGACGGCCGCCACGTCGCCGTTGCTGTCACGGAAGACGACCAGCTCCTCGCCCAGGAGCTTGGCACGGACGGGGGGACAGTCGGGCTCCGGGAGCTCCTCCGTGGTGAGGACCGGCAGCCAGTAGCGGCGCAGCACCTCGCCCATGGGCGTGCCCGGGCCGACCCTGCACAGCAGCTCGTTTTCCTCGTGCGTCAACATGGTGCCCTCCTGTTCGGTACGCTCGCCCCCCGGTTCCCGTTCCTTGCGCGCACGTTATGCCCGCGCGTGGGCGTTGTCAACGGCGGCGACGGCGGCGCCTGGGTTCGCAGGGCCGCCACCGCCGGGGGATTCGTTTTGCTGTTCGTGTTGAAGCTGGTTTGGCACGTTGCAGCTACAAGGCGAATATTCACCGAGGGGGAAGCGAATCCTGGCCCTTCGAACCCCGGCGGCGGCGAGTTTTTCCGCGTCCGGCGTAGCTGCAGGGAATTGTTTTGTTTTTCGTGTTGAAGCTGAGTTGGCACGTTGCAGATACAACACGAAAATTTTTCATCAGGGGGGAACAATTCCCGGCCATCGGACGCGCCCCACCCTGCCCCGCCCCTCTGGGTTCCTGCCTGCGCAGGAACGACGAGAAGGGGGGCGGGGTTGGGCTGTTGCTGTGGTGGCGGTGCATGGGGCGAGGGCAGCGGGGATTCGTCTTGCTTTTCGTTTTGTAGGGGAGTTGGCACGTTGCAGATACAACACGAATATTCACCGAGGGGAAGCGAATCCCGGTTCTTCGATTTCCTCCTTCGACCGTGCTCAGGACAGGCTCCTTCGAGCGCCTCAGGATGGGGTCAGGGCAAACGGGTCGCGGGGCGATGCGCGGGGCGGTTGTGCTGTCGTGGTGGCAGTGCATGGGGCAAGGGTAGCGGGAGGGACGGCGTTCGCGCGAGGGGGTGGTGGCAGGGGGCCCCCGCCGCCCTGCCCCTCTGGGTTTCCCCGCCTACGCGGGGACAGGCTCTGCCTGCGCAGGACCCTTCGACAAGCTCAGGGCAATCGGAGGGGATCCGGGTATGCGGATGTCGTTGGCTGCGGGGTTTCTGGATACCGGCATGCGCCGGTATGAGGGGGTGGTGGCAGGGTGAAGCGGGGCTAGAGGAGCAGCTTCTTGCGGGGGGACAGCAGGCGCTCAGGAACTCTGGTCTCGCGCATGAACTACACGAGGAGGCGATGGAGTTCCCGTGCTTCTGCGGCGTTGGTGTCGATGAGGTTGTGCTCCTGCGCAGGAGCGGGTGCAGTTGAGGCTCGCCGGGAGCGCCCTCGCGCCCCTATCCGGCCGTCCGGTCCATGAGCCAGTCGTACACGCGGTCGCCGCCGATGCTGCGGAAGAGGAGCACCGGTCTCCCGAACTGGCCGGCGACGTAGCGCGTCCTGGGCCGCCTCGACCGGACAGCCTTGAAGATCGTGTTGGCGATAACTGAAGGTGGAGATCCGGATGGCATGCCTCTCCCCGTCCGTTCGGACATTCGATTGACGATCCCGGCGTAGGCGGAGGCGCCGGAACGCTCCGCCAGCGGGCCAAAGGCCACATCGCCGAACTCCGTGCGGACCAGGCCGGGCTGAATGACGACGACGTGGATGCCGAAGCGCTTCACCTCCCACCGCAAGCAGTCGGACCAGCCCTCGAGGGCGTGCTTGGTGGCGTGGTACCACGACCCCAGCGGCGTGTAGACCCTCCCGCCGACGGAGGAGACGTTCACGATCTTGCCCGCGCCCCGCTCCCGCATGTGCGGCAGCACAAGCTGGGTCAGCCGCGCCAGGCCGAACAGGTTCACCTCGAACTGGTAGCGGGCGTCGTCGAGAGGGACGTCCTCCATCGCGCCAAACAAGCCGAAACCGGCGTTGTTGACGAGGACGTCGACGCCTCCGCGCTCCGCGGCGATGCGCTCCACGCCGGATACGAGGTCGTCCTCGCGAGTGACGTCCATCCCGAGGAGGACTGCGCCCAACGCTTCGAGGTCGCGCATCTGCTCGACGCGGCGCGCGGCGGCGTAGACGGCGTAGCCCTCAGACAGCAGCCTTATCGCCGTCTCCCTGCCGATGCCTGACGATGCGCCGGTGACCAGGACGGTCTGGGCGGCGCGCCGGTCTCGCGTTGTCATGTGCATGCTCCCTCGCTGGTTGCCTCCATCGTAGACCATTGGAGCGGTGCGTGGCGTTTGGACGGGCAGGGGCCGACATGGGGGTCTGCCTTGCCTTGCCCCACGCGCTGCCATACACTCACCGCGCCGGGGGATTTGGCTGTCAGGAGGACCGTCATGGCGGAACGGCACCAGGTCATCGTGATCGGCGGCGGGCCGGTTGGCGTCGCGATGGGGCTGGACCTCGGCATGCGCGGGGTGGACGTCGTCGTCGTTGGCCGCCACCTGCTGCCCCAACGCATCCCCAAGGGGCAGAACCTCTCGCAGCGCACCCTGGAGCACTTCTACTTCTGGGGCATCGAGGACGAGCTGCGGGCGGCGCGCATCATGCCGAAGGGATATCCCATCGGCGGGGTGACCGCCTACAAGGACCTGAACAGCGAGTACTGGTGGGCGCCGGCGGGCCGCGAGCAGCTGCGCAGCTACTACTACGTCGCCAACGAGCGCCTGCCGCAGTACCTGACGGAAGAGGTGCTGCGCAAGCGCGCCGCCGACTTCCCCAACATCACCCTGCTCTACGGGTGGACGGCACAGGGCATCGAGCAGGACGAGGGCGGCGTGCGCGTCACCATCGAGGAGACGGAGGACGCGGCGCAGAAGGGCGGCCGGTACTCGTGGGAGGGCTTCATCGACATCGACGACGCGGGCAGAGAGACCGTCACCGGCACCGCTCGCGTCCTGGAGGCTGACTACGTCGTTGGCTGCGACGGTGCGCGGTCGATGGTGCGGCGCGAGATGGGCATCGGCAGCAACGGGTCCGACTTCGACCAGAAGATGTGCCTGGCCGTCTTCCGGTCGACGGACCTGCACGAGCACTTCAAGCGCTTCCCGGAGTCCACGACTTTCCGCGCGATGGACCCGGAGCTGAACGGATACTGGATGTTCTTCGGCCGCGTGGAGGTGGGGGTGAGCTGGTTCTTCCACGCGCCGGTGCCGGAGGACGCGACGCCGGAGAACTACGACTTCCAGGGGCTGCTGGAGAAGGCGGCGGGCGTGCCGTTCAAGGCGGAGTTCGACCACGTGGGCTTCTGGAACCTGCGCGTCTCCGTCGCCGACCGCTACCAGGTGGGGCGCGTGTTCATCGCGGGCGACGCCGCGCACAGCCACCCGCCCTACGGCGGCTTCGGGCTGAACAACGGGCTGGAGGACGTGGCGAACCTGGGCTGGAAGATTGCGGCCAAGCTGCAGGGCTGGGGCGGCGACGGGCTCCTCGAGTCCTACAGCGACGAGCGCCGGCAGGTCTTCTGGGAGACGGGCGAGGACTTCATTGCCAGCGGCATCCGGCGCGACGCGAAGTTCCTGGAGACCTACTCGCCGGAGAAGGACGAGGAGGAGTTCAGGACGGAATTCGCGAAGCTGGGTGCCGAGGGCGGCCGCCGGACGACGGTGTACGAGCCGAACTTCGAGGGGTCAGCCATCGTCTTCGGCCCGGAGGGCGGGGTCAACAGCGCCCACGGGTCGCACTCGTACACGGCGCGGGCGGGCCACCACCTGCCGCCGCAGCCCCTCTCGTCGGGCGAGGGCGTCCACACGGAGTTCGGCATGGGGTTCACCCTGCTGGCCTTCGACGCGCCGGAGGGCGCCGCGCAGTCGTTCGCCACGGCCGCGGAGAGCATGGGCGTGCCGCTCAAGGTCGTCGAGGACACCTGCGAGGACGGGCGCGAGCAGTACGAGTCGCGGCTCATCCTCGTGCGCCCGGACCAGTACGTCGTCTGGACCGGCGACGAAGGCCCGGACGACGCGGCGGCGGTGCTGCGGCGAGTGTGCGGGATGTAGCCGACACCGGGCGCTGGCCGGTGGATTCCGCCGTCGAGCCATGTACGCAGCTTCGAGTCCGTTTCACGTGCGGAAGCTCCGTCCTATATCTCTTGCATCCGTATGGCGCAAGGTGTACTATTCTCGCCGCTGAGGGATTTACAGCAGTCTCCTCTCAGCTTTTTTCATTTGGTGAGGGTGATGACTTCCGGACACAGCTATCTGACGCCAGAGGGTCTTGAGAAGGTCAAGCAGGAGCTTGACCATCTCAAGACCTCTCGCCGCCGCGAGGTTGCGGAGGAGCTGAAACGCGCCTCCGAGGTCGGCGGCACCGTCGACAACGCGGAGTACGACGAGGCCAAGCGCGACCAGGCCACGATCGAGGGGCGCATCTACGACCTGGAGCTGACCCTCAGCAACGCCGAGGTCATCCCGGACCACGATACGCCGTCGGAGACGGTGACCGTCGGCTCGCTGGTGGTGCTGCGCAACGCGGCGGGCAAGAAGATGGAGTACACCATCGTCGGCAGCATGGAGGCCGACCCTGCCCACGGCCGCATCTCCAACGAGTCGCCCGTCGGCAAGGCACTGCTGGGCAAGCGCGTGGGCGAGGACGCGGCCGTCCACGCCCCCGGCGGCGACCAGACCCTCACGGTGGTCGAGATCCGCTAGCCGCGCAGTTCGTCCCGCCCAACGTTCGACGTTCCCCTGTGCGCTACAATGGTATGGCGTCGTGCGTGCAATGCGCCAAGCCGTTCGTCCTGAGGGAAATCGAAGGATGAACGGCCACACCGCCCCTCGCCTCTGGATTCCCGCTTTTGCGGGAATGACGGAGGGGCATGAGAGCCGAGGAGCCCCGTGACCCAACGCGACGAATACTTCCAGGTGCGGGCCGAGAAGCTCGGGAGCCTGCGCGCGCAGGGCATCGACCCGTTTCCGGCGCGCTACCAGCGCACGCACACCATCGCACAAGCCCGCGCCCTCCTTGAACGATGGGCGGTGAGAGGCCGGCCGTCGCGGGAGCGGAGCGTCGCCGTGACGGGCCGCGTCACCGGCGTGCGCAACATGGGCCGTGTCGCATTCCTGGACCTCCGCGACGGCACCGGGCAGATGCAGGCGCAGCTCCGCCGCGACATCGTCGGCGACGACTTTGAGCTGCTGCGGTCGCTGGACCTCGGCGACTTCCTCGGCGTGCGGGGGCGGCTCATCCACACCCGCACCGGCGAGCCCACCGTCGAGGCGCGGTCGGCGACGATGCTCGGCAAAGCGCTGCGGCCGCCGCCGGAGAAGTGGCACGGGCTGCAGGACGTCCAGCAGCGGCTCCGTCAGCGCGAGGCGGACCTGATTGCCAACGACGACGTGCGGGAGCGGTTCGTGCTGCGCAGCAAGCTGGTGGCGGCAATCCGCCGCTTCATGGACGGGCGCGACTACCTGGAGGTGGAAACGCCCATCCTGCTCGCCGTGGCGGCGGGCGCCAACGCGCGGCCCTTCGTCACACAGCACAACGCCCTCAGCCGCACGCTCTACCTGCGCATCGCGACGGAGCTGTACCTGAAGCGGTGCATCATCGGCGGGCTGGACCGGGTGTACGAGATAGGCCGGATCTTCCGCAACGAGGGCCTCGACGCGACCCACAACCCGGAGTTCACCACCATGGAGAGCTACGAGGCCTACGCCGACTACAACGACATCATGTCGCTCGTGGAGACGCTGGTGTCGAGCGTCGCGATGGAGCTGCTGGGCACGCCAGTCGTGCAGTACGGCGGCGAGGAGATCGACCTGCGCCCGCCGTGGCGGCGGCTGGACCTGTGCGAGGCGATCCTTGAGCACGCGGGCGTGGATATCGACGAGCACAGTGACGCCGCGTCGCTGGCCGGGCGGATGCGCGAGCTCGGCGTCGTCGTGACGCAGGAGGACAGCTGGGGCCGGTTGGTCGACAAGCTGCTCAGCGACAAGGTGGAGCCGCACCTGGTGCAGCCGACGTTCCTCGTCGACTACCCAGAGGAGATGACGCCCTTGGCGAAGCGGCATCCAACCAGGGAATACTACGTGGAGCGGTTCGAGGGATTTATCGCCGGCATGGAGGTCTGCAACGCCTTCACGGAGCTGAACGACCCGATCGAGCAGCGGCGGCGGTTCGAGGAGCAGGAGGAGCTGCGGCAAGCGCACGCCGGAGAGGACTTCGACCGGCTGGACGAGGAGTTCCTGACGGCGATCGAGTACGGCATGCCGCCGACGGGCGGACTCGGCATGGGCATCGACCGGCTGGCGATGCTGTTCAGCGGCCAGAGCACGATCCGCGAGGTCGTGCTGTTCCCGCATTTGTCGCTGTCGCAGGACGAGGTGTTCCGCGACGCCGACCGGGCGCTGCAGGAGCTGCTGAAGCAGTCGCCCGGCGCCTCCAGCGAGGCCCTCGTCGGCCTGCTGCGCGCCGCGCTGCCCGAGGAAGTGAGCGCCCGAATCACGGACGGCGAGCTCCGGCGGCGGATTGAGCTTGCTGGTCGAGGTTAAGGGCAGCCCTAGCCCTCACCCGCGCCTTCAGGTATACTGTCGTTCAGCAATGAAGGAGGTCTCCAAGCGTGCCCAGTGAACGGTCTGCCAGAGTAACCCAACGACGCTTCCTGCGAAACCGCTCGGTCAAGCGCAGCCTGCGGACGTCCCGCACCAAGGCGGCGCGCGCCCTCGCCGGCGGGGACGCGGACGCAGCGCAGCAGGCCGTGCAGAGCACGCTGACCGCCATCGACATTGCCGCGCGCAAGGGCGTCATCCACCGCAACAAGGCCGCCCGCACCAAGTCGAGGCTCGCCCGCAAGCTCAACTCCGCCCAAGCCGACGCCTAACCCCTCCCCGCCCGCTGCCATGAGCACGGTCAGAGCAATCGCCGTTGTCCTTCCCAGCCCCCATGACGATTCGCTTCTGCTTGTCGTCCAGCGCCCCCACGACGACGAGGAACTCCCCGGCGTGTGGGGCCTGCCCGCAACCACCGTGCGCCCCCACGAGTCCGACGCCGACGCCGCGACGCGCCTCGGCACGAGCAAGCTTGGCGCACCCGTGACGCTTGGCGCGCTGCTCGCGGAGGGCAACCAGCAGCGACCAGGTGGCGAGCTCTCCATGCGCCTCTACGCTGCGACGATGCAATCGGATGAACCAACCCTGCCTTCGGTCGCGGGAGAGCACGGCGTCACCTACTACGCAGACTGGCGGTGGGCGCCCAGGCCGGCGTTGCGGGCCGGGGCGGAGCGCGGGTCGCTGTGCTGCGCACTGGCGCTGCAGCATGCCGCCGGCAGGGCGGGGTGACCGCGATGGAAGAGCACGTCCTCGTCCGCTTCTACCATGAGATCGCCCTCAAAGGGGGCAACCGACCATGGTTCCTGAAGCACATGGGCGCCAACCTGCGGCGCGCGCTGGCCGGCGCGGGCGTGGGGCGCATCCGCTGGAACGCGATGATGGCAAGCTTCCCCCTGACCGGCGACGACCAGTGGGAGCTCGTTCGCAGCCGCCTCTCGCAGCTCATTGGCGTGGAGCGCTTTGCCCGTGCCGTGCGCGTCGAGCCGACCATGGACGCCATCAAGGAAGCGATCCCCGCGATGCTGGAGGGGCGGGAGCCCGTGTCATTCCGTATCGCCGCGCGCCGCAGCGACAAGCGGTTCCCCATGACTTCGCCGCAGATCAACCATGAGCTCGGCAGGCACGTGCAGGACCTGACCGGCTGGCCCGTCGACCTGAAGCACGCCGACCTGACGCTGCACGTGCAGACCACGGAGCGCGAAGCGTTGCTCTCGGCGGAGGACCTGCCGGGCCCCGGCGGCATGCCGGTGGGCGTCGGCGGGCACGTGGCCGCGCTCCTCTCCGGCGGCATCGACTCGCCGGTGGCGGCGTACCAGATGATGCGGCGCGGCTGCCGCGTGACCTTTGTGCACTTCCACAGCTTCCCGCTGGTGGAGGGCACGTCGAAGGAGAAGGCTGAGGAGCTGGTGGAGTTGCTCACCCGCTACCAGTTCAACTCACGGCTGCTGCTCGTGCCCTTTGCCGCCGTGCAGCAGCGCATCATCGTCACGGTGCCGCCGGCGTACCGGGTCCCGGTCTACCGGCGCTTCATGGTGCGCATCGCGGAGGCGCTGGCGGCGCGGCACGGGGCGGCGGCCCTCGTCACCGGCGAGAGCCTCGGCCAGGTGAGCTCGCAGACGCTGGAGAACATGACGGCCATCGGCGCCGCGGCCGAACGGCTGCCCATCCTGCGGCCGCTGCTGGCGATGGACAAGGGCGAGATCGTGAACATCGCGCGGCCGCTGGGGACGTACCCCATCTCCATCATCCCCGACCAGGACTGCTGCTCCCTCTTCGTGCCGAAGCACCCGGTCACCAAGAGCCGCATCCAGGACGTCGAGCGGATGGAGGCCGAGCTGCCCGTGCAGCAGCTCGTGGACGAGGCGGTCGAGGCCGTCGAGGAGCGCGAGTACCGCTGGCCGGAGGCCGCCGTGCCGCGCAAGCAGGGTGACCTGGCCGGTTCCCGCTGAGACGCCGGAAAAGCGAACAAATCAGCGAAATTGGTCGTCCTTGCCCCTTGACACGCCTTGAAAGCCCCCGCTACCATAGCGTAGAACATTCGTTTGTATACATAAATCCGGGAGGCGGCCATGGTGTCCTCGAACCGAAAACTCTCCGATCGCCAGAACAAGATGCTGGAGTTCATCTCCAACTTTCTGAAGGAGCACCCGTATCCACCCTCGGTGCGGGAGATCCAGGTGGGCTGCAACATCAGCTCCACGTCCGTCGTGGACTACAACCTGCATATCCTGCGGCGTGAGGGCTACATCAAGCGGTCGCCGGACATCTCCCGCGGCATAGAGCTGCTGAACCAGGCCAACGGCCGCTCGGCCTCGCTCTCCAACGCCATACCCGTTCCCCTCTACGCCGCCCCCATCGCCGCGGGTGAGCCGCTGATGGCGTTTCTGGAGACCTCGGAACCGGACGAGACGCTGGACATTCCGGCCTCCATGCTTCCCCCGCGTACGGAGAACCTCTACGCGCTGCGGGTCAAGGGGCAGTCGATGATCGAGGACCTGATCGACGACGGGGACGTGGTGCTCTTCCAGCGGCGCGAGACCGCCAGCCCCGGCGACATGGTGGCGGCGTGGATCAAGCAGCCCGGCGAGGCGACGCTGAAGCGCTACTACCCAGAGGGTGCCCGAGTCCGGCTGCAGCCGGCCAACAGCGCGATGTCGCCCATTTACCAGGACGCGGACAACGTGGAGGTCCAGGGCGTGGTCGTGGGCGTCATTCGTATGTACAAGTAACCGCTTGTAACAGCCGAATAAGAGAGGGCCGCGCCATCTGGCGCGGCCCTCTCTTTGCCTGTTCTGGTGTACGACTCCTGGCTGCTACCCCTCCGTGATGTACCGGTATGCGGACAGCGCCGCCGTAATGCCGTCGCCGACGGAGGTGCCGAGCTGCCGGTCCGAGAACTGCCGGACGTCGCCGGCGGCGAACACGCCGGGGATGTCGGTCTCCATGCGGATGTTCGTGATGACGTGCCCGCCGTTGTCCAGCGGTAGCTTGCCCTGCAGGAATGCCGAGTTGGGATGGAAGCCGATGTAGATGAAGACGGCCGCCGTGGGGTACTCGTACTCCTGCCCGCTCTTCAGGTCCTCCAGGAGCACGCGGTCGACGGAGCCGTTGCCTCGGATCTCCTTGACGACGTGGCTGAACTTGAAGTCGACGTTCGCCGCCGCGAAGGCCCGCTCCTGCAGCACCTTCGTGGCGCGAAGCTGGTCGCGCCGGTGTACGACGGTGAGGTTGCGCACGATGCGGCTGAGGTACATGCCCTCGTCGATGGCCGCGTCGCCGCCGCCGACCACGACCGTGTCCTCGCCGGCGAAGAAGTTTCCGTCGCAGGTGGCGCAGTAGGTGACGCCCCGGCCCGCGAACTCCTCCTCGCCCGGCACGCCGAGCTTGTTGTGCTCGCCGCCGGTGGTGATGATGATCGTCTTCGTCGTGTACTCGCGCTCCTCGCCGACGACCACCTTCACCTCGCCGTCCACGCGCAGGTCGATCACCGAGTCGTACGCAAACAACGTGCCGGTGTTCTCGGCCTGCCTGTGCATCAGCATCCCGATATCGGGGCCGAGGACGCCGTCAGGGAACCCAGGGTAGTTCTCGATGTCCGAGGTGTTCATGATCTGCCCGCCGGGCAACAGCTGCTCGACGATCAGGGTCTTCATCTGCGCCCGCGTCGCGTAGATTGCGGCGCTCAGTCCTGCCGCTCCCCCGCCAACGATTACGACGTCGTACTCTGCTTCCATGCCAACCGCCTTTGATTGGGTTCTCCTTCCATTGTAGTGCAGCCGGCGGCTTGGCGGTAGCGTCGTGGCTATCTTCGGCGCGCAAAAGCGCTTTCCGTTTGTTGGGCATTTGACCTTGGTGTTAATATTGATGGCCTATTCGTTAATCTCTGCTCCCTTACTGGAAGGGCGGCCGTTTTCTAGCATGGCAGTGGCTGGCCTCGCCGTCGAACTCTCCATGACTCACACGGCGAATCGCCCATTTGCCGGGCTGGCTGGATGTTGACTCAGGAGGGGTGAGTTGGAGCAGCAGGACAATGTTCTGGAAGCGCGGGACCTGAGGGTCTTCTATGGCTCCTTCAACGCGCTGCGGGATATTTCGATGGGCATCCCCCGCCACCGGGTGACCGCTCTCATCGGCCCCTCCGGCTGCGGCAAGAGCACCTTCCTGCGCTGCTTCAACCGCATGAACGACCTGATCGCCGGCTCCTACGTGACCGGGCAGGTCCTCTACCGGGGCGACGACATCTACGCGCCCGCCGTCGACGCGACGCGCATCCGGTCAGAGATCGGCATGGTCTTCCAGAAGCCCAACCCCTTCCCCAAGTCCATCTACGAGAACGTCGCCTTCGGCCTCAAGATCAACGGCTACCAGGGCAACATGGACGAGGCCGTGGAGCGGTCGCTCCGGCGCGCCGCCCTGTGGGACGAGGTCAAGGACCGGCTCAACAAGAGCGCCTTCCAGCTCTCAGGCGGGCAGCAGCAGCGCCTCTGCATCGCCCGCGCGCTGGCCGTGGAGCCCGAAGTCATCCTGATGGACGAGCCCGCCTCGGCGCTCGACCCCATCGCCACCCTGGCCATCGAGGAGCTCATCCGCGAGCTCTCCGTCGAGGTCTCCATCATCATCGTCACCCACAACATGCAGCAGGCGGCCCGCGTGTCGGACATGACCGCCTTCCTGATGATGGACGACGACCGCGCCGGCTACCTGGTCGAGTACGACGAGACCAACCGGATTTTCACGAACCCAGCGCACGAGCGGACTGAGGCGTACATAACGGGGCGGTTCAGCTAGGGAAGGAGACCGCGATGGCACGTGCAAGCTTTGACATACACCTGCATGACCTGCTGGATGACCTCCTGCAACTGGGGGGCATGGTGGAGAAGGCCATCGCGACGTCTCTGCAGGCGCTCAAGGACCGCGACCTCAAGACCTCCGAGCGCGTCATCAAGGAGGACGACTTCATCGACCAGAAGCGCTGGGAGCTGGAGGACCGCTGCCTGGAGCTCATCGCCCTGCAGCAGCCGATGGCCGTCGACCTGCGCGTGCTCGTGACCATCCTGCACATCTCCGTCGAGCTGGAGCGCATGGGCGACTACGCCGAGGGCATCGGCAAGATCAGCCTCATGATGGGCGACGAGCCGCCGCTCAAGCCCCTTGTCGACATCCCCCTCATGGCTGAGAAGGCGACCGACATGGTCAACCGCAGCCTCGACGCCCTCGTGCGGCGCGACACCGAGGAGGCCGTCGCCGTCTGCAACAAGGACGACGAGGTGGACGAGCTCTACGACGTCGTCTACCACGACCTGCTGGAACTGATGATCGCGGACCCGGCCAACGTCCAGCGGGCGACGTACCTGCTCTGGGTGGCACACGACCTGGAGCGCATCGCCGACCGGGCCACCAACATCGCCGAGCGCGTGGTCTTCATGGTCACGGGCAAGATGTTGGAGCTCAACGTCTCCAAGTACTAGCGTCCCCTGCCCCCAATACCGGCGCATGGTCCCCCCCGTACCCCGATACGGGGCCGGTATCCAGAGGATCCCTGTAGGCCGGGCCCTCATGGCCGTCCGCCCGGCGCGCCCCTTCACCCGCGACGATTTCGCCATGTATACTGATGCTGTTCGCACACCCTACTTCTCAAACTTCCTATCGCCTACACACGACGGACGGGCGGGCAACCCAAGGCCGGGGCACAAGAGGACGGCAACGGTGCGACTGTCACTGAAGACCAGGGGCAAGAGCAGGTTCTTCCTGCTCCACCAGAACGCCATGAACACCCACAAGGCGTCGAAGGCGCTGAGCGACCTCATGGCCGACTTCACCAACGTCGACTCCAAGGCCGGCGAGATCGTTGCGCTGGCGAGGCTCGGCAGCGAGATCGCGCAGCAGACCTCCGCCGCCCTGCACGATACGCCCCCGGACCGCCGGCTGACGCTTGGCGGGCCGACCATCGGACGGCGGGACGCACTGCGGCTCGCACGCCGGATGCAGTCGATGTCGGCCTCAGCCGCCCGCGCCGCAACCGCGATGAACGCAGGCGGCGCCGCCAACCCGACGGACACCGCCGCCCGCATGGCTGCGTCCGTGGCGCAATGCGCTCGACACCTGGAGAGCGCCATCGGCGCGTTGAGCGCCGGAGGCGACGGCCGGCCGCGGGCCATGTCGTCGGCGGACGCGGCCGCAGCGTGTGCCGACGCGGCCCGCACCCAGGCGCCGACCGCCCGCGAGCCGGACGGCGAAGGCTGGGCGGACGTTCACGCAGCGCTCGCCAAAGCCGCCGCGCAGGGCCACGCCGCCGCCGCGATGCTGCGGGCTGTGGCGCGCAAGGGGTAGAGACCGAGCGCCTCCTTCATTGTCTTCCCCACCACGCCCGGCGATTCGTCTTGCGATTCGCTTTGTAGCTGTTGTGGCACATTTCAGCTACAAAGCGAATATTCACCCGGGGGAGACGAATCCCAAGGGCGGGGGCCGCAAGTCGCGCGTTCACGGACACGGGCCAACCCCTCATCGAGGATGCGGCATCCACGGTAGCGTGTATGGTCGGCGTGGGGTGTGAGGTCCTGTGTTCCATGGGGGAAGGGTAGTGAGGGCGTCGTCGCGGGGGCAATGGGGCGGTGGCAGGGGGTGCCCGCTGGACGCCGCCCCTGTTCGGATACGGGGCGGTCGCTGAGGGGCAGGTGTAGGGGACTAGCGGACGGGTCTAAATCGAGATTGCTCTTCAATCACCAGGGCTGCAAAATGGACAAGTGCATTCCTAAGCACTGTCCTTGGTTGTTGGCACTGGTGCAGAAGCTGGGAACTGACCTCTTCCCCAAGCCTAAAGCCCTTCAGGATTCTCAGCGTCTGGTCGGTTAAGGTGTCTGCCATGTTTTTCTCCTCTGTAAACCATAGTCTAGACATAATAACACATGATGCCAATGGCGCACAAATGGTCTGTTGTGGGATAATGCCGGTTGGGACATGACCAAACCCGGGAGCAACACCGTGACCGCCAACTTCACCAACCGCACTCTCTGGACGGACGACAACTTCCGAGTTTCGAGGGGCACAAAGCCGCAGGTTGGGGTTGGGTAGGAGGATATGATGACGCCGTGGTATGAGGTAGTCGCGGGACTGTGGACGGAAACAGCCTTACTGATCGTCGCCGTCCTTGGGGTATGGGCCGTGCTGGTCCGTCCTTTCCAGAGGTCATACCCGGCGCTCACCCGGTTGGCGGAGCATGGCCTGGCCGCGCTGTTCATTGCGGGGTTTGTTGCGGTGTTTGCGGTGCGGTACGCGCAGGCGGTGTAGTGAGGGAAAGCGAGATGAACGACCTGCAACTCGTGTGCGGGCATGCAACAGCATGAAGGGGGCAAAGTCGCAGGAGGAGTTCCTGGCGGCGTTGGCGCAGGCGGGGGTGTAGGGGTGGGCAAGTGAGGAAACTACCAACTCTGCTGAAGTCACTCTGGTTCTGGGTTGTCGTGGTGATTGTCATTGATGTGGCAGTCGCTATATTCACATGGCAGCGTTGGGATTGGCTGACAAACGTAAATGACTCCCCCAGTGAAGTGCTGCGGAACGTCTCCCTAGCGTTGGCCGCGCCACCCGCTCTACTGCTTGCAGTTTGGCGCAGCATAGTAGGGGGGCGCCAAGCTGCTGCTGCCCAACAGCAAGCGGAGACGGCTCAGCGTAGTCTGTTGAATGAGCGGTATCAGCGGGGCGCAGAGATGTTGGGCCACGAGTATCGCTCCGTTCGCTTAGCCGGTATCTATGCCCTTGCCCGTTTGGCAAGAGAGCATTCGGAGGAGTATCACATCCAGGTAATGCAGGTGCTCTGTGCATTTGTACGTCATCCAACTAGAAGCAAACATGTTGAGACTAGGGATGGAACGCTCCGCGATGATGTTCAAGCGATAATGGAACTCATTGGCAGCCGTAATGAGGATCAATTGGTAATTGAGAAGGCGCAGCGATTCAAACTTGATTTGCGTGGAGCTCAACTCATAAATCTGTCTCTCAAGTCCCCGAATCTATCTGAGGCGCTCTTTCATGGCGCTGACCTAACCCATGCTTGGATTGTTGGAGTGGATTCTAAGGCTCAGTTACGGAGCGTTGACTTTGAAGATGCTGACCTAAGCAGTGCACACATTTGGATGACAGACCTTTCTGATAGCAAGTTCTTAGGAGCCGACCTCTGGGATATTTCATTGTTTGGCACGGATCTGTCGGGTGTGGACTTTGTCGGCAACAGATTTCGCTCTCGTCCAGCAAAGGGGTTGGTTCAAGAGCAATTGGAGTTCGCCTCTGCTAATTCAGGAAGGCCACCGCGCTTAGAAGGCGTTCATGACGCGGTTACGAATTCGCAGTTGGTATGGCAGCCTGAGCTCCATCAAGCCTCTTAGAAAATGGTGGGCTAGCTGGACCGGCAACCTCTTACGATTTCCCTCTCCTCATCCAGCCCGCCCCCGCATCGCACCGAACATCGCGCTGGCGACGCAACTGCCTGGGCGTGCCGTTATCGAACAGGATTCGCATGGGTGACCTTGGCCCGGAGGTCCTGCGCCACGTGCTCCAGCACCGCCGCCACCTCCGATTCCTCCACCCCGCCGAACCACTCGATGAAGTCGTATATCGTCGCGCCCGCCGCAAGGTTCTCGAAAAGGGCGTACACCGGCAAACGGGTGTCCTTGAACACCCAATTCCCGCTCACCTTGCCGGGGATGCTCTCCACCGCCGGGCACTTGCTCCAGTCGGTCATGGGTCACCTCGCTTCCGGCTCTGCCTCCGGATTGCTCTCGTCATAGGAAACGTCTTCTCCATTGTGCAGCATGGGCCAATCCTCGTCTATCGCGCCCCGGCCGTCCCGCCTACCTCGCCGCCCGCGAACGCATGGCGCCGAACAGCGCGCCGGCAGACCCCAGCACTGCGACCCACACGAACACCATCGCGGGGATTGCGAGCACGATCGCCGGGACGTCGAAGATGAGCCAGGTGCCGAGGGCGAAGGGCGTCGCCAGCAGCCCCATGAACACGCCCATCAGCCCGCCGACGCCGATTGCCTTTAGCTCGTCCGGCGAGTCGAGCGACTGCCCCGCGAGGAAGCCGCCGGCCAGCGGCCCCAGCGGCCCGGTGATGACGTGCACGATGGGGATGATGAGGCCGATCAGGGATATGCCCACGCCGATGAGGGCTGCTCGGGCCACGGTGTCCTCCTGGGGGTTATTCGGGGCGCCCTACGCGCTCGGCTGCAGCTTGGCCAGCGAGTGCAGCAGCCGCTTGACGCCGCTGCCGTCGAAGGCGACGGTCAGCTCGTAGTCGTCCTTGGTGGGCTTGCAGTTCACGACTACGCCCTCGCCGAACGTGCCGTGGCTGACGCGGTCGCCGGGGGAGAAGGGCGGCGGGCCCAACTCTGTCGCATCGCCAATGCCGTCGAGGTCGCCTGCCAGCGCACGGCTGCCCGTGCGCGCCGCGACGGTCGCCTGCGCCCTGCTCGATTGCGCTTCCGGCGACGCGATGAGCTCGCGGGGGATGTCGCCGAGGAACCGCGAGGGTATGCCCGGCAGCGAGTTGCCCATGACCCGCCGGCGGAAGGCCCGCGTCATGTACAGCCGTTCCTTGGCGCGGGTCATGCCCACGTAGCAGAGCCGCCGCTCCTCCTCCATCTCGCCGGGGTCGTCAAAGGAGCGGATGTGCGGCAGCATCCCCTCCTCCATGCCGACCATGAACATGGCGGGGAACTCCAGCCCCTTGGCCTGGTGGAGCGTGATGAGGGTGACGCCGTCGCCCGTGTCCGCGTTGTCGGCATCGGAGACCAGCGACACCTGCTCCAGGAAGGCGCCGAGCCCGTCAGGCGGCGGCACGCCCGCGAAGTCGGCCGCGACGGTGCGCAGCTCCCGGACGTTGTCCCACCGGTCCTCGCCGCCGTCCTCGTCGTCCAGCAGGTGGTCGCGGTAGCGCGTGCGCTCCAGCACGAGGTCGAGCAGCTTCGCCGCCTCCATCTCGTTCACGGCCCCCTGCAGCTCCTGCAGCATCGCGCCGAGCCGCGACAGCGACGCCTTGCCCGCTTTGGGGATCGGCGTGTCGACCTCCGGGTCCTCGGCGAGGATGTCGAGCGCGCGGCGCATGGGCACGCCGAGGGTGCGCGCCCACCGCGTCAGCTCGTCGACCGAGCGCTGGCCGATGCCGCGGGGCGGCACGTTCAGGATGCGCTCCAGGCTCACGTCGTCCGAGGGGTTGTTCAGCACGCGCAGGTAGGCGATGACGTCCTTGATCTCCCGCCGCTGGTAGAAGCGGAGCGCGCCCACCAGCCGGTACGGGATGCCGTAGCGCATGCAGGCCTCCTCCAGCGCCCGCGACTGCGCGTTGACCCGGTACGCGACGGCGGCGTCGCGGTAGGCGATGTCCCCCGATCGGTGGAGCCGGTCCACCTCCTTGATGACCCACAGCGCCTCGTCGCTCTCGTCGTAGGCCTCGTGGACGAGCACCTGGAGGCCGGCGGGCGCCGTCGGTACGAGCCGCTTCTGGATGCGCTGTTGGCTCGCATTAATTACAGCCTCAGCGGCTGAGAGGATGTTGGCAGAGGAACGGTAGTTCTCCTCCAGCAGCACCGTTACCGTGTCCGGGAAGTCGTTGCGGAAGCTCAGGATGTTGCGGATGTCCGCGTGCCGCCAGGAGTAGATGGACTGGTCGGGGTCGCCCACGACGGCGATGTTGCGCCACTGGCCGGCGATCTGCCTGGCAAGCGAGTACTGCGCGACGTTGGTGTCCTGGAACTCGTCCACCATCAGGTGGCGGAAGCGGTCCTGGTAACGCTTTAGCACGTCCGGGTGGCCGGTGAAGAGGCTGTGGGTGAGCAACAGCAGGTCGTCAAAGTCGACGGCCTGGTTCTCTCGGAGCATGCGCTGGTACTCCTCGTAGGCGCGCAGCGTCACCTCCTCGAAGTACGAGCCGACGTTGGCGCGGTAGGCCGCCGGGTCTATGAGCTGCGCCTTGGCGCCGGAGATGCCACTGAGGACGGAGCCGGGCGAGAAGTTCTTGGTGTCGATCCCGGCCGCGGCCATCGCCTTCTTGAGCAGGCTGAGCTGGTCGTCGCGGTCGTAGATGGTGAAGTTGCGGTCGATCCCGATGGCCTCGCCGGTTTGGCGGAGGATGCGGGAGCAGAGGGCGTGGAAGGTGCCCGCCGTCACCTGCTCGGCGACCGGCCCGCCGAGGAGCCGCGCGAGCCGGTCGCGCAACTCGCGGGCGGCCTTGTTGGTGAACGTGAGCACGCAGATCGCGCGCGGCGACACCCCGACGGTGCGCACGAGGTACCCGACGCGGTGGACGATGACGCGGGTCTTGCCGCTGCCCGGCCCCGCGACGATGAGCAGCGGGCCCTCGATGTGCTCGACGGCCTGCCGCTGCGCCGCGTTTAGGCCTTCCATCAGGTCGGTCGTCATACGGAAGCAGTATAGCAGGGGCGGCGGCGCGTTCGGCTGCGGGTTGCGGCCATTTCCGGAGACCTGCGCCCATTGCACGGCAGACTGCTGTGCTATCCTGTCCCAACAAGGGGTAAGGATGAACAACCCTCCGTCCCAAGCCATAGTGTCGATATCTTTCGGGTCCACCTATGCGGACGTTGCCGCCCTGGTGGGGGCCTTTCTGCTCTTCGTGCTGCTCTCCTACCTCGTGCACTTCATCCTCGACCGCGTCGCGGACAACCTGAAGCGCCGGAGCGGCACGGAGCTCATCGAGAACCTGATCCAGGCGACGTACCGGCCCATCACGCTCTTCTTCCTGGTGCAGGGGCTGCTGGCCGTCGCGGTCCTGCTCAGCCAGATGGAGCGGTGGCACGGGACGATTGGCTTGGACGCGTGGCTCAACGTCATCGTCCGCGGCTGGGCTGTCCTGACCCTGCTGCTGATCGCCGCCGGCGGCGCGCGGGCGGTGTCCGTGCTCCTGGGCTGGTACGGCGAGAATGCCGCGGTGCGGGAAGGCGCGGTCATCGCGCCGAACCTCGTCAACCCCCTCCGTCGGTTCGTGACGCTCGCCATCTACATCGTCGCGCTGCTGGTGGCGATGGAGCTGCTGGGCATCTCGGTGACGCCGCTGGTCGCTGGTCTGGGGATCGGCGGCCTGGCCGTTGCGCTGGCGGTGCAGCCGACACTGGCGAACTTCTTCGCAGGCAGCTACCTGGTCGGCGACCGCGTCGTGAAATCCGGCGACTTCGTGGAGCTGGAGAACGGCTTCCAGGGCTACGTGCAGGAGGTGGGCTGGCGCAGCACGCGCCTCACGACGCCCTACAACAACCTGGTCGTCATTCCCAACTCGCGGCTGTCGGACAGCATGCTGACCAACTTCTCCAGCCCTACCAACACCATCGGCGTGCTGCTCATGTGCGGCGTGAGCTACAGCAGCTCCCTGGACGACGTGGAGCGCATGGCCAAGGAGGCGGCGCAGCAGGTCGTCGACAGCACGCCCGGCGCCGACAAGTCGATGGCGCCGTGGTTCGGCTTCGAGGCGTTCGGCGACTCCAACATCGACTTCTGGGTGTGGGTGCAGGCGGAGGACCGCGTTGCGTCGTTCGTCGTGAAGAGCGAGCTCATCAAGGCGCTGCACGAGCGGTTCGGCGCCGAGGGCATCTCCATCAACTACCCGATGCGGCACCTGGTCTTCCCGGAGGACGGGCTGACGGTCACCCGCACGGACGGCGAGGGCGAGGCGTCATAGGGGCGGCGAGACCTCGTACACCACGCTCTCCCACAGTGTGCGCGGCAACGCGACGAGCGCCTCGTGGTTGGGTTCCCGCACGTCCAGCACGCGCTTGCGGGCCACGGCGCCGAATCGCTCGGCCCAGGGGCACCACTCGCGGAAGCCCGCCAGTGTGTGGGCCTCGCCGCCGAGGAAGAAGTGCTCGACCTCGCGCTCGTACGGGCCGAGGCGGTCCTGCAGCGTCTCGCACACCTTCTTGTAGAGCTCGTGCATCTGCCCCTCGCGCACCCGCCGGAAGCGGTTGGACGACGAGCCGCCCTTCTTGTGCCGTCCCTTGACGAAGCGGCTGTCCGTCTTTGACGCCAGCATCCGCTCGCCGCGGTAGACGCCGACGCCGAAGCGCCCGAGGCGCACGAGGCACGCGGCGATGACCGGCTCCGTGTCCAGCAGCGCGACCAGCGGCCCCGCGTCGATGCCCTCGTTCTGCATCTCGACGGCGAGCGGAATCGGCGGCAGCACGACGCGCAGCGTGCGCCCGTCCCAGAACAGCGCCGCGCCAACGTCCGACGATGCAATGGCGTCCGTCACACGGTCGAGGCCCTCCGCGCCGGCAAAGCTCGGCGACAGGCCGGCGAGCGGCGGAGGCGCGCTCCACGGCGCGAGGTACACCGTGCGGGACGTCGACCCCGGCCTGGCCATCAGGCCGGCGAGGTACCGGAGCATCCGGTCCTTGCGGAGGACGCGGCGGGTGACGGCGGCGGTCATGCTTGTCGTCATGGCACCACTCTACCCCACGCGCCGCACACCGTCAGCCTGCACGCCGTTGCGCGGTGGAGTACACTATGCGAATTCCATCGATGCGGGGGTCCACCATGGCGACGTTCAAGGTTGTGGCGCAGAAGCCGCCCGTCCCGACGCCGATGCAGCCCGGCGACTACGACCTCGAGATGGAGGCGCTGGCGTCCATCGACGCGGAGATCGTGGAGCTGGCCGCCGCGTCCGAGGAGGAGTTCATTGCGGGGGCGCGCGACGCCGACGCCGTGATGGCCCGCGGCCGCCGCATGACGAAGAACATCATCGACAGCCTGGAGCGGTGCAGGGTCATCGCGCTGGGCAGCGTCGGTGCGGACGCGGTCGACGTGGCCGCCGCCACGGCGCGCAACATCCCCGTCACCAACTGCCCGGACACCTTCATCGAGGAGGTGGCCGACCACACGATGATGCTGATGCTCGCGACGTTCCGCCGCCTGACGACCATGGACCGTATGGTGCGCGAGTCGCGTTGGCGCGAGGGCCGTCCGCTGCTGTCGGAGTTTCCGCGATTGATGGGGCAGACGCTCGGTTTCATCGGCTTCGGGCACGTGCCGCGGGCGACCGCGCTGCGGGCCGCGCCCTTCGGCGTTCGCATGCTCGCCTACGACCCCTATATCGAGGAGCTGGTGATGAGCGGGTACGGCGTCGAGCCCGTCGGGCTCATGGAGCTGCTGGAGAAGTCGGACATCGTGTCCATGCACGCTCCGGCGACGCCGGAGGCCGAGGGCATGCTGCGGGAGAGTCACTTCCGCGCCATGAAGCCGAGCGCCCTCTTCATCAACAACGGCCGCGGCCCCACGGTCCACGAGGAGTCCCTCATCAAGGCGCTGCAGGAGGGATGGATCGCCGGCGCCGGACTGGACGTGCTCGAAAAGGAGCCGCCGGACCCGGAGAACCCCTTGCTGCACATGGACAACGTCATCCTGACGCCGCACGTCGCGTCGGCGTCGGCGCGCATGGCGCCGGAGTCGCGGCGGCGCGTGGGGCAGGAGATCGCGCTGGTGCTGACGGGCCGGTGGCCCAAGTCGTGCGTGAACCCCTCCGTGCTGGAGAAGACGGACCTGCGGCGCTGGCAGCCGTACTCCATGGAGCGCGGCCCGGGCTCCTAGACGACCCTCTCCGAGAGGTGACCGAATGTCCAACGTCCCCGTCCCGGCCGGCATAGAAGACGTCACGCCGGAGTGGCTGACCGCCGCCCTGCGCGAGGGCGGTCTGGATGTGACCGTCGCCGCCATCGACATGGAGGGCATCGGCGAGGGCGTCGGCGTCAACGGCCTCACGAGCCGCCTGCGCGTCACGTACGCGCCCGGAAGCGCCGAGGGGCTGGCATCGCTTGTGCTCAAGCTGCCCGCTTCCCTGCCCGCGGCCAAGGAGATCGGCATTCGGTTGGGCTTCTACGAGAATGAAATCCGCTTCTACGAGGAGATCGCTGGCAGCGTGTCCGTGAACCTCCCGCGCAAGTACTACAGCGGCATGGACAGGGAGCGACACGACTACGCTCTCCTGATGGAGGACCTGTCGCCCGCCGTCCCCGGCGACGACATCGTGAGCTGCACGTGGGACGCGGCCGTAGCTATCGTCGACGAGCTGCCCAAGCTGCACGCGCCGTGGTGGAACAGCCCCCGGCTGGCGTCGTACACATGGCTGCCCATTGGCGAGCCGAACGTCGAGGCCGCCAACCAGCGCTTCCAGGAAACCCTCTTCCCGGCGACGATGAAGCACTACGGCGACACCCTCTCGCCGACAGCCTACCGCGTCTCGGAGAAGTACTCGCGCGGCCTTGTCCACATCGTCCGGCAGATGACGGCGGCGCCGTTCACCCTCACCCACAGCGACTACCGGCTGGTGAACATGCTCCTCGGCGGGCCCGCCTCCGCGCCGACGGTGACGGTGCTCGACTGGCAGCGCGTGGCGTTGGGCAAGGGGCCGATTGATGTCGCCTTCTTCACGGTGCTCAGCCTGACGCCGGAGACGCGCCGGGCGTGGCAGTGGGACCTCGTCGAGCGTTACCACGCGGGGCTGCTGGAGCAGGGCATACGCGACTACAGCCTGAAGCAGTGCCAACGGGACTACCGCCTATGTGCCTTCGCGCCGTCGCGCATCGCGCTGGCGCACGGATCGCGGCCGCCGGAGCAGCTGGACGGCGAGCAGGGCTTGCTGCTGCAGGCGACGCTCATCGAGCGCGCCGCCGCCGCGATGGAAGACCTGGACATGGAGGAGTTCCTGTAGGACGCCCGCCGAATGCGGGCGTCAGGGAGGCAACGGATGCCGGACGTCGAAGTTCCCGGAGGGTTGGCTGACATAACGCCGGAGTGGATGACCGCCGTTCTGCGAGGGCGTGGGCTGGACGTCGACGTGGCGTCGGTCACGCCGGAGCGCGGCGCCGAGGGCTCCGGCGTCAACGGCATCACGGAGCGGCTGCTCATCACCTACGACCGCGCCGCGGAAGGCGCCCCGGCGTCGCTCGTGGTCAAGCTCCCCTCGACCTCGGCTGCGATCAAGGGCGTGGCCATCCGGCAGCGCTTCTACCACAACGAGATCTACTTCTACGACGACATCTCGGACAAGATCACGGTCAATATCCCCCGCTACTTCTACGGCGGCATCGACGATGAGCGGCAGAACTACGCGCTGCTGCTGGAGGACATGGCGCCCGCCGTCGTTGGCGACGACATCACGGGCTGCACGAAGGAGGAGGCCCTGCTGGCGGTGCTGGAGCTTCCCAAGCTCCATGCCCCGTGGTGGGAGAACCCGGCGCTGGACTCCTTCGACTGGCTGCCGGTCGGAGAGCCGAACCTGGCCGTCGCCGATGCTCGCTTTGCGAACGAGGTGCTGCCGGGCGTCATGCAAAACTACGGCGACGCCCTGTCGCCGACGGTCAGGGGCATCATCGAGCGGTACTGCAACAACTTCACCGAGACCATCCTCAAGATGACCACCAGCCCCCGCACCCTCACGCACAGCGACTACCGGCTGGTGAACATGCTCTACGGCGGCCCGCCGGATGCGAGAGCCGTCACCGTGCTGGACTGGCAGCGGGTGGCCATTGCCCGCGGGCCCATCGACATCGCCTTTTTCGCCGTGCTCAGCCTGCCGACCGAGAACCGCCGGGCGTGGCAGCGGGAACTGGTGGAGCGGTACCACGACGCGCTGGCGGCCGAGGGCGTCACGGGTTACTCGCTGGAGGAGTGCTGGCGCGACTACCGGCTGTGCGCCATCGGGCCGTCGCGGATCACGCTGTCGTTCTCGGCCCGCCCCCGCGACGATATGGGCGGCGGGCACCTGCTGGAGCTGCAGCAGACCCTCATCTCGCGCGTGGCGGCGGCGATGGAGGACCTGGACATGGCCGAGTTTGTCTAACCCCCGTCGTTCCTGCGAAGGCAGGAACCCCGGCGAACGTGACACACCGTCCGCCTCCGCCCTCAGCTGCGACGGAGAGTTCGTCTAGCTCAGTCCGCTCCCAGCACCACGGTGCCCGTGGACGAGAGCAACCCGCCGGTGCCGTTGACCAGCGCCAGCTTGGGCGCGTCGAGCTGCCGGTCGCCCGCCTCGCCGCGCAGCTGCCGGACCGCCTCCACGACCAGGAAGATGCCGTACATGCCGGGGTGCGTGTAGCTCAATCCGCCGCCGCTCGTGTTGAGCGGGAAGTCGCCGCCGGGCGCGGTGCGCTGGCCCGCCACGAAGTCCGGCCCCTCGCCGGGCCCGCAGAAGCCGAGCCCCTCCAGCGTCACCAGCGTCGTGTGCGTGAACGAGTCGTAGACCATGGTCAGGTCGATGTCGTCGTGGGTGACCCCCGCGGCCTGCAGCGCGGCCGGGCCGGTTACGCGCGAGACGGTCGACGTCAGGTCCGGCATCTGGCTGATGATGGCGTGGTCGTGGCTCTCCGCCGCGCCCAGCACCCAAACCGGCTTTCCGGGCAGGTCGCGCGCCCGCTCCGCCGACGTGACGACGACCGCGGCCCCGGCATCGGTCACGAGGCAGCAATCGAGCAGGTGGAAGGGCCACGTGATCCACCGCGAGTCATGGTAGTCGTCGAAGGTCATGGGGTCGCGCATGAGGGCCTTGGGGTTGAGCTGCGCCCACTTGCGCGTGGAGACGGCGATCTCCGCCAGCGCCTGCCGCGTGCGCTCCTCGCCGTAGCGGTGCATGTAGCGCGTGCAGGCCAGCGCGTAGTTGACCGGCGGGCCGATGATGCCGTACGGGGACTCGTACTGCTGGCCAGGCACGTTGGGCTCGGCGAACCCGCCTCCGCCCCCGCCGCCGCGGATGCGCTGGCTCCGGCCGGCCTGCCCGTGGGTGATGAGCGCGACCTCGCAGTAGCCGGCGTTGATCGCCGCCACCGCATGCGCCATGAAGATGACGAAGGACGAGCCGCCCACGGCGGTGGTGTCCGTGAAGCGGGGCCGGATGCCGAGGTACTCGCCGGTCGCGAGGGTGGAGAAGCCCGCGCTGAACAGCCCGTCGACGTCGTCCTTGGTCAGCCCGGCGTCCGCCAGCGCGTTGTGCGCCGCCTCCGCATGGTGCTGCAGCGCCGACTTGTGCTCGACGACGCCGATCTCGTCGGACTCGGCCGCGCCCACGATGGCGGCGGTGCGTCGGAGGTCAGGCATGGCGGGGCTCCTTCTGCCCTTCGACAAGCTCAGGGCGAACGGATCTTCAGCAACTAGGCCCCGTAGAACTCCTTCAGGTCGGGGGAGATGATGAGCTGCGCTTCCGTGAGCTCCTGCACCTCCTCCGGCGTGAAGCCGGGCGCTATCTCCCGCAGCAGGAAGCCCTCCGGCGTGATGTCGAACAGGCCGAGGTCGGTGACCACTCGCGACACGACGTTGACCGCCGTGACCGGCAGCTTGCACCGCTTCAGCAGGCGCGGCTGCCCGTCGTGGGTGGTGTGCTCGAGGGCCAGCCAGACGCGCTTGGCGCCGACGGCCAGGTCCATCGCGCCGCCGATGCCGCCGCCCTTGCGGCCCGCCGTCTTCCAGTTGGCGAAGTCGCCGTTCTCCGCGACCTCGTACGCGCCGAGCACCGTCACGTCGACGTAGCCGCCGCGGATGACGGTGAAGGAGTCGGCGTGGTGCAGGATGGACGCGCCCGGCTTCATCGTCACGTACTGGACGCCGGCGTTGACCAGGTTCGGGTGCTCCTCGCCCTCGGCGGCCAGCGGGCCGTAGCCGATGAGCCCGTTCTCCGACTGGAAGACGATGTCCTTGTCCTCGAACTCGTAGTTGGAGCAGAGCGTCGGCATGCCCACGCCCAGGTTCGCGACCCAGCCGTCCTCGAACTCCATCGCCAGCCGGTTGCACATGGTCTGCCGGTCCAGCCGCTTCTTCTCCTCTGCCATCTTCTCTCCTTGGCGTCTTTCCGCTGGAATCCGGAACCCCGTTCGCCCTGAGCTTGTCGAAGGGTCTGACCGGACGGACGATGCTCCGATGCCCTACGCCCGCCGCTCCGACGGGAGCGTCCACAGCCCCTCCGGCGGCGGCGGGATCTTCACCACCCGGTCGACGAAGATGCCGGGCGTGTGCACCTGGTTCGGGTCCATCTCGCCAAGCTCGACGATGTCGCCCTCGATCTCGACGAGGGTGCATTTGGCCGCCATGGCCATGATAGGGTTGAAGTTGCGCTGGGTCAGCTCGTACTGCAGGTTGCCCCAGGTGTCCGATGTATGGGCCCGGATGAAGGCGTAGTCGGCGTGCAGCGGGTACTCCAGCACGTACTCCTTCCCGTCGATGACGCGGGTCTCCTTGTCCGTCGCCAGCTCTGTGCCGACGCTGGCCCGCGTGTAGAACGCGCCGATGCCCGCTGCCGCCGCGCGCATGCGCTCGACCAGCGTGCCCTGCGGCATCAGCTCGGCCTCCAACTCGCCCGACTCGTTCAGCTCCTCGAACAGGTTCCGCTGCGAGGGGTGCGGCGAGGCGGAGAAGGCGCAGCAGACCTTCTTCACGCGCCGGAGCTCGACGAGGTGGCCGGTGTTGGCCTTGGCGTTGGTCTGGTCGCCGCGGTTGGTGATGATCGTCAGGTCCGTGGCGCCCTGCCGGATGAGGGCCGCGAGCAGGTTCTGCGGCAGCCCCGGCGGGCCGAAGCCGCCGACCATGATGCTGGCGCCGTCGGGGATGTCCGCGACGGCTTCGTCAAACGTGGAGAAGACCTTGTTCTTCATGGCGCGTTGTCGCTCCGATGGCACGGGCCTGCAGCCCGCGGTGGAATCCTGCATGTTGTAGCACGGGCAAGGCCGCCGGGCAAGACCTCAACAGGCTGCGGTTCTGTTGCGCGTGACCCCTTGACCGAATATTCGAGACGGATATACTATTCGACAAACCGTTGATAAACCACCCTTTCCATTCGATAAAGTGAATAGGGGAAAGCCATGGACCTGCGCGAATTGCGAAGCTTCTGCGCCGTGGCGCAGTTCGGCAGCATCACCAAAGCGGCCGAGCACCTGCTGCTCCGGCAGCCTGCCGTAACCCTGCACATCCAGGACCTGGAGCGGGAGACGGGGGTCACCCTGCTGGACCGGAGCAAGCGCCCCGTGCAGCTGACCCCGGCCGGCCTGCACCTTGCCGAGATGGCCAAGCCGCTCCTCCGGCAGATCGACTCGCTGCCCGTACAGACCGCGGCCTACGCCAAGCAGGGCACGCTCACCGTCGCCTCGACGACGGAGATGGCGCGCAACCTGCTGGTCGACGGCATAGTCGCCTTCAGGGACACCTACCCGGACACGCGCCTCAGCCTGCGAAGCGGACGCCTGCCGGAGGTGCTGCGCATGGTGCGCGACCGGGACGCCGACCTCGGTTTCGTGCCCATCGGCGAGCGGTTCGGCGACTTCAACGTCGAGACGCTGTTCACCAACGAGCGCGTGCTGCTGGCTGCCAAGGGCCACCCGGTCCTGGACGAGCCGGTGGAGGGCCTGAACCAGATCGCCCGGTGGCCCCTCATCGTCAACATCGGCACGCGTGACAACCCGACCTACATCGAAGACAAGCTGAACCAGGCCGGGCTGGACTACAGGGTGGTCATGCGGCTGGACCACTTCGACGCCATCAAGCGATACGTCGGCAAAGGCATGGGCATCAGCATCGTGCCCCGCATCATCCTCGAAAAGGATGACGAGAAGAACCTGGGCATCGTGGGCCTGGGACACATCCTGGACATTCAGGGCGTGGGCATCGTCACCGTCCGGGACACCCCCGTGACGAGGCCCGCGAGGCAGTTCGTGGACATCCTCCGCGAGACCATCCCGCCCCACCTCGGGGCCCAGTGGCCGTAGGGGCGCGGGAGGGCCCCATTAGTTCACTTATCCGGTGCCGCTTCCTTCGGACGTTCCGACCTTGGAGAAGTTGGTGATGGCCACCTCTCCCTCCGGGAACTCGGCAACAATCCTTAGCTTGCCGCCTGCCGCTTCAATAAACCCCCTCAGGCTGGAAACGTACATATCAGTGCGCTGTTCCAGCTTGGCGACAGCGGGTTGCTTTACCTGCAACTGTTCTGCCAAGTCCTTCTGGGTGATCTTGAGCGCTTGACGTAGCTGGTGAAGCGGCATTTCTGCCTTCAACTCAGCCTTGATTGCATTAATGCGTTGACGACGCTCTTCCGAGAACCCCTTTGTGAGATCAGTGAATGGACGATGACCACTCATAGAATCAACCCCTCCCTTCGCAACTCGTCCAAATGACTGTCGTACAAATTGTCGGCCACTGGGATGAACTCTTCGTAGAACCTGTCGTTGCCCGTTTTGTCGCCGCCAAGGAGAAGGATGGCCATTCGCCGTGGGTCGAAGGCGTAAAAGACACGTAGCGGACTTCCTGCGGCTTGCACCCGGAGCTCGCGCATGACTCCGTGACGTGAACTCTTGACGTCAGAGGAGTAGGGGAATGGTAAGTTAGGACCTAACTCCATAAGAAGTTCGACCTTCGCGGTCAAGGTGTTTTGCTGACCTTCCGTTAGCTCAGTCCACCACTCTTCGAATTGGTCAGTAAACTCCACCTCCCAAAGCATAGCTCAATTGTATTCCATAAATGGAATGTCAACAAGGGTAACGGGCCATTCGGCATTGAAAGGCTTCCCAAACACACAGTTGCCCTTCGTGACAACCGCGCCCCTACGTCGTATGTTCTCCGGTGAGCTACCCGTCGCGTGGGTGTCCGGCATGGGCCCGGACGAGAACCTGCAGGGCTGCCCGCCCAACACGCCTCCGAAGGGGAAGAGAACGTGAGCCTGGTTTCCAGGGTATTGGAAGCGACCGTACGTCCCCTGGCGATGAAGGCCCTGCTGTCATGGGAGCGCCTTGAGTCCGGCGTCGCATACAACCCCCTGTCGTCAACCCTGCGCGCGGACCCGTACTCCACCTACGAGGAGTTGCGGCGCAAAGACCCGGTCCACCGGATGCGCCTGCAGGACGGCTGGGTGCTGACCGATTACGCGGACGTGGACATGGTCCTTCGCGACAGCCGGCGGTTTGGAAACGCGGGGAGGGATTTCGGCTACATCCCGCAGGTCAGCATGCTGGACCTGGACCCGCCGGAGCACACCAAGATCCGGGCGCTGGTGTCGCATGGCTTCACGCCTCGGTCCGTGGCCGCTATGGAACCCGGCATCCGGCGGATGGTGGACGGCCTGCTGCGGAACCTGGAGGGCAAGCCTCGCTTCGACCTGATCGCAGAGATTGCCTTCCCCCTGCCCGTCATCGTCATCGCTGAGATGCTGGGGGTCCCGCCCGAGGACCGGGAGCAGTTCAACGAGTGGTCCAACGTGGTGTCGCTGATCGTCGATCCCCTGCTGAATGAACGGCAGGTGCGCCGCGTGCAGCAGACCGTCGAAGAGGTGTTCGCCTACTTCGAGGCTATTGCGGAGGAGCGGCGACGCGATCCCCAGGACGACCTGGTGAGCGCGTTGGTGACGGCGGAGGTGGACGGCGAGCGGCTGGAGCGGGACGACCTGCTGGTCAACCTGCTGCTGGTGCTGGTGGCAGGCAACGAGACCACCCGAAACCTCATCGGCAACGGCACGCTGGCCCTGCTGCGCAATCCCGGCGAGCTGCGGAGGCTGCGCGACGACCCGTCCATGCTCAGCGCCGCCATCGACGAGTTCCTGCGGTTCGACAGCCCCGTGCAGATCGACAGCCGCATCGCACGGGAGCCGATCGAGCTGCGGGGGAAGCGGATTGCCCCGGGCCAGCGCGTCCTCTGCCTGCTGGGAGCGGCCAACCGCGACCCGGAGATGTTTCCCGACGCCGACCGGCTGGACGTGGGCCGCTCCGCCGCGAACCACCTGGCCTTTGGGCGGGGCATCCACTACTGCCTCGGCTCGCCGCTTGCCAAGCTCGAGGCCCAAGTCGTCTTTGAAGCGCTGCTGCCGCGCCTGGGCGCCCTGCGACTGGCGGAGGAGCCGCGCTTCCGCGACCAGGTGACGCTGCGGGGGCTGGAAGCGCTGCGGCTGGAGGCTGCATAGCGCCCTTCGTCATGCGCCTCAACGTCGCCAACCTGTATGACTACGTGACGGGACAGGGAGCGCACGTGCCCAAGTAGTCAAGGCCAGCGCAAAAGCAAGAAGCCCCGCCGCACCATCGCGGCGGGGCTTCCGCCTACTTACACCGTACAAAATGACAAGTTGACGCTACTCCTCGGCCCCTTCATCGTCCAGTGGCTCCGGGGTTTCCTCTTGTTCGTCGTCCGGCGGCTCTTCCTGCAGGGCCGGAGCCGCCAGATCTCCAAAGTCCACACCCCACCGATTGCGCGCCCAACCCAGCATCCGACTACGCCGCGCCTCGATGGAGGTAGGAGTCCAGTCGCTCCAGTCCGTCAACTCTTGCTCAGAGAAGAACGGCGACTTGGCGTAGCAGAACTGGGGAGTGTCCGGCCCCAAACCGCCTTTCTTTGCCGGAAACGGCTTGTTCTGAAAGTGGGAATTCCACTTGGTCAACGTGAGGTTGCCCAAGTCGTGGAGAAGGCGCGAATGCTCCTCTCCGCCCTGCTCGCCGAATCGCTCGGTCCAAGGTTCTTGACCTTCTATGGTTTGGGGAAGTACGTGCTCTATTGTGTCGTGAAGATCGACTTTGTGGATTTCTCCCCAAGACACCTTAGGTTCAGCTTTCTTCTTGGCTGCCAATGCCGTTTCATATTCGTACAGGAAGTACCGGAGATAGCGCTTCCCATAGGCTTGAGCAACGTGCTCATTGCCCGCGCCGGTTAGGAACTTGAAGTACTCGTCATCGCACCGCCATTTCAGTTCCCATTTGAACTGCGCTACGGCGGTCTCAAAGTCCTCAGTCCCCCGGGCCACGCGGTAGGCAAGCCGGTATAGCGCGCTTTCCCCCGCGTCCGACCGGTATTCAGCTAACCTGTAGACACGAAAGGCGAACGCCTCGCACAGCTTGACGACCTTGAGGTACTTGTCGGCATCCGCAGGCCAACGCTTTCTGACTGCGACTAGGAGCGGAAGAAACGTGGCAAGCGCACCAACCCGCCGAAGCCGTTCACTCCACGCCACAACTTCCTTGCGGAGGCTCGGCGCGGCGTCATTGAACGCGCCAAATGCACCGTGCATCTGTGGGTTCAGGGCGTCGCACAAGGGGAAGCACGTATCCCGCAGTGTTTCTGTATACCGGACCAGCTCACTCAACAAGTCCTTCTGGTTGTTGGTGTACTTTCGCAGGTCGAATCTTTCCCTGACGCCCTTGCTCCCCTTCCATTCCTTCTTTGAAGCCGAATAGTGGGTCAGCCAGTGGACGCGTAGTAGTTGATCCTCGGCTGCGGGTGAGGTAAGGCCAGCGGCCATCAAGCGTTGCAAGATTACAGCCCAAGCGGCATTGACTCTCTGAGGAAGATCATTTGTGATTCCGAGTGTCCGTCCGAGGTACAGCAAATAGTTCTTGACCTTCTCCAAGTCAGTCAGAGGTTTCCCACGGTCGTTCATTACTTCAAATATAACTCCGACCTCTGCCTCGTCCTCGAGCTCGAACAACGTGAAGGCCAACCGTCGCTTGACCTTGTTGTACAAGTCGTGCAGCCATTGTTCCTTTTCGGCAGCACCTGCGCCGGACTTTTCCTCCAAGTACTCCTTAATCTGTTTTTTCGCAGCCCTCAGACGAGTTTCAGCCGTGGTCTTTTCCGCTTCAGCCACGGGTTGGTCTGCAAGGATGCTTGTCTTGAAGAAATGATTGGTGTCGGAGTTCAATGTCAGCTTATGGAGCGGCTGTCCATTGACTCCCATCGCTTCGATGTAGTTCTGCCTAATGCCGCGGGAGAGCGGCGTTTCATCTCCGTTGATGCCGTTTAGCCCTCTACGAATGCCGTCCAGAAGCAGAATCGTGGTAGTCAACCTTTGCTGCCCATCCACGATGTCCACCAAGCCGTAGCTCTTCCCCGACTCATCCTCAAACTCGTCTCCATTGGCTGGCTTGTGTAGCACAACCGTACCTGTGTAGTGTTCGCGGTTGGGGGCCAGCACTTCCAAGTCATCGAGAAAGTCCCGGACTTGCTGTGTGCCCCAAGAATAGCCGCGTTGGTAGTCAGGAACTCTGAACAGCCTCTCTTGGAAGAGGGATTCTAGCGAGATGACATTCTTCATATGACCTCCGTGGTCTTCAGTCTAAGGGCATGTGTAACCTGGCCGTTCTATATAAGAGAGATCCCCGCCGCGATTCCGCGGCGGGGCTCCTTCATTCGTCCTTCGATTTCTCTCAAGCCTAGCGGGTTGGTTAGGTCACGTCTACACCCGCGCCTCAAACCGCTCGATCAGCTCCCGCGTCTCCTCCCACCATTCGGCGTCGCGGGGGAGGATGACCTGGCCGGACCGGAGGTGGTAGTCCTGCGGGTTCTCGACGCCGGGGGGCGGCGTGCCGTCCTCGGCGAGGGCGCGGGCGGCTGCCAGCAGCTTGCGCCGCGTGCGGATGATCATCTGGTCGGTCGTGCCCAGGTGCTCGCTGGTGCGGTCGAGGATGGGCCCCATGCCCTCGGTCATCGCCATGTCCTGCTGGCGGATGCCGGTGATGCCGGACCAGCTCTTCATCGTGCGCTGGGCCTCGCGGTCGATCTGGAAGTCGTTGTCCCAATTCTGCTCGATGACGTAGCGGTCGTACCAGCCGGTGCCGTTGTTGTGGTACTCGCGCCCTTGCCGCGCGGCCACGGCAAGGCCGTCGTCCTCCCGCACGCCGATGCTCCACTCCAGCGTGTGCTCGTCGTCCATGGGGACGTAGGCGAGGAAGCGGGCCTCCCGTCCGAGCGTGGGGACGGGAGGCATGGCGAAGCAGGGGAAGAGGTAATGGCCGATGCGCCAGTAGTAGCTGTCCTCCTCCGCGACGCGGTACATGCCGTACGAGTTCCCGACGGGCGTCTCCCGCACCTTGAACCTGCCGGACTTGTTCTTCGACTGGTAGTAGGCGAAGGAGCCGGGCTGCAGCTGCTCAGGGAGCAGGTGGCCGCCGTGCAGGATGGACGCGTGGATGGTGTCGATCTCGCCCTCGATGCCCTGCATCCAGTTGTTGTTGCGGAACAGCACGGTGATGAAATGGCTCTCGTGCATGTTGCCCTCGAGCTCCGGCAGGGCGGGCGGGACAGCACGCGGCCCCATGTAGACCCAGATGACCCCGTTGCGCTCGCGGGTGGGGTATGCCTTGATCTTGACCTTGTCCCTGAAGTTGGACTCGGCGGGCTCCGAGGGCATGTCGACGCAGTCGCCGTTCACGTCGAACTTCCAGCCGTGGTAGACGCAGCGGATGCCGCACTCCTCGTTCCGGCCGAAGAAGAGGCTCGCGCGCCGGTGCGGGCAGTAGTTGTCGACGAGGCCGACGTCGCCGTTGGTGTCGCGGAACGCGATGAGCTCCTCGCCCAGCAGCTTGATGCGCACGGGCGGGCAGTCCGGCTCCGACACCTCGTAGGTCTGGAGCGCGGGCAGCCAGTACTCGCGGAAGAAGTTGCCCATCAGCGTGCCCGGGCCTATCCGGCAGAGCAGTTCGTTGTCAGCTTGGCTGAGCATGTGTTCCTCCTTGGGGATGCGCTTAGCGTCGGGCGTCGTTGGCGACGTACCGGGCATTAGCCATGCCCGGTGGATTCATTGGGGGAGATGGGCCATGGAATGTCCTTGTCGCCTTCGCCTTGCTTGTCAAGCTCGAATTTCAGATCTCCGTCCCAGATCATGCCGTACGTGGAAACGAGGTTGAGCATAATGTGGCGAAAGCCCCGGCCTTTGTCGACCATAGGATGGGGCGGGTATGGCACGATGGCTGCGTAGGGTATGCCGTCTTTGGTTACGACAAGCCCTTTGCCGCTTTCTACGGCCCAGTCGACCAAATCCTTTGGGCTGCTCGCAAACTCGTCGACCCCTAAAGTGGGAATCTTGTAGTCCGGGTCACGATAGCTCATTGCGCTTTCCTCGCAGCCATGTGCGCGTGTTGCTCTCCTTTGGCCTGGGCTTACTCTCCTGCGCCCGACAACCTTAAGACGTGCCCAGGCCCCTCCCGCCGGAGCGGGCTGCCTCAGCCCGGCCGGTGTTGCACGGGTCGGGGTAATCGGTCGTCCCGGCGAAGAGCCACGGCTCCAGCGCCTTCTGCCAGTCGTCGTCCGGGGGCAGCAGCGTCTCGCACGAGCGCACCGTGTACCACTCCGGGTTCTCGGAGCCCGGCGGCGGCGTGCCGTCCTCGACGAAGGAGCGAGCGGCGGCGATGAGCTTGCGGCGCGTGCGGATGATGGCCGCGTCGGCGGTGCCCAGGTGCTCCCTGGTGCGGTCCATGATGCGGCCCATGCTCCACTCCAGAGCCGCGTCCTGCTGCCGCACCGCCGGGATGCCGGTGAAGTTGCGGTTCTTCTTGGCCCAGAGGTCCATGTGGAAGTCCGTCTCCGGGCTGATCTCCGGCCACCAGTTGGCGAAGAACTTGCCCTTCTGCTCCGGCTTCATCGGACCGGGCGGGCCCAGGACGCCGGGCTCCGTCGACAGGCCGAAGTCGGGCCTGCGCGAGCCCTGCAGCGGCCGCGTCGGGTGCCAGTGCACGCCGAAGTGCATCGTGTTGTCGTCGTCGATGGGCATGAAGATGGAGAGGGGAACGATGCCGTTGAAGATGGCGGGGAACATGCCGTAGATGGGGAAGAGGAAATGGGCGACGCGCCAGTACTTGTTCCCGTCCTCGTCCCGCTCGGCGCCGTACATCATGCCGTATTCCTTGTTGACGACGTGGAACTTGGCGGTCTGGCCGGGGTGGTAGAGGCCGTACTTGGGCGAGTCGTCCTTGTTCAGGCGGCTGTGCAGGAAGAAGATGTGGGTGGAGTCGAGCTCCCCCTCCAGGGCCTGCATCCAGTTGCACTCGTAGATGAACCGGTGGCCGTGGCCGCGCTGCTCCTCCGGCACCAGGCCCCACTCGAACTGGGGCGCGGGCGGCGGGTTGTCCTGGTGCTGGCCCATGTAGATCCAGACGATGCCGCCGAAGTCGACGGCCGGGTACGCGGTGATCTTCACCTTGTGGCGGAAGTTGCTGGTGGGCGGCTCGTTGGGCATCTCCAGGCAGTTGCCGTTCACGTCGAACTTCCAGCCGTGGTAGGCGCACCGCAGGCCGCCCTTCTCGTTGCGGCCGAAGTAGAAGCCGGCGCCGCGATGAGGGCAGCGCTCCTGCGTGAATGCCGGGTTGCCGTCGGTGTCGCGCCACGCGAGCAGGTCCTCGCCGAGGACCCGGACGCGCTGGGGCTGGCCGTCGGGCTCCAGCTCCCAGTCGTAGGTCACGGGCATCCAGTACTCGCGCATGAGCTCGCCCATGGGTGTGCCGGGGCCAACCCTGCAGAGCAGCTCGTTCTCTTCCCGCGTCAGCATGCCTGCCTCCCCTACGAGGATGTTGCGTGCATTGTACAGGAGCGGGGCAAACGTTGTCCTAGCCCCAGAGCTCCTTTGTCGCGATGGCCGCGCCGTCCGACATCGCCTTGAACTTGGCCCAGCACACCTGCGGGTGGCCGACCCGGGAGCCGATGCCGCAGTCCGTGCCCGCCATGACGTTCTCCTTGCCGACGACGTTGGCGTAGCGCACCAGCCGCTGCGCGACGAGCTGCGGGTGCTCGATGAAGTCGCTGGCGTGGCCGATGACGCCGGGGATCAGCGTCTTGCCGTCCGGCCAGTCGACGTCCTTCCAGACGACCCACTCGTGGTCGTGGCGCGGGTTGGACGCCTCGATGGAGTACCCGGCGGCCTTGACGTTCAGGATGAGGTCGGCGATGTCGGCAAGGTCGATGTCGAACATGTGCGGGCCCTTGTAGCTGCCCCAGCAGGTGTGGAAGCGGATGCTCTCCTCCGGGATGTCGCGCAGGGCGTGGTTCAGCGCCTCGACACGGAGGGCGGCGAACTTGCGGTACTCCGGCACGTCCATCTCCGGGTGGATCTGCCACGCGTCCGGCAGGTCCGGGTCGTCGATCTGCAGGAGGAAGCCCGCATCGACGATGGCCTTGTACTCGACGGCCAGGGCGTCGCCGATGGCGTACAGGAACTCCTCGGCGGTGGCGTAGTACTCGTTCTTGAGCCAGTGCTCGACGGTGCCGGGCGTGATGGCGGGCAGGAAGGCCTCCGGGTAGCTAACGCCCTCGAGGCTGGTCGTGAAGTTGTTGATGTCCGCCTGCACGTCGTCGTGGCCGACGTAGGTGATGGGCCCGACGCACACGGTCTGGTCGGCGCGGTTCTGACCGGTGGCCGCCCCGCCGCCGGACCTGCCTGCCTGGAAGTACTCCGGGAAGTGGATGAGGTCCCGGCCTCCGATGGCCCCCATGCGCGGCGTATTCTCGTCCGCGGGCCGGATCTCGATGCCGCCGAGCCGCTCCCGCAGGTAGTTGCTGAAGCTGGACTTGCTCAGCTCACCGTCGTTGATGCTGTCGATGCCGTTCTCCAGCTGCAGGCCGACGTTCTCCTTGATGACGCGGCGGATGTCGGCCGTCAGCTGCGCCTCGTCAACCTGCTCGCCGCGGCTCTTGGCCAGCACCCGCTCGCGCATGTCCTGCGGCCTCGGCAGGGTGCCGGCGTGCATGGTCATGATCCTGTCTGTGCTCCGAATCATGGCTCATCTCCTCCTACTGGTGTTATCCCTGAGCGCGATACATGGCGTTGGCAACATAATACCCAAGAATAGTTGCCGCGTAAGCCCCTCTCCTTCAATGCTGGAAATTCACGCCCGGTATAGTGGCGCCACTACGCCTCATCCACGACCTCCAGCCACAGCGCGTAGACCTGCCGCCGCCGCAGCCCGCTGCTGCGGACGACCGCCGCGACGGCATCGCGCGCCGGCGCCCCCTGCCCTCGCAACGCGGCGAGTTCGGCGCGGGCCGCATCGACCGCATCCTCCGTGGCTACGGGAGCGCCGGGGGCCGCGCCCTCCACGACGATGGTGAACTCGCCGCGCGGCTCCACGAAGTGGTCCAGCGCCTCCGGCAGGGTGCCGTGGAAGACCTCCTCGTGCAGCTTGGTCAGCTCCCGGCAGACGGCAACCCTGCGGCCGCCCCATGCCGCGAGCATATCGGCGAGCGTCGTCCGGACGCGGCGGGGCGATTCCAGCGCGACGATCGTGTCCCCCTCGGCGGCCAGCGACTCGAACAGCTTGCGACGGTCGGCGGCGCGGCGCGGCGGCCAGCCGATGAAGCGGAAGCGGTCGCCGGAGAAGCCCGACACGGACACCGCCGCCGTCACCGCCGAGGGGCCGGGCACCGCGACGACCGTCGCGCCCTGCGCGCTCGCTGCGGCCACGAGAGCCGCGCCGGGGTCGCTGACGCCGGGGGTGCCCGCCTCCGTCACCAGCGCGACGTCGCCATCCCGCAGCGTCTCCAGCAGCTGTGGGATGCGTTCGGCGGCGTTGTGCTCCTGGAAGCTCGCAAGCCGGGCGCCGATGCCGTAGCGCGCCAGGAGCTTGCGCGTCGTGCGGGTGTCCTCGGACGCGATGACGGCAACCTCGCTCAACACGCGGAGCGCCCGGGCGGAGACGTCCTCCAGGTTGCCTATGGGTGTCGCGACTACGTACAGGTTCGGCATTCTCCACTCGACGAAACTAGTTTCACCTATCTCCGTTCGTCCTGACTTCCCACTCGTCATTCCCGCGAAAGCGGGAATCCAGAGGGGTAGTGCTGCGGGGTGACCGTTCGCCCTGAGGGAAATCGAAGGGTGAGCGGCGGGCCAAACAGGCTGCGCTGGACACACCCTGCGCCCTCCCGTATGCTCCCTAGCGTCTCAATTGGCGCAACCGATGCTAGCAGAGGGAGCATGGCATGACCATTGCCGCCAAGGTCCGGCAGGCCATGGAGGGCCAGTCCTGGATCCGCCAGATGTTCGAGCTCGGCATCGAGCTCAAGCGGCAGCACGGGGAGGCCAACGTCTTCGACCTCTCCCTTGGCAACCCGGTCCTGGAGCCGCCGGACGAGGTGGCCGAGGCGCTGCGCCGGATCGCTACCGAGCCGCCCGCAGGCATGCACCGGTACATGCCCAACGCGGGCTACGCCGAGACGCGAGGCGCCATCGCGGCGCACCTGGCGGAGGAGACCGGCCTGCTGTTCACGGCGGCGCACACGGTGATGACCTGCGGCGCGGGTGGCGCGCTCAACGTCATCTTCAAGTCCATCCTGGACCCGGGCGACGAGGTCATCATCTTCGCGCCCTTCTTCCCGGAGTACCCCTTCTACGTCGACAACCACGGCGGCACGACGGCCATCGCGCCCACGGACGCCGCCTTCTGCCCGGACCTGGACGCCCTCGCGCCAATGCTCTCGGCGAGCACCAAGGCGGTGCTGGTGAACTCGCCGAACAACCCCAGCGGCGCGATGTACCCGGCGGAGCTGCTGGCGAAGCTCGGCGGGCTGCTGTCGGAGGCCGAGGAGCGTTTCGGCTCGTCCATCTACCTCATCAGCGACGAGCCGTACGCGCAGCTCACCTACGACGGCGCGGTGACGCCGCCCATCTACCCCGCCCATCACCGCTCGGTCGTGGCGACGTCCTTCTCCAAGAACCTGGCGTTGCCGGGTGAGCGCATCGGCTACATCGCCGTCAACCCCGGCTGCCCGGACGCGGGCCCGCTGGTCGACGCGCTGACGTACTGCAACCGCGTGCTGGGCTTCGTGAACGCGCCCGCGCTGATGCAGTGGCTGGTGCGGGATGCGCTGCGGGCCAACGTCGACATGGCGTGGTACCAGCGCAAGCGCGACTTCCTCTACAACGAGCTCACGGGCATGGGCTACAGCATGGTCAAGCCGCAGGGGGCGTTCTACGCCTTCCCCGCGTCGCCGGTCCCCGACGACGTGGCCTTCGTGCAGGAGCTGCTGAAGTGGAACGTGCTGGTGACGCCGGGCACGGGGTTCGGCTCGCCGGGCTTCTTCCGCATCTCCTTCTGCCTGGACGACTGGGTGCTGGAAGGCGCGATGCACGGCTTCCGCGAGGCCATCGCCGCCTATCGCTAGTCCCCGCCCACCCCCACATCGTCGTTCCTGCGCAGGCAGGAACCTAGCGGGGCGGAGGGGGAGAGGGGGCGCCTGCGTAGGGGCAACCCTTGTGGTTGCCCTCCGTTCGTCCTTCGACGGGCTCAGGATGAACGGCGGTGTTTGCAGGCAAAGAGAAAGGGGGCCGCGAACGGCCCCCTCCCTTCGGCTGACCCATCCCGGCGGAAAGGCTAGGCCTTCTCCTCCGGAGATGGAGCCGAGGTCGTACTACTGCTACTATCCATAGGCTCTCACCTCCTTTCCACTGCACTAGACGCTATCACAACCCCTGTGCCGAAACAAGAGGCCGCCGCCGCCTCATTTGACGCACCCCCGCTCGGCGCGTAGGCTGAATGCGCCGGCCGCGGCCCCACGCGCCGGACCGTCGGACCCAGTCTTGCGCTCTCTCTGCGCAGTGCACCCCGGTTGAAAGGGCATTTGCGTTGGCCTTATTCGGCAGAGGAGGTAGCGGCCCCGCGACGCCGTCGGACGCTGAATCGTCTCGACCGCCGGACGACATGCCGATGCCGTCCACGACGGTCGGCAGCGCCCCTCCGTTTCGCAGCGTCCACACCGGGCTCTTCGCCTCCTTCCACTACTCGGACTTCCGGCTCCTGTGGATCGGCCAGCTTGGCTGGTCGGGCGCCAACTGGATGGAGCAGGTGGCGCGGAACTGGCTGGTCTGGGAGCTGACCGGGTCCGGCGTCGCGCTGGGGCTGGTGAACCTCTTCCGCGCGCTGCCGCAGCTCCTCATGTCGCTGCCCGCGGGCGTCGTCGCCGACCGCTTCAACAAGAAGTACGTGCTCATGGCCTGCCAGTCGATGACGATGGCCAGCTACCTGTGCCTGCTGGGGCTGGTGATCACGGACCTCATCCAGCTCTGGCACATCTACCTGTTCTCCTTCCTGCTGGGCATCTCCATGGCCTTCAACCAGCCCGCCCGCAACGCCCTCATCCCCAACCTGGTGCCCGACCAGATCATGCTGAACGCCTTTGCGCTGAACCAGGTGGCGATGAACTTCATGCGCGTCGTGGCGCCGGGCATCGCGGGCTTCCTCATCGGCCTCTTCGACGTGACCGCCGCCTTCGTGGGCGCCGTCGTGCTGTTCGCCGTGGTCATCGTCGCCACCATCATGATGAAGGCGCCGGGCGCCAAAAGCGTCAGCGAGACGGAGAGTGCGAGCGGGCAGCTGCTGGAGGGGCTCCGGTACGTCATGGCCGACAAGAGCATCCTGGTGGTCATGGTCATCGCGCTGGCCGTGTTCACCTTCGTGATGCCGTACAACACGCTGATGCCGATACTGGCGGACAAGGTGCTGGACATCGGGGCGCAGGGGTTCGGGCTGATGCTGTCCGTCGCGGGGATAGGCGCGCTCATCGGCGGGCTCACGGTCGCGTCGTTCGGCGACGTGCGCCGCAAGGGGCTGCTGTACCTGGGCGCGTCCTTCGGGTACGCGCTGTCCGTCCTGCTCCTCGGCGTGTCGTCGCATCTGGGGCTGGGCGTCCTGCTGCCCATGTTCGTGATGCTGTTCATCGGCGCGGGGCAGGCGATCTTCATGACGGCGGGCAACGTCGCGCTCATGGCCCACGCGCCGGAGGAGCTGCGGGGCCGCATCCTCAGCGTGTACAACCTCGATCGGGGGCTCATGCCGATGGGCTCGGCCGGCGGCGGGGCGCTGGCCGACTGGCTGTCGGCGCCCGCGGCCCTCATGATCATGGGCGGCACGGCGACGGCGATGATCGCGGTCGTCGGGGCGCTGTCGTCGCGCATCCGGCGGATCTAGGGAGCGCCCGCCTCCTCGCCTCTGGCCTTCCGGCCCGGTCGCCCATGACCCTGACACGAACCCCTCGCGCGAACTCGGCTGACCTGTTTACCCTCCCCCTTGCGATATACATGCAAGGAGGGAGAAATGGCAGACGCAAGCAACACAGACCCGTTCAAGCAGTTCGAGCAGGACATCAGCCACATCCTTCATGCCGCCGTTGAGGGCGCGGGGGGCCAGCCGGCGCAGAGACGAGGCAAGAAGGGCAGGCGGCCCGGCGGCCAGCCGGGCAACCAGAACGCCCGCAAGCACGGCTTTTACTCCAACTCCCTCACCCAGGAGCAACTGGAAGCCCTCCAGGATGCTCGGGATGCCGACCACCTCGCGGACGAGGTCGCCATCTTGCGCGTCAAGCTCCGCTCCCTTCTCGCCCAGCCGGACCCTGACTACGCTCTCATCCTGCGCGGCCTCGATACCCTGGCCCGTCTGGTACGCGCTGAAGACCGGATCCGGCTGGGAATATAACAGCTTGGAGTCGTTTCTCTGTGGGGCAAAATCATTCGTTTTGTAGCTGAAACTCTCGCCAACAGCTACGAGTCGAAAACCAATAGCGACTAGACGCAGCTAGGGTCGATTTCGGCAAACGACGTGCAACAGCTACGAGTCGTTTTCCGCGGGAGGGCGGGCTCCGGACAATGGCGCGGGGGCTCGCCCTCCCGCCGCCCTTGCGACTGTTTTCTGTGCGCCGCTGTTCCGCGCCCGTAGTATCATGGTCTGGCGCGTTCGCCGCAGGAGGGGGCCCGGTGGCGTCGGTCCGTCCTGGAGACCCAACCGAGTCAGCGCCCCCCGAGCCGGAGGGCGCCGCCACCGCATTGGAGCGCCCCAGGCGCTCCGGCCGCCGTGGCGGCTGGTTCCGATCCGGTCTCTTTGCCTCCTTCCAGTACCGCGATTTCCGCTTCCTCTGGCTCGGCCAGATCTCCCAGGCGACTGCCCTCTGGATGGAGCAGATAGCCCGTCCGCTCCTGGTCCTGTCCGACCTCGTAGGCGGGAACGCCGTCCACCTCGGGCTGGTCTTCGCGGCGCGGACGGTGCCGCAGCTGGTGGCGGGCCTCTTCGCCGGGGTCCTCGCCGACTGGTACGACCGGCGGATCGTGCTGCTGTTCGCCAAGTCGGGGTCCGCGCTGGCGAACTTCGCGCTGGCCGCGCTGATCCTCTCCGGACAGATTGAGCTGTGGCACATCTACGTGCAGGCCTTCGCCAAGGGGTGCTTCAACGCCATCGACCAGCCGGCGCGGCAGTCGCTGATACCGAGCATCGTGCCGGCGCGGCGGCTGACCAACGCCATCGCGCTCAACAGCGCGTCGATGAACACCATGCGCATCGTGGGCGCGAGCGTCGCCGGACTGATGGTGGCGTTCGCGGGGTTCGGCGTGACGTTCCTCGTCGCCGCGATCATCTTCCTGGGCGCCGTGTACTTCACGTACCGCTTGCGGGTCCCGCCGCACCAGCGGTCGCAGGAGAAGCGCACGGTGGGCAACGCATTCGCGAGTTTCCGCGACGGGGTGGCCTTCGGCTGGTCGACGCCGTCGATCCGGTGGGTGCTGGCGCTGGCGATGGTCTACTTCATGTTCGGCATGTCGTACATGCAGGTATTCGCGCCGCTGTTCGCCAAGGATGTGCTGGAGATCGGCGAGCGCGGGTTCGGCTTCATGATGTCGCTCACGGGACTGGGCGGCGTCATCGGGGCGCTGACGGTGGCGGGCTTCAACCCGCGCACCAACCGGGGCTACGCGATCATGGGCATCATGGGGACCTACGGGGTCATGCTGACGCTCTTCACGGCGAGCACTTACGTCGGCTTCCTGCCGCTCTCCCTCGCGCTGGTCGCCTTCATCGGCATGTTCCAGACGCCGTTCAACTCGCTGGCGAACTCCGTGCTGCTGAACTCGGCGCCGACGGACATGCGGGGCCGGGTGATGGCGCTCATCAGCATGGACCGGTCGGTGATCACCGTCGGCGCGACGCTGGCGGGGTTCCTCGCCCACGCGATGGGCGTGCAGTACGCCCAGCTCCTCTTCGCGGGCGTGGTGCTCACGGCGGTCTTCCTGGCGCTGACGACGGTGCCCGCGTTCCGGCGGATCCAGTAGGGCTGCGGGGGCGGCCCCACCGTTCGTCCTGAGGGAAATCGAAGGATGAACGGTGGGTGACGGAGACCGTCCATGAGCGCTCAGTAACCCGCAGTGCCCCCGGACGTTTCCAGATGTAGAAGGAACGGTCAGCGAAAGGAGGGTCACATGCCGAACCTCACTCACGGCCCGACTATCAGGACCCGGCTCTTCCTGGGGCTCGCCGGACGGGACGCCCACCTGATCGACCCGAAGGACGTGGACGGCGACCACCGGTGCAAGGAGACCGAGAACGCCATTCAGAACACCCTGCGGATCATGCGGGAGGCGCTGCCGTACACGTAGGGGTGACGGCTACTTGGCGGCTACCGGCTGCTTGGCGCGCTTCTTGCCGTTGGCGGATTGCCGTGACGCAGCGGGCGTGTGGCCGTTGAGGAGCGGCCGCAGGTACTCGCCGGTGTACGATTGCTCGACGGCCATCACCGCCTCCGGCGTGCCCGTGGCGATGACCTCGCCGCCGTGCTCGCCCGCGCCGGGGCCGAGGTCGATGATCCAGTCGGCGTTCTTGATGACGTCCAGGTGGTGCTCGATGACGATGACGGTGTTGCCTGCCTCCACCAGCCGGTGCAGCACGCGCATGAGGGCTGCCACGTCCTCGAACGACAGGCCCGTCGTCGGCTCGTCGAGGATGTACAGCGTCCGGCCCGTCGCCCGCTTGGACAGCTCCGTCGAGAGCTTGACGCGCTGGGCCTCGCCGCCGGACAGCGTGGTGGCGGGCTGCCCGAGCCGGATGTAGCCCAGGCCGACGTCGCGCAGCGTCTCCAGCTTGGAGCGCACGCGCGGCAGGTTCTGGAAGAGCTCGAACGCCTCCTCGACCGTCATGTTGAGCACGTCGGAGATGGACTTGTCGCGGAACTTCACCTCCAGCGCCTCGCGGTTGTAGCGCGCGCCGTTGCAGACCTCGCAGGGCACGGTCACGTCCGGGAGGAACTGCATCTCGATCTGGATGTAGCCGCCGCCCTCGCAGGCCTCGCAGCGTCCGCCCTTCACGTTGAAGGAGAACCGGCCGGGAGCGTAGCCGCGGGTGCGCGCCTCCGGCAGCTTGGCGAACATCTCGCGGATGGGCGTGAACGCGCCGGTGTACGTCGCCGGGTTGCTGCGCGGCGTGCGGCCGATGGGCGACTGGTCGATGTCGACCACCTTGTCCACGTAATCGAGGCCGGTGATGCTGTCGTGGTCGCCGGGCCTGTCCTTGGCGCGGTAGAAGGTCTGGGCCAGCTTCTTGTAGAGGACCTCATTCACCAGGGTGCTCTTGCCGGAACCGGACACGCCGGTGACGACGACCAGTTGCCCCAACGGGAACTCGATGTCCACGTTCTTGAGATTGTTGGCCCGCGCGCCCCTGAGGGAGATGGCCTCGCCGCTGCCGGGACGGCGCTCGGATGGCAGGGGGATCTCGCGGCGGCCGGAGAGGTAGGCGCCGGTGATCGAGCTGTCGTTGGCGATCACGGTGGAGAGGGGGCCCTCCGCGACGACGTGCCCGCCGTGCTCGCCCGCGCCGGGGCCAAGGTCGACGATGTGGTCGGCGGCGCGCATGACGGCCTCGTCGTGCTCGACGAGCAGGACCGTGTTGCCGAGGTCGCGGAGGCGCTTCAGGGTGGCGATGAGCCGGTGGTCGTCGGCCGGGTGCAGGCCGATGGTGGGCTCGTCGCACACGTAGAGCACGCCCATGAGGCCGGAGCCGATCTGCGTCGCGAGGCGGATGCGCTGGGCCTCGCCGCCGGAGAGGGTGTAGGCCGTGCGCTCCAGCGTGAGGTAGTGCAGGCCGATCTCCGTCAGGAAGCGGAGCCGGTTGTCGATCTCCTTCAGGATCTGCCCCGCGATGAAGCGGTCGCGGTCGCTGAGGGCCTCGTCCTTCTCGATGAGGACGGGGTCCTCCCGCCGGACGGCCTCCGACCACTCAAGCGCCCGCTCGATGTTCTGCGAGCAGACCTGCATGATGTCCTTGCCGCAGACGGTGACGGCGAGGGCCTCCGGCTTCAGCCGCCGCCCGCCGCACGACGGGCACGGCCGCTGCGCCATGAAGCGCTGGATCTCCGAGCGCACGTAGTCCGACTCGGTGTCGCGGTAGCGGCGCATGAGGTTGGCGATGACGCCCTCATAGCTGGTCTGCCACGTGAACACCCGCCCGCGCTGCGTCCGGTGGCGCATGGTGAAGCGGCGGTTCCTGTCGCCGTAGAGGAGGAGTTCCTTCACGCTCTCCGGCAGGTCCCGCCATGGCGTGTCCGTGGAGAAGCCGTACTCGCCGGCGAGGGAGTTGAGCATGCTGGTGTGGAAGCTGTGCGCCGTGCCGGCGCGCATCCACGGCGCGACGGCCCCCGCGGCGAGCGTGAGCGACGGGTCCGGCACGACCAGCTCCGGGTCCACCTCCAGCCGGAAGCCGAGGCCCGTGCACTCCGGGCACGCGCCGTTGGGGTTGTTGAAGCTGAACGTGCGCGGCTCGATCTCGCCGAAGCTGATGGCGCAGTACGGGCAGGCGAACTGCTCGGAGAAGATGATCTCCGTGTTGCCGCTTGACTGCGTCCCGCGGCGCCGCCGGCTGCGCGGCTCGGCGGCGGTCTCCGGCGCTGCGCCGTTGCCTGTCGCGGAGTCGGGGAGGATGGCGACGGTCACCATGCCCTCGGCGAGGCGCATGGCGGTCTCCAGGGACTCGTGGACGCGGCTCTGCTCCAGGTCATCGTTGATGACGAGGCGGTCGACCACCACCTGGATGGTGTGGCGGTAGTTCTTGTTGAGGGTGATGATCTCCGAGAGCTCACGGACCGCGCCGTCGACCTGCACGCGGACGAAGCCCTTGCGGCGCGCGTCCTCGAACACGTCCTTGTACTCGCCCTTGCGGTCGCGGACGACCGGCGCCATGAGCATGATGCGGCTGTCCCGGGGGAGGTCGAAGACGGCGTCGGCGATCTGCTGCACGGACTGCTTGACGACGGCGCGGCCGCACTGGGGGCAGTGGGGCTTGCCAACGCGGGCGAAGAGCAGGCGGAGGTAGTCGTACACCTCCGTGACGGTGCCGACGGTGGACCGGGGGTTGTGGGAGACGCCCTTCTGGTCGATGGAGATGGCGGGCGACAGACCCTCGATGTAGTCGACGTCGGGCTTCTCCATGCGGCCGAGGAACTGCCGCGCGTAGGCGGAGAGGGACTCCACGTAGCGGCGCTGGCCCTCGGCGTAGATGGTGTCGAACGCCAGGGAGCTCTTGCCGGAACCGGAGACGCCGGTGACCACGACGAGCTTGTTGCGGGGGATCATCACGTCAATGTTCTTGAGGTTGTGCTCCCGCGCCCCCTTTACGATGATGTGCTCGAGCGTCATAGACCCTTCAGCCCTCCGGCGTGCTCGTGTTTGAGCGTCGTCATAGTACCCCTGCATTGTAGCACCGCAGCCGCGGGAATTGACGCGCGAACATTCCGCGATAACCCGGAAACCGCCGTGCCCTTGCGGTGGGAGTGGAATGCCCCCGCTGTGCTGTATAATGGCGCGAACCCAACCCGGCGCTTGGAGGCAGCACCATGTTCAGACGCATTCTGACGCCCCTGGACGGTTCGACGTTGTCCGAGGGCATCCTCCCGTACGTGAGGACCCTGGCGCCGGCGCTCGGCGCGAGGGTTGATCTGCTGCGGACGTACCAGGACCTGACCTTTGAGCTTGGCGCGCAGGACGAGGGAGACATCGCGTCCGTCATGTCCGCGCTGGAGCCCGTGGCGGCCCGGCTCCACCAGGAGGCGGAGAGCTACCTCAACCGCGTTGCCGCGGGTTTCCAGGAGCTGGGCGTCCTGACGACCGTCAGCGTCCGCTCCGGCCCCACCGCCGTGCACATCGTGAACGAGGCCGAGGAGGTGGACGGCACGCTGGTCGCCATGTCCACCCACGGCCGGACGGGCCTCGGCCGCTGGATCATGGGCAGCGTAACGGACAGGGTGTTGCACACCACCATGGCGCCGCTTCTCGTGGTGCACCCGGAGCGAGGCGCGCCTCCCGGCGAGAGCACGGCGGCCATAACAACGCTGATCGTGCCGCTGGACGGGTCCGAGCTTGCGGAGACCGTGCTGCCGATTGCCCTGGAAGTGGCGAAGGCGACCGGCGCGGGCGTCACGCTGGCCCGCACCGTCGGCGTCCCGTCCGGTTACTACACCGAGGGCGACGAGGCCTCGCCCCTGGGTGTAGGCATCGTGGGGCAGATGGAAGACGAGGCCGAAGTGTACCTCGGCATACATGCTGCGGCGCTTCGCAGGGGCGGCGTCGAGCGGGTGCGCACCCACGTCTCACGGGGGACGCCCGCGGTGGAGATCGAGGAGCTGGCGAGGGAGACGCCGGACAGCATGATCATCGCGTGCACGCACGGGCGCAGCGGCGTGGGCCGCACGGTGCTGGGCAGCGTGATCGACAGGTTGGCGCGGCACTCGGGGCATCCGGCCCTCATCGTCCGCGCTCCGCACTAAACAGGGAGGGGAAGTGGATGTTCACGCGGATATTGACGCCTCTTGACGGTTCGGAGCTTTCCGAGATGATTCTGCCCTACGTCAAGACGTTGGCGTTGGGCCTGGGCGCGCAGGTGGTATTGCTGCGGGTCTACCAGGACCTCAAGTACGAGATTACCTCTGACGAGGACGCGGACGACAACTCGATCATGGATGCGCTGGACCCCCTGGCGCAGCACATGCAGCGGCAGGCGGTGCGCTACATGGAGCCGGTGGCCGAGGGACTGCGGGAGCTCGGCATTTCAACGGCCATCGAGGTGCGCTCCGGATCTCCGGCCGAGCACATCGTCGCCGAGGCTGAGCGCGTCGAGAACACCCTTGTAGCCATGTCGACGAATGGACGGACGGGCATCGGGCGGTGGGTCATGGGCAGCGTGACGGACCGCGTGCTGCACACGACCATGACGCCGCTGTTGGTCGTGCACCCGGAACAGGGGTCGCCGTCCGTGGAGAGCACCGCGGCCATCAGGACGCTCATCGTGCCGCTGGACGGCTCGGACCTTGCGGAGACGGTGCTGCCCGTCGCCGGTGCGATGGCGGAGGGCCTGAACGCGGACGTGCTGCTGACGATCACCGTGACCGCCGCCTCCGGGAGCGACGAGGCGTCAGCTGTCGGCCGGCAAATGGAGGAGGCAAAGGAATACCTTGCCCGGCAGGCCTCCGCGCTCCACAGCGCCGGCCTTGCCCGTGTCCACACGACGGTTTCGCAGGGACGGCCGCAGGACGAGATCGAGCGGACGGCGCGCAACACGCCGGACAGCATGATCATCGCGTGCACACACGGGCGCAGCGGCGTGGGCCGAACGGTGCTGGGCAGCGTGACCGACCGGCTGGCGCGCCACTCGGGGGAGCCGGCGCTCATCATCCGGGCGCGGACGTAGGGGCGGGAGACTAGCTGACGACCTCGATGTAGGTGTCGCGGGACTGCACCATCTCGCCGATGCGCCAGCCCTGCACGCCGTGGGCGCTGAGGGCGTTCATGAGGCCGCCGGCGCGGGAGCTTGACACCGCCATGAGCAGGCCGCCGGAGGTCTGGGCGTCGCAGAGGAGGAGCTTGGCCTCGTCGGAGACGCCGTCGCCCCAGTGGACCACTTCGTTGGCCGACTCCAGGTTGCGGCGGGTGCCGCCGGGAACGACGTCTTTGGCCAGCAGGTCCCACGCGCCGTCAAGGACGGGAACGTCGCTGAGCTTGATCCGGGCCGCGACTCCGCTGCCCGCCGCCATGCCGCGCAGATGGCCGATGAGGCCGAACCCCGTAACGTCGGTGCAGGCGTTCACGCGGGCGTCGTGCATGGCCTCTCCGGCGGCGTAGTTCAGCGTCGCCATCTGCTCGACGGCCGCATCCAGCGCCGCCTCCGGCGCCAGTCCCGCCTTCGCCCCCGTCGTGATGATGCCGGTGCCAATCGGCTTCGTGAGCACAAGCACGTCCCCGGCCTTTGCGCCGGCGTTGGTGATGTGGTCGCCGGGGCGGATGATGCCGGTCACGGCCAGGCCGTACTTCGGCTCGGCGTCGTCGACCGTGTGTCCGCCGGCGATGATGACGTGGGCCTCCGCGGCCTTCTCGTAGCCGCCCTTGAGGACGTCCACGAGGATCTGCTTGTCCATGGACGCGGGGAACCCGACGATGTTCAGGGCGATGATCGGCCTGCCGCCCATGGCGTACACGTCGCTGAGGGAGTTGGCGACGGCGATTGCGCCAAAGGCGTACGGGTCATCCACGATGGGCGGGAAGAAGTCCACCGTCTGGATGATGGCCAGGTCTTCCGTGAGGCGGTACACGGCCGCATCGTCGCCCGTCTCCGTCCCCACAATCAGGTCGGGGTCGGAAAAGTGCGGAAGCTGGCTCAGCACGTAGCCCAGATCCTCCGGGCTGAACTTGGCCGCTCAGCCTGCGCAGTGCGCAAGCTCAGTCAGCCTGACCTGGCCCTGTGTCATTGCTCCCCCTTGGCGCCTGCAGTGAAATGCCCGTGTCGCAGTTGGTCAATGGTTGACGGCATTATAGCAGCGCGGGTGGTAACGCGGCTACGCGGCACCGGGGCTGAGACGCAACGTGTAGTTCCTGGGCTGCGTCGTGTGCCGGGTGAGCGACGTCACGATCGTCGTCACCGAGGCTCCCGGCAGCAGCGGCTCCAGCCGCAGGCTGCCGGAGTTTGTCTCGTCGAGCGTGAGGCTGGAGACGGTGATGCCGCCGTCGCCCTTGTCGATGACGACGCGCACGCCGAAGCGCTGGCGGAGGATGTTGTTGGTGCGCACGAACCCCTCGGCCGACCAGTCGCCGTCAGCCTCCGCGTCGTCGAAGAAGCCGGCTTCCGGCACCGCTATGTCGTCGATGCAGGCGCCGTCCAGGCTGATTGCGGTGTCCAGGACCTGCTCGAACGAGACCAGCGCCTCACCACCGGCAAACGCGGACAGGTCCATGCGCTCCTCGACCCAGCCCCGGCTCTGGCCCGTGATGCCGGGGCCGTAGGTGGCGCCCAGGGGGTCCTCCGTCACGGTGCGTTCCCCCGCGAGGACCTGCCACGTCTCGCCTCCGTCTTCAGAGGCGGTGACGTAGAGGTAGTCCCACAGCTCCTCCAGGTTGTGCCAGATGCGGAACGTCAGCGTCGCAGAGGAGACCTGCGACAGGTCAAACGAGCGGGTGAGCCGGGAGTGGGATGAGTCTCCCCTGTTGCTCCACCAGCAGGCTGAACCGCTGTACGGCGTCGTGTTCAGTATGGACGTCAGGGTGTCGCCCTCGAAGTGGAGGACGCCGCCCTGCTGCGGCACGTCCACCGCCACGTAGTCCGCGGCAAAGGGCGCGATGGAGTCGCTGAATACATCGTCGGGCGCGAGGGTGTGGCGCGGCGAGAGCAGCGCCAGCGTCGAGGCATCGGCGTAGCCGTGGGGCATGTCGCCCCTGCCGCCGAGCAGGTTCGCGACGGCCCAGTCCTGGAATACCTCGGCAAAGGTCTCGGCGTGTCCGGCGGCCTCCAGGTAGGCTTCTATGCCGTCAATGCCCGCTTCCGGGCGGGCGACGAGCCTGGCCAGCTCGCCCATGCCGTAACGCTGCGTGAAGTAGCTGAAGAAGAGGTTGGCCGCTGCGTAGTGCCGGCCCAGTCCCTCCGTGTGCGCGGGCCAGTTGGTCAGCGACACCTCCCGGCGGAAGCCCGGCGGGGCAATGTTGGGCCTGCGCGCGACGAGACCCGACGTGACCTCCGCGATGCCCTCATTGACCCAGGTGTACTCCACCGGGTCCGCCTGATGGTGCAACAGGTGCTGGAACTCATGTCCCGCGAGGCTGCCGAATGCTTCCAGACCCGCCCGGACGATGTTGGAGTCCAGGTACAGAATGGGCCTGCTGTTGCTGTAGGGATAGACACCGCTGGTGTAGTAGTCGCTGGGGGCGAAGTACCCCGCGGCGCCGCTGAGGGGCGCTATGAGCATCGTCGTTGGGGCGCCGATACCGGTCGCCGACGGTTCCGGCACGTAGCCCAGCGTCGCCTGTGCGACCACGGGGTAGACGCGCTCCTCGAAGTGGGACGCCAGCGCCTCTATCTGGGGCAGGCGGCCGCGGTTGGCGTCGGCCGTGTACCACAGGGCGTGGGGCGTCACGAGCTGCAGGGTGGCGCTGACGCTTTCGACGCGCAGGCGGGTCAGGTCGATGAGCCAGAACTCGTCCGTTCTGCCGACGTCCTCAGCGGTGAGGACGGGCGCCTCCGCGAGACGGGCTTCCTGCCCCGGACGAAAGCGCCGGGCCAGGGCGATCAGATCGCTGGGCGGCGGCGGGGCGATGTGTGCCGGAAACGGCGCGACGGATGACGGGGACTCCGGTGAAAGGGACGGCTTGGTGGTGGGGACGGGTGTGCTGCCGCCATCGGAGCCGGATAGACCGGTGACGCCTCGCTCCACCGGCGTGTCCGCAGACGGCGGCGGGACGGCGTCGGGCGTTGGGGCGGGGATGGCGGTTGGCGGGGCGGGGAGCGGGGCCTGCCGTGATTGCGGTTCGCCCGGGTCGCACGATGCGGCGGCCGCAAGGAGCATCGCCGCCGCCAGCGCCAGGGCGCCGCGGCGGAAAGCTGACCAGGCAACTGCCGGATTTCGGGATTCCATGCGGCACCTGTGGACCCTTCCTATTTCTAGGGTATCACAGGTTGAATGGCGCTACGGATTTCGGCGACTCTCGACGATGTGCGCACCGAATTGCGCGGACGCATTGCGGTCTGTGCTCGCCTTCGCCTAGACCCCGGCCAAGGCGAGCTGCTGCGCTTGCGGAGGCAGCTGCCACCAGTCGTAGCGGCGGTCCTTCAGCCCGTGCTCGTCCGTGAGCTCGGCGACGCGGTCCGTTATGTCCCGCTGGAGGGTCCTGGGCGCGTAGCTCTCCGTGTAGAGCCGCTGGTACGCCGAGTGCAGGCGCGGGTGCTGCTCGGCAAGGTAGGACATGAAGTGCTCCCGGGTCCCCGGTTGGAGGTGGAGGACCTGGGGGATGAGGAAGTGCGCGCCGTGCGAGGCGGCGGCTTCCACCACGGCGGCAAGCTCCTCCTGGTCGTCCGTGATGCCGGGAACGACGGGCGCGAGCAGGACGCCGGTGCGCACGCCGGCGGCCGACAGCCGCTCCATCACCTGCAACCGCCGCCGCGGCGGAGGCGTGCCGGGCTCCAGCTCCCGCCAGAGGTCGGCGTTCATCGTGGTGACGCTGAAGCAGACGGACGCGCCCGCGGCGCTGGCCGCGTGGCTGAGGACGTCGACGTCGCGCTGGACGAGGGTGCCCTTGGTGACGATCTGGAAGGGCGTGCGCCGCTCGGCCAACGCCTCCAGGCAGCCCCGCGTGAGGCGTCGTCGACCCTCGATGGGCTGGTAGGGGTCGGTGGCGGTGCCGATGGCGACAAGCTCGCGGCGCCAGGAAGGGCGGGAGAGGTCATGCCGCAGCCGCTCCACGATGTTGGTCTTGACGAAGACGAGGCCGGAGAAGTCATTGCCGGGGTCGAGGTCGGCGAAGGCGTTGTACCGCCGCGCGAAGCAGTAGTGGCAGCCGTGGACGCAGCCACGGTAGGGGTTCAACGACCAGCTGAAGCCCATGCCCCGCACGCGGTTGAGCGCGCTCTGGCATTCGGTTTCCACGTACTGGATGGCACGGGACATGGGCCCCTCCCTCGCTGATGAGGAGAGGGTAACTTAGGATAAATGTTCTTGTCAAGTCCTAAACAAGGGCAAACGTTGGGGTGGGGTTGTTTTCGCCGCTTTCGTAGCTGGGCGGGAATTGATTTGTTTTTCGTGTTGTAGCTGATTTGGCACGTTGCAGATACAAAGCGAGAATTTTTCCATGTGGGGGGAACAATTCCCCGTCGCCGGACGCCGAGGCATCGTGGAGGGTGATTCTGGGTGCAGTGCGGTCATCACGGGGACAGGGTAGGGGAAGGGGAGGGATCGCCGAAAGGGACGCGTGGCAGGGTGCGGTGCACGTGCGGTATGGGGGCGAATTTTCCCGCGACCGGCGTAGCTGCGGGGATTCGTCTTGCTTTTCGTGTTGAAGCTGAGTTGGCACGTTGCAGATACAAGACGGATATTACCCGAGGGGAAGCGAATCCCGGCGGGCGTGCGCCCCCCACCCCAAGCCCTCCCCCACGAGGGGGAGGGGGAAATGGCGCCGGGGTTGTGGTGTTGTGGTGGCGGTGCATGGGGCGAGGGTAGCGGGGCGGACGGCGTTCGCGCGAGGGGGTGGTGGCAGGAGGGTGGGGGTCACCCCGCCCGGCCCCGCCCCTCTGGGTTTCCCCGCCTACGCGGGGACAGGCTCTGCCTGCGCAGGACCCTTCGACAAGCTCAGGGCAATCGGAGGGGGACCAGGTATGCGGATGCCGTTGGGCGCGGGGTTTCTGGATACCGGCCCCGTATCGGGGTACGGGGGGGACCATGCGCCGGTATGAGCGTTGGGTCGGTGAGCGTGGGCGGCGGTCACCCCGCCCGGCCCCGCCCCTCTGGGTTCCTGCCTGCGCAGGAACGACGATTGGGGCGGGGTATAGGGGGCTAGACGTGCTGGTCGATGAGGACCGGGTTGCCGTCAGGGTCCGTGACGACGAAGCTGGCGGGGCCGGAGGTTGACTCGTCGGCCTCCATGTCGAGGGCCACGCCCTCGGACTTCAGCTGTCGCTGGAGGTCGCGGATGTCCGTGAAGGAATCGAGCGGGTTGGCGTCCGAGTCCCAGCCGGGGTTGAAGGTGAGGAGGTTCCTGTCGAACATGCCCTGGAAGATGCCGATGTTGGTGGACCCGTTCTTGAGGATGAGCCAGTTCTGGTCGATGTCGCCGGCGAAAACGGTGAAGCCCAGCTTCTCGTAGAAGGCCAGGGACGCGCGGATGTCCTTGACGGCCAGGCTGACGGAAAAGCAACCCAATTCCATGTTTTTGCACTCCTTCATCGGGGATATGACAGGCCCGCGGCGCGGCCCGCAAATCCGTCCGGGATATGGCCTGAGGCGACCGGGCTTGAGTATACTTGTAACCGGCCCAATAGAAACACCGGGAGGAATTGCATGCCGCTCAACGTGTACCTGCACTTCAACGACAACTGCCGCGAGGCCTTCGAGTTCTACCGCTCCGTATTCGGCGGCGATTACACGTTCTTTGCGACGTTCCGCGAGATGCCCGAGGACATGGGCATGGCGGAGGAGGAGATGGACAACGTCATGCACGTCTCCTACGACATCGGCGGCACCACCCTCATGGGCAGCGACGTGCCCTCGGTCTTTGGCCCGCCCGTCGAGATGGGCAACAACTTCTCCATCTCATACCAGACGGAGAGCCGGGAGCAGACGGACGAGCTGTTCGCAAAGATCTCCGAGGGCGGGACGGTCTCCATGCCGCTGCAGGACATGTTCTGGGGCGACTACTTCGGCAGCTGCACGGACAAATTCGGCATCAACTGGATGCTTGGCTGCGCATCGTCAGGCAGCCAGGCATAGCCGCTCCGCGGGACAGCTAGAGCGCGATGGACCTGTTTGTCGCCCTGCACCCGGTGCACACCGGCGAACTGACCTTCTGGAACACGTGGACGTTTGACCCGCTGACGGTCGCCGGGCTGCTGGTGTTGCTCGCGCTGTACTCGCGCGGCCTGTGGCGCAGCCGGGGCCGTTCCGGCGGTCTCTTCCCCTGGTGGCGGGTCGGGAGCTTCTACACCGGCTGGACTGCGCTGATTCTCGGCGCGGTGTCGCCCATCGACGGGCTGTCGAGCGACCTCTTCCTCATGCACATGGTCCAGCACATGCTGCTGATGATGGTCGGGCCGCCGCTGGTGCTGCTGGGCGCGCCCGTCGTGCCGGTGCTGCGGGGACTGCCAAAGCTCCTTCGCGACGACCTGGCGATCCCGCTGCTACAGATGCGGCGCGTGCGCAAAGTCCTGAGTTTCCTCGCGTCGCCGCTGATCGCGTGGCTGGTGTTCGTGTTCACGCTCTGGATCTGGCACATCCCGGCGCTGTACAACGAGGCGGTGGACAACGAGGCGCTGCACTTCCTGCAGCACGCGATGTTCATCGGCGCGGCCACGTTCTTCTGGTGGATCGCCATCGACCCGGTGCCGCTCAAGCCGCGGCTCTCGTACGGGCTGCGGCTGCTGTACCTCTTCCTGGCGACGCTGCAGAGCACGGCGCTGGCGGCCATCATCACGCTCTCCGAGGACGTGCTGTTCACGTATTACGAGGGCGTGCCGAGGCTGTGGGGGCTGACGCCGGGGGAGGACCAGATGATCGCGGGGCTGGTGATGTGGATCCCCGGCGCGGGCATCTACTTTACGGCGCTGACCGTCCTGTTCTTCGTAATGCTGTACCGCGACAATGAGCGCATGCGCCGGCTGGAGGGACGGCCGGTGAAGGGGCCAAGGCGCTGGTAGCCAAAAAACTTTGCGCGATTTTTCACCAACCCATTGACTGTGCAAAATCCCGCCGATAGAATGTGGCTGCTGCCGGGAAGCTTTCCTTGCTTTCAGGGGTGCGGAAAGCGACAGGGGCCCAATGCGGAACGTCTCTCAGCGCTGATGGGACCCAGCGGCTCCGGTCACAACGACATTGAGAGAGGACCATGGCGAACCGAATACACATCCGCCCCAAGTCCCTACTCGCTCTCCTCGCCATTGTAGCCCTTCCCGTTCTCGCAGCCTGCGGCACCGTCGATTCTCCCCAGACCACCATTGACCCGCAGTCGGACGTTGCGCGGGAGATCCAGGGCACCTACGCGTTCATCTTCTGGATGTCGGTCGTCGTCTTCGTGATCGTCGAGGGCGCGCTGGTGTGGGCGGTCTTCCGCTACCGCCGCCGCGCGAACAGCGGCATGCCCAAGCAGACCGAGGGCAACATGGCGCTGGAGGTCACGTGGACCATCATCCCCGCGCTCATTCTCGTCGCGATTGCGGTGCCCACGTGGATCACCATCTTCCGCACGGACGATATCCCCGACAACGCATTCATCATCAACGTCACCGGCCACCAGTGGTGGTGGGAGGTCGAGTACCCGGAGCTGGGCGTGGTGACGGCCAACGAGATCCACGTCCCGTCCGACCGCACCATCGGGTTCCACCTGGAGACGGAGGACGTGCTGCACAGCTTCTGGGTGCCGCAGCTCTTCGGCAAGGTGGACCTGGTGCCGGGCCGGACGAATACGGTGTGGTTCACGCCGGACGAAGGGACCGAGGGCAAGGTGTTCCTGGGACAGTGCGTGGAGTTCTGCGGACTCTCGCACGCCAACATGCGCATGCAACTGGTCGTGGACAGTCCGGACGACTTCGCGACGTGGGCAGACGGCCTGGGGCAGCCGGCGCCGGAGCCCGCGGGGTTGGCGGCGACGGGCCACGAGCTCTTCGGCGCGAAGGGCTGCAACCTGTGCCACAGCATCAACGGGAGCTATGAGTCGGCCGGCGTCGAGCCCGCCCCGAACCTGACCGGATTCGCGTCCAGGCTGAAGCTGGCGGGCGCGATCCTGGAGAACAACACGGAGAACCTCTCCGGGTGGCTGGACAACCCCGAGGACATCAAGCCCGGCAACATCATGTACAGGGAGGCGCCCGTCTACCAGGACCCGTCCCTGAAGTTGACCCAGGACGACGTTGGCGCCCTGGTCGCCTACCTGCAGACCCTGCAGTAGCGCACCCGGGAGCGTAGCGCCGGAATCGCCGGCGTGGAGGCAAACAGATGGCAACGGCAGCAGGCGCAATAGGCAGCATGGCCCATGAGCCGTCCAAGAGCGGCGTGTGGAGCTGGATTACCACCGTTGACCACAAGCGCATCGGCATTCTGTACGGCGTGTCCGCCGTTTGCTTCTTCCTGGTCGGCGGCGTAGAGGCGCTGATCATCCGGCTGCAGCTGGCTGAGGCGGAGAGCTCGCTCATCGGCGCGGGGCTGTTCAACCAGCTGTTCACGATGCACGCGCTGACCATGATCTTCCTGGCGATCATGCCGCTGGGAGCCGCCTTCTTCAACTTCATCGTGCCGCTGCAGATCGGCGCACGGGACGTTGCATTCCCCCGGCTGAACGCGCTGAGCTACTGGCTCTTCATCTTCGGCGCGCTGCTGTTGAACTCGAGCTTCATATTCGGTGGAGCACCGGACGTCGGCTGGTTCGCCTACGCCAACCTGACCGCGGCGGAGTACTCACCCAGCGACGCCGTCGACTTCTTCGCCCTTGGCATGCTGGTGCTAGGTGTCTCCTCGCTGGCCGCGGCGCTGAACTTCATCATCACCATCCTCAACATGCGGGCGCCGGGCATGACGCTCATGCGCATGCCGGTGTTCACGTGGATGACGCTGGTGGTCTCCTTCCTGCTGGTCTTCGCGCTGCCGATTCTCACGGTGGGGCTGGTCCAGCTGCTGTTCTGGCGCGAGTTCGGCATGCCGTTCTTCTCCGCCTCCGAGGGCGCCGACCCGCTGCTCTGGCAGCACATCTTCTGGCTCTTCGGCCACCCAGAGGTGTACATCCTGATCCTGCCGGCCATGGGCATCGTCTCGGAGATCCTGCCGACGTACTCGCGCAAGCCGCTGTTCGGCTACTCGACGGTGGTGTTCGCGGGCGTGGCCATCGGCTTCATGGGATTCGCGGTGTGGGCGCACCACATGTTCACGGTGGGCCTTGGCTCCATCGCGCTGGCGGCCTTCTCGGCGAGCACGATGCTCATCGCAGTGCCGACGGGCATTAAGATATTCAACTGGATAGCAACGATGTGGGGCGGCGCAATCCACCTCACAACGGCCATGCTGTTTGCCATCGGATTCGTGGCGCTCTTCGTCATCGGCGGGCTGAGCGGCGTGATGCACGCGTCGCCGCCGGTGGACACGCAGCAGCAGGACACCTACTTCGTTGTCGCGCACCTGCACTACGTGCTGTTCGGCGGCAGCATCATGGGGCTGTTCGGCGGCATCTTCTACTGGTTCCCTAAGATGACGGGCCGCCTGCTGAGCGAGGGCCTGGGCAAGCTCCAGTTCTGGCTGATGTTCATCGGCATGAACGTGACGTTCGGGCCGATGCACCTCGTCGGCATCGACGGCATGCCGCGGCGCATCAACACCTATGACGCGAGCATGGGGTGGGAGCTGCTGAACCAGATAGAAACGGTGGGCGCGTTCATCATCGCGCTCAGCGTGGCGGTGTTCCTGTACAACTTCTTCAAGAGCGTCAAGTCGGGCGAGCCCTCCGGTGACGACCCGTGGGATGGCCGCACGCTGGAGTGGTCCATCTCCTCGCCGCCGCCCGAGTACAACTTTGCGCGCATCCCCGTGGTCCACAGCAACGAGCCGTTCTGGGACCAGAAGCACCCCGAGCTGAAGCACGACGCCCCGGCCATCGCGGGCGGCATGACGGAGGAGGCGGAGGAGTCCATCCACATGCCGAACCCGTCCTACTGGCCCATCGTCGTGGGATTCGGCACGGCGCTGTCGGCGGGCCTGGTCATCATCAACCCGTGGCTGGCGGCAATCGGAGCGGTCATTGCGCTGCTGGGCATCTACGGCTGGTGCTTCGAACCGGCGGGGCCTGAAGAGCACCACTAGAGAGGAAATCGTGACGAACGGTACGACGGCTGCACACGAAAGCCACCTGGCCACCACGACGGGGCTGAACCATCGCAAGCTCCTGATGTGGCTGTTCCTGGCGTCCGAGTGTCTCTTCTTCGGTTCGCTGATTGCGACGTTCCTGCTGTACAAGGACGCCAGCGTCGTCGGCCCGTACCCGCACGAGATCCTCAACATCCCGGTTACGAGCACGAGCACCTTCGTGCTGCTGACCAGCTCGCTGGCGATGGTGCTGGCGCTGGCGGCGGTGCAGCGCGGCGACGTGGTGTCCGGGCGGTTCTGGATTTTCGCGACCGCCTTTCTCGGCGCAACGTTCCTCGGCTTCCAGGTGTACGAGTTCTACGAGTTCGTGATCCACGGGCTGACGCCCAAGACCAACGTCTTCGGCGCGAGCTTCTTCACGCTGACGGGCTTCCACGGCGCGCACGTGACCGTCGGCGTCATATGGCTCATGTCGCTCTTCTTCTACTCGTTCAGGCACGGGCTGCCGGCGGAGAAGAGCCTGGACGTTGAGTTGGCTGGTCTGTACTGGCACTTTGTCGACATTGTCTGGGTGGTCATCTTCACGGTGGTGTACCTGATCAGCAGCCTGGAGCCGGCGGCCGGGTAGCGGCCCAAACTCCAGAGGGAGAGTCGCATGGCAGAGCAAGAAGAACACGGCGCGGCGCCCCACGAGCAAGAACACCCGTCGCCCGCAAAGTACATCCTCATAGCGACGTACCTGACGCTGATCACCATCTTCGAGGTGGCGATCTACTACGTCACGGCGCTCGAGGACTACTTCCTCTGGATCTTCCTGGTCCTGTCCGCGCTCAAGTTCTACTACGTCGCCATGTTCTACATGCACCTCAAGTTCGACGCCGGGATATTCAAGAACCTCTTCATCTTCGGCCTCGTGCTGGCGACGTTCATCATGCTTGCATTGCTGCTGCTGTTCAGCATCATCATCTAGGCGCACGGTGACCCGCATATGACCGACCGCCTGGATGCCGTCAGACCCTAACGGTTGCACGTCGTGAACGCTGCTCGCTCATTTCGTCCCCTGCGGTTACTGCTGGCCGTCACGGTCGTGGTCACCTTCGGCCTCATCACGCTGGGTGGCCTGGTGCGCGCGACCGAGTCCGGCCTCGGCTGCCCCGACTGGCCCCTCTGCCACGGGCAGATCATCCCTCCCTTCGAGTACCACGTCCTCATCGAGTACTCGCACCGGCTGGTGGCGAGCGTCGTTGGCGCGCTGGTGGTCGCGTGCGCGGTCGTGGTGTGGCTCCGTCACCGGGAATCGCAGGGACTGAAGCGGCTCATGGCCGTCGCCGTGGTGGCGCTGGCCGTGCAGGTGGTCCTCGGCGGCATCACGGTGCTCACGGAGCTTCCCGCGCCAATCGTGACCGCGCACCTGTTCGCCGCCGAGACGCTCTTCGCCATGCTCGTCGTCGCGCTGCTGGTCGCGCGTCCCGGAACGGCCGGCCCGGACGGTGGGAGGCGGCACCCGTATTTCAACACCATGCTTGTGATGGCCACCGTGTCCATGGTCATCCTGCTCTCGGGCACCTACATCGTCGGGAGCGGGGCGAGCGCCGTGTGCCCGTCCTGGCCGCTCTGCACGAGCGACTGGCTGCCCAACTTCGGCCTTCAGTGGGAGCACATGGCGCACCGGATCATCGCGGGAGCCGGCGGAATCTACATCATCGTGGCGGCGATGCAGGCGCGGCGGCTGCGAGGACAGTCGCGGGCGCTGGCCGGCATGGGCATGGGCGCGGCTGCGCTGGTGGTCGCGCAAGTACTGGCGGGGGCAGCAAACCCGTGGTTCCACTTCGCCGCGGCGGCGCGGGTGATCCACTTGAGCCTCGCCACGGCGCTGTGGGGCCACCTCGTGGCGATGGCCGTCGTTGCGTGGCGGCTTCGGCCCGAAGACGGAGCGGCCGCAGAGGCGCATGGCGGTGAGGGCCAGACGGCAGCGCAAGCCGACGACGCACAGAGAGGCACCCTCGCGACGGTCATCGGAGACTACGTAGCGCTGACCAAGCCGCGGGTGATGTCGCTGCTGCTGGTTACGGCGTTCGGCGGCATGGTGCTGGCGGCCGAGGGCCTGCCGGGCGCGGGACTCATCGCGACGGTCATCATCGGCGGCGCCCTGGCGTCCGGCGGGGCGAGCGCGCTCAACCACTGGCTCGACCGCGACATCGACCGGCTCATGGCGCGGACGTCGACGCGGCCCGTCGCCAGCGATCGAGTGACCGGACGGCAGGCGTTGGTGTTCGGCCTCATCCTGAACGTGCTGGCGTTCGCGCTGCTGTGGTGGGGCGCCAACCTGCTGGCGGCGCTGCTGGCAATGGCGGGATCCGTCTTCTACGTGCTGGTGTACACCAAGTGGCTCAAGCGCACGACGACGCAGAACATCGTGGTCGGCGGCGCTGCGGGCGCGGTCCCGCCGCTGGTCGGCTGGGCGGCAGTGACCGGGGGGCTGACGCTGCCGGCCTTCTACCTGTTCGCCATCATCTTCTTCTGGACGCCGCCCCACTTCTGGGCGCTGGCGCTGCTCATCCGGAAGGACTACGCCGAGGCGGGCGTGCCGATGCTCCCCGTCGTGGCGGGCGAGGACAGCACGCGAAAGCACATCCTGCTGTACACGCTGGCGCTGACGATGCTCACCGTGCTGCTCTACCTGGCGACGGAGAGCCTGGGACTGGTCTACCTCGTGAGCGCTCTAGCGCTGGGGCTGGGGTTCGTCGCGTACGCGGTCCGTCTCTTCAAGCGGACCGGCCCGCGAGCGGCGGCGCCCATCTACCGGTACTCGTTGTTGTACCTTGCGCTGCTGTTTGCGGTGATCATGGGGGACGGGGCGCTGTAGGGGGGTGGGGGGACGGGACGTGTGCAGGAGAGCCGCGTGCGGTATTGACACTCTGGGACACAATAGATACGATTCTATCGTGTTACCAAAGGTTCCCCCCCGATGACAAGAACCCAGGGGGTTCTCTTCCGTAAACGGGAGTAGTTGGGGGGGGGGTCATTTTTTGTGGGGCATCAAGGCTTGACACGCTGGGATACAGCGGGTAGGCTAATGTCAAAGGTTCCCCCCCGATGACAAGGGCCCAGTGGGTTTTCTCCCGGCAACGGGAGTAGTCGGGGGGGTCATTTTTTGCTTGGGCGTCAGCATTTGTCCGTGGTGACATTCTCCAAGATGTCAAGCTCACTCATGATTGCTGGGCGGATCATTTCGTAGGCTGAAGTGTCGCCAGTCTCATACTTTCGAAATATGGCCCAGCAGCAGTAGTCGGCGATTTGCAGGCCATAGTGAGCCCGTGAGTAGTGATGCAACAGCTGATAGGGAGGGCCGCCTGGCAGCAAGTCAGAAAAGGCGGTCTTGATTGCCCTCTCCGTAGTGCGGCGCTGCTGCTGAACAGGCAGCTTGTCGGTGATTACCACGACTCTATCGGCGGTCTGTACGTCAGAGCGATTGAGCGTGAGTCGCAGGAGGGTGCCAACCATCACGGAGTACAAGCGATCGCGTTCCGGCAACAATTGATCGGCCTTGGCCTTCTCAACAACTACACTGTGCGCGGTTATATCGGACAGTTGGGATGCCACTAGTTTGAACACCATGCTGCGCACTCGCCTTACGTTGTCCACACAGTGGAAGTACTCAATGTCCAAGCCCTCTTCAAGAAGGTTATACCGGAGGACATCAAGCTCTTGATAGAGGACAAATGGCCGCTCCATGACGATGCCGGTCAGGACAAAGAAGCGTGATCCACCAGAGGCCAAGCCCAAGTCCCCGGACTCATCCAGGAAAATGTAGACCGGCATACTCACCATGCCCGTCGCAATTCACGTTGCAGGAACTGAGGAAGTTCACATACAGGGAGCGAGGCATCCAACCTCATTCCCAGTTGCGCTTTGAAGGGTGTCTCGACTACCCCGTCGGCAGCGCGGCCCTCGCCTGCTCCACGACCTTGGCGAAGCCTGCGGGCTCGCGGACGGCCATGTCGGCGAGGACCTTGCGGTCGAGCCCGATGCCTGCGGCGTTGAGCCCCTGGATGAGGCGGCTGTAGCTGATGCCGTGCGTCCGGGCTGCGGCCCCGATGCGCAGGATCCAGAGCTTGCGGAAGTCGCCCTTGCGCTCGCGGCGGTGGGCGTAGGCATAGGCGAGGGCGTGCATCACCGATTCCTTGGCGCGGCGGTAGTGCCTGTGCCGGACGCTGTAGTGCCCCTTGGCCTGCGCCAGCACCTTCTTGTGGCGATGCTTCTTCGGTACGCTGTTGCTTGTTCGGGCCATGCCTTTTCCTCGTCACTGGCCGCACTGCATCGGCGGCGTTTCTGTCGTGTTGGGCTTGGTCGCTTTGTGTCTCCGAACCAGTCGCTCGGAGGCGGGGCTAGGAGTACGGCAGCAGCTTGCGAAGCCGCTTGACGGCGCCCATGGGGACGGGCAGCTTCTGGTCGTAGCTCTGCTTCAACGCCTGGTTCTTCTTGCGGCGCAGGTGGCTCCGCTGCCCCGGCAGCCGCAGCATCCTGCCGCCCGCAGTGACGTGGATGCGGGATGCGGACGCCTTGTGGGTCTTAAGCTTGTACTTCTTCGGCTGCTTGCTCGGCAACGGGCTTCTCCTCTGCCGCCTTGGCGGTCTTTGGCGCGGGCGCCGTTCCGGGCACCAGCACGATGTTCAATCTGCGTCCTTCCATGGCCGGAGGCGCCTCCAGCTTGGCCTCTTCCTTGAGCTGCTCGGCGACTCCCCGCAGCAGCGTCACGCCAAGCTCCGGGTGGGAGATCTCCCTTCCCCGGAAGAGGACGCTCACCTTCACCTTGTTACCGTCGCCGAGGAGCTCCTGGATGCGGCGTACCTTCGACGCTCGGTCGTGCTCGGCGATCCTGGGCCGGAAGCGCACCTCGCGTACGACGTTGGTCTTCTGGCTCTTTCGGGCTTCCCGCTCCCGCTTGGTCTGCGAGTAGCGGAACCTGCCGTAGTCGAGGAGCCTGCAGACCGGCGGCATTGCGTTGGGCGACACTTCCACCAGGTCCAGGCCTTGTTCCTGGGCGAGTCGAATGGCCTCCAGCGTGGGGAGGACGCCCAACTGCTCTCCGGCATCCCCTATGACGCGGACCTCTCTGACCCGTATTTGCTGGTTAATGCGGTAGTCTCTACCCGCTATGTCTTAGCACTCCCAAAAGGATGTGACGACTATAGCACAGGCGTACGGCTGTGTAAACAGCTACGAAGCCGGCGCCGCCGTAGGGGGAGCCGGGGCGGGTTGCTGCGCCAGTCCAACGATGTCGCCGATTGACGACAGGCCCCGCCCTGCGGCGTGGCGCGCCAGGCCGGACTGGACTTCGAACGGCGCGCGGGGGTTCGTGAAGTTGGCCGTGCCCACCTGGACCGCCGACGCTCCCGCGTGGAGGTAGTCGAGCGCGTCGTCAGTCGTCTCGATGCCGCCGACGCCGATGACGGGGATGCGCACGGCCTGGCACGTCTTATAGACCATCGCGAGGGTGGTGGGCTTCAGCGCGGGGCCGGAGACGCCGCCCGTCAAGGTGCCGAGCACGGACGAGCCCGAGTCGCGGTCCAGCGCCATGCCGATGAGGGTGTTGGTCAGCGTGAGGGCGTGGGCGCCTGCCGCTTCCGCCGCCTCGGCGATAGGCACGATGTCCGAGACGTTGGGAGAGAGCTTGGCGATGACGGGCAGGGCCGTCGCGCCGACGACGGCGCGCACGACGTCGCCGGTCAGGCCGGGGCTCTGCGCGAAGTCCAAGCCGCCCGCGACGTTCGGGCAGCTCACATTGATCTCGATGGCAGCGACGCCGGGCGTGCCGTCGACCGCCTCAGCCAGAGCGCTGAACTCGTCGACGTTGTGGCCCGCGATGCTGAGGATGACCGGCACCTCCCACGACGTCCACTGCGGAGCGTAGTCGCGGAGGACAACGTCGATGCCGGGGTTGGCGAGGCCGATGGAGTTCATGGTCCAGCCGCGGGCGTGGGCGATGCGGGGCCGCGGATTGCCAAGCCGCTCGTGGGGCGTCGTGGTCTTGGCAACCACCGCGCCGAGCTTCTGGAAGTCGCTTCCGGCGGGCATGCCGCTGCCGTAGCCGTCCTGCCCGAACGTGCCGCACGCGATCATGACGGGCGACCGGAGCCACAGCCCATCGGCATGGCCCGGCGCGATGTTCACCGACATGTCCGGCAGCGGCACATTGACCTCCCTTCAAGATTGTTTCATAGGTAGCGCTTTGGCGACAAGTTCGTTGACCCGCCCTGTCGCCCAAAGCTATCCTGTTCCTATGGGAATCCCTCGCGTTTCACCGCGCAACATGGTCAGCGTCATGTACACGACGCTGTTCATGGCGGTGATGTGGGCGGCGCTCTTCCCCGCGCTGTCGGCCAGCCTCGACCACCACGCGGTCGAGCGCCACCCGCAGCACGGTCACGTTTACCCCGGCGGCGTTCCCGTGGCCCACGACCACGGCTACCAGGCGCCGCACTCGCACGGGGCAGGAGGACTCGCGGGCGCGCCGGGCGGCATTACTATCCTGCCCGCCAGCAACGACGCGACGGGCGCCGGCATTTTCAACCTGGTCTCCCTGGGGCTGGCCTTCACGCTCCTGCTGTTTGTCCCGTCACTCTACACAATCGTAAGGCCGCTCTTGCGCGGCCTGCCGATGAGATTTCTGCCGGGTATCGAGACTCCCCCTCCGCGTCCCGCCTTCTGATTGCCGGTTCGGCTCTGAACACGCTCGGCAGGGGCCGTGGGTTGCCTGCGGCTCCGACAGAAGGCTGGAGAATGACGCTTCTCTCGACATCGTCCCTTGGGCGTCGCGCATCGGTTGGCATTGCGCTGGCCATCGCGCTCGTCCTCGTGCTGTCATCGACCGCGCATGCCAACGGCGTCGACGTGGGCAGCCGCGAGGTGTTTGCGGGCGACGTTGGACCGTACTCACTCAGCATCACGACGATTCCCGTGCCCGGCACCATGCACTTCAACATCTACCTGGTGCAAACGGGGACTGACCAGTTGGTCGACGACCCCACGCTGACGCTGAGCGGGGTAAAGACCGAGGGCGATGGCGGCTCCGCCGGTCCTGTGGCCGGGTACGAAACGCTGGTGGGCCCGCAGTGGTTCGCGGCGGACGTGCCGGTGGACTCGGCCGGCGTGTGGGACTTCACGCTGACAATCGACAGCCCGGAAGGAAGCGACCAGGTCACGTTCCCCGTGGCCGTGCAGCAGCCCTCGCGGTTCAATCTGTCCGTCCTGGCATTGATCGCCATTGCCCTCGCGATTCTGGGCTTCACGTTGGGAAATCGATTCACGAGAAGGCGGCGCACCGGCTCCGGCCGTCGCCGCCCCATACGATGAACTGGAGGCTGCAATGAAACGCCTCACACTAGCGGCATTGGTTTTCGCGCTTGCGGCCGGCCTCCTGCCGGCGTTCGCCGGATGCGAGGACAGGGAGCCGCAGGAGCGCACGATCAACCTCGAGTTGAACGCAGGCGAGGTTGTCGGTGGCGAGCAAACCTGGCAGGTCAACCAGGACGATGAGGTCACGCTGGTGGTGCGGTCTGACGAGCCGGTCAACTTTCACCTGCACGGCTACGACTTCGAGGAGGACGTCGAGCCGGGCCATCCCGCAGAGTTCACCTTCACCGCGAACGCGACGGGCAGCTTCCCCATCACGGTCCACCTCGCTGCCCCGGGCATGCAGGTGGAGGGCGGCGGCAAGGACCACGCTGCCACCGTGGAAGCGCCGAAGGGCATGAGCGTCAGCGTAGAGGCAACACCCGACTCGGTGTCAGGGATGAACGTGCGCCTGACCACGACAGAGTTCGCCTTTACTCCGGCGGAGGTTGGCGGCGAGCACGTGCCGGGCCACGGCCACGCCCACATCTACGTCGACGGCGTGAAGGTGGCCAGGCTCTACGGCCCGGACTTTCACCTGGGCGGCATCGAACCCGGCGAGCGCGAGCTGCGGGTTACTCTGAACGCCAACACCCACGAGGAGTACGCCCTTGGCCATGAAACCGTCGAGCACACAATCACCGTGACCGTTCCCGGCGCGGCTGACGACGGCGGCCACAAGCACGGTGGCGGCGACGCGGTGGAGAAGGAGCTTGGACGCTTCGAAGTCTTTCCATAACGACCAAAGGAGACGCCAGTGACGCTTTTGGGCAAGGCCACCGTCGTCGCGGTTATGGCGGCGCTGGCGCTCGCCGTCTACCCGGCGGCGGCGCACGGGTTTGGCGACCGCTACGACCTGCCGGTGCCGCTGGGCCTCTACGTCGTGGGCGCCGGCGCGGCCGTGGCGTTGTCGTTCGTCGTGCTGGGCGTGTTCATGCGAGGGGCGTCGGGCACCGAGATCTACCCACGCCTGAACCTGATGCGATGGCGCATCGGCCGCGCGGTTGCGAGCCCTGTCGTGGTTACGGGGCTGCAGATGGTCTCCGTGGCCGGACTGGTGCTGGTCATTGTCACGGGAATCATCGGCGGATGGGAGCCGAACAAGAACATCTCGCCGACGCTGGTGTGGATCATCTGGTGGGTGGGCACGGCGTACCTGTCGGCGCTGGTCGGCAACGTGTGGCGCCTGCTGAACCCCTGGAACGCCACCTATGCCTGGGCCGAGCGCGCGTACCGGCTGGTCAGCGGAGACGGCGAGATGGGCCTGGGACGGCGTTACCCGCGGGAGCTGGGCGCATGGCCGGCCGTCATAGCGTTCGCGGTCTTCGCCTGGGTGGAGATCGTCTACATCGACTCGGCGCTGCCGGGCCGCATCACCCAGTTTGCGCTGCTGTACACGGTGTACATGTGGGCCGGAATGTTCGCGTTTGGCCGCGAGGCGTGGCTGAGGCACGGCGACGGCATCGGGCTGGCGTTCGGCTACCTCGCACGGTTCTCGCCCACGGAAATCCGCGTAACCAACTCGGACATCTGCGACGGCGGCTCGGTGGAAGGCGCGGGCGAGGATGGCGGCCGCGTCGACTGTGGGGTGTGCTGGGCGGCCGCCGATCCTGAGAACCGTGAGCTCAATCTACGGCCCTACGTGGTGGGGCTGCTCGACACACGGGGCCGTTCGCCCTCAACGATGGTCTTCGTCCTGCTGCTCCTGTCCACCGTGAGTTTCGACGGCTTTTCCGCCACGCCGTTGTGGGGGCGGATGTTCAACGGACTCTTCAGCGCCTTTCCGGACGCCCATATCGTGAACACAATTGGCCTTGTTGGGTTCACCGCCGTCCTGATGGCCGTCTACATGCTCTTCTCGGGCCTCATGTCGCTGGCAAGCGGGTACAGGCTGCTCTCTGCGGAGGTGGGCCAGGCCTTCGTTCTTTCGCTCGTGCCTATCGCGCTGGCCTACCACCTGTCGCACTTCCTCTCCTACCTGCTGATTTCGGGACAGAGCATCATCCCCCTGGCATCCGACCCCTTTGGCTTTGGCTGGGACCTCTTCGGAACCACCGGTTACACGATCAACATCGCCGTCATCAGCGCGCGCACGGTGTGGGTGCTGTCCGTCGTGGCGATTGTGGTGGGGCACGTGGCCGCGGCGTACCTTGCGCACGTCACGGCGCTGCGTGAGATACCGGAGCGGCGGTACGCGCTGCGCAGCCAGTATCCGATGCTGGCGCTGATGGTCGCCTACACCATGGTGAGCCTGTGGATCCTGGCGCAGCCCATCGTAGAGCCGGGGGCATGAGGCCGGTTAGCCGCTAAAACAAGAAACCTGCCGTTACGGCAGGTCCCTTGTGGCTGCTCACCCAAAAGGAAGTTAGCGGAGCATCGTGCGCCGCAGGAACGGTGGAAGGTCCAGATCGGTCTCCTTCCGGTTGTTGAGGTACCGGCCGCTGAAGGACGTGGAGTCGGAGAAGGATGCCGCCTCCTCTTCATCAGCGATGCCGGTGGCGATGAGGGTGACACGGCTGGTCTCGTCGCCGGGTTCGCCGTTCACCATGCCAAAGAAAATCATGGCGCGGTGGTCGACCTGCTGGGCGATGTACTCGCCAGCCTCGTTGACCTCGCCGAGGGTCATGCTCGGGCCGCCGGTGACGTTGAAGAGCACGCCCTTCGCGCCCTCGAGAGAGAGGTCCAGCAGCGGGTTGTTGACCGCCTGCTTGGCCGCCTGCAGCGGGCCGCCCTTGCCGTGCCCCTCGCCGATGGCCATCATGGCCCGGCCGGGGACCTTCATGATCGCCTTCACGTCGGCCAGGTCGACGTTGATCTCGCCGGGGAGGTTGACCAGCTCGGCGACGGAGAGCACGCCCAACATCACCGCGTCGTCGGCCATGCGCAGCGCGTCGTCCATGGAGGTGTCGCCGCGGAACAGGCTGAGGAGACGCTCGTTGTGGATGACGATGAGGTTGTCGACGTGGGGCTTCAGGTCGGCGATGCCCGAGTGGGCCGTTTCCAGCCGCCGGGCGCCCTCGAAGCTGAAGGGCGTCGTGGCCACTGCGACCACGAGCGCGCCGGACTGGCGGGCGGCCTCCGCGACGATGGGCGCCGCGCCCGTGCCGGTGCCGCCGCCCATGCCGATGGCGAGGAAGACCAGGTCAGCCCCGGCAACGATGTTCTTCAGGGCCTGCCTGGACTCATTGGCGGCCATTGCGCCCTTTTCGGGGTCGCCGCCCGCGCCCAGGCCGCGGGTAAGGTTCTCACCGATGTGGATGACGTGCGCCCCATCGACCTGACCCAGGGCCTTCAGGTCCGTGTTGACGCACGCGTAGGTGACGCCGGGGACCGGCCGGGCCCGCATCATGCGCATGATGGCGTTGGACCCGCCGCCGCCCACGCCGATGGCGCAGATTGAGGCGGGGCCTGCCTGCGGAAGGGGCATGTTGGGGAGAGGGATGACCTGCGTCATGGAACGAGACCGCTTGCTCGGCATATCTAAGACCTCCATTTGGGTTCCGGTGCTGAGGCAGCCCGAAACGCATTCAGTGGGAATACTCTACTCATGGAAATGGGATGTGTCAAGTCTTGGGCTGTGACGTCACAAGAAAAGGGCGGAGAGTTATGAGAGGAGAGACTGCACTCTGCGCAGAACTTGCTCCAGTGTCCCAGGCTCTGCATGGGCAACGAACCGGGCTCTTCTGGCCTGCCAGTCGAGACTCTTGATCTGGTCCGCCAGGACAACTCCAGTAATGAGTCCACCGGCGGGGAGCTCGACCTCAAAGGGATATCCCTTGACTTGTGAGGTGACCGGACAAAACAGGGCCAAGCCTGATCTGCGGTTGTAGTATGTGGGACTCAGGGCGATGGCGGGCCTGCGCCCGGCCTGCTCACGCCCCGCCTGAGGGTCAAAACTGAGCCATACAATGTCGCCGAGGTCCGGAACATAGCTTGGTGACTGACGTTGCGTTACCACACCTCTTTGCCCCGGGGAGGACCCCAGTCAACTTCCTCGTGCCGGTTTTCAGGCGTGATTTGATCAACCAAGGCTTTCAAATCGTAGGTGTGCTTGCGCAAGGTGGACCCATCGTTCGTCGTTTCAATATCGATTGCCGCACCGTCGCAGAGGCCCATTTGCTCGGCGACGTCTTCCGGGATGCGTACGGCCAAACCGCCGTCGATCGTGCAGACGTGGAGTTTCGCAATCATCGCGGCACCTCCGGTGACATCGTACCACATTCCAAGGGACTCTCCGGGAAGCGGTCAGCCGTAAACGCTCCGCCTCTGACCGTACCCTCGACCTACTCCCGTCTCTCCGCCATGGGCACGATCTCGGCAAGCGACTTGTCCGCCATCGAATCCAGCGTGAGGTCTGCGCCAGCGTCGCCCATGAGACGAGTGACGCCGTTGGGAATAGCAACGGCGAAGACGCCGGCGTTGCGGGCAGCCTGGACGCCCCGTGGCGAGTCTTCTAGCGCAATAGCCTCTTCCGCGGCGACGCCCAGATCGCGCATTGCGGCGAGGTACACAGCGGGGTCGGGCTTGCCGACGAGCACGTCGGCGTCGTCGCGGCACCGGACAGCGTCGAAGTGGCGGATGAGGCCAAGGCGCTCCAGATGGCCGGCGACCCACTGCCGGGGAGAGCTTGAAGCGACGGCCAGCCGCAATCCCGCCTCATGGGCCTCGGCGATGCGTTCCTCAACTCCAGGCAGAATCGGCTGCGCTTCAACCATCGCGACGTGTATCGCGCGCCGCCGGGCCCTGAGGCCCTCGGCGTCCAGCGCATGGCCAACGAGCCGCTCCAGGTGCTCCGTGGTGCCGCCGGACTCGCCCCGGCCGACGAACTGGGCCCACCAGTCCATGGTCAGTTCCTGGCCGTGCTCCCTGAATATCTCCTGCCAGCTCTGCAGGGCAGGGGTCTCCGTGTCCACGATGAGTCCGTCGAAGTCGAAGATGACGGCGCGGATCATGCGGGCCGCCGTTGGCATAGTACGTGAGGCACGCCGCTACCCGCCGCCGCCGGCGCTCTTGCCGAGGCCGGGCTCCGTCATCTCGTCGGGCTTCAGCAGCGTGTCGAGCTCCTCGTCAGAGAGCCCCGACTGCTCGCGCGCGACCTCGCGAATGGTGCGGCCGTCGCTGGCGGCGGTCTTCGCGATTGCGGCTGCCTTGTCGTAGCCGATGGCCGGGGCGAGCGCGGTGCCGAGCATCAGCCCCTTCTCGACAAGGTCCGGGCCGGCGGACGTCGCGACGAGGCCGGTGACGCACTGCCGCGAGAAGTTGCGCGCCGACGACGCAAGCAGCGAGGTGGCCTGCAGGATGTTGTGCGCCGCGACGGGGAACATCATGTTCAGCTCGAAGTAGCCGCCCTGGCCTGCGACCGCGACCGCGGCGTCGTTGCCGATGACCTGCGCGACCACCTGAATGACCGACTCGGTGATGACGGGGTTCACCTTGCCTGGCATGATGGAGCTTCCCGGCTGCACCTCCGGCAGCATGATCTCGCCGATGCCCGCGCGGGGGCCGGAGCCCAGCCAGCGGATGTCGTTGGCGATCTTGTAGAGGCTGATGGCGATGGTCCGGAGCGTTGCGCTCGCCTCTACCACGGAGTCCAGCGTGTTCTGTGCCTGGAAGTGGTTCTCGGTCTCACGCACCTCGACGCCGAGCTTCTGCGAGAGGATGGCGCAGACGTTGGCGGAGAACTCCGGGTGAGCGTTGACGCCGGTGCCGACGGCGGTGCCGCCCAGCGCAACCTCGGACAGCTCGGCAGCGGCGTGCTCCAGCCGCCGGACGGCGCGCTCGGCTTGGCCGGCGTAGCCGCGGAACTCCTGGCCGAGCCGGACGGGGGTGGCGTCCTGCAGGTGCGTCCTGCCCGTCTTGACGATGGGCCAGAACTCCCTGGCCTTGGCCTCCAACGCCGCCTGCAGCTCCTGCAGCGCGGGCGCCAGGTCCTCCTTGATGGCGGCCAACGCCGCGATGTGTATGGCTGTCGGGATGACGTCGTTGGAGGACTGGCACATGTTGACGTGGTCGTTGGGGTGCACGAGCCGGTCGCCGCGATCGCCGCCGAGGAGCTCCGTGGCGCGGTTGGCGATGACCTCGTTGGCGTTGGTGTTGGTGGAGGTGCCGGAGCCGGTCTGGAAGATGTCGAGCACAAAGTGGTCGTCGAGGTCGCCGTCGATGACCTCCTGCACGGCGGCATCGATGGCGCGGCCCAGGGCGGAGTCCAGCAGGCCGAGCTTCACGTTGGTCTGCGCAGCGGCTTGCTTGATCAGCCCCAAGGCTCGAATGAAGCCCCGGGAGAACCGGAGGTCGCTGATGGGGAAGTTCAGGACTGCCCGCATGGTTGAAGCGCCGTAGTACGCGTCCTCCGGGACCTCCATCTCGCCCATGGAGTCGCGTTCGATGCGCGTCTTTGCTGTGCTCACGGTCGTTGCTCCTTTGGCGTAGTGCGCAGGTGTAGCCCCTGGGTGGATTCGGCGCATTCATTCTACCCGCTGCCGATGTGCGTGGAAAGCGAGGCGACCGGGACCCCGGCGAGGCCCGGACGCTTGCCGGGGTCAGCGGGGAAAGGGTAAGATGGACTAGGCGAGGGCAGGGGCCTCCAACTGCATTCGCGGCTGTGCGGATGAAGGCGGAGCCTCCGCCTCACTGATGCCGAAGTGGCGGAACGGTAGACGCGCTACGTTCAGGGCGTAGTGGGCAGCAGCCCGTGTGGGTTCAAATCCCTCCTTCGGCACCACAACCGTGCGCTTGTAGCTCAGCAGGATAGAGCGCAGCCCTGCGGAGGCTGAGGCCGTGGGTTCGAATCCCGCCAAGCGCGCCACCCCCTCTCTTCCCGAACGGGCGGCTAGCTCAGTTGGTTAGAGCACTTGCTTTACACGCAAGGGGTCATAGGTTCGAGTCCTGTGCCGCCCACCATTTTCCGACCAAGTGAGATTGAAGTCATAACCCTGCCCCACCATCTACGTAAGCCTGGAGCCGGTAGCAGCGAGGTGGCTTCATGAGATAGCTTTCCGGCGGATAGAGCCCGTTGGTCTCCAGATCGAGAGAACGTCGAAGACCCTGTCGCACTACTTGTCCACGCGGCAACTGACAATGTCCAAGCCGTAGTATTTGCGGTGGTGTACCGATGACGCGTAGTGGCGCAGGATGCGGACAGACAATTGGTGTTCGTCTTCCAGCGCCTGGTCCTGGCCCAGATAGGCCATGCGATTCTCGATATTTCCCTGGATGGCGTCGTCCGAAGCGACCACGATCTCAAGCTCGGCCGAGCCGCTGTCGGGACGAATTGTGGCGGCCAACCTGCGCTTCTGGTCGACGGGACCGTCTTTCTCTTCATTGAGCAGGCTCAAGATGACCTCTTCTCCTACCAGGCGCAGCCGGTTTCCTCCTTCCTCCGTCCAGGAATGTCTGTCGGCGAACTGGCAGAGAAAATCGTCAACGGCAGGCAGGGAAGACTCGGACAAGTCAATCCGCAGCTTCTTGGCGCGAAACCCCGACAATTCCGTGAATGCGGTCATGCCTACGGCCGCCATGCCACCGATTACAATGGCATTGCCGACCAGATCAATGGTTATCCCTTCGAAGAATCCGCTGAAAGTCCCCGCGGACAGGCCCAATACCATGGAAACACCGGTGATGGTAGCCTTCTTCTGGTCAAACTGGCCGGTGAAGACCGTCTTCGCACCCTCGACAAAAAGCATGCCGAAGATGATGACGTACACCGCGCTAACCACCGGGCTGGGAATGGCGACCAATATGGCGAGCAACTTTGAAAACGAGGCGACTAGTATGGTCAACAGTCCCAGGTATATCCCGACACTCCTGGCGGCCACGCCGGTGAAGCCAATGTAGACCGCGGTGGACGCCCACGGCGCGGCAACAGGCAAGGTTCCCAGGAGTCCGGAAAGAAGGGTGCCTATTCCGAACACGTTCAGGCCGCCCTGCACTGTGCGGAAGTCGATGGCCGCTTGGTTCCGGTAAGAGGCGCGGTGAATTACCGACAGGTCTGCCACCGCCTTCATGAAGGCGGTGAGATTCACAAACACGAAGACCGGAAGCAGGGTCCAGAAATCCGCGCTAAAGGTCAGATCCAGCCCGGGCCACCCGAAATCCGGTAAGCGCAGCCATGGAGTGCGGGCAATGATGTCGGCATCGTAGTAGCCCAGGGGCACGGCTACAGTCAGACCGACGACCACCGTGGCCGGCAAGACCCAGATACGCCAGGCCAGCGCGCCTTGCAGGGATATCAGGACCCCGGCGGCCAGAGCAGCCATTCCCGGCGCCAGGAAGAGCACTGTCGATTCGCCTTCCGGCGGAATAACCGCTCTGCTGATGATGAAGGGCAAGGCCGAAACCGCCACCAGCATTACCACTACTCCGCTCACCGTCTGTGTAAATACCCTGCGGAGGGAGGCGAGGCGCAGGGTCAAAACAGACTGGACCAGGGTGGAAACCACTATCAAGCTGGCCAGCAGACCAGGTCCGCCGACATGAAGCGCCAAGGCGCTGACGGCCAAGAACGGAACGTTGAAGTTTGAGACGATGAGGCGACCCGAACCCAGATGCCGCAGCCGGAGGGTCTGCAGGATCATGCCGGCGCCGGTGACTGCCAGCACGGTAAATGTCACCCATGACAGGTAGGCTTCGGACTCGCCGGATGCCCGCACCACCAGCGTCGCCAGCATGACGAGGCTGATGGTGTTGGGCATCAATATCTGTAAAGCCGAGGATATCGCCAGTAGCGGCGGACACTTCTCATCCGGTTCGTACTGGATTTCGTTTCGCCTCTGGGCTCTTCTGAACATTTAGGTGAAACCCTTGTCACAACAGATGGCCGGGAAATCGCCGCTGCCCGCGAGCGGCCCTCCACAGTTTCGTCGATATCGGCGCGAGATGTCATCGTATTGCCAGTCCCCACGCCATATGAGAGCTTCTGTTTTTCCTCTCTTCTCATTGACAGGCGCAGAGAGGCAGGGTTGGGGCTAAGCAGATTCGTCCTCGACTGGCTCCGCGGGATCAGCCTGCGAACAGTAAGCCACTCAATTATTGCAATTGAGATGATGTGTTGAAGCATCATATAGCATGATGCCCGTGGATGGATATAATCAGGTATTGTAGCCATACATGCTGAGTGAGTGTGTTTCTTTGCGAAAGGAACTTTTGCTACGATAAACTGTGTGCCGAGAACCGAGGGGGGATACCTCATGTTGAGAACCAAACAAATGGGCAAGCCGCACGTGAACGGGACAGGATGGAAGTTCCAACTAGCACCAGCCGGCATGATTGCACGATTCCTGCTCTTGATCGTGGTTTCCTCGGCAGTCCTTTTGGCTGCCTGTGGCGACGACCCTTCCCCGACTCCGGCGCCCATTGACACCACAGCCCCGGAACCCCCCACGGAAGTAGTTGCACTGGACGACGACGCCATAACACGAGCCTTCGTCGCAGCGGCCATTGAATACTATGGTGAGAACGGTCTGGACGCCACAGTTGAGTTCTACAGGTCTCAGGCGGGCACAGAAAGCGGGCGGACGCTGATCCTTTTGGACAAAGACGAAAGCACGTTGCTTGTGTACCGCAACATCCCCGCTATAGAAGGCCAATTTGTTGGCCCTGGCTCACGATACTCCGCCTTCACTGAACTATTGGAAGTTGCCAGTGAAGAAGGCGTTTGGTCAATATCTCAGGGCATCAATCCGGTCACCAGACAGGAAGAACCACGGCGAGTCCTCGTCGTACTTCACGACGGTCTGGTGTTCTCTGCCAGCCATTCGGCCTTGACGGAAGACGTAGCGGATTCTGTCAAGGAATACGTGGACAAGGCCATAGCCAAATATGACGACGACGGTCTCGACGCTGTCATCTCCCACTACAACGGCCAAGCGAGCCTGGACGGACAGCTCTATCTGTTCCTCATCGGCGCAGATGACCTCTACCTGGCCCATCCAATCTTTCCTCACCTCATCGGCACCGACATCAAGAATGTGGTCGGCTCCGACGGTCAGGAGCTGGGTAAGGAGATAGCTCAAGCCACCGATGAAGGCGTATGGGTGGAATACCTGTGGCCCCATCCCGTTTCACGGAAGGAACAGCAGAAGGTCACCTGGGCCATCCGTCACGACGGGCTGATATTCGCCTCCGGCTATTACGCGGGCGAGCCCGAGACGGGCCCTCCCGCCTGGCGTGACGCCGACCCGAGGGACTACACGGTCCAGTACGTGAACCAGGCCGTAGAACGATACGAGCGTGAAGGCTTGGAGTCCATGCTCAACTACTACAACAGCGTTGCCAGCTTCGAGGGCGAATGGTATCTCTTCGCTACCGACGACAACGACATATATCACGTCCATCCGCTGATTTCACGGCTGATAGGGACGGACATCAAGGACGTGGTAGGTTCCGACGGCTACGAGTTGGGCAAGGAGCTGGCCAAGGCTACCGACGGCGCCGAAGGGGTCTGGGTCGAATACCTGTGGCCGCATCCAGTGACACTGAAGGAAGTCCCCAAAGTTGGCTACGCCGTGCGCCACGACGGAATGCTCTTCGCCTCCGGCTACTACGTGCGAGTTGAAGACCCCGCGGCCCGGACCGCCGCATATGTGCAGGAGGCCATCGAATACTACAAGAGCAATGGACTGGAGGCCACGGTCGAGTGGTACAACAGCGAGGAAAGCCTCGACGGCCAATGGGGATTGACCCTGGCCGACGAGAACGACATTCTCCGCGTCGCTCCGCTTGCCAACCACCTTGTAGGCACCAACTTGCAGGACCTTGCCAGGTTCAGCAGTCGGAATATTGGTCAAGAGATGGCGGCGGCTACAGAGGAAGGAATCTGGATTAACTACATCTTCCCCAACGTCAGGTCCTCGGAGACCTTGTACGCGCATACATGGGCCGTGCGCTATGACGGGCTGATCTTCATGTCGCGCTACTACGACGACCAACCTGAAGTTTCCGATGCGAATTAGGGGAAGTAAAACCAGGACTTCTTTCCGTGTCCGGTGAACTTGGCGGTGCAGGGAGGTGTGCGCATTGGCTCTCCCAAGCCGCTCCCGGCCTTCCCCTCCGCATCATAGGTTCGCGCTGCGGAAAGGCGGTTCAGTCTGGAGCGGAATGGACGAGCTTCCAATTCCTTACAGTGGGGCCTCCGAGCGAAAAGTTCGCAATACAGTTACACGTCGGCCCACCAAACTTGACGAATTCAGAAATCGTTTAGATCGGATTCGCGTTGGCCCTGTAACCCTGCTTCTTCCCAAGAACTTCCGGCGGCGTTCGACCGTCCAGCAGGACCAACCGTTGCCCGCACTGCAGCGCTGCCCTGCGCGTGCGCAGGCAACTCGGCTCTTATGATTGTCCTATCCGCCAAACCGTCACGCCGCCCTGGGCGTCGAGGGCGGCGAGGGCGCTCCCGTCGGGCCGCCAATACAATCTCGCCACGGGGTCTCCCAGATCCGCGGTCCCTATCGGGCGGCCTTTGCCATTTCTCTGAAGCGACCACACAACCACTGCGCCATCTCGCCCCCCCGATGCCAGGTGCATCGAGCCAGGCGCAAAGACAAGCGTCGTGACGGGTAGCTCATGAAACTCCAGAACGCCGGGCCGCGTACCTTCCGGTCCCTTTCCCCGGAAGCTCCAGACCGTCACCGTCTCCCCGCCGCCGGTGGCCAAAAGGGTGCCGGTATCATCAAAAGCCAAAGCGGATGGCTTGGCGGGATATCCGAACATCTCGGAGTCCTGCCCCGTGGAGCGACGCCAGAAATGCACCGAGTTGTCCTGGCTTCCGCAGGCCACGATGCCCCCGTCCGGGGTCAGGACCATCGACACCAAAGATCCCTGCCATTCCAGCTTCTGGCGAAGTTCGCCGGTGGCTGCCTCGAAGAACGTCACTCGACCGTAACAGGCTGTTGCCAGATCCCCTGCGCCTGACCAGGCGATGGCGCTGACGGTGCTGGGATGATCATCAGACCGCCAAACCTCCGCGCCGTCCGAGTCATACGCGTAAACCCGCCGGGAGCAGGAGGCCGCCAATCGTTGGCCGTCCGGCGACCACACCACGTTTTCGACCCAATCGCTACCGACGTCGATAGCCCGGCTTACCTGACCTTCGGCGGCGTTCCAGATTAAGATCCGTCCATCCTGGCCGGCCGTTGCGAACACGCTCCCGCCTGGGTGGACTGCCACCGAGAGCACACCACCGTCATGAGCCCCGCGCCGCCCCCAGGCAGTCGCGCCGGACTCGCCGTTGAACGCGTAGACGCCGCCCTCGGTATCGGCGGCCACCAGCGCCTCGCCGCACAGGCTCCAACCCCCGGCGATAGCGTAGTCGCCGACCGTCGCAGACCAGCCCGGGACAAGAACACCCCTCGGGCTGCCGACGTTCAAATCAGACATGCGTCGAACCCCTTCCGTATGCACTGCTCATCGAGGTTGCGGCCGATAAAGACGAGCTGATTGCGGCGGGGCGCGTCCCCCCATTCGCGGTCCGGCTGGCTGTCAACGAGCATGTGGACTCCCTGGAAGACTACGCGACGCGACTCACCTGCAAAACTGATGAAGCCCTTCATTCGGAAGATGTCTACCCCACGCTCACGGAGCAGTTTGCCAATCCATTCGTTGAGCTTTTTGGGATCGACGTCGCCGTCCCTCTCGATCGCGATCGAGCCCACCGTATCGTCGTGCTCGTGCTGTGCGACCCAAGTTCGCTCGGCCTCGGCGGGAACCACTGCTCCATCCGTGTTCCTCAGTTGGATATCAAACTCCTCCTTGAGGTGCTGGGTGTAGAGGCCGAACTGCCTCGGCGCATCGACTTTAAAGAAGAACGACTTGCGCCCCGAGGAATCGAGCAGGAGGTTCACATGCTTTCCGACCGGAATCTCTTCCCCCGGATGAATGACCTCCGCAGGTTCGGCGTACTGCCGTACACACCACTCCGCGCTCTCCCGGAGGGCAGCGTCATCCGTGCCCTGGCCGGATACGACGACGAGCTTCATCGCCGGATCAGGGCCATCGGTGAGGCAGAGTTCGTAGCGGCCAATATCGAGCGAATAGACCCCAGTCCATTCGAAGGGATACTCCGGCTCGAGGAAGGTGGGGCGACGCTCGAGGACCTGGTCCAGGTCGAAGGCAGCGAGGTCGAGCACCGTGCCGACTGGTACGTTTGCTCGCTCGCTGCGCACGACTCGCGCCATTCTGTTCATGCCGCGGAGCCGAGCTTCGAGACTGTCGAGAGACTCGTCGTTGACGAGGTCCGTCTTGTTGAGGACGAGAACGTCTGCGAACGCGATTTGCTCGGTGCTTTCGTCGCTTCGTCCGAGCTGCTGCTCAATGTGGGCTGCATCGACGAGGGTGACGATCCCGTCAAGGGCGTATTCGGAGCGAAGCTCCTCGTCCATGAAGAAGGTCTGGGCGACCGGGCCGGGATCGGCGAGGCCCGTGGTCTCCACCAGCACATAGTCGAACTTGTCGCGGCGCTTGTTGAGATTGTTGAGCACCCGAATCAGGTCTCCGCGCACCGTGCAGCAGATGCAGCCGTTCGACATCTCGAAGACCTCCTCGTCAGCGTTGATGACGAGCGCCTGATCGATGCCGACCTCCCCAAACTCATTCTCAATCACAGCAATGCGCTTGCCGTGCTCCTCAGTCAAGATCCGGTTGAGCAGGGTCGTCTTGCCGGAGCCGAGGAAGCCGGTCAGGATGGTAACGGGTACTCTGCGCTGCGTGCTCATATGGAATCCTCCTTCAAGCCTTATCGATACAAGGTCTCGATTACCGAGCAGTCGAGCGTACACTGCCGGCTCCGTAGCTGTCAATCAGTCGAGTCGAAGGCAATAGTTCAGAGTTGGCAGGGTGAATTGGCGGGATGGAGCGGGCGGCCATTGCCCAACAGTCTAGCTCGAAGCTCCCGCTGAAAACTCGCAGCTTGGTACGCTCCGATCCCCTCCAAGGTCTGCATGGGCGACAGCCTGCGAACACATCGCGCCTGCCCAACGTCGCTGCTGTTCACACATTTGGGGGCATCTGTTACACTCCCCTCGGTAATTTTTCAACAGGAAAGGGAGCCCATGGCAGTGCCTATGTCGCAGGCGTGGGCCGTTGCCACTCACGTCATCAAGCAGCGTCTGTCCGGGAGGACACGCTATCCCCTTGTGCTCATGCTGGAGCCTCTGCTTCGCTGCAACCTTGCCTGTGCGGGATGCGGAAAGATCCAATATCCCCCCCATGTGCTCAAACACGCCCTCTCCGTAGAGCAATGCCTGGCCGCCGTGGAAGAGTGCGGCGCCCCAATCGTCAGCATCCCGGGCGGCGAGCCTTTGCTCTATCCCCACATTGGCGAGCTGGTGGCGGAGCTGACACGTCGAAAAAAGTATGTGTATCTCTGCACCAACGCCCTCCTGCTGAAGGAGAAGCTGGAGCAGGATGTCTTCACTCCGTCCAAGCACCTCAGCTTCAGTGTTCACCTGGACGGCCTCAAAGAGGAGCACGACGCTTCTGTCTGTCGTGACGGGGTGTACGACATCGCCGTCGATGCAATACGAGAGGCCCTTCGCCGCGGCTTTCGCGTCACGACGAATACAACCTTGTTCAACACCGCCGAGCCGCTGCGCGTTCGGGAGTTCTTCGATGCCATGATGGACCTGGACGTAGAGGGAATGATGGTGTCCCCCGGGTTCAACTATGAAATGGCCCCGGACCAGGAGTCCTTTCTGGAGCGTGAGGAGACCCAGGCACTCTTTGCCGAAATACTCACCAAGAAGAAGAAGGGATGGCGATTCAACCAATCGCCCCTGTTCCTCCAATTCCTCATGGGCAAACGCGAGTTTGAATGCACGCCATGGGGCAATCCGCTTTACACGATTTTCGGCTGGCAGCGGCCCTGCTATCTCTTGCAGGAAGGGTATGCCGCCACGTTCGAGGAGCTGATGGACGAAACCCCCTGGGAAGAATACGGCCGGGAGAGCGGCAACCCAGCCTGCCAGAATTGCATGGTGCACTCCGGCTATGAACCCTCGGCCGTCCACGCAACGTTTGCAACGTGGCGCGGCATGCGCGACTCGGCAGTCGCGACGATCACAGGCAGGTTGTAGGGCATGAGCGGAGAACAGTCGCTGTCCGATTCCGTGCATGGCGAGGCCGGGAGCAGCATCCCGGACCTTGTTGAGCGAGCCTTCAAGTTCAGGGGAGACGTAACGGTACGGCTTGAGGGAGATACCACCATTGTGGGCTATCTGTGCAATCGAGACTCCCGAGCCCGCGAACCGTTCGCCGAGATCCTCGATTCGAGGACGGGACAAAAGGTCTCATTCCTTTACCGAAGCATCAGGGAGTTGCTCTTCACCGGGCGTGATCCAGCCGCTGTGTCGCTGAAGCACGCCCAGGCGTTCAGGGACCGTCACTGAACACCCCCACGGACACGGCGCGACCACTAAACTCAAGAGAAGCACGGCATGGGGAACGAATACTTCACGGCCCCGCTGATAACCATCGCCCCAACCTTGCGTGAGCTGGGTGGACTGAGCAGCAGTGCGGGCGATGACAGCCCGCCGGCGACCGTGATAGGCATCGGCCGGGCCGCAGCCGAGCAGGTGTCATACCTCCTGGACAACACCCCGTGCCGCCTCCTGATCTCTCTCGGATATGGGGGCGCGCTTGCCCCGCACCTCCTGCCCGGCGACCTCGTTGTGGCCAACGCATACCTCCATGGCGCGAGTGACCCTGTCCCGGGCAATCCTCACGCGGCGCGAGCAGCCGTGCTGCTGCGCAGGGCGGGACTCTCCGTGCAGGAGGGACCGGTCCTGACCGTGGACGAGCCACTCTTGACGCCGCGTGCCAAGCGCCGCGCCTACACCGGGACCGGCGCGCTGGTAGTCGACCTGGAAGGGCGCTGGATAGCGGAGGCCGCGACGTCGAGAGAAGTCCCGCTGATCGCCATCAGGGCAGTCCTCGATGAAGCCAACTTTACCCTGCCCCCCTTCATTGCCGCGATCATCGAGGACGCCGGCCAAAGGGAATGGGCGCATGCGGTCCGAGCCCTGACCCGTCCGTTGACCCTGAGAAGCCTTCTCCCCCTTGCGCTGAAGTCCCGCGGGGCGTCACAGGCCTTGCAGAAGGCCGTCGACAGCATTCTTTCGGAGCCGTCACAGCTGCAGTGAACCGAATTCTCATAACGGGCGCGTCCGGGTTCATCGGGCACCACGTCGTGGAAGCTGCCGTCACGCGCGGATACGAGGTCGTTGCTCTGGTCCGGGACCGCGACGCCTATCGGGACCCGGGCAATCACGTCGTGGTCGTCGAGGGAGACGTTCGCGATCCCGACTGTGTACACACCGCCATGGACGGCTGTGACGGCGTCATCCACGTGGCGGCGGTTTACAGTTTTGATCCCGGCATGGCCAGGGAAATGCGCTCTGTAAACGTGGGCGGCACACGGAACGTGCTGCATTCGGCGCTTGCCGCGGGCGTGGAAAGAGTCGTTTACACGGGCACGGTAGGAGGGACCGCCTTTTCCAGGACCACTCTTGCCACTGAGTCGGACGTCGCCGGACCCGAGTCGATGAGCGGGCCTTACAAGCGCTCCAAGTTTGAGGCCGAACAGGTTGCCCAGGAGTTTGGCGCGCGGGGGGCGCCCATCGCCATCGTCTGTCCCACTGCACCCATTGGGCCCGGAGACAGGAAGCCTACACCAACGGGGAGGATTGTGCGGGACTATATGTGCCGGAGGATGCCCGCATTCGTGGACACGGGACTGAATTTCGTCCACGTAAAGGATGTAGCAGAAGGGCACATACTCGCCCTGGAGCGCGGCGCCTTCGGCGACCGGTATCTGCTGGGGAACACGGACGGCAATCTCACGCTGGCCCAGGCCTTCCACATGCTGGCTGAGCTTACGGATGTGGCGGCCCCGCGCCTTCGCCTGCCATACGCGGCAGCGCTCCTTGCCGCGTGGGTGAGTGAACTCCACGGCAGGGTGCGACAGCGCCCACCGGCGATACCCCTCGAAGCCGTCCGCATGTCCCGTCGCCCCATGTGGGTCGACCCGACATGGAGCGTGCGGACGCTGGGACTGCCCCAGACTCCTGTCCGCCAAGCCTTCCAGGATGCCGTCGAGTGGTTTGCGTCAGCGTCTGCAGGAGAGTGTTAGCCGTCGAATGTCGAGGGTTGCTCCAGCCGCGTGCCATAACGGATTGGGACTGCTCGTAAACCCAGGTAAACCGTGGGTAGCATTGCCGAACACATGATGAAAGACCGACTCCATAAGGCGATCCATCGCACCCAGCGCTACTTCTTCCGTACGCAGTACGAGGAGGGGTTCTGGTGGGGAGAACTCGAATCGAACCCTACCATGGAAGCGGAATACATCATGCTTACCCACTTCCTGGGGTCCGACGAAGGCGACCGCTTGCCGCGCATTGCCGAGGACATCCGGCGCAGACAATCGGGCGACGGCTCCTGGCCGATGTACCACGGTGCGCCGGGGGACCTGAGCACGTCCATCGAGTGCTACTTCGCGCTCAAGCTCGCCGGGGATGGCCCCAACGCTCCACACATGGAACGCGCCCGCGAGTTCATTCTTGCCGGCGGCGGCGTCCCCAAGGCCCGCGTCTTCACCAAGATCTGGCTCGCGCTCTTCGGTCAATGGGACTGGAAGGGCACACCCACCATGCTTCCCGACATGATGCTCTTGCCCAGATGGGCGCCATTCAACATCTACCGATTCGCAAGTTGGGCCCGGGCCACCATCGTGCCGATGACGGTAATCCTCTCAGTCCACCCCACGCGCCCTCCGCGTGAGAGCGCCTGGATCATGGAACTCTACCCGCCGGGGCCATTCTCATACACCCTGACTCGCTGGAGGGCGAACCCGTTCTCCCTCAAGGGCGTCTTCCTGGTTCTGGACAGGGTGATGCGCCTGTACCGCAATCTCCCACTGATGCCGGGCCGGGGGCGGGCGCTTCTGGCCGCCGTCGATTGGATCGTCGGTCACCAGGAAGGGGATGGGTCGTGGGCTGGAATCCAGCCTCCGTGGGTCTACTCGCTCATCGCCCTCAGTGCCCTCGGCTTCCCCCTGAGTCACCCCGTCATTGCCAAGGGCCTGGAGGGGTTCCGCGAGCATTGGAGCGTCCCGTCCAGCGATGGCGAGGCGCTCCGCGTGCAAGCTTGCCTTTCTCCCGTGTGGGACACATGCCTCGCGATGCGCGGACTCCTCGATTCCGGCGTGCCGTCTGAACACCCTGCCATTCAACGCGCCGCGACCTGGCTTGTCGGCAAAGAGATTCGCGTCAAGGGCGACTGGGCCGTGTTCAAGCCACACCTGGAGCCCAGCGGCTGGCCGTTCGAGTTCGACAATGCGCATTACCCGGATATCGACGATTCCGCCATCATCGTCTCGGACCTCGCGTCCACCCACATTGACGACCCAGATGGAGAGCGAGCCAAGAATGAGGCCGTCAACCGCGCCGTGAACTGGATAACCGGCATGCAGTGCTCCAATGGCGGCTGGGCGGCGTTTGATTGGAACAACGACTCGAGGGAACTGGCGGACATTCCTTTCGCCGACTTCGGTGAACTCCTCGACCCGCCAAGCGTCGACGTTACCGCGCACGTGCTGGAGATGTACGGCAGACTGGGGTATCCGGCCGAACACCCGCCCGTGCGCCGGGGGCTCTCATTCATCTGGGAGCAGCAGGAGCACGACGGCCCCTGGTTTGGCCGGTGGGGGGTGAACTATATCTATGGCACCGCCGCCGTCCTCCCCGCACTCAAAGCGCTGGGAATCGACATGACCCAGTCACGCGTGCGCCGGGCTGTCGACTGGCTGCTGGCGCACCAGAACCCGGACGGGGGTTGGGGGGAGAGCTGCGTCAGCTACACAGACCCGAAGCAACGGGGCAGGGGGGATAGCACGCCGTCGCAAACGTCCTGGGCCCTCATCGCCTTGTTGGCTGCGGGCGAAGCACACCACGAGGCCGTTGTCCGGGGTGTCGAGTTCCTCCTCCAGCGCCAACGCGACGACGGAACGTGGGACGAGGACCAGTTTACCGGGTGCGGGTTCCCCGGCTATGGACCTGGTGACCGTCCGGATAGCTACGATGTGTTCAACGGGGCAGACTCCCAGGGGTCTGAACTGGGTTCGGCCTTCATGATCAACTACCATTTGTACCGCAACTACTTTCCGTTGTGGGCCTTGGGAAGATATCTGGAAGAAGCAGGCTCTCCGGAGCCGGCTTTGCGAGACCCTGTCGCGTGGGGGGATTAAGCCGATTCACTCCGGGCGGGCCGTCGGATGACAAGGCATCACGCGTCGATGCACGGTTGCCTCCGGCCCGTGAAGAGCGCGGCTACGCACGCCTTCGGATGAGCCGCGTGGGCGTGTCCGCAATGAAGCCCGAGAGGTTCAGCGCCGTGTGGATCAACCCGATGTGCGAGTACGCCTGCGGAAAGTTGCCAAGCTGCCGGCCCGTAGCGGGGTCGAACATCTCGGCAAAGAGCCCAAGGTGGTTTGAGCACTTTGTGATCATCTCGTGGAAGTAGTCGAACGCCTTGTCCGTCTGGCCCGTGTATATCAAGTTGCCCATGAGCCAGAAGCTCAGCAGCGTGAACGCACCCTCAGGCTGGGCGTCGAGCCCGTCGTCCGTCTCCTCCGGGATGTAGCGCCAGACCAGCGGGCCCTCGGCCAGCTCCCGCTCGATGGCATCGACGTTCTGGCGGACGCGCGGGTCCTCCCTGGGAATCAAGCCGAAGAAGGGGATGGCGAGATTGGACGCGTCGAGGGCATCGCTGCCGTAGCGCTGCCGGAAGGCCAGCTTGTCCTCGCTCCAGCCCTGGTCCAGCACCTCGGACTTGATGATGTAGGCGCCCTGTGCCCATCGCCGGTAGTGCCGCCGGTGGCCCACGGCCGCCGCAATGTATGCCGCCGTGTCCAGCGCCGTCCAGCACAGCACCTTGGAGTACACAAAGTGCTGCTGCTCCCCACGCACCTCCCAGACGCCGCGGTCGCGCCGTTGCCAGTTCTGCATCACCGTCTCAGCCAGCGAGTCCACCAGCTCCCACGCCTCCTCGGGGATCTCGCCGTGCAGCACCAGCAGCGAGTGGATGGAAGCGATGACCTCGCCGAACACGTCCATTTGCAGGTGCTCGGCCGCGCCGTTGCCGATGCGAACCGGCCGGGAGCCTTCGTAGCCGCTCAGGTGGTCGAGGACCTGCTCCTTCAGCGACGAGGACTGGGTGATGCCGTAGACGATGCGCGTGCGCCGGCGGTTCAGCTGGCACTGCTCCAGCAGGAAGTTGATGAAGTGGTTTGCCCCGTAGGCGTCGCCGAGCCGGTAGAGGATGTCGACGGTAAAGCTCGTGTCCCGCAGCCACGAATAGCGATAGTCCCAGTTCCGTGAGCCGCCCAGGGTCTCGGGCAGGCTTGTGGTAGGGGCGGCCACAATTGCCCCGGTGCCCCGGTACATCATCAGGTGGAGCAGCAGAAAGGACCGCACCACGGGGCCTGGCCAGAGCCCCGTATAGTTCATGCCCGCGACAAGGTCGGTCCAGTACCGCTTGGTCTGCTGCAGCTTCTCCTGCGTCCGCAGGCGGTCGAGGCTGGCCGTCCGGCCGCTTCCGTAGGCGAGCACAAACGTAGCGGACTCCCCCTGCTGCAGCGTGAACGTCGATGAGACGCCGCCGCGTTCGACGGGCAACGGGATGTCCGCGACAAGCATCATCGTCTGCCGGCCGCCGCGCGCCTCAACGGCGCCGCCGCCGTTCGACCGGACGGCGCGAAGCGTCGGCACCGACCGGGCGTAATCGTGACGCGGCTCGTAGTCGCATCGCATCTCCACGCTGCCCGACGTGCATGTCACGATGCGGTGGATTTCCGGCGGGTCCGCGGGGTTGGCGTCCACCCCGGCGCTCCCATCGCTGTCGTGGATGGGCATGAAGTCCGTGACGGTGACGACGCCGGTCGGCGTGGTGAAGGTTGTTTCCAGGACATTGGTGTCCTCGACGTACTCCTGGCGGGACCCAAGATAGGAGCCGGCCGGGCTGAGGCGGAACCGGCCGCCGATGTCCTGGTCGAGGATGGCCGCGAAGACGCTGGGCGAGTCAAAACGGGGCAGGCAACACCAATCGACGGAGCCGTCGGTGCTGACCAACGCCGCCGAAGACATGTCGCCGATTAGTCCGTAATCGTACAAGGTGTCTCTTGCGTTCAGATGTTGAACAGCCAAGACACTCTAGCATCGTAGTATTGAGGGGCGCAATGCGGCGCATTACCCATATGGGCTGAAGCCTTCGCTGGAGTACGGGGCCGGAGCGCTGCGTCGCAAGGCCGCTTGCGTCGAAAGACGCCCTGTGGCCGCGCTGTCGAGCCCGCCCGAGAATCAGTCCTCCATGGGCTGCACCTTGCCCAGGAAGACTTCCGTGAGGATGTTGGTCTCACGCACGTTGTCCGGAGTCCCCTCGAAGACCACGTGCCCGTTGTCGAGGATGTACGCCCGGTGGACAAACTCCAGCACGCCCTTGATGTTGTGCTCCACCAGCATGATGGTGGTGCGCAGCTCCTCGCTGATGACGGAGACCATGTAGAAAACGCTCGCCACGATGTTCGGCGCGAGGCCGAGTGTCGGCTCGTCGAGCAGCAGCACTTCCGGGTTGGCCATCAGCCCACGGCCGAGCGCCAGCATCTGCTGCTGGCCGCCGGACATCTGGCTGGCCAGGTCCTTGCGCTTCTCGTGGAGGATGGGAAACAGCTCCATCACGGAGTCCATCCGGCGCCGCTTCTCTGCTGCGTCGTTCAGGTACGGGCACCCCATCTCCAGGTTTTCCTCGATGGTCAGGTGCGTGAAGAGCCGCCGCCCCTGCGGGACGAAGGCGATGCCGTGCTTGACGATCTCGTGCGTGGCCGTCGTCAGCGGCTCGTTGCGCCAGTACACGTGTCCCTCGGACACCGGGGCGAGGCCCATGATGGCCTTGAGCACCGTGGACTTGCCGGCGCCGTTGGGGCCCATCACTGCCACCATCTCGCCCTTGCGAATACCGAGAGTGGCGTGGGCCAGGGCGGTCACAGCGCCATAGTGGACGGAAACGTTCTCCATCTCGAGGATGAACGGGTCCGATGCCGTCCCGTTTGTCGTTTGCTCCGCGTCCTGCTGTTGTTCGTGCTCTTCCGTCATGGTCCTTCCCGCGTTGCGCTAGGCTCCCAGGTACGCCTCGATGACCTCCTGCCGGGCGAGCACCTCGTCGACGTCGCCCTCGACGAGCAACTCGCCGCTGTCCATGACGATGAGGTGGTCGGAAAGCTCCCGCACGATGTCCATGTTGTGGGAGATGAAGATGATGCTCTTCCCCTGCGCGCGCAGCTGCCGGATGATGTCCTTCACCACCACCAGCATCTGCGGGAACAGGCCGGCGAAGGGCTCGTCAAGGAGGTAAGTGTTGACGTCCAGGGCCATCGCCCGCGCCATCTCCAGCAGCTTCCGCTGTCCGTACGACAGGTCCTGCGCCAGCGAGTTTCGCTTGTCCCACATTCCCACGTCTTTCAGCACCTGTTCCACGCGCTGCTTCTGTGAGTCCTTGCCCCGCTCCAGGAGAGCCGGCAGCAGCCGCCGCTCGGTCAGCACCACCATGATGTTGTCCCACACGCTGATCTGGTTGAACACCCGCACGTCCTGAAAGGTGCGGGTCATTCCCAGCGCGGGCGTCTCGTGCGGGTGCACCGTTCGCAGCCCGACGCCGTCCACGATGACCATGCCGCCGTCGAGCGGGAGCATGCCGCTCAGCACGTTGATGAGCGTCGACTTACCGGAGCCGTTGGGGCCGATGACGCACGTGATCTGCCCACGCGGGATGGAGATGGAAAGCCGGTGCAGCGCCTGTACGCCTCCGAAGTTCTTGCTGACGCCCACGGTCCCCAGCGCGTAGTGTTCCGCGTCCCTGGCCGGCACCTGTGTCATAGCTTGTACCTCCCAAGCAGCCCCTGCGGCCGGAACAGCATCAGCAGCACCAGCATGATGCCAAGCACAACCTGCCGCGCCTGTCCCACGTATTCGTCCGGCAGGAACGGCAGGAAGCGCATGCCTTCTTCCAGCAGCACGAAGGTCATCGCGCCCAGCAGCGAGCCCCAGATCGTCGCCAGCCCGCCCAGGATGACGATGGACACCAGCAGGATCGACTCCAGCAGGATGAAGGAGTTCGGGTCGATGAACGACGTCCAGCTCGCGAAGAGCCCTCCCGCCAGCGCTGCCATCATGGCGGAGATCACCCACACGGTCAGCTTGTAATGCGTCACCCGGTAGCCAAACACCGCTGCAACCTGCTCGTCCTCCCGGATGGCCGTCAGCACCCGCCCGTAGGACGACGTGACGATGAACCACGATACAAGCGCCACAATTGCGAGGAAGGCCAGCGCCAGGATCAGGTAGGCCAACTCGCCGTCGAACACGTAATTGCCTATGGCCGGCCGGGAGATCTCGTGAATGCCGAACGCCCCTCGGGTGACCGCGCGCCAGTTGAGGAAGATGTTGAAAGAGATGATGGCGAAGCCGAAAGAGACCAGCACGAACACGTCGTCACGGAACCGGTTGAAGACGGTGCCCACGGCCAGTGCGATGATCCCGGCGAGCGCCACGCCGATGGGCAGCGCTGCAAAGAACGGCCACTCGATTGTGGGGATGGCCTCCGTCCGGAGCTGCTCGTAGTCGGCGTGGGACGTGAGGATGGCAACCGTGTACGCGCCAATGCCAAAGAAGCCGATATGCCCTACGGACAGCAGCCCCGTGAAGCCGACCACCAGGTTCAGGCTGACGGTCAGGATGGCCCAGATGGCAAAGACGGTGCCTATGGTGATGGCGAATCCCACGCCCTGCCAGATGACGAATCCGATCACCCACGCCAATACGATGAGGTTGGCCCACAGCTCGACGTTGCCACCGGCCAGGCGCTGCACCAGCCCCGGCTTGGGCTCCATCTCACTCATGTCGCGTGCGGTAGTTGCCATAGCATCACTTCCGGGGCAGCAGGCCCTTGGGCCAGAACGACAGGAAGAGGATGAGGACCACGAACGAGATGACGTCCCTCCACTCCCCGGCCAGGTCCCATATGCCGAACTGCTCCACCATTCCCAGCGCGAATCCGCCCACCAGGGCCCCGTAGAGGTTGCCGATGCCGCCCATGACGGACGCAATCCACCCCTTCAGGAGGAGCAGCAGTCCCATCCGGGGCTGAATCGCAGTGTCGTGGCCGCTCAGCACGCCGGCGGTGGCGGCAAACGCCGCGCCGATGAAGAAGACGATAGCGATGACCACGGTGGTGTTGATGCCCACGACCTTGGACACGTCCTCGTCGTCGCCGATGGCGCGCACGGTCCTCCCGAATGCGGTCCTCTGCAGCAGCCACATCAGACCCACGAAGCCCACGAGCGCAGCCCCGACAGTGAAGACGTTGAATCCCTTGATGTTTCCGCCCGCGATCTCCCAGGGCTGGCTCCAGAAGGCATCCGGCAACGGCCGCGGCGCGCTGTCGAAGATGATGGAGATGGCCGCGGTGATGGCAAGCAGGATGCCCATCGAGGCCACGAGCATGATCAACGGCGACCGGGCGCGATTCCGCAGCGTGACGTACAGGCCCCGGTACAGGCCGAGTGCCGTGCAGCCTGCCAGCAGGCAGGAGACAACCCAGCTCAGGTAGAGCTTGGAGCCGGGCGCGTCGGAGATGAGCAACGCCGCAATGACGCCCACCACGAGCGCGACGGCGGCGGGCACGTAGGTCGAAAGCAACACGACCCCGCTGCCGGCCAGCTTCTGGATGCCATGCCGGAGCGCGAGTCCAGCAATCGCTCCGATGCCGATCCCTGCAACCGGCCCAAACGTGACGTGAAGGTGTTCCGTGTAGGTCAGGACAAACCCTGTGTAGATGCCCACTGCAGCCGCCGCCAGTCCAATTGCGGCGAAGAGCGTGCGGTGGCTTATTCTGCCTCGTGTGCGGTGATAGAAAATCTCGTAGAGCGCCCAGGCCAGGACGCCCGCCACCACAAGCGCGAAGAACACGTTCACCGCCGGACTCTGCACCTGGTACAGGCCGCCGATGGCCTCCTTCGAGCGCAGGTAGAAGACCCCGTAGGCGCCCATGGCCGCGGCTGCCCCGTAGTAGAGGTCAAAGAACCACACCGTGCTGTAGACGATGGTGAAGCCCATTGCCAGCAGCGCGTACACGGCCCCAACGGAAAGCCCGTTGTACGTGAACTGCACGGCCTGGCTGGGAGACTGGGTGATCTTCCAGCCGATGTAGGCCACGGCCAGTGTTGCAAGCACTATCGCCAGGTAGTTGGCCTGACGGGTGCCTGTTGCAACGAGGCGTCGCACGCTAGTGCACCTCAGCTATCAAATGACGAGGGGCAGCGACGCCCGGCGCCCTTTCAGGCTGCCGCGGCATCGCCACCCCCACGTGCCGACTTAGAGAATGGGCGCCGGGCCCAGCACCCTGTAGCCCTGGTTGTCGTCGGTCCGCTCACCGACTGGGAGGACCTGGATGACAACGTTGGACAGCCCTACGACCTCACCCTTCTCGTCGAAGCTGTAGTTCTCGCCGATGGCGCCGCTCCAGGTGATGTCGTAGAGGCAGTCGCGCATGCCGTCGGCGTCCTGGTCGTCGTCGGTCTCCTTCAGGCACTCCGCCGTGATGTACACGTCGTCATAGGCGGAGCCCAGGTACCACTGGAGCGTCACGTATTCGTACTTGGCGCGGAAGTTGTTGACCACCTCCGTGGCCTTGGTGTTGTTCGGGTCCAGGTCGGTGATGATCGCCTTGACGCCGGTGGCCGCCTCGCCGGCGACTTCCAGCGCCGTCGTGCCTACCACGACGATGTCGCCGTAGATTGGCCCCTCGTAACCGAGCTCCCGGGCCTGCTTGACCACGGTGCCGCCGGTGAACTCAGCCTGTGCCGCCACCAGCAGAGCGTCGGGGTTTTCGCCCAGCAGCTTGGTGAGCTGGCTCCGGAAGTCAGTGGTGTCGGAGGGGAACCGTTCCTCGCCGAGGACTGAGCCGCCAAGCTCCACGAACCGGTCTGCAGAGGCGCGCCGTACGCCCTCGGCGTAGTCCGTGGACTCCGAGATGGTGGCGATGGAGCGTATCCCGTCGGACCACATGGTGTTGCCCATGTCGATGCCGAGCTGTGCGTCGTTGAGCGACGTCCGGAAGATGTAGTCGCCTGCGTCCGCGATGTCGGGGTTGGTTGCCAGGCCGGAGAACAGGATATTGCCGTCCGCCTCGGCCAGAGGCGCCGCGCCGAGCATCGCGCCGCTGCAGGAGGTGCCCAGGATGATCCTGACGCCGTCGACGTCCGTGAGCTTGTTGTACGCGGTGATGGCGTCCTGGGCGTTGCACTTGGAGTCCTCGACCACCAGCTCCAGCATCTTCCCGTTGACGCCGCCCGCCGCGTTGATCTCGTCAACGGCCATCTGCTTGGCCTGGTTGGCGACGGTCCCGTAGGTCTCGCCGGGGCCTGTCAGCGACTCCATGACGCCAATGCGGAAGGTGTCGTCCCCATCATCCTCGCACGCGACAAGACCCAACGCCCCAACGGTAAGGAGGGTCAATATGAGAATCCATCTGGCCGATAACGTGCGCATGCGTCCTCCTCCTCTGGATCATCCCCTGTGGCTTGAATCCCCAAGGCTCCGTAATCACCACTCGGTGGTGCGCACAGTATGCCCCTATGGAGCCTGATATTCAAGGCGTATCTGCGGGCGCCATCGCGGAATTGTCTTGCAGAATGCGCTACAGGCCAAGCTGCCGTTCGCGCTTACACGAAATCGAGTCGGACGCTGACGTCTTCGTTCCCGAAACCGGATGACAGCGGGTTGTGTGATGCGACGGCAAATGGCATATGATGGGATTCGCTCTTGGTGTGGAGAAATGGCCCAAAGAGGTGGTAATGATGGTGAGAATCGCCCTTCCGGTGGTGGCGCTCCTGGCGGCCCTGACTCTTGCCTGCAATGGCTCCGACACCGTGACGCTGGCCACGGACGGCGCCTACGAGCCCTTCAACTTCGTCAACGACGATGGAGAGGTCGACGGCCTCGAGCGGGAGATGGGCGACGAACTCTGCCGCAAGGCCGAGCTGGACTGCGAGTGGCTCGTGACGGACTGGGACACTATGATCCCTGACCTCGTGGCGGAGGACTTCGACGCCATCCTCGCCGGCATGAGCATCACAGCAGAGCGCGACGAGACCATCGACTTCACCCAGCCGTACTACCCGCCGACTCCGTCCGTATATCTGGCCCAGGCGGGGGCGGGCGACGAAGCCGTCAACGGAACGCTCGGCGTCTTCTCCAACTCCATCTTCTCCGACTACTTGACCGAGAAGGGCGTGCCCTTTGTAGGATTCGATCTGACGCAGGACCAATTGGACGCGGTGCTGAACGGGGACGTGGATGCCATCCTGGTCGACCATGCCTTCGCGGTGGACAAGCTGGCGGAGTTCAGCGGAAAGCTCGCCATTGTGGGGCCTTCCGTCGAGCTTGACATGGGCATCGGCATCGGCGTCCGGGAGGGCAGCGAGCTGTTGGCGAAGTTCAATGAGGCCCTCGCCGAAATGAAGGCGGACGGCTCGCTCAATGACCTGATCACCAAGTGGGTCGGAGAGGACGCGGTCACGTTCTGAGCGACTCTGAATGAGATTTCCGCCAGGCAACGCCCGGATGCTCCTCGCCCGGGTTCCCACACTCCAGCCGTCGCGGCGGCGGACCCTGCTCTACCGCCGAGGTTGCACCATGCGCCAATTCAGGGTGTTTTGTGTTGCCCATGACGCAAATGTGCTATCCTATTGGTAAGTTTTTCACAAAGCCCGGATCCCCACGCCTCCTTCTTCAACTGCCCTTCACAATTAGCCCCCGCACAGGGGTGGAACACGAGGAGTAGTCAGTGACCTTCCTTACCGCAATCGCATTGCGCCGTCCAACCGTGGCCATTCTGGCCATCATCATCGTCCTCGTTTCGGGCATATTCGCGTACCGCTCGATGCAGGTGGAGCTCTTTCCCCAGATCGAGTTTCCCCTGGTGACGGTGTTTGCCACGTACCCCTCGGCAGACCCGAACGCCGTCGTGCGCGATGTGACCGGGCCGATAGAGCGGGCCATTGCCGGCGCCGAGGGGCTGGAGAACATCCAGTCCAACTCCTCGGAGGGTCGCGCCGCCATCTTCGCGAGCTACCGCTACGGCACGGACATGGCCGCGGCGGAAGCCCACGTACAGAACGCGGTGAACGGTTTGACCCTTCCCGCGGGGGCGGAAGAGCCCACGATAGGCCGCTTCAACCCGGAAGAAATCCCCGTCATTCAGTTTGGAGTCGTCTCCGAGCGGCCCGTTACGGAGGTCCAGTCCCTGGTGGAGGACCTGCTCGTGCCCGAGATCGAGAAGCTCGACGGCGTCATGACCGTTGAGTTGGATGGAGGAGTGGAGAGCAGCGTCTCCGTCATGGCGGACCTGCAAAAGATGTCCTCCAACGGCGTCTCTCTCCAGCAGATTGCGTCCGCTCTTCGCGAGAACAATGTGTCCCTCCCCGCGGGACTGCTCTTTGACGGCTCCCAGGTGATCATCGCCAAGACCACGCACTCCCTCGACTCTCTGGACGACATCCGCAACCTCGTGATTGACACGAACGAGTCCGGTCCGGTGCGGCTGGCTGACGTCGCGACGGTGTCCTTCGGCGAGGGCCGGCTGACCGGCATCACCCGGGTCAACGGACAGCCCGGGCTCGCCGTCTACGTAACCAAGGAGGCCGAGGCCAACACGCTGGACGTCACCACCGCCGTCAACGACGTCATTGACACGGTCAACGGGATCCCGGACGACGTAAGCATCATCGTCGTCAACGACCAGGGACCGGACATCCAGCGGCAAATCGACAACCTGGTGCGCGAGGGCACCTTCGGCTTCTTCTTCGCCGTCTCCGTGGTCTTTGCCTTCATGCTCACCATCCGCCCCACGTTCATCCGCGGGATGTTCAACACCATCCGGCCCACCGTGGTTATCGCGCTGTCCATCCCGCTGAGCGTCTTCACCGGCATACTTCTGATGTTCTGGCAGGACATGACGTTGAACTTCATGACGCTGGGGGGCCTTGCAATATCCGTAGGCCGCGTGGTGGACGACTCCATCGTGGTGCTGGAGAACGTGTACCGCCACATACAGGGCGGACGGGAGCGGTGGCGCGCCGCACTGGAAGCGACCGCGGAAGTGGGGCCCGCCATCTTCGCGTCCACCATGACGACCGTCGTGGTTTTCGTGCCGCTTGCCTTCATCGAGGGCCTTGTGGGCGCGTTTTTCCTGCCCTTCGCGCTGACCGTGACCTTCGCGTTGCTGGCGTCGCTGATGGTGGCGCTCACGGCAGTCCCCGTGCTCGGCGCGCTGTTGCTGCGTCCCGGCGACCTGCCGGAGGGGGCCGGCGACGAGGGCGACATCCCTATGCAGGAGACCTGGCTGCAGCGGACGTATCTGACCATCCTGCGCTGGGTGCTGGGACACCGGGTCGTTACGCTCCTGGCCGCTGCCGCTTTGACGGTTGGCAGCCTCAGTCTCCTGTCTGTAATACCCGTCAACCTGTTCGGCGGCGGCGGCGACCGCTTCCTGCAGATCAACTTGAGCCTGCCGCCCGGCGCTTCCGTGCAGCAGACCATCGAGGCGACGACCGAGGTCGAGTCGCGCATCGCGGAAGTCTCCGAGGTCTACAGCGCCAGCATCGGCGGGACGGACTTCGACTTTGGCACCGGGCCCGCAGGGCTGCAGCAGGCGAGGTTCTTTGCCCGGCTCTCCGACGATGCGCCGGAGGACATTGCCCAGACCCTTCGCGAGGAGATGGACAAGCCGGACAGGACCCTCCGCGTCTCCGAATTGGCCGCAGGGCCTCCGTCCGCCGGTATAGAGATATTCGTCACCGGCCCCAACTATGACGACATCGCAGAGGTCACCCGTGGCCTGGCGGAGTCAATCGGCGCCATAGAGGGCGTCGTAAACCTGGAAAGCAATGTTGTGCAGGAGCGGACGGAAATCGCGGTGCAGGTGGACCCGGAAAAGGCGGCCTCCGTGGGTCTGACCACGCAGCAGGTGGGGATGCAGCTCAGCCAGTTCCTCATCGGCGAGCAGGTGACGACCATCAACGTCGACGGCCAGGCGGTGGACGTGGTCCTCTCCGGAGACGTATTCGCGGCGGGCGGACTCCAGGGGCTCACGGCGCTCGAGATCGTAGGGCCGGGCGGTTCGCTTCCGCTCAACGAGCTCGCAGTGCCCGAGTTTCGCGAGGGCCCCGTCACGATAAGCCGCACCGACGGCCAGCGGTCCGCCAGCATCACGGGGGAAATCGTCTCCGACGACGCCCAGGCAATCGGCGTGCGTATCGACGAGATGATCGCCGGTCTGGACCTCCCGGCGGGCGTCGAGGTGACGAGCGGGGGAATCTTCGCGGACATTGCGGAGGGTTTCCAGGCGATCTTCATCTCGATGGCCGTGGGCATCGTGCTGGTCTACCTTGTCATGGTAGCCAGCCTTGGGAGCCTGCGAAACCCCTTCGTCATCGTGCTCACCCTGCCTCTGGCGCTCATCGGGGTTATGGTGTCGCTTGCCGTCACGGACCGCGCGCTGGGGCTGGCCGCCATGATGGGCATCCTGCTGCTCATCGGCATCGTGGTGACGAACGCCATCGTGCTCATCGCCTTCGTGGAGCAGCAGCGCGCCCGCGGCATGAACGTCTACGATGCCCTTATCTCCGGCGCCCGCGTCCGGCTGCGTCCGATCCTGATGACGGCCATCACCACGAGCTTCGCGTTGCTGCCGCTTGCCGTGGAGTCGGAGGGCGGGGGCATCATCAGCGCCGAATTGGCGACGGTCGTCATCGGCGGCCTCACCAGCTCCACGGCGCTAACCCTGTTGGTCCTGCCCATCGTCTACATGCTCTTCAACGACAACATCCCCCGGCTGGCGGGGCGGCTCCTGCGCCGGGACCCGTCCGCGCCTCCCTTGGCCGAGCCGGAGCCGGCGGCGGATGGGTAGGTGGCGCCATTGACGCGACCCACTCACAAGTCGCTCACGGCGCTTGTTGACAGAACATAGCTCGTTCAATACAGTCCTCATCAGATCGGCTCCAGGGGGTTCACCTAATCGCCTGGGTATGGCGAAGGGGTCGAAATGCTGAGCCGAGCGGACAACGAGTTTCTTACGAAGGTCGGGCCCGGTACTCCCATGGGTGAGTTGCTGCGCCGGTTCTGGATACCGGGGCTCATGGAAGAGGAGACGCCGGAGCCGGACTCTCCCCCTGTGCGCCTGCGCCTCTTGGGCGAGGATCTGGTGGCCTACAAGGACACCGAAGGCCGAATCGGCATCCTCGACAACTACTGCCCCCACCGTCGCGCCAGCCTCTTTTTCGGTCGAAACGAAGAGGGAGGCCTTCGCTGCGTCTATCACGGCTGGAAGTTCGATGTCGAGGGGCGCTGCGTAGACATGCCCTCGGAGCCCGCCGAGAGCAACTTCAGGGACAAGGTGCGCATCAAATCCTACCCGGCCATTGCTCGCGGCGGCATCGTGTGGCTGTACATGGGCCCGCCGGAACTCCAGCCGGAGCTGCCCGCCTTCGAGTGGTCGACGCTGCCGGCCGGCCAACGCATCGCCACCAAGCGGCTGGAGGAGTGCAACTGGGCGCAAGCCGTCGAGGGCGGCATCGATTCGAGCCACATCTCCTTCCTGCATCGCAACTTGGCCGATCTCAATCCCGACGCCCCAAAGACCCTGCACCAACGCTACGCGTCCGGCGACCGTTCTCCGTCCTTCACCATCAAGCCCACGGACTACGGGTTCATGGTTGGCGCCCGGCGCAACGCGGAGGCCGGTCAATCATACTGGCGCATCACCCAGTTCCTCGCCCCCTTCTACACGATGATCCCGCCCGTGCTCGTGCACGACACGGACTCTCGCAACATGGGCTACGGCGGTCACGCGTGGGTCCCCATAGATGACGACAATACGTGGACGTGGAACCTCAGCGCCAGTCCGCACGCTCCATATGAGGAGAGCCGGCGCGGCGGCCTCGAGGAGCAGCTTGACGCCAGGTACCGGCCGTTGCGCAACATCGACAACGACTACATGCTGGACCGTGAGATGCAGCGCACGGTGAACTATACGGGCATCGTCGGCATCAACACCCAGGACCGCGCCGTGCAGGAGAGCATGGGCAGTATCGTGGACCGTTCTCAGGAGCACCTGGGCACCACCGACGCCGCCGTCATCGCCTTTCGACGCCGCCTCATGCGCATGGCCCTTGCGCTGCAGGAGGGTGTCGAGCCGGCGGAGGCCGCCCACGGTGAGTGGTACCGTGTGCGTTCGGCGTCCGCGGTGTTGCCGGCAGGGATGCCCTTCGACGTCGGCGCGGCTCCGCTGCTGACGGCACGGGAGGGCGGCTAGAGACCCATTGTTGGACAATCCAGGGGACGCAGGGGGGAGAGAAGGCACAGCCGATAGAGGGAGGTGCTCCATGGTCACACAACTGAGAATCGCGATAACTCTGGGACTCGTTCTTTCCACCGTGCTCATTCTGGCCGCTTGCGGCGGCTCCGACGACGGCAGCACGGCCACAACCGCGACTACGGTCGAACCGCAGGCGCCCCAGCAGCCCGCACAGGCCGCCCCCGCGACAGCGCCCGAGGCACCCACGCGCCCCTCGACGCTGGCCCCGTTGGTCGCGCCCACTGCATCGGCTCCGGTCGGCGCCCCGAGCCTTCCACCGTCCGGACCCGCACCGGTCAAGCGGCTTGTGATCTCCATGACCGCGCCAACTGATGAGTCCAACTCCGCCCTCGGCATCCAGGGCACCTCCGGCTGGCAACTCGGGCCTATGTACGAATGGACCGCTTCCGTCGATCCGGAGACAGGCGCGTATACCCCCATGCTGGCCGAAGACTGGACCATCTCCGAGAAGTCCATCAAGTTCCGCTTCCGTGAGGGTGTGCAGTTCCACAATGGTTGGGGTGAGGTCACTGCCTACGATTTTGAGGACGCCGTCCGCGACGCCATGCATGAAGACAATACGGGCAGCGCCCAATACCGCGCCAACATCGACAACGTCGAAGTCCTGAATGACCGTGAGGCGCAGGTCAACCTCCAGCGCATCAACGTGACGCTGTTCCGCAACATCTCGCAGTTCGTCGGCGGGTTTGAGGTCAAGAGCAGCCAGAACTTTGATGAGGTGGGCTACCCAACACTGGATGACCCTCCCATCGCCGGCACCGGCCCCTATCAGTTTGTGGAGCGCAGTGAAGGGAGCTACGTCCGGTTTAAGCGCGTCCCATACGAGCACTGGCGAGTTACCCCGGACTTTGAGGAGCTTGAGCTTCGGTTCATAGGAGAGGAGTCAACCAGGTTGGCCGCCCTCCTGACGGATGAGGTGCACATATCGCCGCTGGCGACCGACCTGCACGCCACCGCCTTCTCCAAGGGGATGGCGTCCGTGAAGGGCACCATTCCTGCCAAGCGCATCCTTTTCGCCTACCTGTGCTGCTACTTGGAGGACAGGACGAAGCCGGAGCTGGGATACGTCTACCCGGACGTGCCCATGATGGACATCCGCATTCGGCAGGCGATAAGTAAGGCCATTGACCGCAACGTGCTCAATCAGGGCTTGTTCAATGCCGGCGCCGACGTTATGCAGGTCCAGGGCTACAATCCCCGCAGCGACGGCTGGAACCCTGAGTGGCCCGCCATCTTCGAGGCCAACTTCAACTATGACCCGGAGGGCGCAAGAGCGCTGCTAGCCGAGGCGGGCTACAGCGTCGACAATCCCTACGAGATGAATATGATTCTGCTCAGCAGCTACCGCGGCCTGCCCGAGGGCCAGGACGTCGTGCTTGCCACTGTGGACATGCTCCAGGACATCGGCGTCAAGGTGAACATCGAGAGCATGGACAGCGCGACGCAGGGGGCACGCGCGAGGAACCTCGAGTTCGACAATCACCTCAACCTGCGCCAGACCTCCTCGGACCTCTTTACGAACGTCTTCATCTACGGCAGCCAGTGGGGTAGAACGCCAGGCGTCTTCATCATCCCCAGGCTGAACGAGCTCCACCTGGCGGCTCGTGCGACCATGGACCAGGCTCAGCACACCAAGATCTTCCGGGAGGTCGGCGACATCATGGTGTCGCAGAACCAAGGCATTCCACTCCTCTGGATACCCACCGTGGCCATCTACAACCCGGACATTGTGGAAGATTGGGTGTTCCCCGGCAGCATGATCGCCCTCTACAGCCACTTCGACAACGTGAAGGCCAAGAGGTAGCCCTGACTTCCAAGGCGACGAGTAAGCGGGGGGCCGCCCAGCCCCCCGCTCTTTTGTTCACGTGAGTGGCTGTACCGAGGAGGTTAGTAGAACGGCCTGTCCCAGGTGTTCAGCGGCGGCTCCACGCGCTTCTTCCGTCGCTCGATGATGCCTTTCCATGTCCCCAGCGCGAGCCCGATGCCGGCGCCTGTGGCGATGGCGAACCCGCCCAGGTACGCCATGACCCAGAACGCAAAGATGCCGAAGGCCACAAAGACCGCCCCAGCCAGCGCTCCGCCGAGTGACCACCAGACGACGTTCACGGCCTAGCCCTCCCGCATGTCGCCGTGGGCCGGAGTCACCGCTGCACCTGCCGCAGCTTCGGGTCGAGTCGGTCGCGCAGCCAGTCGCCGAAGAGATTAAGCGACAGCACCGTCAGGAAGATGCCCAAGCCTGGGATGATCGCCACCCACCAGGCCACTGCAAGGTAGTTTCGCCCATCCGCCACCATCACTCCCCATGCCGGCGTTGGCCGCGGTATCCCGACGCCAAGAAAGCTCAGCGTCGACTCGAGGATGATCACCACTCCCACTTCCAGCGTCGCCAGCACAATGAGCGTGTTGGCCACGTTCGGCAGGATGTGCTTGATGATGGTGCGGGCCGTCGAACAGCCGGACACACGGGCGCGTGACACAAAGTCCATATTCCGCAAGGAGAGCGTCTCCGCACGGATAAGCCGTGTATACCGGTTCCACAGGAAGATGGCGATGACGGCAATGGCGACAAACACGCTCTGTCCGAATATGCTCACGAAGATGAGGGCCATGAGAATCGCGGGGATGGACGCCTTGATGTCGACGATGCGCTGCACCACGTGGTCGACCCAGCCGCCGTACCAGCCCGACACCAGTCCCAGCGTAGTCCCGACCGTCGCCGAGATCAGCAGCGCCGTCAGCGAGACGAATAGCGCGATTCGCGAGCCGTAGATGAGCCGACTCAGTTGGTCTCGGCCCTGCCGGTCGGTGCCCAGGATGTGCTCCCAGGATCCCGCCTCGTCCCACACCGGCGGCGCCAGCCGCCGCGTCAGATCGCCGTCGAGCGGGTCGTGCGGCGCGAGGAACGGCGCGAAGATTCCAGGAATGACGAGCACCGTCAGCAGGATGAACACCCAGAGGTACGGTAGCCCGCGCATTCCCTCCATGACCCGCTGGTAGCGCGTCTGTGACCGCTCCCACGCGCCTTCTCGCCTCAGGTCGGCGTATGTTGCCACTCGTGTTCCCCTTTTCCCGCTACCGGTTCATCCGCGTGAAACGGATGCGCGGGTCCGCGTACACGTACGCGATGTCCGTGACTAGGTGCATGAGGATGAGGATCGTCGAGCCCATGAGCGCCAGCGCCTGCACAACGTGGTAGTCTCGGGCGTTAATCGCCTGGATAGCCAACTGGCCCATGCCCGGCCACGCAAAAATCGTCTCCACCACGATGGAGCCGGACACCAGCTGCCCAATGATCACGCTCATGAACGTCAGCGGCACAATGGCTGCGTTTCGGAAGGCATGCTTCCAAATGATCTTCCACTCCGGCAGGCCCTTGATGCGCGCCAGCTTCACGTACTCGGAGTCCAGCTGGTTCAGCATGGCGGAGCGCATGAGCCGCAACGTCGCCGCGCTGGGCAGCGCCAGCACAATGACCGGCAGCACGAGGTGCTCGACGCCCCCCTTCCCGGACGTCGGGAGCCACCCCAGCGTTACCGCGAAGATCCAGATGAGGATGATGGCGATCCAGAAGTCAGGCGTCGCCTGGCCGACGATGGCAAGAGTTTTCCCGCCGTAGTCGAGCGCCGAGTCGCGCTTGACCGCTGTGAGCACGCCGATGGCGATCGATAGCGGGAAGCTGATGGCCGTCGCGAGCCCGCCCAGCAGCAGCGTGTTGGGCAGCCGCCGCGCGATGAGTTCGCCGGCGGAGGCGTCGAAGCTGAAGGACGGCCCGAACTCGAACTGCAGCACGTTCCGCATATACGTGAAGTACTGGACGGCAAGCGGACGGTCGAGGCCCCACAGCTCGAGGATGTACTGGGCGGTCTCCTCGTCGTCCTCCTCACTCAGCAGGTTGTCCAGCGGGTCGCCCGAGAGTCGGACGAGGGAGAAGATGATGATGGTCACGCCCAGAAAGGCGATGACCCCGTGGAAAAGCCGAATGAGAATGTACCGTTGCACGGGAGCCTCCCGTCTCCAGGAACAAGGGCCCCTGACTACGGGCACGATAGTAGCGGCCTGCACCTATGTCAACCTGAAGCGTGCCCCGCCGTCCGGGCGGGCCAGCTCCCTCTGGACGCGGTGGTGGACCGGAAATCGAGGGGGCTCCTATTCGCCCTCCACGCGAAGGTCCGGCAGCCAGTTCAGCCACTTGGGCAGGTACCAGTTGCCCCTGCCCAGCACCTCCATGCTGGCCGGCACGAGGATGGAGCGCACCAGCGTCGCGTCCAGGAACACGGCGGTCGCCAGTCCAAAGCCCATGAGCTGGTTTACCACCGTGTCGCCCGATGCAAACGCGCCGAACACCACGACCATGATGAGGGCCGCCCCGGTGATCAGCCCCGCCGTCGAGCGCAGGCCGTACGCGACGGCCTCTGCGTTGTTGCCCGTCTCGTCGTAGCGCTCCCGGATGCGGCTCAGCAGGAAGACGTGGTAGTCCATGGACAGACCGAACAGGATGGTGAAGAGGAAGAGCGGCAGCCATGCGTCGATGACGTCCGCCCGCTGGAAGCCGAAGACCCCCGTCAGGAACCCCTTCTGGAACACCAGCACCAGCAGCCCGTACGTCGCGCCGACGGACAGCAAGTTCATGATGATGGCCTTGATCGGGATCACGATGGACCGGAACACCAGCATCAGGATGACGAAGCTCAATCCCAGCACGAAGACGAACACGATGGGGGTGTAGACCGTGACGATGTCGTAAAAGTCCGTGACCTCCGCCGTCAGCCCGGTCACGTACACCTCGGCGTCCACGCCGTCGAAAGCGCCTGCAATGTGGTCGTCGCGGAGACGGCGCATCTCGTCCGCAGCCTCCGGGCTCGCCGGCTTGCCCGGGTAGGGCAGCGACAGCAGCGCGAGGTCGCCTGCGTCGTTGACCTCCAGCGGGTTCGGCGGCACCGGGAAGGCGGGGTCCGCCAGCAACGACGCCTGCAGCGTCTCGATCGCGCCAAGCACCTGCGGGTCTGCGATGTTGCCGGTGATGACGATCTCTGCGGGGCTCAGGTACCCGGCCGGGTTGACCTCGCCAAAGGAGAACTCCTCCTCGAAGACCAGGAAGGCCTTCTTGGTCTCGGCCTTGTCCGGGTAGGAATTGACGTCGTTCAGGCCCGTGCGGATGTCAAAGTAGAAGAAAGCGAGCACCAGCATCGGCACGCCGACTATCAGGATGCTGAGCACCGGGACTTTGGTCACGATTCGCGTGATATGGTCCCAGAAGCCGTGCTCATTCTCTTCCGGGCTCTTCAGAGAAAACCGCTTCAGGAAGCCGATGGAGAGGAAGTCCACTCTCGGGCCCAGCAGCGTCAGCACCGCCGGCAGCAGGGTCAACGTCGCCGCCAGGGTGGCGATCACCACCAGGATCGCGCCCAGCGCCAGCGACTGATAGAACGACGCGGGCACGATGAACAGGCCCAGGAGCGCCAGCACCACCGTCGCGCCGCTGAACAGCACCGTGCGGTTCGCCGTGTCGCCGGTGCGCACGACGGCGTCGCGCGGCGACAGCCCGTGCAGCAGCTCCTCCTTGAACCGCGAGACGATGACCAACGAGTAATCGATCCCAACGGCGAGGCCCAGCATCACCACCATCACCGTCACGAAGAAGAGCAACGGCGACACCTGCCCGATGAGGGCGACGGCAGACATAGCCACGATGATAGAGATGATGGCGAGCCCCAGCGGCAGCAGCGTGGCCACCACCGCGCCGAATAGCAGCAGCAGCACGAGCAGCGCGACGGGCACGCCGAACCGCTCGCCCTGCTGCAGGTCCTGCTCGGACAACTCGTTGTTCTCGAACTGGGTGCTGGCGGACCCGCCGACAAGCACGAGGAAGTCGTCGGCCTCGTTCGACTCCTCGACCACGTGGATGAGCTCCGGCACGTTGTCGATGGCTTCGGTCTCACTGCCTGCCATCGTGTAGTGCATGAGGACTGTGCGTTTGTCGGGAGAAACAAGCAGCGACTGCAATCGCTCAGTCTGTTCGGGGGAGGCCAGCAGGCCAAGCAGTTGCTCCGCCGCCGACGGGTCGTCCAGCAGGGACTGCAGCTGCTCCTGCTGCCCGCTGGCCGCGGCCAGCGCCATGAGTTGCTGGACCTTGTCCGGGGTCAGTGGCGGGGTTATCCCCAACGCTTGCAGGACGGCCGCGCCCTCCGCAGCTTCACTGACCTGGTAGTAGTGCGAGAGAGGGAGGCCGCCCAGGCCGCCTGAGATTATCTCTGGCCCCAGCGCGGTGATTTCTTCATGCAGACCCTCAACCTTCGCGCGGAATGCCTCGTCGTCGACCGTCAAGGAGTCCGATTGCACGACGACGATCTCGGCGAGATGCTGCGGCCCCCGGAGCTTGTCCTCCAGCAGGGCTGCCCCGCGCTCGGACTCGAACTGACCACCCAGGCGGAGGTTCGTGGTCGTGGCGCTGTCAAGGAACTGGTTGATAAGCGCGAGGGCCACCACGATCACAATGACCCACACTGCGATGGTGCGCCAGGGATGATCGGCGCACATTCGGGCAAGGACGCCGGTCATGGTTCCTTCCTTTCCCACTCAGGAATGCGTGAGAATCCTAACACAACCGTATGCCGGAAATGCATTGGCTTCCGGAGTCAATTGCGCCGTGAAAGCTCCTTCCTGGAAGCGCTCAGATTCGCGGCGCGGACCGGATGCAAGGGGAGGGATTGCTCACTTGAGCCGCAGCGGCAGGCCGGCCGCCATGAGGACCACATCGTCCGCCTGCGCCGCGAATCTCTGGTTGGCGCGCCCCAGCGCGTCCTTGAATGCGCGTCCCAGGGCCGACGGCGGCATGACGCCGAGCCCAACCTCGTTGCTCACGACAATCCACGTCGCCGTGCTCCGGTCTTGCAGTGCGAGCAGGGCGTCAACCTGCGCGCCAACGACTTCTCGCGCCTCCCCCGGCTTGGCCTCTTGCAGCAGCAGGTTGCTCACCCAGAGCGTCAGGCAGTCGAGCAGGATGGTGTCATAGGAGCCGGCTGCTGGCGTCAAGGTGCCCGCCACGTCGAGCGGTTCCTCGAGCGTATCCCAGTGTGCGGGGCGGCTCTCCTTGTGCGCACGGATGCGTTCCGCCATCTCTTCGTCGCCGGCCTCCGCCGTCGCAACAAAGAGCACACGCCCGCCTTCGGACGCGAGCCGCTGGACGTAGGCGCTCTTTCCGGCGCGGACTCCGCCGAGCACCAGCGTCATGCGGCCGCTCACGGGATCGTCCTTGACGCCGTGCCCTGTAGGTGACCGGTGTCGTTCCAGAGTTCGAGCACGCGAGAGTTCTCCAGGACCGTCACCACGGAGAGGCTGCCGTGCGAGAGCCGCAGCCGCCAGAAATGTTCCTCGTCCAAGCCCAGCAGGCTCACCGCCACTGCGCGAATCGTGCCGCCGTGCGCGACGACCGTGACGTCGTCCTGCGCGCCGTGCCGCTTGAGTGCAGCGTCGCAGAAAGTGCGGACGCGCGCCAGCAGGTCAAGCGTCGTTTCGCCGCCCGGCGCGGCCATGGCCGTGTTGTTCCTCGCGATGCGCTCGGCATAGACCTCGGGATCGCGCTCCTTGGCCTGGGCCATCGTCAGCCCTTCCCACGCGCCGTAGGAGAACTCGCGCAGCCAAGGGTCCGTGCGGATCTCTGCCCCGGAGCTGTCCGCCAGCTCCTGCGCGGTTGCGAGCGCGTGGCTCAGGTCGCTGCTGTAGAGCGCCGCGGGCTGTGCGCCAGCCAGTCGCAGTGCGAGCTGCCGCGCTTGCATCCTTCCGCGCTCCGTCAGCGGCACGTGCCGGTGCCCCTGGATCCGGCCCTCCAGGTTCCACACCGTCTCGCCGTGCCGCACCAGCCTCCAAACGCCCAAGACCTACCCCCTTTGCATCCTGCCAACCCCGCTCACGTTGCCGGATGTCCGTGCTGCTTTGCGCCCTGCCACCATTCCCTTGTGCGGGCACTCGGCTCTTCGTTACCCTCCTCCTATGAAGACGGCAACCACGCGATCCCACAACAACGCTGTGGGCTCCCTGGGGCCGATGGCCCCTATTATTCGCCAAAACAATCCGTATCTGAAATCCCCTCTATTGGATACGAGTTGTTCCTTCACTTTAAAAAATCATTGTTTTCGTAGTTGGTCCACGCCGCGACAGCTACAGGTCCCGGACTTCACAGAGGAGGAGGCCTCAATCATCTACCAAAACGGCGCCTGAAACACCCCCGGCCACTGGCTGAACAGCACGATGCCCAACGGCCGAACGCTGACGGCCCGATGTTGGCGATTGCTTCCCGGAGCAGCATGGCAGCGTTTAGCCGGTGCGCGGGTCGTGTCCGTTGGCACGGTCGCCCGCCGGGCCGATGACGCTGATCGCGAGGGCGCCTGTCACGGGGTCCCGATAGACGGAAGACTCCACGCCGAACGCTTTCCTCACAGTCTCTTGCTCCAGCACCTGCTCCGGCGTTCCCTCGGCCAGCACGCGCCCGCCGCTTAGGAGGACCATTCGGTCGCAGTAGCGCGCGGCGAGGTTCAGGTCGTGGATGGCGGCAATCGCCGTCAGCCCGTCGTCAACGAGTCTGCGGACCAGCTCGAACACCTTGAGCTGGTGCAGGACATCGAGGTTCGAGGTGGGTTCGTCGAGCAGCAGGACGCGCGGCTGCTGCGCGAGCGCCCGCGACACGAACACTCGCTGCCTCTCGCCGCCGGACATCGTGTCCAGCGTTCGGTCCGCGTACTGCTCCGTTTCTGTGAGCCGCATGGCTTTTCGCGCAATCTGGTCGTCTTCCTGCCCCTCCACCTGGAAGCGGCCCAGGTGGGGATATCTGCCCATGAGCACCAGCTCTATGCTGGTGAACCCGTGTGTGTACGGCGCGATCTGCGGCACCAGCGACAGCCCGGCTGCCACCTCCTTTGGCGACATCGTTCGCAGGTCCACCCCGCTCAGCGCGACCGTCCCCGATTGGTGCCTGAGCAGCCCCGAAACGGTGTGGAGGAACGTCGACTTGCCGGAGCCGTTGGGCCCGATGAGGCCCACGAGTTCTCCCCGGCCCGCGTGCAGCCCAACTGAGTTGAGCAGCGTCGCCGCCTCGACTGCGAATGTCACGTTTCGCGCGTCAACCGCCGGTTCCTGGCCATCTGCCATGCGGCTATCCTCCCATGCTGAAGGACAGGTCCACCGGGTCGGAGAATGCAGCCGGCCAGAGCAGCCGGGCCAGCGACTCCGCGCCCAGGATGTTCCAGAACGAGAGTGTAGTGTAGTGCTTGCTCTCGACTACGTGAACGGCGCCGTTCTTGATGGCGGGCACTTCGGCCAGAGCTTCGTTGCCCAGCAGGCTTTGCATGAACTCTTCCGCGCCGAAGTCAACCGGCTGGGGGATGACGATGACGTCTGGCGCCATGGAGATGACGCCCTCGAGGCTGGTTGTCTGGTTGCTCTCCACGCCCGCCTCTGCCGCAGCGTTGATGCCGCCTGCCGCCTCGATGACGCCACCCTCAGTTGACCCGGCTCCGGCGACCCATATCGAGTCCGAGTAGTTGGTCAGGACGAGCACCCGCGGCTTGGGGGACGCCGCGCCCGTTACCGCTACCAGCGCGTCGTACCGCTCACGGATCTCGTTGGCGAACGTTACTGCGCGTTCCTCTTCCCCGTAGATGTAACCCATGAGCAGGATCGCCGCAATCCGCGACTCCGGGCTCTGGTGCAACTCGGTCTGGATGACCGGGATCCCGACCCGCGTCAGGGCCTCGATGCCGTCGGCGTTGAAGAAGGGGCTGGTCACAACGACGTCCGGCGCCTGGACGATGATCGTCTCCGGGTCGCGCGAGATCTCCGGCTTGTCCTGCAGGAAATCTGCGACGTTGGAGTACGTGCCTATCTTGGACACGCCGCCCACGGCCACCAGCCGTTCGTTCGGCACGATTGCCAGCGTCATCTCGTCGTGGCCGATGCTTGCCGTGATTATTCGATCCGGCTTGGCGGGAACGCTCACTACCCCGTTCAATCCCTCGACCTCGCGCGGCCACCTGAAGTTGGTCGGGTCGACGATGCCGGGTACGTCCAGGAATGCTTGCCTGACGGGGTCCGGAGTTGCCGTCGCGGTTGGCGCGGGCGTCGGTTCCGGCGCAGCGGCGGCTTCGGATGCGGCCGTTGGTTCGGGGGTCGGAGGAGCCGCCGGTACGGCTGTTGGATCGGCGGCAACTGCAGGGACGGTCGTCGGCGCGCGTTCCGGCTCCGCCGTGGTCTCCGGCTCGCTTGAGCAGGCCGCCAACACCAAAGCGAGGGCCGCGAGGACTGTGAGGAAGCGACTGAGCATACACATAACTCCTTCTTGGGCGGTGTCGGCTAAAGCGAGTAGGTCTGACGCTTGTTCTTTATCAGCAGGAAGATGAAGAAGGGCGCTCCAACGAAGGCGGTGATGATGCCCACGCGCAGCTCCGCCGGCGCAACGAGGCTGCGTGCAACCGTGTCTGCCAGCAGCACAAAGACCGCTCCGCCCAGTGCGCTCGCTGGCAGCAGCACGCGATGGTCCGGCCCAAGGATGAGCCGCAGCACATGCGGTGTCACGAGCCCGACGAAGGCGATGGTCCCGCTGACTGCGACCGCGGCCCCGGTGACCATGCTCGCGGCGGCAAGGAGAATCACCCGCGTTGGCCCCACGCGCACACCCATTGACCGGGCCTCGCTGTCGCCGAGCATGAGGAGGTTCAGGTCGCGCGCCATGAGCAGCGTAACGGCGAGGCCGCCCAGGACCAGCGGCGCGGACACACGGACGTGCTCCCAGGCCCGCGACTCGAGCCCTCCGGACAGCCAGAAGAGGATCTCCCGCAGCGCCCCGTTGTCGGGGTGGAGCACGATGATTGCGGAGACAATCGCTCCGAGGAAGGCGTTGACGGCGACCCCGGCCAGGAGCAATGTCGCCATGGAGAACCGTCCGCCCACGGCCGCGATGCCGTACACAAGGAACGCCGCGCACATCGCTCCCGCGAATGCCATTGCGGGGAGCGCGAGGAAGAAGAGGCCTGTCAGCCCCGTCGCGATTGCGATGACCGCGCCCAGTGCCCCGCCGGCTGAGACGCCGATGATCCCCGGGTCCGCCATCGGGTTGCGGAACAGTCCCTGCATCGTCGTGCCCGCTACGCCGAGCGCCGCGCCCACCAGCGCCCCCACGACGATGCGCGGCATGCGGATCTGCTCGATGACGAGCTGCTCGGTGCGCGTGAACTGCCCAACGTCAATCCCAATGGTGGACAGCAGGATGGCGAGGACGTGGTTCGCGGGGATGGGCACGGGGCCCACGTTGAGGGAAATGAGGGCGGTCGCAAGCGTCAGCAGGCCAAGGGCTGCGGCGCCCACGGCCAGACGAGCGGCAACGCTGCTCTGCCGATATGTGCGGAGCCCCGCCAGTCCCGCCACGCGCAACAAAATGACCTCCGGCGTCACTCCCGCCGGAGGTCTTGGCGCCGCCGCTGTCTGGGCTCACTTGCGGCGGCACAGGGACCCTCTCTGGAGCGGAGAGTGGTCACCTTCCGTTCAGGCAGGTCTCCTGGCTCGCGGGCTTGTCCTTGCGCCTGACCCTTCCCGCCGTTGGGCAGTGGGCTTCGGCCGTCATTCCCGCTTACAGTGGCGCTACCGCGGCGGACTTTCACCGCCTTCCCTATTCTCCCGGGTGGGCACCTGAACGGGCAGTGCTCTGAAGTTGTCTGCGCAAGTATATGGCCTCGCCACATGCCAGTCAACGACGCTTTTGCCCTTTGCGAGCGAACACTTGGCGGTTTCTTGCTGATAACCTGACAACCGTCCATTCGTGTAAAGTGATGGGTAGGGTAGAATGGTGCGGGTTGGCGCATGCCCGACCCCGGTAATGGCCGCGCACTATTATTGGAACGGTGGAGGGGTTAGATGACGGAACGCCTTTCGGTTGGTCTGGCTGGACTGGCAACGATCGTCGCTTTCGCGGCGCTGGTTGTCGCCATCATCGCCGTCACGCAGGAGGCGCCGTCCCTGCCGCCGCCAACGAAAGATGAGCCCGGCGCATTCACCAAGGCCGTCGTGGATGACGCCATCGAGCGCTATAACAGCGAGGGCATGGAAGCCTCGGTGGCCTATCACAATGACCCGGCGAACGTCGATGACGAATGGTACGTCTTCATCATCAATGAGGATGGATACACGATTTCACACCCCAACCCGCGCTTCATAGGCCGGGATCCCGCGGAACGGGTTGACTCCACCGGCTACTTCTATGGCGAGCCGCTCCTCGGCACTACGGAAGCCGGCCGCTGGGTCGACTACACGCTGTGGAACCCGGAAACCGGCGAAGAGTCCAAGAAGCACACGTGGGCAAAGCGGCACGATGGGCTGATCTTCGGGTCCGGCTGGTACGAGCGCTAGGGGCGCACACGTCTAGCGGCGCGGCTCCCACCGGAAGAATCGCACGGTCACCAGCAGTCCGGCGACCAGCCACGCCGCCATGACGGCGAGGTGTGCCCACTCGAATCCGTTCCCGGTCTCAAACGGGTCAAAGGACGTGTGCAGCGCCAATGCCATGTGCCGTACCGGGAACACGTCCGCGAATGTCGTTAGCCATGCCGGCGCGTCGTCCAGCGGGATGAAGACATCGGAGATGAAGAGCAGCGGCAGGATCGACGCGTTCACGATGGCCGGTGACGCGTCCGCGTTGGGGATGGCCACCGTGATCGCCAGCCCCAGTGTGCAGAACGTCGCAGCCGCCATCGCAAGCGTGAGCAGGAATGCTGCCAGCGTGTTCGTCGGCAGGTCCACGTCGTAGAGCAGCTTGCCCGCCCCAGCCACGATGACCACCAGCAGCCCCGTCAGCAGCACGGAGTGCATGATCTTGCCTGACAGGTAGGACCAGCTCGGCAGGGGCGTGCCCCGGACGCGCTTCAGCAGCCCGCCGTCACGCGCAAACGTGATCCCCATCGCTACGTTGGAGTACGTGGCCCCGACCACGGCGAACACCATGATGCCCGGCACGTAGAAGGTGGAGAGGTTGAACGTGCGGCCCAAGTCGTCCGTGACCTCCTGGCTGCCGAAGATGAGGTTGAATATCACCAGGAACATGAGCGGGAAGACGAAGGTGAAGAAGGCGGCCGCGGGGTTGCGCCAGAACGCCCGGTTTTCGTACCGCACCTGCCGGAGGGCGAGCTTGAGCGAGTTCATGGCTACTCCCCGCTCCCTTCGGACTCTTCCACCAGCTCGATGAAGAGGTCCTCGAGCGTCGGGCGGGAAATCGTCAGGTCCGCGAGCTCCACGCCGTGCTCCACCGCCCACGTCGTGAGCGCGTGCAGCGTCTGCGTCGGTGAGTCCGTCGAGAGTGTGTAGGCCGACCCTTCAGACACCTCCGCTTGCAGGCTGGCTGGCGGCGTTGGAGCGCCTTCCGGCAGGGTAAACCGCACAGTTGTCGCCCTGTCGCGCAGGGCCAGCTCTCCCGGCGCGCCTTCCGCCACTATGCGTCCCTGCACCAGGATTGCGACGCGGTCCGCCAGGTATTCCGCCTCCTCCATGTAGTGCGTCGTCAGCAGCACTGTCTTGCCGAGCGACTTCAGCCCCTTCACCATTTCCCACGCCCCGCGGCGGGCGGACGGATCGAAGCCCGTAGTCGGTTCGTCCAAAAAGAGGAGTTCCGGGTCGCCCGCCAGCCCCACCGCAACATCCAGCCGGCGCTGCTGTCCGCCGGACAGCTTGCTCACCTTCACTCGCCGCTGCTCCCGCAACCCGACTAGGTCGAGGATCTGCTCCAGCGGCAGCGGGTGGGGGTAGTAGCCGCGGAACAGTTCGATGGTCTCTTCTACGGACAGGTACTGCTCCACGCCCGTCGACTGCAGCACGATGCCGACCCGCTGCTTGTAAGCGATGTCGTTGGCGTTGGGGTCATGCCCCAGGACGGAGACCTGTCCGGCTGACCTGCCGCGATGTCCCTCGAGGATCTCTACGGTTGTCGTTTTGCCCGCGCCGTTGGGCCCGAGCAGCGCGAAGACCTCGCCCCTGGCCACCTGCAGGTCGATGCCTCTCACCGCCTCGACGTCTCCGTACGACTTGCGCAGACCTTGGACGTCGATGGCCAACTGGGACTCGTGCCGGTCATAGGCAGTCGTCAATTGGCGTGCTCCTTTAGGGGAATGGATGAAACCAATGGGTGTGTGAACGAGGGAGTGCCCGTTCAAGTGTACATGCGGACTCGACAACCGCCAATCATGAAACTGGCAACTCCCGCCAAATACCGTTGAGAATAGCCAAATAACCCGTCGATATTGGTTGACAGCGGGCGTAAAATGCGCAGGTCACTGAAAGGCGGGCCTTGACATACGTGGAGGTATGCTATGGCCTTCGGTGAGATCACGGAGTTCATTGTGAGCTCCGCAGGGCTGGCGCTGGCGGCCTTGGCCGTTGTGATTACCCTCGCCGTGTTCGCCGCGATTGCGCGCCTGGGAAACTCAGTGCGGCCCACGACCGACGAAGAATAGGCTACTCCTTAACCTCAAGCCACTTTTCGGCACGCAACTAGGCGTGCCCTGCTCTCGTGTACCTTCCCCTGTCCCAGGCCCCGACTACGCCTCGCATTGTCCCCGGCTTGTTATCCCAGCGGCGTGATCGTCACGTAGTAGGCGATAGTCTGGAGGGCATCCCAGTCCTCCTGCGAGAACGAGAAGTTCTTGCCCGTTTGCAGCGTCCAACCCTGGAACGGGTGCGTCCGGTTCTGCAGCGTCATGTCCCGCACGCGCTTGACCAGATCGTCGACGGTGGCGTCCTCCGACAGCATGTCGATGAGGCCCGTCCCGCGGTCCTTGCCGCGCCAGGACACGTCGAGGACCTCGCCGAAGATGGGGAACGACTTTTTCCGGAGCGTGGTCAGCTTGATCGTGCCCCCTTTAGGCATCTTGCGCGCGTCAGGTATGCCGAAGATGAACCACCACTGCGGCGGGCTCCTGTCGCTGCCGTCCTGCTTTACGACGTTGACCCACGAGATTGGCCCGTCCGCGATGTCGATGACCCCCAGCGAACGTGTGAACAGCCGTTTGCCGTAGGCCTCCTCATCCCGCCCGCGCTCCGCCATCTCCGCGCCCACGCCGATGGCCTGCAATGCCTCCTCCAACGTGTCGCGGGTCTTGTCTCGAAACCGCTCTTGCCAGCTGCTCATGGCTCAATCGTACACCGCCGTGGTGCTGAGATACACCTACTTGGGACAGTGTATTGACTGCCAAGAACACATGTCCTAATATCACAGGACACTGACGACGGAGGGCCAGGCATGGAACCTCGGATAAGCATCATCACGCTGGGAGTCACTGACCTTGACCGTTCTACGCGGTTCTATCGCGACGGACTGGGGTTTCCCGTGCATGAGGCGGGCGGGCCGTCAATTACGTTCTTTGCCCTGAGCAACATGATGCTATCGCTCTACCCAAGGTGGGCCTTCGCTGATGAAGTCGGTGAGGCGGTCCAGGTCTCCGGGGCACACGCATTCACCATCGCCCACAACGTGGCCACTCGCGCCGAGGTGGACGCGGTGCTCGCTGAGGCGGAAATGGCCGGGGCCCGCATCATCAAGCCCGCCGCCGAGACGTTCTGGGGAGGCTACTCTGGCTACTTTGCCGACCCCGACGGCTTCCAGTGGGAAATCGCGACGGGGTCCGGCCTGCCGGTGGACCCCAGTTCAAGCTGACAAAGGCCGGCATCCTCTCAGTTCACTTGGCAGGAGGATCGTAGCGCTCGCTCTTACCCCAGGTAGCGGCGAAGCCGGGCGGCCTCCTCCACGTAGCGGTTGACCTGCACCTCCGAGTGGCCGTTGATGGCCGCCCAAATGGCGCTCGTCAGGCCCTCGTGGACACGGTCCACCTCATCCGTGAACTGCCCGACGATGCGCAAGGAGTCCTCCCCCATCAGCTCCCGCACATGCCGCTCATTGGTGAAGCGCAGTGCCGCGCGCAGGTCTTCGTCTACGCTTGGATAGGCCTCCCGCACGAAGGCCCAGTCAGCTTGGTCCAGCGCATTGAGCCCCAGCAGGTCCGGCGGCACGCCGATGGAGTACAGCGATGCCGCAAACCCAATCGCTCGAGGCAGCGTTGCGCCGCCCACGCCGTCCAACGATCGGCCATAGCCGAAGAGACCCACGTGCATCTTGCGCTCTCGCCGCCGCGGTACGTGAGCGGAGGCCGCGCTGATGACGCCGGCCAGTTGCACGACGCGCTCCTGGTACGCCGCTGTTACCTTGTCCACTATGGCGGCGGCGCGCTCCTCGTCGATGGGCACGGGATCGCGGCGCGTATGCGCCCGCAGCAGCGCGATGGATTCGCGCACCGTCTCACGGTCATAGTCGTACTTGAACGCCGACTGGACCGTGACCGTCTGCGCGCTGGGGTATTCGCGGAAAGTGCGGTCGATGTTCAGCGGAGTCAGGTGGCCGCGGAATGGCGCAGAGCCCGCGCCGATAATGGGGTAGAGCGGGATGCCCAACCGCCCCTCAAGCCGGTGCAGCCGCTGCAAGGCTACCTTCAGGATGAGTTCCGCGCCCACGGTGCCGTAGTTGAGGGCCGGGTCGCTCCGGGCCAGGAATACCCGCTGGTAGGGCACATCTCGCCCCTGCAGGTATTCCTCGACGATGCTGTCGCTGCGCAGCATGCGGTCGCGGTCCTCCACCAGCGGGATGACGCGTATGCGCTTCGGCGAGAATTCTCCCACCCACTCGCGCACCATGCGGCCGCCGGGCAGGGACTGCGCCTCCTGCCCAACGATGACCTGGCGGTAATACGCCTCCACCAGCGCCATCTCCTCCGCGCTGGTGGTCATTGGCAGGATGACCTCCTGGATGGGGGCTTCGTCCTCATCCAGGCCCGCGTAGAACCCGCTCGCCGCGTCCCACGCCGAGGGCACGCTCTGCAGCGCCTCAACCATGGACTTGCGCATGTCACGCTCGACGGAGGGGTTGGGCACGCGCAGCGTCAGGATGACGTCGTGCCCAAGGCGCCGTTCGTCCCGGAAAAAGTCGGAGTAGCTCGTCAGCAGCTTCTGGACAACGTGGTTGTCCGCTTCCTTGCCCTCTGAGTCCCACATCTGCTCATTGCACCCGAGGGCAAAGATATCGGCGGCCTCATCCACCTCTCCCTCGCCCTTCAGCACGCCCTCCGAGTCCGCGAACGGAGCGGGTGTGGCGTTGTCCGGGTGCTGGGTGCTCATCACTTTGGGCACGAACCACACGGTACACCTCTCAATCCAAGCCGCGCTGCGTGGGGATCGCAACGCACCGTCCCTCGATTATACGGAGCGTGAGCATTGGGCAACAACAGAGAGCGGGAGATGGGGTGGCGCAGGAAGGGTGCAGAGTTGCCCTACAGGCGCTGGCCGGGCTGGGTTACGCGCACCGTGATGATGTCCGTGCCGCGAAACTGCTGGTGCCGCACAGACGATGCGTAGGCCCGCAACAGCCTCAGCGACGTCTCGTCCTCCACAAACGACTCGGCGTCGTGCTGCTGGAGCTGTCTGATGCGGTCCTCGATGTTGACTGCGTCGCCTCCCGCGCCGCCGATGAACTCCAGATCTGCGACGGGTCCTTCGCTGGAAGCTACCACAACCAATCGACGTTCCTCGTCCGGCGCGTCACCGTCGGTTGATCGCGGGGCCTCTAGGTCGAGCGGCGCAAGGGTGAGCAACGTCTCCTCGGCCACGGCGCTCAGCCGGTCTTTCATGGCCTGGCTCCACTTGCGTCTATCGGAAAACCGGTGGATGAACGTCGTGAGCTCCGGCAGGGAGTCCACGTGAAGCCGGGACTGGAAGCGCATCCTGCGTGGATTGGTCAGTTCCAGGTACAGGATCATAGCGATCGCCGCGAAACCGCCTGTTGTGATGCCGCTCTGGAACAGTCCGCCGATGACCGGCCCCAGGTCCGGCAGGGCAAAAAGACTGAACTGGAATGCCGCGCCTATCCAGAAGCAAATGCCGGCGACCACAACCTTCTGTGGGTTTGTCTCCGACAGGATGACCGTACGAGCGCCGTCCACGAAGAGGGTGCCGCACACCAGCATCAGGTATCCGGCCATCACTGGACCCGGGATCGTGCTGAAGACCGCTGACACCTTCGGAGAAAAGGCAAGCGCCAGGAAGATCAGTCCGATGGCATAGCCCACGTGGCGCGAGGCCACTCCGGTTGTCCTGACGAATGAGACAATGCCTGAGTTGATGATGTTGGGCACGGTTGCGGTGATGCCGGCCATGAGGTTGCTGACGCCGCTTCCGGCCAACGTGCCCTGGACTTCGCGAAAGTTGATTGCCCGGTCTTCTCGTGAGGCCGCTCGCTGCATCGCAATCGATTCACCGTTGGCTTGGATCGAGAAGATCACGCCCAGAAAGAGGAACGACGGCATAAGCGTCCAGAACGTGACCCCAAAGTCAATGGACAGTGATGGAGCGGTCCCCGGCAGCCCCACCCATGCAGCTTCCTCCACGCGCGAAAAATCGTAGATGCCGAGCACGGCGGCGGTGATGGTGCCCGCGATTATGCCGATGACAGGTCCCCACAGTCGAAGGAGTGCTGCGCCGCGGAGCGTGATCGCAGCCACAACGACCAGAGTGACCAGCGCCGATAGCGTGGCGGGCACCGGCTCAACCTTTGCGACGTCGTCCAGTATCTTGAACACGACGGAGGCCAGCGTGATCGAAAGAATCAGAATCACGATGCCGCCCACCGTCGGTGTGACTATGCGGCGCAGGATGAACAACCACCGTGAGATCACGAGCTGGGTTACGGCGCAGGCAATAACCAACGTAGACAATGCCGCGGGCCCGCCGTCTGCCATGGCCGAGATGCAGAAGGGGATAGAGACCGCTGCGGTGAACATGGGAAGCACGGACCCGGAGCCTACCGGCCCAACGCTCCGCACCTGCAGCAGGGTTGAGAGGCCAACCACTACCAGCGACGCGAAGACCATCCAAACCAGAAGGTCCTCGTGTCCCGATTCCTGTGCCACGATGACCGGTGTCACCAGCAGCGTCGCCGTGGCGATGAATGCGAACTGCGCACCGAGCCCTAGCGACGTCAGGAACGGTGGGTTCTCGTGAGCCTCATACTTCGGATTTTGGGAAGCTGTTGCCGTGGCGCCCTCCTTGAAATGAAGCATCGGCCTAAAGACGCCATACAGATAATACACAATCCCAACAAGGAAAATACCGTTCCTGGGAGCGCTTGCCCTGCTACTGCTACGCTCTGTCGGCACGGACCGTTGGCGCGCCGGCATGCGCTACGCCGCTGAGCATGCGTGTGTGACTGCAAGCGCAGAGTTGCCGTATAATCGCACGGCGCATTCCCGAGTCTCATTGGCTCCGGCAGAGCGACGGGTTGGGCGCCAACGTCGATCAAGCAGCACGGAGGCGAGTAGGCAGCGTCGTGCGCCAAAGCGCCCTGCCGAACACACCGCATGTCTACCCAGCAACCGACTACCTTCCCGCAATACGAGGCTGACGAGAAGCCCGCCCCATTGGTTGCTTTAGGGCTTGGCGTTCAATCGGCCCTGCTGGCCATCGCGCCAATAGCGCTGTTTCCTATTGTCTTGGCACAAGCCGTGGACGCTTCCGCCCAGTTTGCCGC
>DAOUJQ010000002.1:0-20330 GCA_034422455.1 Dehalococcoidia bacterium
GCCGCAATCAGGTACCCTGTGCCGTGCCCGGCGTCGATGACGGCGCCGGCGGGAGGGGGCGCGCATGCGGGAGATCATGACCGGCAACCGACCGCACCTGGTGGCCTTTGGCGTCGTGCTGCTTGTCGCGCTGCTGGTCGTGTACCTGCTGGGGTCGGTGCTGCTGGTGCTGGGCCTCAGCGCCGTGCTGGCGTACGTCCTGCTGCCCGTCGCGCGGTTCCTCGAGCGGTGGATGCCCGGCCGCGCCAACCGGCCGGAGCTGGCCCGCGGCCTCTCCGTCGGCGTCATCTTCCTGGCCGCGCTGGGCATCCTGATCGGCGTGCTGGTGGCGGTGGTCCCGCCCACCGTCGACCAGGGGCAGGAGTTTGCCGAGGACTTCCCGGAGTTCCTCGCCGACGCCCAGGCGACGGTGGAGGGCTGGGTCGACTGGTACGGGGAAGTGGTTTCGGAGGAGCAGCGCACCCAGATCGAAGATGCCCTTGCCAATGTTGGGGGCATCGTCGGCCAAGCCGCGTTGAACGTGGTGGAGCAGACCTTCGGCGTCATCGCGGGCTCCTTCGCCTTCATCCTTGGGCTGGCGACGGCGCCGGTGCTGATTTTCTACCTGATGAAGGACTCGGCGATGGTCACCCGGTCGCTGCAGGCGCCTTTCCCGTCGTCCCTGCGCCCCTACGTGAGCGACCTCATCCACATGGCCGACCGCACCCTTGGCGGCTACCTGCGAGGCCAGCTCACGCTGGGGGTGGTCGTCGGCGTCATCGTGACGGTCGGGCTGCTGGCGCTGGGCATCCCCTTTGCCGTCGTGCTGGGCGCGGTCGCGGGCATGACGGAGCTGGTGCCGATCATCGGCCCGTGGATCGGCGGCGCGGTGGGCGTGCTGGTGACGCTTGCGACGGAGCCGGACAAGATCGTGTGGGTCATCCTGCTCTACCTGGCGGTCCAGCTGCTGGAGAACACCCTGCTGGTGCCCCGCATCCAGGCGGAGACGCTGAACCTGCACCCCATCGCCGTCATCCTGGTCATCACCATCGGCAGCCAGTTCTTCGGGCTGTGGGGCGTCATCCTCGGCCCTCCGCTGACGGCGCTGGGCCGCGACATCATCGTGTACTTCTGCCAGCAGTGGGGCGGCGCGTCGCTGTACACGCTGGAGACGGCGGCGGAGGAACAAGACCACCCCGCATCCAGCGGAGACGACGGGTAGCGGCCGACGAGGACGGCGCCGATTCCAAGACGGAGCGCATGAGGCCTCTGGTGCCGCGCCTACCGAAAAGCAGATAGAATCGATGTGTGACTCGCATTAACCCCTGCAGCCAAAGGAGCCAACAGGTTTGTTGGATCTCGTAACCCTCGAGGGCCGGGCTGTCCGCCTCGAGCCTCTGTCTCTGGACCACGTTCCGGCGCTTGTTCGAGCGGCTACTCAGTCGAGGGACACGTACGGTTTGACAGATGTTCCCGCTGATGAACCCGACATGCGGCGATACGTGAACAGGGCATTGTCCGGCCGGGACACAGGGAGTACGCTTCCCTTCGCCATTATTGACCGGGTGACGGGCAAGGTTGTCGGGTCGACACGGTTCGGCAACATTGAGTCCTGGGACTGGCCCACCGGGAACCCGCACCAACGCGGGGAGCACCTGCCGGACGTGGTTGAGATTGGCTGGACATGGCTTGCGCCGGAAGCCCAGCGAACTGGCATCAACACGGAAGCCAAGCTGCTGATGCTGACGCACGCCTTTGAGACCTGGAAGGTGCATCGTGTCAGCTTTCGGACTGACCGCCGAAATGAACGCTCGCGCGTCGCCATTGAACGGCTTGGCGCAACGTTTGATGGCGTGGTCAGGGCTGCTTCCATAGCATATGACGGCGCCGTTCGTGATTCCGCAGTGTATTCAATACTGGATTCAGAGTGGCCTGGGGTGAAGAATCGTCTCATGGGGATCCTCCGCCCCAACGCACCCATCGACAGCATCTAAGTTCGCCCGTTCTTGATACCTGGGCGAACGGGTTGAGCGTCTTCCCCAGTGGTACACTTTCCCCATGCCCATCCGAGTGCTCCCCCATGAGGTTGCTGCGCGCATCGCCGCCGGTGAGGTCGTCGAGCGCCCGGCATCCGCTGTGAAGGAGCTCGTCGAGAACGCCCTTGACGCCGGCGCGACTGCCGTGCGCGTCGAGGTGACCGCGGGCGGGCTCGAGGGCGTCCGCGTCGTCGACAACGGCTGCGGCATCCCTGCGGCGGACGTCGCGAGCCTCTTCCAGCGTCACGCCACCAGCAAGCTCACTGACGCCGAGGACCTGCAGAGCATCGGGACCCTCGGCTTTCGCGGCGAGGCCCTCTACTCGCTGGCCGCCGTCGCCCTCGTCTCCCTCCTCACCCGGACGCCGGACTCCGACGCCGCCACCTACGTCGAGGCCGCCAACGGGCGCATCCTCCGGCAGGAGCCGCGCGGCGGACCCGTGGGCACGACGGTCTCCGTGGAGGGGCTGTTCGACCAGGTGCCGGCGCGGAAAAAGTTTCTGCGCTCGCCCCGGTCGGAGCTGAGCCGCGTCAACGCCGTGGTCACCAACTACACCCTCGCCTACCCGGAGGTGCGCTTCACCTTCGTCGCCGACGGCCGGACGCCCTCGACGTCGCCAGGCGGCGGAGACCTGCGGGAGGCCGCGTCGAGCGTCTTCGGACGCGAGGCGGCGCAGTCCTTCCTCTCCGTCGACGCGCCCCCGATGCACGGCGTCGGCGTGACGGGGCTGGTGAGCCCGCCGGAGTCGACGCGCGCCAACCGCAGCGGCATCACCCTCTTCGTGAACCGCCGGCCCGTGCAGCACCGCTCGCTCACCTACGCCGTGACGGAGGCCTACCACGGGCTGGTGCCGTCGGACCGCTTCCCCACGGCCGTCCTGCTCATCGACGTGCCGCCGGAGGACGTGGACGTGAACGTGCACCCCACCAAGGCGGAGGTGCGCTTCCGCCGCGAGGGCGACGTGTTCAGCGCGGTGCAGCGGGCCGTGCGCGAGACGGTCATCGCCGTTGCGCCCGTGCCGGAGATTGCGGCAAGCTCCGTCGTCACCGCGCCGCCGTCGTCGGGGTTCGGGCTGATGACGACTGCGCCCCGCGCGCCGGAGCCGCCGGCGGAGACCCAGTACGGGTTGCCGGCCATGCCGCCCGTCGAGGATCCTGCCGCCCTTCCGTCCCTGTGGCTGCCCGCCGCGTCCGAGGATGAACGCGTTGCCGTGGCGCCGCCGGATGGCCGCGACCCGCAGCCCCCGCGCACCATGGCCGAGACGCTGCCGGCGTTGCGGGTGCTGGGGCAGACGCAGGAGACGTACATCGTCGCGGAGGGACCCGACGGGCTGTACCTCATCGACCAGCACGCGGCGCACGAGTGCGTCGTCTACGAGCGGCTGCGGCTCGCCGCCCACCGCAACGCGCCGGAGGTGCAAGGGCTGCTGGAGCCCGCCGCCGTGACGCTGGCGCCGCACCACGAGGAGACGGTGCACGACCATCCCGGCGAGCTGGAGCGGTACGGCTGGCTGCTGGAACCCTTCGGCGACCGGACGTGCCTGCTTCGCGGCGTCCCCGCCGTCCTCTCGGGCCGCGACCCGGCGAGGGCCTTCCTCGACATGCTGGAGCAGGCCTCGGCCGCCGCCGAGTTCTCGACGTGGGAGGAACGCATCTCGGCCACGGTCGCATGCCACGGCTCGGTGCGGGCTGGGAAGACCCTCAGCCGCGAGGAGATGGTCGAGCTGGTGCGGATGCTGGAGCGGACGCAGCAGCCGCACACGTGCCCCCACGGCCGGCCGACGATGCTGCACCTGAGCGCCGGGAACCTTGAGCGCGAGTTCGGGCGGCGGTAGAGACGCGATGCATTCTATTCGACGAACCTTCGTGTCACCGCTGCTGCTCCCGGCGGCCGTATTCCTCATAGCGGTCGTTCCGCTGGCGCCGTCCACCGTGATGGCACAGGACGCCGTCGCTGCGGAGTTCACCTACAGGTTCCTCAGCGATGCCGAGGGGTGGACGGCAGGCTTTGCCGACCTGCCCGTTGACCACGATCGGCAGTTCTTCGAGCTCGATTCCGTTCACCGGGCGCTGCCGGACGGGCTCCACCAGAGCAGCGGCATGTTCATGCAGGGCCACAACCGCAGCGCCGACCTGTTCATGTACCTGAAGCGGCAGGTGGACGGCCTGCAGCCGAACACCGCCTATGACGTGTCGGTGTCGTTGCACCTGGCCACCAACGTTCAGGCCGGTCTCGTCGGCCCTGGCGGTTCGCCCGGCGAAAGCGTCTTCGTCAAGGCGGGGGCGTCGACGATCGAGCCGACAGCCTCGGAGGACGACAACCGTCACCTGCGCATGAACATCGACAAGGGCAACCAGGCGCAGGGCGGCGCTGACATGGTGGTCATCGGCGACGTCGCCCACAGCGAGGTTACGGGCAGTGAGCACCGGCTCAAGACCCTGGACAACGCGGGACAGCCCCTCAGCGTCGAGACGGACGGCAACGGCCGCGTCTGGCTCATCGTGGGCACGGACTCCGGCTTCGAGGGACTTACCGCCATCTACTACGCACGCATCGCCTACACGCTGACCGGCCCCGGTCCCTCTCCCGCCGACGGCAACGCGCCGCTCCCCGGGTGGACGATGGCCTATGTGGTGGCGATTGGCGTGGTGGTGACCGCAATTGGCATAGTCCTGCTGGTGCGCAACCGGCGCAGGCGGACGTAGGTCCTGCGCCTCCTACAGCATCCGTCGCGCCTCTCCCTCCGCACGCCGGCGCCGAGGCGCACGCCGGAACGTCGGCGCGTCCGCCAGACCGAGGCGTGGCACACGCGGGCCGTTGCTGTTCAAGATGTCTTCTATTGTCGCAATCTGCACTCGCGGGAACCCTTGGTCCGGAAAGTGCTCCGGCACATAGAACCCCGCCGCCGCCGCCTCCTGCTCCATCGGTCTCGTTGGCGGCTCCAGCGTCACCAGCAGCCCCATCTCCGCCTTCTCCCGCTCCATGTCGCCTTTGAGCGTTGCGATGACGTTCCGCTGCACGTGCCCGCTCTTAACCTGCACCAGCACGGTCTTTGCCTTGCCGGAGTTGTCGTCGAAGAAGTTGATGTACCCGTCCACCCCTGCGTCGGCGCCCCTGCGACGGTTGTTGCCGGGCCGCGCGTCCACCAAACCCAGCGCCCAGTACTCGAACTGAAAGCGTCCCTCCTGCCCGCTCTGCGTCGCCAGCGCCCGCGCGCTCCCGATGTCTTGCGGCACCCCTACGACGTCGTAGTCAGACAGCGTGCTCCCGAACGTATCGCGCAACCGGTATTTCATCAGCGAGACAGCGATGTGTGTGATGTCGATGCCTATCCACCGCCGACCAAGTTTCTCGGCCACCGCCACCGTCGTCCCGCATCCGCAGAAAGGATCAAGCACCAGATCACCCTCGTTGCTGCTCGCCCGGATGATCCGTTCCAGCAACGCCTCTGGCTTCTGAGTCGGATAGCCAAGACGCTCCGCTGCTTGGGCATTGACGGGATAAATGTCCGTCCATATGTTGCCCGGGAGTTGCCCCGCGTCCGGCAGTAAGTAGCGCTTTATGGCTGGCATTCCGCCTTTGGACGAGAAATGAACCATCCCCGCGTCGTTGAGAGCATCAAGGCGTCCATGCACGCTGTCCACCCCTGTATATCCAGGGAGGAGCGTTTCGTTGAGATACTGCGCATACCTGCCGGTCCTTGGGACTGCCCAGTGTCTTCCGATTGCTCCAGGATCATATCCGCGCCATGGCGCACCCGATTCTCCCTCGGTTGTCCCCGCTCCAGTGAGGTCACCGGTCCGGTATTGCCCTCTTTCATCTTCATACCGATACTTGGACACTAGGTTTTTCTCATCCAATGGCACGCGCACGGCATCCGAGTTTTGGACACTGCCGCCATAATAGAGAAGCGTGTCAGACTCTGACCCGAATAGCCTGTCATTGTGGGCGGAAGTTCTCTTCCACGTGATCTCAGATCTAAAATTCCGTGCCCCAAACACTGCGTCCATGAGCAGCTTGAGATAGTGGCTGGCCGTTGGGTCGCAGTGGAGGTAGATGCTGCCGGTCGGTTTCAGCACGCGATGCAACTCGGTCATGCGCTGGGCCATCATCGTCACGTAGGCCATCATGTCGTTCTGGCCTAGGAACGACCGCATAGCCTGCAGCAAATCGGCCAAGTGCTTCGGGTCGAATGTCACGACCTCACGGTATGCGGCCTCGGACTCGATGCTCCAGTGCCACGTGTCCCCGAACGCTTGAATCTGGGCGGCGGACGCCTCACCACTGGTCTCCTTGAACAGCACGTTGTACGTCGCGTTAGAGTTGAACGGGGGGTCAAGGTATATCAGGTCCACGCTCTCGTCCGGCACGTATTCGCGCAGGATGTCGAGGTTGTCGCCGAAATACAGCGTGTTTCGCCAGTCTGCCATGCGCTCCCACTCTCATGAACGGGTCTGCTTGGCATGATAGCAGGCGGGGCCGTCGGTTGCGCCTCTTGTCGACGCACTTGTGGTCCCATTTGCTCTGAGCCCGTTGAAGAGCCTGCCACGCACCCCTCGCGCGAACGCCAACGCCCCCGCTACGCTCTCCCCATGAAGGACCGCACCCGCATCCGTGACCACCGCGCCTCGGCAGGTCGTAGTTGGGAATTGTTTCTCCCCTGCGCAAAAAACTGTCTTCAAGCTGAAATGCGCTAAACTAGCTACAAAACGATGGCAACGCAAGTGTTCCCACAGCTACGAAACACGACGATACAATTCGTCAGCCCAGCTATGCATCGAGACAGTGAGTGGAGACCAACGCAGGAAGAAGCAACGCGCCCGCCCCCGCCTCTCCGAACGGGGACGGGCTCCAGGGTGGGGAGACGGGAGGCCCTACGCCTCCTCCGGCTCGATGAGGCCGTAGTCGCCGTCGTTGCGGCGGTAGAGGACGTTGTGGGCGCCCGTCGCCGCGTTGTGGAAGAGGTAGAAGGCATGGTCCAGCAGCTCCATCTGCACCACGGCCTCGTCCACGGACATCGGCTTCATCGCGAAGCGCTTGGCTCGCACCACGCGGCCCAGTTCCAGCTCCTCCGGCTCGTCCTCGTCCGGCTCCGGCGCGCCCGGGTCCTCCATCTCGCGGATGCTGTGGATGCCGCCGTGGCGGTAGGCCGCCTCGCTGCGGTAGGCGCGGCTCTTGAAGTGGGCGACCCGGCGGTCGAGCGTGTTGGCGAGGGCGTCGACCGCGGCGCGGACCGACGGCGCGCGCCGCTGGCCCCGCAGCAGCGTGCCGTTGCACCGCAGCGTCACCTCCACCACGATGCGGTCCTGCTGCGACCGCGTCTTCTCCTCGGACACGACGACGTGGGCGTCGATGGGCAGGTTGACGCGGCCTTCGATGCGTTCGAGCTTGCGGGTGAGGTAGTCGCGGGCGTTCGCGGTGAGGCGGTGGTTCCTCGACTGGATCTGCATCTCCATCCGTGCGCCTCCTCAGCGGGGTTTGGTGGACCGGCGGCCCGGAGTCCCTCAGTGAGGGAATGCCCATTCTAGGGAAAACCGGCCCCGGTTATCAAGGCGGCGGCCGCCCGGAACGGCGGAAATGGCTAGATCTCGCGGGCGAAGGTCAGGCCCCAGACCCGGCGGGCGTTGGCGTTGCGCAGGGCCGAGGCGCAGGCCTGCAGCGTCGCGCCGGTGGTGGTGACGTCGTCCACCACGACGATGGAGAGGCCGCTGGCGTCCTCCTGCGCCTCGAACGCGCCGGCGACGTTGGCGTGCCGCTCCTGCCGCGTCGCCGACCGCGCCTGGGGCGGGGCCTCGGCCGTTCGCACGAGCAGCTTCTCGTTGACGGGTACGCGCATCCAGCCGCCGACCTCGCGGGCGAGGAGCGCCGCCTGGTTGTAGCCGCGCTCGCGCTGCCGCGAGCGGTGCAGCGGCACGGGCACGATGAGGTCGGGCGCGACGCCGTGCCGCTCCAGGTGCTGCGCCATGGCGATGCCCATGGGCGCCGCCAGCGCGCGGACGCCGTTGTACTTGAGCCGGTGCACCGCCTTCTGTGCCGCGCCCTGCATCTCGAAGGGCGCCAGCACGAGCTGCAGCCCGACGCCGACGGTGTCGGCGGCGCGGGGCGCCTCCGCGATGCAGACGTCGCACAGGAACGTGCCGGTCCTGCCGCAGCCGGCGCACTTGCGCGGGTAGAGTAGGTCCAGCGCGGAGGAAGCGAGGTTGCGGATGGCGGTCAGGGTTGGCATGGCGGGGCGCCTACGGCACCCGGTCGATCGGCATGTTCACCCACGCGCTCATCTCGTGGGGTTGCGTGACCACGGCGTCCGTCTTGACGACGTACTCCGGCCCGAGCTCGTCCATGGACGTGACGCCGAGGAGGCCCATGGCGCTGGTCATCTCGTCCTCCAGGATCTCCAGCATCCGCACGACGCCGTCGCTGCCCGCCGCCGAGAGCCCCCACGCCTGCAGCTTGCCGATGGCGACGGCCTTCGCGCCGAGCGCCACCGCCTTCAGGATGTCGCTGCCCCGCAGGACGCCGCCGTCCACGACGATCTCGGCGCGGCCGTCGACGGCCTCCACGATCTCCTGCAGCACGTCCATGGAGCCGAGTCCGTGGTCGAGCTGGCGGCCGCCGTGGTTCGACACCCAGATGACGTCGACGCCGTGGTCGATGGCAATCAGCGCGTCCTCAACCGTCGCAATGCCCTTGATCATGAAGGGCAGGCCCGCCAGGGCGCGGATGCGGTCCATCAGGTCCCACGTCAGCGCTGCGCCCCAGTACGGGTCTCGCGGTCGGCGGCGCGTCGGCTGCACCCAGCGCTCGACCATGACGCGCTCGCGGCGGCTGTAGTGCTGGACGTCCACGGTGACGCAGAGGGCCTTGTAGTCGGCCTCCACGACGCGGCCGATGATGTCCTCGATCCACCCCCAGTCGCCGTGCACGTAGAGCTGGAACATCTTGGGGTAGTCGACGCAGTTGGCCGTCTCCTCCAGCGCCGGCTCCGTCACGGAGCTGAGCACGTGCATGATGCCGTACTCCGCCGCGGCCCGCGTCGCCGCCACGCCGCCCTCCGGGTCGAAGACCTGCAGCGAGCCGACAGGGGCCAGCATGACCGGGATGCGCAGCTTGTGTCCGAGGAAGGTGGTCGACGTGTCGATGCTGGACACGTCCCGCAACACCCGCGGGCGAAACGCCAGCCGGTCGAAGGCGAGGCGGTTGCGCCGCAGCGTCGTCTCGGACTCGGAGCCGCCCACCAGGTAGTCCCAGACGCCCTGGTGCACGCGGCGCCGCGCCAGTTGGATGATCTCTTCCGTGCTCACGAAGTCCGGGGGCATGGCTCCCTCCTTTGGGGGATTCTCCAGTGCTAGTGGGCCTCCACATCGGCGCGGATCTCGACGCCCGCGCGTTCCTCCTGCAGCAGCGCGACGGCGCCCACGTCGAGACTGCCGCGGCCCTGCTTCGATGCCTCAGCGTACTCGTTGTAGGACAGGCGGCCGAACTGCAGCGGCACGCCGTAGTCCTCGGCCAACTGAATTGCCAGGCCGAGGTCCTTGCAGACCAGGTCCACGGTGAACGTTGGGTTGAAGTTGCCCTTCAGGACGCCGGGCGGGTACCGCCACTGCATCGAGCGCGTGTTGCCGGTGCTTCGGCTGACGGCCTCGAAGAGGGTGCCCGCGTCCACGCCGGCCTTCACGCCGATGGAGAAGGCCTCGGCAAGCAGGGGCTGCAGCGACAGCGTGATGAAGTTGTTGACGAGCTTGCAGACCTGCCCGGCGCCGGCGGGCCCGCAGTAGAAAGGCTTGTCGCCGATGGCCCGCAGGACGGGCAAGACCTCCTCGTAGAGGTTCCGGTCGCCGCCGACGAGGAGGGCGAGGGTGGCCTCCTGCGCGCCGATGGTGCCGCCGCTGACGGGGCAGTCGAGCATGCGCACACCCTGCGCCGCGAGCTCGGCGTGGAGCCGCCGCGTAAGGACGGGCGAGTTGGTGGAGAGGTCGACGTAGACCTTGCCCGGCGCGGCCCCGGCGGCGATGCCCTCCGTCCCCAGCGCCACGGCCTCAACCTCCACCGGGCCCGGCAGCGACGTGAACACGACCTCGGACGCCTGTGCCACCTGCTGCGGGGTGTCGCCCCAGTCGGCGCCCGCCTCGAGGAATGGGGTGGCGGCCTCGCGCCGCAGGTCGTGCACCGTCAACGCGTGGCCGGCGGCCTGCAGGTGCCGGACCATGTGGTTGCCCATTGCGCCGAGGCCGATGAATCCTACGTCCAAGCTGTCCTCCTATGTGGGCGATTGCCGCTACCGGGGCTCCACGTCGGCGCGGATCTCGACGCCGGCGCGCTCTTCCTGCATCAGCGCGACCGAGCCGGTGTCGAGCAGACCCCGGTCGCGCTCCGCCGACGCAGCGTACTCGCCGAGGGCTATCGGGCCGAACTGCACCGGCACGTTGAAGTCCTCGGCAAGCTGCAGCCCCAGCGTCAGGTCCTTGCGGCCCAGGTTCACGGTGAAGCCGGGCGCAAAATTGCCCTTGAGCAGGCCCGTGGGGTACCGGTGCTGCATGGACTGCGTGTTGCCGGTGCTGCGGACGACGGCCTCGTACAGCGTGCCTGCGTCCACGCCGGCCTTCACGCCGATGGAGAAGGCCTCCGCCAGCAGCGGCTGCAGGGACAGCGAGATGTAGTTGTTGACCAGCTTGCAGACCTGCCCCGCGCCGGAGGGGCCGCAGTAGAAGGGCTTGTCGCCGATGCACTGCAGCAGGGGAAGCAGCTCTTCGTACAGGTCCTGGTCGCCGCCTACGAGCAGTGCGAGCGTCGCCGCCTCCGCGCCGACGGTGCCGCCGCTGACGGGGCAATCCAGCATGCGCACGCCCTTGGCCGCGAACTCGGCGTGGAGCCTCCGCGTCAGGACGGGCGAGTTGGTCGAGAGGTCGACGTACACCTGCCCGCTCGACGCGCCGGCGATGATGCCCTCCGCGCCCACGGCCACCGACTCGACGTCCGCCGGGCCGGGGAGCGACGTGAACACGACCTCGGACGCCTGCGCCACCTGCTGCGGCGTGTCGCCCCAGTTTGCGCCGGCCTCCAGGAAGGGCGTGGCCGCCTCGCGCCGGATGTCGTTGACGGTCATGGTGTGGCCCGCAGTCTGCAGGTGCCGCGCCATGTGGCGGCCCATGGCTCCCAGGCCGATGAATCCGACGTCCATGCTGACCTCCCCTAGCTGTTCAGTTCGTTTTCGAGCCAAGCCCGCAGCCCCGGTCCGATGTCCGGCCTCCGCAGCGCCAGCGACACCGAGGCCCGCAGCAGGCCCATGGCGTTGCCGGCGTCGTAGCGGATGCCGGAGAACCGCCGCGCGAACACCGGCTGCTCCTCCAGCAGCAGCGCGATGCCGTCGGTGAGTTGCAGCTCGCCGCCCGCGCCCGGCGTGACGCGCTCCATCGCGCCGAACAGCTCCGGCGTCAGGACGTAGCGGCCGACGATGCCGAGGTCCGACGGAGCGTCCTCCGGGGCGGGCTTCTCCACCAGCGACAGCACCCTCGTCACGTCGCCGTCGGTCTCGCCGGGCTCCACGACGCCGTAGCTGCCGATGCGCTCGCGGGGCACCTGTTCGACGGCGACTACCGAGGCGTCATTGGCCGAGGCGGTCTCGATGAGCTCGCCGATGGCGGGGGCCTCACCGCCCGCGATGATGTCGTCCGGCAGCATGACCGCAAAGGGCTCGTCGCCGACGGCGTGGCGGGCGGTGTGGACGGCGTGCCCAAGGCCGAGCTGCTGGTGCTGCCTGACGTAGGTGAACTCCGCCTCTTGGCGCACGCGCCGCATGGCTGCCGCCAGTGACGTCTCCCCCCTGCGGTCAAGGAGCTCCTCCCACTGGGGCGACGGGTCGAAGTAGTTGGCCATGGCGTCCTTGCCCTGTGACGTCACGATGATGATCTGCGATAGGCCGGCGTCCAGCGCCTCCTCGACGATGTAGTGGAGCATCGGGCGGTCGACGAGGGGCAGCAGCTCCTTGGGCACGGCCTTGGACGTCGGCAGCTGCCGGGTGCCGAGCCCTGCCGCGGGGATGACCGCCTTCCGCACGTCCATGTCGCGTCTACGCCGTCCTCGAGTTGCATAGGCCCGCCAGCGAGGGTTTGGGGCCGTGGGGATTGTACCATGCCGGTGGTGGGCTAACCTCATTTGACACCCCTACGGCGCAGCCATACGATTGAATTGGCCGTGCTAGATGGGGAGCTGGCGGTGCCTTGTACCCGCAATCCGCCACAGCGGGGTCGAATTCCTCCCCGAGGTCTGGCCCAGCGGCCTCTGCTCGTTCGGAGCGGCGTTGAGGGCTGGGACCCGCGCGACGGACGCCCGTGAACCCCGCCAGGCCCGGAAGGGAGCAACGGTAAGCGGAAACGCCGGGCGCCGCGGGCCCACCTGGCCTGAGCCGCGATGGCGGGTACGCCGAGGGGTCCACGATCGACGGGAGGTGCACGGTCTTCCACACGATTTCCCCGCTCCCCGCCACGATTCCGTGGGAGAAGCGATGAGTCCTCCAGCACAGTCCCGGGCCCCGATCGCCAACACCCCGCAGACCGCTGCCGGCCGGCTGTTGGGCGGCCTTGGGCTGCAGCCCCGCAAGGGCCTCGGCCAGCACTTCCTCGTCTCGCCAAGCGTCTTGGAGCGCATCGCCGATACGGCAGAGGTCGGGCCGGATGACACCGTCGTTGAAGTTGGCCCCGGCCTCGGCGCGCTGACGGAAGCGCTGGCAAGCCGGGCTGGCCGGGTGGTCGCGCTGGAGCTCGACAGGGCGCTGTGCGAGGCGCTGCAGGATCACTTTGCAGACCGGCCCCATGTGCAGGTCATCCACGCCGACGCCTTGACCGCCGACTTGAACGAGCTCGTGCCCGGCGGGCAGCCGTACAAGATGGTCGCGAACCTTCCATACTACGCTGCGACGGCCATCATCCGCCGCTTTCTGGAGGCCGACCACAAGCCCACAGCCATCGTTGCGACGGTGCAGCGCGAGGTGGCGCAAGGCATGGCCGCGCCGGAGGGGAAGCGCGGCCTGCTGGGCGTCGCGACGCAGTTCTACGGCATCCCGCGCATTGCGTTCACCGTGCGGCCGGGGTCGTTCCATCCGCCGCCCAAAGTGACGTCGGCCGTCGTGCGCATCGACGTGCATGGGTCGCCGCCTGTCGACGTGCCCTCCGAGGCGGCCTTCTTCGCGCTGGTGCGGGCAGGGTTCGCGTCGCCCCGGAAGCAGCTTCGGGGCGGGCTGGTGCACGCGCTGCGACTGCCGCCGCCGGCGGTGGAGTCGGTGCTGTCGGCATGCGGCGTGAACCCGGTGCGGCGGGCGGAGACGCTGTCGCTGCAGGAGTGGGCGGCGCTGTGCCGCGCGGGAGCGGAGGCCGGATGGAGCCTCTGAGCCGGCGGGCGTACGCCAAGCTCAACCTGGGCCTGGAGGTCCTGGGTCGCCGGGATGATGGGTTTCACAACTTGGTTACCGTTTTTCAGACCGTCAGCCTCTTCGACGAGATGACGGCGTCGCCCGCCACCGAGTTCTCCATCCGGTGCAGGAACCCGGCCCTCACTGGAAGGCGCAACCTGGTCTGGCAGGCCGCCGACCTGCTGCGCGAGGAGTCCGGCGGCGATCAGGGTGCGGTGATCCGCCTCGAGAAGTCGATTCCCGTATCGGCGGGCCTGGGCGGGGGCAGCAGTGACGCCGCCGCCGCCCTTGTGCTGCTCGACAGGCTGTGGGAGCTGGGCTGGCCGGAGGAGCGGCTGGTGGAGGCTGCGGTCCGCCTCGGCTCCGACGTCCCCTTCTTCCTGCGCGGCGGCGCGGCCCTGGCGCGAGGCCGCGGCGAGTTGCTGGAAGCGCTGCCGGCGCGCAGGGACCAATGGTTCGTACTGCTGATGCCGAATATCCGGTTACACGGCAAGACGCCCGCGCTCTACCGGCGACTTCGGCCCGCCGACTTCAGCGACGGCTCGACGACGGAGAACCTCGCGGAGTCGTTGCGGGCGGGTGTGCCGCTTGAGGAAGCCAACATGGTCAACACCTTTGAGCGCGCGGCGCTGGAGACGTTTCCGGGTCTCGACCGCTTCTGGAATGCGTTGGAAGTCGCCGCCGGCCATCCCGCCCACCTCTCCGGCAGCGGTCCCAGCCTCTTCGCGAGGGTGGAAAGCCGCGACGAGGGAGCCGAGGCTCTGGAGTCGCTGGGCCGGAGCGGGTTTTCAGCGCAGCTGGTGCGGGCCGTCGACGGAGAGGAGGCCCGGTAGTGCACCCGATACTCGCGGGGGTCATCAGCGGGGCGATCATGGGGGCGTGCTTTGACTTGCTCACCATCATGGCCGTCCGTCGCCTGCGCGGGGACGACGCGCCGGAGTGGCTGCAGGCGGCGCTCCGACAGCAGTCGTTCTTCAAGCTCGTCGCGCCGATGGCCCTCTTCACGCATTCGGCGTGGACGCTGGCAGGGCTCGTCGCCGGGGCCGTCTACTGGCTGCTGGACAGCCCCTTCCTGGGCTACACACTGGCGGTGCTCGTCCTTGCGGCGCTCTACCTGCTGCTGACGGCGGTCGCCGGTGGGCGCATCCGAGGTTGGATGCTGCCGTCGCCGGTGCTGTTTGCGCTCACGTTCGGGTGGCTGCTGCCGCTGCTGGCGGAGTAGGGGGATGGAGGGTTTGTTTCGGGACATCGCGGTGGACATTGTCCACTTGCATGTCCCAGAATATTAGCTATACTTTGTATTTACAGAAATTTGGACATTGTCTGGGACATTGTCCAAATCTGGAGGCGTCAATGCCCCGTTGGGATGTCCACTTTGACATGCGTGTACGGGTAGACGACCCTGCAGTAGTCGGGCTGATTGCTCGCGCCACTGCGCTAGGATCCGTAATTGGAGGAATTCCCATTCCTCCCTACGTGCAGAATCGTATCGATAGCCTGAACATCATGCGGGCGGTGCGCGGCACGACAGGCATTGAGGGAATAGAGCTCACGGAAGAAGAGGTGCAGGATGTGCTGGCCGCGCCATCCACAATACCTGTCCTCTCGGGAGGCAGGCGGCGGGAGGAGCGCGAGGTGCGCAACGCGGCTTTCCTGATGGAGCAGGTGGCCGATTACTTGGACGCCAATCCCCGCACGCCGCTGACCGAGAGCGTTGTCCAGTGGCTGCACCGGATGGTGACGGATGGCATCGACTATCAGGGCAACGTGCCGGGCCGGTACCGCGCGCGGAACGTCAACGCTGGGGAATATCAGTGCCCACCGCACGAACGCGTTCCTGATTTGATGGCAGAGTTCATGCGCTGGTTCAACATTGGCCCGCCCAAGAACTGGGACCCCGTTGTGCGGGCCGTCGTCGCCCACTTCTACGTCGTCAGCATCCACCCATTTGCAGACGGCAATGGCAGGACGTCGCGCGCGGTTGAGAGCTTCCTGCTGTATCAGTCTGGAGTAAATGCCCGTGGCTTCTACTCCCTTGCCAACTACTACTACCGCAACCGGCCGGAGTACATTGAGCAACTGAACCATGCCCGTTTCCGCTCGGACCCGGATCTCACGCCCTTCGTGCGCTTTGCCCTTGAAGGGTTGGTGGATGAGCTTGAAGCTGTCCATCAAGACGTCATTGCAGAGGTGCGCATAATTGCGTTCCGGGACTATGCGCGGGAAGCCCTGTCCGGTGACGGCAAGTTGGGCCGCCCTTCCGGTGACCGTATGCTCGATTTCCTAGTTGGCTTGGGCAGCGAATCCGTCTTCGTGAAGGACCTTCGAGAAGACCGGCACCCTTTGGCCAGTCTCTACAGAGGCGTGACTACCAAAACCCTGGCCAGGGACATAAACTACTTGGAAGAAGCGGAATTGGTTGTCGTCTCGGAAGGCACGGTCAGCGCCAACCTGGCCGCAATGGACTCCTTTACCCCCAAGCGGACGCCGACGGGCCGGCAGTAGGTGCCCCTGTAACCCAATGCTTAGCCCGTGGAGCGCGGCGTCGCAGTATTCCTGTTGGGCACACTCGGAACCTAAGGAGCCATTCACATGCTCAAGGACAGGGACTGCGGGTCGTTGCGGGCCGGTGACGCCGGCAGCCGGGTGACGCTGGCGGGCTGGGTCGACCGGCGGCGCGACCACGGCGGGCTGATCTTCATCGACCTCCGCGACCGCAGCGGCACGGTGCAGGTCACCATCAACCCGGAGACCATCGAGTCGCCCTACGAGAACGCCGAGCGCGTCCGCGGCGAGTGGGTGCTGCGCATTGAAGGCGAGGTTGCCGCGCGGCCGCCGGGCACCATCAACCCTAACCTCGACACGGGCGAGGTGGAGGTGGCTGTGCGGACTGTGGAGGTGCTCAACCCGTCGACGCTGCCGCCCTTCTACATCAACGAGGACAGCGACGTGGACGAGGCGCTGCGGATGCGCCATCGCTACCTGTACCTGCGGCGCCGGAGGATGCAGCGCAACCTCACGCTGCGCCATCGCATCGTCAAGCACATCCGCGACTTCCTGGACGAGCGCGGCTTCTTGGAGATCGAGACGCCCATCCTGATCAAGAGCACGCCGGAGGGCGCCCGTGACTTCCTGGTGCCGAGCCGCGTGCACCCCGGTAGCTTCTACGCGCTGCCGCAGTCGCCGCAGCAGCTCAAGCAGTTGCTCATGGTGGCCGGGTTCGAGCGGTACTTCCAGATCGCGCGCTGCTTCCGCGACGAGGATCTGCGGGCCGACCGGCAGCCGGAGTTCACGCAGCTCGACCTGGAGATGAGCTTCGTGGAGCGCGACGACATCCTCGCGCTCATGGAGGAGTTGTACGCGACTATGGCCGGGAAGCTGGTGCCGGACAAGCGCGTGCAGCGCCCCTTCCCTCGCCTGACGTACGCCGACGCTATGGACCGCTTCGGCAGCGACAAGCCCGACCTGCGCTTCGGGCTGGAACTCACGAATGTAGCGGAAACCGTGCTGAAGAGCGACTTCCAGGTCTTCCAGACTGCGTTGTCGGACGGCGGGCTGGTAAAGGGAATTTCCGCGCCGGGGCTGGCGTCGTTGCCTCGACGGCAGGTGGACGAGTTGACAGAAACCGCCCGCAGTAGAGGCGCGCGCGGTCTCGTCACCATCGCGCTGGACGGCGACTGGACGGACCCGGACGAGCTGCAGCCGGAGCAGGTGCGCTCGCAGGTGTCGCGGTTCTTCCCCGTCGAGCTGATGCGCGAGCTAGCGCGGACGCTTGGGGCCGTCGGCGGCGACATGATGCTGCTGGTGGGCGGGCCCAAGGACGTGGTCTACGCGGCGCTCGGCGAGCTGCGGCTGGAGGTGGCGCGCCGGTGCAACCTGGCGGACCCGGACACGCTGGCCTACGCCTTCGTCGTGGACTTCCCGCTGTTCGAGTGGGACGAGGAGGACGGCCGCTACTACTCCGTGCACCACCCCTTCACGTCGCCCGCTGCCGGGGACACCCCTCTCCTCGACTCGGACCCCGGGGCGGTCAGCGCACAGGCCTACGACATGGTCTGCAACGGCTACGAGATGGGCGGCGGCAGCATCCGCATCCACTCGCGGGATCTGCAGGAGCGGATGTTTGGGTTCCTGGGGTTTACGCAGGAGAGCATGGAGGAGCGGTTCGGGCACCTGCTGGCCGCGCTGGAGGCCGGCGCGCCGCCCCACGGCGGCATCGCCATGGGCATCGACCGCGTCGCCATGCTGCTCGCGGACGAGGAAAACCTGCGGGAAGTCATCGCCTTCCCCAAGACGCAGACGGCGTCGGACCTGCTCTTCAACGCGCCCTCGGCGGTGGAGCAGGAGCAGCTAGACGAGCTGCACCTGCGGGTGACGGAATAGCGCGGCCAGGGGCTTCCCGCCTGTGCCCTAGTTCTCGCAGTACGACAACCCGCCTAGGTTGGAATTGTATAGATCTACTCGGCCGCGCAGTCCGCTAGGGACGCACCCGCTCAGATGGTTCCCTTGAAGATAGAGCTGCCATAATCTGGCTAGGTTGCCCAATTCTTGCGGTATCGTCCCGCTCAACAGGTTTTCTGACAGGTTCATACTCGTCAGGCTGACTAGATTGCCCAACTGCGGTGGAATCTCTCCGCTTAGCTGGTTACTCTGCAGCCACAGTGCGCGTAGGCTAACAAGGTTGCCCAACTGCGGCGGAATCTCCCCGGTCAGCCGGTTATCGTGAAGAAATAGCTGTTCGAGGTTGGCTAGGTTCCCTAACTCCGATGGAATATTTCCACCCAATTGAGTGTCTCTGATCGTCACTATCCTTAGCTTGGTGAGATTGCCCAACCATGCTGGCAATTCTCCGTGCAGACCGTCCCCGCCTAAGTGCAGGACCTCTAAATTGAGAAGATTACTCAACTCGACCGGGATTTCTCCGGTCAGTCTGTTTCCTGAGAGATACAGTCTTCCTAAATTGGCAAGACTGCCCAACTCCGGCGGAATCGTCCCGCTGAATTGGTTTCCGTCGAGGGCCAGGGCTCGGAGGTGCGTGAGATTGACTAACCAATGGGGTACACGCCCGCTCAACTGATTGTCCGAAAGTGACAAGGTTTGCAGGTTGGAAAGCTTACCCAACTCCGGGGGAATCTCGCCGCTGATCTCATTCCTTTCGACATAGAAATGCACTAGATGAGTGAGGTTTCCCAACTCCGGCGGAATCTCCCCCGTCAGCTGGTTGTAGAGAAGAATCAGAAACCTTAGCTTGGTAAGGCTCCCCAATTCGCTGGAATCTCGCCGGTCAATGTGTTTTCCCGGAGATTCAGTGAAGTCAATTGAGTAAGGTTGCCGACCTCCGGCGGGATCTCCCCGCTCAGATCGTTCCAGCCCAAATGCAGTTCGGTCAGCTTTGTAAGGTTGCCGACCTCCGAGGGGATGTGCCCGCTCAACTGATTCCCACTCAGATCAAGCGTCTGAAGGCTGGCGAGGTCGCCCAACTCCGAGGGGATCGCGCCGCTCAACTGATTCCCGCTCAGATCAAGCGTCTGAAGGCTGGCGAGCTTACCCAACTCCGGCGGAATCGCCCCTGTCAGTTGATTGTAGAGAAGAATCAGACCCCTCAGTTTGGCAAGGTTGCTCAACTCTGGGGGTATCTCCCCGCTCAACTGGTTCTCGTAGAGCCAGAGCTCTCTCAGGTTGGCGAGGTTGCCCAACTCCGGCGGGGTCGCCCCGCTCAACTGGTTGTCGAAAAGCCATAGGAGTTCCAGGTTGGTGAGGTTGCCCAACGCCGGGGGTATTGCCCCGCTCAGTTGGTTCACGCTGAGGCGCAGATCAGTCAGCTTGGTGAGGTCACCCAACTCCGAGGGGATCGCCCCGCTCAGTTGGTTCACGCCGAGGTCCAGCATGGTCAGGTTGGACAGGCTCCCCAGCTCCGGCGGGATCGTCCCGCTCAGTGCGTTGCCGTCCAGCCGCAGTGCTTCCAGGCTGGCGAGCTTGCCCAGTTCCCGCGGGATCTCGCCGGTCAGTGCGTTGCTGTCCATCAGCAGTTCTTCCAGGTCGGCAAGGTTGCCCAACTCCGGCGGAATCCCCCCGCTCAACTCGTTCCGACCAAGGTCTAGCCCTGTCAAGCTGCCGAGGCTGCCCAGTGCCGGCGGAATCCCCCCGCTCAACTCGTTCCACCTGAGATGCAATTGCGTCAGGTTGGACAGGCTCCCCAACTCCGGCGGGATCACCCCGCTCAATTGGTTCCCTGAGAGGATCAGCGATTGCAGGCCCGTGAGCTCGCCCAACTCCGCTGGGGTCTCACCACTCAACTGATTCACACTCAGATCAAGTGATTGAAGGTTGGCCAGCCCGCCTAACTCCGGCGGGACCTCCCCGCCCAACCGGTTCCAACCGAGACTGAGTGATTCGAGGCTGGCGAGGTCACCCAACTCCGGCGGAATCGCGCCGCTTAGCGCGTTGCCGTCCAGCCACAATTCTTCCAGGCTGGCGAGCTTGCCCAGCTCTTGCGGTATCTCGCCCGTCAACTGGTTGCTGTTGAGGTGCAACTCCGTCAGGGCCGCAAGCCCGCCTAGCTCTCGCGGTATCACACCTGTCAACTGGTTGTCCTTGAGACTCAGCACACTCAATTCGGCGAGCTCGCCCAGCTCCGCCGGGACCGCGCCAATCAGCTGGTTCCAACCGAGGCGAAGTTCCGTCAGGCCGGCAAGGCTTCCCAACCCCGCTGGTATCTCCCCCGTCAACTGGTTCCCGCTGAGGTCGATCTCCGTCAGGTGGGGGAGCCCCCCTGTTTCCGGTGGAAGTTCACCGCTTAGTTGGTTGGCGGGAAGTATCAGCCGGGTGACGCTGCAATCGTCGTCCGCCGTGACGCCGAACCATTCGCCGAGGGGCGCGTCGCTCAGCCAGCCGTCGCTGCGCAACCAGTT
>DAOUJQ010000003.1:0-105434 GCA_034422455.1 Dehalococcoidia bacterium
GTTGCCGGAGATATCGCCGACGGTTGGGTTGACCTGCGCCAGGGCCAGCCGAAAGGTGCGCACCAGCCAGAACTCCTTGATTAACGACTTATTTGTATTCTAGCACAGGGGTAGCGGCGGGGTTGGGGGGAGGGGGTAGGGACAGTCCCTAAATGAACAGACTATCTAAGTTTGTCCCGTAATGCTCTTCCAACACAGGGACCCCCGCGCTGGACAGTGCTTCAAACACACGATCAAAGCGGGCGGGATCACGAGTAGGATCCTGCCAATCACCCTGCGGCACCCAAATAACCAGCCCCTTGCGCGCACGGGTCAGTAGTACGCGATATCTGTTTTCGGTGTAGACCTGTTCCGGTTGCTGCCGGACGCGGTGCCAGCCTGCACCGCGGAATTTTCTATGCTCCCAAGCGAACCTATCTATGGATGGGGTTAACTCTCCACCCCAACACATTCCCACCCAATCTAACTCAAGACCTTGGCACTCAAACTCAGAGGCCGCTACCTCTAGAGAGTAGCTCGACCGCACATCGGAGCCATCGTTTAAAAACCAATACTCAAACGGATAATTGGCCAAGAAACTTGTGGAACGCTCAATACCTTCTGCTCGCATCCTGTGGTCCTTTGATGTTGCAACCAGACCAATCCGATCCTCGGTGTTAAGGCGATGGAGCGCTTTCAGCCATGCTCTGGCATTAGCCAACTCTCGTGTGACGAAGCACGGGAATTCCAGGGTGGACGGAAAAACCAATCGGGCATCATTAAACCGGAACGCAAGCACTGCATTGACCCATTCCGCCCACTGTTGTGCGCGGTGACTCCGAACCATAATCTCAAGGTGCGCCTCTTGTGCCTCTCGAAGGGTTTGCAGTGCCGGAAGACCTCTATCGAACACACGTTGGCCTGCCACGCTCTCACCTCCGAGAAGTGCCTCAGGTGATGCAACTACATCCCACGGAACCGTACGCTCTTGTAATGCACGACCCCACTCGGCAAGGCCGGCCTCTCCAAGGAAAATCTCTTGCCCTCCTCCAACTAGAGCAATCACGACTGCCCAGTCGTCCAAGCGTTCCATAACATCAAGCAGCAGTGCTGCCTCAGAAGCATTCACATGCTGCTTTTTCTCCATTTGCACCTTGTCCCACGCCCTTTGGGCCTCGTCAAACACGACGACATGTTCGTGAGGCTTTTCATCGGGGTGCTCGCGATAATACCTCAGGAACTCATGCACATTCTGTACAAACGTGCTGACTTGACGTTTCAGCTCATCCAAGGAGCTCGTAGTCTTTCGTTGGAATCTAACCAAAGCGGCGCGGAGTATCTTGACGAGAGGCCCATTCCCAGACAGGAATATACCCCCAGCCTGCGTCCCGGTTTGTAGCCTTCGTTCATGGACGACATTGAGGCCGGTCAAAGTTTTCCCGGACCCTGGAACGCCTGTGATAAAGCAAATGACCCGCTTCTGTTGGCTGCGTGCGGTCGCCACTTCATGTAGTAACATGTCCGTTGTCGCATCTAGGTTGTGGGCGTATCGATGGGAGATTTCGCGGACCGAATGGCCCTCATACAGTTGAGAGGCGGCTTCAATGATTGTCGGAGTCGGGCGGTAAGGGGATTGGAGCCATTTCAGCGGGTCTATGGGGTTCCCCTCCACGCGGCTGGGGCGCCCAATACATTGGGCTACTGAGACACCTAAGGTGGATGCGTTAGCACACACTAGTTGGTCGACCCCACCGGTCGAGCCATCAAATCCAAGCTGCTGAATTACAAGACTTCTTGCATGAGTGGCGCAGAGGACAGGTACTATCTTGCGGCCGGATGATGCGGAATGAAAATCGTAGAGGTCAAGTGCATACGAAATGACCTGCCAGCGCGAACTGGCGTCGAAGGTCTCTGCCCCAATCTTGAATTCAATCACCACAATGGTGGTCTTTCCCAGGAGGATGACATCTGGCCTTCGAGAGCGTCGGGGGATTTCATACTCAAGGATGATGTGCCAATCGGTGAAAAGACCATGTTTCAACTGACTCTTGAGGATGCCAATCTCTTGCCGCCAAGCATCCTCTTGGAGAGCATTAATCTCTGTAATACCCGTGGAAAAGACTCCTCGTGCCAGACTGCCCACGATGGTGTTGTTCTCAGTCTGTATGAACTGAGCGACGGTTGAGTCCCACCCATGGGGCATCTCGCTCCTCCTGACTCACGTGTGGCCGCTCTTAGATCGCCCCGTCGACGATCCCAGAACACAATGGCCGCTGCGTTCCGCTCATACTACGTACACTCCATCTCGGCGAAGCTGACATCCAGAATCCTGCTGCCTGCACCTCAGATCTCTATACTCCGACATCGGGGTTGTCAGAGGGGCCCCTTACTCTGTCCGTCTTCCGGAGCCGCGGCGGGCGGCCATGAGCCAGTTGCCGATCAGCCCCGCGAAGCCCGCCTGCGGGAAGAGGCCGCGGCCGAGGCCGTAGCGGGCCTGGAGCACGGTGAAGGAGTTCATCGCTCGCCGGGAACCGAAGGCGCGGCTGTAGATGTAGGACACCTCGGCGCCGAGCACGAGCGACAGGGCGGACATGTACACCCACACCAGCAGCGCCATGAGGGCGCCGAGGGAGCCGTAGACGAGGTTGAACTCGTTCACGTTAATGAGGAAGCCGCTGAAGGCGAGCCGGACGCCGTACGCCATGAGCGAGCCCACCAACGCCCCAAGCCAGACGTCGCGCCACTCCACCTCCGTGTAGGGCACGAAGCGGTACAGCACCGCGAGGACGATGAAGGATGCGATGAGGAGGGCGAGGTCAAAGCCGAGGTTGATGAGGGGCTCTTCCACAAACCAGATGACCGCTGCGCCCCGTGCGACCAGGCCGATGAGGTTGGTCCCCGCGATAATGGCCAACAGACCAACGAACAGGAGCATGAGCATGTCTATGCCCCTGCCAACGAAGAAGGGGTGGGGCCTGGTGACGTGCCACGCGTGGTTGATGCCCTTGCGGATGGCGGCGAACACCGCTGTGCTCGAAACCAGCAGCCCGATGAGCGCGAAGATGCTCAGCGCTCCCCTTGTCTCCGATACGCGTTGAACGAGGTTCAAGACGTAGTCGGCCGAAACGGGCACCTGCTTGATGATGCGCGACACCATCTCCTGCTGCTCCTCGGGTGTGGAGATGACGTAGCCCAGGAGGGACACGGCGGCCAGCGACAGAGGGAAGATGGAGAAGAGGGTCCAGTACGCGATGCCGGCGGCCATGTACGGACAGTTGTTGGAGAAGAAGTCAGAGATTACGACGCGGACAAAGATGACCCAGCGGTTGCGCACGTCATCCTACCTTTCGTCATCCAGCCGGACAGGTCTGCGTCATGCCGGTCCAGCTCCATAGGACCGGGCAGCCACCGCCTCGGCTGCCCGGTCTTTCAATGCTCCCGCGGGGCAGCAAGGGTGATTTGCCGGCGGTGGGCGGCGGAGAGGACACGGAAGCCGTTGCACGAAACACAAAGCGCTACGCCTCGATTATATACAACGGATGCACCACATGTGGCTGCAATTGACACGGCATCGCAGTGCAAAGGCGACATTCGGCCGGGGGGAGCAAGCCGCTAGAGCAGAGGGAGGTACTCGCGGATCTCGTAGTCCGTCACGGAGGTGCGGTATCGTTCCCACTCGATGCGCTTGTTGGTGAGCAGGGTGTCGACGACGCGGTCGCCGAGGGCCTGGCGCAGGCAGTCGCTCTCCTCCGCGCGCTGGATGGCCTCGAGGAGGCTGCCGGGCAGGGACTGGATGCCTCGCTCGGCGCGCTCCTTCGTCGACATGGCGAAGACGTTGCCCTCCATTTGGGGCGGCAGGTCGTACTCGTTGCGGATGCCCATGAGGCCCGCGGTGAGCAGCGCGGCGAAGGCGAGGTACGGGTTGCAGGCGGGGTCCGGCGCCCGGTACTCGAGGCGGACAGACTCCTCACGGCCCTCCTTGTAGGACGGGACGCGCACGAGGTCCGCACTGTTGACGCTGGCCCAGGAGACGTAGACCGGCGCCTCATAGCCGGCAACGAGGCGCTTGTAAGAGTTCACCCACTGGTTGGTGACGATGGAGATCTCCGGCGCGTGGCGGAGCAGGCCGGCCATGAACTGGCGCGCGAGGCGGGAGAACTTGATGGGGTCATCCGGGTCATAGAAGGCGTTCTCGCCGCCGCGGAAGAGGGACATGTGGACGTGCATGCCGGAGCCGTTGACGGTGGTGATGGGCTTGGGCATGAAGGTGGCGTAGAGGCCGTGGCTAAGGGCGACCTCCTTGATGACAAGGCGGGCGGTCATGACGTTGTCGGCCATGGTGAGGGCGTCCGTGTGGAGCAGGTCGACCTCATGCTGGCCGGAGGCGGCCTCATGGTGGGACGACTTGACCGGGATGCCCATCTCGCTGAGGTTCAGGACGGTCTCCCGGCGGAGGTCCGTGGCGACGTCGCCGGGGGTCTGGTCGAAGTAGCCGCCGCCGTCGAGGGGGGTGGGGTCGTCGGGGCTCTTGAAGTAGAAGAACTCCAGGTCCGGGCCGACGTAGAACTGCAGGCCGAGGCGGTTGGCCTCCTGCACGCTCTGGCGCAGGACGTTGCGGGGGTCGCCCTCGAACGGGGTGTTCTGGGGGGTCATGATGTCGCAGAACATGCGGGCGACGGCGTTCTGGCGGGGCCGCCACGGGAGGATGCGGAAGGTGGTGGGGTCCGGGAGCAGGACCATGTCCCACTCAGTGTCGCGGGCGAAGCCCTGGATGGACGAGCCGTCGAAGGTGACGCCGCGCACGAGGGCATCCTCGAGCTCCTCCACGGTGATGGCAATGCCCTTCACATTGCCGAGGATGTCCGCGAACCAGAGGCGGATGAACTTGACGTCCTCCTCCATGGCGGTGTGGAGGACGTAGTCGATCGCCTCGCTCTGATGGCCGTTATTCATGGCGTCCGCTCCAAGGGCAAGACACGGAGGGGCGCCCCCGGTTGGAAGCGCCCCCCTTTGGTCTCAAGAAGTCGCCTATGCGTCCACGTACATGTAGTACTCGTACGGGTGCGGGCGGAGGCGCATGGGGTCGAGCTCGCGCTCCTTCTTGTAGTCGATCCAGGTGGAGATGACGTCCGGCGTAAACACGTCGCCGCGGAGAAGGAACTCGTGGTTCTCCTCCAACGCCCTCAGGGACTCCTCAAGGCTGCCGGGGACCTGGGGGACCTTGGCGGCCTGCTCCGGCGTGAGCTCGTAGATGTTGGTGTCGAGGGGCTCGCCGGGGTCGGTCTCGTTGATGATGCCGTCGATGCCGGCCATGAGCATGGCGGCGAAGGCGAGGTAGGGGTTGGCCGACGGGTCCGGGCAGCGGAACTCGACGCGCTTGGCGGCCGGGTGCGGGAAGTAGGCGGGGATGCGGGCGGAAGCGCTGCGGTTGCGCATGGAGAGGGCGAGGTTGACCGGGGCCTCAAAGCCAGGGACCAGGCGCCGGTAGGAGTTGGTGGTGGGCGCGCAGAAGGCCAGCAGAGCGGGGGCGTGCTTGAGCAGGCCGCCGATGTAGTGCAGGCCGGTGGGCGAGAGGTTGGCGTAGCCGGTGTCCGCGTAGAAGAGGTTGACGCCGTCCTTCCAGACGCTCTGGTGGACGTGCATGCCGGTGCCGTTGTCGCCGAAGAGGGGCTTGGGCATGAAGGTGGCGATCTTGCCGTGCTGGCGGGCGGTGTTCTTGACCATGTACTTGTAGACCATGACGTTGTCAGCCATGCGGACGAGGGTGTCGAAGCGCATGCTGATCTCGCCCTGGCCGGCGGTCGCGACCTCGTGGTGGTGCTTCTCGACGCGGATGCCGGCGCGCTCGATGTGGAGCATCATCTCGGTGCGGATGTCTTGGAGGGAGTCGTTGGGAGGGACGGGGGCGTAGCCCTCCTTGTGGCGCACGCGGTAGCCGAGGTTGCGTTCGCCGTCGACGGAGAACTCGGCGCCGGTGTTCCAGGCGCCCTCATCGGAGTCGATGAAGTAGTAGCCGCTGTAGGCGTTCTGGTCCATGCGGATGGAGTCGAAGACGAAGAACTCGGGCTCCGGGCCCCAGAAGCTGGTGTCGCCGATGCCAAGGGCGGCGAGGATGGCCTCGGCCTTCTTGGCGATGAACCGGGGGTCGCGGGAGTAGGTCTGGCCGGTGATGGGGTCAACGACGTCGGCGAGGATGCTGACGGTGGGGATCTGGTAGAAGGGGTCGAGGAAGGCGGTGGTGGCGTCAGCGACGAAGAGCATGTCGCTCTCGTCGATGGCCTGGAAGCCGCGGACGGAGGAGCCGTCAAAGCCGCTGCCCTCGGTGAAGAGCTTCTCGTCGACCTCAGTGAGGGGGAGGGTGAAGTGCTGCCAGGTGCCGGGCATGTCACAGAAGCGGAGGTCGACGACCTCCGCGCCGGTGTCCCTGATGAGCTTGAGGACCTCATCCGGGTTCCTGGGGCGCTCAAATGGTGGCATGGTGTGCTCCTTGCGCTAGTGTTGCCGCTGCGGGCGGCCCTTCCCTCGGCCGTGGGGGCCACAGGAAGACGGCGTGCCGCTCACGTTGCATCCAGCGTAGCGCGGGGGGAGCGCGCATGTGTTTCAGGATTGTTACAGATTGGCGGGGGAGGGGCGTGACCCCTTTCGACAGGCCGGGACGAGGTTGGGGCGGGGCCGCCCCCGCGGCGAAACAGTTTCATTGTTTCTCCACGCTTTGTAGCTGCGCGATATTGTTTTCGGCGCGGTCAGCGTAGCTGCAGCCCGGCATTGCAGCTTCAGGGGAAATTTGCCGCCCGTGAGAAACAATTCCCCTCCCCGGCCTGCAGCGCAGGGCCGGGGGATGGCCGAGGGGGTGTGGCCAACAAATGAATTGGTGTGCGCAGAGATCCCCATGGCGATGATTCGGTTGTTAAGCGGTCCTGCCACGGAGAGGGTAGCGGCGGCGAGGTCGTTCGCGCGAGGGGTTGGTGGCAGGGGGTCGCGCCAGGGCGGGGTCGCGTTTGTCGGGGCCCCTGCCTGCGCAGGGCCCTTCGACAAGCTCAGGGCGAACGGCCCTCTCAACTCCGCCGCCGGATACCGGCCCCGTATCGGGGTACGGGGGGACCATGCGCCGGTATGGCGGGTGGGGTGTGTGGGGCCGATGTGTTTCCGCGTCCGGCATAGCTGCGGGGATTCGTCTTGCTTTTCGTGTTGAAGCTGAGTTGGCACGTTGCAGATACAACACGGATATTACCCAGGGGGAAACGAATCCCGGATGGCGTCCGCCCCGCCCCTCTGGGTTCCCGCCTGCGCGGGAACGACGGAAAGGGGGCCCTCCCCCACGAGGGGGGAGGGAAAACGGGTCGCGGCGCGGTTGTGGTGACGGTGCATGGGACAAGGGTAGCGGGGGGACGGCTTTCGCGCGAGGGGGTGGTGGCAGGGGGTGGGCAGTGTCGCGTTTGTCGGGGCCCCCGCCTGCGCAGGGCCCTTCGACAAGCTCAGGGCGAACGGCCCTCTCTGCCCCGCGCCGCTGGATACCGGCTTTCGCCGGTACGACGAGTGGGTGATCGGGGCGAACGGGGGCGGGCGACCACGAGGGTCGCCCCTACGGGACGCAAGGGCGGTCGCGTTTGTCGGGGCCCCTGCCTGCGCGGGGCCCTTCGACAAGCTCAGGGCGAACGGCCCTCTCTGCCCCGCGCGTCTGGATTCCCGCGAAAGCGGGAATGACGGGTTGGGGAGGGTTAGACGACGGGGCTGACGCCGCCGTCCATGTTGATGGCGACGCCGGTGATGAAGCTGGCCCGCTCCGAGGCGAGGAAGGTGATGAGGTTGGCGGCCTCCTCGGACTCTCCGACGCGGCCGAGGGGGACGTTCTTCCCCATCTCGGCGTATCGCTCCTCCAGGGTCTGGCCGTTGGGGTTGGCCTCCCAGCGGTGCTCGTGCTGGCCGGCCTTGATGAGGCCGATGAGGACGGTGTTGACGAGGATGTTGTGGGGGGCGAGCTCCTTGGAGAGGGCCTTGGTGAGAGCGATGCCGGCGGCGCGGCTGACGGAGGAGGGGTAGGAGCCGGCAGCGGGGGTCTTGGCGGCGATGGCAGTGAGGTTGATGATGCGGCCCCATCGCTGCTCCTTCATGTGGGGGAGAACGCCGCGGATGGTGCGCATCCAGCCGAAGAGCTTGAGCTGCATGTCGGCGAGGAGGGCGTCGTCGGTGAGCTGCTCGAAGGGCATGGCAGAGGAGACGCCGGCGTTGTTGACGAGGACGTCGACGCCGCCCCAGGCGTCGTTGACGGTGGCGATGAGGTTGTCGACGGAATCGGCGTCGCGGAGGTCGGTGGGGACGGCGAGGACCTCGCCCTCAGTGTTGCGGCGGATCTCCTCGGCGGCGGCCTCGAGGACGTCGGGGCGACGGGCGCAGATGGCGACGCGGGAGCCCTCGCCGGCGAGGAGGCCGGCGGTGGCCTTGCCGATGCCCTCACTGCCGCCGGTGACGAGGGCGACGCGGTTCTTCAGGCCGTAGTCCATGGCGGTGGTCCTCCAATGCGGGGGTATGTGGGGGGGAGTATAGCACGGGGGCCGCACGGAGCGAGCGTGAAGGTTGGGGGGCGTCGCCCCCTCAGAACCTGCCAGATGATTGAGGACGCTTGTTCCTATACTGGATCGTCTCGTAACCTCGTCCGGTTCAACGGGACTCAGTGCCCCGGACTGCATGAAATTGGGTGTTGCTCGGTGGGAGGATGGGTGGTGGATGAGAAACTTGAGTTCACGCTAAACATCCTTGCTCCTTCAATTCCACAAGGCCTACGCATAATTGATAAGAAGGGCTGGACCGGACTAGGGTTGTCCTTCACCCGAAAGATGTATGCGACTGTAAAGGGTCGCCCTGAACTTAGGCGTCCCGGTGTCTATATCCTGTGGGGGCTACCTACTTCACGATCCTAAAGCTGACCTCTAGATACGAACCGTTGAAACTCGCCAAGGCTGAAAACGTGCCGCAGCATATTGTTCCCCGCTTGGCCCCGCAGCCATTGCTCGGACCCCTTGGAGTACCCGCCACCGTCCAGCACGATGATGGAGGGGTACCCGCTCTGCTGGATGTTCAGCACCTCGAATGGGTACTTTTCGTCGACGCTCCCACCCGATGCTTGCCATTTGCACTGGATGCACAAACAACCCGGCCACTTCACGGGGTGGTAGAGGATCAGGTCCACGCGTCGCGACTTGCCGTAGATGTCCCGCCCAACCGTGCATTGGCGCGTGTAGATAAGCTGGCCCAACTCGCGCATTGCGAAGAAGAAGCCATGCGGCACGTAGCTGTAGCCTACGTCCTCAATGAGGCCCGTCACGTTGTCCTCGAGCATGGAGCCCGTCGCGTTCGCTCTAGGCATAGGTCGTTATCAGCAGCTCCGCCGCCGCGCCCCTTCCATCGGGCTTGCAGTTGATGTTTCGGGGGGCCGCTACCTCGTGGATGATGAAGGGTGGGTTTGCGTAGAGGGATCGCATAAGAGGCGTGTCGGCGTTGGAAACCATCACCGATGCCCCAAGGCTGTGCCAGCGCAAGACTGCATCCCGCAGCCGCTTCTGATCAGCCTCGCCGAACCCCCCAGCGTCGTAGTTGGCGAACGTCCCATGGTAGGGCGGATCGCAGTAGACGAAATCTTGTGGGCCTGGCGCCACTTGCTCAGCAAAGTCCCCAAAGGTCACACGGGCCTTTTGCAGGACCTCGCTCGCATTATGTAGGTTCGGGGCGTCGCAAATGACGGGATTGGCGTACCGGCCTTGCGGAACGTTGAACTCCCCGCGCTTGTTGACGCGGTATAGGCCGTTGAAGCAGGTCTTGTTCAGGTAGATGAACCGCGCCGCAACCTCTACCGCGTCCGGCGAGTGAATCATCTTGCGCACCCGTTTGTAGTGGCCCTTCTGCGCGTGTTGTTTCGCGTGGTGTTCTAATCGATCAATGAGGCTGTCGCACTTGGTCTTGACGATCTGGTAGGTCAAGGCCAACTCCGCGTTCACGTCGGAGAGGCGCGCGCTGGCAATGCGGCTGTCCAGCGCGAAGAACACCGCGCCGCCGCCGACGAACGGCTCCCAATAGGTCGCTATCGTGTTGGGTAGCAGCTTGGCGATGTCGGGAATCAGGGTGCGCTTGCCGCCGGCCCACTTCAGAAATGGACGCGCACGGACAGCCATTTGATCAATGACTTTGTCAGCAGACGTAATTCTCGGCGCCACAGAACCCCACCTCTCCACAACACCCAGCGGTCGCCCAGACGGTTTATTACGAATTTCGGAATTGTCGATCAAAGCATGATCGGATTCGTCGGCGATCGATCCTTGATCACTTGGCGTAAGAGATCAAGGGGTTGTGATCGAGATCACAAGCAGATCTGAGTGGGTATTTCGGGAATAGGAGGGCAGAAGCTACAAGACCTCGCGTGGTCAGGTGCCGTGTGGCACAATGGACGGGTTATGACTACGAGTGCCAACGTGGGTGGGCTGCTGGAGGTGCGGGACCTCCAGGTGCATTACCCGATCACGACGGGGCTGTTCCAGCGCAAGGTTGGGGCGGTGAAGGCCGTCGACAACGTGAGCTTCAGCATCGCGAAGGGGGAGACGCTGGGGCTGGTGGGGGAGAGCGGCTGCGGGAAGACGAGCATGGCCCGCAGCATCGTGCAACTGGTGAAGCCGACCGGGGGCCAGATCTTCTTCGACGGGCACGACCTGACGCAGCTCAAGGGCGGCGCCATGCGGGCGATGTACCGCCGGGTGCAGTTCATCTTCCAGGACCCGTACGGGTCGCTGGACCCGCGAATGACGGCGGGCGACATCATCGGCGAGCCGCTGCAGGTGCACAAGCTGACCAAGGGCAGGGGCGCGTACCAGGGCCGCATCGGGGAGCTGCTGTCGCTGGTGGGGCTGAACCCGTACATGGCCGGGCGGTACCCGCACGAGTTCAGCGGCGGGCAGCGGCAGCGGATCGGCATCGCGCGGGCGCTGGCGGTCGAGCCGGAGCTGCTGGTGTGCGACGAGCCGGTGTCGGCGCTGGACGTGTCGGTGCAGGCGCAGATCATCAACCTGCTGGAGGACCTGCAGGAGCAGTTCGGGCTGACGTACCTGTTCATCGCGCACGACCTGTCGCTGGTGCGGCACATCAGCCACCGGGTGGCGGTGATGTACCTGGGGAAGCTGGTGGAGGTGGCGGAGAGCGAGGAGCTGTTCGCGAACCCGCTGCACCCGTACACGCAGGCGCTGATGTCGGCGATCCCGCTGCCGGACCCGATCGAGGAGGCGACGCGGGAGCGCATCGTGCTGCCGGGGGAGCCGCCGAGCCCGGCGAACCCGCCGGCGGGGTGCGTGTTCCACCCGCGATGCCCCATCGCCATCGACGAGTGCTCGGCGGGCGAGCCGGAGCTGCGCGAGGTGTCGCCGGGGCACTGGGCGGCGTGCATCCGAGTGTAGGCCCCCACCCCTCACCACGCCGCCCCTCTGGGTTCCTGCCTCCGCAGGAACGACGAAGAGGACGATGGCATTAGTCCCGTGTTCTGGTATGCTGGTGACGATTCGCAGCAGCGACGAGAGGGAAATCGAGAATGGCGAGCTACATCCTGCTCCTGACCCTGACGCCGGAGGGGCGCGAGAAGATGATGCGCGACCCCGGGTCCGTGCACGAGGCGCAGGACCAGATCCGGGTGCCGGCGACGTACGTGCTGGGTCAGTATGCGGTGCTGGGTCAGTACGACTTCATCTACATCGTGGAGGCGCCGGACAACGACGCGGTGGCGCGGTTCTCGCTGGAGCTGGGCGTGATGGCGGGCGTACACGTGGTGACGATGCCGGCGATCCCGCTCGCGCGGTTCGAGGCGCCACGCCGGCCGGACACGGGCGACGTGCTGGAGCAGCTGGACATCACGCTGCCCGGTCAAGGGGTCATCTGACGGGGCGCCCCGCATCCCCGCCCCTCTGGGTTCCCGCCTGCGCGGGAACGACGAAAGGCGACAAGAGGCCGCTCACCTATCTGGGTGAGCGGCCTCTCTGCTTGCGACAGGTTGGCGGTCGCTTGGGCTACATGCGGCCGGCGGCCTGGAGGGCGGCGATGTCCTCGGCGACGCCCCAGGTCTCGAAGCCGCCGTAGCCGTTCTCCTGGTTCCAGTCCATGGCGGCAATCCAGCGGCCGGTGATGCCCTCGGCGTCCTGCTCGGCGAGGTGGAGGGCGAGGGGGACGACGTTGTCGGCGCGGACGCGGCGGGGGATGAAGGGGGTGTTGGTGGGGCTCATGCGCTGGCGGATGGCGTTGCGGACGGCCTCCTGCTCGTCGGAGCCGGTGGTGGCCGTGTGGCCGGGCAGGAGGACGTTGACGGCGATGTTGGTGCCTCGGAGCTCCTCGGCCAGGTAGATGCACATGGCGCCGAGGGCCATCTTGGCGGGCTGGTAGGGGCCCTCACGGCTCATGCCGAAGCGGAGGCCGGGTCGGGCGTTCTCGTCGCCGGTGGCCGCCGGGTGGGCGTTGAGGATCTGGCCGGAGGCGGAGGTGATGATGCTGCCGCGGCCCTTCTCCAGCATGGGCTGGATGAAGCGCTTGATCACGCGCAGGTTGCCGAAGACGTGGGTGTCGAACATGCGCTGCCAGTCGTTGACCTCGGTCTCGAGGACGGTGACGCTGCCGTGGGTCTCGTGGTAGAGGTCGCGCTGGCGGGTGCCGCCGTTGCAGATGAGGACGTCGACGGTGCCGAACTTGCCGATGGTCTCACGGTAGACCTGGTCGACGTGGGCCTGGACGGTGATGTCCATGACGGCGGTGTGGACGTTGGGGTTGCCCTGGAGCTCGCCGAGGAAGTCCTCGGTGTCGTTGGAGAAGCCGGTGGGGACCCAGGAGAGGTCGGTTGCGACGACCTTGGCGCCCTCGCGGAGGAACCCGCGGACCATCTCGCGACCCATGCCTCGCGCGCCGCCGGTGATGACGACGACCTTGCCTTCGACTGACATTGCCTTCCTCCTGTTGTGTTTGGGGGCGGGAACCCCCTCCCCGCACCACCCCTCTGGGTTCCTGCCTTCGCAGGAACGACGGTAGCGAGGGATGCGGGTGGGCGACCACAAGGGTCACCCCTACGGCGGCCCCTCCTCGCTCCGCGCCGCCCCTCTGGGTTCCTGCCTGCGCAGGAACGACCGAGTGCGCCTCTGGGCGAACTGCCCCGCCATTCGCCCTTCGATTTCCCTCAGGGCGAACGGGCTGTCATCTCTTACCTGGCTGGGCCGGGGTCGTCGACGTAGGTGTGGGTGATGACCTCCCAGAGGTGCTTGTCGAGGTCCTGGAAGTAGAAGCCGCGGCCCGAATGGCGGTGGTTGATCTCCATGTCGTCGTGGGAGCGGGGGCCGCTGCCGTAGGGAATGCCCTCGGCCTGCACACGGGAGAGGATGGCGTCGAACTCCTCGTCGGAAGCGAGCAGGGCGTAGTGGCGGGCGTCGAAGCCCTCCTTGTTGTCCCAGTCGAAGCTGAGGGTGTCGTTGATCTTCAGCGGCGCGAAGTGGCCCCAGGGACCCTGGTACTCGATGCCCAGCATCTTCGACATGAAGCGCACGCCGGCTTCCTTGTCCCTGGACGGTACGATGGTGTGGTCAAGGCTCAGCATTTCCGTGTCCTCCTTCCCTTGGCACGTTTGTCCAATTATTACCCTACTGTTGCGTCGACCGCTATCCCCCACCCTTCGACAAGCTCAGGGCGAACGGGGGGTGCTCCCGCTTGTCTGCGGCACGGCCCTTCGAGAACCTCAGGGTGATCGGATTCGCGAATCGCCCGTATGCCCCTCACCCCCGCCACCCCTCTGGGTTCCCGCCTGCGCGGGAACGACGGAAGGGTCGGGGCGCCCCTCACCCGAGCCGCCCCTCTGGATTCCCGCCTGCGCGGGAATGACGGAAGGGCCGGCGGCGCCTGTTATCCCCAGAGCTTTTTGGTCGCGATCTCGGCGCCGGCGGCCATGGCGCGCATCTTGGCCCAGGCGATGTCCGGGTAGACGCGGTTGCCGTAACCGCAGTCCGTGCCGGCGATGACGTTCTCCTTACCCATGATGTTGGCGTAGGTGATGATGCGGTCGGCGACGAGCTCCGGGGGCTCGACGGTGGTGGTCTTGTGGGCGATTACGCCGGGGATGTAGATCTTGTCGTCGGGGAACTTGAGTTCGTCCCAGACCTGGTAGTCGAGGACGTGCTGGGCGTCGGCGGCCTCGACGGAGTAGGCCTGGGCCTTGACGCGGAGCATGATGTCCGCGGTGTGCCGGAAGTGCAGGTCGGTCACGTGGGGGGTGTGCCAGCTTCCCCAGCAGGTGTGGTAGCGGATCTGCTCCTCCGGGACGTTGCGCAGGGAGTAGTTGAGGGCGTCTATGCGGAGGGTGACGTACTTGCGGTACTCCTCGATGCTGATGGGGGGCCAGAACATGCAGAAGGCGTCGACGAGGTCCGGGTCGTCGATCTGGAGGATGAAGCCGGCGTCGGCAACGGCCTCGTAGTCGGCGCGGAAGAACTCGGCCATGGCATAGACGTACTCTTCCTCTGTGGCGTAGTACTCGTTCCAGAGGGAGTGGCCGAGCCAGCCGCAGCTGATGATGGGGAAGAAGAAGTCCTCGACGCTGTGGCCTGCCTCCTCGACGGCGGACTTGATGAGGGCGACCTCGCGGTCTGAGGTCTCGCGACCCTTGGGCTCCATCGGGCCGCTGACGACCCAGCGGTGGGTCGCCCTGGGGTTGTCCTGGCCGGGCATGGGGGTGTTGCCGACGCGGTCATAGACGGCGTAGAAGTCGTTGAAGTCACCGTTGTGGCGCTCGGCCATGGTGTTGAGCATGGTGATGGGCTCTTCTGGCTCGGCGAGGCGGGAGGTGACGCCGGTGGAGCGGGCGTCGAAGTAGGCCTGGTCGCGGCCCTTCCAGAACTCGCCGTCGCTGTGGATGTCGTTCTTGAGGTCGACCTGGCGGCGGATGGCCTCCTTGACGCCGTCCTTGACGAGCTCGTCGGCGCGGGCCTGGTCGCCGGCGGCGCGGGCGGCGCGGAGGGACTCCATGTTGCTGGGGTTGGGCAGCCGGCCCGCGTGGGTGGTCAGGATCCGGTCGGTGCTGCGTTTCATAGGGTGTGCCTCCTCTTGTCGTTGGCCTCCCCCGGTGTGCGCGAGGCGCGGCGCTACTGCGGCGCGCTTGCGGCGCGCGTAGGCTAGCACCAGCGGGCGCGAGGGTCAACGATGCGGGGGCTGCCACCCCGCCTTGCCCCGCCCCTCTGGGTTCCTGCCTGCGCAGGAACGACGGATGGTGGGCGGGGGAGATGACGGCTTGATCTGCCACAGGCATACCTCTCCACGTTGCCCCTGGACACCTGCCCCGTATCGGGGTACGGGGCAGGCTTCGTCGGGAAGGCGAAGTGTGCGTGCGGACGGCTTCCGTATGCTACGATTGAGGCGTATGGACACCGCACACATTCGGAATTTCTGCATCATCGCGCACATAGACCATGGCAAGTCCACGCTGGCGGACCGGCTGCTGGAGCACACGGGCACGGTAGACCCCCGCAACATGACCGCCCAGTTCCTGGACACCATGGATTTGGAGCGCGAGCGCGGCATCACCATCAAGGGGAAGGCCGTGCGGATGCGCCACGTCCACAGCGACGGGCAGGAGTACCAGCTCAACCTCATCGACACGCCGGGGCACGTGGACTTCGGGTACGAGGTGTCGCGGGCGCTGGCGGCGTGCGAGGGGGCGCTGCTGGTGGTGGACGCGTCGCAGGGGGCGCAGGCGCAGACGCTGGCGAACGCCTACCTGGCGCTGGGGCACGACCTGCACATCATCCCTGTCATCAACAAGATCGACCTGCCCGCCGCGGAGCCGGACCGGGTGGCTGTCGAGATGGAGCAGGTCTTCGGGTTCGACCTCGAGGAGCTGGTGTACTGCTCGGCGAAGGACGGCACGGGCATCGAGGAGCTGCTGGCGGCGGTGGTCGAGCGGGTGCCGCCGCCGAGGCAGGAGGAGGGCGCGCCGCTGCGGGCGCTCATCTTCGACTCGGAGTACGACTCGTACAAGGGCGTGATCGCGTACGTGCGGGCCATGGACGGCAGCGTGCGGCGGGGCGACCGCATCCGGATGCTGGGCGCGCAGACGGTGACGGAGGCGGTGGAGGTCGGCGTGTTCACGCCGGAGCTGACGGCCGTCCGGGAGCTGAGCGCCGGGCAGGTGGGCTACATCGCGACGGGGTTCAAGAACGTGGGCGACAGCCGCGTGGGCGACACCGTGGCGCTGGAGGAGCACGCGAACGTCGAGCCGCTGCCGGGCTACGAGCCGCAGAAGCTGATGGTGTTTGCGGGTCTGTACCCGTCGGACGGAGAGTCGTTCGAGAACCTGCGGGAGGCGCTGCAGAAGCTGCAGCTGAACGACGCGGCGCTGAGCTTCGAGCCGGAGAGCAGCCCGGCGCTGGGGTTCGGGTTCCGTTGCGGGTTCCTGGGGCCGCTGCACATGGAGATCGTGCAGGAACGGCTGGAGCGGGAGTACGGGCTGGACCTCATCGCGACGTCGCCGGGGGTGGCGTACCAGGTGGTGATGCCGAACGGCGAGGAGACCATCGTCGCGAACCCGTCAATGATGCCGGCGCCGGGGCAGTACCTGGAGGCGCGGGAGCCGTGGCTGGAGATGACCATCATCACGCCGTCACGGTTCGTGGGGCCGATGATGGAGCTGTTCACGGGCAACCGGGGCGTGTTCAAGAGCATGGAGTACATCGCGGCGGCGATGACGACGGCGGACAGCGGCAACCCGATGTACGACGCGCGGGTGCTGCTGCAGTTCGAGCTGCCGCTGGCGGAATTGCTGGCGGAGTTCTACGACCGGATCAAGTCGCGGTCGCAGGGGTACGCGTCGCTGGACTACACGTTCATCGGCTACCGGGCTGGGCCACTGGTGAAGCTGGACATCATGCTGAACAGCCGGCCCGTCGACGCGCTGTGCTTCGTGGTGCACCGGGACCACGCGTACGACGCGGGGCGGGCGCTGGTGGACGAGTTGCGGAAGCTGATCCCGCGGCAGCTGTACGAGGTTGCGGTACAGGCGGCCGTCGGGAGCCGGGTCATCGCGCGGGAGACGGTGCGGGCGATGCGGAAGAACGTGCTGGCGAAGTGCTACGGCGGCGACGTGACGCGGAAGCGGAAGCTGCTGGAGAAGCAGGCAGAGGGCAAGAAGCGGATGAAGATGGTAGGCCAGGTGGAGGTGCCGCAGGAGGCCTTCCTGGCGCTATTGAAGCTGGACAAGCGGTAGGGACTCGCCGGGGTTTGACCAACGCCCCGGACTCAGGTAAAACGTAACGGCGTTCCGGACGGTAGACTCTCCAACGAACATGAATCCCGGCAGTCCGTGCCCGGACACGAAGGCGCACGGCGGAGGTTGGTCTTGCTCCGAGTCTTGATCATCACGGCAGTGGTCTTCCTGGGCTACCTGCTGGTGCGCATGCTGCTGAAGTCTATGCAGCAGAGCGGACGGCGTCGGCCGGAGGTGATCATGCCGTACTGCCAGAAGTGCGAGAGCAACCGGAACGTGGTGGTGAACTCGGGGCAGGCGGAGGACTACCACCTCCGGTGGTGGTGCACGCGGTGCAAGGAGGGGTTTTAGGGGCGGGGGAGGGCGATCCACCCAACTCACCCGGCTCCGGCCACAGGTTTGCCCCAGTTTTTTCTTCCCTCGATTCTCCCTGTTGACATACGTATGTTTATACAGTATGTTGTATGCCTAACAGAAAGGAGACAAGGGATGCGAATCGGAATCAATGTGCCTGACGACTTGCTGGACAAAGTTAAGCAGGTGAGGAATTCAGTCAACGTGTCGGAAGTATGCCGATACGCGCTCCAGCGCATCGTGGAGGAAGGCCGCCGAGTCACGGTCCGGGTGGAACGGGATGGTGTAGAAGAGAAGATTGTCTGGCTCGATGCTCAAACGACGCCGCCGGAGGAGCCTGATTGGGTGGCCCTTGCACTGGATGATGCGGCAGTGTGGTTCAAGGGCGTCACGCCCGCTGGGTGGGAGCATTTCCTCCACGAATGCAACATCTTGCGCCGGCAGGGCCGCGACGAATCTGAGATGGTCGATATCTGGTCATCGATGTACGACGCCAAGGGAATTCGAAGGCACCTGCACGATAGTAAGGAGTGGATCATCAGCGAGTTCGAGCGCGAGGAAATGACCGGTGTCCGCAGCAACGCTTGGGAACGGGCGACGCAAACGTACGCCCGTGCGTGGCTAGGCTATGTGCACGAGGTGCGCCGTCGTTTGGAGCGGCGTCGCGAAGAGGCCAACGCGCAGCGCCAAGCTGAACGAGAGGCTGCTCGCCGCGCCCGGCCAGAGCCGGAAGTGCCGGAGCAGTTGGTGTAGTAGTGGAAGGGAGTGGAAGATGTTCTATTTGCCCGCTGTCATGTTTCCATTGAAGACCTTTGCCCCCGTATTGGGAAAGAAAGTAGCGGTGATGGCTGTCGCGTGGGGCATCGAAGAGATGCGCAGGGCAGTCAATAGGAAGATAGAGGAAGGGGAAGCGCGGGATCCGGTGGAGGCGTTACAGATGGTCGTAATGGAATGGGTACAGTGGTTGAAGAAGGGTTTCAACCAAGGTCCGGCTGCGGAAGGGGCCTAAGTGAGGAGTGGCGGAGAGTGAAGGTTCCGCCGACGTACGAAAAACAGTAAGGCTCTCACGGCCCGCACGCGGTGCAAGGAGGGGTTTTAGGGGCGGGGGCGGCGGCGCGGGACTATGCGATCTCATAGTGGAGGACGTAGGAGTGGCCGCCCTCGTCGTTGTCGATCGCCAGCGTCCCCGATATGCCGGCCAGCCCTCCGGCGCCGGAGTCGGGCACGATTGTGACGGTAAGCTGGGCTTCGCCCCTGCTCATTATGCCGCTGTGCTGGAGCACGAAGGAGCCCGGCTTTCCGTCCACGGAGCCGGTGAAGCGCTCGATGGCTACGTAGCCCGCCGAGCCGGGAGTGGGGGTGAAGGCTGCGAGCATCTGCGCCTCCGAGGCGCCCACCATGTCACCGGAGAACTCCTTGTGGACGACGGTGCGGTTCAACGTCAGCCCGTCTTGCTCCAGGAACGGAGGCTCTCCCTCCATAACGACATCGAACGTTCCGCGGGCGGTGGGCATGGGGTCTCCTCTCTCGTATCGAAACCCGCGCTAGCGGGCGGGGTTAGCGACTATCGCGGGCCCATTTGGAGGAGGCGGTGGCCGTTCTCCTCCGGGGGGCCGACGAGACCGGGGGCGACCTCGTCGGACTGGCCGCTGTGGTGGTAGTCGCTGCCGCCGAGGGCGAGAAGGTTGTGGCGGTCTGCGAGGGCCTTGAGCTCGGCGACGACGTCAGGGGCGTAGTCCTTGTAGTAGACCTCCATGCCGGCGAGGCCAGCGGCGGCGAGAGAGGCGACGAGAGCCGGAGGGTCCACCGTGAAAGTGGGGTGGGCGAGGACGGGCACGCCGCCGAACCGCCGGATGAGCTGAACGGCCTCCACGGGGGTCATCTTCTCGCGCTCGATGTGGGCGGGCATGCCCCGGCCGATGTACTTGTCAAAGGCCTCGCTCATGTCCGAGACGTAGCCCTTCTCCATGAGGGCCCGGGCGACGTGGGGGCGGGCGATGGCGCCGCCCTGGGCGATCTCCACTACTCGCTCCCACGTGATGTTGAAGCCCATCTCGTTCAGCTTGGCGACCATGAGCTCACCGCGGCCCTCGCGGCTCTTGCGGAAGGCGGAGAGAACCTCGTACAGTTCCGGGTCCGTCTCGTCCATGTGGTAGCCGAGGACGTGGACCTCGCTGTCGCCGTCGTCCGAGGATACCTCGATGCCCGGGATGAGGGTGAGCTGGGGGTGGTTGGCGACCTCGCGCTTGGCCTCGGCGATGCCCTCGAGGGAGTCGTGGTCGGTGATGGCGACGAGGCGGAGGGTGGTGGCGGCGAGGACGCGCACGAGTTCCGCGGGCTTGAGGGTACCGTCGGAGGCGGTGGTGTGCATGTGCAAGTCTACGAGCGCGGCCATGATCTCTCCTTTGCGGCGGCCCCACCGTTCATCCCCGTATCAAGTACGGGGCAGCTCCCCATGCCCTTCGACAGGCTCAGGGCGAACGGGCTCCCCCCGCGCCCCTCTGGGTTCCCGGCTGCGCGGGAACGACGAGAGGAGGCTACGAGAAGGCCCCGCCTGGCGGGGCGGGGCCTCTCCGCTACTTGGCGTACTCGACGCTCCTGGTCTCCCTGACCACCATGACCTTGATCTGGCCGGGGTAGACCAGGGACTCCTGGACCTTCTTGGCGATGTCCCGTGAGAGGACCGCCGCGTCCTCGTCGCCGATCTGCTCCGGCTTCACCATGACGCGGACCTCGCGGCCGGCCTGGATGGCGAAGACCTTCTCGACGCCCTGGAAGCCCTTGGCGACCTCCTCCAGGTCCTGGAGGCGCTTGATGTAGGCCTCGACCGTGTCGCTGCGGGCGCCGGGGCGGGAGGAGGTGATGGCGTCCGCGGCGGAGACGATGAAGGCCTCCACCGTGGTCTTGTCGTGGTCGTGGTGCTCCTCGATGGCGCGACGGATGGGCTCAGGCACACCGTACTTCTCGGCGATCTCGCCGCCGATGTCGGCGTGGGGGCCCTCGATCTCATGGGTCATCGTCTTGCCGATGTCGTGCAGGAGGGCGCCGGCCTTGCACACCTCGACGTTGGCGCCGACCTCGGCGGCGAGCATCGCGGCGATGCGGGCGGCGAGCACGCTCTCCTTGAGCACGTTGCTGCCGTAGCTGGTGCGGAAGCGGAGGTGCCCGAGCTGCTTGATCAGCTCAGGGTGCAGTCCGCGCACACCGGCTTCAAACACCGCCTGCTCGCCCGCCTCCTTGAGGATCTTGTCCATCTCCTGGCGGGCCTTGTCCACCATCTCCTCAACGCGGGCCGGGTGGATGCGGCCGTCGACAATCAGCTTCGTCAGTGCGATCCGCGCGATCTCCCGCCGGACGGGGTCGAAGCACGAGAGCGTCACGGCCTCCGGCGTGTCGTCGACGATGAGGTCAACGCCGGTAGCCTGCTCCAGCGCGCGGATGTTGCGTCCTTCGCGGCCGATGAGACGACCCTTCATCTCATCATTGGGCAACGGAACGGTGGTGACCGTGGACTCTGCTACAACGTCAGCAGCCAGGCGCTCAATGGCCATTACCACGTACATGCGGGCATTGGCGTCCGCTTCGTCCTTGTACTGTTGCTCCAGCTCCCAGTACTTGCGGGTAAGCTCGTGCCTCGCTTCGTCTTCGGCCTTTCTGACTACCTGTTCGTGCGCTTCGGCAACCGACAGACCTGCGATTGCCTCCAACTGTGTTTGCTGCTGCTGTTTCAGCTGCTCCACTTCCCCGTGCGCAACGTCCAGCTCCTTTTCCCGACCGGAGAGCACCTGCTCCCGGTCCTCCAAAGCGCCGAACCTGCGCTCGAGGTTCTCTTCCCGGTTTGCCAACCTGCGTTCCTGCTGCTGGACTTCACTTCGCCGTTCCCGCACCTCTTGCTCAATGGCCGTGCGGGCCTTGAGAGTTTCCTCCTTGGCCTCCAGCAGCAGGGTCGCCTTCTGGCGCTCCGCGTCATCCAGGACCTGGGTTGCCTTGGTCTCAGACTCCTGCAACCGCTTGCCGAGGAACGCGTTCCGGGACCAGAACGTCACCATCGCCCCTAAGCCCAGGGCCGCCAGGACGGAAAGCAGTAAAATCACAATCCATACCAAAGATGACATGCAGTCACCTGCCTTTCGTCCAAGCTTGTTAACGTCGCCCTATGCCTGTGGGCACCCTTCATCATAGGGTTCCCGCGCCATCTATGTCAACGAACCGCGGGAATTGAGACCCCGCTCCTTGCCCCGTTATCGTATCTGAGACTATGCTTGGGAGACCCTTTTCACCGAGGAAATTTGCGAGGCGAATGTATGGCCCAGCACGACGAACATCCCCACGGAGAGAAGACGGTCACCCTGGAGGTGTACCAGAGCGAGCCGCTGGCCCGGATGGCGGCGTCTCGGCTGGAGTCCGAGGGGATCCGGTGCATGGTGCGCGCAGTGGGCGTGGGGCCCGGCGGGTGGGGGCTGGCGGCGAACGTGCCGCACGCGCTGGACACGTGGGAGGAGGACGCCGTCGAGGCGCGGGCGATCCTGAACCTGATGCCGGGGGAGATCGAGGACGCGATGCGGCAGCGGGTGGAGTCTTCCATGAGCACGCCGCGGCTGCTGTTCCTGGGGGTGCTGGCCCTCGTGGCGATGGCGCTGGTGGTGCAGGTGGCGGACGCGGTGTTTGGGCGGCTGCTGGGGTAGGGGGCGCCCTTCGACGGGCTCAGGGCGAACGGGCGGGGGCGGACGGGGGCGGTCCCGCCGATAGGCGGGACGGGCGGTTCGCGAACCGCCCCTACGAGGGAACCCCTCCCACCGCCGCCGCCCCTCTGGGCCCCTGCCTTCGCAAGGGCGACGGGGGTAGGGGACGGCACAGCCGGTGGCCGCGGGGTTTCTGGATACCGGCCCCGTATCGGGGTACGGGGGGCCATTCGCCGGTATGGGGGAGGGGGTGTGCGGGGCCGAATTGATTTCCGTGACCGGCGTAGCTGCGGGGGAATTGTTTTGTTTTTTGTTTTGTAGCGGAGTTGGCACGTTGCAGATACAAGACGGAAATTTTTTCATCAGGGGGGAACAATTCCCTCCCTTCGACAGGCTCAGGACAGGCCCGAGGGCCATAGGCGTCGGGGTTGTGGTGTTGTGGCGGCGGCGCATGGGGCGAGAGTAGCGGGGATTCGTCTTGCTGTTCGTGTTGTAGGGGAGTTGGCACGTTGCAGATACAAGGCGAATATTCACTGAGGGGGAAACGAATCCCGGCCCTTCGACCGGCTCAGGGTGAGCGGACGCGAGGCGATACGCGGAGTGGTTGTGGTGGCGGTGCATGGGGCGAGGGTAGCGGAGGGGACGGCGTTCGCGCGAGGGGTTGGTGTCAGGGGGTGCGCGGGCGTCGTTGGTCGCCGGTATGGGGGGTAGGGGGTCGGGGAGGGCGGTAGGGCGTGCGACCACAAGGCCGTCGCTACGTCCCCGCTGCCCACCGCCCCTCTGGGTTCCTGCCTTCGCAGGAACGACGAGTGAAGAGGCAAGGAGGCGATTGATGGAGCAGTTGCCGCGGGGGGCACAGTTCCAGCGGAGCAAGATGCTGTGGGAGATCGCGCTGGGGATTGCGGGAGACCCGAGCATCCGGTACTACGAGGACCGCGACGTGTCCATCGTCATCGGCAACGGGAGCGGCGAGGCGTTCACACCCGCGCTGCGGATGGCCCCGGGATCACCGGCGCTGGCACACGCGGTGTGCAGGGGCGATCTGGAACTGGCCTTCGTGAACCCCTCGGCGATGCTGACGCAGGCGTACCGGGGGACCGGGCTGTACAGCGAGCCGCTGCCCGTACGGGTCATCGCGTCGTACCCCTCCTATGACCGGTTCGTGGCGGCGGTGCACCCCCGGCTGGGGATCACGTCGCTGGCGCAGGTCGCCGAGGGCCGGATGCCGTTGCGCGTCTCGGTGCGCGAGGACGCGACGCACTCGACGCGCGTGCTGCTGGACCAACTGCTGCCGCTGTACGGCTTCACGCTGCCGGACTTCGAGGCGTGGGGCGGCAGCCTGCAGCTCAACGGCCCGCCCGGCGACGCGCGCAGACTGGAGGGCATCCGCGACGGGAGCATCGACGTGGTGTTCGACGAGGGGATACCGGCGTGGCTGAACACCGGGCTGGAGCACGGCCTGCAGCCGCTGGAGCTGGAGGATGACGTGCTGAGCCGCATGGAGGCCATCGGCTGGCGGCGGGTGGTCCTGCCCAAGGATCACTTCCCGCTGCTGGAGCGGGACATCGTAACTATCGACTACAGCGGGTGGCCGCTGTACACGCGGGCGTCGCTGCCGGACGAGACGGCGTACAAGGTGTGCGGGGCCATCGCGGAGCGGGCGGAGTACATCCGGTGGGAGGACAGCTACACGGGCATCGCGCAGATCGGCGTGGAGACGGAGGCGACGCCGCTGGACGTGCCGCTGCACCCGGGGGCGGAGCGGTGGTTCCGGGAGCACGGGTATCTGGGGTAGAGGAGCCCGTCAACAGGCTGTTCGGGAGTCTCAGGAAAGGCTCAAGGCAAGCGGGAGCGTCGTCCGTTCGGACGACCCCTTCGATAGGCTCAGGGCGAACGGAGGAGTTGGGGCTCGTCGGGGTTCCCCTGTTTTCGCAGGGGCAGGCTCTGCCTCCGCAGGAACGACGGTAAGGAGGGTCGGGGATGGCGATCTACATCGACAACGAGCAGGTGCGGGAGCTGTTGCCCATGGACGAGTGCGTCCAAGCGATGGAGGACGCCTTTCGGCACGAGGGCGAGGGCCTCGGCGGGAGCCTGGTTCGGCAGACCCTCTTCTATCCCGGCGGCAGGCAGCGGCTGATGATCGGGAGCTCGCCGGGTTTCGACACGTATGGGTTCAAGACGTACGGCGGCGGGGTGAACCTGATGATGGTCTTCTCCACGTCGGAGAACCGGCTGGAGGCGATCATGGAGAGCCGGGTGCTGAGCGAGATCCGCACCGGCGCGGTGGCGGGGCTGGCGACGAAGCACATGGCAAACGAGGACGCGAGCAGCATCGGGGTCATCGGGTCGGGCTTGCAGGCGCTGGCGCAGGTGCAAGCGATATGCGCGGTGCGGCCGATCACCACGGTCAAGGTGTACACGCGGACGGCGGAGAACCGGGAGACGTTCGCGGGGCAGCTGCGGTCGGAGCTGGAGCTGGACGCGGTGGCCGTCGAGACGGGGGAAGAGTGCATCACGGGCTCGGACGTCGTGGTGACGGCGACGGGGTCGCGGGAGCCGGTGTTCGAGGCGGCGTGGCTGTCGCCGGGGGCGCACATCAACGCCATCGGCGCGACGACGCCGGGGCGGCGGGAGATCGACGAGGCGACGGTCGGGCGATGCGACGTGGTGGTCGTCGAGAGCGTGGCGCAGGCGAAGGTGGAGTGCGGCGAGCTGATGGTGGCCGAGGACCGGGGCGCCTTCCAGTGGAGCCAGGCGGTGGAGATGCGCCACCTGGTCCTGGGTCTGGCGGGACTGCGGCCGAGCCGGGAGGCGATCACGCTGTTCAACGGGCTGGGCGTGGCGATGGAGGACACGGCGGCAGCGGGCGTGGTGCTGCGGAAGGCGAAGGAGCTGGGCATCGGGACGGAGCTGCCGATCGAGGTGCGGAGCGGCGGGGGGCAGAGGCGGCGGTAGGGGGCAACGGGCTGCACCTGTAGTACACTCAGCGTACTTGGGACGGAGGGACTGCCATGAACATTGACGCGCACGCACACATCACGGGGCCGGCGGAGCTGTACACGTACTTCCGGTCGCTGTCCAGCGGCTCGGGCGCGCTGCCTCGACCGTCGACGCCGGAGATATCCGACGAGCGGATCGAGGAGAGCCTGGTGCCGCACATCGCCGAGGTGTCGGAGGTGGGGACCGACGTGCAGATCGTGTCGCCGCGGCCGTGGGCGGTGCCGACGGGCGACCGCCGGGAGGGGGTCGTGCTGCGGATCACGCAGGGCGTGAACGACATGATCGCCCGGTGCGTGAAGCTGCACCCGGAGCGGTTCGTGGGGACGTGCGCGATCCCGCAAGCGGCCGGGCAGCCGATCTCGTTCTGCATCGAGGAACTGGAGCGGTGCGTGACGGAGCTGGGGATGGTGGGGCTGAAGATCAACCCGGACCCGGGCGAGGGGTCGCTGGAGACGCCGCACATGGGGGACGAGTACTGGTACCCGCTGTACGAGAAGATGGTGGAGCTGGACGTACCAGCGCTGGTGCACGGCGGGCCGTTCCGGTTTTCCCGCGAGCCGGAGCTGGGGTACTTCGTGGAGGAGGAGGCGGTGGCGGCGTGGGCGCTGATCCGGTCGCCGCAGGTGTTCCGGGACTTCCCGAACCTCAAGATCATCATCGGGCACGGCGGCGGGTATATCCCGTACCAGGCGGGGCGTGGCCGCGCGTTCCGGATGAACTCGCAGGCGCGGGAGCCGGAGGCGAACTGGGAGAGCTTCGACGAGTCGATGCGGCGGCTGTACTACGACACGGTGCTGTACGACGGCGAGGCGATGGAGCTGCTGATCAAGGTTGTGGGCGTGGACCGGTGCCTCTTCGGGACGGACAAGCCGGCGAACGGGTCGGTGAAGGACCCGGTGACGGGGCGTGCGCTGAACGACACGAAGCAGTACATCGACCGGATCGAGTGGCTGAGCGACGAGGACCGGCACGCGATCTTCGAGGGGAACGCGCGGCGGGTGTACAGTCGGATGCAGGTGGGGGAGGGGTAGGGGTAGGGGTAGGGGGGAACCCCATCTCCACACCCCTCTGGATTCCCCTGCCTTCGCAGGGGCAGGCTCTGCCTTCGCAGGAACGACGGAAAAGGCCTTTTGGCAGACCCTTCGACGGGCTCAGGGCGAACGGGTGAGAAGGCCGGCGGGATGCACTCCCGCCGGCCTTGTTTTGCGCTTGCGATGGGCGTTGACTAGGCGCTGGTGCTGAGGGTGACGGGCGATTCGCGAATCGGCCCGACGGAGAACGGGGGAGGGCGACCACGAGGGTCGCCCCTACATCCTACCCCGCAGCAGCGCCTCCACGTCCGCGAGGGCGTGCACCGTGGGCACGCCCTCAGGCGGCGGGTTGTCCGGGGGCGTGTCCGGGTAGCGGTTGATGAAGACGGGGGTGATGCCGACGGCCATTGCGCCCTCGACATCGCCGGTGACGGAGTCGCCGATCATGATGGCCTCGGACGGCCCGACGTTGGCGCGGGCGAGGGCGGTGAGGTAGATGGGCGGATGGGGCTTGCCCTGGCCGACCTCGCCGGAGGTGACGACGAAGTCGGCTAGGGCGTCGAGTCCCATGTCGCGGGAGACCTGTGCGCCAGTGGAGGCCATGTTGGTGATGACGCCGACGACGTAGCCCTCGGCGCGGAGGCGGGGCAAGGTGTCGGCGACGTCGTCGAAGAGGGCCATGCCGTAGGGGATCTGGCGGACGCGCTCCCATATGCGGCCGGCGACGGAGGGAGGCACGTCGACGCCGGCGCCCTCGAGGATGAGGCGCTCGTACTCGGTAAAGAAGGCGAGCTGGTCGGCGGGGGAACGGCGCTGGACCTGACTGCGGGCGTTCTCCGCCGACATGAAGGCGTCGGCGCGGAGGTAGCCGCGGGCGATGCCCTCGGGGGTGACGGTGTAGCCGAAGTCGGCGCAGGCCTGGGCCTGGACCTGCTCGCGGGGCGGCCAGAAGCGGGCGAGGGTGTTGTAGAGGTCGAAGAAGACGGCTTTGATGCGGCGGCTGCCGTTGGTGGTCATGCGGTTATGTTAGCAGGGGGAAGGGTAGCAGGGAAGACGGCAGGCCGGGTTGCAAGTGACGGGGTTCCTGCCTGCGCAGGAACGACGAATTGGCCGTTGGCCGCAGGGATTCTGGATACCGGCCCCGTATCGAGGTACGGGGGAGGCCATGCGCGGTATGAGGGGAAGAGAAGAGCGGCGCTCCGTGGAGCGCCGCTCACGTTATCGCCGGGGGATTGGGTCTAGTCGTCTTCCTCCTCCGCGTCCTCGTCGTCGGATTCCAGGCCGAGGTCCTCAAGGGGCATGCCGAGCTGCTCGACGCCGCGGGCTGCGTCCTCGATGTCGGCGGCGGCCTGGCCGTGGGGAGCTCGCGGCTTGCGCTCGCGCTTCTCGGCCGGTGGCTTGGGGTCGGCGGCCGCAGCGACGTTGGCGGCGGAGCGGCGCGCGACACGAGGCGTCACGCTCTTCTCCTCAGGCGCGTCGGGCGAGTTCAGGATGGCCATGGATGTGACGGTGTCGCCAGGATCCACGTTCATTACCTTAACGCCCCCGGCACGGCGTCCCTGTTGACTTACTTCAGCTAAGAAGGTGCGGTGCACCTGCGCCTTGGCCGTGGCAATAATTAACTCCTCAGAACCTTGGACAACAAGGGTAGCGGCTATCGGTCCGGTCTTTTCGCTCAGATTGAAGGCAATGACACCCTTGCCAGCTCGACCCTGTCGGCGGAAGCGGTCCATGCGAGTCAGTTTGCCGTATCCGTTTTCAGTGACCGCTAACAGGTTGCCGTTGGGAACAACAACGTCCATCGAGATTACTTTGTCGTCAGCGGCAAGTTGTATGGAGCGGACACCTTTTGCTCCGCGCTTTACCAAGCGTACCTGCTGGAGTGGATAGCAGACAGACATGCCATTGCGGGTGACAACCATGATCTCGTCCTGGTCGCTAGCGGCCCAGCGGGCGGAGGTGAGGTGATCGCCCTCCTCCAAGTCCATGGCGATGATGCCCGTGCTCCGGATGTTGGCGAAGCGGTCTAGAAGCACACGCGCAATCTTGCCCTTCTGCGTCTCCATCACCAAGTAGCCGCCCTGTTGCATGTCTGTAAGGGAGACTACAGATGTGACGCGATCGTTGTCCGGCAGCGCGGGGATAAGGACCTTGAGGGGCGTGCCCCGCGTCGTCCGCGACGTGTTCTCCGGAATGAGATAGCACTTTAGGGAGAAGACTTGTCCGCCGTCCGTGAAGAAGAGGATGGTGTCCTTGGTGTCCGTCTCCAGGGTGTGGCGGATGACATCGTCCTCAGTGGTCTTGCGCATGCCCTGGACGCCCTTGCCGCCCCGGTGCTGCAGCTTGTAGGTGCTCAGGTTGGTGCGCTTGGCGTAGCCGTTGTTGCTGAGGGTGACGACCATGCGGGCGTGGGCGACGAGCTCGTCGCGGGTGAGGCGGCGGGCCTCTTCGGGCCGGACCTCCGTGCGGCGGCGGTCGCCGAACTTCTTGCGGAGCTCCTGATTCTCGCGCTTGACCTCGGCGCGAACAAGGGCCGGGTCGGCCAGCAGCGCCTCGAGCTCGGATATCTGTCTGGTGAGCTCGGCGTGCTCCTCCTCCAGCCGCAGGTGGTCGAGGGCGGTCAGGCGGCGGAGCTGCATGTCCAGGATGGCCTGCGCCTGCACCTGGGTGAGGTCAAAGCGGGAGATCAGGTTGTTGCGGGCGGCCTCGGCGTCGTCGGACCCGCGGATGATGCCGATGACCTCGTCCAGGTTGTCGATGGCTTTGAGGAGGCCCTCTAGGATGTGGTCGCGGTCCTTCGCCTTGTCCAGGTCGTACTGGGCCCGGCGGGTGACGACCTCGATGCGGAACTCGATGTAGTGGTGGAGGATGTCGCGGACGGTGAGGACCTGGGGCTGGCCGTCCACGAGGGCGAGCATGTTCATGTTGTAGGCCATCTGCAGCGGCGTCTGCTCGTACAGATTGCTCAGGACGTATGCGGGGTCGGCGTGGGAGCGGAGCTCGACGACGACGCGGAGGCCCTGGCGGTCGGACTCGTCGCGGACGTCGCTGATGCCCTCGATCTTCCGGTCGCGGGCGAGCTGGGCGATCTTCTCGACCATGCTGGCCTTGTTGAGCTGGTAGGGGATCTCCGTGATGACGATCTGGGAGCGGTCGCCGCCGCGGCCGATGGGCTCGATGTCGGCCTTGCCGCGCATGAGGATGCGGCCGTTGCCGGTCTGGTAGGCGGCGCGGACGTTGGCCTTGCCGGCGCCGGCCATGATGGTGCCGCCGGTGGGGAAGTCCGGGCCCTGGATGAAACGCAGCATGTCGTCAACCGTCGCGTCCGGGTTGTCGACGAGGTGGTTGATGGCGTCGCAGAGCTCGCGGAGGTTGTGGGGCGGGATGTTGGTGGCCATGCCGACGGCGATGCCCGATGCGCCGTTGGAGAGGAGGAAGGGGAGGCGGGCGGGCAGGACGCTGGGCTCGTTCAGGGAGTCGTCGAAGTTGGGGGTGAAGTCGACGGTGTTGCGGTCCATGTCCTGGAGCATCTCTGTGGCGATGGCGGCGAGCCGGGCCTCCGTGTAGCGCATGGCCGCAGGCGGGTCGTTGTCGATGGAGCCGAAGTTGCCCTGGCCGTCGACCATGGGGTAGCGCATGGTGAACGCCTGGGCCATGCGGACCTGGGCGTCGTAGACGGAGGCGTCGCCGTGGGGGTGGTACTTTCCGAGGACCTCGCCGACGAGGCGCGCGCTCTTCTTGTAGCCGGAGCCGGGGCGCATGGCGAGCTCGTCCATGGCGTAGAGGATGCGGCGCTGGACGGGCTTGAGGCCGTCGCGCACGTCCGGGAGGGCGCGGGCGACGATGACGCTCATGGCGTAGTCGAGGTACGAAGCGCGCAGCTCCTCGTCTATTCGACGGGGTTCAACGTTTCCGATGTTGCCGGGGTTGGTGGTCATTGTCGTTTTCCTCCGGGGTTATCTAGCGTCCGCGACGCGGGTGCACATAAATGAAGGCGGCGGGCGCAAGGGGGGTGCGTGGCCTGGGGCAGAACCCTGCTCTGATTGTCGTATCTACCACGCCCATGCCGGCGCTCCCTTTCGCACCCGACCCCTGTCCGGGGCCGGGTGTCCTCACCGCACGTTCCGTTACACGTCCAGGTTCCGCACGGTCTTGGCGTACTCCATGATGAAGGACTTGCGGGGGGCGACCTCCGCGCCCATGAGCCGGTCGAACTCGGCGGCGACAAGCTCCACGGCGTCCTCCCAGTCATCGTCGTCGTCGCGGGGCTCCCGGTCGTCGTGGTCGATGAGGTCCGCCACGTCGCGCATGTTGACCTGCAGGAGCGTCCGGGTGGCGGGGTTGAGGGTGGTCTCCCAGAGCTGGTCCGGGTTCATCTCACCCAAGCCCTTGTAGCGCTGCAGGCTGACGCCGCGCTTGCCCTCCAAACGCTTCATGGCCTCTTCCAACTGGGCCTCGTTGTAGACGTAGTCCACCTTGCGGCCCTGGCCGATGCGGAAGAGGGGCGGCTGGGCGATGTAGAGGTAGCCCCTGCGAATGAGGTGAGGCATGTTGTGAAAGAAGAAGTTCAGAAGCAGCGTCCGGATGTGGGAACCGTCGACGTCCGCGTCCGTCATGATGATGACGCGGTGGTAACGGAGCTTCTTCTCGTCAAAGTCCTCACCGAAGCCGGCGCCGATGGCGGTGATGAGGACGCGGATCTCCTCATGGGAGAGGAGCTTCTCCAGCCGGGTCTTCTCCGCCTGGTAGGCCATCCTGGAGCCGTCGCCGTTGCCGTCGCCGCCGTTCATCTCGACCTTCTGGCGGCCCTGGGGGTAGAGGACCTTCTCCACGTTGAGGATCTTGCCCTTGAGGGGCAGGATGGCCTGGAAGGAGCGGTCACGGCCCATCTTGGCGGAGCCGCCTGCGGACTCACCCTCGACGATGAAGATCTCGGACTTCTCCGGGTCCTTCTCGGAGCAGTCGGCGAGCTTGCCGGGGAGGCCGTTGCCGTCAAGGGCGTTCTTGCGGATGACGAGCTCGCGGGCCTTGCGGGCGGCCTCGCGGGCCTTCTGCGCCAGGGAGCAGCGCTCGACGATGCGCCTGGCGTCGCCAGGGTGGTCCTCCAGGTAGATGGTGAGCTGCTCGGCGACGATGGACTCGACAACGGGCTTGATCTCGGCGTTGCCGAGCTTGCCCTTGGTCTGGCCCTCGAACTGCGGGTCGATCATCTTCACGGAGAGGACGGAGGTCAGGCCCTCTCGCACGTCCTCGCCCTGGAAGTTGTTCTGGTCGTCCTTCACGAGCTTCTGCTTGCGGGCGAAGTCGTTGAGGGCGCGGGTGAGAGCGGCGCGGAAGCCGGTGACGTGGGTGCCGCCCTCAATGGTGCCGATGCAGTTGACGAAGGCAGGGGACTCCTCCCGGACGTTGGTGGTGTACTGCATGGCGACGCTGACGTGGGTGGTGCCGGAGGCCTTGGCGATGGTGATGATGTCGTGGAGGGTCTCCCGGCCGTGGTTCAACTCACCCACCATCTCCTTGATGCCGCCCTCAAAGCGGTACTTCACCCGCTTGCCGTCGATCTCGCTCTTCAGGTCAATCTCAAGCCCGGGGTTCAGGTAGGCCATCTCCTTGAAGCGCTGGGCAAGGGTGTCGAACTCGAAGGCGCAGGTGGAGAAGATTTGGTTGTCGGGCATGAAGCCGACGATAGTGCCCCGCGTGGTGGACTTGCCGACCTGGGCGAGAGCCTCGGACGGCCTGCCGCGCTCGAACCGCTGGCGGTAGCGGGCGCCGTCGCGCTTGACCTCGACCCAGAGCCACTCGCTGAGGAAGTTCACGACGGAAGCGCCGACGCCGTGGAGGCCGCCCGACACCTGGTAGCTGCCGCTGCCGAACTTGCCGCCGGCGTGCAGCTTGGTGAAGACGGTCTCGACGGTGGAGACGCCAGTGACGGCGTGCTTCTCGACGGGCACGCCGCGGCCGTTGTCCTCGATGCGGATGGAGCCGTCGGCGAGGATGGCGATGGTGACCTTGTCGCAGAAGCCGGCCATGGCCTCGTCAACGGCGTTGTCGACGATCTCGTAGACCAGGTGATGGAGGCCACGCTCGTCGGTGCTGCCGATGTACATGCCGGGCCGGAGGCGCACGGCCTCCAAACCCTCTAGCACCTGGATGTCGTCTGCGCTGTACCGCGGATTGGCCACAGGTCCCTCAAGAAGCTCAGTCATCGTATCTACTCCGCTTCGAGGGGCATAACGCCCCTGTAATCGCCGGTTCCCGTGCCGCCGGACTGGCGCCCGCAGCGACCGGGACCGCACTGTCGCGCCGCGCTTGAGTATCGACTGCGCGGCGGGCACCGGACAGTTGTATCGACCTTCTCCGAGAGCCCCTTTGGGAGGCCCTGGTTGCGCCGGTGCCTCGACCCTCTTCAATTATATCTGAAAACCCTTCAAAATGCCAGTCTTTCAGTGGGATTCCGGGCAGGTCTGCGCAAGTCGCGCAAGCGGACCGTGTCAGGGCGTGTGAAAATGTCCGGCGGACAGTGTTCGGAACAGGTGATTTGCGTGGAAAGGGCGGGGTAAACGGGATTTCCGGCGGACGAGTCCGGGAGGTGACCGGTTGGGGGGTGGTGCAAAGTTCGTCGCCTGGGGGGGTTCCGATACCGGCATGCGCCGGTATGAGGGGGAAGGCGCCCTCATCACCCCCATCCTAAACCTTCCCCCATCAAGGGGGGAAGGGGAACGCCACCCGACCCCGCCCCTCTGGGTTCCCTTGTCTACGCAGGGGCAGGCTCTGCCTGCGCAGGAACGACGAGGCTACCTGTCGCCGCGCCAGAGGACGTCGCCGCAGAGGTCCGGGGCGTGGGGGCGGCTAGCGAAGTCTGCGTACTCCTCTTTGGCAGCGCCGATGGTCGTGTCGGCGCCGTGGCCGGGGTAGACGGCGGTGTCGTCAGGGAGGACGAACAACCGGCTCGTGATGCTCTCGATGACCTGCTGCAGGGCTTCCGGGGTCGGGGTCTTGCCGGGCCCGCCGGGGAAGAGGGTATCGCCGGAGAAGAGGTGCTTGCCGAGCAACAGGCAGACCCCGCCGGGCGTGTGCCCGGGGGTGTGGAGCAAGCCCAGCGTCAGGTCGCCGACGGTCATGGTGGCGCCGTCCTCCAGCAGGTAGTCGGGCATGTTTGGCGCAAGGCGCGGGGTGTCGTCCTGGTGCAGGCCGATGGGCGCGGTCAGGCCGGCGCGAAAGCCGTCGAAGCCCTCGATGTGGTCACGGTGGCCGTGGGTGATGGCGACGGCCTGGACGTCGGTGCCGCCGATCTCGGCGAGGACTTTGTCGACGTCACGCGGAGTGTCGATGATGAGGCTGTGGCGCGTGGCCTTGCAGACGACGATGTAGGCGTTGTTGTCGTAGGGGCTGGCGACGATCTTGTGGATGCGCACGCCCTCGTCCTCGTAGTGCACGGGCATTGCCGCCTCCTTTGGTCAGGTTGGTTGAGCCACTCCCTCTGTTTGTGCGACGCCCTTCGACAGGCTCAGGGCGAACGGTTCGCGTCCGTCGTTCCTGCCTACGCAGGAGCGACGGAGGCCTTTCCCTCAGTCTACAAGGCGGACGGAGGGCTGCTTGGGGTGTGGCTGCCGACCCTAGTGTACTATAGGTGCGGAGGCGTTAGTGGAACCCATCGTTCAGGTCACGGACCTCGTCAAGCGCTACGGAAACCTCACCGCCGTCGGAGGCATCAGCTTTTCGGTCGACCCAACGGAGTGCTTCGGCATCCTGGGGCCCAACGGCGCGGGCAAGAGCAGCACCCTCCGCATCCTGACGGCCATATCGCCGGCGACGTCCGGGCGGGTGGTCATCGACGGGCTGGACGTGGCGCGGCACCCGCGGCTGGTGAAGGCGCGGCTGGGCGTGGTGCCGCAGGAGGAGGACCTGGACACGGACCTGCCCGTGCTGCAGAACCTGCTGGTGTACAGCCGGTACTTCCGCATGCCCCGGGAACTGGCGCTGGCCAAGGCGCGTGAAGCACTCAACTTCTTCGAGCTGGGCGACCGGGCGGACACGCGGGTCGACACGCTGTCGGGCGGGATGAAGCGCCGGCTGGTCATCGCCCGGGCGATGCTGAACCAGCCGCGGGTGCTGGTGCTGGACGAGCCGACGACGGGCCTGGACCCGCTGGGACGGCACCTGGTCTGGGAACGGTTGCTGGAGCTGCGGCGGCAGGGGATCACCACGGTGCTCTCGACGCACAACATGGAGGAGGCGACGGCGCTGTGCCAGCGGCTGGTCATCATCGACCACGGGCGGATCATCGCGGAGGGGCCGCCGACGGAGCTGGTGCGGCAATCGGCGGGGCGGGAGGTGGTGGAGGTGCGGCCGCCGCTGGGCGAGCTGGCCACGGTGCGGGGCCGGCTGACGGGGCTGGGGCTGCAGGTCGAGCGGGCAGGCACGGCGCTGCTGGCCTACGGGGCGGACGCGGTCGAACTGGAGCGGCAGCTGGCGTCTGAGGGGCTGCAGGTGCTCTACCGGACGGCGAACCTGGAGGACGTGTTCCTGCGGCTGACGGGCCGCAGCATCGAGGAGGACGACTAGTGGAGGCCCCCAATGCCTTCTACGCCGTCGCCGTGTGGCGTCGGCACCGGGACGCCTTCCTCCGCAACTGGACGACGGAGGCGGGAGGCGTGTTCCTGGAGCCGCTCATCGTGCTGGGCGCGTTCGGGTACGGCCTGGGGCAGTTCGTGGGCGAGTTCGAGGGGGACCTCTCGTACGCCGCGTACATCACGCCGGGGCTGATCGCGGGGTACGCGATGTTCCACGCGCTGTTCGAGGGGGCGTACGGCGCGTACCTGCGGCTCTCCATGCACCGGGTGTTCAACAGCATGCTGGCGACGCCGATGCAGGTGGAAGACCTGGTGCTGGGGGAGATGATCTGGGGCGCGAGCCGGTCGGTGCTGACGGCCATCGCGGTGCTTGTGGTCGCGATGGGGTTCGGGCTGATCGAGTCGCCGCTGGCGGCGCTGGCGGTCCCGGCGGCCTTCCTGGTGGGGCTGGTCTTCTTCCCGATGGCGTTGAGCGCCACGGCCGTGGTACCGAGCATCAACTCGCTGAACAACGTGTTCACGGTAGTGGCCGTGCCGATGTACTTTGTCAGCGGCATCTTCTTCCCGGTGTCGAGCCTGCCGGACTGGATGGAGCCTATCGTGTGGGCGCTGCCGCTGACGGCGTCGGCGCACCTGATGCGGGGGCTGGTGCTGGGCGGGCTGGACATGACGCACCTGTACGCATTCCTGGCGCTGGTGGGGATGGTCGTGGCCTTCGGGCTGCTGGCCACCTTCCTGATGCGCCGCCGACTCATCACGTAGGCCGAGAGGGAACGTCCAACGAGCGCGGGCGAGGATGGAGGCCGCGGCCGCTTTCCCGGCATACGGAAAATCCATCCAGCCCAAATACCGTTTGGGTATTGGCTGCCATAGCAGGTTATGTTATACTGTTCGGTAATCAAGGGCTCCCCGTTTTCTCCCCATGCGGACTTCCCCTCGACACTTTTCGGGTCTTCTTGTGGCTGCCGCTTTCCCGGACATGCTGCGGCAAGCCAAAGGCCCCACAACCCTTGTGCATACGACGTATGCTTGAAAGGAGGATGCTATGGCAGAACAATTCAAGCCGACCATTGTGATTTCGGCTTTTTCGCGCAGCTATGCCTCGACCTATGCTGAAGCGGTGCGGCGATGGGACGCCACGCCCCTGGTGGTGACGAAGGCAACAGAGGCCGCCGCTGCGGTGGCGCGGATGGACGGGCTGCTGCTGGCCGGGGGGCCCGATGTACACCCGGAACGTTACGGCGCGGAGGTGGACCCGCTGGCGGGGACCTCGCCATCCCCGGCCCTCGACGCCCTGGACTTCCCGCTGCTGGAAACGGCGTTGGAGAGAGACCTGCCGGTGCTCGGCGTTTGCCGCGGCATGCAAGTGCTCAACGTGGCCCTTGGCGGCAGCCTGCTCCAGCACGTGGACAACCACAGAGGCACGAATCACCGCATCTGGATATCGCCGGGGAGCAAGCTGGCGGTCATCGTTGGGGCCGGCGGGCAGGTGCGGGTCAACAGCAGCCACCACCAGGGGCTGACGGAGGCGCAGCGCGCGCCGACGCTGATGTCGACGGCGTATTCGGTGGAGGACGGGCTGGTGGAGGGGCTGGAGAGCCCGCACCACCGCTTCGTAGTCGCGGTGCAGTGCCACCCGGAGCGGTCGGACGAGCTGCCACGGCAGTTCCAGAACCTGTTCGGGGCGCTGGCGCACCAGGCGGCGACGCGGGAGCGGTAGGCGCTGCAACGTATCCCTGTCTACCCCGCCCCTGGACACTGGCTTCGGCCGGTGAGACGAGGAGGGGCGCTGGTGCACCGGGCGCAAATGCGGACTCGCTTTGTATTGCTCTCTCACAGGATGGGGTCCCCGTTGCGCGGCGGGGAATTGTTTCGCCGGATGCCGTAGCTGCGGGAAATTGTCTCCAATTGTCGCGCCGTAGCTGTTTTGGGGGGCCACAGCTACGCGGAAAATTTTCCACCCGTGAGAAACAATTCCCCGGGGTCACTGGCCGTAGCGCAGCCGGTCGTCCTGGTGTGCTGAATTTTGTCCTTCATGGGGAGAGGGTAGCGAGGGTGTCGGCGTACGCGCCAGTGGACGGTGGCAGGCTTCGTAGGAATGACGGCGCGAGGGCGGGAAGGGTGACGTGGGGGCGCTAGTTGAGCGGTCCTGCAGTTACGGTGACGGCCACTCCAAAGTGGTCTGACAACGACTCTCCGTCGTGAACGTTGCTGATCACATCCATGGCCCCCACGGCCAAGTCATTGCTCAGTACGATGTGGTCAATGCTCCTGCGACCCTGAAAAGAGAGGTCGGCGGTGGCGATGGTCATGTATGCCGGGAAGGCTTGCCGTAAGGCGGTCTGCAAACGTTTCGGGGCACGGCTGCCAGGCCCGACTATCTGATTGAAGTCCCCCACGACAACTAGGCGCTCTGCAGGCATTCCCTCCAGGAGTGTAGCCAGACATCCCAGGTAGGATTCGTGGTCTTCCCATCGCGTCTTGCGTCCACTGGCGCGATACGACTCTGTGCGGGAGCCGGACCACGGGATGCAGACGCCGACTACAGTGGTGTCGCCGATGGGCGTCCGGGTAACGCCTGATATGAACCGTCCGGGGGGCATTGAGGGGATTCCGACGTCATCAACTTGTGTCCAGGGCTGCCTTGACCAGAGCACAACCTTCCGCCGTCCCGCCTTCACCGAATACCCGTAGTCCGACTGGGCAGTGATGGTGTACCCATCCCGAGACAGCAGCCTGTCGTCCACCTCCGTCAGGCAGGCGACGTCCGGGGCAAGCTGGTCGATGCGGCTCAGGATTTCCGGGGCGCGCCGAGAGCGGGGCGTCGCCCACTCAGTATTCCATGTGACCATTCTCAATGGCATGGTCCTTCTTTGGGTTCCGCAAGCCTTCACATTGCCCCGCCCTCTGGATTCCCCTGCCTACGCAGAACCCTTCGACAGGCTCAGGGCGAACGGGCACCTAGAGCGGCGGGGGCGGCGTGCCGGTCAGGTAGCGGCGGAAGCCGACGGTGAGGGCCTGGTAGCCGAGGCGGCGGTAGAAGCGGTGGGAGTCGCGGCGGTGATTGCGGCTCTGGAACTGGAGCTTGTAGCAGCCGGCGTCGCGGGCGGTGGCCTCGCACCAGGCCATGAGGGCGCGGCCCACTCCCGTGCGTCGATGGGCCTCGTCCACCACGAGGTTCTCCAGCTGCGCCCACGGCTGCGTGTGGTGGCTGAGGTTGGGCATGATCGCGAGCATGACGGAGCCAACGACTGCGCCCTCGACGACAGCGACGACGTGCCGCATGCCGGGCTGGCGGTCGATGGCGTCGATGGCGGACAGCGCGGCGTCGCGGTCCGGGGCCTCCCCGGGCGGGTCCATCTGCGCGAGCAGCGCAATGAGGGCGTCAACGTCGCCCGGTTGAGCGTCCCGTATGGTGACCTGCGGCATGGCTTCCTCCCTACGTGTGAGCGGACGGCGTCAGTATAGTGCACGGGGTGGCCGGACATTGCCGAAAAAGGTATCCTGCGGTTAAATGTAGGCGACTTCTTGACCAGGGGCCCTTATGCTGCCCATCACCTTAGCGTTTCTGGCCGGTTACCTGTGGGGAGGGATTCCCACGGCATACCTGTGGTCGCGCTTCCGTGGCGGGATCGACATCCGGGAGCACGGCTCCGGCAACATGGGGGCCTCCAACGTCATCGCCCACGTGGGCAAGAAGAGCGGGTATGCGCTGGGGCTGTTCGACGGCTTCGTGAAGGGAACGGCCCCGGTGGTGGTGGCCTCGATGCTGGGCTACTCCGAGTGGGTGCAGGCCACGGCCGGGCTGGGCGCGGTGGTGGGCCACAACTGGTCGCCGTACATGAAGTTCACGGGCGGCCGGGGCATCGCCACATCGGCCGGGGTGTTCATCGGCTTCGGCCTGTGGCCGGAGCTGCTGCTGGGAATTCTGATCGGCGGCATCTGGGGGGGCGTCGTGCGGAAGAACATCGCGCTGTGGCTGCTGCCGGGCATGGCGCTCACCCTGCCGATGGGCATCTACCTCGGCCGCTCCACCGAAGGCATGACCGTGCTGACGGCGGTGTTTGCGCTGATGATGCTGAAGCGGCTGGCGGCCAACTGGCGGGCGCCGATGGAAGGCGAGCCGGTGGTACGGGTCCTCCGCTACAGATTGCTCTTCGACCGTGACATTGCGGACCGCGACGAATGGGTCTCCCGTCGTCCGGAGGGGTAGTGCGATAGCGATGCTCCCCGCCGTCAGTGGACAGTGACTCAGATGCAGTGCACCTTCCATCCCCAGACGGAAACGCTGCTGCGCTGCAGCAAGTGCGAGCAGCCCATCTGCGGCAAGTGCGCCATCACCACCCCCGTAGGCGCACGGTGCCCCGACTGCGCCCAGGTGCAGCGACTCCCCACCTACTCCCTGCCCAGCCCCCAGCTTGCCGTGTCCATCGTGGTGGCGCTGGCCGCGGGCATCGCGATAGGCATCGCGTTCGGGTTCATCGAGAACGTCCTGCCGGGCGGGTTCATCCGGCACATCTACGTGGCGCTCGCCTTCCTGGCCTCGGGGCACCTCATCGGGGAGGCGGTCAGCCGCGCGAGCAACCGCAAGCGGGCCACGCCGCTGCAGATCATCGCGGTCCTCAGCTACGCTCTGAGCATCATCGTGTTTTCGCTGGCGGCAGGCGGACTGGTCATCGGGCTGTACAGCCTTGTCGGGCTGGTCGTCGGCGCGGCGCTGGCGGTGAACCCGTTCCGGTAGGGGCGGCCGCCCAGTCACAACCGAGCACTCGTTTTGTCTTCGTTTCGTAGCCGGAATGGCGCATTTCAGCTACGAAACCGATTTTTTCTGAGGGAAACGAGTCCCCGGGGGTTGGCGTCAGAGGGGCACGCTCTCGGCTCCATGGAGGCAGGGTAACGAGCAGAGCGTCGTCCGCGCGAGGGGGCGGTGTCAGGGGGGTGGGGGCCATTGGGCGCGGAGTTTCTGGATACCGGCATTCGCCGGTATGAGGGGTTGGGGACCTTCATCACTCCCATCCCAACCCCGTATCGAGTACGGGACAGTCTCCTCCCCCATCAAGGGGGAAGGGGAACCCCGCCCTGCCCCTCCCCGTCGTTCCTGCCTCCGCAGGAACGACGGGGAGGACGGCGCCCCTACGCGGGACGGACGCTTGCACACGGAAGGGTTGGCTTCACGGTTTGGGGCAAGCTGTGGTAACCTTGCAGGGTTGAAACCAATCGTCGAGGTGTTCCGGTGCGCGTGCAAGTAGTCTTTCTGGCGGACGTGCCGCCCAAGCACATGGCGGGGGACGTCCGCGCCGTGTCCGGCGGGTACGCCCGCAACTACCTGATCCCGCAGGGGCTGGCGGCCCCGGCGACCGCCGACCAACTGAAGCGGATTGCGAAGATCAAGTCGGCTGCGGAGGCCAAGCGGGCGCGGGACACCGCGGACCTGAAGGGCGTCGCGGACCTGCTGGAGGGGCTGAGCGTGACGCTGAAGGGCCGCTCCGGCCAGGGCGGGCGCCTGTACGGCTCCATCACGACGATGGCCATCGCGCAGGCGCTGACGGACGCGACGGGGCACAACGTCGACCGGCGGATCATCTCGCTGACGGAGCCCATCCGCGACCTGGGGACGTTCCAGGTGCCGGTGCGGCTGCACATGGACCTGATTCCCACCGTGACGGTGGTGGTCGAGGACGCGGCGGGGCGGTACTTCGCGCAGACCGATGAGCCGGAAGCGGAGGAGAGCACCGAGGCAGAGGACGCTGCGACGGGTGCTGAGGGCGTTGCGGAGGAATCGGTCGCAGAAGCCGAGGACGCGCCGGAGGACTCAGTCGCGGAGGCCGCAGTCGACGAGGAGCCGGCGGCGGAAGCCGAGGAACCGGGCGGCGACGCGGCGGCGGGTGAGAGCGAGGAAGAGTCCGCGTAGAGAGACTCCCGAAAATGCGATTAGAACGGGCCCCAATGTGGGCCCGTTTGCTTTTTCAGAACACCCCTGATGTCAAGAGTGAAAACTCCAATTTCGCATGCTGGATTGAGCAGCCTTGACTGGTCTTATTCTTGTGTCTCCCCCCAGTGGCGGGCTCTTGCCATTGCCTGCGGGTTTTGGTATTTTCAGAACAAACGTTTGGTAATCAACTATGGTGTACGCAGAGAGGGTCCTTCCACACGACATAGAGGCGGAAGAGGCGGTCATCGGGGCGCTGCTGATCGACGGCGACGCCATCCACCAGGTCGCGCCCGTGCTGCGGCCCGGGGACTTCTACCGCGAGCGGAACCGGTGGTGCTACGAGGCGGCGATCGAGCTGTCGCAGCGGCCGGAGGCGATCGACCTGGCGACGCTGGGGCACGAGATGGCGCGGCTCAGCCGGCTGGAGGACGCGGGCGGCTACGAGTACCTGAGCCAGCTCTCGGCCACGGTGCCTACGTCGGTCAACGTCGAATACTACGCGCAGATCGTGCGGCGCACGTCCATCATGCGGCAGCTCATCCACGCGGCGTCGGGCATCGCCAACCTGGGATTCGAGAACGGCGCGGACGTCGACGAGACGCTGACGCGGGCGGAGGACCTGCTCTTCCGGCTGCGCGGGGCGGGCACGGGCCGGGACTTCGTGCACATCCGCGAGGTGCTGGACCGGTACCTGGAGGAGTCGGCGCAGGCGACGGCGGGGCCGCTGGGGCACAGCGCCGCGCCGATCCCGTCGGGGTTCGGCGACCTCGACCAGATCCTGGGCGGGCTGCAACGCTCGGACCTCATCGTGCTCGCCGCCCGGCCCGGCCTGGGCAAGACGGCGCTGGCGCTGAGCATGGCGCGGAACGCGGCGCGGTACGGGGCGACGTCGGCCATCTTCAGCGTGGAGATGAGCCGCGACCAGCTGGGGCAGCGACTGCTGGCAGCGGAGTCCAACGTCGACAGCTACCGGCTGCGGCAGCACCTGTACTCGGAGCAGCAGGAGCAGCGCATCGTGGACGCGACGGGCGTGCTGTCGGACCTGCCGATCTACATCGACGACACGCCGATGCTGTCGGTGATGGACCTGCGGAGCAAGGCGCGGCGGCTGCACCTGGAGCGGGGGACGGACCTGATCATCGTCGACTACCTGCAGCTGATGCAGGGGACGGACACGCGGGGGAACGCGAACCGGGTCCAGGAGGTCAGCGAGATCTCGCGGTCGCTGAAGGGGCTGGCGCGGGACCTGAACGTGCCGGTGGTGGCGCTGTCGCAGCTCAGCCGCGCAGTGGAAAACCGGCCATCGCACCGGCCGCAGCTCTCGGACCTGCGGGAGAGCGGCAGCATCGAGCAGGACGCGGACGTGGTCATGTTCATCTACCGGGAGGACTTCAACTACAAGCAGGAGGAGTGGGAGGCCCGGTTTGTGGACAAGCCGTACCCGAAGGACATCGCGGAGCTGATCATCTCCAAGCACCGGCACGGTGCGCTGGGGTCGCTGCACCTGCGGTTCGAGAGCAGGCTGGCGAAGTTCGTCAGCATGACGGACCGCCCGGAGCCAATGCTATGACAACGCGGCCATCGGACGTGGTGCCGGTGCCGGCGGCGCTCTTCGGGCCGCTGCTGGAGCGTGTGACGGACGCGACGACACTGCGGTGCGCGCTGCGGACGGTGTTCGTGCTGCACCGCAAGGGGGGGCGGCCCGCATGCGTCACGGCGGAGGAGTTGGCCGCCGACCCGGTGCTCGCGCTGGGCGGCGACGTCGCGACGGCGGAGCGGGCGCTGCAGTCGCTGGCGGCAGCGGGGGCGCTGCTGCGGCTGGACGCGGAGGGCGGCGCGGCGTACTGCCTCGACACGCCGGCCAACCGGCGCCTGGCGGATGGCGGCGTGCGCGTCACGAAGGGCAACGAGACGTATGAGGCCGCCGGGGCCGGGGAGCGGCCCAACATCTTCCGGCTGTACGAGCAGAACATCGGGGTCATCACGCCGATGGCCGCCGAGCGGCTGAAGGACATGGAGGAAGAATACCCGCCGGAGTGGATCGCCGAGGCGTTCCGGCAGGCCGTGCTGTCGAACGTGCGGAACCTGCGGTACATCGAGGCGATGCTGCGGCGGTGGAGGGACGATGGCAGAGGAGATGGAACGCCTGGGGGACGTGCTGGCGCGGTTCGGGCCAGTGAGATCGTCCGCCGGGGCGGACGCTAGCCTCGAGGAGGACGCGCCGCCCGTCTGCCCGCTGTGCAACGGCACACGGTGGGTGCGCGTCGACGTGCCGTTCGGGCACCCGCGCTGGGGCTCCATCGACCCGTGCACCTGCTGGGAGCAGGAGGGCGCGCAGGAGCGCCGCGACCGGCTGCTCCGGTACAGCAACCTGGGCGTGCTCGCCCGGTTCACCTTCGACACGCTGAACGAGGACGGCAACAGCCCGGACCTGGACGACCGCCGCATGTTCCGGGACGCGGTTGCGGCGGCAAAGGCCTTCGCGGAGTCGCCCGAGGGGTGGCTGGTGCTGGCCGGGCCGAGCGGGTGCGGCAAGACGCACCTGGCGGCGGCGGTGACGCACCGGGCCGTCGAGGGGGGGCACCCGGCGCTGTTCATGGTCGCGCCGGACCTGCTGGACCACCTGCGGGCGGCGTTCGCGCCCAGCAGCGAGGCAGACTACGACCTGCTTTTCGACCAGGTGCGAAACGCGCCGGTGCTGGTGCTGGACGGGCTTGGGGCGCAGGCCTCGACGCCGTGGGCGCAGGAGAAGCTATTCCAGATCCTGAACCACCGGTACAACCTTGAGCTGCCGACGGTGGTGACGCTGTCGGCGCCGATGGAGACGCTGGAGGAGCGGTTCCAGACGCGGCTGTCCGGGGCCGGCACGGGCAGCGTTCACACGCTGGCCGCGCCGCGGTCCGTGGCGGGCAGGTCGCTGGGGTCGTTGCCGGAGGCCATGCAGGGCATGACGTTCGACTCCTTCACCGTGGCGGGGAACGGGGCCAACGCGCGGCAACGAGAGTCGTTGCAGGCGGCGCTGCTTACGGCGCGGTCGGTGGCGGAGGACCCGACGGGCGTCTGGCTCGTCCTGATCGGCAGCACCGGGGTCGGCAAGACGCACCTGGCGTCGGCCATCTGGAACGACCGGATGAGCAAGGGGCAGCCGGCATTCTTCGCCTTCGTGCCGGAGCTGCTGGACCACCTGCGGTACACCTTTGCGCCGAACAGCGCCGTCACCTACGATGAGCTGTTCGAGCGGGTGAAGGGCACGGAGCTGCTGGTGCTGGACGATCTGGGCGCGCAGGCGACGACGCCGTGGGCGGAGGAGAAGCTGTACCAACTGCTGGTGCACCGGCACAACGCCCGGCTGTCCACGGTCATCACCATGCAGAGCGACACCACCGTGCAGCCGTCGATTGCGTCACGGCTGAAGGACGAGCGCTTTGTGACGGCGCTGGAAGTCGAGGCGCCGGACTACCGCGACGGGTCGACGCCGAGCGCGCCTCCCGTGCGGCGGCAGGGGCGGTAGCGGGCGGGGTAATTCATCGAAAATGTAGTGTTGTTTGACATAGATTTTCTACCAACCTAGAATGGGGCGCCACAAAAGGGGGACGCAAATGCCAGGAGAAGAAACTGTTCGCTATGAGAAGCCCATAGATATCCTCATAGGGCTGAAGCCTGAGCAGATCTCCATGCACCCATTGGGCAACGATGCCTTCATTGTCATTGAGATTGGAGGGAAGCGATACGACGCGCTAGTGCCGACGTGGGCCATTGGCAAAACGGGGCTAACTGTCGTCGCAGCAAGAGTTGCCAAGATTGGGGACAAAGAGTTGGTCTACTTTCCGGTGAGCAACGAGGGACGACCCACGTGGGTCATCCCCAAGGGGGACCTCGACGCTATTGTGTTGGAATCTGCGGCGGTGGAATGATCCAAAGCTAAGGGCGTGCGAATCTATGTTGTTGTCTGACGGAGAACTGGAAGAGGCAATTGCTGCCGGAGACCTTACCATAGACCCTCCACTTCCCGATGGGAGCATACAGCCCGCTTCCATTGACCTGAGACTAGACCCTATTCTACGTGTTCAAAGTAATGAGCCAATACCTGGATTCGCCCTTGACCCAGAGGCATTGGAAGTTACCCGTCTCATCAATGCTTATACGGACCTAGTAGACCTATCAGATGGCAAGCCTTGGGAGCTTGGCCCCGGTCGTTTCGTCATTGGCCAAACTCTGGAGCGGGTTGGACTTCCTTTTGGCTTAGGGGGCCGAGTTGAGGGCAGGAGCCGATTGGCCCGGCTAGGGGTAGGGGTCCATATCACTGCCCCCAAGATAGACCCTGGCTTTCATAACAAGATCACCTTGGAGATCTTCAACTTGGGTCCGTGGACAGTGGGGTTAAAGGCAGGGATGCGGATATGCACTCTCCTAGTAGAGCGACTAGGGAGGTCGGCAGAAACAGGCTATAGCGGTTTGTTCCAAGGCAACTAGTCGCTTACCTGTCCCTCCTATTCCTATTCGACACGCCAGCCTCAGGATGTTGTCCCCCGCTGCTTTTGCTACAATGCCCGCGTGTTCCCGCCGTTACGTGACTACACCTCCCCTGCAGGGTTGCGATGAAGATAGCCCTGGTTTCCCCCTATGACTTCGCCTATCCGGGCGGCGTCGTCATCCACGTAGAGCAGCTGGCGCAGGAGTTCATCCGCCAGGGGCACGAGGTGTGGATCATCGCGCCGTCGTCGCAGCCGGCGGACGACATGCCCTTCGAGCGCTTCGTGCGGCTGGGCGTGCCGGTGCCGGTGCCCGCGGGCGGCTCCGTCGCGCGGCTGTCGCTGTCGCCGTGGCTGCTGCGGAGCGTGCGGGAGCTGCTGGAGCGGGAGCGGTTCGACGTCATCCACCTGCACGAGCCGCTGACGCCCCTTTTGCCGTGGTTCGTGCTGCACTGCTCGCGGACCATCAACGTCGGCACCTTCCACGCCTACCACGGGCGGAGCCACATCTACCCGTGGGCGTCGCCGCCGCTTCGCCGGTGGCACCGGAAGCTGCACGGGCGCATCGCGGTGTCGCCGCTGGCCAAGATGTTCGTGGAGCGGCACTTCCCCGGCGACTACCAGATCATCCCCAACGGCATCGACCTGTCGCGGCACCAGGAGGACGTTGAGCCGTTCCCGCAGTACCTGGACGGCAAGATCAACATCCTGTTCGTGGGCCGGATGGAGAAGCGGAAGGGGCTGAAGTACCTGCTCATGGCGTACAGCCGGCTGAAGTGGCAGTTCGACAACATCCGGCTGCTGGTGGTGGGGCCGGGGACGCCGGACAAGGACAGCTACCAGGTGCTGGGGGAGCACGCGCTGCAGGACGTGGAGTTCCTGGGCGGGGTGTCGCAGGGAGACCTGGCGCGGTACTACAAGACGGCGGACATCTTCTGCTCGCCGGCGACGGGGAAGGAGAGCTTCGGCATCGTGCTGCTGGAGGCGATGGCGTCGGGAACGCCCATCGTGGCGTCGCGGCTGGAGGGGTTCGCGACGGTGATGGAGGACGGGATCCAGGGGCTGATGGCGCCGCCGAAGGACGACGAGGCGCTGGCCGACGCGCTGCGGCAGATGATCCAGAGCCCGACGATGCGGGCCGCCATGGGGGCGCTGGGCGAGCGGCGGGCCTACGAGTTCCGGTGGGAGCGGGTGGCGGCGCAGGTGCTGGAATACTACGAGACGGTGCGGGCCGAGGTGGAAGCGTCCGCACCGGCGCCGGCCGGGGTCTAGCGTGGCGTTCACGTTCGACCGGGCGGCGCTGCGACGGGTTGCCGGCCGGTTCTACGAGGAGCCCATCGCCCGGGCGCTGATATGGCTGCGCATCGGGCCGACGGCGGTGACGCTGTTCGGGCTGGCGCTGGCCGGGGTGACGGCCTACCTCATCGCCATCGACCAACTGCTGTGGGGCGGGGTGATGCTGCTGGTGTCCGGCGCGCTGGACTCCATCGACGGAGCGGTTGCGCGGATGAGCGGCAAGGCGTCGCCGGCGGGGGCGCTGATGGACTCGGTGGTGGACCGGGCCGCCGAGGGCGTTGTGCTGTTCGGCGTGATGTGGCTGGCGGTGGACACCGAGGACGGGACGCTGGCGCTGCTGACCTACGTTGCCTTCGTGGGGAGCATGCTGGTGAGCTACGTGGTGGCGCGGGCGCAGTCGCTGGGCGTGGAGCGCGCCGTGGGACTGATGACGCGGCCGGAGCGGGTGGTCGTGCTGGCCGTTGGGCTGCTGACGGGGTACCTGACGATCGCGGTGGCGGTCATCGCCGTGCTGGCGCCGCTGACGGCGCTGCACCGGTTCCTCTACGGGTGGCTGACGCTGCGCAAGGGGGGCGAGGGGTAGGTCCCGCCGGGGGCGGTGGGCCTCTGCAAATACGACTCGAATTGTCCAAGACAAGGAAGTTTTAGGCGAACTGTGACCGTCTCCCGAACACGTTTCTCGCTCCTCATGCTTACACCATCGTCCGGCTGCGCGTGTTGTGCATCGGAAGAGGGTAGTGAGGAGAGCGGCGCTCGCGCGAGGGGATGGTGGCAGTGGGGTTAGCTAGGTCTCAGGCATCAATCGCTTACGCTTCGTTCCTGAGTACTAGGATGATTTCATCGCGCAGCCGCTTTGCTAGTGGCCTACCCTCTTCTTGAGAATCTGGTGGAGGCAAGTAGCGGCGATGGCTAGGTATCTGTCGCGTGGTCACGCTCACCCGATTAAGGCCATTGGACTCTGCTAGCCGTTCTATTGCACTGGCGATGTTCAAAGAGATCCCGCCAACATTTGCATTTCCCAATACCAACACTGCGTTTGATCTCCTCTTTGTGACTCTGGCGATCTCGGAGACGACAAGACTGATATCTCTCAAGTATCGTTCGAGCGTCAGCTTCATCTTGCGGGAGAGCTTACTGACTTCTCCAAGTGAATCTGCCATGGTGTCCACGATTGAGCAGTTGTCGATAGGTTGCGCAAGCTCACTCCCAATATTGGAGGCCCTTAGCCTGGATAATTGTTCGATGTCATATCCCATCCAGATCAAGGACAGTTTGTGACCTCGCATGTAGTCAATCCCAGTAAGGTATGGCGGTGAGGTCACAACTTTGTCTATGCTATCGGAGGCAAGAGGTAGCCGTCTGGCATCACCATCCATAACGGTAACGCGTGCTTCCACGCAACTACTGTCAGATCGTTCCCGTAGGATGCGTGCGACTACTCTAGCCTCTTTCTCAAATGCTGAAATCACCCGTATGGGCGCCTCGGTATATATTCGATGGGGCCGGCTGTGGGAAATGTCCGCCCCAAGTGAAACACCAATTTTCTTAGTCACAATAGTCCGTGACATTGTGACTAAGAGTTGGTCCCTGAGTGTGCTGCTTTTCACTGCGGCAATTCGAGCTGATAGCTCCGTTAGCTGTCTTCGGTTTGCTTCATCGAACCAAAACTTCATCACCCTTTGCGTCTCGAGGCTAGCGTGAGGAGGAACGTCAGGGACCAAGTTGCCATGGAGTGCATTCGCGGAGCCTGAGATGCTCTCTTGGACAGCGGCATGGAATTCTTGCTCGTCAAACCTAGAAACAGCTGTTCGGGCAATGAGTCTAGCTAAAGGGTCGGAGTCGACACCGATGGATACATAACCGCGGCAGGAAGCTGTGCGGACAGCTGTTCCCGAGCCGCACATTGGATCCAACAAAGTGAGCCCCGAGGAATCAGGGATCCACTGAAGGGCAATCTCGGGTGCCATCCGTGCAGGAAACGGATGAAGGGAGGGCAGTTGCTCCAAGGGCAGACTCCTTTGGTCAACTGAGATTATGATATCTTGACAAGCCCTCGCCTGCTAGTTGTGGTGACGCAAAAACTTAGGTTGCCGCGCTTCTACTGGCCTGAACAATCTCATCTATCCAAACCTCGAATAGTTTAGCGCCCGAAGACGTTTGGTGTGCCAAGAATACTGCCGGAGAGACGGATCCCTGTCCGTACTCATTCAGGAGCACCTGATACTCCCCCCTTCTGTCAGGACCGTGGACTATGTAATTTCTGAGCGTGTTTAGTTTCCTCAGACTAGCTGAAGCACCGATGCCTAACTCAAGAACCTGAAGATTCGAGGGCTGAAGTTCTCGAGCTACACGGATGACGAATTCTGGATGGTGCCAGATGGGGAATCCCTGGTTGCGGTAATACTCTTTTCCAATGCGGTTCGCAGTTTTTTTCAGGTAGCCATCATGATCTCGTTCTTCTTCTGGCAAAGTGATCGCTGGAAGCTCAGTACCGCTCAGAGTTGGTCCATTGCCGGAAATCGAGTGCTCTAGAAGGTCACGGCAAAAGACTGCCCACAGATTCTGAAGAACCACAGCCAAGAAGCACTTACCATCGTCATGAGCTGGCGGACATGAAGTTGAAAAGGGCGAAAACGGTGGAATCGCTGCATTGAACCTTTCTTGGATATCCAGTGTTGCAGTTTGAAAGGCCATAAAGGCCTGCTCCACGTTCGCAGATGCTGCCATTACAGGTCCTTCGACAGAAGAGCCTCATAGAGCGTGACGAAACGCTGGCTTCGGCTCCTAATGCGCTGCGTGGTGCCACCGGAAGCGAATCGAAAGGCAAAGAACCTTGGCGGGACCTGATCTATGCTCTGTTTAAGGATATCAACTAGCTTGGTGAAGTTTTTCCTCACCACATCAATATTCGTTAATGCATTAGGATCCCTTTTGGGGAGCGGAGGAATGTCGTCAGCCGTCCCCAAGTCACCATTCGGGATGCCGTACATTGCGTGAGCCACGGCGGCGAAGAGCATTAGGAAATGCGGTGCGCCTTTTAGCTTCGTAGTCAAGACTTCAGACAGGTTGTCAAGGATGTACTGGACGGTGCTATCAAGGCGCTCTACCGCTTCATAGGGCAAAGCTTTGTCATATTCTTGGTAGAGGCTCCGTATGTTCGGTTGGCCACCGTCTGAGACACCGTGCAGAATGATGCCCAGCATCTCAGCAGTTAACTCATCGTCTTTCATGCGGAGCCTATTCTTGATGGTTACGACTTTGTAACGCGACCAGAGAGGAGTCCATCGCTCAGAGGTTTGCACAACAGCATTACGGAAAGCGCCGTGAAATGTTCCATGCCGCAGTTCTTGCGCGTTCAGCCGTACTCCATAGGAGTTGAGCCTTTGAAACACTTCAAGCACATATTCATCGCTTGCACCTACTAAATCCTCAACGCCCATGTTGTAGTCCAAGAACGCATCTTGGTGTTGAAGCTCCAACTCTTCATATTTAAGACCCTCGAATCCTGCGACGGTGTCGTCTAACCGGAATTGCCCTTCGTAGAATTGGATGATAGCCGTCAGGCGCTGCTGACCGTCGACAACCTCCCGTATAGGCGAGTTTGTCTTTGGATCTAGGCGGGGTCGCAGGTAAATGAGCGGAGCCGGGTACCCCCGGAGTATCGTATCGATGAAATAGATTTTTGCCCTTTGTTGCCAGTTTGGTCTTCTTTGGAAATCTGGTCGTAGCTTCAGGCTACCCTCACCGTACCACTCCAGAATCCTAGATATTGTGTATGAACTAATCATCACGAGCTTCCTTGGATGAGGGTTGAGATACAGCTTCCAGCAATCTGCTGGGCCCTTTGATCTTATTGTTGCTCGCGACGGCCGCAGCGGTCGAAATCGTAGCGTCTGCTACGGGACAGCGGCCGGTTCGACCCTAGCACTCGCAATAGGCTGGGCCGCTTAAAGCGATTCTACCAGAGCGGGGCAGATCCTGTGAGAACAATTGGGCCTCCTTTAGTTCCCGCATTCGGGAGAGTTGCGAACGGCGTATGAGCTACTGGCGACTCAGTTCGACAGGCTCAGGGCGAGCGGGCGCTCGGCTAGTAGACGCCGGGGAAGATGCGGTACTTGACGCGGGTCTTGTACTCGGTCCACTTCTCCTCGCCGTATTTTTCCGCGCAGTGCTTGTCGTCGTCGCGCTGGCGGGAGGTGAAGAGGGAGACGATGAAGATGAAGTAGACCCACGCCCAGAGGACGCCGAAGTGGCCGAAGACCAGGGCGATGGAGAGGGAGAGGAAGCCCTCGCCCATGTAGTTGAAGTGGCGCGCGACACCCCAGAAGCCGCTGTAGAGGATCTTGCGGTCGCCAGCCTCGATGTACCTGGGCTCGATGCCGAGGAACTTGCGGTCGGGCCATCGCTTGAAGGCGTACTTTTGCAGGTTGGCGCCGCGGGAGATGCTCCAGCCGAGGAGGAAGAGGGCGCTGGTGCCGATGAGCCAGACGTAGGTCCAGCCCGTCGAGAAGCCGGGGTCCGGGTAGGCGGCCATGCCCCACAGGGGGAGGATGAAGAGCCAGCCGTAGACGACGAGGCCGCCCCAGAAGAGGACGAAGCCGACCCGCTCGTGGATGAGGTCGTAGGTGTAGAGCTGGACGCGCTCAAAGATGAAGTAGTCGAGGATGTAGAAGGTGAAGAAGGCGGCGTAGAGGTAGACGCCGGGGTTGGCGTCGGCGCCGAACTCCCCGTGGTGCCAGGCGGCGCCGGAGAGGGCGTTGAGGGAGAGCATGGTGCCGCCGACGACGTAGAACCACATCTTGATGTCGAACCGGTTGTTGAAGAGGGAGATCTCCCGGGCGCGGCCGCTCCACAGGGCGGCGATGATGTTCTTGTTGCCGACGGGCGGCTGGGTGACGACGGCGATGATAGTGAAGATGGTGGTGAAGACGGTGCCGCCGACCACGGCGTAGACCGAGGAGCGGTAGAACCAGTCGCGGGGTATCCCCAGAGGCTCGAAGGCAAAGGCCCACGCGAGGAGGGCGAGGGCGAAGACGAGGATGCCGTTGAGGCGGTAGTTGCGGGGCTGCCCGGTCGCCTCGTCGACGACGTAGCCGGGGACGCGCCTCGCCGGCAGGATGATCTGCAGGACGGCGAAGACGGCGAAGATGATCAGGGGGGTGAGGAACCCCCAGATTGCCTCCGTCGTGGAGAGCTCGAAAAGGTGCTCGACGCCAAGCCACTCAATCATGGTTGCCTCCCCTCATCCCCAGTGACGCGGCGGGCCCCGGCGGCCCGTCCTCCAGGGTAAGGATAGGGCGAAGGGGCCGAGGGCGCCAGCGCGGAGGGCCACCAGGGCCGCCCCGCAGTTCCCGCCAGCACGGGCCGGGCGATTCGTCTTGGCATTCGCTTTGTAGCTGATGTGGCACATTTCAGCTACAAGACCAATTTGCCCCCGGGGGAAACGAATCCCGGCCATGAGGCATCGTAGTGGATCCGGTCGTCGATGCGAATTCCTGGACTGGCCGGCGTGCGAGGCATTGGCGGCAGGGACGTCTGTGGGCTGCTGTTCGAGGTTCTGCATTTTCCCTCCTTGGGAGTGAGGGTAGCGGGGGCGTTGAAGTTCGCGCGAGGGGTTGGTGGCAGGGGGTATGTTCCCGTCTGTCGGGGTTCCCCTGCCTTCGCAGGAAGGACGAGAGGGGAGTGCTTGTTCTTTTGCCTGTCGCGTGGTGAGGGTTGCCCTGCTCGGCCCCGCCCCTCTGGGTTCCTGCCTGCGCAGGAACGACGGGTGGTTGGCACCCCCATCCCAGCCTTCGCCTATCAAGGGGGAAGGGGCACCGCCCGGCCCCGCGCCTAGATACCGGCTTGCGCCGGTACGGCGCGAGAGTCCCTTCGTGGGACCCTTCGATTTCCCTCAGGGCGAACGGACTCTCTGCGCCACACCCCCATCCCAGCCTTCCCCCGCTCGCGGGGGAAGGGGCACCCCCGCGCCTGGATACCGGCTTTCGCCGGTAGGAGGTTGGGGGGCGGAGCCAACGGGGCTTGGAGCCGGTATAATTGCCGTGAGTTGGCGATGAGGAGATGTCCATGACTACTGAGAAGCAGAAGGGGTACTCCAAGGCCGAGTGGAAGGCCCGGGTGAACCTGGCGGCGGCGTACCGGCTGACGGACCACTTCGGGATGACGACGCTGATCTACAACCACATCACCGCCCGAGTGCCGTTCACACACGACCAGTTCCTGATCAACGAGTTTGGGCTTGGCTACGACGAGGTGACGGCCTCGAACCTGGTGAAGATCGACCTGGACGGGAACGTGCTGGAGGAGGGCAAGCGCAACATCAACGTCGCGGGGTACGTGATCCACTCGGCGGTGCACGCGGCCCGGCGCGACGTGCTGTGCGTGATGCACTCGCATACGCCGTACGGGATGGCGGTGTCGGCCCTGGAGGAGGGGCTGGTGCCGATGCAGCAGGAGGCGTACCAGTTCCATGACCGGGTCGCGTACCACGAGTTCGAGGGCGTGGCGGTCGACGCAGAGGAGCGGGAGCGGCTGGTGACGGACCTGGGCGACAAGAACGCGATGATCCTGCGCAACCACGGCCTGCTGACGGTGGGCAGCAGCGTCGGCGAGGCGTGGGTGCGGATGTGGATGCTGGAGCTGGCGTGCAAGGTGCAGGTGATGGCGCAGAGCACGGGACAGCCGCTGCGGCAGGCGCCGCCGGGGGCAATCGAGAGGACGGCGTCGTTCTTCGAGGGGATCCCGTTCACGCCGGAGTGGCCATGGCTGCTGCGGACGCTGGACCGGAAGGACCCGTCGTACAAAGAGTAGGGGGCCAGCACCTCCACCCCAACCCTCCTCCGCTGCGGGGAAGGGGTTTCCCACAGTCCCCGTCAGGGAGAGCGGCGCCAGAGGAGGAGCGTGAGCGCGAGAAGCAGCGCGGCGCCGGCGCCGACGGCGGCCACGGCCCAGGTCGATCCCGCGAGTATCTCGTCGTAGCGCCCAAGGAGGGCCGCCACCAGGACGACGCCGACCGCCAGGGAAAGCCCGGCGGCCAGCAGGCCCGCGAGCAGGAGGGCCTCGAACTTGAGCACGCGGCCCCTGTCCACCGAGCCAACGCCCTGCATTGCCATTCGCCGATCGAGGGCGCGCAGGCCGATAACCCGGTGCAGCGCGACGACGCCGGCAAGGCCGGCAAGAAGCAGGGCAGCGTCGTAGAGCAGCGACCGCTCGCCGACGAGCTCGGCCTGGACGCCCAGGAGTTCATACCACGCGAGCTGGTTGTGGCCCCAGACCGGGACCGCGTGGGGAAGGATGACGAGCCCGGCCACGAGCCAGAACGAAAGCTGACCGTGCCCCAGGACCTGCAGGGTCCAGTAAGCGGCCATGAGCAGCGCCAGCAAGGCCAGGAGCTGCGGCGAAAGGAGCCCGGGGAAGAAGCCCGTGAGCCACGTCAACCACCGGTTTTCCGGCAGCCCCAGGGCGGGGCCCGAATCCCAGACCACGAAGGCGGCGAGCAGCAGCAGGCCCGCGAGCAGGAGCGTTTCGGCGGCGGCGACTCTCACGTTCATCGGACTCTCCGGCTACCTGTAGACGTCGACGTGCCGCACCAGCACGGACGTGAATTCCTCACGCGCGGGCTCCCACTGGATGACGTAGGCGCCCCTGTTGCGGAGCTCGGCCGCCACGTGCCGCATTTCCCACCGTGCGAGCCCCAAACCGTGCGAGGCATCCCCGTTCTCTTGCGGCTCCACGTGGACGACCCGCACACGGCCGGAGCGCAAGGAGCGCGACTTCAGGGCGATCAACCGGCTGATCGCGGCCTTGAACCGCTCGAACCCCGCCGAGTCCTCGCCGGGACGGGCGTAGTGGACGTCGAGGCGCGTGATGACGAAGACCTCCGGCCTGATGCGGTAGAGGAAGCCCTTGCACCGCTCGACGGACTGCAGGAGGTCCTGCTCCGCGGGCCCGGGTTTCACGCCGGCCAGCATGTCAATCAGCCTGTTGAACTGCCGCATGCCCGTCTCAGGGGCCAGGAGCTCGCCGGCCCCGCCGGAACCGTTGTAGGCGTACGCGCCCAGGGTGGAACCCTTCGAGAGGTAGTACTGGGCAAGGGTGCCCGCGGCCTCCACGGTGCTCTCCAGGGGGTTGGAGAGGGGCACGCCCACGTCCATGTAATCGGCGATGTCGAGGAAGATCCACACGGCCCGCTTGGTCTCCGGCTCCAGCTCGTTCACCAGCGGGAGGTTGTTGACGCTGACGTTCCGGACGCTCGCCTTCCAGTTGATGCGCTTGAAGGGGTCGCCGGGACGGTATGGGCGGATCTCCTTGAACTCGTCCGTGGAGGCGCCCGTCTTGGCGAGGTCGTCCTGGTAGCGGCCGGTGCGGTGGACCGCGCGCACCTCATTGAGGCGCGTCACGTTGCGGATCCTCGGGACGACGGAGACCTCGAAGGCCGGACCGCCTTCGCCCGAGAGGGCGCGGCCGGAGCCGAAGGGCGCCTGCGATTCCCAACGGGACTCCGGCAGCAGGTAGAGGCCGCGCCGGGGGAACCGCAGCCCGTAGGAAACATCGACGTCCAGCCTGCCGGGCCACTTCCAGACCACGCGCAGGTTGCTCCCCTCGACCAGCTCGGCCTCCGGGGGCAGCTCGTCGTGCACGAAGACGGGGCCGATGCCCTGCCGGGCGGTGACCGTGCGCCGCACCGTCAGCGGATCGCCCACCCAGCATGCGGCGCGGGACAACCCGCGCTCCACGACGATGCCGGAGGGCGCGGCAAGGGCGGTCGTCAGCAGGACGGTGAGGAGGACAAAGACGGCCCCGGTCAACAGGAGCACGTTGCCCCAGGAGAGGCCCAGCAACAGCAGGACCAGGGAAAGGGAGACCCATATGAGCTGCGACGGCCTGGACATGGCTAGCCGGCCATCCGGCCCATGTCGCTGGGCACGGGCACCTGCGCCAGCACGTCGTCAACGACAGCCTCGCCGCGGGCGCCCTCCAGCGTGTCCTCGATGTTGAGGATGACACGGTGGGCAAGGACGTCCGGGACGACCATCTTGACGTCGTCCGGCACGACGAAGTCGCGGCCGTGGATGAGGGCCATGGACCTGGCGGCCCGGAGGAGGGCGAGCCCACCGCGGGGGCTGGCGCCGACGGCCACTCGCGGGTGCTCGCGGGAGAGCCGGACGATCTGGGTGATGTACTCGACGATGACCTGGTCCGTGTAGACGCCGGTCTCCACGAAGCGCTGAAGCTCAACGAAGCGGCCGACATCGACGGCGGGCTCCATGTCCTCGCTTGGGTCGTCCTTCTGCCACTGGATGCGCCGCAGCAGGATGTCGCTTTCCAACTGGTCGTTGGCGGGATAGCCGGTGGAGAGCTTGAGCAGGAACCGGTCCAGCTGCGCCTCCGGGAGCGGGTAGGTGCCCTCCTGTTCGATGGGGTTCTGCGTCGCGATGACGACGAAGGGCGAGCCGAGGGACATGGTGTCGCCGTCGATGGTCACCTGGCGTTCCTCCATGGACTCCAGCAGCGCAGACTGGGTCTTGGGCGGAGCACGGTTGATCTCGTCCGCGAGGAGGATGTTGGTGAAGACGGGCCCGCGCATGAGGTGGAACGTGCCGTCGTTCTGCCGCCAGACGTTCATGCCGAGGATGTCTGAGGGGAGCAGGTCCGGGGTGAACTGGACCCGCTTGGTGTCGCCGCCGATGGCGCGGGCAAAGAGCTTGGCAAGCAGCGTCTTGCCAAGGCCGGGATAGTCCTCAAACAGGACGTGGCCGTTGGCGAGGGCTGCGGCCAGCAGCTTGCGCAGCATGAGGCGGTTGCCGACGAAGGCCTCCGCCACGCGGTCGATGATCTGCTCGCACGAGAGCCGTGCCTCTTCCAGTTGTTGCTCGTTCATCTGTGGCGTCCAACCCTTTCCACGGTAGATGTTCCCAGTCCCGAACGGGGGCGAAGGGACCCTATCAGGGGCCGCTTGCGCCGGACACGCCTACGAGATCGCCCTGCATGCCCGGCGGCCTGCTGCCGGCATCGCCGAAGAGCGTCGCCGCAGCGCCGTCCACGAAACGGACGCGCGCCTGCCGGTCCCGAAGCCGGTCGCCCGCGCCGACCCAGGGCAGCCAGCCCGCCCCGGACGCCGGGTCCGGCGCATCGAGGAGGAAGAACCAACGGTCAACGGCGCTCTGGACGTCGAGGCCCTGCCCGCAGTGCGCGACGATGAGGGCAACGGCAAGGCGCTCGACGTCCGCCCCGGTCTCGACGAACGGTGCGGCAGCTGTGTGAAGGTCGTCCTCGTTGACCGTCTGCCGTACAGGCTGGGCGGACGACAACACCTCGTCCGTGCGGCGCAGCGCGTCCTCCAGGGCGGCCGCCCTGCCCAGCCGTCGCAGGGCGATGCGCTCCAGGAACCGCAACGCGGCAGAGGAGACGGCGACGGCGCGGAGCGGACGGAGCACGGCGCGCATTTCCTCCAGGGACGCGCCGTTACGGTAGAGCAGGCCCATGAGGTATGACCAGAGGGGCTTCCACTCGCCGTAGTCCACAAACCGCCGGCGCATGCCCGCGGTGAGCGCGGCGCGGGGGTCGTCCTTGCTCTCCAGGACCTGGCGGTGGCGAGTCCACTCGCTCGATTCCGGCTCCCGCGTCTCCGGGACCGCGGCGTCCCTTCGCAGCAGGTCCACCACGAAGAGCAGCGCCAGGAGGAGGACCACCAGCAGCGCGATGTACTCGTAGAGGGCGGCGAACCACAGCGTCTCGTAGAGCACCGGGCGGAGCATGAGTGCATAGACCGCAACGGCCGCGCCGAGGACCACGCCGCGCAATCGCGAGGCGGCCAGCCATCTTGCCGCGGGCGCCAAGGCGTTCTGCGGCCCGGCGGCGTAGCCGAGCACCTGCGAAAGCCCCAGGGCGAACATTCCCGCCGCGCCCGCCGCGCCGGCGAGAACGAAGCCGTGCCCCGCCGGAGAGAGGGTCGAACCCACCACCCATACCAGAAATCCCGCGGCGCTACAGGCAACGGCATTCAGCAGCTGCTGGTACGGCGCAAAGGCCCGGTCGTCCCGGGACCAGGGGAGGGTCAGCGCAAAGGCCATTGCGGCGCCAAGGGCCGCCGCGGGGATGCGAACGTCGAAGAAGGCGCTTAGGTAGGGAAGCACCTCACGCCCCAGGCTCCGCGTGGCCTCGTTGTCGACGAGCGCGGCGTTTAGGGCGGGCAGGTGGTCCAGCACGACCCACACGGACACGCCCGCGGCGAGGGCAGCCAAGGCGGAGCTCGCCAATCCAAGGGCGACCGCGGCGGCGGGCCAGTAGCGGAAGTGCAGGTCCATTCTCGCGACGTTCCCCACGATAGCGGCGGCGTAGGAGAGGGCGAGCCCCACGGCAAGCACGGCCACGACCTGCGGAAGCGGCGACCCTATTGCGACGTCGAGGACGCCGCCCCCGGAGAGCAGCACGTATACGACGCCGAGGAGCGCCAGTCGACCAACGGGGAAACCGAGGATGCGGTCGAGCGCGGGCCGGAAGACGCCGGCCGCGCGCACCAGGGCAAAGGGCAGCAGCACGGCAAGGGCCAGCGTCGATGTCAGAACCTCGATGCTGCGGGCGTAGTCGAGCGCAGTGGCGGCATCCAACCCGAAGTGGTCTACGAGCACGGACTCGATCGCGAACGAGAGCTCCACCACCGCTCCCAGTGCGATGAAGATCCAGGCGGCCTCCGCCAGCAAGAGCAGCGCGGCCGTGCCATAGGCCAACGGCGGCCGGAGCGGCGCGTTGCGCACGTTCCTCAGGACCATCGCGATGTAGGACAGGGCCAGCGCCGCGGCCAGGGCCATCAACAGCGGAGAGCCATCGAAGCCGAAGGCGGCATCCAGCACGCCGTCGCCCGAGAGCAAGACGTAGCCGGCGCCGAGGGCGGCGAGCCGCGGCCACGGCGTCGGCAAGACAGCGCCGACGCCGGGACGGACCTCAGCGACCGCGCGGGAGACCGCCACCAGCGCCATAACCGGAAGTCCCCACGCCGGCATCAGCCCGAAGGCCGCAACGTAGGGCAGCGCGGCGTCGGGGACCGGACCGCCTTCGCGGACGGACAGGGCTTCCGTCACCGCAGGTATCGCCGCGATGAGCGCGAGGGCCGACCCGAACCACGCGATGTCCCACAGCAGCTTTCTCGCAAAGGCAAGGACGGCGACGGCCCGCAGTCCATCGCCCGACCGAGTGAACCTCCACCGCAGCGCCGCCAGCCTGGTGCCGCCGGCCCACGCGGCGAGACGGCTCAGGAGCGCAAAGACCGCCCACCACGCGAGGGGCGGAAACAGGATGTCGAGGTCCACGCCGGCCCACGCGGACAGCGGGCTGGCCGTCCGCCAGAACAGGAAGAACCCGGCGACAAGCACTCCTGCCAGGAGGAGGGCGGTCAAGGGCAATCGTTGCGCGGGCGCGGCGGTCACCACGGCCTACTCCTCCACCACCGCGCGCCATGCGCGGTACATCGACTCGTAGTGCCTGCGGGCGATGAGGTGTTCGCTGTAGTCGGCCTCCTCAAAGCGGGAGATGAGCTCATCCAGGGCCTTCTGGGGCACGGGCAGACCCCGGGACACCAGCAACAGCTCGATCTCCCGAGGCGTCATCTGGTCGAGGGGGGTGTTGGTCCTGCCCGAGGCCCATTCCAGGAAGACGTTGTAGAGACGGACGATCTCCTCCCGGAAGTCCACCACTCGGAGGGCCCCGGAATCGCTGGCTGGGAGAGAGGCCTCGTTGCCTGCAAACTCCGCGGAGACGCGGCGCTCGCCAATCTCATCCGCGGCCCACCGGAGGGCGCAGGCGCCGTCGTCGCCGGTGATGAGAGCCTCGGGCTCCCCGCCGTTCACGGCGGCGCGGACCTCCACACCGGCGATGGGGCCGCCATCGGCGTCGACGACCGTTACCGAGACGCCCACGCTCTCACCGACCCCCCAGACGTTCGGGAGGTCCGCCGCCGGCTTGTCGAACGCCATGGCGAGGGCGACCCGCGCGCGGGTCTCGGCTGCTTCCTCGTCCTCGGCATCTCCCTCGCCGGGGCCCAGCGACTCCTCGGCGGCGGCTGTCTCACGGCGGCGCGCCAGGAACCCGGGCACAGGCACGAGGCGCATCCGGCTGCCCGCATAGCCCGCGGCGGCGAGGGCGGCGACGGCGCCCGGAGCGCCGACCCACAGGAGCCAGTTGAAGCCCAGCGGCGTCACCGGCACGCCGATGAAGTAGGTGAGGGGCATGTGCCGTTCGTCGCCGTCAAAGGTGAACGTGAGGGGGAGGGTGAGCGCTTCCTCATCGTCGGGCACAGTGACCTCGAGCAGGGCGAAGCCAAGCCCGTCGGCGGCCAGCACCGTGCCGTCGTCCAACCGCATGGCGGCCCGGCGGACGCCCTTCCCCCTGTCGTCCAGCAGCTGGACCTCCAGCACGGCCAACTCACCGGGCCTCACCTTGTCCAACGGGGTGACGGTCATGTGGACGGCGGACTTCACCACCAGGGACGCGCCGGCACTGACATCGAGGCCGGGGGCGGCGACGGTCAGATCGCCTGTCCCAAGCGGTGCATCATCGGGCACCTGGTGGGTGTAGGCGAACGCGCCCGTGTCGTCCGTCTGCACAGCGCCAGAGCCGTCCACCGTCAGCTCGATGTCCGACGCGGGGCGGGCGCCGAGCAGCACCGTGCCTCGCAGGGTGACGGCGTCGCCGCGCGCCACGGGCTGCAGCGGCTCCAGCAGGATGCGCGGGACGCCGACGACGACACTGGCAGCGGCGGAGCTCGGCGCCAGGTCCTCCGTGCCGGAGAAGGCGACCTCCACGACAAGCGGCGACTCGTGCGGCGAGTCCGGCATGGCCTCGTCAAACCGGGCCACCGTCTCCCAGCTGAAGGCGCCGCCGGCATCGGTGGTGAGAGTGAGCGGAATGTCCCCAGCGACCTCGACGGCAGCGTCCGGCACCGGCTGCCCGTTGATGTCCCGCAGCGTCCCGGCCACGGTGAGGCTCTCACCGTCCCTGACGATGCCGGGCGCGTCCAGGCTGATCGACGTGGGCGCCAGCACGGAGAAGGCAATCCGGGCGGAGCTCGGCACGATGTAGTCGGCGCCGGGATACAGGACGGAAAGGGAGTGGGGTCCCGTCTGGAAAAACGACTCATGCTCGTACTGGAACGCGCCGTCGTCGTCCGTCGTGACCGTAGCGATTTCGGCCCCGCCGACGTCGACGATGCTCAACGCCGCCTGTCCGATGGGCACATCGCCGGCCCTGGTGAGGCGGCCGAAGAAGTTTCCACCATCCCCAAGCTCGATCGTGCCGGGGCCGTCCAGGGTCAGGAGGGCGGCCTCCCGCACGGCGACCCGCGCGGTGGCCGAGGAGGCGAGGATGGGGCCGTCGCCGTCATAGCCGGCGCGGACGGTGAACGGGCCGGGCGCGTCGAGCGTGCCCATGAGCTCGAAGGCGCCGGCGTCGTTCGTGAAGACCCGCTGCTCGGGCTGGTTGCCCACGCGGACCGCGACGCTCCGTCCGGTCAGCGGCTCGCCTCGGACGCCGTGGAGCGTTCCGGCGATGCGGAACTCCTCGCCGACCTCCACGGCGACGGGGGCTTCGACAGTCGTCTCCGTGGGGAGGGTGACCTCGAAGTCGATGCGGGCGCTGTTGTCCAGCAGGAAGGCCTGCCCCTTCAGCTCCACCTCAACCCAGTGGGGACCGGGGTCGGCGAAGACCTGGGTGAAGGTGAACCGGCCGGAGGCGTCGGTGGTGACGGGGTCCACGGCGCTGCCGTTCACGGCGACCGTGATTTCACGATTTGACGCGCCCCGCCCGGTGTCTTCATCGAGCTTGCCGGTGAACACGGCTTCAACGTCCACCGGGATTTTTGAGGGGCCGGTCAATTGGAGGCCGGTCCCGGAAAACACGGTGATGTCGGGGTCGCTCCACGACTCGTTGAAACCGTCCATTTCCACGGCGCGGGCCAGCAACTGGAAGTTGCCCAACTCCAGGGACGGCGGCAGCTGCACCTCGACCTCGTAGCGGCCGTGGCGCGTCACGGACTCGCCAATCTTCACGCCGCCGTGCTCCTTGGTCTCGTTCACGTAGATCTCGACCTTCATGCCGTCGACGAACCTACCGGTGACGGTGTTCACCCAGCCGCTCACGGTAAAGGGCTGCTGCCGCCTGATGTCCGACGGCGATTGGGTGATGGTGGTCACGGTGTCGAGCGGCGGGGGCGGGGGAGGGGGCTCAAAGATCTCGTCGCGGTCGACGCGAGCGAGGGGGCCGTCGGCGCCTCCCGTGGGTTCGAAATCCACCCAGCCAATGCCGTTGAGTGCGATCTCCGCCCACTGGTGGGCCTGGTCCGTGTACACGGTCTGGGCGCTGCTCTCACTGCTGATGATCCAACCGGACACGACCCTGGCGGGGATGCCCACAGAGCGGGCCATGACGGCAAAGGCGGTGCTGTACACACCGCAGGTGCCCTCACGGTGGTCGAAGAGGAACCAGTCGACAGGGTCGCGCCCCGGGGGTGGGAGGTCGTCGAGGGAATCGGCAAAGCGGTAGGGGTAGGTGGTACTGAGATACGTCGCCAGCGCAACGGCCTTGCCGTAGGGCGAGCGGTGGCCGGCGGTGACGCGCTCCGCCAGCTCCCGGACCCGGTTCGGCAGCGTCAGGGGCAGCTGGAGATACGTCGGGTCGGGAGCGACGGTCGCCCTGAAGAGCTGCTCCGAGTGGTAGACAGCTTCCCTGGAGGTATAGGAATACTCCGACGCGAGGTCCGCCAGGTGATAGGTGCCGCTGTATGGGAAGTAGTCCCCGCCCGCGCTGACATGCTGCAGGTCCGGAGATACGGGGGCTACCCTGAACGGCAGCGACTCGTAACCCTCAAGGGCGAACAAACGGATCTGATCGTTGTGTACCTGAAAGGAGTCCTGCCGGAACCCGAACAGGGAAGCGCTGCCGCGGCGCTCGAAGGGCAGGGGCGAAAACTTGCCGTCGCCGGCTGTGTACTGGCCCCAGACCGCATCAGGGACATTTTGGAGCCCATCGACGTTCAGGATGACGGGGTCCAGCTGCCGCCATCTTCCATTCTCGTAGACGTCGCCCACGGCAGTCCGCAGGTAAGAAGTATTGGCCGCGCCTTCAACCCTGAACAACGGTATCGTAAGGAGACCAGGGGACTGCGCCGTTGTCGTTCCGGGAACCGTCGCGGCGCCCCGTTCGAGCGGGGCGCCGCCGCCCTGGCCCACCAGCGCGCTGCCGTTCTCCAGCCGCACCACTTCCACGCCCGACTCTTCCAGCGCCCGCAACGCCTCCTCAAGCTTCTCCTGATCGCCGGTCGGCGGGGCCTGCTCTGCAGCCCGTGCATTCGGGCCGCCCGGGGTCGGGTCGAAGGCGACCCAGCCGAGTCCTTCGAACGCCACCTCGGCCCACTGGTGGGCCTGGTCCGTGTAGACGGTCTGGCTGAGGGGCGTGGCGCCGATGGCCCAGCCCGAGACGACCCTGGCGGGAAGCCCGATGGCGCGGGCAAGGAAGACGAAGGCGCTGCTGAAGTTGCCGCAGGTCCCCTCCCGCTCCACGAAGAGGAACCGCTCGACGGGGTCCTGCACCTCGGGGGCCGTCAGCGCGTCCGACTCGTTGGCGAAGGCGTAGGCGTAGTTGGTGCGCAGGTATTCAGCGATCGCGTTGGCCTGGGCGTAGGGCGTCTCGTGCCCGGCGGTGATGCGGGCGGCGAGGTCGTAGACGGGCCCGCTGCGCGCCCACTCCGGGAGGCTTGTGTAGGGGGAGTCGATGGGGACAGGCCACTTCCCGGCCGCGTTGAGCTGGGCCTCAGAGTAGTCGTGGACGGACGCGGTCCATGAGTAGCTCCTGACGGGGTATTCGAGCGCGAAGACAGCGCTCTCCGGCAAGAACGTTCCGCGGACCGACACGCCCTCCAGGTGCGTCGACGTGGGCACCAAGCCCGTCAAGATTCGCAGGCTCACGTTGGGCAGGGTCGTGAAGGCCTGGACGGTGATGGTGTTCCGGCGGAGGATGCGGGGAGCGACACTTGGCGCGATGGAACCGTGCTGCACCTGCTGGCGGACCCAGTGCGGCAGCCGCGTCTGGGGCGCAGCCAGCCACTGCCCGTCAACGTAGACGTCGCCGACTCCCGACCGCAGCAGGGTCGTGAAGCTTGCGCCCGTCACCTGGAAGACGCCTTCCCGGTCCGGCTCCGCGCTCCGGGACGCCGTGGCGCCCGGAATGACCCCTGCAAGGTCCCCGAAGCGGAGGAGGCCGCTCCCGTTCTCCAACCGGGTCATGGGGCCGTAGGCGTCCAGCGCATCGAGGGCGGCGCCGCGGACCAGGGCGTCGGGGTCGCTCAACGCTATGGTAAGGGCGGGGACTGCGTCGAAACTCTGACGCACCCCAAGCACCTGTGCGGCGGCAGCCCGGATCGCCGGGTCATCGTTGTCCAGCAGGACCGATGCCAGGTCTGCAATCTCCCAGTCGGTCAACACGACCCTGGCAGCCCTCCGAACAAGCTGCTCCGGGTCATCGGAGAAGGCGTCCAAGAGCGGGCCCAGGGCGACGGGGTCCTGGAACTCACCCAGCGCCCACGCGGTCGTCGCGCGCACTTCAGCCGCAGGGTCGTCACGGAGCAGCTCGGCGAGGTCCTCCGCCGTCCAATCGGCCTTCTGCTTGGCCAGACCGTCGACGGCGGCCTCCCTGACGACAGCCTCCTCATCCCCGAGGGCGGCATCCAACAACCCCTGTTCGGCCTTCTCACCGCCGATCTTCCCCAGGGCCTCTGCGGAGGCCACGCGGACCCGGGTGTCAACGTCGGCGGACAGGGCTTGGCGAAGCGCGCCGACCCCGCGGGAACTGCCGACCACCCGGAGGCCGTCCGCCGCGGCCTCGCGGATGAGCGGGTCCTCGTGGTTCAGGAGCAGCCATATCAGCTCGTCGACGCCGATCTTGTGGACCGCGGTCTCGGCGGCCAGCCGAACCGCCGACAATAGATCGTGTTCGACGGCCTCGATCAGGGCGGGCAGGGCCTCCGGCTCGCCGAGGTCGCCCAGGGACTCGGCAGCCTTCTCCCTGCCCCGCGGGTCGCCGGAGGACTCCAGCTTCTCCAGCAGGGTTGGAAGCGGCTCGGCTTCGGTTTCGGGCGGGAAGGCGTCTATGAGGGTCGGGTCGAAGCGCACCCAGCCGATGCCGTCCAGGGCGATTTCCGCCCACTGGTGCGCCTGGTCGGCGGTCACGACCTGGGGCTCCCCGGCGGACTGGATGGCCCATCCGGCGACCACCCGGGCCGGGATGCCCGCGGCCCGGGCCAGCACGACGAAGGCGCTGCTGAAGTGGCTGCTGCCGCCCCAGCGGCGCTCGAAGAGGAACCAGTCGACCGGGTCATGCCCGTCGGGGCGCCGTTTGACGCCCCTGTCGTCCTCCGGCATTGCGTACACGAACCGGTCCCGCAGGAACGAGTGAATCCTGATTGCCCGGACGTACGGGGACTCGCCGGTGTCGAACTGCGCGGCGAGGTCCAGGACCCGGGGCGGGAGGTCCTCCGGCAGCTGGAGGTAGGTGGGGTTCGCGGCGGGAGCGGCGGCGAGCATGTCGTCCGGGTCAAAGCGGGGGATCGTCGTATCGAGCTTGTAGCTGCCGGTGGGAGCCTCGACGCTGAGGGTCCCGCTGAAGGGGAAGAAGGACGCCGGAACGCTCACCTTGAAGAGGTATTCGGCGCTGGGCACGCTGCCGGGGCTGAACACCTGCCCCTCAAGGTACGGGGTGAGAACGATCACGTCAGGCACGAGCTCGACGGGTTCCACCGCCGGGTAGACGAGGAGCGACCTGTCCAGGCGTTCCGGCGGCAGACCGCCCGCGGGGGCGTCCCGCAGCTGCACCAGCGCCTCCTGCACGTCGTGGGGCAGCAGCCTGTCCTTGTCCGCAGGAAGGAAGCCGGGGTCCAGCTGCGTCCACTCCCCGCCTTCATACACGTCGCCGGTGGCAGTGCGGAGGTAGCGGGTGTGGAAGGCGCCCGAGACCCAGAACACGGGCAGCGGCTCCGGCGATTCGGGCTGCTCCGCCGTCACGTCCGGGGCCACGACGGCGCTTACCCCCGGCGCCTGCGGGCCCTCGGTTTCCACGCCCGTCTCGGCGTCAGTCTCCGTTTCCGGATCCTCGACGAGGGCGGCGTCGGTGTGCTGACGCCGCTGCACCTCTTCGGTGTACTTGGCGTCCGCCTGCAGGAGCCCGGCGCGCTCGAAGAGGTAGAGGCCGTCGACGGGCCGCGTGTCGAGGAAGCCGACGGCGGGGGCGGCAGCAAGCCACGCAACGACGACGAGCGCCAGGACGTACCGGTTGATGGCTCCGGCTATGAGGAGCGTCAGGAAGACGAGGGCCAGCAGGGCGAGGGCGCCGGACTCCAGGAAGGAGCGATGGACGGTGTGCTCGCTGTAACCGACGCCGAGCCCCGCCACGCCGGAGAAGGCGAGCCAGGCCCCCGCGGCGGCGATGGCGAGGGCGGCCAGGACGCCCACGACACGGGAGGGGGCCGGCCGGAAGGAGGACCACTTCGGCGGCCATCCAAAAGAGGCGATGAGGACGGCGAGGGCCAGGACCAGGGATACGCCGAGGACCGCCGATTCAAGCAGGCCGACGCCGTTGGGCAGGCCGACGGTCTCCGCCTGCAGGGGAGTCGTCGCAAGGATGTCGCGGGGGCCGGAGGAGAGCAGGGAGGCGAGGAACTCGAGGAGGAGGAAGAAGCCGGCCAACGCGGCCATGAGCATGAGGAGCAGCCTGGCTTGCCGCGCCAGGGTCATGGACATCGGCGCCGATAGGCTTTTTCTCAGCCACTGCATATAGCGGTTGCCTTCACGGCGCTGCCGGACAGCCGGGAATCGATCCCGCGGCGGCAGGCATCACGCCGGTCCACCCATCCATGCCCGCACAGGGCGCAGGCCATCCAGATGCAACGAAGGGACTCCATGCCTGAGCGGCATATCCGATACAGGGTGTCATTCTACAGTCCCCGCGCATTCGCGCCAACGTTGGCGCCGGGGGCCGACCCCATGCACCGCCCGCGCCGCGCTGCCGCGCCGGGTGTCCACCTTTCCTGTTAACGAAGCAGACCGCCAGCCATCCCGGCCAACCGGGGGAATTGTTTCGGCGATTTTGTAGCTGGGCCTGAATTGATTTGCTTTTTCGTTTCGTAGCTGCGATGGCACATTTCAGCTACGAAACGAATTTCTCAACCAGAGGAAACAATTCCCCGCCCTACGACCCGAACCGCACGCGGTCATCGATACGGAGCAAGCGGGCCAGGGTCCACATGGCGTAGAGGAGGAGCCTGGTATCTCCTTGAGGTTCCTCCATAAGGGCGACGATCTTGACGCGCAGGAGGGCGATCTCCTCGTCGAGGAGGTCAGTACGCCTGGCCTCCTCAAAGGCTTCCTGCAGGTGGGCGGGGATCCGGTTGGAGTAGAAGCCGTGCTTGCGGGCGTTTTGGTTGCCCTTGGGTGCGCCGCGCTTTTTGGGCTGGGCGGCGTCCTTTGCGTCGCCATTCATGGCGGCGTGGGGGAGATGGGTGAGGTCCTGGTCGAAGTCCTTGAACGGGTCTTCCATGTTTGCCCTCCTTGTGTGTGGTGTGCATGGAAGAGGGTAGGGAGGGCGTCGCCGTTCGCGCGAGGGGTTGGTGGCAGGGTGTGGGGGGAACAGGAAGGAGATTAAAGGGGAACGACTGCTCGAAGGAAGCTGCTGAGAAACTGTTGGGCGTTCAAGTCGGCTGCAGGCTCACTGTAGACGGGGCGGCTACTGCGCGGAGTGCCATACTCAGGGCTCGTTGACATCAGGAAGCAGGCCGCGCTGTATGCCCTCTCCCGTACAAGCTTTCTGCAAAAGAGTTCATAGCGCTTAGCATATGAGGCGCCATCGAATTCCTTGAGAACATTGAAGTGCGGTTCTAGATTGCGGACTGGCGTATTCGAGTCAGGATGGTCTTCCAGCACGAATAGGTAACCGAGCCATGGTTGCGGCGACTGACCAAAGGCCCCTTCCCTAAAGGCGGTCCAAAGATCAAATGCACTTCCCATCGCCTCTTCAGTTCTGTTATTGAAGTTATTTCCGAAAGATGGTCCGACCTGCGCTTTAAGTTCCATTGCCGCTAGAAGTCTCCCGCCGCGTACTACTAATAGGTCCCATTTCTTGGCCGGGCGGAAGTAACCGGGCAACTCCAACTTTCCAGTTTTGTGCAACTCGCAATCAGTGAAGATGTGGTCGCCCGATACACCATGGGCAATCAAAAGCCGCACCACGGTAGCCTGCACACCATCCAGATGCATGCCCCCTCTAACATTCCGCCCCTGCCCTTCTCCCCCACGAGCAGTAGCAGCTTGTTTACTTCGCTGCGACCAGAAATAGTTAATCGCATCAGAGAATACGTTGGAAGGGATGGCAAATCCGCCTGTCATTATCAGGGTCTCACTGTCCTCAGACTGCCAAGTGACTTTGGATTTCCCGAACTCTGGAGAGTGCCGATGCTGCCATCCCGAAGTACTTTGGTTCAACTTCGAAACCGATGCTGTTGCGTCCCAACATCGCAGCCGCGACGTTGCTTGTGCCAGTACCCGTAAAGGGATCTAAGACTGTGTCACCTACAAACGAGAACATGCGAATCAGTCTCTCAGCCAGCTTCCTTGGAAAGGGTGCTGGATGCTTCTCGGTAGAGGCTCCACCAATGGTCCAAATCTGTTGGAAACACTGGCGATGGAGGTGTTCGGGGATTACCGACATGATTCTGGCTGCGAGAGTGGGGCTTCGATAGCCACCAGGCTTTCGTTGGAACAAGATGAATTCGATGTCATTCTTGATGACCGCGTTAGGCTCGTAGGGTTTCCCTAGGAAACTTGAACCATTGGCCACTTCCAAGCTGGCATTAGCAATCTTGTGCCAGACTATCGGAGCAAGGTTATCGTAACCCAACTCACGACATCGCTCTTGGATGCTGGCGTGAAGAGGGACAACTACGTGTCGCCCCAATCGCCTACGGGAGAAACAAACGTCACCAACAACTATGATTAGACGCCCACCAGGCACTAGTGCCCGACGCACACCTTCCCACACAGCATCAATAGCGTTCAGGAAGGCCTCATAGTCATCAACGTGTCCCAGTTGATTTGGATGTTCTTCATACTCTTTTAGAGTCCAGTAGGGAGGAGAAGTGATGGCTAGGTGAATTGACTCCTCGGGTAGTTGGGCAATGAGTTGTCTGGCATCGCCCAACAAGAGCTGATGAGTAGATGGCAATTCTCTTAGTAGTCCCTCGATTCTAGCAGTCGCCTCGTTATCTCTAGCTATTGCAGGAATGGAACGCTGCGGATCCAGAAGGGCCAACTCCATGAGGTGGCTCGGCACTAGTTCTTGGAGTGCCTTCCCCGCGTAATCAGGGTTGCCCCACGCAACCACTAGCTCATTACTGGAGCTCACTGACACGCTGTTTGACAACTTGTTTACTCCACCGAATTGAAAGCGGGTTAATTGCGCCTAAGTATACCAAAGCGAAGTCTGCCTAGGCCAATGGATTGAAGGGCAGGAATGACGAAAATTGGGGCCCAGTGCGTTCGGTTGACCCTTTGAAAGGGCTCATGGCAAACAGCGGGATGGGAGTAGGATTGCAGGTCCCGGAATGGCGCCCTTCCGCCGCACCCTCCAGATGACGGTACTCCCACCATAAAGAGCATATCACACTCATAGTCCCCGCCCCTCTGGGTTCCTGCCTGCGCAGGAACGATGGGTGAGTTGCGGCCTTCCCCTCCTCCCTTGAATACCGGCATGCGCCGGTATGAGGGGTTGGTTGAGCGGCCTGCGTCAATACTGCCATTTGGTGGTTGCGGATTACGAATGTATGTTCTATTTTTGTTCTCATCCAGCTATGGGAAAGCCGTCCTGGACCTTCGACAGGTCCAGGACAGAAGGAGCGAGCGCTTGGACCACTGGGCAGGGGCTTTGCTCCTGGAACGGACACTGACCGCCATGTCGGCGGGATTCAACGCGATGCACTTCATGCGGGAGCTGTGGCGGCTTCGGGGCGGCGACGGCGACTGGATGGGCGGCCGAGCGCGGAAGGTGCGGGCGCGGCGGGCGGCCCTGGCGGGGATGGCGGCGGTGAACGCGGCGCTGGCGAGCGGGGCGCTGTACACGATGGCGTCGGAGCGGTTCGCGCTTGTGGCGGGGCTGGCCGGGCTGGAGGCCGTGACGGTGGCGGTGGCGCTGGCGGCGTCGCTGTTCATGACGGCGCTGGTGATGCGAGCAAAGCAGTAAGGAGGGCGGAATGACCACGTTGGCAGAGGCGATCAGGGAGGAGCGATGGGAGCTGGCGGCATACCTGCTGGCCGTCGCGGTGCTGCGGGTGGGGGATGCGGTGCCGCCGGAGACGCTGGAGGCGGTGGTGGACCTGTTGTCGGAGGGCGGCGATGGCTGGGCGGAATAAGCGGAAGGAGGGCGGGAACTTCTACCGGGCGGCGCTGACGGAGGCGGAGCGGATGCGGCTGCCCAAGGCACGGGAGGCAGAGGGGATCGACGAGGAGATTGCGGCACTGCGCGTGAAGCTGTTCTCGGCGATGCAAGAGAGGCCCCAGCGGCTTCAGCAGCTAGCGATGGGGATGGGGATGCTGGTGCGGATGGTGGCGGTGCGCTACCGGATGTCGCCGGAGTCGAAGGAGGACCTGGAGGCGAGCATCGCGGGGGTGCTGAACGGCATCGGCCGGACGATGGGGCTGGGGGAGTACCGCGATGCAGCCGAGGGGTAGAGGAGCGGTAGAGCGGGCGCTGCGGCGGTCCTTCGACAAGCTCAGGATGAACGGCCGGGGGTGGTCGAGGCCACGCTTCGGGGCGGACGGGGAGATCGCACCGGCGTCGGCATTCGACGTGCAGATGCGGGAGCGGGTGCGGGGGCTGGAGGACGGGCTGAAGGAGGTGAAGGGGCGGGTGAACGGGTTGATCTTCCTGGTGGTGGGGGCAGTGGTGGCGCAGGTGGTGCTGCGGTTCGTGGGGTGAGGGGGCGGCCTTGCTGTTCGTCCTTCGATTTCCCTCAGGACGAACGGAGGGCGTTGGGCGCGGGGTTTCTGGATTCCCGCTTTCGCGGGAATGACGAGAGAGGGGTGGGGGCAGTGGTGGCGCAGGTGGCGCTGCAGTTTGTGGGGTGAGGGTTGACGGTTGACGAAAGGGGTTTGCATGGCGGGCGTTCCGGTGCTCAGACCATACCAGGAAGAGATTGCGCGCGCAGTCGGGGAGAGCGTTGAGCGGCGGCGAGGGCTGACGTTCACGGTGCAGATTGCGCGACAGGGCGGCAAGAACGAGGTGAGCGCGCAAATGGAGAAGGCACTGCTCGTCTCCTACGGGGGGTTGGGCGGGAAGCTGGTGAAGGCGGCGCCGACGTTCAACCCGCAGGCGCTGGTGAGCCTGCACCGGCTGAGGGACCGGCTGAACGACGCGGGCCTGGGCGGCACGTGGCGGCTGGAGGGCGGGAACATCGTGCGGCTGGGGCGGGCGCAGGCGTCGTTCTTCAGCGCAGAGCCGTCGGCGAACGTGGTGGGGGCGACGGCGGACGTGCTGCTGGAGCTGGACGAGGCGCAGGACGTGGATGCGGAGAAGTTTTTGAAGGAGTTCCGGCCGATGGGGGCTACGGGGAACGCGACGACGGTGCTGTACGGGACGCCGTGGGACGGGGGCACGCTGCTGGAGACGACATCGGCGGAGAACCGGGAGCTGGAGCGGCGGGACGGGGTCCGGCGGCACTTCCGGTTCGACTGGGAGGCGGTGGCGGCCTGCAACCCGCTGTACCGGCAGTACGTGGAGGCGGAACGGGACCGGCTGGGCGAGGAGCACCCGCTGTTCCGGACGCAATACCGGCTGCTGCCCATCGCGCCGGGGGAGGGGCTGTTCAGCCGGAGCCAGCTGGCGCTGCTGCAGGGGAGCCACAACCGGCTGCGGGGGCCGCGGCCGGGGCGGGTGTACGTCGCGGGAGTGGACGTGGCGGGGGAGCCGTGGGGGGAGGGTGGCCCTTCGACAAGCTCAGGGCGAGCGGAGCCGGGGCTCAGGGAGGGCTTCGACAGGCTCAGCCCGAACGGGGAGCGCGGGGGAAGGGTGGGCTTCGACGGGCTCAGGGCGACCCTTCGACATGCTCAGGGTGAACGCGGGGAGCGCGGGGGGAGGGACTCGACGGTGGTGACGGTCGGGGAGGTGGACTTCGGCGACGGGGGAGCGCCGTCGGTGCGGGTGGTGGAGCACTACCGGTGGACGGGGGAGCCGCAGCACGCGCTGGGGCCGGCGCTGGCGGAGCTGCTGAAGGTGAGGTGGCGCTGCCGGCGGGTCGCGGTGGACGCGACGGGACTCGGCGCGGGGGTGGCGAGCGCGCTGGTGAAGTCGATGGGCGGGGCCGTCGAGCCGTTCGTGTTCACGGCGGCGAGCAAGTCGCGGCTGGGGTTCGAGCTGCTGGCGGCGGCGGCGACGGGGAGGGTGTCGGTGTACGCGGGGGACGGGTCGGCGGAGCACGGGGAGTTCCGGCGGGAGATGGAGCTGGCGCAGGCGCGGTACCGGCTGAACCAGACGATGGACTTCTTCGTGGAGCCGTCGCGGGGGCATGACGACTACCTGATGAGCCTGGCGCTGCTGGTGTGGGCGGCGGCGAGCCCGCTGCGGACGGCGCGGGGGAGGGCGGGGGACGGGTGGGAGTAGGGGTGGCCCCCTTCGACGGGGCTCAGGGCGAACGGTAGGGGCCGTTGGGCGCGGGGTCGCCCCGCCCGGCCCCGCCCCTCTGGGTTCCTGCCTGCGCAGGACCCTTCGACAAGCTCAGGGCAATCGGAAAGGGCCGTTGGGCTCGGGGTTTCTGGATACCGGCCCCGTATCGGGGTACGGGGGGGACCATGCGCCGGTATGGGGGTTGGGGGGTCTGGGCGAGCGGTAGAGGAACGGATGGGAGGAGGTGCGGAGACAGCAAGACGAGGGAGGGCGCCGTGGAACAGAAGATGCGGGACCTGCGGTTGGACATCCTGCCGGAGAGCTACGTCGATCGGGATGACGGGTGCGAGGTGGCTGCGTCGTGCCTGCGGTGCCCGCTCCCGCAGTGCAAGTACGACGACCCGGGGGCGCTGCGTCGGCAGGCGCGGGACGAGCGCGACGCGGAGATCCGGGCGGCGCGGCGCAGGGAGGGGCTGACGGCGCCGGAGCTGGCGCGCCGGTTCAAGGTGAGCGAGCGGACGGTGTTCCGCGCGGTGGGGCGGGGGCGGGCGAAGGCGAGGAAGCGCGCGGCGTAGCGGGGGTCTTCGCCCCCTTGGCATATTGACTGGGTTTGGCGTTTTCGTTTAGGTTGCAGATAGTCACCTGTGACCCGGGCGGCACCCGTAGGGGTCAGGTGATATAGGGAGGAGCCGTTCTTGGCGTTTGAAGGTGAGACTCTTCGCCGTACTGCGCTGATTTTGGTGATCGGCGGCCTGCTGTGGAACGTCGTGGAGGCCGTGGTCGCGCTGTGGGCGGGCCTTCAGGCCGGTAGCGTCGCCATGCTGGCCTTCGGGCTGGACAGCATCGTCGAGTTCCTGGCCGGCGGGGTGCTGGTGTGGCGGTTGCGGACGCGGCTGGACGAGCCGGCGGCGGAGGCGGCGGAGCGGAGGGCGCAGCGGCTCCTGGGGCTCAGCTTCTTCCTGCTGGCGGGATATATCGTGCTCCACTCCGGGGCCAACCTGGTGGGGTGGCTGCCGGAGCCACAGCCGAGCCTGGCGGGAATCGCGATCGTGGTCGCGAGCGCCGTGGTGATGTCGGGCCTCTACGTGGCCAAGATGCGCATCGCCGCGCGGATGCAGTCGCGGTCGCTGCGGGCGGAGGCGATGGAGACGCTGTTCTGCGATCTCCAGGACCTGACCATCCTAGTGGGGCTGGCGCTCAACAGCCTGCTCGCGTGGTGGTGGGCCGACCCCGTTGCAGCCCTGTTCCTGGTCCCCTTCTTCCTCAAGGAGGGCAGGGAGAACTTCCTGGGCCATGAGGATGAGGATGGAGACCATGGTCCGCTCGTCTGCTTCTGCCTGAGCTGTCTCTATGGCGTGCAGCGCATCTGCCGGTGTCTCAGCGGCACGCTGCGCACCTGCCGGACGGCGTGTTGCTCGGTGTGACGCCGGGGTGCCGGGGTCCGGTCGGCCGTTTCCGGGGTGGCCGAGATGGAGGGGCGATTCGCGAATCGCCCCTTTTGTGTTGTGGGGGGGAGATTGGGTGCGGGGGGCCGGGCTGCGCGTGAGCGGGACCCTTCGACAGGCTCAGGGCGAACGGCGGGCGGCCCCTCCCCTCTGGGTTCCTGCCTGCGCAGGAACGACGGAAACGATGGTTTGTGTGTCAATGTCGTTGGAGGCGAGCGGGGGCCCTTCGACAGGCTCAGGGCGAACGGAGGCGAGCGGCGGGCGACCACAAGGGTCGCCCCTACGAGGAGCTAGTGGACGGTGACGCTTTTGGCGAGGTTGCGGGGGCGGTCTATGGGGCAGCCCCGGGCGAGGGCGCAGGCGTAGGCCATGAGCTGGAGGGCGACGGCGCCGACGACGGGCGTGTAGAGGGGCTCGGTGCGGGGCAGGCAGACCATGGCCTGGGCGATGCTGTGGAGCTCCGCGTTGTCGCAGTCGGTGAGGGCGGTGACGGGGGCGCCGCGGGAGTGGATCTCCTCGACGGCGGTGAGCATGCGGTCGTAGGTCTCGTCGCGGGGCATGATGGCGATGACGGGGGTATCGGGGCCGAGGAGGGCGAAGGGGCCGTGCTTGAGCTCGCCGGACGCGTAGCCCTCGGCGTGGAGGTAGGCGACCTCCTTGAACTTGAGGGCGCCCTCCAGGGCCGTTGGGTAGTTGATGCCCTTGCCGATGATGAAGGCGTGCTCGGCAGCGGCCATGCCGGCGCCCAGGCGCTCCAGCTGGGGGGCCATCGCGAGCACCTGCTGCACGGCCTCGGGCAGGCGCCGGAGGCCAGCAATGAGGCGCGCCCGCTGCCGGTCCGAGGGTGGGTAGAGGGAAAGGCCCAGCATGTACAACCCGGCGAGTTGGGCGACGTAGGTCTTGGTGGAGGCGACGCTGATCTCCTGCCCGGCGCGCAGGTGGTGGGTCTGGTGGGCGACGCGGGTGATGCTGCTCTCCGGCACGTTGGTGAGGGCGAGGGTGAAGTGGCCGGCGCGGCGGGCGTCGCGGGCGGCGTCGACGGTGTCGGCGGTCTCGCCGGACTGGGAGATGAGGACGCTCCACGCGCCGGGGCCGCGCCGCTTGGGGCGGACGACCTCGGAGGCCTCGAGGGCCTGCACGCGGGTGCCGGTCAGGGTGGAGAAGAAGGACGCGCCGACCATGGCGGCGTGGGAGGCTGAACCGCAGCCGAGGAAGAAGATCTCCTCCGGCGGGGCACGGCGGCCGAGCTTCAGGCCGAGGTCGACGGGGTCGCCGATGCGGCCGGCGAGGGTGTCGCGCAGGACGCGGGGCTGCTCGTGGACCTCTTTGAGCAGGAAGTGGGCGTAGCCGCCCTTGTCGGCATCCTGCGGGTTCCAGTTGACGTGGTGGACGGTGCGGCGCTTGAGCTCGCGGCGGTGCCAGACCTGGATGTCGTCGGCGGACACGGTGGCGATGTCGCCGTCCTCCAGGTGCATGAAGCCGTGGGAGCGCTCCAGCACGGCGGGGACGTCGGAGCCGACCATGTTCTCGCCGTCGCCGAGGCCGACGATGATGGGGCTGCCGCGGCGGGCGGCGATGATGCTATCCGAGCCGTCGAAGAGCAGGGCGAGGGCGTAGGGGCCCTTCACGCGGGCGAGGGCCTCGGCGACGCCGTCGACAGTGCCGCCGGCGTCCTCCAGCAGGTGGGCGAGGACCTCGGTGTCGGTGTGGGAGCGGAACTTGTGGCCGCGCCGGGCCAGCTCCTGCCGCAGCTGGAAGTGGTTCTCGACGCTGCCGTTGTGGACGACGGCGACCGTGCCGGTGCAGTCGAGGTGCGGGTGGGCGTTCTGGACGGAGGGCTCGCCGACGGTGGCCCATCGCGTGTGGCCGATGCCGACGACGCCGGGCACGGGGCCGGTGGCGGCGCGGAGGTCGTCGACGTAGCCGACGACCTTGGCGACGTCGATGCCGTGGCCGTTGAGGATGGCGACGCCGCAGGAGTCGTAGCCGCGGTATTCGACGCGGTGGAGGGCGTTGAGCAGGACGGGGAGGGCCTCATCGGGCCCGACGTACCCCGCGATTCCGCACACAGGTCTCTCCTTGGGCGATGTGGGTAGTGTCCTAGTTTACAACGCGAGGCGGGGAGGCGTCATGCGGGGGGTAGGGGTGTTGGGCGCGAGGTTTCTGGATACCGGCATTCGCCGGTATGAGGATGGTGGTTAGGGGTTATGATGTGGGGCAGCGAAGATGACGGTGATGGAGGACCGGGAATGACGACGACGAACGACATGATGGACCGGTACGAGGACGCGGAGCGCGGGCTTGAGTGGCTGGAGAAGCTGGAGGCGCTGCAGACGCGGTCGGCGTCGAACCGGGCGGCGTTCGAGGTGGCGGAGTACGTGATGAAGCTGCGTTCGGCGGTGACGGCGCTGGCGGGGGACCGCACCGTGGCCGAGCTGAGCGCGACTGTCGGAGCGGAGACGGCGGAATTGGTGGAGGAGCTTCGGCAGGCGGGGGACAGGGACTACTGGAATACGCGGGTCCGGCCGGCGCTGCTGAAGTTGGAGGGGTAGGGGGGCGGGGGGCCCGCCTGCGCAGGACCCTTCGACAAGCTCAGGGCGAACGGACGCACTCGCGCTCTGCCCCTCTGGGGTCCCGCCTGCGCGGGACCCTTCGACAAGCTCAGGGCGAACGGAGGGGGTCCGGGTATGGGGATGCCGTTGGACGCGGGGTTTCTGGATACCGGCATGCGCCGGTATGACCAACGGGGCAGGGCGAACGGACGCCTGACGGTTGGTGGCAGGGCCTCAGCAGGTGCGACTTACGGCGGCGAGGCCTTGCCGTCGGCGTCGTCTCCCCAGCATACGAGGGAACCGTCGCGCATCACGCCGCAGGTGTAGGAGCTGCCAGCGCTGACCGAGGCGAACTCACCCTCGGGTGGAGAGGACTGGCCGAATTGATCGTCGCCCCAGCAGGCAACGGAACCATCGGCTCTCAACCCGCAGGTGTGGACTTCTCCGGCGCTGACCGAGGCGAACTCACCCTCGGGTGGGGAGGACTGGCCGAATTGATCGTCGCCCCAGCAGGTGACGGAGCCGTCGCTCATCACGCCGCAGGTGTGGCCAGACCCTGCGCCGACCGACACGAACCCGCCAGCGGGCGGGGTCGACTGGCCGGCTCTGTCTCTGCCCCAGCAGGTGACCGAGCCGTCGTGCATCACGCCGCAGGTGTGGAAGCTCCCCGCGCTGACCGAGACAAACTCGCCCGCGGGAGGAGTGGCCCGGCCGTCGTTTCCAGCACCCGAGCCGTCGTCCTCATCACCCCAACAGGCAACGGAGCCGTCGCGCATCAGGCCGCAGGCGTGGTACGCCCCTGCGGTTACAGAGACGAACTCGCCCTCCGGCGGCGCGGTCCGCTCTCTCCTATCCTCGCCCCAGCAGGCGACGGCGCCGTCCTCCCTCACTCCACAGGCGTAGTTCTCACCTACGCCGACGGATAGGAAATCACCCCCTGGCGCTGCGGTCGATCCGCTGTATTCCAAGCCCCAGCACGTGACGGAGCCATCTTGCATCACCCCGCAGGCGTGGAAGCCTCCGGCGCTGACGGAGGGCCGCCCGACGTTCACACCAGAAGCGCCGACGGATTCATCGGAGGTGGAGTCTTCGCTGGCCTCGCTCGTCTCTGGCGCTTCCGTTGGAGACGTTCCTCCCGAGCCCTCGGCGGGTTGCGACTCAACGACCCCCGCGGGACTGTCGCCATCCCCTCCGCCGCAGGACAGCAAGAGGGCGGGAAGGGCCAGGACGAGTACGGCGACAAACAGAAGGAAGCGGGAGCGGGTTCCCACCATCATCCTCCACATGCAGACGTGGGCGGTGAGCGCGCTTCGTGAATTGCGGGTGAGGGGCACGTGCAGCGCGGAGGCGCTCAACCGTTGGGGAGTGTAGTCCTGTCATCGGGCATGGTCAATGCGGCGGGATTGCAGCCCACGGGCGGCGGCCGTTGGTCGCGGGGTTTCTGGATACCGGCCCCGTATCGGGGTACGGGGGACCATGCGCCGGTATGGGGGGGTTGGGGGTTTGCCCTTCGACAGGCTCAGGGCGAACGGGTGCGGGGCGGGCGGCCACAAGGGCCGCCCCTACGGGTTCCCGCCTAGCGGCGGGACGGGCGATTCGCGAATCGCCCCTACGGTGAGTGCGGTCTACGGCGCGGTGAGGAGGGACTGGAGGACGGTGTCCAGGACCTCCGGGGTCATGGGGCCGACGTATTTGCGGACGATGTTGCCCCGGGGGTCTATGAAGTACTTCTCCGGGATGCCCGTGAGGCCGTAGTCGACGCCGATGACGCCGCGGGTGTCGGCGCCGGCGGGGTAGGCTGCGCCGCTCTCCTCGATGAAGCGGGCGGCCTCGGACTCGACGTCCCAGACGGCGACGCCGACGAACTCGACGCCCTGCGCGCGGTAGCGGTCGTAGGCGGCGGCGAGGGCCGGGGCCTCCTCGCGGCAGGGCGGGCACCAGGACGACCAGAAGTCGACCATGACGTGCTTTCCGCGCAGGCCAGAGAGGGTGACTTGAGCGCCGTCGAAGGTGGTCAGCGTGAAGTCGCGGGCGGCGCTGACCTCGACCTCGGACTCGCCGAGGGTGGCGTTGATGGCGACGCCGGCGGGGACGCCGCCGCTGCGGGACAGAGCGATGCCGAGCACGGTGAAGAGGCCAATCAGCGGCACGGCGACGGCAACCATCGTGACGAGCCGCACCCTGTGCGTCCGGCGGTCGGCGTCCTGCGTCATTCGATGCCCCTCGCCTGCGCCACGAGGGCGGCGCGCTGGATCCGGTAGGCCTCGTCGTCAAGCTCGCCTGCCTCGAAGCGCTCGTCAAGCTGGGCGATGGCGGTGACGAGGTCCGCGTGGGTGGCGGCGCCGGGACGCTGCCCTTCGACAGGCTCAGGACGAACGGTTGGGGAATGCCCTTCGACAGGCTCAGGGCGAACGGAGCGGAAGCGGCTCAGGGCGACCGGACGGCGAATGCGCAGAAGGGCGGCGGCGACCATTCCCACCAGCACGAGGCCCACGAGGCCGGGGAGAGCGCCGCGGCGGAAGCCGTCGCTGCGGACGGTGGTCTGGGCGCGCTCGAACAGGGTGGGCTGCGGCAGGCCGGAGAGGGTGAGGGCGGCGCGCATTCCGGGCGCGAAGGGGCCGGCCTCCAGGACGTCGTACTGCGTCTCGCCGACGGTCACGGGGTCGGCGACGCGCATGCCGGGGCCGGAGCCCTCGGCGAGACCCTTCACCAGCAAGACCCGGTAGGACTCCGTGCCCATGGGGAAGTTGGGGGTGTACTGCTTGAGGGAGCCCTCGTAGGGGACGCGGTAGACGTAGAGGATGTCGTGGTCGCCGGGGGGGACGGGCATGGTCAGCGCAAAGCCGCGGTCGACCTGCAGGACGTGGCCGCCGGGCAGCGAAGACTCGACGTCGAGGTCGGCGGCGTTCTCCGGGAGGGAGAAGCGCACCATGCTCATGGGGCCCTGGGTGAGGACGTCGGCCTGGAAGGTGCGGTCGCCGGCGTTGCGGAGCTTGACGGCCTCAAGCACGGCGAACTGGCGCTCGCTGCCGTCGGCGCCGGTGACGGCGAGGGTGTCGTCCACGAGGGAGAGGACGGTGAAGTCGCTGGTGGTCTCGTACACCGTGATCTCCACGGGTCCGGCAAGGGGCTGGTCGAGGCGGCGGTCGATGTACTCGATGCCCAGATAGCTGGCGCGGAGCTCGAAGCCGGGGAAGCCCTGGGGCGGGAGGTCGGCGAAGGAGAAGCCGCCGTCGTCCGCGCTGGTGGTGTGGCGCTCGACGACCTCGCCCCTGCCGAGCTGGTAGCGCAAGGTAACCGGGACGCCCGCGGGCATGGGGCCGCCGGCGGTGCCGTTGCGCACGGCGCCGGTGAGCTCGGCGGGGGACTGCGCGGCAACGTCGCCCGGGTGTGTCGCGAGGACGCCCGCGGCGGCGAGCACAGCAAGGAGGAGGGCGAGCGCTCTCACGGGGCCTCTTCCTCCATGCGCTGCAGGCGGGCGCGGGCCTCGCGGACCTCCTGCTCAAGGGCGTCGTCGGGCGCGGCGGCCTCGCCGAGCAGGCGCTCCTGCTCGCGGACGAGGACGGCGGCGAGGCGGCGGTACTCGCGCATCTGGCGCTCGAACTCGGCGGCGTCCACCTGGCCGAGCTCGCGCTCGAGCTGCAGGGTCTCGAGGGCGCGGTAGAGGCCCTCGCGCTGGACGCGGACGCCCTCGGCGTCGGAGGGCAGGAAGGGGTCGGCGTCACGGCGCGGGCGCAGGAAGGGCAGCAGCACGACGGCTACGGCGACGAGGGCGAGGGCTGCGCCTACGACCACTGCCAGCACGGGGGGCCTCCTTTGCGGACTATTTCAAGTGTAGCGGAGCGGGCACGACATTCCTATGGCAGTTGCTGCTAAGGGGAATGGCGAGAAGAGACGCTTGTTGCAGTGATTCACTGGCGGTACGCTGTGCATCATGAGGATGACTATATCCCTTGATGAACAGCTAGCCAGACGGGTCCAGCGGGAAGCGGCGGCACGCGGCATGAGCGTGAGCGCCTTCATCGCCGGAACGCTGGACGACGCCCTGAAGCGCTCCGAACTGCCGCCGTTTCAGCTGGTGACGGTGCGCGGGGTCCACCCCCGGCCCGGTGTCGATCTGGACCGGACAAGGGTGTTGGACGTCCGGGACGACGAGGCCGGGTTTGCGCCCGGGCGTTGACGTTCCGAGATTCCGCTCCCTGACGTGAAGTGCTGATCTAGGCCCGCGTGGAGGATTCGACCTCCGACCACGCCGCGTATGCTGACTGGGTCACCCGACTGGCGACGGGACCGGAGTCGTTTGCCCTCTCCGTCCTCGTCCTGTCGGGCTTCATCCGCGTGGTCACGAACCCGCGCATCTTCAACCCGCCGTCTCCACAACAAGATCACGAATGCGAACCCGCACCCGCGCCACGGTAGCCCCGCCAACCACGTACGCCTCTGCTCTACGCCACCTAGCCATCACCGTCACCTCGCTTCCGCAGCCCCCGGACGCCAAACCACGCACCGAGGAGGCTGAACATCAAGGTAAGGACCAAGAACAAAACCAAATACCCCGTGTATGCAACGTAACCCGTCGTTAATGCCGAAATAAACGGGTACAGCAAGCCCACCACCAACCAGCAGGCATTGGCGCACAAGAGCAAAACCACCGCCGTCTTAAGTAGTTTGTCCCGTTCCATCCTTCCCTCTAGTCGCAGGCTTCACGGACACCGCCCGCACGCCCTCGATGTATTGCTCACGCGGCACCCCACCGGAAGCCGTCCAGCCGGCAATAACCATATCAAGCACCTTGTCAATGTCTATGCCAGCGGCCAAGGCAAACCTCGCCCGCGTCCGCAGGAGGGCACCCATGCGCTTCCTGGACACCCGCGAGCGCATCAGCAGGTCCAACGGCCCACTGCCCGCTTCCAGCAAGACGCGCAGGTTGACGCTTTCGCCACCACTCTCACTCTTCTCCACTTCCAGAGCTTCCAGCAGCGACGGCACACGCCCGTTCTCGGTTTGCTCTACCATCAGGCCCCCCTCTGTTTCTCGCGTGAGTTGTACAGCCGCTTTCCGGGGTTTCAGTGGCAACACCCGCTCCGTCCCGCTGGGTTGTAACTCCGCTCCGCCTTCCACAGACTGAGCACTCCGAGTAGCCCCAAGAACGGAAGGCAGACCCCCTACCCCGTTGCCCTAACCGCCCGCATCGCCGGCAGCGCCGCCGCCGCGCGCTGGCGCTCCGGCCACAGCGATACGACGGTGCCGAGGACCATGATGGGCCCGGCGATCCACAGCCACAGGACGAGCGGGTTGATGTGGACGCGGAAGAGGGCGCGGCCGTCGGCGGTGAACTCGCTGGCGAGGACGTAGAGGTCCTCGACGGGCGTCTGCCGGATGCCGGCGCGGGTGGCGGCCATGGAGAAGGCCGGGTAGAAGGCGTAGCCGGGGTTGAGCTGCTCCAGCGGCTCGCCGTCCTTGTAGACCATGACCGCGGCGCGATGCTCGACGCGGTCGGAGCGGGCCTGCATGGCGCTGCCGAGGAACTCGACCTCGTAGCTGCCGAGGGCGGCGCGCTCGCCGGGGGCCAGCGAGAAGTCGTCCTGGACGCTGTAGAAGGACGAGCCCGTCGCGGCGAAGGCCAGCAGGACGATGCCGATGTGGGCGATGTAGCCGCCGTAGCGGGGCCGGTTGGACATGATGAGGCGGCCGAAGGCCGTGGCGTAGCCCTCGCCCCGCTCATGGCGCACGAGGGTGCCCCGCAGCCACTCGCGCAGGATGCCGGCGGCGGCGAGGCCGCAGACGCCGAAGGCGAGGGCGGGCAGGAACGATCGCGCGCCGAGGCCGACGGCAATCGCCGCCGTGATGACGCCGATGATGATGGGGAACCGGAGGAGGCGGAGGAGCCCGCCGCCGGACGATCGCCGCCACGGCAGGAGCGGGCCGACGCCCATGAGGGCGACGAGGGCGAGGAAGAGGGGGCCGGCGACGATGTCGTAGTAGGGGCGGCCGACGGTGACGATGACGCCCTGGAAGACGTCGGTGACGAGGGGGTAGACGACGCCCCAGAGGGTCACCAGCGCGATCATGAGGAAGAGGACGTTGTTCAGCAGGAAGGCGGCCTCGCGGGAAAGGCGCGACTCCAGGGGCGCGGCGCTCCGGAGGCGGTTGTAGCGCCAGAAGAAGACGGCGAAGGCGCCGACGAGGTTGATGCCGAGGAAGAGCAGGAAGACCCAGCCCATCGTCGACTGGCCGAAGGAGTGGACGGAGGGTACGGGGCCGCCGCGGTTCATGAACATGCCGTACATGGCGAAGCCCCAGGCGAGGATGATGAGGGCGATGTTCCACATGCGGAACATGCCGCGGCGCTTCTGCACCATGATGGAGTGGATGAAGGCGGTCAGCGGCAGCCACGGCAGCAGGCCCGCGTTCTCGACGGGGTCCCAGGCCCAGTAGCCGCCCCAGCCGAGGATGGTGTAGGCCCACCACGCGCCGAGCAGGAGGCCGACGGTCAGCGTCGCCCAGATGACGAGGCCCCAGGTGCGGGCCGTGTCGACCCACTCGTCGCCGGTCTGGCCCGCCAGCAGGTGGCCGATGGCGAAGGCGAAGGGGAGGGCGACGCCGATGAGGCCGGTCATGAGCATGGGCGGGTGGAAGAACATGCCGGGGTGGGTCAGCAGCGGGTTGATGCCCTGGCCGTCGGGGGGCGTGACGGCGAGCTCGTAGAAGGGGTTGGCCATGGTCATCATGACGGCGACGAAGAAGACGACGACGGCCATGAGGACGGCGGTGGTGAAGGGGAGGGCGGCGCGGACCTCGTCGGGGGCGCGCCAGATGGCGAGGGCGGCGAGGGCGGAGAAGACGGCGGCGATGAAGAGCAGGGAGCCCTCGTTGCCGGCGTAGAAGGCGACCCACGTGAGCCAGGGGTCCATCGCGCGGTTGCTGTTGCCCGCGACGTAGCGCAGGGAGAAGTCGTGGTCGACGAAGGCGGCGACGAGGACGAGCATGGAGACGACGAGCATGAGGGGCGTGAGGTAGGCGGCGTAGCGGGCGCTGAGGACGAGGTCGGGCGACCGCTGCCACTGGCCCACGAGGGAGCCGACGCCCGCGTAGGAGGCGAGGGCGACGGCGAGGAGGAGGGTTATGGTGCCGAGGTCTGCCATGTGCTAGGTGTCCTCTTTCATTTCCGTACGGCTTTGTCCTTCGACAGGCCCCTTGGACGGGCTCCCCACCCCATTGCCGCCCCTCTGGGTTCCTGCCTCCGCAGGAACGACGAATCTTGCGAGGTCTGCCATGTGCTAGGTGTCCTCTCTGGCGTTCCGCGTTTCTCGCCCTTCGACAGGCTCAGGGCGAACGGGTTGGTCACTCAGCTCGCGGTCTACCTGCGCGAGGTAGGGCGCGAGGTCGTCGTCGGCCGCGGCGGCGAGCTGCGGCTGCGGCGGGCGTCGGCCCATGAGATGGGTGACCCAGAAGAGGGCCAGCAGGCCGAGGGCGATGCCCACGGGCGGGGCGGCCCACACCAGCCAGTGAAAGCCCTCCCTCGGCGGCGCGGCGAGCACCCGCTCGCCGTAGCGGTCGACGAAGAACTGCCGGATCTCCGCGTCGGAGCGGCCCGCGTCGATCTGCTCGCGGACGATGGCCTGCATGTCCTTGGCGAGCTGCACCTGGGAGCGGTCGATGGTCTCGCCGGGGCAGATGGGGCAAATGAGCGACTGCTCGATGGCCTGGGCGCGCTGTTCCTCGGCCGACAGGGGCGAGACGACGGTGGTGCAGGCCGCGAGGGCGAGCGCCACGGCCACGAGGAGGGTCACCGCTGGCCGCGCCATGCAGCGCAGTCCGCTCGTGGGACCCTTCGACAAGCTCAGGGCGAACGGACTCCTTACCGCCACGCCACCCCTCTGGATTCCCGCCTCCGCGGGAATGACGGGGTTGGGGGTCTGGGCGAGCGGCCTCTCGGCCCCACCACACCCCGCCCCTCTGGGTTCCTGCCTCCGCAGGAACGACGAGGAGAGGGGCAGGGCGAACGGGTTGTGGTGACGGCTAGGCAACGGTCTCTCCCGGGCGCGGGCGTCTGCACCCCCATCCCAACCCCGTATCGAGTACGGGGCAGGCTCTTCCCCCATCAAGGGGGAAGGGGTTGCGCGCTCACCAAGTATCGTAGGGCATGGAAACGAGGCGGGGGAAGGCTGGGCAGGGGCTAGCGTCCCTGAAGCTCCCGGACGTAGTCGACCAGCAGCCACCGGTCTTCCGGCGAGAGGAGGTTCTTGAAGGGCGGCATGACCAGGACGCCGTCGGTGAGGATGCCGTAGATGTCGCCGTCGGTCTTCTCGACGGTGGCCTCGCCGCTCAGGTCGGGCACGGGGACGTAGTTGTAGGCCTGCAGGAAGTCGTTGACGCGGCCGTCGCCGGCGCCCGCCATGCCGTGGCAGTGGGAGCAGTTCCAGCGGAAGAGCTCGACGGCCTCGGCGTGGCCGGCCGTGCCGTCGGCGGCCGCGCCGGCGCGGGGGTTGACGAGGTCCGGGTAGTTGAGCGGGTCGATGTCCGGCGCGCGGGTCAGCGCCCGGGGGTCGCCGGCGAACTTGAAGGGGACGGCGCCCGGCGGGGAGTCGAGGCGCGGGGGCTCCTGCGGCCGGTAGGTCTGGGTGTAGTGCATCTCCGCCGCCCAGTCGATGGGGGCGTAGTTGCCGCTCTTGGCGAGACAGCCGGAGGCGAGCAACAGCAGCGCGATCGCCGAAACGGCGAACACGGCGCTGAACCGGGCCGCACTGCTCGTGCGCCGGTGGATGCTGCCTGCGGTGTGCATACGGTCTTGCATACTAGGCGCTCGCGGGCTCCAGCTTCACGTCCGCGGCGTTTGCCGCCTTGAAGAGCGCGTCGACGCGCCCCTCTTCGCCCTCGGGGGCGACCACCACCAGTCCGATGTAGCCCTCCGTGATGCGGGGGTCGTAGAGATCGAGCTTGGCCTTGGGCAGGCGGGACTCGAAGATGACGCCGATGATGGTCGAGATGATGGCGCCCAGCATGGTGCCCTCGTAGGCGATGATGAACATGGCGGGCAGGGCCAGGATGGGCTTGCCGCCGGTGACCAGCGGGTAGGCCAGCTGGGTGCCCGCCGTCACCAGGACGGCGATGGAGAAGCCCAACATGGCGCCCATGAGCGGCCACACGTAGAGGCGGTGGTTGGCCACTTTCTCGCCGAAGGCCCCCTCCGGGTACGGGGTGCCGGACAGCACCTCAAAGTCCTCGAGGCCGCTTTCGCGCAGCTTGTCGGCTGCCTCGACGGCTTCGTCGACCTCTTTGAACACTCCCAGAACGCTTCTGCCTGCCATAGCTCGCCTCGCTTGCCTACTCTTCTCGGTACGCGGCAGGGACCATCACCTTGCCGACGCGGATGTGGGTTTCCATGGCCACTCCCTCCTTGGCGTCCGCCAGGGGGATGATGGGGAAGAACTTGGAGAACGTGAGCACGCCCAGGAAGACGAGGCAGAAGCTGCCCGCAACCAGGATGAGCTCGATGGGGCTGGGGTTGTACGAGCCCCAGTTGAACGTGAGCGGCTGTTTGCGCATGAGGCCGGGGATGATGATGATGAAACGCTCCAGCCACATGCCGATGTTGACCATGACGGTGGTCCAGAACATGAGGGCCACGTTCTGCCGGACGCGCTTGAAGAGCCACAGGGGCACGGGCACGAAGTAGCCCATCAGCAGGAAGACGACGAATATGGCGTTGAAGGGCCACTCGAAGACCTGCAGGTGGCGCAGGGAGATCTCCGGCTCCTCCGCCGGGTAGATGCCGAGGAAGAACTCGATGACGAGGAAGTAGAACCACGCCGTCGCGACGACGATCATCAGGCGCGCGAGGGCGTCGAAGTGGTCGTCGCGGATGTAGTTCTCCCAGCGGAACATCCACCGCAGCAGCGCGAGCACCGAGATCACGCCGGCCACGCCGGAGTGGACGGCCCCAATGACGAAGTAGGGCGCGAAGATGGTCGCGTGCCAGCCCTCGACGGCGATCTGCACGGCGAAGTCCCACGACACGATGCTGTGCACCGAGACGAAGACGGGCAGGATCAGGGCGGAGAGGAGGAAGCCCGCGATGATCTGGAGCTTCCACTGGCGGGTGTTGCCCTTCCAGCCGAGGCTCATGAAGCCGTAGACCTTCTGCATCAGGCCGGAGGAGCGGTCGCGGAGGACGGCGAGGTCCGGGATGAGCAGCAGGATGACGAAGAGGGTCGTGCCCGTCAGGTACGTCGAGATGGCGGTCGGGTCCCAGACGAAGGGGGACCGGACGTCGGGCCAGATGCCGCGGCCGAAGTCGTAGCCGGGGGGCATGGACCAGTAGATGCGCCAGGGGCGGCCGGTGTGGAAGACGGGGTGGAGGGCCGCGGTGCCCAGGGCGAAGATGGTGAGCACCTCGGCGGCGCGGGTGGCGGGCCGGCGCCACTCGGCGTTGCTGAGGCGCAGGATGGCGGAGAGCATGACACCGGCGTGGCTGATGCCGACCCAGAACACGAAGTTGACGAGCAGGAAGCCCCACATGACCGGTCGGTTGATGCCGTAGACGCCGGTGCCGTGGTTGACGGCCCAGGCAAAGCCGCCGAGGGCCGTGCACACGCCGATGGCCAGCGCGCCCAACAGGAAGTAGAACCAGATGGGCGTCGCCAACACTGGCCGCAACAGGTCGCGGTTGATATCCAGCTCAGTCAGCGCCGGGCGCTGTTGCATCCCTGCTTCCTATCCTTTCCCAGCCTTGCCAATCGCTTTCACGTTCTCGGCCTTCCCCTCGTCCGCCCCGCCCCTCTGGATTCCCGCTTTCGCGGGAATGACGGAGTGGAGGGGGCGCCGTCCTCGACCTTCAGTTGTTCGCCCCGCCCCTCTGGATTCCCGCTTTCGCGGGAATGACGGGGAGGGGGCGTTTCTCCTTACTCCGGTTTCGCCAGGATCTTGAGCGGCAGCCGCTTGAGCGGCCTGATGACCTGCAGCATGGAGCCCTCGCGGATCTCCCACAGGTTGAATATGGGTACGAACTTGAGCGCGAGCACGTAGAGCAGCAGCGCGCCGCCGATGACGCCCGCGACCATGAGGACGTCGCCGGTCTGCGGCACGACCGCCTCCGGCACCTCCTGCAGGATGTGGCCGGTGGTCTCCTCGACGGAGTAGAAGCCGACGTAGATGCGGACCTTGTCGAGGAGGGCGCCGGCGATGATGAGACAGCCGACGATGGTCGGCCCGAGGATGCTCTTGCGCACGGGGTTCCACATGAGGATGCCGAGCACCAACGCGAAGTTGCACAGCACGGTGATGATGAAGATCGTCCGGTAGGGGCCGAACCACATGAGCTGCAGGAAGTCCTGCGCCTGCGGGGTCTTGGCGTACCAGTAGATGATGAAGCCGGACCACCAGAAGTACATCCACAGCAGAGAGGAGGCGAGCATGAGCTTGGCCATGCTCCAGAACTGGTTGACGCCGATGTACTCCTTGAACCCGCCGAAGAAGCGCAGCACGAAAGAGGTCACGATGACCGTCGCGAGGGCGGACTGGATGCCGCCGAGGGCCTGCCAGGCGGGGAAGACGGAGTCGCGCAGGCCGGGCACGAGGCTCTGGCCGAAGTCGAAGCTGATGGTGGTGTGCGACCAGACGATGAAGATGAAGTAGAGGGCGCCAAGGACGCCCAGGGCCGCCCGCAGGGCGCGCCACTGCCGCTTGGAGCCGACCCAGCCGAGGGCGAGCTTCGAGTAGAGGGCGCCGCGCAGGCCGCCGATGCGGCTCTTGGCCAGCGCGAAGTCCGGGATGGCGGAGGCCCACAGCAGCCCGAAGCCGTTGATGGCCGTGAAGACCAGCACCAGGGCGACGTAGAGGTGCGGGGCGCCCACGGGCCAGCCCTCGTTCACCTTGTTGTACATCAGCAGCGTCTGCCGGCCGTCGGCGGACGGCAGGGTGAGGAGCAAGGGGACCATGATCAGGATGGACAGGAGACCCACGACGCTCCAGGTCTCGGCGATGCGGGACACGTAGCGGTTCCAGTGGGACTTGGCGAACCGGGGCGCGATGGCGACCAGCGGCGCGGAGAGGCTGGTGGTCATGATGAAGGCGAGGGCCGCGGCGAGGTAGCCCCACGGGTGGTGGCTGTCGAGGCCGCCGTCGGCCGCCTTCATGGCGAAGCCCACGACGCCCAGCGCCGCCAGCGCGGCGAGGACAAGCACCAGCAGGAGGTAGGCGGGGCCGGTGCGTTCCGTCCAGCCCAGCACCTCTGTGGCGGCCTGTTCCGACGACCGCTCCAGCAGGTCTACGTGGTGACCGTGTGGTCCGCCGTTATGCATGCTCCCCTTCCGATGCCGCGTAGGGGTCTATCTTGGCCAGGTACGTCACGCTGGGCTCCGTGCCCAGGTGCTCGAGGATCCGGTACTGCCGGCCGCTCTCCCGCAGGTGGGCGACCTGGCTGGAGGCGTCGTTGAGGTCGCCGAAGACGAGGGCGTCCGTGGGGCACGACTGCACGCAGGCGGGGACGACGTCGCCGTCCTGCACCTCGCGGCCCTCCAGGCCGGCGTCGCGGGTCGTGCGGCGGATGCGCTGGATGCAGAAGGTGCACTTCTCCATGATGCCGCGGCTGCGGACGGAGACATCGGTGTTGAGCTGGTTGCGGAGGGTCTCCGGCCAGACGGGCTCCCAGAAGTTGAAGAAGCGCACGTTCCACGGGTCGTTGTTGGCGCAGAACCGGGTGCCGATGCAGCGGTTGTACACCTGCACGTTGAGGCCCTCGTTGTTGTGGTAGGTGGCGAAGACCGGGCACACGGACTCGCACGGGGCGTTCTCGCAGTGCTGGCAAAGCATGGGCACGAAGCGGGCCTTCACGTCCGGGAACTCGCCCTCCCAGTACCGCTCGATGCGGATCCACTGGATGGCGCGCCGCTGCAGGAAGTGGTCGGGCTGGTTGATGGGGATGTTGTTCTCAGACTGGCAGGCGACGACACAGGCCTGACAGCCCGTGCACTTGTCGGCGTCCACCGCCATGCCCCATTTTCGCTCTACTGCCACCGAGTCCTCCTCGGCCCGCGACTCGCAGTGTTCCTCCGCCGCGGACTCAAACGCTCATGCTCTCCTAGTGCGCTGCACCGCCGTTGCCGGTGTCGATCACGTAGACCGGGCGGTGGGGCAGGACCTGCGCCACCACCATGCCCTCGAACTTGCGGACGCGCTCCCTGCGGCCCGTCTTGGCGAGCCGGACGCGGGTCGCGCCCCATGCAAACGCCCCGGTCGCGTCGTCGGAGACGGCGTCCAGGACGTGCATCACGTTGCTGCCGACGCCCTCGGCGTAGCGGCCGAAGCTGCTGTGGCCCTGGCCCATCGGCACGCTGACGGTGCCGGGGGCCGTCGCCGGGTTCACGTACACCTGCGCCTCGATGGAGCCCTGGTAGGACTCCACGGTGACCACGTCGCCCTCGCGCATGTCCATGCCGTCGGCGTCCTGGGGGTTGATCTCGACCCAGGTGCTCCACACCGCGGTGGTGATGGGGTCTGGCGTGGCCTGGAGCCACGGCAGGTGCGCGTCGGCGCCGTCGCCCATGGAATGCGACGGGAAAGGCAGCAGGTGGAAGGGGTACTCGGAGGCGCTGCCGCTGAAATCGGCGAACTTCGGCTCCGGGAACCCGCTGACGTCGGGCGCCGGGTAGGACGCCTTGGCGCTGGTGTCCCACCAGCCGCCGCGCTGGAGCACGGCGATGAAGAACTCGTCGACGGTGGGGAACTGCTGGACGGAGCCGCGGTTCACCACATAGAGCTCGCGGACCTCCGCCTCGACGGCCTCCTGGATGTTGGCCCAGGGCAGGTTGACGGTCATCGCGCCGCCCAACTCCTCGACGAGGGCCAGCAGCACGTCGCCGAAGGCGCGCCCTTCGACGAAGGGCATGACCACGGGCTGCTGCAGGCCGATGGCTTCGTAGCCGGGGCCCGGGTCCGGGATGTCGTCGCCCCAGGACTCCAGCGTCGCCTGGTCCGGGAGGACGAGGTCGGCGAGAAGGGTGGTCTCGTCCATGAAGCTGGAGAAGCTGGCGATGAAGTCCACGTTCTCGCTCATGGCGCGGCCGAACTGCATGGAGCCGGGCGTGGCGTGGGCCGGGTCGACGCCGTGGACGAGCACGGTGTTGACGTTGCCGGCGCGCATGGAGTCGGCCAGGCGCTGGAAGTCGGTCAGCGGGTTGGCCGCGTTGTTGCTCACGATGTTGGGAATGGGCGCGGGCGGGTTGAACAGCACGCCGCCGGTCTTCCCCACGTTGCCCACGAGGGCGTTGAGCAGGTGGACGGCCATCATGTTGAAGAGGCCGTTGGTCTGGGCGGCTGCGAGCCCACCGCCGATGGCGACGCCGGGCTGGTTGGCCGCGAAATCATGGGCCAGCTTTTCGATGACGTCCGCCTTCACGCCCGTGATGTCCTCGACGGAGGCGATGGGCAGGGCGTTGACGGTGATGGCGGTCTCGAGGGCCGCCATGGCGTCCGGGTCGCCCTCGCCGTTCTCCAGGATCTTCTGGGCGATGGCCATCGCGAGGACGCCCTCGCCGCCGGGCTTGACGTACACCCACTTGTCGGCGTTGGCGGCCGTCAGGGAGAAGCGCGGCTCGATCTGCACGAGGGAGCCGCGGCCGCCGCCGTTGTCTCCGCGGAACTGGCCGTAGTGCCAGTTGTAGTGCAGCGGGGCGTGCCAGTGGCTCAGGAAGTCCGCGCCGAAGGAGAGGACGTAGTGGGCGTTCTGGATGTCGAAGGTGGGCAGCCGCTCCTGCCCGTACAGGCGGTTGAAGGCCGTGCGCACGGCCGTCTGGTCGACGGACTCGAAGGCGAAGCGCTGGGCGCCGTAGTTGGAGGCGAAGCGCTCGACGACCGTGCCCAGCGTGCCCCGGAGCGGCGCGGTGATCATCGCCACGCTCTCAGGGGCGCGGGAGTTGTCGGCAAGCCGGTCCGCAAGCTCGGTGAGGGCCTGGTCCCAGGAGATGGCCTCGAACTCGCCGGAGCCGCGTTCGCCGACGCGCCGCAGCGGGGTCGCGATGCGGTCCGGGTGGTAGAGCTCCTGCAGGGCGGCCTCGGCCTGAGCGGAGTGCTTGCCGCGGCTCATGGGGTAGTCGGGGTTGCCCTCGATCTTCTTGGCGCGGCCCTGCATGACGCGGACCAGCACGCTCTCGACGCCGGTGTTGGGCCGCGCGAGGGTGGCGTAGTAGGTGTCGTCGCCGCGGACCAGGTCCTCGGGGATCATCACGGGACTCTCGGCGATGAACTCGCGGTCGGGGATCCTGCAACCGGCAAAGACCACCGCCCCCAGGAAACCCAGGCCGGAGTACTTGAGCAGTTGTCGTCGCGTCAGCGCCATTCGATTCCGGTCCTCAACCGCTAATAGTGACAGGTGGTACAGTCCGTGGGCGCGCCGTTCTGCCGGTGGCAGTCGACGCAGAAGCCCATCTGGAGCTGCTCGACCTGGGCTACCCGTTCCATGCCGCCCACGTCGCCGTGGCACAGGGAGCACACGGCGGAGGCAGGGACGTTGTCCTTCTCCGAGAAGAAGGTGATGTGGGACTCGTGCACAAAGCGGACGTGGTCCGGCAGCCGGTGCACGCGCACCCAGGCTATGGGCTCGCCGGTGTCCCACGCGGCGGCGAGCTTGGCCACCTCCTCGCTCTCCGTCGCGATGATCTGGTGGCAGGTCATGCACTGCTGGACGGGCGGGATGCTGGCCGTCGCCGACGTGCCGACCGTCCGGTGGCAGAAGACGCAGTCCATGCCCGCGCGCTCCACGTGCGGCGGGTGCGGGAAGGCGATGGGCTGCTCGGGCGCGAGCACGAAGACGGTGTCGATGGGCCAGAAGTAGTGGCCGAGCACCTTGCCGGCGAACACTACGCCCACGAGGAGGACGCCGCCTCCGACGATGGAGAGGGTCGTGATGGTCACGAACTGCCGCATGCGGGACTGCATGTCGCCGCCGCCGATGCGGCCGATGGAAGCGCCCACGACGAGGATGGCGATGATGGCGAGAATGCCGAGGATGATGGTGGCGTTGTGGCCGGCGACGATGAACAGGCCGCCGAGGCCCAGCAGGGTGCCGACGACGACTATGACGGCGAGGGAGGGGAGCCAGAAGGGCATGACGCCTTGCGGGAGCTGGATGCGCCCGCCGAGGATATCGCCGCCGCGCTGCAGGTAGCCCTCGAGGGCTCGCAGCCCGGCGATCGCCAGGATGGCGACGATGATGCCTACGCCGAGGACGATGGTGCCGGCCTCGCCCGCCGCGAAGAAGACCCAGCCCAACGGCAGGAAGAAGGCGGCAACGACCACCACGGCGGCGATGGGTATGAGCATCCGTGGCATCAGGACGCCCTATCCCGTGCGTTGGCCTTCAATGCGCACCCCGTTGATCCGACGTTCATAAGAGGCGGAGCTAGATCCACCATCGACCGAAGGTCTCCTCAATAATGCCCCGTGTCCAGTCCTGGGCGAAAAAGAGGGTCGCCGCGAGGCCCAGCAGGGCCCCCAGGGCGACCAGGAACAACAGCGCCTGCGTCAGCGGCCACGCGCCGTGCGCCCTGACCGCAAGGGCGTGCAGCGGGGCCCAGAGCCGGTCGGTCCGGGCCTCCTCCTCGCCTCGGCTGTTCCAGAGTGAGGGCAGGATGCCGAAACGCAGCAGCAGACACGTGGCGAAAACGAACATCAGCAGGGGGAAAAGCCATAGCAAGGACACCAAGTCCCGGTACTGGATCCACTGCTGGTCAGTGATGAAATTGGGGTCCATCTACTCCCTGCCGTTTCAAACTTGTGAAGAATATCGCAACTGGACAGGGAGTGTCAACTGGAAAAGCCCCCTGAGACGGGCCTCGCGGGGACGCTCGAACCACGCTGCCGGAGATGCTCCCCGGCTACGCGGCCGGCACCTCGCGGAGGCGGCCCGTGGAGCAGTCGTAGACGAAGCCGCGCACCTGGTCCTTGTGCGGGATGAAGGGGCTCGCGTGGATGCGGGCGATGGACTGGCGCACGTCGCCGTCCAGGTCGCTGAACGACTCCAGCGCGAAGGAGGGGCGCAGGCCGGTGTCGGCCTGGATCGCGTCCTTCACGTCGTCGTCGTGGAAGGTCATCATGCCGCAGTCCGTGTGGTGGATGAGCATGACCTCCCGCGTGCCGAGCAGCCGCTGCGAGATGACCAGCGACCGGATGGCGTCGTCCGTCACCACGCCGCCGGCGTTGCGGATGACGTGGGCGTCGCCCTCGGCGATGCCGAGGAGCGCGGGGACGTTGAGCCGGGCGTCCATGCAGGCGACGACGGCGAGGCCCATGGCCGGCGGGGCGTGCCGGCCGCCGCCGGAGAACCCCGTGGCGTAGGAGGCGTTCCTGGCGAAGACCTCATCGATTGCTGACATTGTTCACTCCCGGAGGCGGCCCGTGGAGCAGTCGTGGACGAAGCCGCTCGCGTGGATGCGGATCACCCCCTGCCGTCAACGTTCTGCCGTCCTGCCGCCCGCGCGGCCAGGTCGGCAAGCTGCCGCCAGTAGGTCTCCTCGTCCAGATCGCCCACTGCCAGGTGTGCGTCCAGCCGCGCCTTTTCCCCGGCGATGTCCGTGGGCCGCACGGCCGGGGCATTGTGGTCCGGCGCGGGGGAATTGCCGGAGGGCCTGCGCCATCGCAGAAGAGCGGCGCCCGCGAGGCCGACCAACGCCGCGCCGGCCAGGCCGGAGACCAGGCCGCCCAGGAAGCCATCGCCGTTCATCCGGCTCCGCACCTGGACTTCCGCCCTCTCCCGGAGGGTCGGCATCGCCGGCCCCGGCCTCACCCCCAATACTCGCGCGGCAACCCGCCGCGCGCCTTCCATGTCAGCCACAATGTGGTCTGGGGGAACGCGCTCCAGGACGTTCAGGGAGCGCAGCGTCGCCGCGGCCCTGCCGGACAGGCCCATCACGATGCAATCGGTGTTCTCCGCGTGGGCGTCCTTGATGAGCTGTTCGATCACCAGCGCGGCGCTGTCGTCGATGTACGCGGTGTTGGTGAAGTTGAAGATCACTATGTCGTGCTCGCTGATGTCCTTGCTGATGGCGCTGATGAGCTTTTGGGAGGATGCCACGGTGAAGGCGCCCCGCAGAAGGACCATGCCCACATGGGCCGAGTAGTCGTCGATGTCCGTCCGGTTGGCGGCGTTGAGGAAGACCTTGTCCAGGATGGGCACGGAGACCACGCTCTCCATCTGCAGCCGCTCAAACTGCTTGGTGGTGGCCATGCCCGCGATGATCAACCCCACGATCACCGCGGTCACCAGGTCCACGAACACCGTCAGCGCCAGGGTGACGCCCATCACCAACAGGTGCTCCCGCTGCACGCTCAGGATGCGGGTGATGAACCGCCAGTCTATGATGTCCCAGCCCACCTTCATGAGGATCCCCGCCAGGACGGCGTAGGGAATGTCTTCCACGTACCTCGCCAGTCCCATCAACACCCCCAGCAGGACGAAGGCGGGGATGACGCCGGAGACCCGCGTGGCGCCGCCGGCGCGGATGTTGACGATGGTGCCCAGCGTCGCCCCGGCGCCCGGCACGCCGCCCAGGAAGCCCGCCGCCATGTTGCCCAGGCCCTGCCCCACGAGTTCCCGGTTGGGTTCATGCTGGGTCCGCGTCATGGAATCGGCGATGAGCGACGTCAGCAGGCTGTCGATGGACCCCAACAGCGCGATGGTCAGGGCCGGTTGCAAGGCATTGAGCAGGATGTTCGGAGAGATGTCCGGCATCTGCAGCATGGGAAGGCCCGTGGGGACGTTGCCGATGACGGGGGCGTCCGTCAGCCAGAGGACGCCCATCATCGTGCCGACTCCTAGGGCCACCAGCGTCGGCGGCAGGATGCGCCGGAACCGCCTGGGCCAGAGCACCGCAATGGCCAGCGTCACGGCGGCGATGGCGAAGGCGCTCACGTTGAGGCTGGTTATGCCCTCCACCAGGCCCCTGATGGAGCCTGTCACGCCGCCTTCCGTCACCGGCAGCCCGATGAACGGGAGCGTCTGCAGCAGGATGATGATGATGCCGATGCCGGACATGAAGCCGGAGATGACGGAGTACGGGGTGAAGGCGATGAACCGGCCTATGCCCACAAGTCCCATCACCACCTGAATCAGCCCGGCCATGATGACGATGGTGAAGGCGGCTGCGAGGTTGTCGGCGTGAAGGGTGACGACGACGGCCATGGCCACGGCCATGGGCCCGGTGGGAGCGGAAACCTGCGTCCGCGTTCCGCCGAACACCGCCGCGAAGAAGCCCACAGCCATGGCCCCATACAGCCCGGGCAGCACGCCCAGCCCGGAGACCTCGCCGAGCGCCAACGCCACGGGCAGGACCACCACCGCGGCGGTGACTCCCCCGAACACGTCGCCCTTAAGGTGAGTGAGGTATTTCTTCATTGCCTTGGCGTTCGCTCTTTCGCGCATGCCACCATGGCACACGAAATGCACACAGAACGACTACAACCCGGCCGAAGGCAGCGTCAGTGTATCGAAGGACAAATAATACCGGCAGGTAGCAGCAGCCGCAATATCGTAAGTGGCCGTGCAGGTGGGCAGAGGCATCGCCAAGCGTGCGAGGCGGCTCTTCAGGTGTTGGGAGGGAGGACCAGTCCTCTTGCTCCGGGCCGCCCGGCGCTCAGGCGGACACGTGTCCTGGCCATGGAAAGCGGTCACGTCTTCAAAGCACCCTTGTCTCCAAGGAGCCAGAGCGCAGTCTCCCTTGCCTCATCCCAACTGTTGACTCTCTGGTCAACGGGGACGCGCCTCAGAACGTCAAGCGCGGCAATGTTATAGGCCGGCTTGCCTGAGAGGCCCATCACGATGCAATGGGTGTTCATGGCTATGGCAGTCTCCACAAGCTGCTCCACCACGAGAGCCGCGCTGTCGTCCACGTACACTGTGCCGGAGAAGTCAAGGATAACGACCTCATGGTCCCGGATGTCTGCGCCTATGGTCTCATTGAGCTTGCCGGCGGATGCAACCGTAAAGGCGCCCCTGAGGGCCACCAGGCCCACTCTCGCCGAAAAGTAGTCCTCTTCCTCTTCGTTCTCCTTGGCGCCGAAGAAGGTCCGGTCGAGCAGGGGTATGGAAATGACGCTGTCCAGCTCCAGGCGCTCGAACTGCCGTGCGCTGGTCACTGCGGCCGCAATCATGCCCACGGCCACAGCGGCGACAAGGTCCAGGAACACCGTCAGCCCGAAGGTGAGGAGCATGACCGCCAGGTGCTCACGCTGCACGCGGTGCATTCGGGTGACGAATCGCCAGTCAATGGTGTCCAAGGCGACTTTCACAAGGAGGCCGGCGAGGACGGCGTTGGGTATCGACCCAACGTAGCTCCCCAGCGCGAGCACCATGACCAGCAGGATGGCTACGGAAATCACCCCGGAAAGGAAGGTCGACCCGCCTGCGCGAATATTCGCCACCGTGCTTGGCGTCGCGCCGGACCCGGGCAGGCCCCGGAGCAACCCGGTGATCACGTTGCCCATCCCCTGGGCCAGCAGCTCCCTGTTGGGGTCGTTGCGCGTTCGCGACATCGAGTCCGCCACCAGGGCGGTGAGCAAGGTGTCTACGGACCCCACCAGCGCAATGATCAGGGCGGGCTGAATGGCCCTTACAAGAAACTCAGGGGCCAATTCCGGCAACTGGAGGGACGGCAGGGCCGTGGATACGGCGCCGATGGTTGGGGCGTCAGTGAGCCATGCGACGCCCATGATGGTCCCAATCCCCAGGGCGACCAGGACCGAGGGCACGTACTTTTCAAATCGCCTGGGCCAGAGCAGGGCCGCCGCCAGGGTGACGGCGGCTATGCCCAATGCGCTGATCTCAAAATGCTCGAAGACTTCCGAAAAGTTGCGGAGCGTGCCGATTGGCCCGCCGGCCGCGACGGGCGCCCCCAGGAAGGGCAGGGTCTGGACCAGAATGATGATCACGCCAACCCCGGTCATGAACCCGGATATGACCGAGTAGGGTGTGTACGTGACGTAACGTCCGATTCTCATCAGGCCGAACGTCATCTGAATGAGCCCGGCCATGATGACAATCGTAAAGGCTTGGGCGATGTTGTCGGCGTGGGTACTGACGATGACAGCCATTGCCACCGTCATGGAGCCTGTGGGACCTGAAATCAGCCCCCGGGTGCCGCCGAACACGGCGGCAAAGAAGCCGACGGCGACGGCGCCGTAGATGCCCGCGGCCGGACCGAGGCCCGCAGCCAAGCCAAACGCCAACGCGACGGGCAACCCTACCACCGCCGCGGTGACGCCTCCGAACACGTCTCCTTTGAATGAATGTAAATACTGCTGCATCATCTTGGCGCCCGCCCAGCTGACATGCCACCATGGCGCGATTGACGCACACAAACGTCTTAGGACTCAGCTACGGGTGGCGCCAGTGTAACGGACTAGTAACGATACCGCTAGGGGCGTTAGTCTCACTTTTGAAAAGAGGTCACAGACGCGTGCCCTTACGCAATTGGCGACGGGTATGGAATACGTGCGAGCAGGGCTGAGGAGATGAAAGGTGCGGAGTGACGGCCGCTAGTTGCCGTGGCGGCGGAGGAACTCCTCCACGGCCCCCGGAGTGGGCTGGAAGATGGAGCCCTCGCCGGGGATGCCGTCGAGCTTGGACGAACGGCGGCGCGAGAGGGCCCGCAAGGGCAGCGAGGCGATGGCGGCGATGGCCAGAGCGGCGGCGCCAAGGCCAAGCACCTGTCGACGGTCAAGCTCGTTCTTCCGGACGCTCTCTGCGTTGTCCACGGTCCCTCCTGTAGTGAGCGCCTTTCACTGTACCTTTTGGCCGACCGCGCTGACAAGCCCCGGCGCTTCATCTTGCCCCGGCGGTCGTCATCCACTACGATTGCACACTCGTACTGAAGGGGAAGGCCGTCATGGATGGCGATCAATCGCCCGCCCGCCGCAAGACCGTGTACCTGGCAAATGCGTACGGGTTCTCCGCGCAGCAGCGCGCGACCCTGCTGCCGGAATTGGTGTCCGCGTTGGAGGCCCTGGGGCTCGAGGTCTGGGAGCCCTTTCAGCGCAACAACCAGACGGCCAACCTGGGACCGGGTTGGGCCTACCGCGTCGGGCAGGCCGACGTGCGGGACGTGCGGGAGGCGGACGCGATCTTCGCCGTGGTCAACGGGGTGCCGCCGGACGAGGGCGTCATGGTGGAGCTGGGCATCGCCGTCGCCCTGGGCAAGCCGACGTTCCTCTTCCGGGACGACTTCCGTCGCGCCACGGACTCCGAGCACTATCCGCTCAACCTCATGCTCTTCACCGGCCTGCCCGAGCACGGTTGGGAGAACTACTACTACACCTCCGTCGAGGAGATCGCCTCCCCGGAGAAGATGCTGGCACGCTGGGCCGCCGGAGGGTAGGAGGCCGTTCACCCTGAGCTAGTCGAAGGGGGGTGGAAGGGACGCGCCCCCATCCTTGCGCCCTCTCGCGCCGCCGTGCCACACTCCCGCCGATGAAGGAACACCCCCACACGGACGTCGTCGGCAGCATGCTGCGCCCGCCGGAGCTGCTGGCGGCCCGCGACGCCTTTGCCGCCGGAGCCGTCTCGCCCGCTGAGTTCAAGCGCGTCGAGGACGCGGCCGTGGATTCGACGGTCGCCGCGCAGGAGGAGGCCGGGCTGGAGGTGGTGACCGACGGCGAAATACGCCGGACGTCCTTCCAGAGCCAGCTCGTCGAGGCGGTGGACGGCTTCAGCAACGCGGGCATCGACGCCTTCCTCTGGGGCGACTGGCACGGCGATGAGGCCGTCGGCGACGTGAACCGCCCGCGCCCGGAGGGCCTCGCGGTCGCCGGCCGGCTGCGGGTGCGGCGGCGGCTGTCGACGGAGGAGTTCGCGTACCTTCGCGGGCGCACGTCCCGCATCGCCAAGGTCACGCTGCCCAGCCCGACGCTGTTCACGAGCCTCTGGGACAACGCGGAGTCCCCGGCGGCCTATCCGGCCATCGACGCCTTCGTGGAGGACGTGGCCCGCATCCTGCGCGACGAGGTCGCCGAGCTCGTGCGGCTGGGGTGCACGTACATCCAGCTTGACGCGCCGCATTACCCGCTCGTCATGGACCCGTCTTGGGCCGGCTTCTACGGCTCCCAGGGGTGGTCGGCGGCGGACTGGGTGGCGTACGGGATTGAGCTGGACAACTGGGTGATGGAGGGGTGGCCGGACGTGACCTTCGGCTTCCACCTCTGCAAGGGCAACCAGGGCAGCCGGTGGCTGGCGGAGGGCGGCTACGACGCGATGGTGGACACGGTGCTGCGGCGCGTGACCGCCCAGCGGCTGCTGCTGGAATACGACGACGCCCGGTCCGGCGGCTTCGAGCCGTTGCGGGGCGTGCCCGACGACAAGACCGTCGTGCTGGGGCTGGTGACCACCAAGTCGGGGCGGCTGGAGGAGATGGACGCGCTGCTCGGCAGGATCGACGAGGCGGCGCGGCACTTCCCCCGCGAGCAGCTGGCGTTGAGCCCGCAGTGCGGCTTCGGCACGTCGATCGTGGGCAACAACCTCACCATCGCCGAGCAGAACGCCAAACTGCGGCTGGTGGCGGACACGGCGAAACGCGCGTGGGGTTGACGCATCGCGCCTTTTTTCGCCCGTTGGCATGTGGTACAACGGGGGCGGGTTACGGATAGGCACGGCTCGTAGAAGGGGGAATGCGATGGCAATGGTGAACAAGGCGCTGGGAGTCTACCTGCTGCTCACGGCGTTGGCCGTGGCGGCGCTCCTCATCATCACCCCGCTCATCCACGACGGCTCCGACAGCTACCCGATCTGGGAGATCCTCAACTACTTCATGGCCGTCGGCGTCGTGGTGGTGCTGGTTACGAACTACCTGGAGAAGCGGCGGCAGGACGCGGAGGGCGCGAACGACCTGGGCGGGAGCCTGGTCTTCTACGGGGCCATCGTCCTGACGATGCTGTTCTTCTGGGAGTGGTTCTGGACCCTGAACCCGGACAGCGAGACCGGCAACGCCGCAATCGCGCACACGGTCTACTTCCCGCTGGTGGACGCGCTGTACACGGTCCTCGCGCTCACGACGGGCCGGTGCCTGTGGAGGGCGGGAGGGGACGGGTAGGGGCAACCGCCGGTCCCCATGACCCTCTACACCATCGGCTTCACCAAGAAGCCCGCCAGCGAGTTCTTCCGGCTGCTGAAGGAGTCGGGTGCGCGTCGGCTCGTTGACGTGCGGCTGAACCCCGGCGGGCAGCTGTCCGGCTTCGCCAAGCAGGGCGACCTCGCCTACTTCCTGCACGAGCTGTGCGGCATGGACTACGTCCACATGCCGGAACTTGCGCCGACGCGCCCTATTCTCGACGGCCTCCGCAAGGGGCATCGCCACTGGCCGACGTACGAGCGCGAGTTTCTTGCCCTCATGGACGAACGTCGGGTGGCAGAGACGGTCGACAGGGAGTCGCTGGCCAACTCGGTGTTGCTGTGCAGCGAGGACTCGCCGGAGCGCTGCCACCGGCGCCTCGTGGCCGAGCACCTGCGCGAGCGCTGGGGCGACGTCGAGGTGGTGCATTTGGGGTAGGGGTAGTTCCTTGTCCCATTGGCATGTGTGGCAGGTCAAGAATTGATGATCCGCTTGTAATCGTCGTGTTCACCGATCCAGACCCACCGGAAACCCTCGGCGATGGGGACTGCCAGCGCTCGGTAATTCTGTCCTATCCGAACTGACCAGAATCTACCCACCTTTTTGAAGTGGAGGTCTGGGTAGAGGGGGTTCTCGACAAGTATCGCGAAGTTATGTCTGGCTTCTTGCTGAACAGACGCCGGAAGTCGATAGAATAGGCGCCAGAACCTACGCGAAGGCTTATGCATTAGAGGTCTTGGAGCGTGCCAAGATCCTCATCCTCCTCCGCCTCAGCCAGCAGAAAATCCAACTTCCCGGACTCTGAGTCCGCTTCAATCTCCTTGTCCCAAGCTTCCCAGTCCCGATCGGCTAGCCACTTGCGGAGTTTGGAATACTCCTCACCAGGCAAGTCGATAATGGCTTGCTGAATCTCTTCTATAGTCATAGTCATCGCGGCTTCCTCCCGCGGCGGCATTGCTTGCAGCTATTTTATCACTAGCAATACACAATATGCAGCTTTGTATGCGTCGTCAAAGTACCCCTACGCCAGCGCGTCGGCGGCGCTGATGATGCCCTCGCGCTCACGGGCGACGATGCGGACGGCGTCGTGGGGAATGGCGAGGGTGACCTCGTCGCCCGTCGCGGGCACGTCCTCGCCGGGCTTGACCAGGCAGACCAGACGGCCGTTTCGGGCGCTGACGGAGAGCTCCATCTCCCCCGCGTGGAACCTGCGGCTGTGCACCACCCCGTCCAACAGGTTCAGGCCGATGGCGTCGCTGCTCTCTGCCGTCGAACGCGGGCCGACGGAGATCCGCCGCTCGTCGATGAAGGCGAGCGCGTCCCCGGCCGGGCTGAGTTCGCCGTCCTGCAGGACGCCGGTCAGCAGGCCCACGTCCGTATGCAGGTGCGTCGCGCTATCGTCCTGGCCGGCCCGCCGCGCCGAAAGCACGTTGCGAATGCCCATCGACCGCGCCACCAGCTCGCTGCGGGGGGCGCGGTAAAGCTCCTCCGGCGTGCCGGACTGGACCACCTCGCCCTGCTCCATGATCACCATGGTGTCGGCCATGGCGTAGGCCTCGTCGCGATCATGGGTCACGTAGATGGCCGTCTGGCCCAGCGCCTTCAGGATGGCCCGGACCTGCGCCTGCAGCAACTCCCGGAGGGCGCGGTCCAGCGCGCCGAGGGGCTCGTCCAGCATCAGCAGGCTCGGCTCCGCGGCGAGCGAGCGGGCGAGGGCAACCCGTTGCCGCTCGCCGCCGGACAGCTCGTGCACCTTGCGCTTCTGGAAGTTCTCCAGCCCCACGAGCCGCAGCAGCGTGTTCACCCGGCTCGCCACCTGTTCCTGCGGCCGCTTCTGCATCCGCATGCCGAAGCTGACGTTGCCGGAGACGTCCATGTGCGGGAAGAGGGCGAGGTCCTGGAACATGAGGCCGAAGCCCCGGTCGCGGGACGGCACCCGGTTGAGCACGCGGCCCTCGAAGGCGATGGTCCCATCGTCCGGCGCCTCCAGCCCCGCGATGAGCCGCAGCAGCGTCGTCTTGCCGCAGCCGCTCGGCCCCAGCAGGCACACGATGTCACCGCGCTCCGCCGTCAGCGAGACGCGCTTCACCTCGAAGCCGTCGCCGAACTGCTTGGAGACGTTGGAGACCTCCAGCAACGCCATCAGAAGCCTCCCGCATTGCGATATCGGAACCGTTCAATGGCCGCGAAGACCGCGCCCACAACCAGCATCAGCACCGTGCTCATCGCCAGCGCCCGGCCCAGGTTCTCCTCGCCCGGCTGCGCGATCATCCGGTAGATGGCCACGGGCATCGTCGTCGACTCCGGGCGCACCAGCAGCAGCGACGCGCCGAACTCGCCGATGGAGACGGCGAAGGCGAAGGTCGCGCCCACGATGAGGGCGGGGGTCAGGATGGGCAACTCGACGTGGTAGAAGGCGCGCGCGGGCGACGCCCCCATGACGGACGCGGCCTCGCGGAGCTGCTGCGGCATGCCCCGCATGGCCGGCAGCACGCTGCGGATGACGAAGGGGTAGGCCACCAGCGTGTGCGCGATGACCAGGATGATGGTGGTGGCCCGCAGGTCGATGGGGTCGCGGTTGAAGCCGACCAGGAAGCCGAAGCCCATGATGACCGCCGAGACGCCCAGCGGCATCATCAGCAGCGCGTCGCCGACGCTGGCGCCCCGGCGGCCCGGGCGGCTGATGAAGTAGGCCGCGGAGGAGCCGATGGCCAGCGCGATGACGGTCGTGGCCACGGCGAAGCGCAGCGAGTTGGAGATGATGTTCGGCAACGGCAGGTAGAAGATGTCGCCCCGCACGTTCTCCAGCAGGCTGCCGAAGTACCGGAACGAGTATCCGCCGGACGTGTCCAGCGCCCGCTCCACCAGCGCCCACAGCGGCGAGAGCACTACCAGCAGCAACGCGACGATCGCCAGGACAACGACCACGTCGACGAACCGCTTGGGCCGCCGGGCCGTCGCTTCCTGCGGGGCCAGGTTGAGCTGCACCGCCGAGCTTGCCTGGAACCGAGTGTAGACCAGGAGGAAGATGTACGTGAACACCATCTGGATGATGGCCAGGGCCGATGCCAGCTCCAGCCGCAGCAGCTTGGCCGTCAGCTCGTAGACCGAGACCTCCAGCGTGGCGAACTGCGGGCCGCCCAGCACCAGCACGACGCCGAAGGACGTGAAGCAGAAGGCGAAGGCCAGCGCGGCCGACGAGGCAATCGCCGGCAGCAGCACCGGCAGGGTGACGTGCCAGAAGGTGCGGACGCGCCCCGCGCCCAGCATCGCCGCGCTCTCCTCCAGCTGCGGCGCGACGTTGCTCCAGAAGGCCGAGACGATGCGCACGAAGATGGCGTAGTTGTAGAAGGCGTGGGCCATCAGGATGACCCAGATGGTGTTGGCCAGCCGGATGGGCGGGTCCTCCAGCCGCAGGACCGACATCAGCAGGGTGTTGACCATGCCCTCGCGGCCCAGCAGCGCCACGAAGCCCATCGCCACCACGATGGTGGGCATGATGAACGGGAGCGTCGATACCGCCTTCAGCAGCGACTTGCCCGGGAAGTCGTGCCGCGCGAAGAGGTAGGCCATCGGCATTCCCACGGCCAGCGTCAGCGCGGTGGAGGCCGCCGCCTGCCACGTCGTGAACCAGATGCGCCCCAGGTAGTAGGAGTCGCCCAGCAGCGTCCCGAAACCCGCGAAGCCGCCCTCGCCCTGGATGAAGGCCCGCTCGAAGATGGCCCCCAGCGGGTAGAGGAAGAAGACCGCCAGGTAGGCGAGCGGGGCAAGCAGCGCAAGCCGTGCGGTCATGGCCGCTCGCCCCGCTCAGTCCCTGCTACCGCAGCATGACTCGCGTCCACGCCTCTATCCACGCCTCTCGATTCTCGCTGATCTCGTCCGGGCCGATGTCCGCGGGCACCGCCGGCTCCTCCGCGAAGCGCCAGAAGTCCGGCAGCGTCGCGTTTTCATTGACAGGGTACACGAACATCTTGTCCGGGAAGTCCTCCTGGAACTGGAGCTCCAGGGCAAAGTCGATGAACTTCCGTGCCAGGAGGGGGCTGTCCGCCCCGTCCAGCACGCCCATGCCCTCGATCTGCAGGAAGACCGAGCGGTCGAAGAGGATGTTGCCTGTGGGTGCGTCATCCAGCGGCGTCTCGGAGAAGAAGAACTCCGCCGCGGGGCTGGTGGCGTAGCTCACCACCAGGGGCTGGTTCCCGCCGTACTTGGTGAAGTTGGTGTAGTACGCGTCGCTCCAGCCGTCGGTGATGGCGACGTCGTTGGCCCGCAGGTCCGCCCAGAAGTCGAGGTAGTCGTAGTCGTCGTCCTCGCCGAAGTACGACACTGTCGCGATGAGGAAGGCGAGCCCGGGCGACGACGTGGCCGGGTTCTCCACCACCAGCTTGCCCTTCCACGTCTCCCCGGTCAGCTCCTCCAGCGAGGTGGGCGGCTGCAGCCCGTTCTCCTCCAAGTACGCCTTGTCGTAGTTCAGGTTCACGTAGCCGTAGTCGATGGGCGTCACGTGGTTGGAGGGGTCCATGTGGAACTGTTCCGGCACGAACTCCAGGTTCGGCGACTCGTACTCCTGGAAGATGCCCTCGTCCAGCGCGCGCCCCAAGTACGTGTTGTCGACGCCGTAGAACAGGTCCGCCGAAGGGTTGCCCTTCTCCAGGATGGCCCGGTTCAGCGCCAGCCCCGTGTCGCCCGCCGGCAGCAGCACCACGGTGGCGTCGTTCGCCGCCTCGAAGGCCGCGATGACGTCCTCGCCGATGTTGAAGCTGTCATGGCTCATAATGACGAGCTCGTTGTTCTCGTCGACGAGATCCTCGCTGCACGCGATGATGGCGAGCGCCATCAGCAGCGCGAGGGTCAGGAGCGCCAGTCTCTTTGCCATTGCCGTCTCCTTCCACCCCGGCGCTCTCCGGGCTCTTCGCCCGGAAAACAAAAAGAACCGCCCTGTCCGGGCGGTCAAAACGTAAGCAGAAGGGCCACGTCCCTACGCTGGCATTACCCAGATCAGGTTCTCGGGGTCGTCCCTCCTTGTCGGGACCTCTCAGCCTGGCCTTTCCAAGCTCCCCCCGGGGCGTATGCAGTTGTTAGG
>DAOUJQ010000004.1:0-180031 GCA_034422455.1 Dehalococcoidia bacterium
CGCCGCGCCAGCCTCTTCTTCGGCCGCAACGAGGAGTGCGGGCTGCGCTGCGTCTACCACGGCTGGAAGTTCGACGTGAACGGCGACTGCGTCGACATGCCCTCGGAGCCCGCTGAGTCCAACTTCAAGGACAAGGTGAAGATCAAGGCCTACCCCTGCCGGGAGCGCAACGGCGTCATCTGGACGTACATGGGCCCGCGTGCGGAGCTTCCGCCCTTGCCGGACCTGGAGGCCAACATGGTCCCCGAGGGCGAGTGGGCCATTGCCACCATCATGCGTGAGTGCAACTTCGTGCAGGCGCTGGAGGGCGACATTGACACCTCCCACCTCGGCTTCCTGCACCTCGGCGCGGTGGACCCGGAGGGTACCGTCCCCGGCTCCTTCGACTACTACACCGTTAACATCCGCAACCCCCGTTACAAGGTCATGGACACCGACTACGGCACCAGCTACGCCGCCTTCCGGCCCGCCACCGACGAGACCTACTACTGGCGGTTCGCCCACTTCCTCCTGCCCTTCTGGACGATGATCCCCACCGGCGTGTTGGGCGTGCAGATCCTCGCCCGCGCCTGGGTGCCGATTGACGACGACCACACCATGTTCTGGAACATGATGGTCCCCAGCACCCGGCAGGGTAATTCGGCTGGCCAGGGTGGCTCCGCCCCGCCACGCAGGGGCGTCAACATCGAAGGCAAGTCCGGCGCGACCGAGTACCTGCCCAACAACACCGGCTGGTACGGCCGCTGGAAGCTCGCCGCCAACGCCGACAACGACTACAGGATTGACCGCGAGGCCCAGAAGACTGGCCAGAACTTCACCGGCATCGACGGCATCTATCTGCAGGACCAGGTCGTCACGGAGGCGATGGGCGCCATCGTCGACCGCACAAAGGAGCACCTGGGCACCAGCGACACCATGGTCATCAAGACCCGCCGGCGCCTGATGTCGGCCGCCCGCGAGCTGCAGGAAGGCATCGTCCCCAAGCCCGTCGACAGCCCGGAGATGTACGCCATCCGCTCCGGCGGCGTGCTGATGGACCGGGAAACCGACTGGCTGGAGGGCAGCAAGGAGCTGCGCAAGGCCTTCGTCCGCCACCCCGGCCTCTCCTCCGTCCAGTAGACTGACCGAACAAGGCATTCGCGGAAGAGCCCTGCCCAGCCGGGGCTCTTCCTGCATTCGCCGTCCCCAACCCCCATACCGGCGAATGCCGGTATCCAGAAACCCCGCACCAACGGCGTCCACATACCCAGACCCACTCCGATTGCCCTGAGCCTGTCGAAGGGTCCTGCGAAGGCAGAGCCTGCCCCTGCGTAGGCAGGGGAACCCAGAGGGGCGGTGCCGTGCGGGGTGACCGCCGCGCACTCTTGCCGTCCCCAACCCCCATACCGGCGCATGCCGGTATCCAGGGGCGCCGCCGTATGGGGCCGTAGGGGCGCCCCTTGTGGTCGCCCGCCCCCGCCGTTCGCCCTGAGCCTGTCGAAGGGCGCTGGCCCGTGCCCGCCCGCCGCCCCCCATTTGCAGCACGGCCACCGCCCCGCTATGCTGTAGCCACTTCCGACCATAGGCAAATCGGCGGCCCAGGAGGACCATGAGGTTCGGCCTTTTCCAACTGATGCACTCGCCCGACAAGCGAGACCCCGCGGAGGTCTACGCCAACGCGTTGGAGCAGGCACGCCTGGCCGACGAGCTCGGCTTCGACGCCATATGGCTGGCGGAGCACCACTTCTCCAGCTACGGCTACGGGCCCAACCCCCTCGCTTTCGCCGTCAAGGTGGCGGAGCAGACCAGCCGCGTGCGCATCGGCACGGCGGTCGTCGTGCTGCCCCTCTATCACCCCCTGCGGCTGGCGGAGGACATCGCGCTGGCCGACCACCTCACCGGCGGCCGCCTCGACGTCGGCCTGGGTCGTGGCTACCAGCGCTACGAGTTCGAGCGGCTGGGGTTGAAGCTCACCGAGAACCGCTCCATGTTCGACGAGGCCCTGGAGATCATGCTGGCGGCCTGGTCAGAGGAGGACTTTAGCTACAGCGGCACGCACTACGAGATTCCTCCCACGACGGTCTTCCCCAAGCCCCTCCAGCAGCCGCACCCGCCGCTCTGGATCGCGGCGCAGTCGCCGGTGAGCATCGTCGACGCGGTCAAGCGTGGCTACAAGTGCATCACCGGCGGCTCCAGCGCGCCCTCGGACCGCGTGCTGCAGAGCTGGCAGGTGTTCCGCGATGCCGTCAACGAGTCGGGCCTGGGCTGGCCGCAGGAGTTCGTCATCCAGTCGCAGGTGCACGTGGCGGAGAACGATGCCACGGCGCGGGCGCAGACGCAGAACGCGCTGTGGCACCTGCGCTCGGCCGGCGCCCTCCGCGCCAACACCCAGATCGTCGAGAAGGGCCTCGCCGTCGAGCAGCCGCAGCCCAACGAACCCGCGCCGGATCTGATGTACGACGAGTGGGTCCTCTTCGGCGACGCGGAGACCGTGCAGCGCAAGCTGCAGCGGCTGCTGGACACCACGGGCATCACGTACCTGAACTGCGTCATGGCCATCGGACGTCTTGAGCACAAGGAAGTGCTGAAGTCGATGGAACGGTTTGCCCGCGACGTCATGCCGCACTTCCGCGACAAGGTTGGCCTGTCCGGCGCAGTAGAGGCGACGGTCTAGGGCCGGGAGGGGGTTGAGCCATGCCCTTTGGCGTGCCGCATTTCCCGCAACATGACCCGTTCCACCGGAGCAACGTCGAACGCAACATGCAGGCGTCGCCGGGGCACGGCGGCCCCCGCCGTGTGCTCCACAGCCTCAACGTCTGGGAGATAGCCATCGTAGGCGCGGTCCTCGCAGGCATCGCGCTGTTTGTGCTGTACGTCGTTGTACTGTAGCCGCAAGGGATAAACGCAAGGAGGGCCGCATGGGAGCCATAGGCGAGCCCAAGCGCAAGGTGGAGTACTGGCCGCTGGAGACGCCTGTGCCCTCGCGCCGCGCCGCGCCCGCGGCCCCGCCTGCACCCGCGCCGGCACGGGAGCCCGTGCCCGCCGGAAAGTAATACACTGGAACAAGTGAGGTTGATGGGTGGTGGACTCGTGATCTGGGAGTAGTTTCACCAATGACACACCCATCGTATCGGCGGCAAGGCAAGGAACTGCTGGCACAGGCCCAACGGGAATATGCAATGGGCATTGCCAGCCGCGCTTCATGGTTCGGCTGAGAGGCCGCTCTCACAATGGCCAAAGCGGCGGCGGAGTCCCGGGGATGGGAGAACATCGACGATCGAGCGGTATATAGCGCCGTGGGCCAGGTCTCTCAGGAGGCGCGAGACCAGAGGTTGCGCCAGTTGTTTTCCAGCGCCGGGGTATTGCGCTCGAACTACTATGACAACTTCCTCGACATCTTTGACGTTGGGTTCTATCTGGAAAACGTGGCTGAGTTCGTGGACAAGATGGACGCGCTGTTGGCAAGCTCGTAGTCTGCTTGGTCGTCCGTGGCGTCTGGAGCGCCGACACCTATGGCGGAAGCATCCCCCATAGAAACCCGCCTCGGCTACCTCACCGCGTGGCGCACGTGGCGGGTCTGGTCGTCGCGCGACGGGCTGTCGCTGCACAGTGTCGCCGCCGCCCCGGCGCTGGGCAAGTGGCGGCCCGGCGAGGTGATGGAGGCCCGCTGTGGCTACCGCGAGATGCGTCCGCCGGCCTGCGTCTGCGAGTCCTGCCCCGGCAACGACAACAAGTGCGGCATCTACGCCTACCGCGAGGCGCCCAGCACCGTGACCCACGCCATGGGCGTCGTGGGCCGCGTGGCGCTGTGGGGGACGGTCATCGAGCATCGGACCGGCTACAGGGGACAGTTTGCGTACCCCCTCGACGTCGCCTACGGGCACTGCACCCGCTGCGGGTCGCTGGAAAAGCCTGTGCTGGTGCCGTTCACGGACTCCGTAGCACTGGCTCCGCACGAGGGCGAGGACTGGGTGGAGTGGGTGTGCGCCGCCCACGCCGACGCCGCTTTGGCGCAGGCGCGGGCCCTGGAGACTGGCAAGGCGTCGAAAGGGTGGACGGCCCAGCCGGGAGCGCAGATGGCACAGGCCATCGCCGAGACCTACGACGTTCAGGTAGCCGTGTTGTAGGGGCGCCCCTCGTGGTCGCCCGACTAGGACGCGGCCTTCTTGGGCGCTGCCACGTGGGCAGGCCCCACCGGTCGCGTCAGGTCCGCGATGGTCGTCCGCTCCAGGATCGCATTGACCGCGGCCTCGACGGATTGCCATACGCTTTGCTGGGCGCAGCAGTCGGACAGGGAGCAAGCGTTGTGGTCGTCCAGGCAGTTGACCAGCGCGCTCGATTCATCCATCGCGTTCATGACCATGCTGAGGTTGATGTCCTCCGGCTCCATCGCCAGCATGTGGCCGCCAAGCGGCCCGCGGTGCGTATTGGTGAAGCCGTGCTTGCTGAGCGTGTGGAGGATGTGATTGAGGTAGGGTTCCGGCATGGCCATGCTCTTCGCGATCTGCGTGGCGTGCACCGGCCCCCTGCCGTGCGCGTGGGCAAGCGACACCAAGGCCCGGACCGCGTAGTCGACCTTGATAGGTATGTGCATTGCCCCTCCTCTGCTGCGGGCGCTCTGGCGGAGCCCCGGCTATTCCGTCGTGACCTGCTCCGTCTTGTTGGGGTCCAGGGATGCCGCCATGGTGTGCCACGCCAGGCTGGCGCACTTGATCCGGTTCGGGAAGGCGCAGACGCCCGCAAGCGCCTCGAGCTCGCCGAGGCTGGACGCGTCGAAGTCCCCGCCGGGTTCCCGGGTCACCATGCTGTGAAACACGCCAAACAGCTCCCTGGCATCCTCCACCGATCTGCCCTTCACGTTCTGGGTCATCATGGACGCCGACGACTGCGAGATCGCGCAACCGACCCCCTCGAATGAGATGTCCTCGATGACCCCGTTCTCCACCTTCAGGAACACGGAAACCTGGTCGCCGCACAGCGGGTTGTAGCCGTCGGCCGAGTTGCTGGCGTCGTCCATCGCCCGCTTGTTTCGTGGCCGGTTGTTGTGGTCCAGCACCAGCTCCTGGTACAGCTCGACAAGGTCGCTCACTAGCTGAACACCTCAAAGGTCTTGTGAATGCCCTCGACCAGCGCGTCGATTTCCGACTTGGTGTTGTAGAAGGCGAACGACGCCCGGGCTGTGGCCGGTATCTGGAACCGCTGCATCAGCGGCTGCGTGCAGTGGTGGCCCGTGCGGATGGCGATGCCCTGCGTGTCCAGCACCGTCCCGATGTCGTGGGGGTGGATGCCGTCCAGCACGAAGGACAGCACCCCCGCCTTGTGCCGAGCGGTACCGATGAGTTGAAGCCCCTCGATGCCCTGCAGTTGCTCCGTCCCGTACTCCAGCAGCTCGTGCTCGTAGGCGGCTGCGCGCGTCAGTCCGATGCCGTTCACGTAGTCGATTGCCGCGCCAAGCCCGATGACCCCGGCGATGTGCGGCGTCCCCGCCTCGAACTTGTAGGGAAGGTCGTTGTAGATGGTATTCTCGAACGTGACCGACTTGATCTGTTCGCCGCCGCCCTGGTACGGGGGCATGGACTCCAGCCACTGCCGCTTGCCGTAGAGGACGCCGATGCCCGTCGGCCCGAAGAGCTTGTGCCCGGAGAAGGCGTAGAAGTCGCAGTCCAGGTCCCGCACGTCGACCGGCAGGTGCGGCGTAGCCTGCGCGCCGTCCAGCAGGACGGGGATGCCGTGCGAGTGGGCCAGCGCGACGATGTCCTTCACCGGGTTGATCGTGCCCAGCGCGTTGCTCATGTGCACGATCGAGACCAGCGCCGTCTGTGGGCCCAGCAGGCTCTCGTACTCGTCCATGAGCAGTTCGCCGTCGTCGTTGATGGGCGCCACGCGCAGTCGGCCGCCGGTTTGCTGACAGAGGATCTGCCACGGCACCACGTTGGAGTGGTGCTCCATGTTGGAAATGACGACCTCGCCGCCCGGGCCGAGGCGCTGCGCCCCGAGTGTCTGCGCAACGAGGTTGATGCCCTCCGTGGTGCCCCGCGTGAAGACGATCTCCGCGTCCTCCGCCGCGTTGATGAGTTGCCGCACCTTGCCGCGGGCGCCCTCGTAAGCCTCTGTAGCCTCCTGGCTCAGGGTGTGGACGCCGCGATGGATGTTTGCGTTCATGCCGCTGTAGTAGGAGGCGAGCGCGTCTATCACCACCTGCGGCTTCTGGCTGGTCGCGGCGCTGTCGAGGTACACGAGGGGCTTGCCCCCGATCTCCCGGCTGAGGATGGGAAAGTCCCTGCGCACGGCCTGGACGTCGAAGGACTGCGTGGTCATGCGTGCCTCTCCGGTTCACCGCCGTTCGCCCTGAGGGAAATCGAAGGGTGAGCGGCGTGGCGGAGGGAGTCGTGGATGAGTTGCTCCAGGTGGACGCGGAGCGGGGTCAGCTCCACGTAGTCCAGCACTTCGTTGGCGAAACCGTGCACCAGCATGCGCCGCGCCGCCGCTTCCTCGATGCCCCGGCTCTGGAGGTAGAAGAGGGCCGCGTCGTCCAGCTTGCCGCAGGCCGCGCCGTGCCCGCACCGGACGTCGTCCGCGTAGATCCACAGCGCGGGCTTGGTGTCCACCTCCGCCTCGTCCGACAGCAGCAGGTTCTTGTCGGACTGCTTGGCGTTGGTCTTCTGCGCCGTCTGCTGCACGGTAATGCTGCCGTGGAAGACGCCGCGCGACTTGCCGTTCAGCACGCCCTTGTACACCTGCGAGCTCGTGGTGTGCGGCGCGATGTGCTCGACCAGCACCTGGTTGTCGACGTGCTGGCCGCCGTTGGTCATGTAGAGGCCGTAGAGGGTGCACTCGCTGCCCTCGCCCTCCAGCGCGACGCTCAGCGTGTTGCGCGCGATGGCCCCGCCGAAGTCGAACGACCCGCAGGTGAAGCGGCTGTCGCGGTCGAGCCGCACCTGCGCCGAGCCCACCTGGAAGGCAGGCAGGGCCTGCTGCTGAAGCCTGCAAACGTCCAACTGCGCGCCCTCCGCGAGGACATACTCGGAGACCGCGTTGGTGAGCGAGAGCGTATGTGTCAGACCGCCGTAGCTCTCGATGACCGAGGCCTTCGCATTACGCCCCAGACTTACGAACGTCCGGGGCTGCGTCACGGACGACTGCCCCTCGGATGACGTCAGGTAGATGAAGTGGATTGGCTCCTCCACAACGGTGTCGTGCGGGACAATGAGCACGGCGCCGTCGCGGAGGAAGGCTGTGTTGAGCGCCGTGAACCCGCTTTCGTCGTAGGGTGCGAAATGGCCCAACCGGCCCTGCACCAGGTGCGGATGGCTTGCCATCGCCCGCGCGAGGCTGGTCACGGTCACCTGCGGTGGCAGCGACGGCAGCGATGTGAGCGATGGCACCCAGTGACCGTCCACGAATACCATGCGGTTCCACACGGAGCCGCCCATGATGTGCTGGTCGAGGGCGTCGGTCGCGACGCGCACCGGCGGCGCCGGCGCAAGGTCGTCGAATGCGGCGTTGGCAATCGGCGCGACGTCCGTGTACTTCCAAGCCTCGTTGCCCCGCCGGGCCGTCGGGAAGCCGACCTCCTTGAACTTGGCGATGGCGGACTCCCGCAGCGTTTGCAGCTCGCTGGGAATGGCGGACGACGACGGCGCGATGGCGTCCTTCCACGCCTCCACGTACCGTCGCTCCAACGTTGCCGGCTTCTGCGCCATGCCGCTCCCTGCCCCTAGCCCTGCGCCTGCAGGACCTCGTCCTGCCCCTCGTAGCCCTCCGCCTCGATCTCCTCGGCCAGCTCCATGCCCCCCGTCCGCACGATGCGGCCGTTCATGAGCACGTTCACCACGTCTGGCTCGACGAGGTTCAGAATGCGCTGGTAGTGGGTGATGAGGATGACGGCCCGCTCCGGGCTGCGGAGCTGGTTGATGCCGTCGGCCACCAGCCGCAGCGAGTCCACGTCGAGGCCGGAGTCCGGCTCGTCGAGGATGGAGATGCGCGGCTCCAGCATCGCCATCTGCAGGATCTCGTTCCGCTTCTTCTCGCCGCCGGAGAAGCCGTCGTTCACGCTCCGCTTCAGCATGGACGGCTCCATGTTCACGATGCCCGCCTTCTGCTGCAGCAGCCTGTCGAACTGGAGCGGGTCAAGCTCCTCCAGCCCCTTGCTCCTGTGGATGGCGTTGTAGCCCGCGCGAAGAAACTGGTCCAGGCGCACGCCCGGCACTTCGACGGGGTGCTGGAAGCAGAGGAAGACGCCCGCGCGGGCGCGCTCCTCCGCAGGCATCGCCAGCAGGTCGACGCCGTCCAGCGTGACCTCGCCGGACTCCACGACGTACTGCGGGTGGCCGGCGAGCACGTTGGAGAGCGTGCTCTTCCCGGAGCCGTTGGGTCCCATGATTGCGTGCACCGTTCCCGGCGCGACGCTCATTGTGACGCCGTTCAGGACTGTGTTCCCGCCGATGGAGGCGGTGAGGTTGCGAATCTCCAGCATGTCACTCTGCCAATCGTTGTGTGTTGAGTCCGGCGCCCCGTTCTCCCTGAGCTTGTCGAAGGGCTGCCCTCAGAGCGCTGCCTAGCCCACTGACCCCTCCAGGCTGACCTCCAGCAGGCGCGTCGCCTCGATTGCGAACTCGAACGGGAGCTGCTGGAAGACCTCCTTGCAGAAGCCGTTGATGATGAGGGAGTTGGCGTCCTCCGCCGACATCCCCCGCTGCTGGCAGTAGAAGAGCTGCTCCTCGCTCACCTTGGACGTGAACGCCTCGTGCTCCAGGTGCGCCGACCTGTTCTGCACCTCGACGTAGGGCGTCGTGTGCGCGCCGCACTGGTCGCCGATGAGCAGGGAGTCGCACTGCGTGAAGTTGCGGGCGTCGTCCGCCCGTGGCATCACCTTGACCAGCCCGCGGTAGGTGTTCTGGCCGTGTCCCGCGGAGATGCCCTTGGAGATGATCTTGCTGCGGGTGTTCTTGCCCAGGTGGACCATCTTCGTGCCCGTGTCCGCCTGCTGGTAGCTGCGAGTCAGGGCGACGGAGTAGAACTCGCCGATGGAGTTGTCGCCCTGCAGCAGCACGCTCGGGTACTTCCAGGTGATGGCGGAGCCCGTCTCCACCTGCGTCCAGGAGATCTTGGAGTTGTCGCCCGCGCACTTGCCGCGCTTGGTGACGAAGTTGTAGATGCCGCCGACGCCGTTCTCGTCGCCCGGGTACCAGTTCTGGATCGTGGAGTACTTGATCTCCGCGTTGTCCATCGCGACGAGCTCGACCACCGCGGCGTGGAGCTGGTTGGTGTCGCGCATGGGGGCGCTGCACCCCTCCAGGTAGCTGACGTAGGAGCCCTCCTCCGCGATGATGAGCGTCCGCTCGAACTGGCCCGCCTCGGCGGCGTTGATGCGGAAGTAGGTGGAGAGCTCCAGCGGACACCGCACGCCCTTGGGGATGTAGCAGAACGAGCCGTCGGAGAAGACGGCCGAGTTCAACGCGGCGTAGAAGTTGTCCGTGTACGGCACGACGGAGCCCAGGTACTTGCGGACGAGCTCCGGGTGCTCCTGCACCGCCTCGTTGAACGACCCGAAGATGATCCCTTGCTTGCTGAGCGTCTCCTTGAACGTCGTCGCCACGGACACGCTGTCGAACACCGCGTCGACCGCGACGCCGGCCAGCCGCTTCTGCTCCTCCAGCGGGATGCCGAGCTTCTCGTAGGTCTCCAGCAGCTCCTTGTCGACGTCCTCCAGGCTGGCGGGCCGGTCCTTCTTGGGCGCTGCATAATACACGCCGTCCGCGAAGTTGATGGGCGGGTAGTGGACGTTGGCCCACTTGGGAGACTGCTCGTTTTCCACGAGGGTGAGGAAGTGCCGGAAGGCCCGGAGACGCCACTCCAGCATGAACTCCGGTTCCTGCTTCTTGGCGGAGATCCAGCGGATGGTCTCTTCAGTGAGGCCGCGGGGAGCGGTCTCCTCCTCGATGTCCGTGACGAACCCGTACTTGTACTCTGCTTGCGCCAACGACTTGGGCGATACCATATACAGGACCCCTAAGACAGCAATAGTAGACCAATTTGGTCAAGAATCTACAGCTAGTGTACGGCGGCGGCGAGAGGGGTGTCAACGTTGGGGCGAGTCGTAGCTACAGCCCCTTGACCTCGCTCACCAGCGCCGTCACGGAGCGACGCTCGCCACCACGCTACTCGGTGCCTATGCCGCGCCTTTCCAATTCAGCTGACACGGACTCATAGACGGAACGGGCCTGAGACACGGCTTCGACCGCGTCCGTATAAGTGGGTTCCTCCCAATCTCCGGGGTACCGGGATTCCACGGCCCATTCTGTCAACTCGGCCAAGTCGGGATGTGTCTCCCGAACGGCCCAGCCGTCCGGCAGGCTGTTACGAAGGGCATCCAGGTCATGGGTGTAGGGAAAATCGGCCCCCTCTAACACCAGGGCTGCCTTGAGCGACTTTTCCGCGGCTTGCTGAGCAAGCCAGCAAGCGTGACGCGGTGCAGAGGGAGTGCCTGCGGTCAGCCGCGCCGCCACCTCAAGATCCTCCCCCGCGTACTGCATCCATCGGAGGGACTCACGCACGGCGGCCTCACGGCCGTTCATATAACACCGTCCCTTCACGGAGGGCGGCGTGGAGCACTGTTCCGACGACGTGCCCACGACTGGCAATGTCGTCTGGCGTCGCCACCACTATGTCCTTGCTGACCGGAAGGTCGCCCAGCGCCCGCCGAATGTCGACGGCTGCCCGCCGCTTATCCGTCACATCGCCCATGACAATGAGCAAGTCCACGTCGCTTCCGCCAGTCGCCTCGCCTCGCGCTCGGGATCCGAACAGGACGACGCGCGTCGGCGCGAACCGCCCGACGATGCGCTCAACCATCGTCGAAATAATGGCATCTGTTGTCATCGCGTGACCTCTGGTTTGCCTGCCGTCCCTACAGCCCCTTGACCTCGCTCACCAGCGACGTCACCGACCGCCGCGCGTCGCCGAAGAGCATGCGTGTGTTGTCCTTGAAGAACAGGTCGTTGTCGATGCCCGCAAAGCCCGGGCTCATGCTGCGCTTCAAGACAATCACGTGCTGCGCCTGGTCGACGTTCAGGATGGGCATGCCGTAGACGGGGCTGTCCGGCTGGTCGCGCGCTGCCGGGTTCGTCACGTCGTTCGCGCCGATGACCACCGCCACGTCCGTGTTGCGGAAGTCGTCGTTGATCTCGTCGAGGTCGTACAGCTCGTCGTACGGCACGTTCGCCTCGGCCAGCAGCACGTTCATGTGGCCGGGCATCCGCCCCGCGACGGGGTGGATGGCGTACTTCACGCGCACGCCCCTGCCCTCCAGCAGGTCCGCCAGCTCCCGAACCTGGTGCTGCGCCTGCGCCACCGCGAGGCCGTAGCCCGGCACGAAGATGACCGAGCGGGCGTAGGCCAGCATGACGGCGGCGTCCTCGGCCTGCACCGAGCGCGCTGTGCGTGTCTCCACGGCAACCGGCCCGCCCGCCGTCGCCGCGCCGAATGCGCCGAAGACGACGTTGGCCAGCGAGCGGTTCATCGCCTTCGTCATGATGTTCGTCAGGATCAGGCCCGCCGCGCCCACCAGCGCTCCGCTGACGATGAGCGCGAGGTTGCCCAGCGCGAAGCCCGCCGAGGCCGCAGCCACGCCGGAGTAGGAGTTCAGCAGCGAGATGACGACCGGCATGTCCGCGCCGCCGATGGGGATGACCAGCTGGATGCCCAGGATGAGGCTCGTCGCCACCAGCGCATAGAAGACGTACTCGTTGAAGTCGAACGCGACCAAGTAGACGACCATGCCGACCACGGCCAGGAACATGATCCCGCTGACGATGTTCTGCAGCGGGTACGTGATCGGCCGCCCGGTCATCAGGTCCTGCAGCTTGGAGAAGGCGATCAAACTGCCCGTCAGGGTCACGAAGCCGATGAGGACGCCGAGCATTATGGTGAGCTCGACGTGGAACGGCACCGTCGAGGCGGCGTCCGTGATGCGCACGAACTCGGACACGGCGATGACCGCCGACGCGCCGCCGCCCAGGCCGTTGAAGATGGCCACCATCTGCGGCATCGCCGTCATCTTGATCGTGCGGGCCAGCACCGCGCCGATGACCGCGCCGATGGCAATGCCGACGGCGATCATCTCGTAGTTCAGGACCTCTTCGTTGATCAGCGTGACGACGATGGCGATGAACATGCCCAGCGCCGCGAGGAAGTTGCCGCGCCGCGCCGTCGCCGGGGAGCCGAGCAGCTTGATCCCGAAGATGAACAGCGCCGCCGACGCCAGGTAGACGTACTGGATGAGGAGGTCGATGCCCTCGAAGAGCTCCATTATGCCCCCTCGCCTGGCCTGCGGCGGAACATCTGCAGCATCCGGTCCGTCACCATGAAGCCACCCACAACGTTGATGGTCGCGAGCACCAGCGCCACGAAGCCCATCACCACCGCCAGGTTGGCGTCCCGCGGGCCCACGACGATCATCGCGCCGATGATGGTGATGCCGGAGATCGCGTTGGCGCCGGACATGAGCGGGGTATGCAGCGTGGGCGGCACCTTCGTTATCAACTCGAACCCCACGAAGATCGCCAGCACAAAGATGTACAACGCTATGACCAGGGGTACTCCGACTATCGCCGCTTCCGCCATCTCCGTTCCTTCCGTTCGCCCTTCGATTTCTCTCAGGACGGACCGATCTTTCTGCCTGGCAGTGCCTAACTCTGCGACAAGAGCGCCAGGGTTGGCTCATGCACAACCTTGCCGCCGTAGGTGATGCAGCAGTCCTTGGTGATGGTGTCTTCCCAGTCGAGCTGCAGCTCACCGTCGCGGACCAGGTGCTGCAGCAGGGTGAGCATGTTCCGCGAGTACATCTGGCTGGAGACCACCGGCGCCGACGAGGGCACGTCCAGCGGCCCGATGATGGTGACGCCGTTCTCGACGACCGTCTCGCCGGGCTTGGTCAGCTCGCAGTTGCCGCCCGTCTCCGCGGCAAGGTCCACGATGACCGCGCCGGGCCGCATGTCCTTGACCATCGCCGCCGTAACCAGGGTTGGCGCCGGTTGGCCCGGTATGGCCGCGGTGGAGATGATGAAGTCCGACGTCCGCGCGTGCTTGTGGATGAGGTCCTGCTCGAGGTTCTGGGCCTCTTCGTTCAGCTGCTTTGCGTAGCCGCCCTCGTCCTCGATCTCCTCCGTGTGGACCGCCTCCTCGATGAACGTCGCGCCAAGGCTCTCGACCTGCTCCTTCACCACGGGACGCACGTCGAAGGCGGCGACAACGGCGCCCAGCCGCCGCGCCGTCGCGATTGCCTGGAGGCCCGCGACGCCCGCGCCCAGCACCAGGCCCTTGGCCGGCGGCGTCGTGCCCGCGGCCGTTACCATCATCGGCAGGTAGATACCGAGGGCCTCGGCGGCCATGATGGCGGCCTTGTACCCGGCGATGGAGCTCATGGAGCTCAGTGCATCCATCGACTGCGCCCGCGCGATGCGGGGCACGGCGTCCATGCTGAAGCTGACGACGCCGCGCTCACCTAGGTCCCGCGCCAGCTCGGGGTAGTACAGCGGTTGCAGCAGGGAGATGAACAGGGTGCCTTCTCTGAGCAGCGAGGTCTCGGCGGGGTCGGACTCGTCTCCGTGGGTGGGGCGCTGCACCTTCACGACCGCGTCGGCGGTGGAGTAGACCGACGCGCCGTCGGGCACGATTGATGCGCCCGCGTTCCGGTACGCGGCGTCGGAGAAATGGGCGCTCTCCCCGGCGCCCTCCTGGACGATGACCTCCATGCCCGCGGCCGCCAGTTTGGCCACCGACTCCGGCACCAGGGCCACACGCCGCTCGTTGAGCCGGACTTCCTTGGGGACGCCTACTTTCATCTAGCTCCCTTGTCGCGCCGAACACGGCCCAGCGCGTGGGGTAAAGCGCAATCCGAACGGGCATATTCTAGCCAATTCCCCATCGCATGTGAAGCGTTGCACAAGCGGCCGACATTGACAGCGAAAAGAGGCAACCCGTACTCTGGGCCTTTGGGCCAAGCCCCAGAGACCCGCTGTTCAGGACGGCCCGCCCGCCTTGCCCGGCAACGGCCTCCAACCACGGCGCCAGAAAGTCGGCGGATGATCACCGCACCGGATACGCAGAAGCGCCCTCGGATTTTCTATGGCTGGTACATCGTTGCCGCCAGCTTCACGTGCAACGTCTTCACCTCCGGCGCCTACTGGCAGGGGTTCCAGGTCTTCTTCCTCCCCATCCTCCGCGAGTTCGGCTGGACCCGCGCAGCCCTCTCCGGCGCCTTCGCACTCCGCCAGATAGAGACCGGCGCCTTCGCGCCGATCCTGGGAGTTGCGGTGGACCGGATCGGCCCCAAGCCCGTCATCATGACCGGCGCCGTCCTCCTGGGAGTCGGCATGGTCCTCATCTCATACACCTTCTCCATCTGGAGCTTCTACCTCTTCTTCATGGTCGCCTCCGTCGGGGCCAGCGGAACGTCGCACGCCCTCGGGTGGACCGTCGTCATCGTGCGATGGTTCCGCCGGCTCCGGGGCACCGCCCTTGGCATCGGCGTCTCCGGGCCGATCCTCACCGGCGCCATCCTGTTCGTGTTGGCGTGGTTGGTCGGCGAGGTCGGCTGGAGGTGGACCATCAGGGGCACAGGCGTCGCCCTCATGCTCATCATATTCCCGCTGGCCATGCTCATCCGCATGAACCCCCAGGCGCACGGCTGGCTGCCCGACGGCGACCGTCCTCGCCCCGTGGGAGGGTCGAGCGAACGGCCGCAGGACCCGGAGGAGGAGCGCCAGGCCCGCCGCGCCCATCGCGCCGCGTTGGAGGACGACCAGGGCGTGACCGCCGGCGTGGCCCTGCGGTCGCGGGAGTTCTGGACGGCCTCCAGTGTGTTCATGGCCATGTTCCTCGGCACAAGCGCGTTGCAGGTGCACCAGGTGCCCCTCTTCGAGAGCAAGGGCTTCACCACCGCCGAGGCCGCGGTCACCGTGACGCTGGTCTTCCTTGCCAGCGGCGTCGGCCGCATCGGCGCGGGGTTCCTGGCCGACCTCCTGGAGGTCCGCTACGTCCTGGCGCTCATGGTCGCCATGCAGGCCCTCTCCTGGCTCTACCTCGCCGTCTATGGCTCCACGGCGCTGTGGGCCTCCCTGCCCTTCACCGTCTTCTACGGCGTTTCATTCGGCGCGATGGTCTCCGTGAGGCCCGTGCTGCTGGCGCAGCTGTTCGGTACGCGGGCGCTCGGCTCCCTCGCCGGCATGCTGCAGGCGACGGCCCTGGCGTCCGGCACCGTTGGACCGGTGTATATGGGTTGGATTTTCGACATCAATCAGTCGTACGATGTGGCTGTCTTTACCTTCATCGTCACCACGGCCGTCGGTCTGCCGATGGCGTGGGCCATCCGCCCCACCGGCTCCCCTGCGGAGCGGCGTCGGCGCGCGCGGCGGCTGGGAGCGAGAATGCGAGGTTCGTCATGAGCGGAAGGGTCATCCAGGTCAATCGCAAAGGCGACACACCCGGCGAGCACGGCCTGCCCAAGCATCCCGTCGACGCCGTCCGCGTCACCGTGCACGGGCTGGAGGGCGACTTCAACCGCTTTCGGCATGACATGCGCGGCAACGACCCCGGCCGCGCCGTCATGCTCATGCCCATCGAGATGCTGCGCGAGCTGAACGCCGAGGGCTGGCCCGTGCAGCCCGGCGACATGGGCGAGAACATCACGTCCGAGGGTATCCCCTACGACGACTTCCGCATCGGCGAGCAGTACCAGGTGGGCGAGGCGGTCATCGAGATCGCCGAGCCCTGCGTCGCCTGCATGAACCTCGCGTCGTTGCCCTTCATCGGCGAGGAGCGGGGGCCCGCCTTCATCCGCACGCTGACCCACATGGACGGCGGCACGCTGTTCAACCGCCGCGGCTGGTACGCTGCCGTCGTCCGCGAGGGCACGGTCTCCCCCGGCGACGCCATCACCCCGATAACCTAGCACCTTCCCCCGCTGGCGGAGGAGAGCCCGCCCCGTACTTGATACGGGTTGGGATGGGGGTGCCCCCCGTTCGCCCTGAGCTTATCAAAGGGACTTATATCGAATGCTACACAGGGCTACGAAGAACGCTGCATCTCAGCAAAGACTCCCTCAAACAATCGCAGAAGCTCATCAAGAGTATTCTGCACAGGACGTGGCGAGCCTGTGTTTTGTAGTAGGGGCGCTAAGACTCGCGGAAAGTCGTCTAGGGTCCGCTCCGGTTCCGGTATTTGATGGAAGCGTTTTACCGCCAATGCCAGAGCGTACATGAAGCCCTGCGAGGATGCTTGGGAAACTTGGCGTGGGTCGTTGGGGTCAAAGTCTGCCCTATACCCCTGTGTCATGGCGTTCTCCTTCGCATTCCTTGTCCTTCTTCAAGTATTCCCATTCATGGTCTTTCGGTAGCCGAAGCAACGCATCGGCAATCTCTTCCGGACTGGCATCGATGCGCTCAGGCATCGGCTTGGGCGGTCGTCCGATAGGCTTCTTCTTCCGTGCCATTGCGCTCCCCTCATTCAAGCGGTAACACCTTCGGGTATCTCGTCTCCACAGGCCCGATAAGGTCATTGTACCGCAGTCGCTTGCCCTGCAACTGCCCAACCATCTGCTCCATCTGAACCTCGGTGTCCAAGGGCCGCACGTTGTTCCTGCCAGCAAACTCACCCGCGTAGCGGTGCAGGTGCTTGGCGCTCATCTTGTGGTACACCCCCTGATACCCCCGCTTGAACATGGCCCAAAAGCTCTCAATGCCATTGGTGTGGGCCATGCCTCGGACGTACTCCTTGGCGGTGTGCCCAACCGTCTCATGCCGTCGAGGGAGACCCCGGTAACTCAGATGGTCGTCACTGTAGACCATCGCATCTTCCTCGGTGTGCCCCGTCACAAACCCCTGAAGCGTTTCCTTCGTCGTGTCCTGTACCACCTTGACCCTGACCTTTCCTGTCTTGCGGTCGCGCACCCCCGCCACCGCCGTCTTGCCGACCGTCCCACGACCAGCGTGGAGCTTCTTACTCCCGTGCTTGTTGTACTCCTCACCGCCGATGTACGTCTCATCGACTTCCACAGGACCGGCAAACTTCTCCGATGCTTCCATGAAGTCAAAGGCTTCCCGCAGGCGGTGGGCCAGGTGCCACGCGGTCTTCTGCGTCACACGCAGATCGCGGCTCAGCTTCATGCTCGATACACCCTTCAAGTTCGTAGAGTAGAGATAGAAGGCAATGACCCACTTGGAGAGGGGCAGATTTGAGTCCTGCAACACCGTGCCTGTCTTGGCACTGAAATACTTGCGGCAATCCGAACAGTGGAAGGGCATGGGCTTGCGGCTGGCCCGTTCCTTGATGTTCAAGCTCCCACAGTGCGGGCAGGCAATACCGTTGGGCCATCGGCGCTCGATGAACCACTTCTCCGCTTCGCGCTCGTCGCCATAGCGTTCAAATGCCTCAGCAAGGCTAATTCCCTTACGGTAATGCTTCCCTGGCCCGCTCTTGTTCATAAGCCCTCCCTATTTATCTTTTGGTACTATTCTACACCATGTTAAGGTATTTGTCAAGGGATTTTGCATCAGCCTTGTATCTACCAATGACAACACCCCTGGGAAATTACGCCCAAGGGTGCTATCATTTGCAACGGAGACGTGGCTGAGTGGTTGAAAGCACCCGATTGAAAATCGGGTAGAGCCACTGGTTCTCGCGGGTCCGAATCCCGTCGTCTCCGCCGATATTGAGTCCGGGCAGAGAAGCGGTCAACCCACCTAGCGGTGAACTAGGGTTTCGCGGGTTCAAACTCCGCCCCTGACTCCATCTGGACCTTACCGCAGGGTCGCCACGGTGTCTATAGCATACCCCCATTATTGACAGGGTTCCCCCCTCCCTGTAGGTTGTCCCTGCTGTCGCAAGCAATAGACCCCTCTTTGCATTGGGGATTCGGTCTGCATGGCCCTCTCGCAGTGCAAAGTGGGACAAGGTTGCTTGCGACAGCACCGAATCCTTTCTGCGGGAGGGTCACTCTTATGCGCATGCCACCAGGGTCAAAACCACTCAAATCGCCCACTGTACAGACCATCGTGATTGCTGTGATTTTCGGCATTCTCTTCATCATCGGTGTCATGAATTTGAGTGACTCACCATCCGGTGGCAAAGCATCGGAGAGTCCGCCATTTACCCCGCCCACACGGGAGCTTTCACCGCAGGAATACGCGCAGATGACCAAGGCCGAATACGAAGCATATCTGCGCAACGAAAGCGGCTTGACCGAAGAAGGCATTGAAGGTTCCTTGGCGAACTTCGAGTTCAATCAGGGCCAAATACGCCGATGGCATGAGCGGGAAAAGCACTGGTCAAGCGTCGATGCGTTCTTGGCGAACGTTGACCGAATCAATGCCGATGGCGTCATGACTTTGGAGGAGGTTGTGCAGGAGTGCACCACATATGCCCATTGGGAGAGCAGGCTCACGGCGGCACGGGACTACGTGATTGAGTTTCGGCAGTTTGACCCGGAAACCGTCAAGACGAACAACCTTGACGACCTGCAAGACAGGGCCGAGTGGCACCTAGACTTGGTGCAGAAGACCAAGACCCTATGCAGGGAGCAAGGGTTGGGGTAAACGCTTATTCAGTTGTTAATCAGGGGCAGGGGCGGCGTACCGCCCCAAACCCCTTGACAAGCCCCCACCACTTCACTAGGGTTTTCCCGCTCCCTCCTCTCAGGGGGTGGGATGACCCTGTAGCTCAGTGGTAGAGCGGCGGTCTGGAAAACTGCGCGTCGGGGGTTCGATTCCCCCCAGGGCGTCCATGGGGGTGGCGGAGAGGCTTAACGCGCCCGCCTGAAAAGCGGGTAAAGTCCTCAAGGCTTTCAGGGGTTCGAATCCCCTCCCCCCCATTCCGCCAACACCCCATGTTTCCCCTACTCTGTGTAGCATTCGATATAACTCCCTTATCAAAGGAAGACTTCCCTGTAGGATCCCGGCTGCATGTCGTTTACGGCGTCCCGGATTTCTTGCAGCTTGAACCGTGTGCGGGGCCACGACGCTTCTGACAGCACAAGTACGGCTATCCGCCAATTTGCCAGATTCAGTTGGTGGGGCCATTGCTGGTCTGTCGTGATGATCAACTCGTAGCCGTGCTCCACCGCATTCTGAAGCAGGTCCCCATTGCGGAGCGTGGCCCATCCCATCCTGGCAGCCGTGTCAACTGAATGCCCGTACAAGTAGCGGCGAAGCGGGAACGGCGTACCGTTGTCAAACAGGATCTTCACTGCTCATGCGGTCTTGACAACAGCTCGATTTCATGGGCAAGCACGGCTTCCACCGCTCGCGGATCGACGCCTTCGAACCACTCGATGAACTGGTCTACGGTGGCGCCGTCGCGGAGGTTTTCAAACAGGGCGGACACCGGTACGCGAGTGTCTCGAAAGACCCACTTGCCGCTGACCTTGCCGGGAACGCGTTCTACTGCTTGGCAGTTTTCCCAATGCTTTGTTTCGTCGTAGTCCATGGCGTCACCTCTTTACTATGATACGCTTACGCCAACCCGGCTGCCACAATGCTCCCGCGCCTCCTTGACGACCCCCCGCCCCGGTGCAATCATGCCCCAACCGAAGTGGCAAGGCTCAGGGGGGAGCAAGGAGGTCACCATGGGCGGCTTCAACATCAGCAGGGTTGGACACGTCGGCGTACAGGTCACGGACATGGACCGCTCCCTTGACTTCTACTGCAACACCCTCGGCCTCACCCTCACCGGGCGCTGGCCCCGCGGCGAGACCGGCGACATGGCCTTCCTGCGCTTCGGCGACATGCACCATGACATCGTCCTGTTTACCCACCCCGACCAGCCGGAGTCTGACAACCGGAGGATCGGCTACAACGCCCTCCAGCACATCGCCATGGAGGTCGACACCCGCGACGAGTGGCTGAAGGCGCTGTACGACTTGAAGATGAAGGGCGTCGAGATCGTCAGCGGGCCGCTGGTCCACGGCGCCGAGGGCGACCCGCGCAACATCGGCGGCAGCGGCACCCGCTCCTTCTACTTCGAGGACCCGGACGGCAACTCGCTGGAGCTCTACTGCGACATGATGCGAGTCCCCAACGGTGAGCCCTTCCCCCGCCCCGAGTACAAGGACGTCTGGACCCTCTAACCTATACCCGCACAACAGAGAGCCCCCGGGCAAATGTTCGCCGGGGGCTCTTCCTATTCAGGTCCGTTCACCCTGAGCCCCGTCGAAGGGTCGTCTTGGCTCCCCATACTCTCATACCGGCGCATTGCCCCCCGTACCCGATACGGGGCCAATATCCAAGAACTCCGCATCCAACGAAGCCCGCAATCCCGTTCCGTCGTCTCTCTCGTAGGGGCGACCCTTGTGGTCGCCCATCCCGCCGATAGGCGGGACCCCCGCACCCACCCCCCGCCACCACCCCCTCGCGCGAACGCCGTCCCCCGCGCTACCCTCGCCCCATGCACCGCCACCACAACACCACAACCGCCCCGGCGCCATTTCCCCTTCCCCCCTCGTGGGGGAGGGCTGGGGTGGGGGTGGACGCGGCCGGGAATTGTTCCCCCCTGATGAAAAAATTTTCGTCTTGTATCTGCAACGTGCCAACGCAGCTTCAACACGAAAAACAAAACAATTCCCCGCAGCTACGCCGGGCGCGGAGATCAATTCGGCCCCACACAACCCGCTCATCCTGAGCCTGTCGAAGGGCCGGGACCAGAGGAAGGACGATTGAAGGACAAGCACTCCCCCAACCCTCATACCGGCGCATGCCGGTATCCAGGAAGTCGGGACAAAGGGAACCGTTCGCCCTGAGCCCGTCGAAGGGCGAATGGAGGGAGCTACAGCAGCGCCCGCGCGTGGCTTTCGAGCTGCGCCAGCGCCTCTTCGCGCCCGGCCGTGTCCACCTGGATGACGACCCTGTCCGCGCCCGCCTCGCCGAGCGCCCGCACGTGGTCGGGGTCTGGCGGCACCTGGTAGCAGGTGACCTCCAGCGACGCCGGGTCGCGCCCTGCCGCCTCCGCCAGCCGGTCGAGCTCCTTCCGCCCCGCGGCAACCCATTCCGGCCGCGCCCGCAGCGGCAGCCAGCCGTCGCCGTACTCCACCACGCGCTTGTACACGTACTTCGACCACCCGCCGAGGATGACCGGCGGGTGCGGCCGCTGCACCGGCCTCGGGAACGACACGACCTGCGGGAAGTCGTAGAACTCGCCGTGGTACTCGCTGTACACGGTGGTCCACAGCTCCTTCATGGCCAGCACCGATTCCCGGCACTGCGCCCACCGCCGGGGGAAGTTGCCGCCCATGAGCTCCGTCTCCTCCGTGATCCACCCGGCGCCGATGCCCATGATGAACCGCCCGCCGGAGATCAGATCGAGCGTCGCCGCCTCCTTCGCCAGCAGCAGCGGGTTCCGCTCCGGCAGCAGTGTGACCCCCGTCGCCACCTTGAGCGTCGTGGTCACCGCCGCGGCTGCCGCCAGCGTCACGTACGGGTCCACCACGTCGAAGTACTTCTTCGGCATCTCCCCGTCCGTGCTGTCCGACGGCGCCTTCTGCGTGCGCTCCACGGGGATGATCGGGTGCTCCGGCACCCACAGCGAGTCGAATCCCAACTCCTCGGCGCGTGTCGCCAGCGTGACAACGTCGATGGAGTAGTCGGTCAGGAACGACGAGACGCCTATCTTCATGGGACCAATTCCACCCTTTCCTTGCCGGACTCACCGATTGCCTGCGCCACTATAGCAGGAAGCGGGAGGTTCGTAGTGGCCGCCGCCAAAACGAAAGGCCCCGCCCGAAAGCTCCGGGCGGGGCCTCCGCTTGAAATGCTTGGCGGACTACTTCTTGACGGCCTCTACGTACTCCAGGTGGGTCCAGGTGCCGGTGATGGAACCCGGCCAGTCCCAGCCCGCAACAACGTCGGAGTTGATGACGGCCTCAGCGGGCAGCCAGAAGAGCGGGATGGAGATGAACTCGTCGAAGAAGATGTCGCCCATCTGGCGCGCCAGATCGTCGGCCTTCACCGGGTCCAGCGTCTGGATGAACTCGCCCATGATCTTGCTGCTCTCCAGGATCTCAACGCCGCCGCCCCGTGGCGGGAAGGAGGTGTTGTAGACCTTCGGGCCGATGGTGATGTTGGAGCTGGTGCCGCCCATGGCGATCTCCCGCGTGTACTCGAAGTTGCGGCCGCGGGCGCGCCGCGTGGCGGTGTCCTCCGTGTACTGGTTGACCGTCACGCCGATGTCCCGCCAGTAGTTCGCCATGATCTCGATGATGTCGTCGGCGCCCGCGTACCGGGACAGTGGCGCCACGTTCACGTCGATCTCGAGCGGGTTGCTGGAGCTATAGCCGGCCTCAGCCAGCAGGGCCGTCGCGGCCTCTGGGTCGTAACCGTACTTGGAGTCGAACTCGTCGACCCAGCGCTGGTTCCAGCCCGGGCGGCCTGGGTTCAGGTGGTTGACCTGCATCAACACGCCCTTGCCGCCGAAGAATGCGTCGTTGATCTCCGTCCGGTTGATGGCCCGGTTCAGCGCCTGCCGAACGCGCACGTCCAGGAACGGGCTGCTCGTGTCCTGGTAGCTGTCGCCCGTGGCGCTGGCCTCGTTCTCATACTGGCCCCGGAACTGCGCGAAGGCCCGCAGCGCCTGTACGTGGCCGCGGACGACGCCATACCCGTCGCCCACTGCCTGCTGCAGTTGGTCTTCCGGCAGGTTGGTCAGGTGGACCTCGTCGTTGTACAGCGCGGCCAGCCTCGTGGACGCCTCGTTGATAAACTTGATCTCAAGCTCCGGGAAGTCCGGCGTGTAGCGCCAGTGGTCCGGCGTGCGCTCGAAGACGATGTTCTGCGCCTGCTCCCGCTCCAGGTACTGGTACGAGCCGGTGCCCGCGATGGGAGCGTCCTCGCCGATGACCACCGGGTCGCCCGCGGCGTCGTGGTGGGCCTTGGAGATGATCTCCACGCCGCCCTGCAGCCGCGAGATCTGGGCGAAGAAGTTGCTGTCCGGCCTCGACAGCTTGAACACCACCTCGTAGTCGTTCTCGGCGATGGTCTCGTACGTCACGTCCTGGAAGTAGACCAGCTCGCCGTGGAGGCCGCCCTCTCGCTGGTGGTTCCACATCGTGTGGACCACGTCCGCGGCGGTGAACTCGCCCCAGTCGCCGTGGAACTGCACGCCCTCGCGAAGGTGGAACCGGACCTGCGGGCCCTCCGGCCCCTCCTCGACGGCCCACTCCAGGGCCAGGCCGGGGAGAAACTCGTCGGTGATGGGGTGCGAGTCGATGAGGTACTCGTACATGGGCTTCATCTGCCACACGGTCGTCTGGCCGATGTGGCGGGTCTCGTTGCCCTCCGTCGACGGCGCCTCGAAGGCGGTCACCAACCGGTCAACGACCGCCTCCATCATCGCCTCGGGCTCGGTCGTGGTCGCGGCCGGCTCCGACGCTGTGCCTGTGGAGGTGTCTGTTGTCGTCGTAGTGGTCGACGCGGTCGTGTCGGTGCTCGGAGCGGCGGCGCCCGATCCGCCGTCATCGTCGCCGTCTCCGCCGCATGCCACGGCCATCAGCATGGCGGTGATCAGGAGAGCAATAAGGGGCAACAGGGGGATAGGTATTCGTCTTGCGTTCATGCGCAGACTCCCTTCTCCCCCCTGGAAGTCGGTGACAATATTGTGAGAAGGAAATTGCGCTATGTCAACTGCTTGGAATGTTTCGTTGGCAGATTCTATTCGTCATCCGGCGGTTAGGTGGCGGAATGCCGTTGGAACACCCGATCGTGCTGACGGGAAATGGTCGACGCAATTGGTTAGAGCCGGCCGCTACCACAGCCGCTCCGACGCCATCCGCGCGCCCTCGGCGAGCGACGCCAGCTTGGCCCACACGATGTCCGCCTGCACGTTCGGCGTTGTGCTCGCAAACGTGCCGAACCCGCAGTCCGACCCCGCGATGACCCGCTCCTTGCCCACGACTTCGGCGTACGCCACGATGCGCTGCGCCACCAGCTCCGGGTGCTCGATGAAGTTGGTGGTGGAATCGATGACGCCGGGGATGACGACCATGTCGTCGGGGAGCTGCACGTCCCTGAAGACGGCCCACTCGTGGGCGTGGCGGGGGTTCGCGCCCTCCAGGGAGATGGCGCCGACATTGGCCTTCAAGACGACGGGCAGGATGTCGCGCAGCGGCACGTCGCGGTGGTGCGGCCCCTCGTAGTTGCCCCAGCACAGGTGCAGCCGCACCTGCTCTGCCGGGATGTTGCTGATGGCGTGGTTCAGCGCCTCGACGTTGCCCTCGATGACCTTGAGAAACTCCTCCACGGTCAGGTCTGTGAACCGCATGTGGCGGCTCATGGCCAGGTCCGGGCAGTCGAGCTGCAGCAGATAGCCGGCCTCCGCGATGGCCTCGAACTCCTGCTTCATCACGTCCGACAGCGTCGCCAGGTATTCCTCCCGCGACGCGTAGTACTGGTTGCCGAGGAAGTGGGCGATCACGCCCGGCGACGCCGCCGTCAGGAAGGCCTCCGCCGCCGGGCTGGCTTCCAACGCGGCGTTGAACGTCGCGATGTCCCCCTGCACGGCGTCCGGGTCCTTCCACGCGACCGGGCCGTTGCAGGCGGGCCGCTTCACCCTGGCTGCGAGCGGGACCGTGGCGTTCGGGAAGTCCGCCCAGTCGCCGCGGATGTTGACGGTGGCCTCTCCCTCGAAGCCCGTGAGCCGGTCCTTCACGTACGTGGAGTAGCCGATCTTCCCCTGCTCGCCGTCGCTGACCACGTCGACGCCCGCCTCGACCTGCTTGCGCACCGTCTCGGCGACTGCCTCCCGCACCGCGCCCGCCAGCGCCTCCGGGTCGACCTCCTCGCCATCGTCCTTCTTCAGCAGCAGCTCCGCCAGCTCCAGGGGCCGCGGCAGGCTGCCGGTGTGCGTTGTCAGGATACGGTCGACGCTGCGCTTCATGTCGCGCCCCCCCGGTTGGCGATGCCGCCGTTCACCTTCGGCAGCACCTCATTCACCAGCAGATCCATCGACTGCCGCCACTGCGCCTCCGGCTGCCACTCGTGGCCCATGACCAGCAGCACGCCGAAGCCGCCCACGTACTCGTTCAGCTCGCTCAGCTTCTCCGCCACCTCGTCCGGCCCGCCCACGATCCAGACGTTGTCGCACATGAACTCCGCGTCGATGTCGCTGTCCGGCATGTCGGGGTCCGGCTTCAGCCCGTTCAGCCCGCGTACCTTGGGCAGCAGCCGCCGGAAGTACTGCGTGAAGTCCCGCCCCAGCACCCCGTCGATGGCCTCCTGCCGCGCCTTCTTGGTCGTCTCCCCCACGTACACCTCGCGGGCGATGCGCCACGTCGCGCGGTCCGCCGTGCGCCCTGCCTCCGCCGCGCCGGTCTCCACCGCGTCCCAGTGCGTCTTCAGGATGCGCCTGTGGGCGAGGTTGATGCTCATGGGGATCCACCCGCGAGCCCCGGCCAGCGTCAGCGTGTCCGACTTCTCCGACACGCCCGCCATGCCGATGGGCGGGTGCGGCAGCTGGTACGGCTTGACGTGGAAGCGCAGCGCGATGTCGTCCTGCGGCTCCGGCACGGTGAACTTCCAGTATTTCGACTCGTAGAGGCCGGGCTTGGGGTCCTCCCAGAGCTGCAGCACCAGCTCCACCGCCTCGCGCGTCATGCCCCGGTGCTCCCCCGTCGCCGGGACGAAGCCGAAGACGTCGAAGTCGCCCGGGAACCCGCCCGAGCCGACGCCCCAGTGGAAGCGGCCCTTCGCCATGTGGTCGAGCTGCGCCACCCGGTGCGCGATGACGAAGGGGTTGTGGTTGGGCATGCAGGTGACGCCCGTCCCCAGCACGATGTTCTCCGTCAGCGGCAGCGCCTGTGCGATGAACAGGTCCGGCGCCGGGATGTTCTCCCACGCCGTCGTGAAGTGCTCGCCTATCCACGCCTCCCGGTAGCCGAGCTTGTCCAGCGAGACGATCTGCTCGAGGTCGTCCTCCAGGGTTTGCGTGATGTTCGAGCCCGGCGGGTGCATGGGCATGGTGAAGTACCCGATCTCCATGAAACGGCTCCTCCTCTATTGCAGCGGACTCCGTTCGCCCTGAGCTTGTCGAAGGGTCGCCCAGACCACCCAACTCGTCGTTCCCGCGCAGGCAGAGCCTGCCCCGGCGCAGGCCGGGGAACCCCGGCGTTCGCCCTACTCCCAACCTCGTCGCACCGGCGAAAGCCGGTGTCCAGGGGCGCGGGCAGCCAACCAAGGAGCCCGTTCACCCTGAGCCTGTCGAAGGGTCGAACGGGCTCCCTGCACAAACTTTACGACTCGATGGCGTCAACTACGACGTGAAAAAGTCCAGCACCAGCTTGTTGAACTCGTCTGCCTTCTCCGTCGGCACGGCGTGGCCGCACTCCAGCACCACAAGCTGCGCGCCGGGGATGTTGGCGGCCGTCGTCTCGCCCATCTCCAGGGCGTTGGTCTGGTCGTCCCTGCCCCAGATCACCAGCGTCGGCGCCTTGATGTGCTTCATGCGCCGCACCGTGTTGTACCGGGGGCGGGTCATCGGATCGGTCATGTGCTTCATGACCTTGGCGAAGGCCTCCCCGTGCTCCGGCAGGTCGATCTTCTTGATGAACGTCGCCGCCATCTCTTCCGGGTCCACCGTTCCGTCCGGGTAGCGCCGCTGCATCTGCTCGCGGATCGCCTCGGGCGTCGGCACCTTGAACTCGACCATGTTCTGCAGCGGGCGTGTCAGCGTTCCGCCGCCCGCCACGTTGACCAGCTTGTTGACGCGATCCGGGCTCTCGTATGCCAGCAACGTGACGATCCACCCGCCCATCGAGTGACCGACGAAGTTGGCCTTCTCGATGTCCAGCACGTCCATGAACTCGCGCACGTGGTCGACGAGGTAGGCGAAGGACATCTCCTGGTTGAAGACGTCGCCGAGCCCCCAGTTCAGGCAGTCGATGGCGAAGACGTGCAGCTTCTCCGACAGCGGCCCCATGGCCAGCGCCCAGTTCTCGCAACCGCTGTTCCAGCCCGCGCCGTGCAGCAGAATGGTGGGATAGCCCTCGCCAGCCTCCCAGTAGCGCGTCTTGCCGTGGCTCATCTCCAGGTACTTTTCCGTCCACACCTTCGCGACGGTGGTCATAGCAACCTCCAACGATGATTCCCCTGGGTCTTGCGCAATGATACCCGGACTCGGGGCGGATGCAACCCTGCGCCCCCCTTCCGTCGTTCCTGCGGAGGCAGGAACCCAGAGGGGCGAGGCGAGGAGGGGCCGTAGGGCCAACCCTTCTGACCTACCCCTACGCCCCAAACCACCCCTTCCCCGTGATCAGCCCCCGCAGGTACTCAATCTGCCCCGTGTGCTTCATCGTGTCCGAGCACACCCCCAGGATCGACCGCCACTTGGGTCTCGGCTCGCCCCGGCCCGGCATGTACTGGATCATCTCCTCCAGCTCCTCAGGCGACAGCGCGTTCACCCGCTCGATGAACGTCGTGTGCGCCGCCTCCGTGTACCCCCACAGCAGCTCCAGCGCCGGCCGGAACTCCGCCACCTGCTCCGACGTGTCCCCGATGCCTGTGCGCTCCCCCGGTATCCCAAAGCGCTCGCACCAGCCGTCCCGGGTCCACACCTGCTCCTCGCCGGACACCAGCGACCCCTGGAAGTCCTTCCACCGGTTCATGTGCCACGCCAGCCACGCGATGTTGTTGGTGTCGTCCGTCGGCTGGTGGAAGACCTGCTCGTCCGTCAGCCCGTCGACGGCCCGCTTGAGCGACCCGTTGGCGTAGTCGAGCAGGATAGTTACGAAGTTGGGCACCGTGGCCGCGTTCATGTCGGTCATCTCTACCTCCCGCTGGTAATGTTGCTGCTGCCCACTCGCCACACACCCTCATACCGGCAAATGCCGGTATCCAGGAAGGCGGACTACAGCGAACACGACGGCGCTCCTTGCTATCCGGCGAGCGTATTCTCGCGTTCGGCGTCCGAGGTGTCTACAAGCCCGTCCTGGCCGCTGAACTCCCGGATCCGCATGACCGCCGCCCGCCGCCACAGCGAGTTGGCGATGATGCCCCCGCCCGCCGCTGCCAGCATCACCGGCACGCCGACAAGGCTGCCAAGCCCGCCGATGAAGAACCCGCCCACCGCCGTGAAGGAGATCGCAAGGCTGTGAAGACTCACCGCTCGCCCGCGCATGTTTGACGGCGCCGCCAGCTGAAGGAGCACGCCCAGCGTCAGGTCGTAGACGTTCAGGAACCCCATCACCGCACCGGCGAAGAGGACCGCGAAGGCCAGCGAGTAGGGAAGGGTGGGCGAGAGCGCAAACCCGATGAGCGCCACTCCGGCCGCAAGGGCGTTGAGGACGATGAGCCGCTGCTTGTTGTGCCTGTCGCCGATCGCCGCCATGACCAGCGTCGCGATGAACATGCCGCCCCCGACGCCCGCGTTGATGTAGCCAAGCCCAAGGCCGCCCGCATCCAGCACGTTCTTGGCCATCACCGGCACCATCACCAGGAAGGAGAAGCCCAGGAACTCCATGACGACGCTGACGGTGAACAGCGTGCGCAGCGCGACGTTCGACGAGGCGTATTTCAGGCCGTCCAGCGTCTGCCGGATGAGCCGCCCGCCGCTCTCCTCCGTCACGCCCTTCACGCCGATGACCACCAGGAACGGGAGCGAGAAGAGCAGGCTGCCCGCGATGAGCGCGTAGGCCGCCCAGATTCCCACCCAGTCGATCATCGCCCCCGCGAGGATGCTGCCCGCCACCATGACGGGCGTGTTCGCGATGCGCCACAGCGACACGCCGTTCACCAGCCGCTCCGGGCCCACCAGGTCGAAGACGAAGCGGTTGGTGGCGGTGAAGCGCGTCGCCCGCAGGCACCCCACGAAGAACGCCATGCCGATCGCCATCCACAGCTCCATGACGTCGAAGTAGACGGCGACCGCCGCGAGGACGGCCAGCGAGGAGCCGAGAATGCCCTCGATGAGCAGCACGTCGCGGCGCTGGAAGCGGTCGGCCAGCGCACCGGCAAACGAGGAGAAGAGCAGCTGCCCCGCGCCGAGAACCAGGGCATAGATGCCCACCCAGAACTCGGAGTCGCTGGACAGCTCCAGCACCAGCCAGCCGTGGACGGCCATCCGCACGTTCATGTCCACGGCGGCAAAGGCGCTGTGCACGTAGAAGGGCTTGAAGCCCGGCTGCCGGAAGGAGGCGAACGTCGACTGGTGCGAGAAGAGTCTCAGAAGTGCCCCCGGAGTGAGAGTGCTTCATTCGATGGTAACATAAGCGCTGAGTCACCCTGCCGCGCCGGGGCGATGCGGCGCCACTTTTGCAATCCGCGTTGTCCGCGTACGGTGCATGTAGTACCGTGAGAGTGCCTGGACATTCCGCGGCCGTTCATGGCTGCGTCAACTCGTGTGGAGGGACAACCTGATGGGCAAGACGCTGTGCATCTCGGCGGACTCCCACGTGGTTGAGCCGCCGGAGCTCTTCGAGCCCCTCAAGGCGAAATACGGAGACCGCGCCCCTCAGATAGTGAATACGAGCAAGCTCTCCGGCCCGCAGTTGGCGCTCGGCAACGGCAAGCGCTCATTCCCCATCGGCGTGTTCTTCCAGACGGAGACCGACTTCAGTTCCGATGAGTCCATCACGTCACTGCGCCGCGGCTACGATCTCGCCCGGCCCGGCTGCTACGACGTGGCGGAGCGGGTCAAGGACCAGGACCACGACGGCGTCGACGCCGAGGTGCTCTACCCCAGCATCCTGTTCTTCGTCTACCAGCTGGACGACGTGAACGTGGTGCAGGACACCTTCGCCGCATACAACGACTGGGTGACCGCCTATTGCAAGCCCGCGCCCAACCGGCTATTTGCGTTGGGAGCGCTCCAGCTCCGCGACCTGGACCTGGCCATAAAGGAGATGGAGCGGGCCAAGGCCATGGGCCATGTGGGCGTGTGTATTCCCGCCACCGCGCCGCCGGACATGCTCTACGCCGACAAGTGGTACGACAAGTTCTGGGCCGCCGCCCAGGACCTGGAGATGCCGCTGGCAATGCACGAGTACACGGGCGCGACGCCGGACCACGGCCTTGCGCCTCGCCCGCGCATCAGCCGCGCCAACCGGCCGATGGCCTTCGCCGGGATGGCCATGACCATCGCAGACATCATCCAGTCGGGCGTCTGCGAGCGGTTCCCGGGGCTGAAGTTCGTGGTGACGGAGTTTGAGACCGGCTGGATTGCCCACGTGCTCAGGAGGCTGGACTGGGCCTACTACCGCACCGGCGAGCGCATCTACGGCCTGCCCCGGCTGCCGAGCTCCTACTGGCACACCAACTTCTACGCCACCTTTGAGGACGACCCCCTCGGCATCCTGACCCGCGACTACGTTGGCGTGAACACGCTCATGTGGGGCAGCGACTACCCCCACGGCGACTCTATCTTCCCCCACTCCAGGCAGGTGCTCAGCGAGATCCTCGACCCGTGCAACGAGGACGAGCGCTGGCGGATGACGGTGAAGAACGTCGTGGACCTCTACAAGCTGCCGTTCGAGTTGGAGGGGCCCCAGCAGGCGATGATGAACCACGTCCCGGCGCCGGAAGTGAAGACCTGGCGCGACGCCCTGCCGCTCACCCAAGTCGACATCACGACACCCGCGCACTAGCGACCAGCCACCCCCATACCGGCGAACGGCCCTGCGACCTCTACCGACACACCCGTCGTTCCTGCGCAGGCAGGAACCCAGAGGGGACGGCCCCACCCCGCCCCCTCCCCTCATACCGGCGCATGGCCCCCCGTACCCCGATACGGGGCCGGTATCCAGAACCTGCCCCTGCGCAGGCAGGGGAACCCCGCACCCAACGAAGCCCGCAACCCCGTTCCATCGTCTCTCTCGTAGGGGCGACCCTTGTGGTCGCCCATCCCGCCGATAGGCGGGACCCCCGCACCCACCCCCCTGCCACTACCCCCTCGCGCGAACCCCCTCCTCCCCGCTACCCTCACCCCATGCACAGCCACCACAACAGCACAACCGCCCCGCACATCGCCCCGCGAAGGCTGGCCGGGAATTGTTCCCCCCTGATGAAAAATTTTTCGTCTTGTATCTGCAACGTGCCAACGCAGCTTCAACACGAAAAACAAAACAATTCCCCGGCGCTCTCCTCACCCCTATGCCGCGCCTCGTGCAGGCCACTTGCCCGCCACCGGGTACGCCTCCTCCGCGCCGGGCCACGGCGGCATCGTCGCGATGAGGAAGCGCAGCGGCTCATCCCCCGTGTTGCGGAACTGGAAGCGCACCCCCGTAGGTATGTCGAGGCACACCCCCGGCCCGACCGCCAGCGTCTCCTCCGACGTCCCGTCGCTCCGCCACATCTCCCCCGTGCCGCTCAGGAAGTACCAGATCTCTTCGATGGCCCGGTGCGCGACCGCTCCCGAGGTTGCTCCGGGCGGCAGCGTGAAGTGGTTCACCTCGCCCCGCTCCCCGCGCAGCAGGAACCGCACCTCGGACCCGTCCGGCGCCGTCGTGTCGACATTTTCGCCCAGCTGTGTGTGCCGAAACTCCGGCATGAAGCACCTCTGCAATGAGTCCAAATCATCACCGTTCGCCCTGAGCCTGTCGAAGGGCCCCGCCACACGCTGACACCGCCCCATTGCCCCTGCGCATCGCGCTTCACTAACCTCCTTGCAAGGAGGACATCATGGAATACCTGGCCGACGCGAAAGGACAGTCAATGGACAGGCTCACCGATGAAGGTGCAGCCCCCGCCTCTCAGGAACAGCCTGAGAAGCGCCGCAAGACCGGCGGCCGCCGCAAGAAGCGCCGCGGCGCCCCCTTGGGCAACCAGAACGCCCGGAAGCACGGCTACTACTCAAAGCTTCTGACCCCGGAGCAGATCAGGCGACTGCCGAGGGCCAGGGCCACGGACGGCTTTGACGAGGAGGTCGCCCTCATGCGCCTCATGATGGGCACGCTTATGGGCCAATCGGACCGCAATTTCACGCTCCTCGTTCGCGCAATGGGCACGTTTAGCCGCATGATCAGCAATACAAACCGAATCCGTTCCAGCCTCAAACGGATAGGGATTGATTCTTCACTTTGAAGATTTTTTGTTCCTCTTGTTCGTTACCATGGCTATGGCTGGCGCAACCGGTGGAGGTGTAACGCCTGCGTCGCCGCCGGGCAATGCCCTACAGGTCCAGGATGTTGCCCTTGGCGTCCACGTCCAGCGCCCGCGGCGTCCCCGGCAGCCCCGGCATGGTGACGATGTTCCCCGCGATGGGGTAGATGAACCCTGCGCCCACCGACGCCCGCACGTCGTTCACCTCGAAGGTGTACCCGGACGGCCGCCCCCGCAGCGACGCCTGGTGCGAGATGGAGGCGTTGGTCTTGGCCATGCACACGGGCAACCCGCCCCATCCGTTGGCCTCGAAGCCGCGCAGGGTCCGCTGCGACGCCGCGCTCCAGCTCACGTCGTCGGCGTTGTACACGGTCTTGGCCAGCGCCAGCACCTTGTCCTGGATGGACGCGTCGGCCGGGTAAAAGTAGCTGATTTCCGGGTCAGGCCCCTCGGTCGCCTCGATGAGCGCCTCCGCCAGCTCGATGCCGCCGGCGCCGCCCTCGGCGAACACCCGGCTCTCCACGGCGGCATAGGCGCCCGCCTCCTCGCAGCCGCGCTTGACGATGTCCGTCTCCTCCGGCGTGTCGGTGGGGAAGTAGTTGACCGCCACCACAACCGGCAGGCCCGTGGCGCGCACGACGCCGATGAGGTGGGTCAGGTTCTCCATGCCGCGCTGCACCGCCTCGACGTTGGGCGCGTCCAGCTCGCGCACGGGCACGCCGCCGTGGTACTTCACGGCGCGCACGGTGGCGACGAGCACGGCGGCGCTCGGCTCCAGGCCGTTGAACCGCGCCTTGATGTGCATGAACTTCTCGAATCCCAGGTCCGCGCCGAAGCCGGCCTCGGAGAGCACGTAGTCGGCGTACCCCAGCGCCAGCCTGTCCCCCACGACCGAGCTGCAGCCATGCGCGATGTTGCCGAAGGGGCCTGCGTGGACGATGACCGGTTGCCCCTCCGTGGTCTGCACTAGGTTGGGCAGGATGGCGTGCCGCAGCAGCGACATGAGGGACCCCACGGCGTTGACGTCGGTTGCCGTCACCGGCTCGTTCTGCTCCGTGTAGCCGACGACGACGCGACCCAGCCGCTCCCGGAGGTTCTCCAGGTCGCGGGCAAGGGCCAGGATGGCCATGATCTCGGAGGCGGTGACGATGTCGAAGCCCGTCTCGCGGATGGGTGCGTTCGCAGAGCCGCCGAGCCCCGAGACAATGCTCCTGAGGGCGCGGTCCTCGACGTCCGTGACCCGTCGCCAGCTGATGCGCTCGGGCCGGAAGCCGGGGACCTGGCCCCGCTGTGCCGCGTTGTCGGTCAGCGCGGCCAGCAGGTTGTGGGCGGAGCCGACGGCGTGGGCATCGCCGGTGAAATGGATGTTGACCTCGTCCTGCGGCTCCACCAGCGAGAGGCCCCCGCCCGTGCCGCCGCCCTTGATGCCGAAGATCGGCCCCAGCGACGGCTCGCGCAGCGTGGCGACCACGTTCTTGCCGAGCCGCCCCATCGCCTGCGTCAGGCCGACCGTCGTCGTGGTCTTGCCCTCGCCCGCGGGCGTCGGCGTGATGCCCGTCACAACGACGAGCTTGCCCCGCTTTCCGTCCTCGCGGATGGCTTCCAGCGGTATCTTCGCCTTGTAGTGGCCCTGTGGAATGATGGCTGCCGTGTCCAGTCCAAGACCCTCGGCGACTTCCGCAATCGGCTTCATCCAGTCCCTCCATTCGGCCGTCCGTGCCGCCGCTGGGCTACCCTTTCCGGCGCGCGGCGCAGATTGCCCCTGTATGCCCCTTGACGAGGTCTGCTGTGTGGCCCATGATAGTGCCGCTCTAGTATTCGTAAATCCGCAGGTAACTTCTGCGGAACATTGCTGTGCAGTATGTTACAATGCCCGCTGGCCTTTGTGAAACAGGTATGTTCAGCTTCATGCTAATCGAGGGATGAGCACATGAGCAAACTGAGTGATACCCTCGCCTCCGGTCGGTTCGCCGTAACGTGCGAGCTGAGCCCGCCAAAGGGCACCAACCTTGACTCCCTCTATGGGAAAGCCGACCTGCTGAAGGACAAGGTCACCGCCTTCAACCTCACGGACTCCTACACCGCGAAGATGGCCATGGTCCCCCTCGCCGCCGCCCGGCTCCTGCTCGACCGCGACGTCGAGAGCATCCTGCAGCTCACCTGCCGTGACCGGAACCGCATCGCGCTGCAGGGCGACCTCCTGGGCGCGGCCGCCCTCGGTATCGGCAACGTGGTCTGCATGGGGGGCGACCCGCCCTCCATCGGCGACCACCCGGAAGCGAAGCCGGTCTTCGACTTCGACGCCGTGGGGCTGCTCGCCGCCGTCAAAGCCCTCTCGGAGGGCCACGACATCAACGACAACCCGCTGCGGGGCACGCCGGAGTTCTTCGCCGGCGCGGTCTGCAACCCCGGCGCGGACGACCTGGACTTCGAGGTCAGCCGCGTGCGCTTGAAGGTGGAGGCCGGCGCCCGGTTCTTCCAGACGCAGGCGGTCTACGAGCCGTCCCAGTACGAGCGTTTTGCGGAAGCCACCGCGGACCTGGGCGTGCCGATGCTGCCGAGCATCATCATGATCAAGTCTGCGGATATGGCGCGTTTCCTCAACGAGAAGGTGCCCGGCATCACCGTGCCGGAGCACATCATCAACGACATGGAGAAGGCCACAACCGCCGAGGAGCGGGCCGCTGTCAGCGTCGAGGTCTCCGCTCGGGTTATCCAGGAGGTCCGTCCGCTGTGCCAGGGCGTCCACCTCATCGCGGCGGGGTGGGAGTCCCGTCTGCCTGCGGTGTTGGAGCAGGCGGGATTGTAGTCGCAAACCATCACGGGAGACGTCAGTGGTCACGCACAATGAGGCCCAGTCGCTACGGTTCTTCGACAACCGGGAGAAGTACCTGCAGTTCGTCTCCACCTGCAACGAGAAGCAGCTCATCGCGCGCCGCATCGCCATGGACATCCGCTACCTGGAGCCCGCGCCGCCCGCCCTGCGCGTTTTCGACGCGGGCATGGGCGACGCAACGGTCCTTACCCGGCTCATGCGTCACCTCCACCAGCGCTTCCCGTCGGTGCCCTTTCTGGTCGTCGGCAAGGAGATCAGCCATGAGGACGTCCGAATCGGCTTGGAGCGCATGGGCGACCGGTTGAGCGAGCACCCCCAGACCGTGCTCGCCATCACGAACATGCTCTACACCGAGGCGCCGTATCTCTGGCCCTCGTCGGGGGAGAAGCAGGCCAACCTGAACTGGCTGGAAGTCGCCTTCGAGGGCAACACCGCCTACGACTTTGACGAGCAGATCCGTGGTCTCCTCCCCCTAGTGCGGGAGTGGTGGCAGACCAGGATCAGCGAGCGGACTGGCAACCCGGTCTACGCGGCACCCTCGGTCATCGTCATCTATCGCAAGGACCAGGAGTGGCCGCTTTCGCCGGTCATCCCCCGGCGTGGTGCGGATGGCCTGCTGTACGACCTCATCTTGGCGGCGCAGCCGTTTCGGGCCACGCAGCCGGCGTCGGCCAAGGTCAAGAGTGTCCTTGCGCCTCTGGCACGGGCCCTGGCGCCGAACGGGAACATGGTGGTGGTGCAGTCGACGGGTAAGGACCCCGGCATGGAGATCATCCGCACGCTGTGGCCTGATGAGGACCCCTTCCGCACGCCGCGCTTCGACCTGCTGCGGGAGCTGCGCGCGCAGCTTGGCGAGTCCAACCCGGACCTGCGGTTTCTCAGCTACCCGGACTCCCGCGCGGAGTTTCGCTACGAGCTGCAGATCCAGCCGGAGGAGGTGGCCAGCAGCATCGGCACGTCGGCGCTGCTTGCCGCGTGGAACGCCGCCACCTACGTCGCCCAGACGGGCGACGACCGTCTCCGGGATGCGATGACCCGAGGTGATTACCTCGACGTGACCCAGGCCGTGCTTCAGAAGTACACCGGTCTCTGGTTCACGGACGAGTCGTTCCTTGTGTCGAGAATGCCAGCGGAGGTCGCGTGATGGCCGGCCTGCTCGAGCGCCTCGCAACCGGCAAGGTCATGGTGTCCGACGGAGCGACGTGGACCTACCTGCAGCAGCACGGGCTGGAGTCATGGCAGTGCGCCGAGGAATTCAACGTCACCAACGGCGCCGTCGTGCAGGGAATGGCCGCTGCCTACTTCGATGCGGGCGCCGAGATGGTGCTGACCAATACCTTCTCCGGAAACCGGTTCAGCCTGCGGAACTACGACTTGGCGGACAGCGTGGTCCCGTTCAACCGGGAGGCGGCAAGGTTGGCAAAGTCCCAGGCCGGCCCTGGCCGGTACGTCGTGGGTTCCATTGGGCCGCTGGGGGAGTTCCCCCTCCCGCTGGGCCGCGTGCACCCCGACGAGATGCGCGCCGCCTACGTCGAGCAGATCAAGGCGCTGGCGGAGGGCGGCGTTGACGCCCTGCTCTTCGAGACCCTGCGCGTGATTGAGGAGGCGACGATCGCGATTCAGGCCGCCAGGGAGCACACGGACCTTCCCATCATGGCCAGCATGGTCTTCGACGCCGGGGCGGACGGCTTCGTCACGATCATGGGCGTCTCCCCCGCGGAGGCCATGGAGGCGCTGCAACAGGCGGGCGCGGACGTCGTGGGCGCGAACTGCGGCAACGGCATAGACGACATGGTGGCGGTGGCTCGCGAGATCCGGAGGGCGTCCAGCGCCTATACGATCATCCACTCGAACGCGGGCATCCCGTCTATCAAGGACGCCGGCATCGTTTACCCGGAATCGCCCGAGTACATGGCCCCGCGCTTCGCCGAGCTGGCGAGCATGGGCGTCAGCATCATCGGCGGTTGCTGCGGCACTGGGCCCGATCACATCCGCGCGCTGAAGGCGGGGCTGGGCGTCTAGCCCTGGAACTCCACGATGGCCCGGCCGGCGATTTCCCCGTTGCGCAGGGCCTCGCAAGCCTCGTTGATCTCCTCCAGCCGGTATCGCTGCGTGACCATCAGGTCCAGCGGCAGCTTGCCCTCCTGGAACCAGCGCACAAGCATCGGGAAGTCCCGGTCCGGGACCGAGCAGCCGCCCGGTGCGCCCCGGTACACGTTGCCCCGGAAGAGGTTGAACGGGGCGATCTGCGGCGCCTCCCCGTGGGGAACGCCTACCAGCACCGCCGTCCCGCCTTCCCGCTCTCCGAGCCGCCGCGGTCGCGTCATCAGCAGCGCCTGCTCGATGGTTTTGCCCACGCCGATGGCATCGAAGGCGAACTCCACGCCCCCGTTCGTCATGGCAGCCACCTCGGCAACCGCGTCGGTCTCGGACGCGAGCACGCCGTGCGTCGCCCCGAACTGCCGGGCGAAGGCCAGCTTCTCCGCCGTCAGGTCCACCGCGATGATCGGGTACGCGCCCATGTTGGCGCACGCCTGGATGATGCTGAGGCCGACGCCTCCCGCGCCGATGATGGCGCAAGAGGAGTTGGGGCGCACCATGGCGGCGTTTACAGCCGCGCCGCACCCCGTCATCACCGCGCAGCCAATGACGGACGTCACGTCCGTCGCCACGCCCGGTTCCAGTTTCACCACCATCTGCTCGTCTACTGCGACCGTCTCCGCCCATGTGAACGTACCGGTGGCCACGGGAGCGCCAAAGTTCACCTGCGACCCCTTGTAGGTGACCACGGCCGGAGTGGGCGGGGGGATGTTGGGCGACGCGCCACGAGGCACCCACGTCACCATCACGTTGTCGCCGTCGGCCACGTGCGTGACGTCGCGCCCGACGGCGGTGACGACGCCGGTCGACTCGTGGCCGAGGACCAGTGGCACGTTCGCGTTCGGCCGGTCGAGTTCGTGCAGCTGCGAGTGGCACACGCCCGTCGCGTACTGCCTGACGATGACGTGGGTCGGCCCCGGGTCCGGCAGGTCGATGTCATCGATGACCATGGGCTGGCCGGCTTCCACGTAGATGGCGGCGGGTGTCTTCATCCTATCCTCCGTGCGGCATCCGAATGCGCAGTGAATGCAAGGCCGCCCTCCGATGCACCATCGCAGGGCGGCCTCTATGGTTCGTGGCTGGGTGTTTACCGGCGGAAGCGCACGCGGCCTGAGGGCGTCGCGCCGTCCGCAGTGTCCAGCTCGATGATGACCGCTGCGCCGGACTCCCAGGACTCGTGGTTGCGCTCAACCTCCGGCGTCTCGTCGAAGATGCGCTTGCGCTCGGCGTCATCCTCCTCGATGCGCGCCTTGCCCGTGAAGATCAGTGTCGAGCGTGTCGGATTGTCCCGGTAGAGCAGCGACATGTTCGGGTTGCTCTTGACGGCGTCGGCCAGCCCCGACTCCTTCCGCGCCCAGATGCTCAGCGCCTGGCCGCCGTAGGCCCGCACGCTCCCGCGCAGCGAGAGCTTCGGCTTGCCCTCCCCGTCCACGTAGCTCACGGACAGCGGCGTGTCGTTGAACAGCGCGTTGTTCACCGCGTCGCACACGAAGTCCGGCAGCTCGTTCACCTCGAACAGCTCCGTGCCGATCACGTTCTCCTGGTCCACGCGGCTGATCTTGTCCGCGTCGTTGAACGCGAAGGTCAGGTTCACCTTCGCCGGACCCGCCCCGACGGGCGCCATCGTCCCGCGGACCACCACGCTGCCGTTCTCCTCGGCCGGGTCGGCCCAGGTCCCCTTGCGATAGACGGGGGTCAGCGGCCAGATGCCCGTGATGTGCTCCAGCGCCTCGTCGTACCCGTCGAAGGTCCGGTTGCCCACCTGGACCACGACGTCCTGCGCCAGGTGCGGGGCCGCTGCGTCGGCCGCCCCCCGGTCGCCGGTGGCCAGCGCCTTTGTGTAGGCCGCCGCTGCTGCCAATCGTTCCTGCGTTGCCATGGTGCTTCTCCTTTCGCGCAGCCGGGAAGCTCGCACACGTAGCCCGGCTCATTGCGTTCTCAGTGCAGCGATGCTACCCAAAGCCGCTGAGAGGGTCAAGACCCGGATGCGAATAGTCGGTATGCTGCTTAACGCTTGCGTTGGGGGGGTGAACGGAGAAGTCTGGGAAATGGGCCAAGGCGAAGAACAGGGTCTACTGTCTATCGAGGGCTACCCGCAGCCCGGCTTTTCAGGCTTGCCGCAGGCGAGTCGTGAGGTGTGGGGAAAATCAAAGTGCCAGTCATGACACCTGCGAGGTATCCTGCCCGGCACTAGGTCCATGCTACTCAACTTGCCTTCAGTTGTCGACTGCTTTGGTGTGCCGCACTAGCGCACCGCCCTTTGGGGCTCCCGCCCCAGCGCCCGCACCTGCGGGTCCCGCGCGACCCCCAGCACCGAGATCACGCACGCGACGCCCCCGCTGATCGCCACCGCCAGCGGCGCCGTGATCGCGCTCGCCAGGAACCCCACCTGCATCGACCCCATCGGCTGCGCGAGCGTGTACGTCATCCCCCAGATCCCCATGACGCGGCCCCGGTACTCGTTCGGCACCTCCAGGTGCAGCACGCTCTGCCCCACCACGACGAACAGCTCGTTGCCCGCCGCCGACAGGAACTCCATCGCCAGCAGCAGCGCGTACCACGGCGATAGCGCGAAGGCGACCACGGCCCCGCCGAACGTCAGCGCGCTGCCCGCCAGCACCGCCCCCTTGTTCCGTATGCCGCCCAGCGACCCGCCCAAAAGCGCCCCCGTCATGCCCCCCACGCCGCCCGCCGCGTAGATGTACCCGATGGCCGACCCCGACGCCTCGCCGAAGAGCCGGTCCGCGAAGACCGGCGCCAGGATGACGTGCGAGCCCGCGAAGAAGGCGTTGGTCATGCTCGTGCCGATGATGAGGAAGAAGATCCGGTGGTTGCGCACGTACCGCAGCCCGTCCATCAGGTCCTGCAGGCCGTTGGCCCCTTGCGCCCGCTTGATGTCGCGGGGCCGGGTCATGAAGACCATGAAGCTGTAGACGAAGCTGCCCATCGCCACCACAAAGAGTGCGATTCCCGCACCCTGCATCGGCACGCCAAGGTAGTCGATGAGGTACCCGGCAAGCACGGGCGCAAAGATGCGCGCGCCGGGGTGGATGGCGGAGTTGAGTCCAACGGCGCTGGACATATGGCGGCGGTCGATGAGGCTGGGAAAGATGGCCTGCCGTGATGCCTGCTGGAAAGACTGCACCGCTCCTACGGCAAAGACCAACCCCAACACTTGCCAGACCTGAATGGACCCTGAATAGGTGAGGATGGCGAAAATAGTCCAGAGGACGCCGACGATGGCTATCGTGATGGTCAACAGCTTGCGCTGGCTGAACTTGTCCGCCGCGATGCCGCCAAGCAGGCCAAGCACGGTCGCGGGTGCCGCTCGGGCCAGCCCCAACAAGCCGAGCTGCAGCGCGGAGCCCGTCAGCTCGAAGATCAGCCAGGCCTGCACCGTGATGGATATCTGCTGGCCGATGACCGATGAGAAGTTGCCAGTCCAGTACAGCAGGAAATCACGGTGCTGCAGTGCCTGGATGACGGAGAACTTGTTCGCGATGGCGTTGACGTTCATCGTGGCGAAAATGCTACGCCCTTGGTGGGCGGGCGTCTACGCGGAGCGATCCCGGTAGCCTCTACAGAGTGAATCAGCGCCCTTCCAGCCGGTCCCGAAGCTGCTCCTCCTGCTCGCGCAGCTCCGGCGTAAACGCCTCGCCGAAGTCCTCCGGCTCATACAATGGACGGATCTCGAGGTCACTGGGGCCCGGCATGGGGTTGGGCGCCCGCTTCGCCCACTCGATGGCCTCGTCCATGTCCTTGACTTCCCAGATCCAGTAGCCTGCGACGAGCTCGTTGGGGTTGGTGAAGGGGCCATTGACGACGGTGCGGCTGTCGCCGTCGAAGGCGATGCGGACGCCTTGGGACGTCGGTTTGAAGCCGTCTCCGTCGAGCATGACGCCCGCGTTGACCAGCTCCTCGTTGTAGGCGCCCATGGCGGCGATGAGCTCCATGGACGGCATGAACCCCGCCTCACTGTCCACTGTGGCCTTGACCAAAACGACCACGCGCATATCGCTTTCCTCGAAGTCAGGATGTGCAAACAAGCCGCTCGTCCTTCGGTTGCCCTTGGGACGAGCGGCTTGTTTTTACCTGCGGCAGAAGGATTACAGCCCTACACCAGGGTCGGGTGCCCGGGGTTCTTCACCTTGGGCACGGTCTCCTCGAACGTGATGTCCCGGTCCTGGACCAGCGAGACCGAACGCAACTGGAAAAGCCTGCCGTCGCGCGGAACGAAGGGCTCCGAGCCCTCCATGAGCTCCCGCGCGCCTCGCAGGTAGACCCGGCGCAGGTTGATGATGGCCGAGTCAGAGGTGCCGAGGTGCTCCTTGGTGCGGTCGCAGATGGCGCCCATGCTCTCCTGGATGCCCGCGTCCTGCACCGACCCGTTCTCGATGCCCGTGAAGTTGAAGTACTTCTGCATCTCCCGGTCGATGCCGTAGTCGTTGTCCCTGTTGACCGTGGCCCGCAGGGTGCGGGGATCCAGTTCCAGGTCGCTGGCCGGGTGGTTCTCTCCGGGACGCAGCGGGCGGCTGGCGTTCCAGCTGTAGGTGAACATCCAGCAGTTGTCGTCGTCCATCGGCACCCAGCCGTGGCCGCTGTACGTCAGCTCGTCGGCGTTGCCGACGCGGCCGGGGATGATGGTGAAGAACGGCATCATGAAGGGCGTGATGCGCCAGTAGTATTCGCTGTCCCCGGAGTCGCGCCTGGCGCCGTACACGAAGCCGTACTCCGTGTCCTTCACCGTGAAGCGAGGCGAACTGTCGCCGATCATGGCGTTGGGCTGCCCGCCTCCGTTGTTGCGGCGCGGCGCGTCGGGGTTGTCGCGCTGGTAGGGGGTGAGGCCGGAGTGCAGGAATGAGACGTGGCTGGAGTCGATGCCGCCCTCGATGCCCTGCACGTAGTTGTTCTCCTGCAACCGCCGGGACACGACGCGGTGGTCTTCCGGCACCATGGCCCACCCGACTTCGGGCAGGTCCGGCTTCAGCTCGGCCGGCCCCATGTAGACCCAGATGAAGCCGCCCCAATCGGCGGCGGGGTAGGCCTTGATCTTCACCTTGTCCTTGAAGTTGCTCTCCGCCGGCTCCGACGGCATGTCGACGCAGTCGCCGTTGATGTCGAACTTCCAGCCGTGGTACACGCACCGCAGGCCCGCCTCCTCGTTCCGGCCGAAGAAGAGGCTGGCCCGCCGGTGCGGGCAGTAGTTGTCGACGATTCCCACGTCACCGTTGGTGTCCCGGAAGGCGACCAGCTCCTCCGACATGACCATCACGCGGACCGGGGGGCAGTCGGGTTCCGGCAGCTCGCGGGAGCAGAGCGCCGGGATCCAGTAGCGCCGCAGGTACTCGCCCATCGGCGTGCCCGGTCCCGTTCGGCAGATCAACTCGTTGTCGTGTTGGGTCAGCATGTCGCCTCTCCTTGCTCCGGTTGTTGCCCTATCCTACACCATTCTCATCTTCGGCGAGCGGCCGCGCCCGGGCTACTTCTTCACCGCGCGGATCTGATCGAAGTGGCTCCACAGCCCGGCGATGTTGCCCGGCCAGTTCCAGCTCTCCACCACGTCCGGGTTCAGGATGATCTGCGGCGGGATGTAGAAGAGCTTGACGGCAATATGCTTTGGAAACGCAATGTCGCCAATCTGCCGCAGGATGACGTCCTGCGCGTCCTCACCCATCGTCGCCTGCACTTGGTGGATGAGGTCCGAGATCTCCATGTACTCGAAACCGCCACCGCGCGGGGAGATGTTGCTGTTGTGCACCCGGAAGCTCTGGATGTTGATGGGGGCGCCGCTGAAGAGGCTGATCCAGTTCTTGAGCTCCAGCGCCCGCTGCGTGTTGCGGAGGGTGGCGCCGGGGGTCTGGTCAACAGTGGTGGCGACGCCTATGTCGTTCCAGTAACCGGCCATCGCCTCCAGCACGTCCGGCGCCTGCGGGTAGCCGGCCACCGGGATGACCTGCACAGTGATCTCAAGGGGGTTGTTGGGGCCGTAGCCGGCTTCCGCCAGCAAGCTCTGCGCCACCGCTGGGTCATAGCCGTACTCTGCCGGGTACGCCTCCTTCCAGGCCTGATTGAAGGCGGGGCTGTCCTCCGGGATGCCCGACATGACCATGTTGATGCCCGCGCCGCGGAAGAAGGCGTCGTTGATTTCGTCCTTGTCGACGGCCTTGTTTAGGGCCTTGCGAACGCGGTCGTCCACGAATGGCGAGTCGCAGTGGACGTAGCCGCAGGGGGTGCCCTGGGCCTCATACGCGGGGTAGGTGGTGTCCAGGTAGCCTCCCTTGAACGCGCCAAAGATGCGCTGGCCGGGCAAGCCGCCCTGCTGCACGCGGTAGCCGTCGGACTGCGCCAGCTCCGTCGAGTCTGCGCCGAGCTGGGTGATGTGGACCTCATCCGCCAATAGTGCCGCCAGCCGCGTCGACTCCTCGGGCATCCATCGGTACTCCAGGCCCGCAAAGTCCGGGGTGTGCCGCCAGTGCTCGCCCGGGATCCGGTCGAAGCGGATGTAGCTATCCTGCTCCCGGCTCTCGAACTGGTAGCCGTTGGTGCCGGCCAGGGGTCGTGAGATGACGTTCTCTTCGCCCAGCGCCTCGTAATCGGCGACGCTCATGATCTCCATGCCGCCGATGTGCTCCGACATTCGCCGCTCCTGCTCGGCCAAGGGCCGGGGGAGCTTCCAGACGAACTCCAGGTCGGAGACCGGCTCGATCTCAACGGTGCGGTAGTTGCGGGAGTGCGGGTGGATGGCCTCCTCATTGCCGAACTCCGCGACGGTGAACGCCACGTCACGGTGGGAGACCGTGCCATTGTCGTTGTGGAAGGGGATACCCTCCCTGAGCTTGACCCGGAAGTCCTGACCGTTGGGCTCGATGCTCCACGACTCCGCAAGCTGCGGGACGAGGGCGCCCGTCATGGGGTCGGTGCCGATGAGGTACTCGTACATCGGCTTGACCTGGATGTGGTCCTGCACGCCCAGGCCGCGGCCCACGTTGTTGGAGATCTGCGTCGGTGCGATGGCCCCGATGACGACCACATCAACGACGGGCTCGCCCATGGCGTCGCCCGCGGGCATGGCGTCCGTGGTCGTCGTCCCGGGCGCCGCCGTGGGCGCGGGCGCGGCCGCTGACGAGCCGCTCGACGACGTGTCGGTGGTCGTCGTGGTGGTCGTCGATCCCGATGACGTGGTGGTGTCCTCGTCGTCACCGCCGCACGCCGCAACGGCGACGAGCGTCAGCACGACGACCACCATGAGCGCCATAAGCCGGAACACTGAGCTATCCTTCACTGGTCTGTCCTCCCTCCCAAGATATGCCGCCTTTTGGCGGCGCGACCTTGGCCCCCCCTGGGTTGAGGAGCCGGAAACCCGATTGTATCTTATGTTTTCACCCCTGCAAGCCTTCCCGCTTCCAGGTAGGCCTCACCGAGGGTCTTGAAGGTTTCCGAGACCTGGCCCTTGAAGCGGATGTTGTAAAAGAGGGGCTGATAGTCCTCGTACAACTCGTAGATCTCTGCATCGCCGTTCGGCCCGGCGATCACCTCGATCCTGGTCTCCTCCGCCATGCGCGGTCTCCGTGTTCAAGTGTTGGACGCAATGCAGGCGTCCGCCAGCTGCGAATGCAAAGAGGCGCGTCCCGTAATCGCAAAGCGCGCCCCTCGGCTTGCCTATCCTTCGGCCAGCTGCACGTTTCGGAGGTTGGCCCACTGGTGGTCCAGGGTGGCCTCGATGCCGTTGACCCCGTTGGGCAGGACGGTGGAGATGGACTGCACCATGTACAGCTCCGGGTTGTCGAGTCCCGGCGGCGGCGTGCCGTCCTCGCGCAGGGCGATGGCGGCCTTGGCGAGACGGCGGCGCATGCGGATGATGCCCGAGTCCGTCACGCCCAGGTGCTCTTGGTCCCGCTTGTAGATGACACCCATGCTCTCCGTCATGCCGTTGTCCTGGCCGCGTCCGGGGATGCCGCTGAAGCCGAGGCCTCCCTGCCTGCGCCGCTGCGCCTCCCGGTCGATCAGGTAGTCGTTGCGGGCGTTGCCGGCGATCTTGAATCGGTCGTACCAGCCGGTGCCGTTCTTGGAGGCGTCCCGGTGGAAGGACGTCGGCAGCCCGTCAACCTCGACCGGGCCGCCAAAGCCCGGCCGTGGCGGCTCGCTGCGGTCGCGGCAGCTCACGTGCCAGCGCATGCTGTTCTCGTCGTCCATGGGGACAACGGCGATGAACGACTTCTCACGGAAGCTGGCGGGGATCATGGCGTAGAAGGGGAACAGGAAGTGCGCCACGCGCCAGTAGGTGCTGTCCTCCTCCGCCGGCCGGTTGTTGCCGGACGTGCAGCCGAACTCCGTGTCCTTGACGAAGTGGCGAGCCCAGCGGGTCTTGAGGGCGTACTTCTCGAATGTCACGTCCGGCTCCTCGATCTCCTCCGGCGTCCGTGCGCCGGCGTGGAGGAAGCTGACGTGGCTCGTGTCGTAGTCGCCCTCCAGCGACTGCATCCAGTTGCACTCCGTGTAGTAGGCGTTGATGGTGTACGCGCCCTCCGGCTGCATGTTCGCGATGAGCGACGGCAGCGGCGGTGGCGTCTCTCGCGAGCCCATGTACACCCACACGAAGCCGCCGCGCTCCTGCGTGCGGTAGGAGGCCGCCTTCACCTTGTTGATGAACTGGCTCTCCGGCGGCTCCGAGGGCATGTCGACGCAGTTGCCGCGAACGTCGAACTTCCAGCCGTGGTAGACGCACCGGAGGCCGTCCTCCTCGTTGCGGCCGTAGAAAAGCGACGCGCCGCGGTGGGGGCAGGAGTTCTGGATGATGCCCACATCGCCGTTGGTGGCCCGGAACGCGATGAGCTCTTCCCCCAGCAGCTTGAGGCGGACCGGTTCGCAGTCCGGGGCGGCCAGCTCCTCCGACATCAAGGCGGGCATCCAGTACTCGCGCATCAGGTCGCCCATGGGGGTGCCGGGGCCGACCCTGGTCAACAGTTCGTTCTCTTCCTTGCTCAGCATGGCCCAACCCTCCTCAGTTGCCCCTGGCCTCCTGCCGCAGCGCCTACACTCCTACCGGCACCCGCTCCGTGGTCTCGTCGAAGGTGACGCTCTTGTCCAGCACCTCCGCAACCGACCTGACCCGGAAGGTGGCGCCGTCCCTGGGCACGACGGGCTCCTCGCCCTCCATGATGTCCCGGCACGCCTTCAGGAAGATGCGCCGCATGGCGATGATCGGCGCGTCCGACGTGCCGAGGTGCTCCTTCGTGCGGTCGCAGATGGCGCCCATGCTTTCCTGGATACTGGCGTCCTGCACGGAGATGTCCTTGATGCCGGTGAAGGTCTGCGTGCGCTGGACCTCCCGGTCAATGCCGTAGTCGTTGTCCTTGTTCACGACGGATCGCATGGTGCGCGGCTCCAGTTCCAGGAAGCTCGCGCTGTGGCCCTCGTCCTCCCGCAGCGGCCTGCTGGCGTTCCAGCTGTATGTGAACATCCAGCAGTTGTCGTCGTCCATCGGGACCCAGCCGTGGCCGCTGTAGGTGCGCTCGTCCGGGCTGCCCGTGCCGCCGGGGATGATGGTGAAAAAGGGCAGCATGAACGGTGTCAGCCGCCAGTAGTACTTGTCGTCTTCCGCCTCACGGTTCGCGCCGTAGACGAAGCCGTAGTCCGTGGTCTTGACGGTGAAGTGCGGAGCGCCGTCCCGGTTGGAGAGGCTCTGGTTTGCCGGATCGTCCCGCTTGGTGGGCGTCAGCCCGAAGTGGAGGTAGGAGATGTGGCTGGAGTCGATGCCGCCCTCGATGCCCTGCACGAAGTTGCTCTCCTGCACGCGGCGGGACACCCGTCGGTGGCTCTCCGGCACAGCGGCGTACCCGACCTCCGGCAGTTCCGGCATCAGCTCCGCGGGGCCCATGTAGGCCCAGATGAAGCCGCCCCAGTCGCGGGCGGGGTAGGCCTTGATCTTCACCTTTTCCTTGAAGTTGCTCTCCGCGGGCTCGGAGGGCATGTCGACGCAGTCGCCGTTGATGTCGAACTTCCAGCCATGGTACACGCACCGGATGCCGCACTCCTCGTTTCGGCCGAAGAAGAGGCTGGCGCGGCGGTGCGGGCAGTAGTTGTCGACGAGGCCCACGTCGCCGTTGGTGTCCCGGAAGGCGACCAGCTCCTCCGACATGATCTTCACGCGCACCGGCGGGCAGTCGGGTTCCGGCAACTCCCGCGTGAGCAGCGCGGGGATCCAGAACCGGCGCAGGTATTCGCCCATGGGTGTGCCCGGGGCTGTGCGGGTAATAAGCTCATTGTCCTGCTGGCTCAGCATGGAACGACTCCTCTTGTCAAGAAATTACCCGGCCGTGGGCACGTCCTCCGGGTACATCTCCGGCAGCAGCACCTCGCGCCAGGGAATGTTGCGGTCAAAGACCTTCTCGATCGCGCGAGCGGTGTGGTAGGTCGTCGAGTGCGCGCCGCGAGGGTCATCGCCCTCAGCCACGGTGCGGGCCGCTTCCATGACCAGCTTGCGCATCGCGATGACGGCGGAGTCGGCCGGGCCGAGGTGCTCGCGGGAGCGGTCGACGATGACGCCCATGCTCTCCTGCACTGCCCGGTCCTGCGCGTTGATGCCCGTGATGCCGGTGAAGGTCTCCGTCCTCTGGACTTCACGGTTGATGAGCCAGTCGTTGCGGATGTTGCCCACGGCCCGGAAGGTGACCTGGTCCACGTTGGGCCAGCCGTTGGCGGTGCCCTCCATGGTCCGTTCCTTCTCCGACATCTCGCCGGCGCCGAAGCTGTAGTGGAAGTTCCACACCATCACGTTGTGGTCGTCGATGGGCACCCAGTGGTGACCGGCGACCATCTCTTTGTCGGGAGCGCCGGCGCGGCCGATCTGCTGCGGCCGGAGCTGCGTGAACGGCATGATGAAGTGGTATCCCCGGACGTACTGCTCGGCTTCGCCCAGCGGCCGGATCCCGGTGTAGCGGTAGCCATAGTCGGTCACGTCCACCTCGAGGGTGGGCGCGCCGCCGCGGACAAACGGCGTCGACGGCTGAATTCCCTCCGAGCCGACGTTCTCCTTCAGTTGCCGGTGCAGGATGGGCGCGTGCGACGAGTCGATGCCGCCCTCCAGGGCCTGCAGCCAGTTGCACTCCTGGATGACCTTGGTCACGCCGCGGTGGGACTCGGGCACGCGCGTGTACTCGAAGTTCGGAAGCGGGGGTTTCTTGTCGGCCGGGCCCATGTAGACCCAGATGACGTCGCCCATCTCCACGGCCGCGTAGGACTTGACCTTGATCTTCTCCTTGAAGTTCACCGGCTCGTTCATCTGCTCGACGCAGTTCCCGTGCACGTCGAACTTCCAGCCGTGGTAGACGCAGCGCAAGCCCGCCTCCTCGTTGCGGCCGAGCCACAGGGACGCCAGCCGGTGCGGGCACTGCTCGTCCAGGACGCCGATGTCACCGTTGGTGTCGCGGAAGGCGACCAAGTCCTCGCCGAGCATGCGCAGCCGGACGGGCGTGCAATCGGGTTCAGGCAACTCGCGCCTGAGAAGGGCGGGGAGCCAGTAGCGCCGCAGGGCCTCGCCCATCGGCGATCCGGGGCCTACCCTCGTTACCTGCTCGTTCTCTTCCCTCGTCAGCATTGCCTTCTCCTCTTGGGTTTCGTGTCTTCCCCGTCAGCCGTTTCGGCCGTCGCACGATATTGCACTAATGGCGTACTTCTACAGCATGAACCATGCGCCAATAGCAGCTTAATGTCAATAAGAATGATGGCGAATCCGGACGGCGCTGCAATACGAAGTGGGCGCCATAGTTGTCATAGATGGTGACCGTTCCAAAAACAGAGTCGCCGCCGGCGCTGTGCCAGCGGCGATGTGGTTGCTGTGTTGGTCGGGGCGATTGGATTTGAACCAACGACCCCCTGCACCCCATGCAGGTGCGCTACCGGTCTGCGCCACGCCCCGACGGTTTCACCAGTATAGCAGCGCCGGGGGTCCTCTTCAACGAACCCGGCGTCTACCTGCGCATCATCTGCTGCAGCTGCGCCATGCCCCGGTTCTTGCCGCCGGAGAACTGCTTCATCATGCGCTGCATCTGGCGGAACTGGTTCAGCAGCTGGTTCACTTCCTGCACGCTGGTGCCGCTGCCCAGCGCGATGCGCCGACGTCGGGACGCGTTGAGCACGTTGGGGTCCCGCCGCTCGCGGGGCGTCATGGACAGCACGATGGCCTCGACGCTCTTCAGGTGCCCGTCGTCGACCTCGTCGGCGTTCAGCCGGCCCTTCATGCCGGGGATCATCTCCAGCACCTGGCCCAGCGGCCCCATCTTCTGCACGGCGCGGAGTTGCTCCAGGAAGTCCTGCAGGTCGAATGTGGCCTTGCGGAGCTTGCGCTCCATCTCCTCGGCCTGCTGGATGTCGACGGCGTCCTGCGCCCGCTCGATGAGGGTGAGCATGTCGCCCATACCCAGGATGCGCGATGCCAGCCGGTCCGGGTAGAAGGGCTCAAGTGCGTCCGTCTTCTCGCCGACGCCCATGAACTTCACGGGCACGCCGGTCACCGCGCTGATGGAGAGCGCGGCGCCGCCCCGGGCATCGCCGTCCATCTTGGTCAGCACCAGGCCGGTGAGGCCCACGCGCTCGTGGAAGGTTGCCGCGGCGTTCACGGCTTCCTGGCCGGTCATCGCGTCCACGACGAGTACGACCTCCTCCGGGTTGACGGCCTTCTTGATATCGGCCAGCTCCTCCATCAGCTCGTCGTCGATCTGCAGACGGCCGCCGGTGTCGATGATGGCCCACGGGCTTCCCTGTCGGGCCGCCTCTACGGCGCCGTTCTTCGCGACGCGCACCGCCGTCGACGATGCCGGCGGCTCCTGGTAGACGGGCATGTCGAGCTGTCGGCCGAGGGAGGCAATCTGCTCGATGGCCGCGGGCCGGCGCAGGTCCGCCGCCACGAGCATGGGCTTGCCGCGGCTGCCCGCCGCTAGGTGCGTTGCGAGCTTGGCTGCGGTGGTCGTCTTGCCGGAGCCCTGCAGGCCCACCAGCATAAGTACGGCGGTCGCGTTCGTGCCGTGGTGAAGGCGGTGGTCGCCGGCGCTGAGGATGGCGGTGAGCTCCTCGTCCACCACCTTGACCACCTGCTGCCCGGGGTTGAGGCCCTGAAGCAGGTCGGCGTCGAGGCACCGCGACTTGACCTTGCTCACAAAGTCGCGGGCGACGCGGAAGTTGACGTCCGCCTCAAGCAGCGCGACCCGCACCTCCTTCAGCGCCTCGTCGATGTCCTTCTCCGTCAATCGGCCCCGGCTCCCCAGCCGCTGAAACACGGCCGAGAGCTTCGCGCCCAATGCGTCAAACATGCATGGCCTCCACGGCCATTGTAGGGTGCGCCGATGAGGGGGGCAAACGACGGGGAGACAGCCGTTTTGCCCCTCTTTCTTGGGCCAAGCCTGTGCTAGGATTCCTGTACCCCACTCGGAGGCCCCGGGCCATGGTCCCGCTGCACCTGCGTCTCTACAACTTCCTGAGCTATCAGGGTGAAACGGAACTCGATCTGCGCGGCATCCACGTCGGCTGCCTGTCCGGCGACAACGGCAACGGCAAGTCGGCCTTGCTCGACGCCGTCACTTGGGCGCTGTGGGGCTGGGCTCGCGGCCGGCGCTACGGCGCAGGCGGCACATCGCCGGACGAGCTCGTGTACCAGGGCCAGACCGACATGGAGGTGGCCCTAACCTTTGCCGCCGGTGAGGCCGTGTACCGGATGGTGCGCAAGCACTCCAGGGGTGGCGCGCGGCGGAGCGCAGCCCGCATGGTCGACCTGCAGGCCGGCACCGGCGACGGCTTCCGCTCGCTTACCGAGGGCTCCGTGAGGGACACGGAGGTCGAGGTCGAGCGCCTCCTGCGTATGAGCTACGAAACCTTTGTGAACAGCGCCTTCCTGCTGCAGGGCGAGGCTGACCGCTTCAGCACCAGCAGGCCCGCGCAGCGCAAGGAGATCCTGGCCGACGTCCTGGGCCTCTCTCTGTACGAGCGGCTGCAGGAGCGGGCACGGGAGCGCGTCCGCGAGTTTGACGCGGACCTGCTGCGCAACCGGATGGCGCAAGACTCCGCCGATGCCGACCTCGCGATGCGCCCCGCTACGGAGGAGGCGCTCTCGGAAGCGGAGCGGGCCCTTGCCGACGTCGCTCCTCGATTGCAAACGGCCCGCGCGGAGGAGGGTGCCCTTGAACTGCAGGTCGCGGAGCTGGACCGCGCACAGGAGCAGGCCGAACGGCTGCGGGCGAGCAGGACACAGCGCTTGGATGAAGCGGAGAGGCTCGGTGTCCAGGCGGAGCAGTCGCGTGAGCGGGCATCCCGCTTCTCCGATGTACTGTCTCGCGGCGCCGAGATCGTCGACGGCGCGGCGAGATTGAAAGAAGTCCAGGCCCTTCTGGAGTCCCTCGACGAGACTCAGCGGCAGGATGCGGCCCTTGAGCGGAAGGCGCTGGGGCTCCAGCACACGATCGCCCAGGCGGAGGGGCAGCTGAGGGCAGAGGCAGACCGCCTTCGCGACCGCATCGACCGCGATCTGCAGCCGCGGGTCGAGCGCGGCAAAGAGGCGCGCGCTTCCCTGGCGGGTCTGGCGGCGGAGGAAGAGGGCATTACGAGGCAGCGCGGAGTCGTTCAGGAGCGCCGGGACGCGCTGAATGCCGCCGTGCGCACCATCGAACGCCTGGAGACCGACAACCGCCGTCTCCACACGGAGATCGAGGAGATGCGCGGCGGTTACCGGATGCTGAGGGAAGGTGAGACGCACTGCCCGCTGTGTGGCACGGCGTTGGGTGAGGATGGGATCGCGCATCTGCTCCAGGAGCGTGAGCGCCAGGGCCGCGAGCGACGTGCGCAATACGACGCCAATGCCGCTGAACTGGCCTCTCTGGGACCCAGACGCAAGCGCCTGGAGTCGGAAGTCGTAAGGGCGGACGCGGTGCTGGAGCAGGCCCAGCGGAACCACACCGCGAGTGTAGCCGCACTGGACCGGGAGGTTGCGGAAGGAGAGCAGGCGGAATCCCTGCTCGGCTCGCTTTCGACAGAGCTCGACGCACTCCTGCGCCGCTTGGAGTCGGACGACTTCGCCCAGGACGAGCAGGCAGCCCTCGCGGAGGCGCTGCTGGAGCGAGAGGTGCTCACGTACGACGGCGATGAGCACGAGCAGGCGCGTGATTCGCTCCGTGAGCTTCAGCCATATGAGAATCTGGCCCGGGATCTCCGGGACGCTGAAGAGCGGTTGCCCCAGGAGCAGGCTGCGCTGGCGGAGTTCGAGCAGCTCGCGCTCGCCCGCCGCAACGAGGCCGCTGACCTGGAGCAACAGCTGGCTGAGATTGGCGGACGGCTGGAAAGCGCCCCCGCGCTCCGCGAACAGTTGGGCGGCAAGGCGCAAGAGCGGCGGCGGCTGGAAAGCCGAGCGTCAGAGCTCCAGGCAGAGGTGCAGGTCCACAAGCTGCGCCTTGAAGCGTTGCAGGCAAGGGAGAAGGAACTGAAGGGGCTCCTGCAGGAGCGAGATGACCTCCTCGCGGCCAAATCGTCATTTGGCGTGCTCGTTGAGGCCTTCGGGCGGGCGGGCATCCAGGCCCTGCTCATCGAAGCTGCGCTTCCGGAGTTGGAGGGGCAGGCCAACGACCTGTTGGCTCGGCTCACGGACCACCGTATGACGTTGTCGCTGGAGACGCAGCGGCAGAGCCGGCAGGGCAACGTCTCCGAGACGCTGGAGATCCGCATCGCCGACGAGTTGGGCACCCGCAGCTATGAGCTCTTCAGCGGCGGCGAGGCCTTCCGCATTGACTTCGCGCTCCGCGTGGCGCTCGCCAGGCTGCTGGCTTCGCGGGCTGGCGCCCCCCTGCGTACGCTCTTCCTAGACGAGGGTTTCGGCACGCAGGACCCCGGCGGGCGCGAGCGGCTGGTCAGCGCCATCCAGACCATCCAGGACGAGTTCGACCTGATCCTCGTCGTCACCCACATCGAGGAGATGAAAGAGGCCTTTCCCGTGCGCATCGACGTCACCAAGGACGACACCGGTTCGTCGCTCGAGGTCGTGTGGGCGTGACGGAGGGCTCGTATTTCGAGGGCCGCCGCATCGCCGTTTACGGGCCCACTGGGAGCGGCAAGACGGGCTTGGGGTCGGAGGTCGCCCGGCGGCTGGCCCTGCCTCACATTGATTTGGACCAGGTGCACTGGCGGCCGGGATGGCGGGGCAAGCCGCGCGACCAGTTCCGCGCCGAGCTCACGTCATGGTTGGACGCCCGCCCCGGAGGTTGGGTCTGCACCGGCAATTACGCCAGCGTCGTAGGCGACCTCGTCATGTCCGGCGCCGACACCATCCTCTGGCTGCGGCTGCCGTTCCGGGTCGTGTTCTGGCGCCTCCTCCAGCGAACGCTCCACCGCTCTTTCACGTGGGAGCTGCAGTGGGGCACCAACCGCGAGACCCTTCGCAAGGCCTTCCTGAGCCGGGACTCCATCCTGCTGTGGTGCGTCACCCACTGGCGGGCCCACCACCGCCACGTCAGTGCGGCGCTCGCCGGGCACGCGGGCGATGCGGAGGTGATTGTGCTGCGGTCGCCGCGACAGGTGCGGGGTTGGTTGGAACGTGTGCCGCGCCTTGACCCTCTTCAGCGCGCGGCGATACACTGAAAACACCCCAATGCCGAGTGGTGCAGCGGTAGCACGCGTGGCTCTGGACCACGAAACCTTGGTTCGAATCCAGGCTCGGCAGCCACACCATTCTCCCCGTTGACTGCCCTTGCCCGCGTATGTCTGGGGGTCGAAATGACGACGACGCTCAGTCGGCCGCCGTGGGAGCGGGATAGAACTGCGCGCAAAAGGCACGAAAGGGCATGATCTCGCCGTCTGAACGACACAGACGAGGCCGGGAACGGTAGCGCTTGCGGCTCCATATTGTCCGGTCCTGCCTGACGTCCTGGTTCTGTTGGATGACCATGAACCGATTGATGATGGGGGCGCGGAGCCGTCTCGGAAGAAAACCCAGGCCGGCAATCAACCGCTTCGGATTGCGGACCTCGTGCACTTGAGAGACCAGCGTCATGTCGATGAGCCTGCCGTCGACCGGCGTCGCCAGCACCCACAAGCGCATGTCCATGCCGATGCTGTGCTCCCGTATCTCCACGAAGGAATAGCCCAGCCCAACGACGTGGGTGAGCGCAGAGACTTCAATGGTAAGCTTGGCTAACCTTGCCACCTTCCGCACGCTCACAAAGTCGATCTGGCCTTCCAGCCGGGGCCCGTCCACCGTAATCGTCCCCGCGCGGCCCACGCTGTCGTACCCATGCACGTACCGAAAGTGCGCCAGGTCCACGGAGTTCTCGGTGGTCTCTTGGGGATGACCGGGGAAGCGAAGCGTCCTTACCTTGTAATCGCACCAGCCGTCTTGCGCCGGGTCTTCCTCCGGCAGATGCCACTGCGGCTCCCTGTCGTTGATCCCCCACCACGCAAAGATCAGCCCGCAGACGTCCCGTGACGGAAAGACCCGCAGTTTCGCAGTCCTGGGCGCTTCGGCATACGGAGTGGCCACACACTGGCCGGTCGTATCGTACACATATCCGTGGAAGGGACAGACGAGCCGTCCGTCCTGGATGCGGCCCCCCGCGGCGGGGCCGAGATAGGAGCCCAGGTGCGGGCAGTAGGCCTCCGCGACACAGACCTGCCCGTTATTGTCACACCAGACGACGATGTCTTCGCCCATCCATGTCTTCTGGATGAGCCCGGCTTTCTGGATTTCCTTGCGGCTCGTGACAAAGTACCAGCCCTCGGGGAATGGGGAAGGGGCCTGTGCGGTGGCAGTTTCCCTGCCGGCCTGTTGCATCATGCCTCATCCTCGCCCATGGCTCTGAGTGACGGTCTCCTTGCCCCGACTTCCACCGTAAGCTACACTTCATTGAAAATGCGTCGCTATGGTCGGCAATGTTAGAGGGTAGCATGGTGGTTGATGGGGAGCAAGGCGAATGACCCTGACCACAGATAGCGTAACAACCCAACCACTGGGATTGCCGGAAGAGCTCATCCTCATGCTCCTCAATGAGGAGAACGGCTACTTCCACCAGGTGCCGGGCTGGAACTTGAATTGCGCCATTATTGGCGCCGTCCTGGCGGAACTCTCTCTCCAGTCTCGCATTGACACGGACGTCAATTCCCTCTTCCTTCTGGACGCAAAAGAGACGGGCGATCCCGTCCTCGACTCCGTCCTGAAGGAGATTGCGTCGGATCCGGTCCAGCGAAACGCCCAGTACTGGATAGAACGGCTTGCGCACCTTGCGGATGAGGCCGTAGACCAGACCTTGGACCGTTTGGTCCATATGGGGATCCTGGAGTACCACGAGGGCGAATTCTGGACGCTCTCCCGCACGGTTTGGCAGACGGAGCTCTACACCGGCAGTCAGGAAGGAACGGCGGTAGAGTTCGTCAAGACTCGCATCGGCAAGGTGATCCTGGCGGGCGAGATTCCCGATCCCAGAGATGCGATCATCATTGCCCTGATCAACACGTGTGATGTCTTCCGCTTCATCTTCCCGCTGGACGAGGAGGCGGAAGCGCGCATCGATCTCATCAGCAAGCTGGACGTGATCGGCCGGTCCATTGCTGAGGCGGTCTCCCACAACCTGGCCGGCCCGTTGCTTCGACGAGCCGCGTTCTCCAAGGCCATTCCAACCGTCTCGCTGCGCAAGCTGCTGTTCAGCCCTCACATCCGCACCGGCAACATTCCCGCGCTCTTTGCCGGCTTTGCGGAAGAATACGGCCCGGTGTTTCAAATCCGCCCCCCGTTTCGGAAGCCCATGTACTTCCTGGCTGGGGTTGAGGTAAACCGGTGGGTGCACCGGCATGGCCGCATGTACCTGCGGGCAAGGGAATACTTCAGCGACATGGAAAAGGCCTACGGCGCGGCCGGGCTGATACCCTCCTTGGATGGCGCCGACCATTTTCGGCTGCGGAAGGCGATGCACCCGGGGTATGCCCGCGGGAGGCTGGAAGAGAACCTGGACCGGCTCTACCAACACGCGCGACAGCACATGACCGGGTGGACGGTGGGCGCTTCCTATACGGCAGTTACCATGTGTCGGCGGCTTGCCAATGCGCAGGTCTCGCAGCTCACCCTGAGCATCGACTCGCAGGACATCAGCGACGATCTGATAGAATTCAAGGAACGGGCCTTGGTCTCCCTGGTGGCGAAGATCATGCCGAAGTTCATGATGAACACCCCGGGCATGAAACGTCGGAGCAAGACCGTCGCTGAGGTGCTGCGCCGGGTCCAGAGCACTCACACGTCCGCCCAGCGGGCCTACGCTCCCCGGGACTTTGCGGACGAGATGCTGAGCCTGCATGCGAGCGACCCGCAGTTCCTCCCCGAGTCCAACCTGAGCTTCATGCTTTCAGCGCCGCTGCTTGCCAGCATGTACGTCGGCGACATGCTGGGCTTCGCGCTCTACATGATGGCGTCCCAACCGGATCTCTACAGCAGGATTCGCGGTGAAGCCGATGCCCTGTTCGACAACGGCGACCCGGACAGCGAGGACTTCAGCCTCTCCGCCATCGACGTCACCCACCGCTTTCTCATGGAATGCCTGCGCATGTATCCCACCATCACAATGTCCATTCGAAACGTCATGAACACCTTTGTGATCCAGGGCTACGAGATGCCCATCGGAGCGCGGGTCCACATCGCCACCACGGCCCCGCATTACATGAAGGACGTCTTTCCTGACCCCCACAGGTTTGACATTGACCGCTATCTGCCTCCGCGCAATGAGCACATCAGCCCCGGGTATTCCCCGTTTGGGCTGGGTACGCATACGTGTCTCGGCTCCCGGTGGGTGGAATTGCAGCTTGCCATCAACGTGTTGATGATCGCGCACTACTTCACCATTGAGGTGTCCCCTGCGAATTACAAGCTCCGGCTCAGTCCCTTTCCGTCCATGTCCGTCAGCAAGAAGCTGAAGTTCCGCATCGCAGAGCGGAGGCGTGAGCTAAACGTCTAATGCGCATGGGATAGTCCGAGCGGCAGAGACGGAGAGGGCCTACAAGGGCTTGCGCGCCAGAAAACAATACAACGGCGTGAAGATCCCTGCCCTGCCTCCTGCGACATAGGCGTGGGCGGTACGGTCCAGCAGCCCGGCGACGTCCGTGGATCCCTTAGGGAACATCCCCAGCGCCTCAACCAGCCTGGATAGCCCAATGATCGCTTTGCGGCCTAGCGGAATCCTGCGCAGCCCCGTTGCCGAGCCCCTTGTCCCCCCGGTCTCCATGGGGCGATACCACGGCTTGGTCGAACCGTTCTCCCTTAAGGCCCGGTCCAGCCCCTCGATAACCTCAAACCCCGTTGCTTCAAGCGTCCGGTCCACCTCGCCGGTTGTCGCAATATCATGCAGCGCGATGCCCTGCATGAGGTCCCGCTTGATGGCGCGGTGTCGACTGTCATCAGCATCGAATTTGTCCGTCATGCACATTTCCTGGCCCCAGAAGAGGGCTCCGGGTTTCAGCACGCGGTAGATCTCCGCGAACGCACCAGCCTTGTCCGGCGCATGGCACGTCGATTCGATCGCGTACCCCCGGTCGAAGGTGTTGTCCGCGATGGCGCCCATGTCCATGAAGCTGCACGCATGGTAGTCGACCATGTGATCGATCCCCGCCTCAACGTTCAGCTGTTTCGCCTTCTCCAACTGGACTTCACTGCTATTGACCCCGGCGACCCTGACACCGGCCTCCCGGACCACGCGGCGCATTGGGCCGCCGATCCCGCAACCGACATCGATCACCGACATGCCCTCACGCAGCTCCAACTTGGAGATCATCAGCCGCTGGTGCCGGATCTTGGAGTCTTCCAGGCTCTCCTGGGGCGATAGCGGCGCGAAGTGAAGGGATTCGCCCCAACCGAACACCATGAACTCGCTGCAAAGGTCGTAATATTCCTTGACGGTTTCGGCGTGGTCATACCCCGTGGCGCCGGAATCCTGCGGGGACGCCCTGTCGAGCCAGCCGGAGAAGCGTTGCACGCGATGGCGGACATCCGAGCCGCGGTAAGCGGTCTTCAACCCGGCGGACAGCTTGCGGAGTTGCATGAGCCCCCTTCCCGGGACTAGCCCGGTTCCCCCTCGTGGCGCCGGTGCACGGCGTCGATGGCCGTGTCCAGCTCGTCGGCCCAGCGCAGCAGGTTGGAGCGCAGCCGCATGTTCTGGTAGGCGCCCCAGACCGTCATGGCCGGCGGCACCACCAGGACGGAGACGATCAGCGCGTAGGCGATGGTGATGGCCGCCGTTATGCCGAACTGCGCGGACGCCGCCAGCGGCGAGAACACCAGCACGCCGAGTCCGAGGGCCGTTGTCATTGCGGACCCCAGGAGCGCCGAGCCGGTAATCCTGAGGGTCCGGACCGCGGCCCTTTCCGGGTCGCGCACCTGCGCGTACTCTTCCCTGTAGCGATGGATGATGTGGATGGTGTAGTCCACCCCGATTCCTATCGACAGCGCCGTGATGATCGACGTGATCATGGTGTAGGGGATGTCCAGCAGCGCCATGGTGCCCAGGACGCAGATGAGGACCAGGACGATGGGCCCCACCGCGATGATCGCCAGCGCGGGCTGACGCACGGTCACCCAGAAGAAGAGGGCGAGGACGGTCAGGGCGGCGGCGACCGTCGTGGTGAAGGCCTCGGTCTGGTTCTCGGTGATGGCGTCGGTCACGTTGACGGAGATGACGGTGTTGGATGTCACCGTAATGGCGTCGTCGTCACCCTGCCAGAGGGCCTCGACCTCCCCTTGGAGCGCCTTGGTCTTGGCGGGGGAAGTTACGAACACGGGGAACTGGAACAGCATTGTGTCGATGCCGTTGGGGTCGTTGATGAGGAGGTGCCCGAAGGCCGGGTCCCGGTCATTGAGCTTGTCGAGGAAATCCTGCATCAGCGACGGGTCCAGCTGGACCCCGGCGTGGGCCTCCCGAAAGAGCGCGGCAAGCTCCGCGTCGTACTTGTCGCCGGGCGCCCCGCTGTCGTTGGTCCAGTCATCGATGAGCAGCTGGTACGACGTTACTATGGGCCCGGCGGCCGCGGCCGGGCGCAAGCGCTCGACCTCGAAGGCCGCGGTCAGGTCCTGCAGGTTCAGGAGGGTGCGGGTTTCCGTCGCCTCCGCCTTCAGGAGCACGCTGGCCAACTCCGTTGAGCCGCCGACGGCCGCATCCAGCGAGGCCATGTCCTGGAATACGGTCCCGTTCCTGGGCAGAATGTCGCGGATATGGAACTCGGACTCAAGCCCTCTCGCTGAGAACCCAAGGGCAACGGTCACCGCCAGGACAACGATGATGTAGGGCGCGGGCCGGCGGGTGACGCTCCTGCCCAACATCTCCGCCAACCGATCGACGCCGGGCAGCGCGGTGGAGATTGGGCGGGAAGGCCGGAGCGTCCCGCGACGTTCCCGGCGGCGGTCGATGATCGTCCGGGCGGCCGGCACAAGCGTCAGCATGACGATCAGGCTCATGGTCACGCCAAGGCCGCCGATGATGCCGAAGTCCTTAGCGATGTCGATAGGCGAGAAGCGGTTCGCTAGGAGGCTGACCGTCGTGGTGACGGCGGCCAGCAGGAGGGGGACGGCGACGATCCTCAGTCCCGCCCGAACGGCCGTCAGCACCTGCGCCCCCGTGTTCCGCTGCTCCCGGTAGTGCGAGACGATCTGGATGGCGTAGTCCACGGTGAGGCCAATGATGATGATCGGCACCAGCGTCGTAAGCTGGTTCGGCGGGCCGACGAGGCCCAGGGCGTTCGGGCCGAGCCATCCCTCCGCTCCGACAATCCAGATGATCGCCATGAGCAGTCCGGCGAGGGTGAGTAGCAAGTCGCTGATGGTGCGCATGAACAGCAGGATCAGGGCGGTAATCAGCAGGAACGCCAGTCCGATCAAGGGCGCCATGCCCTCCTCGGTGGCCTTCAGGTACTCGTCTTCAACGATGATGAAGGAGATGGTGCTTGCCTGCAGGGGACCCTCGCTGGCAAGGGCAAGCTCGTGGATCTTCCGCTCGACATCGTTGATCCGCTCGTCGCCGGTCTCGCGCAGCCGGATGGTGCCGACGGCGACCGGCGTGCCGTCGGCATCGTCGCCGGTCAGGGCGTCGAGGGCCAGCTGGAGCTCCGGCGGAACGGAGGCCGAATCGATGGCCGCCTGCGTGACCGAACCGAAATCTTCCACTTGCAGCAGGGCCTTGTACAGGAACGAGGGCGCGATGAGCGGATCGTTAGCGGTGAGGAGCTCGCCCACGCCCGGTTCCGCGAGGACGCGGTTGAACAGAGTGTCCATCTGCGAGAGGCCGGCCGGAGTTATCCCCTCTCCGCGGAAGAGGACTGTCGTTACGCGGGCCTCGCCCGAGTCCGAGAAGAGCCTGTCAATCTCCTTGAGGGCCTGGGCGACGGCGTTGCCTTGGGGGAGGATTTCCGCCGTCTCCCGCGGCTGCGCTCTGTGCACGGCGCCATAGCCCAATGCCACGGTGATGATGAGCAACACAAGCAGCGTCACCCACGGACGGGCCGTCACCAGCCTGCTCAACACATCGAGTAGTCGGCTCATTCGTCGTCATTCCTTCTGAGGAGTCCGGAGAAACCGCATCCTTCGCGGCTGAATCTGCCGGCATCAGACCGCCACACCTGCAACCGCACCCGTAACGGCGCTACGGTAGCATGGGGAGCAAAGGCGGACAAGACTCGGGAAAGCGCCAGCCGGCAATGGACACGCCGGCCCCCTGGCGCCCTTCACCGGGCGCCCTGCTCTTTCATGAGCGGACTATGCTTCCACCCAGCACGCCGCCGCGTGACCGGGCGAGCGCTCCTCCAGCACGGGCGTCTCCGCGCGGCAGCGGTCGATGGCGTAGGCGCAGCGAGGGTGGAAGGCGCAACCCGCCGGCAATGCCGACAGGTCCGGCGGCGTGCCCTCGATGGTGGACAGCTTTACCCCCCTGTCCTGCTTGAGTTGCGGCACCGACTGCAGCAGTCCCTTGGTGTAGGGATGCTGCGGGTTCTGGAACAGGTCCACCGCCGTGCCGCTCTCCACGATCTTGCCCGCGTACATCACGTTGATCCGGCTCGCGTACCTCGCGATGACGCCCAGGTTGTGCGTGATGATGAGCACCGCCGTTCCCATCTCCGCCGAGAGCCGTTGCAGCATCTCCAGGATCTGCGCCTGGATGGTCACGTCCAGCGCCGTCGTGGGCTCGTCCGCGATGAGCAGCCTGGGGTTGCAGCTCAGCGCCATGGCGATCATCACCCGCTGGCGCATCCCGCCGCTGAACTGGTGCGGGTAGCTCTTGAGCCGCTCCCTGGCGTCCGGTATGCCGACCGTGTGCAGCAGCTCGGCGGCGCGGGACGTGGCCTCGCGCTTGCCCAGTTGCAGGTGCACCTCCAGCGCCTCCGTGAGCTGCCGTTCGATGGTCAGCACCGGGTTCAGCGATGACATCGGCTCCTGGAACACCATCGCAATGCGGTTGCCCCGGACCTGCCGCATCTCGTCGACGCTCAGCGACAACAGGTCCTGCCCCTCGAACTCGACCGAGCCGCCGACGATGCGCCCCGGCGGGTCTTGCACCAGCCGCAGCAGCGAGAGGGCGCTGACGCTCTTACCGCACCCGCTCTCGCCCACCAGTCCGACGGTCTCGCCCTCCTGGATGTCGTAGCTGATCCCGTCGACGGCCTTCACCACGCCCTCCCGGGTGGTGAAGTGCGTCCGCAGGTCCTTCACGGCGAGCAATGTGGCCAAGAGACTACCTCCGGTTTCGGTGGCGCTGCTGTCAGCATACGCATGGCCCACGACGCGCGCCAATCTCATGCATTGACTTTGGTGACATCGCGCGCGCCTTGCGGTATCATACCGCAACCGTGCGAGGAGCCACGGGGCGTCTCGCTTTGTTGGTACAAGGAGAGTGTTGCCATGTTGAGCGACGTCGACAACGAATTCATGTGTCGAATTGGGTCCGGCACGCCCATGGGCGAGTACCTGCGCCGGTTCTGGCTGCCCTTCCTCCTGCCGGAGGAGCTGCCGGAGCCCGACTGCCCGCCCGTCCGCACTACGCTTCTGGGCGAGGAGTTGGTGGCGTTCAAGGACACCAACGGCGAGGTCGGTCTGGTGGACAACTACTGCCCCCACCGGCGCGCCAGCCTCTTCTTCGGTCGGAACGAGGAGTGCGGCATTCGCTGCGTCTACCACGGCTGGAAGTTCGACGTGAACGGCGACTGCGTCGACATGCCCTCGGAGCCCGCCGAGTCCAACTTCAAGGACAAGGTCAAGATCAAGGCCTACCCCGCCCGTGAGTACGGCGGCCTCATCTGGGCCTACATGGGCCCTGCGGAGCACATGCCGGCGCTGCCCAACATCGACTGGGCCACGCTGCCCGACAGCCACCGCGTCATCTCCAAGCGCATCCAGGAGAGCAACTGGGTCCAGTCCGTCGAGGGCGGCATCGACTCCAGCCACATCTCCTTCCTCCACAGCGGCGTCACGCCCTTCCTGCGCGACAACCCGGACAAGCGCCCGCCTGCACGCGTCGGAAGCCAGGCGGTGAACTTCACCACCACTGACACCTCGCCGAAGTTCGTCGTCGACGAAACGGACTACGGCCTTCTGATCTCCGCCCGCCGTGATGCCGACCAGGACCGCTACTACTTCCGCATCACCCAGATGCTCCTGCCCTTCTACACCATGATCCCCGGCTCCATCGATCCCGGGAAGCAGATCGGCGGCCACGCCTGGGTGCCCATCGATGACTACCACTGCTGGAACTTCAGCATCTCCTGGAACCCCTACCGACCCTTCACCCAGGAGGAGGTCAACGAGCACTGGAGCGGCACGGGCATCCACGCGCTCACGGACCACAAGTACGTCCCCCTCAGCAACAGCAGGAACGACTATATGATCGACCGGCAGGAGCAGAAGTACCGCACCTTCACCGGCATCCGCGGCATCGGCGAGCAGGACATGGGGACGCAGGAGTCCATGGGCGCCCTCACCTGGCGCGCCGGCGAGCACCTCGGCTCCAGCGACACCGCCATCATCGCCTACCGCCGCCGGCTGCTGAAGGAGGCCCGCAACCTGCAGGAGGGCATCGAGTCCTACGCGGCAACCCACCCCGACTGCTACAAGGTGCGCTCGGCGTCGGTCCTCATCAAGCGTAGCGAGGACTACCGCGTGGCGGCCGCAGACCGACTGGCAGCCCGCATCTAGCGTACTGGATGACTCCTTCCCCCTTGATGGGGGAAGGTTGGGATGGGGGTGTTCCCGTTCGCCCTGGCGCCGTCCTGAGGGGGCTTGTCGAAGGGTCAAATGAACGGGCTGGCGCGCATCTAGCCCGCTCCGTCATTCCCGCGAAAGCGGGAATCCAGAGAGGCGGCCGAACAGGCCGGTACGCATCTAAACCGGAGAACGGAGGGACGTCATGGCAGAGAAATCAGCGGCGGCAGTCATAGTTGCCCCTAGGGAGTTTGAGATCCGGGAGTTTGACCTGCCGGACATCCCGCCCGACGGTGGGCTGCTGCGCATCGAGCGATGCGGCATCTGCGGCAGCGACGTCCACGGCTACGACCGCATGGGCGAGGGCGTCCGCATCATGGGCCACGAGAACCTCGGCTGGATCGCCAAGATCGGCAGCGAGGCCTCCAAGCGCTGGGGCGTGAAGGAAGGCGACCGGGTCGCCGTTGAGGAGTACGTGCCTTGCGGCTCCTGCGAGTTGTGCCGCACCGGGTACCCGCGATTCTGCCCCCAGACCAGCTCCTTCGGCCACACCGGCGAAAACCCTCGCCTCTGGTACGGTTCCACGCCCATCAACGTGGAACCCGCGCTGTGGGGCGGCTACAGCCAGTACATGTACATGCACCCGGGCGCCATGGTGCACAAGGTCCCTGACCACGTGGACGCCTCGGAGGCGGCCTTCTTCTTGCCGTTCAGCAACGGCTACGAGTGGGCCGTCGAGTACGGCGGCGCCTCCATCGGCAAGACCGTCGTCGTGCAGGGCCCCGGCCAGCAGGGCCTCGCCGCCGTCATCGCGGCGAGGGAGGCCGGCGCGTCCATGATCATCGTCAGCGGTATGGGCCGTGACGAGCACCGCCTGGAGATCGCCCGCCGCATGGGCGCCGACTACACCGTCGACGTCGAGGCGGAAGACCTGGTCGAGCGGGTGATGCACTACACCGGCGGCCACGGCGCGGACGTGGTCGTCAACGTCACCGGCGGCGGCCGCGAGACGGTCAAGGAAGGCATCGACATGGCCGCTTTCAACGCGACCGTCTGCCTGCCCGCCGCCGGCAACGAGACCATCAACGTGGGCGGCACCGGCCGCAAGAACCTCACCATGAAGTGGTGCCACGGCCACTCCTACCGCTCGGTGGAGCGAGCGATTAGCACCATCGCATCGGGCCGCTACCCCATCCATGAGATCGTCACCCACCACTTCGGCCTGAAGGATCTCAAGTACGCTATCGACTCCGTCGGCGGCATCGGGGCAGCGGGCGCCATCCACGTCAGCATAGACCCCTGGATGGACCTCTAAGCCCACACCCCTCGGACGCCAGAGGGCCCCGCTCGTACTGAGCGGGGCCCTTGCCTTTCAATGCATCGCCAAACCGGCGGATGCCCTCCTCCGTACTGCGATACGGGGCCAGTATCCAGGGGAGTGGGGCAGCCCCGTAGGGGCGACCCTTGTGGTCGCCCGCCCCCTGTTCGTCCTGAGCCTGTCCTGAGAATAGTGGAAGGGCGCCCCACGGACAGTGGGCCCTCTCACTCGTCGTTCCTGCGAAGGCAGGAACCCAGAGGGGCAGGGGCGGGCGGGGCAACCGCCGCCACGCTCGCCCCCCAACCCCTCACCCCGTTCGCCCTGAGTCTGTCGAAGGGGTCGCTGCAAGGTCCTCGATGGGCCTTGCGGCGACGGCCTCCCACACAGCAGGGAAACCTTGGCAGACGCACCTCCCTCCCCTCATACCGGCGCATGCCGGTATCCAGAAACCCCGCGCCCAACAACACCCTGCCACCGCCCCCTTGCCCCCGACATTCCCCCGTCGCTACCATCCCCACATGCCAAACCCAACCACCCACAGAAACCGGAATCACCCAACCGAGGACTGTACACGCGCACGACGGGAATTGTTCCTCACGGGTGGCATTTTTCGAACGTGTAGGTGAAACGCGCCAATTTCCCTACAAAACGAAGACGACGCAAAACGTCGGCCAGCTACGAAAAATGACGAAACAATGCGGGCGATCGCACCGTTACGCCACGCCCCGGTGGACCGCGATCGTCCCCAGCATCAGCCCTCGGCAGCCATTCTCCGGAGGAAAACTCGGCAACACGAAAGGAGGGAAGACCGGGGGAATGACGCGGACGCGTGAAGTGTCCCCTGCACCTGTGAAGGGGCGTGTTGGCGTGGCCCTACCCCCGCGTTGGCGCCTCCGCGGGCGGGCTCCGGCGCAGCAGCCACCCGCGCTGCTCCCACATCAGCAACAGCTGGCTCGCGATGCCGATGGAGCTGTACGTCCCCACGATCACCCCGATGAGCAGCGTGTACAGCAGGCTCTCGATGGTGCCGCCCCCCATCAGCATCAGCGCGATGATCACCGTCAGTGTCGTCAGGCTGGTCGTCAGCGACCTCCCCAGCGTTTCCATGATGCTGACGTTGATCGTCGTGCCCATGTCGCGGGAGATGCGCCGCGCCGTGTTCTCCCGGATGCGGTCGAACACCACGATGGTGTCGTGCACGCTGTAGCCCACCACCGTCAGGATGCCGGTGATGAACATGGCGTTCACCTCGAGGTCGATGACCTTACCGAGAATGGAGAAGAGCCCCAGCGTGACCAGCACGTCGTGGATGCCCGCGACGATGGCCGCCGCTCCCAGCCGCAGCGAGTTCGGCATGAGCCGGAATGCGAACGAGATGTAGAGCATGATGAAGATGGACGCCACGCCCACGGCGATGCCCGCGTTCCGGATGGTCTCCTTGGCAACCACCTCGGACACGGCGGACAGCTCCGAGCTCTCGATGGCGCCAAACTCCTGCTCCAGCCGCTCCTCGATGGTCTCGCGCTCGGAGGCGTCGCCCTCGAACATGGGGCTCTGCAGCGTGCGCGTGCGGATGAGCACGCCCGTGTCGCCCACGCCCTGCACAACGGCCTGCGGATGGTCCAGCTCCGCCATGACCTCGCGCACCTGCGCCTCGTCGACGGCCTCGGCGAAGGTCAGCGACAGCGCGGAGCCGCCCTCGAATTCGATGCCCACCTGGAACCGCGGCGGGATCGACATGCTGATGATGCCGACCACGATGACGATGGCGGAAACCATGAAGAACCATTTGCGCTTGCCCACAAAGTCCATGGCCTAGCCCCTCCCTGCTTGGGCCTGGGACCGTCGGCCAGGGCCCGTAGTGGTTGTGCGGCCGGGCACCGGCGTGAACATGTTGGTGAATCGGGCCAGCGGTGTTGCCGCCAGGAGGCGCAGCAGCGTTTGGCTGATGATTACGGCGGTGAACATGCTCGTCGCAACGCCGATGAAGAGCGTGACGGCAAAGCCGGTGACGGCGGACGCGCCGAACCGCGAGCCGAACCAGAACAGGATGGCGCAGGTGATCATCGTAGCCACGTTGCTGTTGAGGATCGCCGGCCACGCGCGGCTGAACCCGGCGCCGATGGCCCCGAGCAGCGCGCGGCCCGTGCGCAGCTCTTCTTTTGTGCGTTCCGAGATGAGGATGTTGGCGTCCACAGCCACGCCGATGGACAGGATGAAGCCCGCTATTCCCGCCAGCGTCAGCGTCACGGGCACCAGCTTCACGATGAAGATGACCAGGATGATGTAGCAGATAAGCGCAAGGCTGGCCATGAGCCCCGGAAGGCGGTAGTAGAGCATCATGAACAGCACCACCAGCCCGAACCCGATAAAGCCCGCCACGAGGCTCCTGTTCAGCGACTCTTCGCCCAGTGTTGCGTCCACGTTCTGCTCGGACACGACGGCGATGGGCGTGTCCAGCCGGCCTTCCTCCAGCTGAATGGAGATGGTCCGCACCCGCTCGAAGGTGAAGTCCGGGCCCTCGATGAACGCCTGCCCGCCGAGAATGGCCTGCCGTGCCACCGGCGCGACGATCTCCTCGTCGTCGAGGAAGATCGGCGTGCGGTCGTTGGTGCCGGCGATCCGCGACGTCACCTCCGCGAAGATCCGCGCGCCTTCGGCGTTGAACTCCAGGTTGACGATCGGGTTGCCGGTTGTGGGGTGCGTTCCCGCGTACGCCCGGGCCAGCAGCTCGCCCGTCAGGCCCAGGTCAATGTCGGAATACTCTGTGCAGGCCGCGTTGTCGCAAACGCGCTCCTTGAACTCCAGCTGGCCCGTCTGGCCGATGAGCCGCTTGGCCTCCTCCACGTCGTCCACGCCGGGGAGCTGGATGAGGACGCGGTTTTCGCCGAGGAGCTGGATCGTCGGCTCCGTCACGCCGAAGGCGTTGGTCCGCCGCTCGATCTTGTCCTGCACGCCCGCCATCTGAGACGGTGTGACGCCCTCCTCCACGGCCTCGTAGATGAGCTGCACGCCGCCCTGCAGGTCCAACCCCAGGGTCAGGCCCAGGGGGCCGTCGTCGTCGCCGCGGGCGAAGCTGAACCCAAAGATGTCGATGGAGTAGGTCTGGACGGCCAGTCCCCACACTGACAGCGCAACGAGGAGAGTGATGAGGACCAGCCTGCGAACGTCTCTACCGACCATGCCGCGCCTCCGCGTGGGCGGGCTCGCGTCCCAATGCTTGACTTACCAAGGTCACCGCCTCTTCTCGAGTCTTTATCTCGCCCGCCGCTCCCGACTCCTCCACCAGCCTCAGCAGAGGGCGCAGTTCCGGGCCGGCGGGCAGGTCGAACAGTGTCATCAGATCATCGCCCGTCAGCAGCCGCTCCTGGCGCTGCGGCGACTGCTGGGTGCGGCCCTCCTCGAGGGTGAATCGCATGCGCTCGCAGTGCTGGGCCCAGTCCTCCATGTCCAGGTCCGGCCCGCGGGCGGCCAGGTAGTCGGCCATGCAAAGGTACAACGTGTCCACCGCCACGTCCTTCAAATCGCGGAAGTACCGGTACACGGCGCGCGCCGTCGGCATTTCGCCGCGCTGCGCCAGCTGGCTTGGCCGCAGGTGCTGCTCCACCATGACCGCCACGGCCTCGCGCGCCTTCCTGCTCGATCGCAGCCGTTGCAGTACGCGCCGGGAGGTCGTCGCGCCCTTTACCGGGTGGCTCAGGAATCGCACGCGGCCGTTGGGCTGCACCGACTTCGTCTCTGGTTTGGCGACGTCGTGGAGAAGGCAGGCAAGCTTCAGGTACGTGGCTCGGGTGTGGCCGTCGGCGTACACCTCGTCGAAGTAGTCCTGCGCCCATTCCGGCCACGGCACGTGCTGTCCCGCCGGGTCCGATGCCCGGAATTCCTTGTCCAGCACGCGCTCCGCGAACTCCACGCAGTGCAACGTGTGGTGGAAGACGTCCCAGTGGTGTTCCACGGGCTGTGTCACGCCCCGGGCCGGCGACAGCTCCGGCAGCACGACGTCCAACAGCCCCAGCGTGTCCAGCAGTTCCAACGACGTTCCCACACCCGGCAGCGAGAGGACCGTCAGCAGCTCCTCGCGCACCCGCTCGGCGGAAACGCCCGCCAGCAGCCCGGCATGCGTCCGCACGGCCCGCTCTGTCTCCGCGTCGATGGCAAAGCCCGTCTGCGCTGCGATGCGGACCGTGCGGAGCAGGCGCAAGGGGTCGTCCACGAGGGCATCATCGGAAACCTGCCTGATGACGCCCTCGCGCAGGTCTTGCAGCCCACCCGTGGGGTCGCACAGCGGCCACTGCTCCACCGGCGCGTCCGTTGCCGAAAGCGGCACGGCGATGGCGTCCACGGTGAAGTCGCGGCAGCGCAGGTCGTTCTCCACGTCTCCCTGCAGGGTGGAGACGTCGACCCGCCAGGGCACGCCGTCGGAGACGATGCCGACCACACGGTGGATGCCGCGTTCCGGGTCCAGGAGGACCGATGCTCCGCCGAGGCTGCGGGCGATGCCCTGCGCTGTCTCGGCGGCATCGTGCGGGACGGCAATGTCGATGTCCTGGGTCTTGCGTCCCAGGAGAGCGTCACGAACGTAGCCGCCGACCAGATACGCCTGTATCCCGGCGGCGGCGCAGTGCGCGCGAAGACGCGAGAGAAGCTCCAATGATGTCCTTTCCTGACCGGACTGCAGGCTATTCATCTGACTCTGCACCGGCGTCCTCATCGTCTTCCGGCGCATCGTCGCTGCCCCGTGCGTATTCGGCTGGCGGCCCGTCGGACAGCCTCCAGATTGCGTCTTTGGCGACAAGGTGCTCAACGTAAAGGTGGCCGTTCAGGTGGCCGATTTCGTGCTCCAGGGCCTGCGCCAGCAGGTTGTCCCTGGCGGTCAGCCGGTGCTTGCGGCCCTGCAGGTCCTGATAGCGCACCTTTACCCGGTTGGAGCGAAGCACCATGCCCTGATAGCCGCTGACGCTGAGACAGCCCTCGTAGAGCCGGCGTTCGCCCTCCTGCGAGACGAGCTCCGGGTTGACGAAGACGCGCACGTCCTCTTCCTCCGGGATCTCGATAACGCAGAGCATGAGCGGGACGCCTATCTGGTTGGCGGCAAGACCCACGCCGTTGGCTTGCCGCATTGCCTCGATCATCTCCTCCACCAGCGGCGGCAGAGAGGCATCGAAGCTGGTCACCTTGAGGGTCTTTCGGGTCAGCACCGGCTCCGGGAACTGGCAGATGGGTCGAACGTCCAAGTGGGCCCTCACTCACAGTATGCTGCAAGCAACTAACCTATTATAGGGACGCCCCTGGTTTCAGTAAAGGAGCGCGGGGGCTTGCGACCACACGAGGGCGGCTACCCTCTCCCCTTCGGCACAGCCTTGACTTTGCCATAGGCTGCTGCAACACTGAGCCGTCGATTCAAGTATATGTCAGCTAGGCACCCCAGTCGCAGAGGTGACAGCGCTCGATGCCCCCCTTGCTCGAAGTTCGTGACCTCCATACGCACTTCGTCACCCGCATGGGTACGGTGAAGGCCGTCAACGGCGTGAGCTTCACCCTTGAGGAGGGGCAGGTCCTGGGCCTCGTCGGCGAGAGCGGCTCCGGCAAGAGCACCCTGGCTCTCTCGCTGGTGCGCCTTGCGCCCTTCCCCGGGGAGGTCGTCGGCGGCGAGGTGTTGCTGAACGGCCGCGATCTCATGCAGATGTCGGAGTTGGAGCTGCAGGACATCCGCGGCAAGGAGATCGGCATTGTGCTGCAGGACGCCAGCGCCGCGTTGAACCCCACCCTGCGCATCGACAACCAGATGGTGGAGGCGCTGGAGGGTCACTTTCAACTGGGGCGCAAGCAGTCCGAACGTTTGGCGGTGGACCTGCTTCGTGACATGGGCCTGCCGGACGCGCCGGAGATGATGAAACGCTACCCGTACCAGGTCAGCGGCGGTCAGGCGCAGCGCATAATGCTGGCCATGGCGCTGGCCCTCAGCCCGAAGATCATCGTCGCCGACGAGCCCACGGCCAACCTCGACGTCACGATACAGGCCGAGATCCTCGCGCGGCTGCGGCGGCTGCAGCGGCAGAATGGCGCCGCCATCCTTTACATCACCCACGACTTGGGCGTCGTGAGCCGCGTGGCCGACGACGTGGCGGTCATATACGCCGGCTCGATCATGGAGCAGGCGACGGCCCGCGATCTCTTCGACCGGCCGACGAACCCGTACACCCACGGCTTGCTGCAGAGCCTGCCGCGCATCGACGTCAAGCAGCAGGTGCTGACGTCCATTCCGGGCCAGCCGCCCGACATGATGGACCTGCCGGACGAGTGTCCCTTCCTGCCCCGGTGCCACAAGGCCCTCGCCACCTGCCGGGTGAACCCCAAGCCGGCGCTGGAGGAGATGTTCGAGCGGCACTACGTAGCCTGCTTCAACCCCATGGACCCGGAAGGGCTCCTGGGCCGGTAGTCCAGTAAAAGGAAACGGGGCCCCTGAGGGCCCCGTCTTCATTTCGGGACTGCCCGATTCGGCTTAGCTGCCGTTGGAGCCGACCGTGAGCTTACGGGCCTTGCGCTCCTCCGCCTTGGGCAGGGTGACGGTCAGGACGCCGTGCTCGTAGTGGGTGGCCGCCTCGTCGGCGTTCACGAACTCCGGCAGCCGGATGGAGCGACGGAATGAGCCCGCGCGGCGCTCACGGATGACAAAGCGCTCGTCCGTGGTCTCCTCCGCGGACTCCGTCTTGCCGTCGATGGTCAGGACGTTGTCCTCGATGGTGACGTCCAGGTCCTCAGGCTTGATGCCCGGGACCGACGCCGTGACCGTCACGCCGTCCTCGCGCTCCACCACGTCGAGGGGGAGCGTCCAGCGGTCCGCCCCGGCCAGCGACCGGAAGCCGCGATTCCTGTGCCCGTGGAACCTCCGCAACTCTCGGAACGGGTCGTAGTGCAACATGTACATGCCGTGCCTCCTTGTGCCTGCGCTCTTGCGCACTGTCTTGCTGACGCCGGACAACCGGATAGGAAACAGCTTTGTCCGGCGTTGGCTCAAGGCATAGCTTACCATCGACTCTACACTTAGTCAAGAACTTTCTTTAATCTTTATTCAATAAACTTGACACAATCTGTATCATAGTTCATGCTGATGATATAAGAGGAACACATGGCAGCTGACTACTACAACGTGCTGGGCATCGACCGGAACGCGGGTGAGAAGGAGGTCCGCGCGGCCTACCGCAGGTTGGCGCGCAAGTACCACCCGGACGTTAACCACGGCGAGCCGGACGCCACGGAGCGCTTCAAGGAGATCAACGAAGCGCACGAGGTCCTCTCAAACCCGGAGTCGCGTCGGCTCTACGACCGCTACGGAGAGAACTGGCGCAACGTCCAGCGTGGCGGAGACCCGTTCCAGGGCGGCTCCCCCTTCCGGGGCGGCGGCCGCTGGCAGACCCAGACCATCGACCCCGAGACCTTCCATGACCTCTTCGGAGGCGGCGGCTTCGGGGGCATGTTCGACTCCTTCTTCGGCGGTGGCCGAGGAGGAAGCGGCGGACGACGGAGGGGCCCGCAGCGCCCCGGCGTGCTGGAGCAGCCCGTCGAGCTGACGCTGGAGGAGGCGTTCCACGGCACGACGCGTGCCCTGCAGGTCACCGGGCAGACGCCGTGCGCAACCTGCAACGGCGTCGGCACGGTCAACAACCGCGCATGCCAGACCTGCCTGGGCCAGGGCTTTTCCTTCCAGCCTGTCCGCGGTGAAGTCTCGATTCCGGCGGGCGTCGACAACGGTTCCCGCGTGCGGGTGTCCCCCGGGGGACAGCAAGTGGTCCTCGTTGTCACGGTGCTGCCGCACGCACGCTTCCAGCGCAATGGCAACGACCTGTCCACAGAGGTCACGGTGCCCCTCTACGACGCCGTCCTGGGGGCCGAGGTCGTAGTGCCGACCATGACCGGTCAGGTCGCGCTGAAGCTGCCCCCGGAGTCCCAGAACGGCCGTGTGTTTCGCTTGGGCCGGCAGGGTATGCCGAAGCTGGGCACGCCCGCGGAGCGCGGCAACCTTTTCGTCACCGTAAGGGTGGAACTGCCAACGGAGCTGTCCGACGACGAGCGTCGGCTCTTTACGCAACTCAAGGACCTCCGAACAGCGAATGGAGGCAGTCAATGACGACAAGAGAACAGCCCGGCTGGGACGAGCCCTGCTTCGTCATCAGCGTCGTGTCTCGCATGGTGGGCGTCAACGCGCAGACCCTCCGCTACTTTGAGCGCATCGAGCTCGTCGAGCCGTCCCGCTCCGGCGGCAACATCAGGCTCTACTCGCCGCGGGACATCGAGCGGCTGCGGCGCATCAAGACGCTGGTGTACGACATGGGCGTCAACGCGGCGGGTGCGGAGGTCATCCTTCGGTTGACGGACAGGATCCAACAACTCGAAGGGCAGGTGGAGTTGCTGCGAAACGAACTCGACCGCCTGCAGGAGGAGGAGGCGGTCGAGGAAGTGGAAGCGGAGATTGTGGACGGCGTCGTGGAAGAGCGTTAGCGCTTGGTGGGCCGCCCTTCTGGGAGCAGACTCCCCATCGTTCAGGAGGTGTCAACATGGTGATGAGACCGGAAGACTTCACCGAATCCGCGAGGGAGGCCATCTCCCGCTCGCAGGACCTGGTGCGGCACTACCGCCACGGCCAGTGGGACGTGGAGCACGTGCTCCTCGCTCTGCTGGAGCAGCAGGACGGAGTGCCCTCCCAGACCCTGCGGGAGATGGACGCAGACCCCGCGGTCCTCCGTTCCGACGTAGAAGCGGCCCTTGAGCGCGCACCCAAGCTCCAGTATGAGCCGAATCAGATCTTCGCCACGCCACGGGTGCAGCGCGTGCTCGAGGACGCCAAGACCGAGGCGGAGCGCCTGAAGGACGAGTTCATCGGCACGGAGCACATCTTCATCGCCATCAGCGAAGAGCGCACCGGCGACTCCGCAGAGCTACTACGCGCCCGGCAAATTGATACGGAGAAGATCTATCAGTCCCTGAGCAAAGTTCGGGGAGCGCAGCGCGTCACGGACTCCCGCGCCGACAGCCGGTACCGCTCTTTGGAGAAGTTTAGCCGCGACCTGACGCAGCTCGCCCGCCAGGGACGGCTGGACCCCGTCGTCGCGCGGGACGGCGTCGTGCAGCAGTCCATCCAGACGCTGTCGCGCCGTACGAAGAACAACCCCGTCCTGCTGGGCGAGGCCGGCGTCGGCAAGACCGCCGTCGTCGAGGGGTTGGCGCAGGCCATCGTCGCCGGCGGCGTGCCCGACGCCATCAGGGACAAGCGCGTGCTGTGGCTCGACATGCCGGGGCTCGTGGCCGGCTCCAAGTTCCGCGGCGAGTTCGAGGAGCGGCTCAAGGCCGTCATGAACGAGGTCATGGCCGCTAAGGGTGAGGTCATCCTGTTCATCGACGAGATTCACACAGTCGTCGGCGCGGGCGGCGCAGAGGGCGCCATCGACGCCTCCAACATGATGAAGCCGGCCCTCGCCCGCGGCGAGCTGCAGGTCATTGGCGCAACAACGCCCGACGAGTACCGTAGGTACATCGAGAAGGACTCGGCGTTGGAGCGCCGCTTTCACCCTGTGTGGGTCGAAGAGCCATCGGAGGAGGACGCCGTCCTGATGGTGATGGCCCTGCGTCCGCGCTATGAGACCCACCACGGCGTCACCATCGACGACAGCGCCGTGAACGCCGCCGTGCGCCTTAGCAAGCGGTACGTCACCGACCGCCGCCTGCCGGACAAGGCCGTCGACCTCATCGACGAGGCCGCCGCCAAGCTCCGGCTCCAGGTGTCCAGCATGCCGGACGAGATCAAAGAGCTGCAGCGTCGAGCAGCCGAGTTGGAGGACCAGGAGGAGGCCGCCGCTCAGCGCGCCGACTACCAGCGCGCATCGGAGTTGCGGGCTGAGCGGATTCAGGTGGAGCACCAGGTCGCCACCCAGCGCGACGCATGGCTCGCAAACGAAAAGTTGGACATGGTCGTCAGTGAAGACGACATCGCCGCCCTGATTGCCGTGTGGACCGGCGTGCCGGTGAGCCGCCTGCTCCAGTCGGAGGCGAAGCGGCTCCTCCACATGGAGGACGCCCTGCACGCCCGCGTCATCGGTCAGGACGAGGCGGTCTCCGTCGTGTCGGAGGCAATCCGGCGGGCGCGGGCCGGCCTGAAGGACCTCAAGCGGCCCATCGGCGCCTTCATGTTCCTGGGCCCTACGGGCGTGGGCAAGACGGAGTTGGCGCGCGCCCTGGCGCAGTTCCTCTTCGACGACGAGGAAGCGCTCATACGCATCGACATGTCCGAGTACATGGAGCACCACACCATCTCCCGGCTGGTGGGCGCGCCGCCCGGCTACATTGGCTACGACGAGGGTGGCCAGCTCACGGAGTTGGTGCGCCGCCGCCCGTTCCGCGTCGTGCTCTTCGACGAGATCGAGAAGGCGCACCCACAGGTGTTCAACCTGCTGCTGCAACTCCTCGAGGACGGCCGCCTGACAGACGGCCACGGCAACGCGGTCGATTTCCGCAACACCGTCATCATCATGACCAGCAACCTCGGAACCAGCGACTTCGGCCGCAACACGACCCTCGGCTTCCGCCGTGAAGACGCGGGCTTCGCGGCCCAGCGTGACCGCATCCGCTCGACGGTGGAGGATGCGCTGAAGCGCACATTCCGGCCGGAGTTCCTGAACCGCCTGGACGAGACGGTCACGTTCGACCCGCTTACCCGCGATGACCTCCACCGCATCGTCGATCTGATGGCGAACGCGGTGCAGGAACGAATGGGCGAGCAGGAGATCACACTGGTCGTCTCAGAGGAGGCCAAGGACTGGCTGGTGAAAGAGGGCTACGACCCCGTGTTCGGCGCGCGCCCGCTGCGGAGAGCCGTGCAGCGCCACGTCGAGAACCCGCTGGCAAGCCGCATCCTGTCCGCCGAGTTCTCCCACGGCGACAAGGTCCACGTCGACGTGGACCCCAATGGCGGAGCGCTCACGTTTGCTGTGTCAGCTGCGCCCGCCACGCCTGCTGAGGCGGTCGCGGGGTAACGGATCCTACAGCCATTGACTGAATCGAGCCAGGGCGGGGAGGGGCCGCAAGCCCCTCCCCGCCCTGGCTTGCCCCAAGCGCCGTCCCACGGGTATGCTTGCCCCTGCCGAATCGCGCGCGAAGCGGCTGGGCCATGCCGGCGAGTGAGTGGGGTGCAGTCATGCCAGACCTGCCGACCCAGGAAGAAGTCCTAGCCTACTTCACCTCCCTGAGCAACTGGGGCCGCTGGGGCGACGATGACCAGCTCGGCGCTATGAACCACATCACGCCGGAGACCCGCCTGGGTGCCCTGTCCCTCGTGCGGGAGGGCGTCACGGTGTCCTGCTCGCGGACGCTGAGCAACGCGCCGGGGCCGGACGTGGTGGCGCAGCCCGTGCACTACATGATCGAGTCCGGTGAGGGGTATGCCCACGACGAGAAGGCCGGCCCGCCCCGGCCCGCGCAGACGTCGTCGGACTTCATCGGCGTCGCCTTCCACGGCCACACCGTCACCCACGTCGACAGCCTCGCCCACTTCTTCTTCGACGGGAAGATGTACAACGGCAAGCCCGCGAGCCTTGTGTCGACGCGCTACGGCGCCACGTGGGAGTCCATCGAGGTGCTGCAGGGCGGCATCCTAGCGCGGGGCGTGCTGCTTGACATCCCCCGCCTGCGCGGCATCCCGTGGTTCAACCCTGGCGAGGGCATCCTTCGCGAGGACCTGGAGGCGGCGGAGGAAGCCCAGGGCGTGCGCGTTGGACCCGGCGACGTCCTGCTGGTGCGCACGGGTCAGCTCCGCCGCCGCGCGGAGCTCGGTCCCTGGAACATCGCCAGCGAGGGCGGCACCGGCACCCACGCCAACTGCCTCCCCTTCTTCCACGAGCGCTCCATCGCCATGCTGGGCTCCGATACCGGCAACAGCCTGCAGCACCCGGGGTTCGACCGGCTCGCCAACCCGACGCACCAGGTCGGCATCGTCGCCATGGGCCTGTGGATCCTGGACAACGCCGACCTCGAGGCGCTGGCGGAGGCGTGCGCCGAGCGTGGCCGCTGGGAGTTTCTCATCACCATTAACCCCCTCCGCATCGAGGGCGGGACGGGCTCACCCGCGAATCCGGTCGCGGTGTTCTAGCCAACTTTAGGGAGTCGCGATGGCGCAACTGTCACCGGGCCAGGCAGTGGTGGAAGCCCTCCGTGCCGAGGGTGTTTCCTACGTCTTCGGCATCGTCGGCGGGACGTTCTTGGAGATCTTGGACGCCCTCTACGACGCCGAGGACATCAAGTTCGTGAGCACGCGCCATGAGCAGGGTGCGGCCTTCATGGCCGATGGGTTTGCACGCGCAACGGGCAAGCCGGCGGTCTGCATCGCGACCAACGGCCCGGGCGCCACGAACCTCGTCTCCGGCGTCTACGCCGCGTACACGGGCCACTCGCCGGTCATCGCCATGTCCGGCGCACCCGCCCGCGAGGTGGTCTACCGTGACGCCTTCCAGGAGGCCGACCATGTCTCCCTCTTCCGGCCCGTCACCAAGCAGGCGCTAACGATAAACGTCGCCAGCCGCATCCCGGAGCTCTTCCGCCACGCCTTCCGAACTGCCATGACCGGGAAGAAGGGCCCCGTCTTCATAGACATCCCTCGGGACCTGCTGGACGGCGGCGCCATCGAGCACACCCTCGCGCCGCCGGAGTCGTACCGCGTGCACCAGCGCCTCCCCGCCGACCCTGCGCTGGTGCGGCGCGCGACGGAGCTGCTGGCGACGGCGGAGCGGCCCATCGTCATTGCGGGCGGCGGCGTCAACCATAGCGGCGCGGCTGACGCTGCAGTCGAAGTTGCGGAGTTGCTCGGAGCGCCCGTCGTCACCAGCTACGGACGCAACGACGCTTTCCCCAACGGTCACCCGCTCTACGTTGGACCATTGGGCCGCGCCGGCGCCCCGGAGGCGGGGCTGATCTGCTCCCGCGCCGACGTCATCCTCGCCGCCGGCACGCGCCTCTCCAACTTCACGTCGTTCTACGACAACCGATACATCAGTGCGGACGCAAGGATCGTCCAGATCGAGATCGACGAGCGCGAGCTGGGGCGCAACTACCCCGTCGCCGTGGGTATCCAGGCCGACGCTGGCGCCGCTCTGGAGAGCATCGTGACAGCCCTGCGCTCGCACGGCAAGCAGCCTGACCGGAGCGCTTGGTCCGCCGAGGGCATGGGCCTTCGCGCTCAGCGACGGTCTCGCTTGGACGACGAGGCGACGTGGACCGAGACACCCCTCAAACCGCAGCGAGTCTACGGCGAGCTGCGCAAGGCGCTCCCTCCGGAAGCCATCATGGTGCTCGACGCAGGCGCGTGTCCCGCCTTCGGTTACGACCGGTTGGACTTCCACTTGCCCGGCACGCTCATCACGCCTCTGGACTTCGGCGGCCTTGGATTCGCCTTCCCGGTCGCCTTGGGGGCGAAGCTGGGGAGGCCGCAGAGCCCTGTCGTGGCCATCCACGGTGATGGCGGATTCCTCTTCAACGTGCAGGAGCTGGAGACCGCCGTCCGTGAGGGCATCGGTGCCGTGACCATCGTCATGAACAACAACCTCTGGGGGTCGGAGGCCGCTTACCAGCAGGCGCTCTACCCTGGACGGGAAATCGGGGCGCACGTCACGAACCCGCGTTTCGACAAGCTGGCGGAGCTCTTCGGTGCAAGGGGTTACTACGTGGAGCGCGCCGAGGACGTCGGCGACGCCGTAATCGAGGCAATCGAGTCCGGCCAGCCGTCCGTTATCGAGATCCCCGTGGACCCCGAGGAGTTGCCTCGTCCCGCGCGCCTGGTGGAGTCGGGACGATAAGCATGTGTGGGTTTGCCCGGCGCGGGTCGGCGCGAGCCGAGTTGATACGCGCGTCTGTTACCGTCGCACTCGTGACGGTCATGGTCGTCGCATTGGTGGCGTGTGGCGATGCCGACGTGGTCGAAGAGAGTGCTACTGCTGCCGTAGCTGCCCCAACGGCAGCCCCGACCGCCGTGCCGCCCTCGCCTACGGTCGCGCCTCCAATGCCGTCGCCCACTGAACCGCCAGCGGCCACACCGGCGCCGCCAGTCGAGCAACAGCCGGAGGCGGGTCCGACCCTGATTCAGCTTGTTGACCCCCTCGACGAGCCGGAGTTTTACTGCGTGGACGTGCCCGGTTTCGGCGCTAGCCTGAACCTCCAGGCGCCGCTTATGGCGCATACGTGCAAGCCCGGCGCAGATGATGAGCTCTTCCTCATCAACCATCCAAGGCCCGGCAACCTTTTCATGCCCGCGTACGACCTGTGCATAGAGGCCGACTCCACAGATGCCCTGGGGCAATTGCACCTGAAGGAATGTACGGATGCGGCCACGCAGCGCTTTGAGATCGACGACGAGGGAGCCCTCCGCGTGACGGGCGCCGCGCTGTGCGTCTCCACCTCGCCCGAGGGCGGTGAACCCACCGGAGGGCCGAGCCACCTCCGCCGGGACCTGCTCCTGGTGGACTGCGGCGCTGCCGAACCCGCGCTTGCCCAATGGAAGACGCCGGGGCGGTCCCCAAACTGACGTCTGCAAACGGCAATCGAGCGGGTTGTTGGAGTACAGGCCGCGTGTTCCAATTCCGAATGCCTATCCGGCGGTAGCGGTGGAGCTTAATGTCAGCACGGCACAGGCGCGAGTTTCGGTCGCTTCCCGGATCGCTGACCCGGCGGGCGATGGCTTTCACCAATGGGTCATCTGGAAGCGTGCATCCTCGTCACAGCCTTCACTCAGACCCTACAATGCCCCCCGCAAGCCATGACAAACGACGAATCTCCTAGTTGCTGCTGGTACAGCAGGAAGCGTGGTGGGCCGGGGAAGATTCGAACTTCCGACCTCAGCTTTATCAGAGCTGCGCTCTAACCGACTGAGCTACCGGCCCGGAGAGCCGTTGATTGCCGGACACGCCGGCAGTCAAGGTGGTGATGTGTATCTGCAAGTATAGCTGTCGGCATGCCCCTGCGTCAATTTGAGGTGGGCCCCGGCCAAGTGCATCGGGGTGGTGGGCGGACCGGTGAAGGGTCGCTGCTCCGAGCTGCTCCCGCTTTACTTGCACGCTGTTGCTGGCCAGAATATGCACAGGGATGTCGCAGTTGCTTTCGAGGTATATCGCACGTGCCTGCTTCACCAACCGGCTCGGCCCCGCCTCCTTCGCCGGACTTCCTGGGAAAGTACCAGGAGCCCGTGCAAGCCGCCCTCCGTGACCGGCTCGCCGGATTCCCCCCACCCATTGGCACGATGCTCCGGTACCACATGGGATGGGAGTCGCCGTCGGGCGTTCCGGAAGAGTACGCTTCCGGCAAGCGGCTCCGTCCCGCCCTTTGCCTCTTCACCTGCGAGGCCTATGGTGGCGACATAGCTGACGCGCTGCCCGCTGCCGTGGCCCTGGAGCTGATCCATAACTTCTCCCTCATCCACGACGACATCCAGGACCAGGACCTGGAACGGCACGGGCGGGGCACCGTCTGGTCGATCTGGGGCAAGCCCAGCGGCGTGGTGGCCGGCAACGCCCTCCGTACCGTCGCCGACGCCACTGTCTACGATCTCCGTCAAGCCGGGGCGTCCTCGCAGGCCGTGCTGGAGACCACTCAAACCCTCACCGGCCGGTGTCTGGAACTGGTGGAGGGTCAGCGCATGGACCTCAGCTTTGAGGACCGTCTCAACGTCACGCCTGACGAGTACCTGGACATGGTCGCCCGCAAGACCGGCGCCCTGGTGGAGGCGGCGATGCGCATGGGTGCGCTCCTCGGCGGCGCTTCGATGGAGCAGGCAGACCGGGCCGCTCGCTGCGGCAGGCTGCTGGGGCTCACCTTCCAGGCCCGTGACGACGTTCTGGGCATCTGGGGCGACCCCGTGCTTATGGGCAAGGCCACCGGCGCCGACATTCGCAGACGCAAGAAGTCGTTGCCCGTGGTCTTCGGGTTCACGCAGTCAACCGGTGAGGCAAAAGAACGCCTGGAACGCATCTACGGCGCCGACGAGGCGATGGGTGAGGCCGAGGTTTCCGAGGTGATGGGCATCCTCGATCGTCTCGACGCCCTGGAATACGCGCAGTCGGTGGCGGAGGAGAAGAGTGCCCTCGCCATGGGGGTCGCTCGGGAAGCGGGGCTCTCCGGCGAAGCCCTGGAGGAGCTACAGGACCTTGCGCATTTCTTTGCTCACCGGGACCACTAGATGACTTTGGACCTGCGCCCGGGCGTCAACATCGCCATCCTGGTGGCCATTCCGCAGGAGGCTCAAGGGGTCCTCAGAGCCGGACAATGGCGGCCCGTCCAGTTGCCGGGTACCGTGGCGGCCTATGTTGGCGAGGGTGCGGAGGCGGGCGCCTTCCTGGCCGTGAGCGGCGTAGGCCCGGCGATGGCAACTGATGCCACGAAGGCGGTACTGGACGCTTACAGCCCCCACGCCGTGTTGTCGATGGGCTACGCGGGAGGGCTTGCCACCGGCCAGCGCCCCGGCGATCTCGTTGTCGCGGAGTCGCACGCTCCTATGCCAGGCGGTGAGCCCCAACCGCCGTCTCTTCCGGCGATCGTGACAACTGACCCCGGCATGCTGGAAACCGCACTGCGCGTGGCGGCCCGGCTCGGGCTGCGCCACAACGTGGGGCCGATGCTGGCGTCAAACAGGGTGCTGGCCGGCTCAGAGGAAAAGCTGCGGATGGGAGCGGAAACCGGTGCGGTGGCTGTGGATATGGAGAGCTATTGGATGGGGGTGGTTTGCCAGGAGAGTGGAGTGCCGTTTGTCACAGCCCGGGTGGTGGTGGACACGGCTGAACATACCATTCCTGTCTCTGTAGCGCGGAGGGTGATGGGCGCCGGCCTCCGCAGTCCCTGGCCGCTTGCGCTGAGAGTGGCGTTGGCGCCGTGGGGGGCCCCGGGACTGGTGCGGTTAAGCCGGGCGGCAGCGAAAGCCCGCGCCACGCTGACAGCCTTTGGGTTGGCGTGGCTGGGCGGCATGAAAAAGGCCCCGGGCGAATGAATGCGCCATCGCAGTCTGCGCGGGTGATGGTCCGGCATCGTTGTTGCGTGGAAGTAGCCGTTGCGCGACACTGAGGCTATGGTCAAAGCATCAACCGCTGCGCTGGAAATCCCCGCGGCGCTGGAGTCGGCATACCGCGATTGCGTGGATCTGGCGAAGTCGCACTACGAGAACTTCACCGTCGCGCTGAGGTTCCTCCCCAAGCCGCTGCTGCCGCACGTGTCGGCCATCTACGCCTACTGCCGGGGCGTCGACGACCTGGGTGACGAGGCCGACGGCGACCGTCTCGCGCTGCTGGACGCCTGGGAAGCAGACCTCGACCTGTGCTATTCGGGAACGCCGGCGGCGCCCCACCTGCAGGCGCTGCAGCACACCATTCGTGCGTTCTCCATCCCCCCGGAGCCCTTCCACAAGCTGATCACCGCCAACCGCATGGACCAAACGCAGCGCCGATACGCCACCTACGCTGACGTGCTGCACTACTGCGAGCACTCCGCAAACCCCGTCGGCTTCCTCTACCTCCTGCTGTTCGGCTACGACGACGAGGAGCGCCGGCGGCTCTCCGACTACACCTGCACCGCGCTGCAACTGGCGAACTTCTGGCAGGACGTGCGCCGAGACTGGGGCAAGGGCCGAATCTATCTGCCGCAGGAGGACATGGAGCGGTTTGGCTTCTCGGAGGAGGCGTTGGCGCGGGGGGTCTGCAACCGGCCCTTCCGGGACCTAATGGTCTTCCAGGTTGAGCGCACCCAGGCGCTGTTCGAGCAGGGGCTTCCGCTCGTGGAGATGGTCGACGGCGTGTCGCGGCTGCACATCAAGCTGTTCAGTCTGGGCGGGATGCGCGTGTTGGACGCCATACGGTCGCAGGGCTACGATGTGCTCTCCAAGCGGCCGGTGGTCACCAAGCGCCGCAAGGCGTGGCTGCTGCTCAAGACCTACCTCGGCATGAAACTGACCCGCCAGATCTAGGGTGGGGAGCACGACGTGGAGCGGGGCATGGCAGAAGGGACAGTCCTGGAGGAGGCCTACGCCCACTGCCAACGCGTGACAAAGGCAGAGGCGAAGAACTTCTACTATGCCTTTGTCACGCTGCCAAAGGCCAAGCGGCGAGCAATCTACGCCGCCTACGCCTTCTGCCGGCTCTGCGACGACATCGCCGACGAGCCGCTCCCACTCGACGAGAAACAACGCAAGCTGCGCGAGGTCGACGCGGCCCTCGAACGGGCGAGGGACGGCGAGCCGGACGGCCCCGTGTACAGCGCGCTGGCACACGCCGTACACGAGTACGGCATCCCGTGGGAAGACCTTGCAGAGGTGGCCCGCGGCGTCGAAATGGACCTCACCCTCGACCGGTATGAGACTTTCGATGACCTGGCGTCGTACTGCTACCGGGTCGCGTCCGTCGTGGGCATCATCTGCATTCACATCTTCGGGTTCTCGGACCCTGCGGCGAGGGGGTACGCCATCGACCTGGGCCTCGGCATGCAGCTCACCAATATCCTGCGGGACCTCCGCGAAGACGCGGAGATGGGGCGGGTCTACCTGCCGCAGCAAGAGTTGCGCAGATTCGGGTATCCTGAGGAAGCGCTCATGGCGGGCGAGGTCAACGACGAGTTCATCAGCCTGATGCGTTTTCAGGTCGCCCGGGCTCGCGGCTATTTCGACAGCGGCAAGCTGCTGCTCCCCCTGCTGCCGGTGCGCACGCGGGCGTGCCCGGCGGTGTTGGGCGGGCTGTACAACCGAGTACTGGACCGCATTGAAGATAACGGGTACAACGTCTTCGAGCGCCGAATCGCCCTTTCGACGAGAACAAAGCTGTTGCTGGCGGTACGCCTTTGGTTGCAGAGTTACGCCCCCCTGAAGCAGATCGCCGCTGCGTGGTGATCGGCGGCGGGCTTGCCGGCCTCGCCGCCGCCTGCGAGTTGGCGGACCGAGGCGTCACTGTCACCCTGATCGAAAGGCGGCCATACCTCGGCGGCCGGGCCTTCTCCTTCCGTGACCCTGAAACCGGCGAGCACGTCGACAACGGGCAGCACGTCTACCTGGGTTGTTGCACGGCCTACATCAATTTCCTGCGACGTCTAGGCATATTCGAGCGCACCACGCTGCAGCGCCGGATGCGGGCGGTCATCGTTGACCGCAACGGCAGGCGGGGCACGCTGAGCGCCGCGCCCCTGCTTCCCTCGCCGCTGCACCTCCTGCCGTCCTTCCTGACCTACCCGCACCTGGGCTTGATCGAGAAGCTCCGCGCGGCTTCCGCCATGCTCGCCGTCATGCGCACGGACCGCGACAAGCACCGGGAGGCGCTGGAAGCCGAGAGCTTCCACTCCTGGCTGGTACGGCACGGACAGTCGCCCCGGGCCATTGCCGCCCTCTGGGACCTGCTGACATTGCCTGTATTCAACGACACCGTGGAGGCCGTCAGCGCCTACATGGGATTGATGTTCTTCCAGGACGGCATGCTCGCCGGCCGGCACAGCGCAGACATCGGCTACTCGCGTGTCGGGCTCACCGAGCTGGTGGGCGACGCCGCCGTGAGCTATGTCGAGGAGCGAGGCGGGCAGGTGCGCACTGGCACGTCGGTGACGGGCATCGCCGTCGAGGAGGGCGCGGTTACCGGCGTGGTCGTTGGTGACGAGACCATTGCGGCCGACGCCGTGGTGCCTGCCGTTCCATGGGACGCGTTGCCAAACCTCTTCTCACCTGACGTCGCGGCCGGCGCGTCGATTGCGATGGCGGCCGGCCTGGAGTGGGCGCCCATTCTGAACGTGCACGTGTGGTACGACCGCCCCGTTATAGACGAGGCGTTCCTCGCCGTGTTGGACAGCCCGCTGCAGTGGGTGTTCAACCGGAGCCGCATCCAGGGAAACCCCGGTCCGCAGCAGCACCTGTGCGTCTCCGTGAGCGGCACATGGGAGCATGTGCGCATGAACAGGACAGATCTGCGCGATCTATTCTTGGGCGAGATGGCGAGAGTCTTCCCGGCTGCCCGGGACGCCATCGTGGAAGGATTCACCGTGGTCAGGCAGCCCTCCGCGACCTTCCGGTGCACTCCGGGCGCCCAGCGGCTGCGCCCGCCGCAGCGGACGTCCATCAGAGGCTTGGTCCTCGCCGGCGATTGGACGCAGACCGGATGGCCTGCCACCATGGAGTCGGCCGTACGCAGCGGCATGCTGGCCGCGGCAGAAGCGTCGCTCCAGCTAGACCGCAAGGAACGGCGCTGGATTTCACCTTGACACGGCCAAAACCCGCATGACACGCTGGCCCTGTCCCGGAACCCCTCCCGGAGCGGTCATGACGTTGGAGCGACACTTCACGGCGACCGGGTTTGTCGTGCAGGACGATGCGACGCTGCTGCACTGGCACGCCAAGCTGCAGTGCTGGTTGCCGCCCGGCGGGCATATCGAGCCCAACGAGGACCCGGTCCAGGCTGTCCTGCGTGAGGTCGCCGAGGAGACAGGCGTCGAGGCCGAGGTCGTCCCCACCGGCGGCGTCGGGTCACACCTGGCGTACCCCGAGGAGGTCACGCCGCCGCTCACCATCATGGTTGAAGACATCAACGACCCCGTCCAGGGTTTCCATCAACACATCGACTTCATTTACGTCTGCCGGCCCAAGGCGCCTGTCGGCGGCGCGCCGACCGGGTGGCGCTGGGTGACGCGCGACGAGCTGGCCTCCGGCGTCGTGCTGCACCTCGACGGGCTGGAAGGCGCATCGCCGCCCGACGACGTGCGATTGCTGGCAGGCAAAGCGTTCGAGGCCGTCCGGGCCCACTCCGCCTGAGGTGACCAAGCTGCATTGAAGGCCCTCATACTTGCCCCCTTTGCCCCGGAATCCCTGGACAGCCTGCGCCGCCGGTTGTCCGTTAGCTACGAGCCGTGGACGGAGAGCCTGAAGATCTGGGACCCTGCCGATCTGGCATCCCGTATAGCCGAGGAGCAGATAGAAGCAGTCGTCGCCGAGATCGACTATTTCTTCGAGGAGGTCTTTGAAGACCCCTCGCCGCTGCGGTTCATCGGAATGTGCCGGTACAGCACTCACCATATCGACCTGGAGGCGGCCGGGCGCCGTGGCGTGACCGTCGTGAACACGCCGGGCCGCAACGCCAACGCCGTGGCCGAGCTGGTCGTCGGCATGGCGCTCTCCCTGGTGCGGCGCATCCCAACTGCGCACAACTTCGTGCGTGAAGGGGGTTGGCAGCACCCGCTCAGCGGCTACATGGAGATGCGCGGCACGGAGCTCGCGGGGAAGACGATGGGGCTGGTGGGCGTCGGCGCCGTCGGCCGCAGGGTGGCCAGGCTCGGCCGGGCGCTCGGCATGCGGGTGCTGGCCCACGATCCGTACGCCGCGGGTCCACGGTACGTGACCATGACCTCGCTGGAGCACGTCCTGGCGGCAAGCAACATTGTTTCCCTGCACGCCATCGAGACCGAGGAGACTACCGGAATGCTGGACCGGCAGCGCCTCGCGCTCATGCCTGCGGGAAGCTACCTGATCAACACGGCGTCGGCCGCGCTGGTGGATGAGGCCGCACTGGTGGATGCACTGCGCGCCGGCCACCTTGCGGGAGCGGGCCTGGACGTATTTGAGACGCACCCCGTCATGCCCAACAGCCCGCTCCTCGCGCTGGACAATGTGGTCCTCAGCCCGCACGTCGGCGGCGCCACCGCGGAGACAATTGACCGCTACTCGCGCACTATCGCGAGGGCGCTGCTTCGGTTCGAACGCGAGTCCTCCAGGCAGGCGCGCCGCGAGCGCTCCAGGGGAGGCCGCCGTGGCTAGGTCGACCGTCCTGGCAATCGACGTCGGCACGAGCACGCTGAAAGCGGCCGTGGCAGCCGAGGGTGACAAACTCCTCTCGACCGCCATGGCGTCGGTCCCATACGTCCCCACTGACGCCGACGCCCCTATGACACGCGCCTTTGATGTCGCGGCCCTCTGGTCCGCCGTGGTGGACACCGTCGGCCGGGCCCTGAAGGCGGCCAGAGTCGACAGGGACGCTGTCGCCGCGGTCGCCGTGACGAGCCAGCGGCAGGGGATAGCCGCCCTGGACGCGGCGGGCGCGGAGGTCTACTTCGCGCCCAACCAGGACCTGCGCGCCCTGTTCGAGGGTATGGCCATCGATGGCGACCAGCCCGATCTGATGTATCCAGTGACGGGGCACCTGCCCTCTTTCCTGCTGGCGCCCGCCAAGCTTCGCTGGCACCAACTGCACGACCCGGAGGCCTACGAGCGCATCGCTGCCGTGGTCACGGTCGGTGACTGGATTGGCTACAGGCTCACCGGCGAGCTTGCGCTGCAGGAGACGCTGGCGGCGGAGGCGGGCCTGTTGGATGTCACGACAGGCAAACCGGCAACCTCGGTGTTCGAGTCACTTGGCCTCAGCACGGACTGCCTTCCCCAGGTCCGCCCGCCGGGCTCCTCGCTGGGCCGGCTCAAGAAGGCCGTCGCTGGCGAGTTCGGCATCCCTGCCGGGTTGCCCGTAATCGTCGCGGGTCCAGACACGCAGTGCGGTCTCCTGGGCATGGGAGTGGTCTCCCCCGGAGAAGCCGGCGTCGTGGCCGGCTGGAGCGTGACGTCACAGCAGCTAACGGAGGCGCCCAAGCTGGACTCCAGGCGGCGGACGTGGGTGGGACGGCACCTGGCGCCCGGCCGATGGATCTCCGAAGCCAACGCGGGCGACGGCGGCAACGCGTACGCCTGGTTCGTGGAGCTGCTTCACGGGGCGCAGGACGGTTTCCGGCGCATGGAGGAGCTGGCCGCGCAGGCCCCGCCGGGTTCGGAGAGCACGTTGGCCCTCATCGGCCCCGCTCCCCTGGACCTGTCGCGCCCGGGCATGCGGCCCGGCGGCCTCCTCTTTTCCGTGCCCGTGACCTTTGGCGGGCTTGATCGCGCACGGCTGTCGCGGGCCGCGCTTGAGAACGTCGCCTACGCTGTGCGCGGCTCGTGTGATCTCCTGGCGGAAGTGACGGGAGAGTCGCCGTATACCCTCGCGGTTGGCGGCGGCATGACCAAGTCTGCCCTCTTCCAGCAGGTCCTCACGGACGTCATCGGACGGCCCCTGTCGGTCTCGACCGTACCGGACGTGAGCCTGCTTGGCGCCGCCCTGGCTGCCGAGGCTGCTCTGGAGGGCGGCGGCGCCCTGATGCAGAAGGCGGAGGAGGCTCGCAACCGCCTGTGCACGGTGGAGCCGGATGGCGTGGACTCCCACGATTACCAGGAGCACTACGCCCGTTGGATGGAAGCGCAGGCCCGGTTGGAAGGGTTCCTGTAGAGCCTGCATCGCGCCTCCAGCGGATGCGGTACAATGGGCGGCAGTTTGCCGAGGTGACCGCCATGTCTGCCGAGCTTTGGAGCGCTGAACGCGCAGCCGTTGTCGAAACTGCCCGGGAACTGGACCGTCTCGGACTGGTGGCGGGCGCCAGCGGCAACGTCAGCATGCTCATTCCCGGTGAGCCGCCGCTGGTGGCGATTACGCCCAGCCGGAAGAACTACCGCTCGATGGCCGCGGAAGACGTGCCCGTCATCGACTTCGAGTACGAGCCGGCGTACGGCGACCTGCCGCCCTCGTCGGAAGCGGCGCTCCACCTCGCCGTGTACCGGGCGCGACGCGACGCCCGCGCCGTAGTGCACACCCACTCCGTGTACGCCACCGTCTGCGCCGTCGCCGGCATCGAGGTGCCGGCGGTCATCGACGAGGTCGCCGTGACCGTGGGCGGCGCCGTTCGCGTGGCTCCCTACGCCCCACCCGGCACGGAGGAGCTGGCGGACAAGGCCGTTGAGGCCCTGGAGGGACGGAGCGCGGCGCTCATCAGCAACCACGGCCTGGTCGCGCTGGGCAAGGACCTGGAGACCGCCATGGACATCGCCGTCCTTGTCGAGCGGGCCGCCCACATCTGCATCGTCACGCGGCTGCTGGGGATGCAGCGTCCCCTGCCGCCGGAGGTGCTGGCGGTGGAGGAGGAGCTCTTTCGGATGCGCCTCTCGGTGGAGGCGGGTCAGTAGTCTCCCTCAGGAGGGACCATGGTCTCTGTTCCCGGCTTTTTGCTCCGCAGGCTGTACGTGAAGGGCAGCCTGCGCGCTACGGAGGACGGGTTGGCGTTTGACCTGAAGAACTCGCTGGGCTCCGGTTTTGCCCGGGCGATGCTGCCCCTCACCGTCGACGGCGAGGAGGTGCCCATGGAGAGCGCCACCTTCTCTTCCAACGGCGCCACCGTCGCCTTCTCCGAGGTCTCCCCGGAGGTGCCCTTCACGCTCGCCATGAACCGCACGACCACCATCGAGGCGTCCGGCGTGACGCTGGAGCCGGGCGCGCACACCATCGGCATGGCCTTCGAGGTGCAGGGCCTCGGCGTCCTGCGCTTCGACTTCACCGACAGGGTAGGCGATGGCTAGCGGCCTGCGCGTCGCCGTCACCGGCGCGGCCGGGTCCATCGGATCGAAGTTCGTGGAGCGGCTGGCGGCGTCCGACGACGTGGACGGCATCGTCGCCTTCGACGCGCTCCCGGTCGGGGCCGCGCACCCCAAGGTCGCGGCGTTCCAGCAGGACATCCGGCAGCCCATCGCGGACATTCTTCGCGAGTACGGCGTCGACGCCGTCGTGCATCTCGCCTTCCTGCTGCGCCCCGGCCGCAACCGCGAGGCGGTGCGCCGTGTGAACGTCGGCGGCACGGCGCAGGTCGTGCGCGGCTGCCAGGCCGCCGGCGTGCGACGGCTCCTCTACCTCAGCAGCACCACCGTCTACGGCCCCCACCCCGGCGACCCGCAGCCCTACACGGAGGCCTCGCCGGTCCGGCCCGTGCGCGGCTTCCAGTACGCCGAGGACAAGGCCGCAACCGAGCTGATGCTGGAGGCCTTCGCGGCGGACAACCCGGCCACGTGCGTGACCGTGCTGCGCGGCTGCCCGGTGATGGGCCCGCGGTCGGAGAACTTCGTCACGGAGGCGTTCAGCAAGGTGGTGCTGGTCAGCATCCTGGGCTCTGACCCGCCGATGCAGTTCATCCACGAGGACGACCTGCAGGAGGCGCTGGAGCTGTGCCTGCTGGAGCCCGTGCCCGGCGTGTTCAACGTGACCGGCGAGGGCGCCGTCGCGTTCAGCGAGATTGCGCGCGTGGCCGGCCGGCGCTCCATCGCGGTGCCGGCGCCCGTGCTGGCGGCGCTGACGCAGGCGACGTGGACGCTGCGGCTGCAGAGCGACTCTCCCGCCAGCGGCCTCGCGATGGCGCGGTGGCCGTGGGTCGCGAGCAACGACAAGCTGACGCGGGAGACGGGCTTCCGGCCGCGCTACACCTCGCGGGAGGCGCTGATGAGCTCCGCGCTGGCACGGGGCGCATCGTGAGCGACCCCCGGCGCGTGCAGCGCATGTTCGACGGGATTGCGCGGCGGTACGACGCCTTCAACACCGTGGCGTCGCTGGGGCGCGATGAGTCGTGGCGGCGGCTGACGGCCAGCATCGCGGCGCCGGAGCCGGTGGAGCGCGGGCTCGACGCGGCGGCGGGCACCGGCAAGCTCTCGGCGGCGCTGGCGGCGAGGGCGTCGCGGGTGACGGCGCTCGACTTCTCGGCGCCGATGCTGGCGCGCGGCGGGCCGGAGCTGGCCGGGCGCGGGCTGCTGCAGCGCATCGAGCGGGTGCAGGGCGACGTCCTCGCCATGCCCTTCGCGGACGGGGCGTTTGACTGCGCGACGATCGGGTTCGGGCTGCGGAACCTGGCCGACATCCCCCTCGGGCTGCGGGAGTTCCGGCGGGTGCTGCGGCCCGGCGGGCGGCTGGCGGTCCTCGACATCGTGCGGCCGCGGGGGGCGCTCGGCCGGGCGGCCTACGGCATCGGGTTCCGGCGGCTGATGCCCCTCGTCGGGTGGGCGCTGTCGGGCGACCGGGGCGCGTACCGGTACCTGCCGGAGTCCGTCGAGCGGTACCTGGACCCGGACGCGCTGGCCTCAGCGATGGCGGAGGCGGGGTTCACCGGCGTCGGCTACCGGCGGCTGATGCTGGGGACGATCGCCGTCCACTGGGGCGTGGCGTAACAGGAGGGCCCTTCGACGGGCTCAGGGCGAACGGGCTCTTGGGGCGTGGCGTAACAGGGGGGCCCTTCGACGGGCTCAGGGCGAACGGGCTCTTGGGGCGTGGCGTAACAGGGGGCGCCCTTCGACGGGCTCAGGGCGAACGGGGTCTTGGGGCGTGGCGTAACAGTCCGACTGTTGGGAATTGTTTCGTCGCTTTTCGTAGCTGGGCGGAGATTCGTGCGGTCTTCGATTTGGAGGGGAATTGGCGCGTTTCCGCTGCGAAACGAATTTTTCATCTACGGGAAACAATTCCTGTCGTGCGCGGGGGCGAGTCCCGGTTTTGGGGTTTCGGGGAACGATTTTGTTGTTGGTGGTGTCGTGTGCCATGGGGGGAGGGTAGCGGCGGGGGAGGGTGGGGGGCAAGGGGGTGGTGGCAGGGGGGAACCCCCATCCTAACCTTCCCCCATAAAGGGGGAAGGGACTCCCCGCCCGGCCCCCGCCCGTTCATCCTTCGATTTCCCTCAGGACGAACGGGCTCTTGGGGCGTCGAGCGTGGTCCGTCGCGGGGGCGGGGGTCCCGCCTGGCGGCGGGACGGGCGACCACGAGGGTCGCCCCTACGAGGCGGGGAAGGGATAAGCCTAGTACGCCTGGAACAGCTGGCCCCACGGCGTTTTGAGCGCCTCGCGGATGCGGGGTTTGCCTTTGAGCGTGCGCCAGTAGCCGTTGTGGTAGACGTTCGAGGCGAGGTAGGCGAGGGGGACTAGGGGCGATCGGAGCCAGAGGCGTTCGAGGAACTTGAGGGGGCCCCAGTAGATGAGCTTCTGGCCTCGGCTGGCGAGGGTGTTTTCGACCGATTGGAAGCCGTAGTTGACCTCCGCGATGTCCTCGCCCACGACCTCGATCTCGCGCGGGTCGCCGCAGCCAAGGCCGCGCTCGTGGGCGATGCGGATGAAGTCGATCGCCATCGGGTCGAAGCCCATCATCTTCGCCGCGATGGCGTCGATCGCCACCTGGTCGGCCGACGCCAGCATGACGCCCGGCGTGTGCCAGCGCATGGCGCGCGGGCCGGGGCCGTCCCCCGCGAACGTCCCGTCCATGACCGCGAACAGCCCCGAGTGCAGCTCCTGCTGGATGGTCAGCAGGTCCACCAGCGTCTCATGGATGACGGCGTGGGTCCAGTGGCGCTTGCGGTTCAGCAGCCCGCCGAAGGCGTTCTTCATGGCCCCCGTCATGGTGGTGAAGACGTGGGTCTTCATGGTGGGGAGCTGGACGATGCTCTTGCCCGCAAAGCTGGCGGGCACGGTGATGCCCTCCGGGAAGATCTTGTCCAGCACCAGCATCTCACCCCGCGGCTCGTAGCGCACCCATTCGTTCGGCGGCACGTCGAGGTGGACCGTCGGCACGCCCAGCCGGTCCGTCACCGGCTTGTGCTTGTTCGCGACCTCGCCCTCGTACGAGTCGACGACGACGGTGCCGTTGTGCGCGCCGATGAGCTCCCCGTACCCGTCCTCCCGCAGCGTCCGGATGACGCCCTCCAGCTGCCACGGCGACGTGGAGCAGGCGGGGTACCAGTGCTGCCACGAGATGTTGATCTTGAGCAGCACCGGGTCGGCGGCGGGCAGCGCGTCCCGGTACCCCGCCATGCGCATCGCCGCGCCCGTGTCGTCCAGCACCGTCTCCGGCGTCGTCCGCACGACGGCGACGACGGAGCGCCGGGCGCGTCCTTCGACCGTGCTCAGGACAGGCTCAGGACTTGCGGCGTCGGACGGGGTGGGCTGCGTCGTCATGGGGACAGTGTACCGCAGGGGGCGGGCCCTTCGACAGGCTTCCTTCGACAGGCTCAGGACGAACGGGTGCGCGCCCTCCGACACGGAAAGAGGCCTCCCCCGCGAGCAGTTGGGGGAGGCCTCTTTGTCGAGGGAGGGCTAGGAGGTTACGGGATGATCACCCCGTCCACCGTGGAGTAGAGCCAGTAGCCCTTGCCCACGGTCACAGCCTTCTTGAGGGTGACCGAGTCTCCGTCATTAAAGACGGCGTCCTTAGGATCGGACTTGTCGATGAAGGCAAGGGCTTGGCACGGCTCGGCGTTGCCCTCAACCTTGTCGTTGGCACTCTTGTCAGCATCCGTGCCTACTGCCCTGCCCGTGCAGGGGTTCGTGCCACCATGGTTGACTACCTCAGTCGCGCCCGGCGTCACGGATATCCACGTGCGATTCAGGGTGTTAAAGGTCAGCGCCTTCAACCACCCTGAGCCGCTGCCGGACTTCAGTGTGCCGAAGTAGTCATCCGCCGCAATGCCTGCAGGCGTTGGAATATCGTTGCTGACGATCGGCACCAAGTTCCAGCCCTTCACCACCGTGATGGCAGGCGGGGGCGGCGGCGCCGCGGCTGCGGTGGCCAGTGCGGGCCGCAGCAGCGCCAACGGTAGGAATTTCTCTGTCTGGATGAAGTAGGCCGTGTTGGCCGTCAGCACTGTGATGTCCCCCGTGAACAGGCCGGTCTCAGCGTCGCGACGCGAAACCATCCAGACCTGGCTGAGGTTGTCGTACGTCATCACGATGCGCGCCGGGTGGTTGGCCGGGATCACGCTGTTGATGGCCGGGTTGGCCGGCTGGAAGGGCAGGGAGATGAGGTTCCAGCCAGGGGACAGAGGGATGTTCACCGGCTTGGGAGCCACGACCTTCCACTTGGACGTCAGGCTCTGAGCCGTGCCGGACCCGTCCTTGCGGTTGTTCCCCGCTTCGTCCATGGCTTTCACCGTCAATTCGTAGCTGCCCACCTTGGGGTTCAGTAGCGGAATAGTGAACTGGATGTTATCCGGGCTGCTGACGTCCGTGGTCAGATCGAGGGCGTTAGTTGTGGATGTCCCGTCGGCGAAGCTCACCTTCAGACTGGCAGAAGTCAGCGTGACCGTCCGGTAACTGTCTCGCGTGTACTCCCCCGTCTCGTCCTTGAAGTCCACAGTGACAATCATGGGGTCTACAGATTCAACCTCAGGCTGGGTTGCCGAGCCGTACACCGCCTTCTTGTCAGACACGGAGACCACAGGGTCATCACCGCCGTTGAGCTGGTCGTCCAACTCAAAAGTGAAGGAACTGGCCGTGTTGGCTGCGCTGGAGTTGCCGGCGGCGCCCTTGTTGTTTTGGTTCTGGGTGTCACTGCCTTCGGCGTAGACGTTGTACTCGCCTCTGCCGAGGTTCCCAACGTCGGCCGTGTAGCTGTAGGACAATGCCGTCACCGGGCTGGCTGACACATTGGGTTCAGTGTCCCGCTCAGCCGCGCCCGCGTTGGTCGTCACCTTGGTCACCCACAGTTGGGGCGCCGCGCCCAGTTGCTCGTCGCTGCTGATGGTGATCTTTACCTTTTCATTGCTGAGGGCCTTGTCCTTGTCCAGGCTCAGGTTGGGTCCCAGACGGTCGACGGCCCTGATCGTGTCGCCGCCGTAGGCGTTGCCCGCCCGGTCCCTGATGACGCCGCTGGCAATGGTAATAGCCGGCTTCGCGCTAGATCCCAGGTCCGTCCCCAGGGTCAAGAAAACCAGGAAGCTGTTGGCTGCCTTGGTTTCTGTGGCGGCCAGGCTCTTGCCCGCGGTGTCGACTACCAGCACCGATTCCACCGTGTTGCCCGATACCTGGAAGGCCGAGGCGGTGACGGTGGCCGTGTCCAGACCGCCCGCGTCAATGAAGGTGATCTGGATGGAGTCCTTCTTGGCTTTGGTCCCCGTCAGGTGCTTGGCTGGGGAGCCGCCCCAAGCGTGGCCCGTCACGGCGTTGGGCGTCCCTAGGGCGGGCGGCGTCCCGTCCACGGTGATGAGGCGCGTGTTCAAGATCTCGAAAGACGCGCCTTTGGGGATCGCGATCGCCACCTTCTTGGTGAACGTATACGCGCGTGGGGTGTCGTTGCCGGCGGTGCCACCGTGGTTGCCGGTAGCGGGATCGTTGTCCAAGTCGCCCGAAATCATGCCAAGTAACGACAGATCGGCCATGAAGGCGTCCCCAGCAGCCAACGTGAACGTTCCATCGCTATTGGAGAAGTCGTCAATCGCCTTGGTATGGGTGACGGTCCCCACGGACCACTTGGCACCCGTGTTGGGCGTGAATGTGACGTTGGTAGTGGCCGTTCCGTCGGTGTCGGTGGCAGAGTCGTGGTTAACGTCTGCGGGGGCATCATAAATGCCACCGGTCGTCGTCACATCCGCAGAGGTGGCCGTAGTGGTAATCTTGATCCGACGGCCGTTAAAGACATCGTCTTGGTACCCCGCGTTGGCGAAGTCTTCGGAGACCACTGTCGTGCCGGCCGCGAGGCCAGCAGTACTGGCCTTGCCGGTGATGCTGCCGGCGCTCTCCTTGACGTTGCCCGCCAAGTCCTCCGCCACAAAGTACCACGGCACCTTCTGGCCCAAGCCCTCAACGTCCGAGGATGACAGGGACTTGGTGACCCTCCACCCATCGGTGATGGACGAAAGGTTGCTTTCCGCCAGGCTCACGGGCGTCTGGCCAAGGTAGAGTTCAATGCGTCCCTTGGCGCTGCTGACAGCGGTCTGCCGCTCTTGGTTGTTGCTGGCCAACACATCCGCGGCCTTGCTCTTGAACCCGGCGTTACTGTCCGTCACATTCGCACTGAAGGCGATATTGACGGCCCGCTTCACTACCAGGTCCGCATCCGGCGAGTTCACCAGCACGGAGGGGTCCTGGTTGTCCACCGTCAGGATCCGGGAGATGCCCAATTGCCCTGACTGCTTTAGCGTCACCTGGATCCGGTTCCCGTGGAAGGCCTTCACTTCAATGACGTGGGCGGTGTTGTCCGCGCTATCGTCAGGGCTGCCTACCTGATTGCGGCCCGTGCGAACGTCCCGATCGTCCTTCAGACCGGAGCTCTTGTGGACTGCCCGCACGGAGACTGCCGAGGCAAAGGCTGAAGCAAGATAGACCTTGGGGTTGGCGTCAGAGCCGTCGATGTCAGTGGGGTCAGCAGTTTCGACTGCAGCGCCAGCACTAGTAATCTTGTCCCTGACGCTCTCTGAGTCCAGGTTGCGGATTTCCACCGTCGCATCCGAGTCAGTGGAAGAGGCAAGGATCGTAAACATGGCGTCCGTTGCCGTGCAGCCTCGAGAGCAAACGCTGGTGGAGGAAACGGCGGCAGCTTCACCTGTTACTGCTGCCAGGTTTGAGCTCGCGGTGAGCGTCAATGTGCCGCTCGTCTGCGCCTGCACGCTGCCCTGCGTGTTGAGGCCCATGACCACGAGCAGGGCCAGGACCGCGAGGATTGAACCGAACTTCCAAAACTGTCTCATCGTTGGGTACTCCTTCATTTGATTGAAATGCCGCGTTAACACCTGGTGAGAGCCTCGATTGTTCGCTCCGGCATCCCCCTTTCGCATAAGGTGCATGGCGTGCATTGTAACAGCAACAATGATGTTGCTGCTACCCAACACAAGCATACAACGAGGCAGGGCGCGGGGAAGTTCCATGCGTGGGGGGGCCTTTTCCGTCGTTCCCGCGCAGGCGGGAACCCAGAGGGGCGGGGCCGGGTGGGGGGATCCCTGCCACCAGCCCCTCGCGCGGGCGCGGTCGATGGCGCTACCCTCGCGGCATGCATCGCCGACACGAGAGCACAGCGCCGACGCGACCGCTCACCCTGAGCCTGTCGAAGGGTCCTGCGCAGGCGGGAACCCAGAGGGGCGGCCGGATTCGCTTCCCCCTCGGTAAAATTCGTGTTGTATCTGCAACGTGCCAAACCAGCTTCAACACGAATCGCAACACGAATCCCCGCAGCCCCTCCGATCACCCTGAGCCTGTCGAAGGGCCCCGCGCAGGCAGAGCCTGTCCCCGCGCAGGCGGGGAAACCCAGAGGGGCGGGGGTGGGCGGGGGAATTGTTCCCCCCTGATGAAAAATTTTTCGTGTTGTATCTGCAACGTGCCAAACCAGCTTCAACACGAAAAACAAAACAATTCCCCCGCAGCTACGCCCCGCCCCCTTCCGTCGTTCCTGCGCAGGCAGGAACCCAGAGGGGAGAGGGCGCGGGGCGGGGGATTCGCTTCCCCCCCGGTGAATATCCGTGTTGTATCTGCAACGTGCCAAACCAGCTTCAACACGAATCGCAAGACGAATCCCCGGCGGGCCCTTCGACAAGCTCAGGGCGAACGGAGGGAGGGGAGCGCAGCCGCCCGTTCGTCCTGAGCCCGTCGAAGGATGGCCGGGCGGCGGCGGGGGCGGGGCGCACCCCGTTCGTCCTGAGGGAAATCGAAGGATGGACGGGGTGCGGGGGCGGGGGTTATTGGTCGCGGGGGGTGGCCGGGATCTCCGTCGTCCACCAGGCGGCGATGTCCCGGTCCAGCTGGGCGATCTGGCGGCCGTTGAGGTGGAAGAAGGTCACGTGGGGCGTGCGCTTCTCCATGCGGTCGGCGACGAGGCGGATGATCGGCGGCCAGTCGCTGATGACGCGGGTGCCGTCGTCGGAGTTGACGACGATGGGGGCCAGGAGGAGGTTGTAGACCTGGGGGCGGCGCTCGGTGGCCATGCGTCCTTCTCCTTACAGCCCGTAGCCGGCGCCGTCGTAGAGGCAGTGGGCCACCCAGCGGACCTCGCCCCAGACCTCGTCATCGCCGGTGTGCTCCATGCGGGCGCCGAGGGGGTGGTCGCTGCACCAGTACCAGCCGCCGGCGGGGTACTGGCGGGCGCGGCGGACGTGGATGTCGCCGGCGTGCTCGAAGACGTAGAGGCGGTTCTCGACGGGGACGGCGCGGGAGCAATCGACGAGGATGGTGCTGCCGTGGGGGAGCGTCGGCATCATGGCGTCGCCGACGACGTGGAAGACCCGGGAGTGCTTGGGGTCGACACCGAGGGTGTCGAGGAGCTCGCGGCGGCGGAAGGGGTAGCTGCCCTCGGCGGGGAAGACGGTCGAGTCGCCGGAGAGGCCGGCGAGGGCGGGCTGGGCGCAGGTCTCGACGAAGGCGACGTCGACGGCGTCGTACGCGGCGGCCGGGTGCGGGTTGTCCGTCAGCTCCAGGAGGTAGTCGAGGGAGGTGTTGAGGTACATGGCCATCTGGATGAGCTTCTCCAGGGAGGGTTGCGCGCGGCCGGAGAGGATTTTGGAGACGGTGGGCTGCGCCGAGTCCAGGCTGTAGCCGATGTGGTCGCCAAGACTCTGCTGCGTGACGCCTTGGCGCGCCATCGCGGCGATCAGTCGCTCTCTGCTAAGTGCGGGCTGTCTGTCCTTGCGTCCCATCCACGTGCTCCATTCCTCCCTCGCGCCCATTATTGCTAGCAACAACTCTCTTGACAAATGTATGTCATGCATCTACCTTACGGGCATGAACATGCATGACATGCATCTTCAAAAGCGAGTGGCCCGGTCCGGCGTGACCCAGGAACGGCTCGCGCTGACGCTGGGGATCGACCCCACGCAGTTTAGCCGGTATATCCGCGGGCTGCGCCGCGCGCCCGAGGGCTTCGAGGAGCAGGTCAGCGCGATGCTCGACCGGCTGGAGGCCGCGGAGCAGGCGGCGGAGCAGGCCGCGCAAGAGGCGCGAGAGCGCATCCTGGCGAACGAGGAGTGAGGGCGAGGGCGGCGGTCAGCCGCTGCTGAAGACCGAGTCGAGGGCGCGGTGGCAGCGGCCCTCGACGGCAGCGTCGCCGGGGTCGCCGCCGAGCCCCGCGAGGAGCGCGCCGCAGCGGTCCAGGAACGCGTCGAGGTCGCCGTCCGCGCGGTAGTCGTAGAGTGCCTCGCGGAACGCGTCGACGGCGCCATCGGCCGCAACCGCGTCCACGCGCGCGATGCATCCGTCAATCGCGCGTGCAAGGGTGAAGGCGTCGAGCATGTCCGCCATGGCGCGTCTCGCGTGGATGCAAGAGTGGTGCCGAAGGAGGGAGTCGAACCCACACGCCCTCGCGGGCAGCGGATTTTGAGTCCGCCGCGTCTTCCATTCCGCCACTTCGGCCTGGGTGCACCATCGATTGTACGGGAACCGTCGCCGCCCCTCAACCGAGCGGCGGGCGGCAGCGCGGTGCTGACACGGCGTCGGCGGGTGCGCTATACTGGATGAGTCGCACCGCATTGGCCGTATCGCGTGGCGCATTCGTCTAGCGGCCAAGGACACCGCCCTCTCAAGGCGGAGACCACGGGTTCGAATCCCGTATGCGCCACCACCTTCCGAGGGCCGTCAGCGCCGCCTGCGCGCCTTCGCCTTCGCCTTCTTAAAAGCCCAGCCGTACATGATGCTCCCGTAGTAGTTGAACGTCCGCCTCGCCTGCGCGTCCTCGAAGGGGTAGTCGGCCCCCAGCTGCCGCGCCGTGGCCAGCCCGCTGACAAAGCAGGTCTCCTGGCTGTTGACCAGCGTGTGGGCGCCGCAGTGCCACGTCCGCCGCCTGCCCTGGATGAAGCGGAAGAGCTGGATGACCCACGCCACGTGGCGGACGTCGTGCACGATGTGCTGGAACCACCACCGCTTGATCACCTTGTCGTCATCTATCCTGCTGACCGGGTTGTAGGTCACCAGGCACGGCTTGTCCGACCGTTTGGCCCACGGCTGCTGGTTGTGCATGATGTAGGTGATCTCGTAGTTGTCGGGCCGCGCGCCGTACTGCTCGACGTGGTTGCTGCGCGTCTCCAGCGCCCGCACCTCATCGTCGGGCAGCACGGAGGCGTCCGAGTGCACGACCGTGTGGTTGTGGAGCTCGCTCTCATAGCGGATCGACGAGAGGATGTACCGCTCCATGAACGAGGGCTTGTCGAGCGCCATCAGCGTCTGGTTGGCGTTGCACGCGAAAATCACCTCGTCAAACGCCTCCTCGACCCCGTCCTCGTCCTCCACCACGACATGCGTCCGATGGCGGTGCACCTTCCTGACGGGCCGGTTGACGTAGATCTTGTCCCGAAAGCCCGCGGACAGGTTCTCGTAGATCCGCCGGGTCCCCTGGTCCCACGTCCGCATGGGCGTAGCCACCTCGATGTCGAAGAACTCCAGGTACCGGGAAAACAGCGACGCCGGCATGTCGAACACGTTGGTCGCCATGAGGAAGTTGACGAACATGGGCTTGAGGACCTTGTACCTGAAGTCCGGGGACAGGCCCGCCACGTTGAGGACGGCGCCCATGCTGATGTAGTTGAAGGGGTTGAGGGCGTTCACCAGCCTCGACTGGGAGCGGGTCAGCCGCCCGAACCAGTGCAAGCGCTTCAGGACCCGCTGGAACTTCGCGATGTCGTCCCGGAGCTGGCGCCTGATGTCGGAGTCGAAATCGTGGGCGTATATCTGGCCGCGGTACCTGACGCTGTAGTTGAACCTGGTCTCCAGCAGCTCGATGCCGAACTGCTCCATCAACAGCAGGATGTGCTGGTACACCGACGGAATGAGGGCGGTGACGGAGATGTCGAAGGGGACCGAGCTGCCGTCATCCTGCGGCATGTCGGCGGTGATCGCGTTGCCGCCAATCCGGTCTTGCGCCTCGAACAGCCGGAAGTCAAACCGGTCCGGGTGTTGGCCCAACGCCCACGCGGCCCCAAGGCCCGAAACGCCTCCGCCGACGATGGCTATCCGCCTCGGCCCCGCTGCAGTCCCCGTTTTCGCCATAACCTCGCAATCCTACTAGCATCGATTGCCGGTGGCTAGTGGAATGCCGACCACGCCGCCCTGGGCAGGGCCCCGATACGGCGAAGAACAACGCATGGCTGTTGTTGCTATAGCGCCAACGGTTGCTTAGAGTGTGTCATGTGCCGGCAGGCCGATGGCGAGCACGGCGCCAAGCCGCGACACCGTCAGCGGCCGGTGCGGCACGAACACAGCCGGACTGGGAAATGGCAGGTGAACGTGTTCAAATCGCTGGGACTTGGGCTGAAGGCAATCCTGGTGGCGGCAATTCTCCTCGCATACGCAGCCGCGTGCGGCTCGGACCCCGTCGAACCTACCCCCACGCCTGAACCCGAACTGTCCATGGAAGACCTGCTCGCCAGCGCCGGCGAGAAACTCGCCGCCATCACGACGGCCAAGTTCCGGATGAGCGACGAAACGCAGTCCGGCACAAAGTTCTTTGGCGCAACCCTCAAGACGGTCGAGGGGGACATCAGGTCCCCGGAGGCCGCCAGGATGGTGGTGGACGTTGAAGCGCCCGCGATGGGGTTTGTACAGATCGAAATAGTGGCAGTCGGCGAACAGGCCTTCATGAAGTTCTCGCGGGACGCGCCGTGGCTCCCCATCCCGCTGGACCAGGTGCCGTTCAACTTCGGAGGAATAGGCGTCATCCTGAGCGAAATCCTCCCGGTCATGCAGGACCCCGCCATAACCGGCCGGGAGTCCATTGGCGACTTCCAGACAATCCGCATCGAGGGGAACGTGCTGTCTGAAGACATGAGCGGCCTCATCTCATCGGTGGACCCCGGTCACCCAATCATCCTGACCTACTGGTTTGACGACGTGGAGCACACCATACGCCAGCTCAGAATCGACGGGCAGCTCTTCGACGACGACGCTCCTGAAACAACCCGCCTGGTGAACATGGAGATCAACGTCCCCGTAGACATCCAGCTCCCAGAGGTAGCCCCCGGGCCGTGAACACAGCCAGGTCTCTCCTCACTTCTCTGCGGACTTCCGAGTCGGTTGTCCTAGGGATAATCTGCCTTGGAGTGTTCTCGACTGCCCTCGACCAGACGGTCGTGGTCGCCGCGCTGCCCAGCGTCATGGTCGACCTGGAGATCCCACTCACGGACCTGGACCGGGCTTCCTGGATCGTCACCGCGTACCTGATCAGCTACACCGTCGCGATGCCGCTGGCGGGCCGCCTGTCCGACGTCTACGGTCGCGTGAAGATGTTCCACGCGGCGCTGCTCCTCTTCGCCATCGGGTCGGCGCTGGTGGCGCTGGCGCCCAACTTCGAGTGGGTGGTGTCCGCCCGCATTCTGCAGGCCTTCGGGGGCGGCGCGACGGTACCCATCGGGCTGGCGATGGCGGTGGGCGTGGTGGCGCCGGAGAGGAGGGGCATTGCGCTCGGGCTCGTGGCCGCATCGGCGGAGGCCGGGTCTGTGCTGGGCCCCCTCTACGGGGGCGCGATAATCGAACTGCTTGGCTGGCGGTGGATCTTCTGGCTGGACGTGCCCCAGAGTTTCATCCTTATTGGCCTGCTGGCCGTTCTGCCCAACCGGGCCAACCCCGAGTCGAGAATGGACTACTTTGGGGCAGTGATCCTCGGGGCAGCCCTCACCCTGTTGTCCATAGGACTGGCGCAACGGAGCATCTTCTCCGGGGAGGCGATCTTCCCGTATTTCCTGATCGGCGGCGGCGTCCTCCTGGTCCTCCTGTTGATCGTGATGGAGAAGCGCGCCGAGCAGCCGTTGCTGGCGTCCTTCCTCTACACGTCCCGGGCGTTCCTGTCCTCCAACATCGCCCAGTTCTTCGTGGGTGTGGCCCTGATCATTTCCCTGGTCGCTGTGCCCCTGATGGCGGCGACGGTCATGGAACGCGGGGCGTGGGAGAGCGCCCTCCACCTGTTCCGGTTGACGGTCGCCATACCGGTCGGCGCCGTTGTCGGAGGCTACATCCTGCGCCTCACCGGCGTGCGGGCGGTGTGCATAACCGGCCTCGCGTTTGTGGGAGCGGGGCTGCTGGTCATGAGCGGCTGGGAGACCGAGGTGGACCAGTTCCGGTTGACGGCGCCCCTGGTCACGACAGGCCTCGGGTTCGGGCTGGTCATTCCGGCGATAACGGTCAGCGCACTGAGCGCCGCTCCCAGCGACTACTGGGGCGCCGCGGCCTCACTGGTCACCGCGGCGCGGATGGTCGGCATGGCGCTGGGGCTCGCCGCGTTGTCGGCGTGGGGCATCGAGCGATTCTACACCCTGACCGCCCACGTGACGGTCGGTGCGACGTATGAAGAGACCGAAGCCCCACTGATCGAGGCCGGCGTAACGGTGTTCCAGAACCTGTTCATGATATCCGGATTTCTGGCGCTCATCGCCATTCTTCCGGCCCTGATGATGCGGGTGGAGGACTCGGGCGAGGCAGAGGGCTCCAGGCCCTTCATCTAGTCCGCCGGGAGAGCATGGTTGGAGTTTGAGTCCGTGCGCCTTGACCGCGTCGAGTTCGCCGCCGTCGACGTGACGCCGAGGACGACGTGGACGTTCGCGCGGATGTGGGACGCCGCCGGCGCTCCCGCCGAGGTGGAGATCACCTGCGCGGAGCTGACCCCCCGCGTGGCCGAGCTAGTCTCCGCTGCCGCCGCACATCTCCGCAGCAGCCCCATCGCGACGGAAGCGGACGTCCCACGCCTGCTGGATTGGGACGAGCGCGAGCTGCGCCGGGACCTGGCAAGGGCAACGGCGGTCAGCGCGTTGCGCACGGGCGCGTCCATCCTCCAGGCGGTCCGGAGCGGGGTCAGCCTCACAGAGGCGCTCGGCGGCGGGCTGCCCCAGAGCGTTCAACTCTACGCGAACATCAACCGGGGTCTCTTTGCGTCGCAGCGAACGCCGCATGAGTTTGGCACGGCTGCGGCGCGGGCCGTCGCGGAGGGGTTCGGCGCGGTGAAGTGCGCCCCGTTCGACGAGGTTGCGCCCGGCACCCCCACCGACGACGCAATCCGGCTGGCCCGCTCCGGCATCGAACGCGTCTCCGCGATACGGGACGCCATCGGACTCGACGTGGCCCTCATGGTCGACTGCCACAGCCGGTTCGACGTGGAGTCCGCCGTGGCGGTGGCCGGGGAGCTGGCCGCGCTCGGCGTCTCCTGGTTCGAGGAGCCGGTCGATCCCGCGACCGAGCTGGAGGGCACGGCGCGCATCGCCGCCCGCGTGCCGATGCTCGTCGCGGGCGGGGAGCACGGGTACGGCGAGGAGTGGTACGCGAAGCTTGCAGCCGACGCCGGAGTGCGCGTGATCATGCCGGACGTGAAGTTCTGCGGAGGCGCCGCCGAGGCAGTCCGCGCCGGCAAGGCCGCAGCGGCCTCGGGCGGCGGCACGTCGCTGCACTGCCCGTCGGGGCCGGTTTCGCTGCTCACGAGCGCCCACGTCACAGCGGCCATCCCCGGGGCGCTCCGGCTGGAGTACGCGGTGTACGAGGCGGACTGGCGGGCTGAGCTAATGCTGCCGAGGGAGAACGTCGTGGACGGGCGGCTGCGCCTGACCGACGGCGCCGGGCTTGGGGCAGGACTCGACTGGGACTTGCTGCGCCGCATCGGGCGGGTGTGGAGCGGTGACTGAGGCGCGTGGCGGGGTGAGCGGCCCCTCCCCACGCCGCCCCTCTAGGTTCCCCTGCCTTCGCAGGGGCAGGCTCTGCCTCCGCAGGAACGACGGAAGAGGGGGATCAGGGCGACCCTTCGACAGGGCTCAGGGCGAACGGATTCGCTCACTGAACCGTGTCGACCCACAGGCGCTCGCCGTCCGTCGTGAAGGTCACCGCGCCGTCTTCCGCCGTGACGTAGACGTTGTCCTCGCCTGCCAGGGCGTTGAGCCGCTCCATGACCTCGTCCGCCGGGTGGCCGAACTTGTTGTCGATGCCCGCGCTGACGACCACGGCCTCGGGGTCGACGGCGTCGAGGAACGCCTGCGACGAGGACGTGGCGGAGCCATGATGCGCCGCCTTCAAGACGGTCGCCCGCAGGGGGGCGTCGCTCGCGAGCAGCGTCGCCTCGGCGTAGGCGTGAATGTCGGCAGGGAGCAGGAAGGACACCTCGCCGTATGCGATGCGGAGCGTGACACCGCTGTTGTTGCGGAGGTCGGGCGTCCACGACGGCAGACCGGGCGGCGGGTTCAGCACGCTCATGACGACGCCGTCGCCGGTCCGCCAATCCTGCCCCGCGAACGCTTCAAGCGCCTCGACGTCCGGCTCGCCCGCGACCAGCCGACGCCACGAGGCGTACTGCCCGGACGTCGAGGCGACGCCGGTCTCGGCGACCCGCGCGACATCGTAGCGCTCGAGCACGGAGACGAGGCCGTTGAGGTGGTCGGCGTCCGGGTGGGTCAGCACCACGAGGTCCAGCGTGCGATCCCAGAAGGGCATCACACGGCCGAGCTCACGCTGCATCGCCTCCGGGTCCGGACCGCCGTCCACGAGCATCTGCACACCGGAGGGCGTCTGGATGAAGATGGCGTCGCCCTGTCCGACGTCCAAGAAGGCGACGGTGAGACGGCCATCGGGCGTGGTTGCGGCGGCGGTCCAGACGACGGCGCAGGCGAGCAGCAGCGCGACGGCCGCCAACCGCAGGCGTCCGCGGCCAGAAGTTGCGCGAGCGGCCGTCGAAGGTGACGGTGCATCGTCGCCGTCCTCCCACCGGCGGAGGCCGTAGGCGAGGCCGGCCAGCAGCGCGTAGTAGCCCCAGACCATGGCAGGGGTGACGCCGCCAAGCTCCAGCAGGCCGCCGGGCAGTCGAGCGACGCCGCCGACCACGGCAAGCACGTACGACAGGGGCACCCAGGCCACCCATCCCGCCGCGACGCCCAGGGGCGTCCAGAGCAGTCCCGCCACTGCGGCAACACCCGACGCCGCCAGCGCAAGCGGCAGCGCGGGCAGGGCGAGCAGCGTCGCGGGGATGCCGACGTAGGAGACGCGCTCGAAGGCGAGGGCGACGAGGGGCAGCGTGCCCAGCGTCGCGGCGATGCCCGCGGCTGTTGCGCCGGACGCGGCACGGCCCAGCGACACGGGTGGGCCGTCGTCGCCGGTGATGCGGGCTGCCGCACGGGACAGCCGCGCCTCCAGAGGCGAGGCCAGCAGGAGCAACCCGGCGACGGCGGTGAAGCTGAGCTGGAAAGAAATGCTCGTCAGCACGCGCGGGTTGAGGGCGGTCATGACGGCGGCCGCGGCGGCGAGCGCGGGCAGGCTCGCGCCTTCGCGACCCAACGCGCGGCCGAACAGGAAGACGCTGCCCATGATCGCCGCCCGGGTGACGGAGGGCGACATCCCGCTGACGAGGGCGTAGGCCCATATCGCAAGGAGCGCCAGCAGCAAGGGCCATCGCGCGCCGCCGAACGCGAGCCGCCCGAGCGCCAGGGCCGCGCCGAGGGCGATGGCCACGTGCAGGCCGGAGATGGCGAGGAGGTGGCTCGTGCCCGTCTCGATGAAGTCCTGCCGCACCTCGTCGGGCAGGCCGCGGCGCTGCCCCAGCAGCAGCGAACTCGCCAGCGCCGACGCGGGCTCCGGCAGGCTGCGCTGGAGGCTTGCCGAGAGATGGGATCGGACCGCGTAGACGCCTTCCAGCAGCCTGTTGCCTCGCCCCTCGTCCACGAGGGCGAGCGTTGGGAAGCGGGAGACCGCGCCGACGCCCTGGCGGGCGAGGTACTCGCGGTAATCGAAGTCGTCAAAGACGGGCGGCGGCTCGACGGCGCCGGTGAGGGCGAGACGGTCGCCGTAGCGGACGTGCGGGGCCTCGCGACCGGCGGCCAAGTCCGCGCCGGGGCGGGCCGTCACCTGCACGCGGCCATCGATTGGCTGCCAGCCGTCGCCGGTCTCCCACAGCAGGTCACGGAGCTGGAAGCGGTAGGAGACGCCGTCGCGCTCCGGGTCCGTCGCGACCGTGCCCTCGAACGTGACCGCATCCTCCACGAACAGCGGCGCAAGGCCGGCGTCGACATCCTGATGAAAGGCGCGCCCGCCCCACCAGGCGCCGGTCGCGAGGAGGATGGCCGCAGCGCAGCCCGCGATAATCAGGCCGCGCCGTCTTGCGTACAGGGCCGCCGCCGACCATAGCGCCGCGCCAGCGACGCCCCAGAGCGCCAGCACCGCGGGCGGCAGGTTGACCTGCTGGCCGAGCAGGAGACCGCACACCCACGCGGCGGCCAGCGCCGTCAGCGTCATGCCAGGCGGCTACCGGACCACGTGAGTGGAGCGCACGGGCTGCGGGGATATGGTGACGGCGATCTCGCCGCTACGGTGGCCGAGGTACTGGTAGACCGTGAAGTCGCGCGCGCCGGTCAGGTACTCGATGGTCCCGTCGTCGTGCAGGCGGAAGGGGCGGTCGTGGCCGGGGTAGAAGATGGTGGCGTTGTCGATGAGTTTGCGGACGCTCTGGGCCGCCGTCTCCTCGTCCCAGAAGACGAGGAATGGCACCCCAGTCTCGACGCAGTCGGCGGCGGTGAGGGCGTCGCCGGTGATGGCGACGTTGCCGGCAGGGGTCTCGGCGACGACGGAGACGTGGCCGCGGGAGTGGCCCGGCGTGCCGAGGATGCGTACGCCGGGGGCCAACTCCTGGCCGTCGGCGACGGCGAGCACGTCGCGGCGGCTGAGCATGTCGAGGAAATAGCCAGACGTGGCCCAGTCCGTTGGGTGCGGGTCCCTGGCGTACTCAAGCTCGTCGGCGCCGACGGCCACCTGCGCGTTCTTGAAGATGTCCACGTTCTGGACGTGATCCCAGTGGGCGTGGGTGAGGACAACCAAGTCAACGTCATTGGGCGAGACGCCGCGCTCGGCGAGGGCGCTCATCAGCAGCATCCGCCGGCCGTGGTGGGCGGTGTCGACGACGATCGTCCTGTCGCCGCGGATGAGGCCCACGGTGCAGAACCCCAAGCGGCCCTGGTCCGTGTGTGACGTGAACCCCGTCAGTATGAGCTCAACCTCCGGCATGTCATCCCCCTTGCTGCTTTGCTATCGCACCGTGACGTGATCCCTGATCCCTTCGAGGGTAGCCGGGCCGATCCCCGGCACCTGCAGCAGTTCTTCGACACTGGAGTACCGGCCCAGTGTCTCCCTGTACTCGACGATGGCCTCCGCCTTGACCTTGCCGACGCCCGGAAGCGACTCGAGTTCATGGGCCGTGGCGGCGTTCAGGTCAAGAAGGCCGGTCTGCCCCGCCGCGCCGGACTGTGACGTCACGGGCGGCGTCTCACCTACGGCCGGGACGTAGAAGTGGCCTTCGTCACGAAGCCGGAGCGCCAAGTTCAGGCCGGAGACATCGGCGTCACCGGCGGGGCCGCCGGCCATGCGCAGGAGGTCGTCAAGGCGGTCGCCGTCGTCAAACGTGTAGACGCCGGGTCGGTTGACCGCTCCGGCGATGTACGCCCGCAGGGCCGGCGTCGGCGTGGCCTCCGGCAGCGTCACCTCCACGCCGCTCCCCGCTTCCCGCTGCACCAGCAACGCAACCCCGCCCGCAAGGGCCAGCATGAAGAGGAGGACCAGGACGAGGGGCATCCACCGGTCAACGCCCCGGCCGCTCCCCGGCTTCTCCTGTGCCAAACGCGCGCTCCCAGGTTGCGCGGGCATTGTACCACCGCGGGGCGTCCCCAGGTGCTTGAAAACACGTCGTGGGCTACACTAGGGCCATCCAACTGGCTGGAGGGACCATGACGACCGATGCAACCCCGCCGATGGAGGACCGGGGCAAGCTGCTGACACAAGCGATCGACGCGATGCGCGCCGTCGCCGCCAACGTGAGCGGCGACCAGTGGGACGCGCAATCGCCCTGCACGGAGTGGACGGCCCGGGGCGTGGTCAACCACGTCGTGGGTGGCGCGTCCATGCTCGCGGCGCTGTTCGAGGGGAAGACGTGGGAAGAGGCCTCGGGCGGCAGCCGGGGCATACCGGAGGGCGGCGACCCACTGGCCGCGCTCGACGAGGCGGCCGGGGCTGCCAAGGAAGCGGTATCGCAGCCCGGCGCGATGGAGCAGACCCTGAACTTCGCGCGCGGGCCGATGCCCGGCTCTGGGTTTGCGACGCTGATGTTCACGGACATCCTCATCCACGCCTGGGACCTGGCGAAGGCCACCGGACAGGACGCGACGCTCCCGGCGGACCTGGTCGAGGCGTCCTACGCCATCGTGCTGCCGCGAAAGGGGCAGATGCCGCAGCCGGCGTTCGCACCCGAGGTGGACGTGGCGGAGGACGCGGACACGCAGACCAAGCTGCTGGGCATGCTGGGGCGCGACGCGAACTGGACGGCGTAGGGCGGGGGCGCGCCGCCCCCTGCCTACCAGCTCTCGACGCCATCCCGATGCACCGCAGAGCCGTCGCTTCTTGCGGCTCGGCGCATTCGATTCGGCATTCGCTTTGTAGCTGTTGTGGCACATTTCAGCTACAAAGCGAATTTCACCCGGGGGAAGACAAATCCCGGCCGTCACTTGCGGCACCGCAACCAGTTTTGATGAGCGCCACGCGGCCGCGGGCTGGGCGACAGCGGCGTAGAGGAAGCCGCACTTCTCTTGCTCGATCCCCTTCATTTTCCCTCTCATGCAGAGAGGGTATCCGGGGGGCTAGCGGGGGCACTACGGGGTGATGGCAGGGGGATCCGGTCAAGCCAAGCGAACGTGGAATGCTAGGCACCCGGCCTTCAATTCAGAGCGCAGCCTCCGCAGGCTGCAGAGGCTTGGCCGCAATAACCCGCAGCCGAACGTAATCGGCCACCCACTGGCCATCGCGGTACAACCGGGGCCGCAACTCTTCCACGATCGCATCCGCTATCCTGGGGCGTGCCCGAACCGGGACCTTTGCAAAGAAGGCCCCGGCAAACATGTCCAACCAACGGGCCAACCCTTCCGAACCTCCGCTCAACGGAGTGGGCCGCGCGAACAACACAGCCATCGAGGCATTGAGTCCATACCGCTTCAACAAGCCTGTATACGAAGGGATATCAGGGAAGTACCAAGGGCTTCGCGGACCTGGGTCACCGTACCCGGCATCGGCAATGCACCTGCGGACGGCAGCTACGATTGACTGAACGTTGCCCTTCCCGCCAAGCTCGGCAACGAGCCTGCCCCCCGGCTTCAACGCCCGGCTGATGCCCGAAACCACGCGCGCAGGAGGGCGCATCCAGTGCAGGGACGCGTTGGCAAACACAGCGTCGAACTCGTTGTCGAACGTCATTTCCCGGGCATCCATAACCGCAAAATGGACACCGGGGAAGTTCTGCCGAGCAAGGGCGATCATGCCTGCATCGTTGTCGATTCCCGTTACTGCGCCGCCCGCTTCCGCAATGGCCGACGTCAACTGGCCCGTGCCGCAACCGATGTCCAGGACCCTCTCACCCTGGGCCGGGGCGAGCACCGCCAACAGGTCTGTGACGAACTCCCAGACGAAGGAAAAGTTGGTGTTGTAGCCCTCGGCATCCCAGGCACCACCACCCGACGCTTGGGGGCGGCCGTCCTTCATGCCCGATCCCGTGCCGATGCGCTCTTCAGTCAAGACGGGGACCCCACCTTTGCTCGATGTAGTTTGACGCGATCAGGGAACGGGGTGATGCGCCGGGCAGGTCAGGCTGCGCACTGGTTGCAGGGGCAGACCTCGCGCATAGCGTCGAAGGGGTAGATGCCGGTGTAGTGGGCATCGCTCCAGAGGAACTGCAGCGCGTAGCGGCCCACGGGCATGTACTCCAGGGCGACCACGTCCTCGGGCACGGTCGCGGGGTCTATTTCGTGCCTGCCGGCGCCCTCGCCGACGCACGTCGCACAGTGACAGCGCAGCCGCAGGTACCGGTGGGGGTAGACACTCTCGTGTCCGTCGTTCCACACGATGACGATGGCGTCGTCCCGGATGTCGACGCTGGCGGGAGTGGGCCTGGCGCCGCCCGTCAAGGGCTGCGGCGCCCCGTCGCGAGGGCCGGGCATCGCTAGGCCTCGGTTGGGACGCTGGAGCGGCCGCCGCCGACCTTGGTACCCACCACCGTGAGCAGGAAGGCCACCGCCGCGGGAGCGGACGCGTAGAGGAAGACGGTGTCGACGCCAAAGGTGTCGGCGATCCGGCCGGCAATCCATCCGGAGACGGCCGCCAGGATGATGGAGACGCCGAAGACGAAGGACACCGTGGTGCCCTGGACCCCGCTGCCGACCACGTCCATGGCCGCCGCCAGCAGGATGGCCATCATGGGGAAGAGGAAGAGGCCGGTAAACCCGACGGCCACGAAGAAGGCCGGGCCGTCGGCGGCGGTGTAGAGCGCCAGAGTCCCCAGCGCGAGGCCCGCAAACCCGATCGCCAGCACCACCCGGCGACCGAACTGGTCGGAGAGGTAGCCGAGCACGGGCTGGGAGCCGATGCCCGCGACCTGCAGCAGGGACACGAGGGCGCCGGTCGCGGTCGTGGACATCGCCAGGTCCTCGCGGGCGTAGATGGGCAGGAAGCTCATAATCGCGATCTGCGAGCCGCTGAAGCAGGCCGTCGTGCCGAGCACCAGCAGCAGCCGAGTGTTGCTCAGCGCGGCCTTCACTCCGCCGAAGTACCGCTTTGTCGTCGTCTCCTCGGTCAGCGTGGGAACGGACTTCAGCATCAGGTAGATGCCAAGGCCCATCAGCACGGCCGGGATGAGGCTCAACTCCAGCACCGTGCGCCACAGCATGAAGCCGATGAGGAAGCCGGTGAGGATGGGGCCGACGGCCTCGCCGATGCTGCCGCCGGTGCCGTGCATGGCGACGGCGAACCCTCGACGGTCAGGGTATCGGACCGAGAGCGCCGCGAGGGCGGGCGGGTGCCAGAAGGTGATGGCCATGCTAAGGAGGGTCATCGAGATGACGGCCATCCAGAAGGTGGTCGACATGCCAACGAGGAACATGGAGATGCCCACGGCGATGAGGGTAATCGCCAGCACCGCGGCCATGCGGTTGGCGTAGCGGTCGGACACGAAGCCCGCGGGCAGGTTCGCGAGGCCGCCGAACACGCTGCGGGTTGTGGTCAACAGCCCGATGCTGGTGTTGCTCAGACCGAGGGCGGACTTGAGCTCCGGCAGGATCAGCATGGACCCGGCGTTGAAGACGTGCTTCACCGCGTGGCCGGCCACCACGGCAATGAGCACGAGCATGCGGTTGTCGACCTGGACGCCGATGGGACGGGCGGAGACGGTGGACTGGGCCATTCTTCACCTAGCCTGAAATCGGAACGGAAGGCGCTGCAAGACGGAGCCGGAGACGGTGCGCGGCTGCCCTGAAGCGCACCTGCAACTATAGCCGCCCCCCTAGCTGTGCGTCAATTGGCGTGGAGGCGGCGGGGGAGTGTGAAGCCATTGGTCGCGAGGATCCTGGATACCGGCCCCGTATCGGGGTACGGGGGGGAATGGATGCCGTAGGAGGCGGAGGCGGGCGACCACAAGGGTCGCCCCTACGGGGCCGGCGGGGCGGCAACCCGGCTGGAGCGGCCGCCGGCCCAGGCGCCCACGACGGTGAAGAAGAGCGACAGGAAGGCGGGGGCCGCGGCGTACAGGAACACGGCGTCGACGCCATAGCGGTCGGCGATGCTCCCGGCAAGCCACGCGGAGAACGCCGACAGGATGATGCCGACGCCGAAGATGATGGACGCCGCCGTGCCCTGCACGCCGCTTCCGACGACGTCCAGCCCCAGCGCGAGGACAATGGCCATCATCGGGAACATGAAGAGGCCGGTGAGGGCGACGGCAGCAAAGAAGGCCAGGCCTTCACCCGCGAAATAGAGCGCCAGCGTTCCCAGCGTGAGGCCAGTGAAGCCGAAGACGAGCACGGGACGGCGTCCCAAGCGGTCGGAGAGGTAGCCGAGCACCGGCTGGGAGCCGATGCCGGCGATCTGCAGCATGGACAGGATCGCGCCGGTGGCGGCGGTGGACAGCTGCAGGTCCTCGCGGAGGTAGATGGGCATGAAGCTCGTGAGGGCGATCTGCGTGCCGCTGAAGCACGCGGCGGTCGCGAGCACCAGCAGCAGGCGGCCGTTGCCCAGGACGGCCCGGACGCCGGCAAGGTAGCGGCGGTTGGTCGTGGAAGCCGCCACGGAGGGCACGGCCCTCACCAGCAGGTAGATGCCGATGCCCATGAGGACGGCGGGGATGATGCTCGCCTGCAGCACCGTGCGCCACAGCAGGAACCCGAGGAGGAAGCCCAGCATGGCCGGTCCGATGGCCTCGCCGATGCTGCCGCCGGTGCCGTGCATGCCGATGGCGAAGCCGCGCCGCTCGGGGTACTGGGTGGAGAGGATCACGAGCGCCGGAGGGTGCCAGAAGACGATGACCATGCCGAGAAGCGTGATGGAGACGAGGGCCATCCAGAAGGTGGTCGAAACACCCACGAGAAACATGCACACACCGAGGCCGAGAACGGAGAGCCCCAGCACCGCAGCCAACCGGCCCGCGTAGCGGTCGGACACAAAACCGGCCGGAAAGCTGATCAGCCCACTGAAGACGTCGCGTGTTGCGGCGATGACCCCGATGCCCGTGTTGCTGAGCGCGAGCGCCGCCTTGATCTCCGGGAGAATCAGGAAGGAGCCGGAGAGGAAGACGTGGACGATTGCATGGCCCGCAACCATGGCAAAGAGCACCGACGAGCGGCCCTGGAGGCGTGGGCTACGGGCCTGGCCAGTGCGCGCCATTCGTCACCAGACCCGGCGGGCGGAGGGCTGAGGGCGGACGGTGAGTTGACTGTCGATCAAGCCTGTCTCCTACAGGAAGCGTTGCAAGCCCAGCGGCCCGATGGGCAGGTCAGTGCCGCCGCTGACGATGAGGTCGGCCGTCGCCTTGCCGAGCGCGGGTGCGGCGAGGATGCCCTTGCGACCAGCGCCCGTCGCGAAGTAGACGCCGCGCGCTCCGGGCATCGCGCCGACGATGGGCGCGCTGTCGGGCGTGACGGGGCGCAGGCAGGCGGTGTGCAGCTCGACGGCTCCCTGGGTGATGGCGGGGAAGACGCGGGAGGCGCCCGCCATGATGCGCTCGGCGGCGGACGCCGAGGGATCGCGGTCAAAACCGACCTCGTCCTCTGTGGTGCCCGTCCAGAGGAGGCCGTCGTGCTTTTTGACGATGTAGCTGTGCTGCCAGCCGATGTGGGGCTGCACGGGCATCACGTCCGTCCGGATGCGGAGGATCTCGCCCTTGAGCGGGCGCACGGGGACGGTAACGCCCAGCCACTCGTGCAGGAAGGCCGACCACGGGCCGAGGGCGAGGACGACGCTATCGCAGGCGATGACGCCGTCGGCGAGGGTCACGCCGGTGACGCGGTCGCCGTCCCACTCGAGGCCGGCGACCTCGCCGATGCGCAGCTCCGCGCCCTGACGCTCGGCAGCCTGCATGAGCGACTTCGTCAGCGTCTCGCTGTCCAGGAGCCACGTGTGCTCGGTGCGGATGCCGCCAATGACGCCGGGCCCGATGCCGGGCTCGAGGTCGCGGACCTGCTGCGGGTCCAGCCACGTGACGGTGAAGCCGTTGGCCTGTTGCACCGCCCGGACCTCCTCCAGGGAGACGAGGTCATCAGCGTCCATGGCGACGGAGAGGATGTCCTTTTCCGCGAGCCGGCTGTCCAGGCCGGTCATCTCCGTGAGCACGGGGTAAAGCTCGCGGTGCAGGCGCAGGCTCTCGCGGGCGAAGGGGAAGAAGGGGCCGTCCATGCCGGCGCCGGACATGATGTAGAGACCGCCCTGCGCGAAGCCCGACGCCGCGGCGGCGACGCCCTCGCGCTCGACCACGACGGGCCTCACACCCATAGCGGTCAGGTAGTAGGCGACGGCGCACCCGGCGATCCCGCCGCCTACGATGACGACTTCCGCTGACCGTTCCTGTTGCACTTGGCCCCCCAATCGCACCGGCTTCGCAGCCAGATGATAGCAAATTCCCTTTCCCTTGATGCCGTGTTCTGGCACACTACGCCCTGCCAACCCATTCCATGCTGCGGGAGCGTCATGCTGCGTCTTGGATGGTTCAGCACAGGCCGGGGAGAGGGGTCGCGGGGGCTGTTCACCTGCGTCAAAGACGCCATCGACGGGGGCGACCTCGACGCGGAGTTCGCGTTCGTGTTCTGCAACCGCGAGCCGGGGGAGCACGCGGGGAGCGACGGCTTCATGGGGCTGGTGCGCTCGCACGGCATACCCGTCGTGACGCTCTCGTCGCAGCGATTCCGGCGCGAGCGCGGGGCGGCCAGCTTCGGCGAGGTGCGGGAGGCGTACGACGCGGAAACGCTGGCGCTGCTCGACGGCTACACCGCGGACTTCAACGTCACGGCCGGGTACGGGCTGATCTTCGGGCCCGAGATGGTGCGGAGCCGGCCGGGCCTGAACCTGCACCCGGCGTCGCCCGACGGCCCGGTCGGCACGTGGCAGCAGGTCATCTGGAAGCTGATCGAGTCGGAGGCAGGGGAGTCGGGGGCCTTCGTTCATCTCGCCACAGACGATCTGGACCGCGGGCCGGTCGTCTCCTACGTCACCTTCCCCATACGCGGGACGGGCCTGGACGAGCTCTGGGCGGCGGTGGACGGGACTCCGGTAGAAGAGTTGAAGGCGTCTCACGGAGAGGACTTACTCCTCCTCCAAGCCATCCGGCGGCTAGGCGTGGTACGGGAGCGGCCGCTGCTGCTGGAGACGCTGAGAGCGCTCGCCGACGGCCGGCTGCGGATTGCCGGACAGCAGGTCGTGGACGGGGACGGGCTGCCCATGGCGCCGCTGTGCCTCAACGGGGAGGTGGAGGCGGCCATCGCCGCGCCCGAGCAACCTGCGCGGGGGAGCCAGCCGTGATGCGGACAGTGGACAACCGCGCGCTCGCCTTTGCGGCGTGCGTGCTGCTGGCGGCGATGGCCGCGTGCGGGCCGTCGGCGGAGGAGATCGACGCGACGACGACGGCGAAGATCGCGACGGCTGTCGCGGGGCTGCCCGCGCCGATAGCGCAACCGACACCAACCCCGCTCGTTTTCCCGACGCCACTTCCAACGCCAACGCCCGTCACGCTCCCGACGCCGCTGCCGACGGCGACCCCAGTCACCTTCCCAACACCACTGCCTACCACGACGCCCATCGCTTCCCCGACGCCACCGCCTACCGCGACGCCCATCGCCTTTCCGACGCCGCTGCCTACCGCGACACCAGTAGTCCTGCCCCCGGACGACGAGGTGGACGTGTCAGCCCTTTACAGAGAGGTGGTCGACTCCGTCGTGTACGTCGAGACGCCCGATGAGCTTGGCACCGGCTGGGTCATCGGCGAGGGACTGATCGCCACCAACGAGCACGTGGTCGAGGGGGAAGAGGCCGTGACGGTGCGGCACGCCTTCCTGCCACCGTTCCGGGCGGACGTCGTGTTCACAGACGCCGTGCTGGACGTGGCGTTCCTCTCCTACAACGCGGACACCACAGCACTGCAGCCCCTGCCGCGGCGGGGAGTCACGTCGGACAACTTGGGCGAGACTCTTTTTGTCCTTGGCTATTCCCACTACGGCGTGCAGGAAAACGGGACCGTGGGCGGGGCCGCCGTAAAGCGCGGAGTGCTGTCAGCGATAGTCGGTTTCGGCGATCAGGGAGGGCGGCAGCTGCGCATCGACGCGGTGGTGGACCCGGGCGACAGCGGCGGTCCAGTGCTGGACACGCTGGGACGCGTCGTCGGGATGAGCAAGGGCGTGGTCGAAGTCAGCGAGACGGGACGGCGCGTGCTGGGCATCTTCTTCGCAGTGCACACAGAGGAGATTGAGGCGCTGCTGGCCCAGTACGAGGAGCAGTAGCCTACTCCAACACGATGTCTCCGCTGGCCCCGCCGGTCTTGCGCACCAGCCGCACACCCTCGAAGCGCATGCCCCTGTCGACGGCCTTGCACATGTCGTAGAGGGTCAGCGCGGCAACGCAGACGGCGGTCATTGCCTCCATTTCCACGCCCGTCTGCGCGGTGGTCGCGACGGTGGCGGTGACGCGAACGGCGGAGGCGGACTCGTCAGGCTCGAGGTCGACGGCGACGCGGCTCAGGGGAATGGGGTGGCAGAGCGGAACGAGGGTGGGCGTCTGCTTGGCCGCCATGATGCCCGCGATGCGAGCGGTCGCCAGGGCGTCGCCCTTCTCCAGCTCACCGGCGAGTATCAGGGCGAGGGTCTCAGGCCGCATGACGACGCTGCCGACAGCCACCGCCTCGCGTGCGGTGGCCGGCTTGCCGCCGACGTCCACCATGCGGGCGTGGCCGGCATCGTCAAGGTGCGTAAGCTGCCCTTCCTTGCCGGCCGCGGGATCCTGCCGTTGTGGTTCAGTCGCCATGACTGTTTCCTCCTCACAGAGGCCTAGGCATTTGGGCTGTTGCTGCCGTCTGCCTTCAAGAACTCTATGCGGCTTATCTCAGCGCCGTGAAACAACACTCCATCGGCATAGTCCAACGGCACCCAATTGCCAGACATAGGCTCCCAAATGCTCACGGGTGATAGATACAACTCCGGGCCAGGGTCTGTACGGTCGTTGGAGAAGTACTTTGGCCACCCTAGAAAGAGTCTTCCGTCCGCCGTGTACACAAATACTTCACAAGAATCGTTCTCCTCAAAAGCGCGTTCCCATATGCTCCCGTGGCGGCTGAGATCAATTCGCAACAAAAGTAAGAGCCGCCTTGGAACTCGGCTCCCTTCCAACTTGCCAAAGCCCCATCCAAGTCCTATAGCGCTAACATAGAGAACAATCCAAACACCGCCCGGAAGACTTTGGGGACTCACAAGCGCATCGCGAAAGGATGGCCAGGTAGCCAACCCCATCGGAGGGGAAATCAAAGCGGCATACGGGAGGTAGACGGCAACGAACAAGAGGAAGCTGAGGAGAAGGCTCCACATTGTAGCGTTGAAGGCAGAAATCCGCCGAATCCTGCTGACCAAGAAGGCCACCTGCAGGACAAGAAATCCAGGAAGAATGAGCAAGAGCGTCAGCGGCAATTCCGCCAAGTTCATCTACGGACCTCACACCAGACACATTATCGATCCCGCCTCTCAGGCGGCACGGGGGGACGAGGAGCCGGAGGACGACTCTCTGGCGGAGGTCTGAAGGTGAACCCCTTCTCGGCCGGAAATTCCTTTTTTTCGTTCTTGTTTATGAACGGCAATTTGAACATGGTCTCCTCCTATCCGCCTATCTTGTACATCTCGATCTTGCGCGGGGCCTCGTCCCTGGAGGTGACGCGGAGGGCTCGCCGCAGAGAAGCGCGGAGCTCGGAGTAGCGGTCCTCGCGGCGGTCCCAGACGCGCTCGATGATGGCGGAGAGATCGGCGTCGGTGGCACCGTCGCGCATGGGACCCATCAGGTCCGTGCCCTCGCTGCCAAATAGACAGGTGTACAGCTTGCCGTCCGTGGAGAGGCGGGCGCGGGTGCAGTCGCCGCAGAAGGGGGCGGTCACGGACGCGATGACGCCCATCTCGCCCTCGCCGTCCACGTAGCGCCACCGCTGCGCCACCTCGCCGGTGTAGTTGGGGCTTGCGGGCTCCACCGGCAGTTCCGCGTTGATGCGCTCCAATATTTCCTTTGCCGGCACCACCTCCGACTCGTCCCAGTTGTTGAGGTTGCCGACGTCCATGTACTCGATGAAGCGGGCGATGTAGCCACGCTCCTTGCACCAGCGCGCCAGGTCAACGACGGTGTGGTCGTTGACTCCCCGGACGACGACGGAGTTGACCTTGATGGGCGTGAGACCGACTTCGTCCGCCGCCTGGATGCCCTCCAGTACGCGGTCGACGCTGTAGTTCAAGCCGTTGAGCTGGCCGAATATCTCCTCGTCCAGCGAGTCGAGGCTGACGGTGACGCGGGAGAGGCCGGCATCCTTCAGCGGCTGCGCATGGCGCGCGAGCAGATAGCCGTTGGTGGTCATCGCCATGTCCTGGACGCCGGAAATCCCGGCCAGCATGCCGATGAGCTTGTAAAGGTCCGCGCGAACGAGGGGCTCACCGCCGGTGATGCGCAGCTTGGTGACGCCAAGCCCCACGAAGACGCCCGCGAGACGCGTGATCTCCTCAAAGCTCAGCATCTGGGCCTTGGAGAGGAACTTGTACCGCTCGCCGAAGACCTCGGCGGGCATGCAGTACGGACAGCGGAAGTTGCACCGGTCCGTCACGGAAATCCGGAGGTCTCTCAGGGGCCTGTTCAGCGTGTCCAGAGACATGTGCCGCTCCAACGGCTTACCGTCGTCGTTATCGCTCCCGGTCTGCGCGCTCCTTGAGCACGTCCGCGGCCTTGGCCGCCGCCCGCGCCCGATGGCTCACGCGGTTCTTCTCCTCCAGCGAGAGCTCCGCAACCGTCCTGCCGTACTCCGGCAAGTAGAAGACGGGGTCATAGCCAAAGCCGCCTTCTCCGCGGGGCTCATAGCTAATGATACCAGAACACACGCCCTCGCACGTGAGCGTGGGCTCGCCGGGGGCCGCCAGGGCGAGCACGCACCGGTAGCGCGCCGTCCTGCGCTCCCACGGCGTGTCCGCCAACCGCCGCAGCACCAGCGCCGTCCTGTCGTCGTCGGAAGCGTCCTCGCCGGCGAACCGCCGCGAGTGGACACCGGGGGCGCCGTCCAGGGCGTCGACCTCCAGGCCAGAGTCATCGGCCATCGTGAGGAGGCCGCTCATGCGGGCGTACGTCTCCGCCTTGATAACGGCGTTCCCCTCGAAGGTATCCGCGGGCTCCTCGATTTCCGTCGGCAGACCCAGGTCCCGCAACGAGACCAGCGTGTAGGACACGTCGCGGAGCAGAGCACCCAGTTCAAGGACCTTGCCGGGGTTGCCGGTGGCAACCAGCAGTCTACGTTCCATTCCATACTCCAGCACTCACCATAGCCAAGGCCGCCGGGGAGTCAATAGCGAGGGCCTTGCAATGGTGTGCGACTGAGTTCACAATCGTTGAGGCGGTCCCGCCGGCAGAAACGGGGCCACAGGGAGCAATGCGTGCAACGCAGCTGGCAGCCCAAGCCGGGCGACCAGGTTGTCCGGCGTCCCAGACCCCAAGAGACCCGCCCTATCACTGTCCGTATACCCCTCCGCGCCCCCAGGTTGCGCCCAATCAATTCTCCCATCACGCTGCTTGCCGGCCTGGCCGGGCTCATCGCTCTGGGCACCGTGCTGCTGCTCTTCCCCTTCGCGAGCGCCAGCGGCGAGTGGACGCCGCCAATGGTGGCGCTCTTCACTGCCACGTCGGCCGCAACGGTGACGGGGTTGGTGGTGGTGGACACTCCCGTGCACTGGAGCATCGCGGGGCAAGTGGTCATCTGGGCGCTCATCCTGGTGGGCGGGCTGGGCTGGATGACGATGGCAGGGTTCATCTACATCCTGCTGGGCCAGCGCATCACGCTCCCGCAGCGCATGGCGTTCCGGGAAGGGCTGGGGGACACGCGCATCGGCGGCATCCTGCGGGCCATCCGCAACCTGATGGTGACGGCGCTGGCGCTTCAGCTCGTCGGCGGCGTGCTGCTGACATTCCGATTCGCTCGCTCACTGGACGTGAGCTTCCCGGAGGCGGCATGGCTGGGCCTGTTCCAGGCCGTCAGCGGATTCAACAACGCGGGCTTCACCACGCTCCCCGACTCAGAGAGCCTCCGCGCCTTCCAGGACGACCTCTTCACGCTGGGGGTCATGGCCTTCCTCATCATGGCCGGCGGACTAAGCTTCGCCGTTATCGCCGAGCTGTTCCGCGTGCGCCGGTTCTCCCGGTTCAGCCTCGACACCAAGATCATTCTTGTCGCAAGCGTGGCGCTGTGGGCGCTTGGCGCCGTCGTCGTGCTGGCGCTGGAGTACAGCAGCCCGCAGACGCTGGGGCCAATGCCGGTGGGCGAGAAGATCATCCACGCCTCCTTCGAGTCCATCACGGCGCGGGCCGCGGGGTTCAGCACCATCGACACCGGCGTGCTCAACTCGGCGACGATCTTCTTCCTGATGGGGCTGATGTTCATCGGCACAGCGTCGGCCTCCGCCGGCGGGGGGATCCGGCTGAACACCCTGGGCGTGCTTGTCGCGACAGTCATCTCCTCAATTCGCGGCTCGGACCACGTGACTGCGTTCGGACGCGAGGTGTCGCCCTTCCAGGTGCACAGGGCCATCGCAGTGGTGACGCTGGGGATCGTCCTGGTCTTTGTGGTGGCATTCATCCTGACCGGCTCGGACAGCGAGGGAGCGCCCTTCATCGACCTGCTCTTCGAAGCGTTCTCCGCCGTGGGCACCGTGGGGCTGAGCACCGGCGTGACGCCGGACCTCAACATGGTGGGGCAACTGCTCATCATAGTGACCATGGTGATCGGGCGGATAGGGCCGCTGGCACTGGGCTTGGCGCTGGTGCACCACGAGGGCAGGACGCCGCTTTACCGATATCCAAGGGAGCGGGTTAGAATAGGGTAGGAGTTGCTATGGCAAACCGGCAAATAGTCGTCATCGGCCTGGGAAGGTTCGGCTCGAGCGTGGCCTACACCCTCTACCAGATGGGCCACGACGTCCTGGCGCTGGAGTCCGACGAGGCGCTGGTGCAGGAAGCCATGGGCCGCGTGACCTACTCCGTCCGCGCCGACGCCACGCAGGAGAACGTCCTGCGAGAGCTGGGCGTACCCAACTTCGACATGGCCGTGGTGGCCATCGGCTCCAACGTCGAGGCAAGCATCATGGCCACGGTGCTGCTCAAGAGCATGGGCATCCCCTACATCGTCGCCCGGGCCCGCACATCCCTCCACGGTCAGACCCTGGAGCGTGTCGGCGCGGACGTCGTCGTCCACCCGGAGCAGGAGACGGGACAGCACGTCGCCCGAAGCCTCTTCCACCCGGAGGTCCAGGACTACATGGAGGTTGCGCCCAACTTTGTCGTCAGCAAGGTGCGCACCTCCGCGCAGGCCGTAAACCGCACCCTGAAGGACATGGGACTGGCCGGCGCACGCGACAAGTACGGGCTCGCGGTGCTCGCGATCCGGCGGGGCCAGGACGTCATCCTGCTCCCCGCCGAGGACGAGCGCATCCAGCCCGAGGACACGCTGATCCTCGCCAGCAGGGAAGAGCTCCTCGACCGGCTGCAGGAGTCGGGCGTCGCCAGCATGACGGGCGCAGGGAACCGCTAGCTATTTGGCGGCGTCACTGCATTTGTGAAAGTCCGGCAAAACCCCTCTTGCGAAACCATTTGCAGGAGACCATAATCGTCTACGGCAATTGGGGTGGCCGGCGCCACAACTCTATGACGAGTAAACGCTCCATATGCACATAAAGCGGCTGCTGCTCCCCCTCCAAGGGCAGCGCGTTGACGAGCATGCGTTGGAGTTCGCCTGCACCCTCGTGCGGCAAGAGCACGGGTGCGTCTGCCTTCTCTCCGTGATCGAGGTCCCCAGAGAGTTCGCCGTGGACGCGGAGCTGCCGAGCGAGGTGGCCCACAGCGAGGACCTGCTCCGCCACGGTGAAGCCTACGTGAGGTCCCGGAAGATCAAGGTGGAGGCGGACCTGCTCCAGGCCAGGGACTCCGGGCCAGCCATTGTCAAGGAGGCCCAGGAAGAACGGGTGGACGCCATCCTGCTCGGGATTCCGTACAGGCGAAAGCAAGACGGCTTGACTTCCCAGAGCGACGCCACGTACATCCTAGAGCACTCACCCTGCCCCGTCCTCCTGTTCCGGGAACCCATGCCCAACGACTCGCAGCAAGCAGCCACCGGACCGCTTTCCGAAGGCCGACGATGAACGTCATCGTGATGGGCTGCGGCCGCATCGGGACGCAGGTCGCGACCTCCCTCTGGCGAGACGGCCACCGGGTCACCGTTCTCGATACCGTTCCCGAGAGCTTTCTGAGCCTTCCAAGGGAGCTGCGCGAGATGGAAGGAGCAACCATTGTGTGCGACGGCATCCTGGAGGAGGAACTGATAGCCGCGGGCATCCAGGAAGCGGATGTCTTTGTCGCGGTCTCCAACCGGGACAACCGCAACGCCCTGGCGGCGCAGCGGGCCAAGCACATCTTCAACGTACAGAACGTGGTCTGCCGGGTCGGAGACCTGGAAAGACAGGAGATGTACAACCAGCTTGGCCTGGCGGCGGTCAGCCCCACCAAGATCACGTCGGCGCTCATCCTCGAAGCGGTGTTTCCGTAACGCCATGTATATCGTAGTCATCGGCGCTGGGAGGGTTGGCTTCTTTCTCGTCCGCGCGCTGTTCAACGCAGGGCATGAGGTCTTCATCGTGGAGCGGAACGAGCGGCGGGTCGATGAGCTGGTGCAGCAATTCGGCAACGTCGCCATCAAGGGCGACGGCTCCGAGCCAATCATCCAGATGGCCGCGGGCGTTGCGCGGGCCGACATCCTCATCGCAACCACGGGCGCCGACGAGGACAACCTGGCGGCGTGCCAGCTGGCCAAGCACCGCTTCAACGTCCCAAAGACGGTGACCCTGATCAACAGCCCGGAGGACGAGCGGCTGTTCGAGCTGCTGGGGGTGGACGTTGTGGTGAGCAGCACGCAACTGCTGCTCGGGGCCATCGAGGAGGAGCTGCCGGCCCACTCCAAAGCACACGTGCTGCCGGTGCGCGGCAACCGCGAGGCCGCCACGATCGAGGTGTCCCAAGGGTCGCCCGTCATCGGCCAACGGCTTCGTTCCATTGACCTTCCGCCGGATACCTACGTCCTGGCCGTCATAGGCCGAGACGGGAGCCTGAAGGACATCAACGACAATACGACGCTGGAACTGCACGACGAAGTCGTCGCCATGACGGCAACGGACCAGGCGGAGGCCCTCCTGGAAGTTCTGAGCGCCGGGAGGTAGCCGTGGCCAAGCGCATAGCCTACCTGGGCCCGCCGGGCACCTACACCGAAGACGCCACAGAGCGGTATGACGCAACCGCCGAACGCATCCCGTATTCCACGATCGCGGCCACGGCGGAGGCCGTACGCGCAGGCGAGGCCGACGAGGGCGTGGCGCCCATCGAGAACAGCCTCGAGGGCGCCGTCAACGACACGCTGGACCTGCTGATACGCGAGCCCACGCTGCAGGTGCGGCAGGAGATCCTGGTGCCCATTCGCCACTGCCTGCTGGTGAAGCCAGGCACACTAACGGAGCAGGTCGAGGCCATCTACTCCCACCCCCAGGCGCTGGGGCAGTGCCGGCACTACCTGGAGACGCACTTCCCGCAGGCACAAATCGTGGCATCGCTGTCAACGGCGGCGTCGGTCGGACAGATGCAGGACAGCGACGTTCCGGCGGCGGCCATCGCATCGCGGCGCGCGGCGGACCTGTACGGCGCCGAGGTGCTGGCGGAGGACATCCAGGACCAGGGCGGCAACACCACGCGCTTCGTGGTGCTGGCCAAGGAGGACCATGCCCCGACGGGCGACGACAAGACCTCGATTTGCTTTGACTTCGACGAAGACCAAGGGCCGCTCGTAGGCGACACGCCGGGACTGCTCTACAACGTCATCGGGGAGTTTGCACAGCGCAACATCAGCATGACCAAGATCGAGTCGCGGCCCTCAAAGATCGAGATGGGGCGGTACACGTTCCTGGTGGACCTGATGGGCCACCGGACGGACCCGATCATGGCCGAGGCGATCGAGGCCGTGCGTCTGCGGACGTCGCACGTCAAGGTCTTCGGCTCGTATCCGCGCTTCCGGGAACCGGTCACCTAGCCGCCCTCGACGCGGTACACCGTCACCTTTTCGTTCTCGTACGCCACGGAAAGTTCACCCCGCCCGGCCATCGCCGGGAACTTCGCCAACCCTTCAGGCGGATAGTACTGGCGCTCCGTCTGCCCCACGTACACGTAGTCGACGCCGTACTTGCGCAGGAGGTCCAGCGCCTCCCCCTCGATGGTCCCGGCGTAGATGAGGTTCACGTCGGAGACCCGCGCATGCACCGCCGGGCACGGGTTGGGCCCGCACCGCTGCTGGATCTGGTGCCAGTCCCACCCCAGAATCGTCGGCAGACCGGTGTAGACCGAGACACGGCTTCCCCAGCGGTAGAGCGGCGTCCGTCCGTCGAGCACGACGGGCGTTCCCTCCAGGTTGTCGCGCAGCCAGTCAATCGCCTCCAGGTCCCATTTGAGCTCGGTCTCGCCCTGGTCGAAATAGGTGGCCGTTTGCATGAAGGCCGTGCCGTCCAGGGTGAGCGGGAGCGGCTCGAACCGCTCCTGGAGCCGGTCGCGCGTGCCGAGCACCGGGTACACCGCGGTGGCGGCGAGGAGGGCGACGAGGCCGAGCGACCACACGCCGGTCAGCGGCCGGAGCCTCGTGAACCAGCCGCGCACGAAGCCAAGGTGCCACAGCGCGTACGCCGACGCCAGCGCGAAGAACAACCACGCCTGCAGGTAGAGTTTGAACACGGTGTTCAGCCGCTCTATGTCTCCCTTTAGGACGAAAAGCTCCGCTCCGACCCCCAGGGTGAGCGCCAAAGCAAGGAGTCCCAAGGGAAGCAGGTGATAAGGTGCAGCCTCTTTGGCCGCCTCCACATTCCCCCATCGCCATCGGCGGAGCAGGGACCAGGCGAGCGCGGGCAGCAGGGTGGCCACAAGCATGACGCTCAGCAACGCAAACGTCGCGTAGCCGGTGGCTGCAAGGGCGATGACCAGGGTGACAGCCACACCGACGGCAAGGCCCGCCGCCCACGCTTCGGCGCCGCTCAGTCTCCGCAGGAACCGCCAGACATCGGGCAGCACCTCCACGGCGAGCAGTGTGGCGACGATATACAGGAACAGGCCGTGAATGGCCAGGTACTGCCAGAGGGTGGTCGTCACGGGGGCCGGGTCAACCCCGGGGAAGCCGTTCACGAGGCGGAGGTGGAAGGGTACCCAGAACAAGAACGCCAGCACGACAAAGAGTCCGGCCAACCCTAGAGTACGGTGCACCGTCGCCCGGTCGAAGCGACGCCACGCCAACCACTGCCCCAGGAGGATGCTCACCACTCCTAGGCCCAAATACGTGGGGAAGTCCCAGGTGTTTGTAGCGGCCAGTGCGCCGACCGCCAGGGCGAGCAATGCGAGCGACAGGGGAAAACGCCAACGGACATGCCCGCGCCGGGAGACCAGCACGGTGTTGAGGCAGAGGCCGATGGCCAGCAGGCCAATGGGCATCGCCATCAGGTGCGCGTGAAGATCGCCGAACAGGAAGGTGAAGAAGGGGAACTCCGTGATCTCGAACCCCGGCGGGTCCGGGGGCATCATCCGGGAGGGCGCCCAGAAGTCGAACTCGGCGACCATGCCGCGCAGCACCTGTCCAGCGCCGTGGAGGTTGCCGAGGACGACAGCCATCGTCGCGGCGGCGATGCCCGCCCCCACAGCGCTCCACCGCGGCGGGCGGACGTTCCGCAGCCATCGCCGCGCGCCCTCGGTCGCGTTGTAGCCGAGGGAGAAGGCCGCGCCCGCCGTCAGCGCGAAGAAGAGCGGCACGGCCAGGTTGTAGGCTACGGCGGCGGGAATCCCCGTCACGCGGATGACGGTCGCCACCATGAACTGGCCGAAGTAGTAGTAGTTGAGCGCGCCGCCCGCAAACCACGGGTCCAGCGGGGGCATGGCGGTGGAGCGCAGCACGGCGTTGAGGTAGGCGAAGTCCATGGGCTTTTCGCCGCCCAAGTAGAGGTGCCACAGGTCAGGGTTGGCGGCGCGGACCAGCACAAACGCCAAGAATGCGCCCAGAAACAAGGCTTCCTGGGCAAGCAGCCGCCGCCATCGACGGCGCACGAAATCCAACATGCTCCGGCGGAATTGGCATGCGAGCCAGCCGGAGACCCCCAGCGCTATGAGGAAGCCCAGCGCGATGCTCGTCCGGCCGAACCCGATCAACCCGAGGCTCGCGAGGAACCAGGGCACATAGGCCAAGAGCAGCAGGCCCAGCGGGCGCGCCAGCAGGTACCCGCGGTCGGGCAAGGCGCGGAAGACCGCCAGGCCCAGCGGCAGGGTCACCAGCGAGCCCGCGTAAACGACGACAAGCCAGACGACCAGAGGGAACCGGGCGCCGAGGCCATCGGGCGGCGTGATGTCGCGGAGGGCGCCGCCGGCCCGTTGCCGCTCCCACTCGTCCGCCGGTATGAGCATGGGGTCGTACCGCGGCGCATCCGACCGCGCGAACTCCCCCAGTATCCCCATGAGCTGGGCCTGGTTGAGGCGGCCGGTGTTCTCGAATATCAGCACCTGTGGGTGCTCGTAGACGCTGAAGCTCTCGTCTGCGAAGCCCATGTGCACCCGGAGGCCGCCGGGCGCGAAGGCGTCGATACCTTTCGGCGGGGTGAGGCCGGGCCTGCCGTAAACGTCGTTGATGAGGCTCACGCCCAGGAGGGACGGGTACTTCTGCTCCACACGCGCCAGCTCGTACCCCAGCGCGCCCTCGAACAAGAGGGGGTAGAAGGCACGGGTCATGTGGTAGGGGATGGGGTAGTCCGGGGACAGTCGTGGAATGGTCCCGAACAGGCGGCTGCTGTAGAAGAGGAGGTAGTCGCCCTCCGCCAAGTCCCCGGCCACACGGGCGAGCTTCTGGCCAGAGTCGGCGTCGTACATGGGGATCTCCCGATGCTCGTACGGACCGAGGTCACGGAGCCCCTCCTCCCAATGCTCCTTGAGCATGACGGAGCCCTCAGGGGCGTTGGCATTCAGCCATTCGGAGGCGCGCACCGCGGGGTGCGGCACGGCGTACATAGCGGAGAAGCTCAGGGCGTAGAAGGCCGTCAGCGCCACAACGACGCCGACGCCGGTCGCCGCCCATCGCACCAGAGCGGGACGGCGTTCCCGGACCCAGTCGACGCCTCCCAGCAGCATGGCCGCACCGAACACGATGGCCAACGGGACCGCGGGCAGCAGGTAGCGCAGGAACTTGACCTCAAGAAGGCAGGTGATGAGGAGGAGGGGGGCGAGGAACGACAGCGGCAGCGCGACCTCAGCACCCCCGCGGCGGAGGAGGTTCACCGTGGCCCAGACCAGTCCGCCCAGCGCCGTCAGGCCAAGGGGCACTCCCAGGCCAAACAGCGTCAGGTGGTGTGCCTGGTACAGGAACGGGATGGTGCCCACGTACTGCCGCGTGTAGGGGTAGTCGCGGATGCGACGTACGACCTCGCTCTGCTCAACGACGTCGTGCATGTAGCGGCCAAAGTCGAGGAGTGCGTAGGGCTCGGTCACCAGGAAGGTCAGGCCGGCGACGCCGGAGGCAAACGCCAGGCCGCCCAATTGCTGGACCCACTCGCGGGGGATTTGGGAAGGCACGGCATTGACGGGGGCGAGCCTCCAGGCAGCGAAGACGTGGGCAAGCACTAACGGCAAAAGGATGGGCGCCGAGCTGACTTTGGTGGCCATCGCCAGGCCGACGAAGAGACCAGCCAAGACCGAATCGCGAAGGAGGCCCCGGCGAACGAGCTGCACCATGAAGTAGAGGCTCGTTGTGATGAAGAGGGTCTGGAACGTCTCCGCAGCGAAGAAGTGGGCCAGCTGGATATGGAGCACCGCCAACGCCGTGAGCCCCGCCGCCAGCAGGCCCACGCGACGGTTGAAGAGCACGAGTCCCAGCCGGAAGACCACTGCGACGGTCACCGTGTCGGCCAACGCCGACAGGAACCGCCCCACGCGGCTGAGGGCGATGAGGTCAAGGTCAACGACAGGAGACAGGGCTACCTGAATGGCCTTGAGCACGTAGATCGGCAGGGTGCCGTAGGGGAACCAACGTGGGTTCAGCGGGCTCTCGTCAGCGTCGAGCAGCACACCCAGGTTGCCCAGGGCGGGCAGGCCGAGGTCATAGGTGTGGGTAAGGATGGCCCGCTCGTCCGGGTGGTAGAGGTGTCCGCCGTCCCAGTCTATGCCGTAGAGCCGCAGGACGAAGGCGAGGGCAAGCACGAGCGGCAGGGCAAGCCGGTCGGCCCAATCCATCAGGAACGGCCCGAGCGGCCCCGAAAGCATCGAGCGGACTCTCGGTTCAGGCCCGGTCATAGCCCGCCGCCATCGCAGACCCGTCGACGTGGAACCGCAGGGGCGTCACGCAGGCTACAGCCCTCTGGCCACGAGGAAGGCGCACAGGTCCGACGTCCGGCACGAATAGCCCCACTCATTGTCGTACCAGCCCATCACCTTCACCATGTTGCCGCCAAGGGACATGGTGATTGAGGCGTCGATGCTGCAGGAGTGGGGGTCCTCCTTGAAGTCGCTGCTGACCAAGGGCTCCTCGCAGTACTGGAGGATGCCGCGCAGCGGGCCCTCGGCCGCCGCCTTGAACGCCGCATTGATCTCCTCGGCGGAGGCATCGACGGACAACGTGGCGGTCAGGTCGATGATGGAGCCGGTGGACACGGGCACACGGTAGGCGAGGCCGTGGATCTTCCCGTTGAGCTCCGGCAGCACGACGCCGACTGCCCGGGCCGCGCCGGTGGTGGTCGGGATGATGTTCTCGGCGGCTGCACGGGCCCGCCGGAGGTCCGAATGGACGACGTCCAGGATGCGCTGGTCGTTGGTGTAGGCGTGGACGGTGGACATGAGCGCCTTCTCGATACCGAACGTCTCGTGCAGCACCTTGGCCATGGGGGCGACGCAGTTGGTTGTGCAGGAGGCATTCGAGAGCACCTTGTGCTGCTCAGGGTCGTACTTGTCCTCGTTGACGCCGAGCACCACCGTGAGGTCCTCACCGGTGGCGGGGGCGGAGATGACCACCTTGCGAACGGTGTCGTGCAGGTGGGCGGCGGCCTTCTCAGCAGCGGTGAAGATGCCGGTGGACTCCACCACCATTTCGGCGCCAACCTCGCCCCAGGGAATCTGCCCGGGGTCTCGCTCGGAGAAGACGCGGACGGCATGCTCGTTGACCACCAGGTGGCCGTCGCTGACCTCGACCGTGCCGGGGAACCGGCCGTAGTTGGTGTCGTACTTCAGCAGGTGGGCGTTCGTCTTCGTGTCCGCCAAGTCGTTGACCGCCACCACCTCCAGGTCGGACGGGTGCCGCTCAAGGCACGCCTTGAACACCTGCCGCCCGATGCGGCCAAACCCGTTGATGCCAATTTTGGTCGCCATGCCTATCCTCCGTTTGCTCGATTTCGTCTACGTCTTCGCCAGGACTTTGAAGGCGCCAAGGCCGCCGTATCGAGCGTCCGCGCCCAGCTCCTCTTCTATCCGCAACAGCCGATTATACTTCGCGACGCGCTCGGACCGGGCCGGGGCGCCAGTCTTGATCTGCCCAGCGTCCAGCGCGACGGCCAAGTCCGCGATGGTGGTGTCCTCCGTCTCGCCGGACCGGTGGCTGATGACGCTCGTCCATCCGGCGTCCGACGCCATGCGGACGGCCGCCAGCGTCTCCGTCAGCGTGCCTATCTGGTTGAGCTTGACCAGCACCGAGTTGGCAGCGCGGGTGTCGATGCCACGCCGGATGCGCTCCGTGTTCGTCGTGAACAGGTCATCGCCAACAATTTGCACGCTGCCGCCCAAGCGGGCCGTGAGGGCGCTCCAGCCGTCCCAGTCGTCTTCCGCCATGCCGTCCTCGATGCTGATGATGGGGAAGTCGTTACAGAGGCCCTCCCAGAAGGCAACCATCTCTTCGGAGCTCAGAGAGGCGCCCTCACGTGTGAGAACGTACTTGCCGTCATGGAAGAACTCGGAGGCCGCTGGGTCCAGCGCGAGGAAGATGTCGACGCCGGGGCGGTAGCCCGCAGCCGAGATGGCCTGATGGACGACTTCCAGCGCCTGCCGGTTGGTCAGCGACGACGGCGCAAAGCCACCCTCATCGCCGACGTTGGTGCCGTGGCCGCCGGCGCGCAGCAGGCGCTTGAGGGCCTGGTACACCTCGGCCCCGGCGCGGAGGGCGTCCGAGAAGTTGTCTATTCCGGCAGGCGCGACCATGAACTCCTGGATGTCCGTGGAGTCCTGGGCGTGCTTGCCGCCGTTCAGGATGTTGAGCAGGGGCACCGGCAACGTAACGCCGCCGCCAAGCTGCCGGTAGAGGGGCACCCCGCTTGACGCCGCAGCCGCGTGGGCCACGGCGAGGGAAACGCCGAGAATAGCATTGGCGCCCATAGCCGACTTATCCGGCGTTCCGTCGGCGTCCAGAAGCCTGTGGTCGACTGTTTCTTGGTCATGCGGGGAGAGGCCAAGCACCGCAAGGGCCAACCGCCGCGTCACGTTCTCCACCGCCGTGCGCACGCCCGCGCCGCCGAACCGTTCTCTGTCGCCGTCACGGAGCTCGACGGCTTCATAGCGGCCAGTGCTGGCGCCGGAGGGCACGGCGGCGCGGCCGAACGCGCCGTCAGAGAGCCGCACGTCGACCTCGACAGTTGGGTTGCCGCGCGAGTCGAGGACCTCGCGGGCCCGCACCTCTGCTATCGTCGCCGTCATGCTGTCGCCTGCTTTGCCATTGCTACTGCCATCGCCTTTTCGACCGCGTCCACGGGAGAGTCCGCCCTGACGATGGCCGTGTCTTCAACACCGTCTATGCTCAGTTGCCACGTGTTCAGGCCAATAACCGTTGCCCCTTCACCCAACGCCAGTCCGATCTCCGAGAGGGTGCCGTATGCGCCGTCGATCGCGATAACCGCCCGGCCCGCCTTGGCCACGATGGCGTTCCGCATGTATCCCATACCGGTCGCGATGGGGTAGTCGACGTAGGCATTGGCGTCGTCGGGAATGTGACCCGGCAAAATGCCGATTGTCGCGCCGCCGCCGTCCTTGGCGCCGCGGCAGACGGCCTCCATGACGCCGGTGAGTCCGCCGCATACGACAACGGCGCCACGACGCGCCAACTCAAGTCCCACGTGGTATGCGTCTTGAAGCGCCTGGGGCGCGGCATTGCTGCCGCCGATGACCGTGATGAGGGTAGGGCGTTGCTGCATCGTCATGGCTGCTGCAATGATACCATCGCGGATAGCAGAGGCCAACGGGAGAGGGGCCTGTTTGTCCAAGCATTGCGAGGCCTCCACCAGTCGACGCGACCGCCTTGCAAACGACCGAATCCGGTCGACAATCGGCGACTGCGGCCCTTGTAACTTCCGCCAAACGCGTGTAGGCTCAATGGAGCAAGTCGGGTGATCCCCTCGTAACGAGGGGGCCTTTAAGGGCAGCCCCGTGAGGCTGGCAAGGCGCACCACCCTTGGACGAGGCATGTCGTGGACTGCGTGCAGCCTCGGCCTCAGGCGGCGACCCTTGCCACTCCGGCAAGGGTTTTTTCTTGCCCATCCTCACTGAGCCTCCCCGCTTGCGCGAAAGGCGGGAGCATGGCCGGTCCCGAGGAAAAGTCCATCCTGACGGCGGAAGAGATGCGCCGGGCGCTGAACCGTATCGCGCACGAAATCCTCGAGCGCAACGGCGGCGCTTCCGAGCTCGTGCTCGCGGGAGTGCAGACGCGCGGTGTGCCACTGGCGCACCGGTTGGCGGCACTCGTGGAGCGCATCGAGGGCGTCGCTGTGCCAGTCGGGTCGCTCGACGCCACGCTCTACCGCGACGACGTACACCTGCGCGGCGTGCTGCCCATGCAGGCCACAGACCTACCAGTGTCCGTCTCAGGCCGCCGCGTGGTGCTGGTGGACGACGTGTTGTTCACGGGCCGAACGATTCGAGCGGCCATGGACGCCGTCATGGACCTGGGCCGGCCCACCAAGGTACAGCTGGCAGCCCTCATCGACCGCGGGCACCGGGACCTCCCCATTCGCGCCGACTACGTCGGCAAGAACATCCCCAGCGCGCTGTCGGAGGACATCAGCGTCCGGCTGGTCGAGACGGACGGCGTGGACGAGGTGGTCATCGTGCAACGAGAGGGTGTGCCGCCGGGGGCACTCAGGACGGGAGGTACGCCGTGACGAGTGTTGGGCAGGCAAGAGGACAACGGGCGGCCGTCACACCGCTCCCGGCGGAGCCGGCTGAGGCGTCCGCCCAACCGGTGTGGCGGCACCGCCATCTGCTGGACCTGGACGTCGTCTCCCCGGACGAGATCGCCACGGTGCTCCGCTCGGCCAGAGCAATGAAGGCAATGCTGGGGCGGGAGGTCAAGAAGGCGCCGACGCTCCGCGGGCGCACGATAGTGACGCTGTTCTACGAGGCGAGCACAAGAACGCGGGTGTCATTCGAAACGGCCGGCAAGCTGCTCTCGGCGGACGTCATCAACCTCTCCGTTGGGGGGAGCAGCGCCGAAAAGGGCGAGTCCCTGCTGGACACAGTGCTCACGCTGCAGGCCACCGCCGCCGACGTGCTGGTGATGCGGCACGGTCACTCGGGCGCCCCGTACATGGCCGCAAGCAAGCTGGAGCGCACGGCCGTCGTCAACGCAGGCGACGGAGCGCACGCCCACCCGACGCAGGCGCTGCTGGACCTGTTCACCATGCAGGAAACGCTTGGAGGACTGGCGGGCAAGCGGGTGGTCATCGTCGGCGACATTTCCCACAGCCGTGTCGCCCGGTCGGACCTGTGGGGGCTCTGCAAGATGGGCGCGACGCCGGTGCTTTGCGGCCCGCCCACGCTCATGCCGTGGGACCTGCTCAAACACCGCCAGAACGACCCCAGACACCCCTTCGCCAACGTGGAGGTGGAGACGGACATCGAGAAGGCGATGCGCGAGGCCGACGTGGTCATGCCGCTGCGGCTCCAGCGGGAGCGACAGACCGCGGGACTGCTGCCAAGCATTCGAGAGTATGCGCGCTTCTGGCAGGTCAACGCCGAGCGACTGGCGCGCCACTGCCCGGACGCGATGGTCATGCACCCCGGCCCGATGAACGAAGGCGTCGAGATCAGCCCGGACGTGGCCCACGGCGCGTCCTCCTACGTGGAGGAGCAGGTCACCAACGGCCTCGCCGTCCGCATGGCATTGCTGCTTATTCTTGCCTCGCCCCGGGGAGGGGACAATGACTGACGCAATACTGATCAAGGGTGGACGCATCGTGGACCCCGCGCAGGGGTTGGACGCCATCGGGGACGTTCTGATTGCTGGCGGACAGGTTCAGTCGGTAGGTGCAAACCTGATGCCGTTGGAAGGCTGCGCGGTGATCGACGCGGCGGGACTGGTCGTGACGCCGGGATTCATCGACCTGCACGTCCACCTGCGCGAGCCTGGGCAGGAGGACAAGGAGACGGTGGCGACGGGGGCCCTCGCGGCGGTCAAGGGCGGGTTCACCACCGTCTGCGCAATGCCAAACACGGACCCGGCGATGGACAACGCCGCCATCATTCGCCACGTCCGCGAGGCTGCCGAGCAAGCGGGGTTCGCACGCGTCCTCCCCATCGGTTGCGTGTCGCGCAGCAGGGCGGGGGTCGAGCTCGCCGACATGGGTGAGATGGCCGTAGCGGGCGCCATCGGCTTCAGCGACGACGGCTCGCCCGTCGCCGACCCGACGCTCATGCGCAACGCGCTGACATACAGCACGACGACCGGGCTGCCCATCATCAACCACTGCGAGGAGCCGTCGCTGGCCAAGGACGGCGTCCTGCACGAGGGGTGGGTGGCGAGCAGGCTCGGACTGCCCGGCCAACCCTCGGCAGCGGAGGAGACGATGGTGGCCCGCGACATCGAGCTGGCGACCCTTACCGGCGGAAAGCTGCACATCGCGCACATCAGCACGGCCGGGACGCTGGAGCTTCTGCGCACGGCCAAGGCGGCGGGGAAGGCGAGGGTGACCTCGGAGGTGACGCCGCATCACCTGCTGCTGACGGAGGAGTGGGCGCTCGGCGGAATCGAGGGAGGCGCAGGCGACCTGACGACCCCCGACCCTTACGGCCCGTTGACCCGCACGGCGTACGACACCCGCGCCAAGGTCAACCCGCCCCTTCGGACAGAGGACGACGCCGTCGCCTTGGTGGCGGGCTTGCGGGACGGCACCATCGACGCCATCGCCACGGACCATGCGCCGCACACGGCCACCGACAAGTGCTGCACGATGCAGGAGGCCGCCTTCGGAATCTCCGGACTCGAAACGGCGTTTGGACTAGTCTACTCGCTCGTCGACCGGGGCGACCTGGACCTGCCGACGCTCATCGAGCGGCTCACCGCCGGGCCTGCCCGCGTGCTTGGCGCAGACTCTGCCGAGGGCGCGGCCAGCGCGGGCCTGCCGTGGCTCGGCACGCTCCAAGCCGGGGCCGCGGGCGACGTGACCTTGCTGGACCTGGACGCTGAATGGCCGGTCGACACGACGGCATTCGCGTCCAAGGGGCGAAACACACCGCTGGACGGCATCACGCTGAAGGGCAAGGTCGTGAAGACTTTCGTCGGCGGGAGGCTGGTGTATGACGCCGCCGGCGCGGCGGAGGCCCGCGCATGACCACGCCCGCCTACGTGGTGCTGGAGGACGGCACGGTGTACCGCGGCGAATCGTTTGGCGCCGCAACAAGCGTGTATGGCGAGGTCGTCTTCACCACCGCGATGACGGGCTACCAGGAGATGCTCACGGACCCATCCTTCGCGGGGCAGATCGTCGTGCCGACCTACCCGCTGCAAGGGAACTACGGCATCAACCCGGGCGACGTAGAATCGCGGCAAATCCAGGCGGCGGGATTCATCGTCCGCGGACACTCCTCGACGCCGAGCCACGCCCTCAGCGAGCTGACCTTGGACGATTACCTAGCGTCCCAGGACATCCCCGGCGTCAGCGGCGTCGACACCCGGGCGCTCACGCGGCGGCTGCGGCTCAGCGGCGTCATGATGGGCGCGGTGGCCGTCGGCATCTCGCCGGACGAGGCGCTGGAACAGCTCCGCGAAGGCCCCCGCTACGAGACCACGGACTTCGTCTGGCAGGTGTCGACGAACGCGCTCTACGCCTGGGAGGGGGGCAACGCCCACTTCAACGGCCAAGAACCCGGCGACCGTAAGCGCATCGTCGTCACGGACTACGGCGTGAAGTACAACATCATGCGCATCCTGGAACGCAACGGCTGCGAGGTGATCGCGGCGCCTCCCGGTGCGTCGGCGGAGGAGATCCTGGGGCTGCGGCCCGACGGCGTGCTCCTCTCGCCGGGGCCGGGCGACCCCGTCCACCTAGACTACGGCGTCGACACGGCGAAGGCGCTCATCGGCAAGACGCCCATCATGGGCATCTGCCTGGGCCACCAGGTGCTGGCCCGCGCGCTGGGCGGCAACACGTACAAGCTCAAGTTCGGCCACAGGGGCGCGAACCACCCGGTGAAGGAGCTGACTACGGGCGCGGTCCACATCACGGCGCAGAACCACGGCTATGCAGTTGAAGCCGATGGGCTGCCCCCGGAGCTCGAGGTCACGCACGTCAGCCTGAACGACGGCACGGTGGAGGGGCTGCGGCACCGCTCCGCGCCCATCATCACCATCCAGTACCACTCGGAGGCGTCGCCCGGACCACGGGACAACGAGTACCTGTTCGACGCCTTCCTCGGCATGGTGTGGGACGGCCGCGTGTAGGCACTCGTTCCATAGCGATGCCAAGGGCTGATCCGGAACGCAGGAAAGGATAACGGCGCATGGCGCAGAAGCCCCAAAAGGTCCTGGTCATCGGCAGCGGGCCCATCGTGATCGGGCAGGCTGCGGAGTTCGACTATGCCGGCGCACAGGCGTGCAAGTCACTGCGCGAGGAGGGTGTGACGAGCGTCCTCGTAAACTCCAACCCTGCGACCATCATGACCGACGAGGGCATCGCCGACATCGTCCACATCGAGCCGCTTACGCCGCCGGCGCTGGAGCGCATCATCGCACGGGAGCGGCCGGACGGCATATTGCCGACCCTCGGTGGACAGACGGGCCTGAACCTTGCAGTGCAACTGGCCGAGCAGGGCATTCTGGAACGGTACAACGTGCAGCTGCTGGGCACGCCGCTGGAGGCCATCCGCCACGCCGAGGACCGGGAGCTCTTCCGGCAACTGCTGCTGGACATCGGCGAGCCCACGCCGCCGAGCGCCACAGTGACGTCCATAGCAGAGGCATACGAAGTCAAGTCGCGGCTTGGACTGCCGCTGGTCATCCGGCCCGCGTACACGCTCGGCGGCACCGGGGGCGGCGTGGTCCGCACGGAGGAGGAGTTCGAGGAGTCCGTGCGCGCCGGCATCGCAGCGAGCCCCATCAACCAGGTGCTACTGGAACGGTCCCTAGAGGGGTGGAAGGAGATCGAGTACGAGGTGATGCGGGACGCCAACGACACCTGCATCACCGTCTGCAACATGGAGAACCTGGACCCGATGGGCGTCCACACCGGCGACAGCATCGTCGTCGCGCCATCGCAAACGCTGAACGACAAGGAGTACCAGCTCCTGCGCTCGGCCAGCCTCAAGATCATCCGCGCGCTGGGCATCGAGGGCGGCTGCAACGTACAGCTTGCGCTGGCGCCGCACCCGCAGGTTGCCGACTCCCTGCCGGAGGCCGCGCGGCCGCGCGACAACCTGGAGTACTACGTCATCGAGGTGAACCCCCGCGTCAGCCGGTCGTCGGCGCTGGCGTCCAAGGCCACGGGCTACCCGATCGCGCGGGTGGCGGCCAAGATCGCCGTGGGGCGCCAGCTGGACGAAATCCCCAACGCCGTAACACAAAAGACCGTCGCCGCTTTCGAGCCCGCGTTGGACTACTGCGTCGTCAAAATTCCGCGGTGGCCCTTCGACAAGTTCCCGACCGGCGACCGGGGGATCAACACGCAGATGAAGGCCACCGGCGAGGTCATGGCCATCGACCGCTCATTCGAGGCCGCCTTCCAGAAGGCCGTCCGCTCCCTGGAGATCAGCGGGCAGTCCATGTTGTGGGAGGCGCCGGAGTGGCGCGGCGTCACCGACTGGCGCGATCTTCCCCTCTTCCCGGCGACGGACCTGCGCGTCTGGGCGCTCATGGCGGCGCTGCGCATGGGCGCGACGCCGGACGAGCTGCTGGCCCATACCCACGTTGACGGGTGGTTTCTGCGCGCCATGGACCGCATCGTTGCGATGGAGCGGCGGCTGCTGGCGGCGGAGCAGCCCACGCGAGAGCTGCTGTGGGACGCCAAGCGCCTCGGCTTCTCCGACCGCCAGATCGCCGCGTTCGGCATCGCCGAGGGGCTGCCTGAACGCGTCCGCGCACTGCGGCTGTCGATGGGCATCCGGCCGGTCTACAAGATGGTGGACACGTGCGCCGCCGAGTTCGAGGCCGTGACGCCGTACTATTACAGCACTTACGAGGAGGAGAACGAGGCCGAGCCACTGCCCGGCGAGCGCGCGCTGGTCATCGGCAGCGGGCCGATCCGCATCGGTCAAGGAATAGAGTTCGACTACTGCTCCGTGCACGCCGCCTGGGCGCTCCAGGAGGAGGGGCTGCAGAGCATCATGGTCAACTCCAACCCGGAGACGGTCTCGACGGACTTTGACACGAGCCAGCGCCTCTACTTCGAGCCCTTGGACGACGAGAGCGTCCGCGACGTCATCGAGAACGAGGGCGGGCAGGACGGCAACCTGCCCCCAGCCGTCGTGCAGTTCGGCGGGCAAACGGCGATCAACCTCTCACAGTCCCTCGACCAGGCGGGCCTGCCCATTCTGGGTTCCACTGCGGAGGCCATCGACATCGCGTCGGACCGGCGGCGGTTCGAAGAGTTCATGGCGGGCATCGGCGTGCCGCAGCCCCCGGGAGCGGGCATCACCACCGTCGAGGAGGCGTTGCAGGTCGCCGAGACAATCGGCTACCCGGTCCTCGTGCGTCCCAGCTACGTGCTCGGCGGCCGGGCGATGGAGATCGTCCAGACGCCCGATGAACTCCGCAAATACATGGCGGCCGGGATCCAGGCCAGCCCGGACCGGCCCGTGCTGGTAGACAAGTACCTGGAGGGCAAGGAGTGCGAGGTCGACGCCGTGTGCGACGGCGAGACCGTCGTCATCCCCGGCGTCATGGAACACGTCGAGCGGGCCGGCGTCCACAGCGGCGACTCCATGGCCATCTACCCCGGCATCACCATGACAAAGGAAGAAGTCGACGTTCTGGTGGACTACACGGTGCGCATCGCCCGCGGGCTGGGCGTAAAGGGACTGATGAACATCCAGTTCGTGGTCATGGGCGGCGGCCACTACCGCATCCCCGGCGACCCGTTGGGTGAACACCCCGCCGACGTCTACGTGTTGGAGGTCAACCCCCGGGCCAGCCGCACCATCCCGTTCATCAGCAAGGTCACCGGGGTGCCGATGGTCCGGCTCGCGACCAAGGTCATGCTGGGACAGACATTGAAGGAGTTGGGCTACGAGACAGGGCTGTGGCCGCGACAGTCGTTAGTGGCGGTGAAGGCGCCCGTGTTCTCCATGTCCAAGCTGGCGGGCGTCGATACGCATCTGGGGCCGGAAATGAAGTCCACCGGCGAGGTCATGGGCGTCGACTACAGCTACTCGGCAGCCATGGCCAAGGCGCTCATCGCGTCGAACATGGCGCTGCGGCCGTCCTGCCCAATCCTGCTGAGCATTTCCGACAAGGACAAGGAGGAGGCAAAGAGCCTCATTGCGTCGCTGGCGGAGGCAGGGCACACCCTGTACGCGACGGAGGGCACGGCGCGGCTCATACGCAGCGTCGGCGTTGCAGACGTCGTCGAGGTCTCCAAGCTCATGGAGGGCAGCCCCAACGTTGTCGACGTGGTGCAGCAGGGGGTCGTCGACGCCGTGGTCAACACGCTGTCGGGCGGGCAGGAGCAGCCCATGCGCGACGGCTTCTACATCCGCCGGGCCGCCGTGGAGCGCCGCATCCCGTGCTTCACGTCGCTGGACACAGCGCGCACGGCCCTGGAGGCACTGCGCGGCGGGGGCTTGCAGTACACCATACAGCGACACCAGGACTACCTGGAGAAGCCGGGAATATAAGGACAGGACCTCCGGGGCGCAGGCGACGCCCACGCTTACTGTGGTGTGTTGATGGGCAATGAAAAGGCTCCCTCGAATCAGGGAGCCTTGTGACGCCGGTCTACGGACCGCCTATTGGCGCTTTGCTACGACGGAGAGCCAGTTCCGGGGCACCTTTTCCAGTCCAAGCTCCTCGAACGCCTGACGGGCGCCAATCTGCAACGCATCAGAGCCGTACTCAAGCGGTACGCCCGGCATCGCGCCCTCAATAAATGCCTCGTACTGGCTAATGGCCAGAAAGCCCGCAAGGTCCATGGGAGCCGGGAACAGGTGCTTGCGGGTGACGGTGAATCCGTTGTCGTGGAGCAGCGTCTCGTATTCTTCCACGGAGAGCTGCATCCGGGCGGGGACCTTCTCCTGCTTGGGGAACATGTCGTAGTTCTTCTTCAGCGCCCGGAGCGACTTGGACATCCAGCGGCGGTAGAACTGCTCGGACTCGGGCGGGATGCTGCCCTGAAAGAATGTCGTGTTGAATGCGAAGGTGCCACCGGGGCGGAGGGTGGTCGCAACTTCCGCCATCAACTCCTGCTTATCGGGCACCATGTGGATGCCGTTGCAGAAGACCACCCCATCGACGCGTTCCTTCACGATCGTGGAAAGGAGTTCCGCCCGCATGTGGATGAACTCCAGCGCCACGTCCCGTGCCGAGCTAAGCTGGGCCATGGCCTCCTTAATCGCGGAAGCCGACATGTCGATGGCGATGACAAGGCTGTCCCGCGCGCCCATGACCCGCTCGGCGATGAGCCGGGTCACGGCCCCTGTGCCGCAAGCGAGGTCGACGATCTTCTGCCCCGGCCTGAAGTCCACCATGTCAACAAGCTGTTTATTGACGACCTGGTAGAACCCCTGCGCCGCGAATGGGGCGTATGAGAAACGGGAGTCGCTCATATGCTTACCTCAGTCAACCGCCTCAACCTGGAGAACCCAACTGAAAGCGCCGCGTTCGGCAGAGTACGGGGCAGCCTTTCAGCCGCCCCATATTGTAACGGCCTTGTCCAGAGGTTGATAGAGGCAGGCCAAAACCTCCCCAGATTCGTTGACATCGCTCGTGCCCGTTTCTACACTATAGCCCCCTTCATCAGCACAACAGAACGGACCGTCACTCATGTACGAACAACGGTACAGGCAGTTCAGCGGCTCTCTCAGCAACGGCGGCAGGATCGCCCTGGGCATCATGATCCTTGCCTTCGGGCTTTTCCTGATTTCTCCCGTGGCCGAGTGGTTGCTGGCTCTTGTCGGGTGGGCGACGATCATTGGCGGCGCGGTCATCTTCGCCGCCGGCCTCTGGTCGGCACTCCGTACCAGAGGGTAGCCGCCACGTGACCGGCTCGGCAAAGCCAACCGGGCGAACAGACAACCTGGCACGCATTGTGGTGAACCTCGACGGGCCACGAGAGTACCAGGGCACAGAGATAATCGGAGACCTTCGTGTCGTCGCGGAGACCCTCTACTACCCCTTCAAGTTCGTCGCGTTCTGGGACGGACAGACCGGCAACCACCTCTGCCCACAAACGCAGGCCGGCGAGACCTGCACCCATGCCCCCGACGAGCTTGGCCGGGCCACATACGCCGCCGTCGTCGAGGACCGCATGAAGGGCGAGTTGGAGGTCGTTTTTCCCCACGCGGACCTCTCCATCTTCCTCGGCTAGATCCCGCGACGGCGCGGCGAACCATACCTACCCAGCCGCCCGCGGTGACCGCGCTCCAAGCGCCCTATGCTATAATTGAAGGAACCCGTTCGCGAGGCTACCGTGAAAGTCACCCGTGAAGAAGACGCCGTCCGCCAGACTGTGCTCAATATCGAGATGGAAGAGGCGGACGTAGAGAGCTATCTCCAACGCGCTTACCAGCGCGTCGTCCAAAGGGTCAAGGTTCCCGGATTCCGTCCCGGCAAGGCTCCCCGCAGGGTGGTGGAGCGTATGGTGGGGCGCGAGTCGCTCCTGAACGAAGCGCTGGATTTCATGGTGCCGGAAATCACCGCCAAGGCCATTGAGCAAGAGGACATCGAGGCAGGCGCCCAGCCTGACGTAGAGATCCTAGAGATTGAACCCGTCACCATTAAAGCTACGGTACCGTTAACCCCGTCAGTGGACATCGGCGACTACCTCTTCTTGCGCGTCCCATGGGAGCCACCTGTCGCAACTGAAGAGCAGATCGCCGAGGCGCTGGAGGAAGCGCGCCGCAAGGAGGCTCTCTGGGAGCCGGTCGAGCGTCCGGCGGCCATTGGCGACGACGTTGCCATGCAGTTCAAGGGCGTCTGCGAGGGCGAAACAATCGTTGAACAAGAGTACGCCGCTTTCGTTCTCGACTCAGAGGCGCCACTAGCAGGGTTTGGCGATGCGCTCACCGGCATCACCGTCGGCGAGACGCGTGAGTTCGAACTTCCTTTCCCGGACGACTACTTCAACGAGAACCTCGCCGGCAAGACCTGCACCTTCACCGTTACGGCCACAGAGATAAAGGCCCAGGTCCTGCCCGAGCTGGACGACGAGTTCGCGAAGGGTGTCGACGACGGCTATGAGTCGTTGGACGCGTACAAGGAGCATTTGCGTTCGACCCTCCAGGCCGAGCTGGAGCACGAAGACGAGCACACCTACACGGACGCCGTCATGGCCGAGCTGCTGAACGTCGGCTCCGTGGAGCTACCGCCCATCATGGTCGAGCGAGCAATCGACAGCCACCTCCAGGAGATCCGGGACACCATTGCCCAGCGCATTGGCCGCGCCATCTCCCTGGAGGAATACATCGACATCACCAAGAAGTCCGAGGAAGACCTGCGGGAGGAAACGCGCGTCACCGTGGAAGAGCAACTTCGCAGGTCCTACCTGCTAACCGAGGTCGCGCAGACAGAGGGGATCGAAGCCACGGCGGAGGACGTCGAATCCGAGATCGAGGACATGGCGACCCGCGCCGGAGAGCAGGGAGACCAGGTACGCGAGCTATTCATGAGCCAGGAAAACCGCGACTCCGTTGCGCGCTCCATCCGCTCCCGCCGCACGGTGCAGCGCCTCATTGACATCGCCAAGAGCAGCGCCCCGGCCGCAGAAGAGACCACGGAGCCCGGAGCCGAACAGAAAGAGGAGTCCACACAGCAGGCCACTTAAGCGCAGGCGGCCTGTTCAGGTTGACACACGCCAAGAGCAAGCAGGAGGAACGTCCATGGCACGCAGGCACACACACAGCGACGCGGAGCTCATCAGCGCAGCAAGCAAGCTGCTGGGTCCGCCCCCGCAGAGCATCATCCCCATGGTCATCGAGAGCGGCGCCAGGGGGGAGCGCTCCTTCGACATCTACTCGCTGCTGCTCCGGGAGCGAATCATCTTCCTAGGGACGCCGGTCGGCGACCAAGTGGCCAACCTCATCGTAGCGCAGCTCCTTTACCTGGAGCGTGAGGACCCGGAGAAGGACATCAGCCTGTACATCAACTCACCGGGCGGCCAGGTCACCTCGGGAATGGCCATTCTGGACACCATGAACCTCGTTTCGCCCGACGTGTCCACCATCTGCGTCGGCCTGGCGGCCAGCATGGGCACCATCCTCCTCTGCTCCGGCGCCAAGGGCAAGCGCTACGGCCTGGCGAACTCCACCATCCACATGCACCAGCCCCTCGGCGGAGCACAGGGCCAGGCGTCGGACATCGAGATTGCCGCGCGGGAAATCCTGCGGGTGCAGGACAAGCTCCGCCAGATTATCTCCGCCCAGACGGGCAAGCCGTACGAGCAAGTGGCCCGGGACTCGGACCGGGACTTCTGGCTGACGGCAGACGAAGCCGTCGACTACGGCCTGATAGATGAGGTCCTGGCAAAGCAACTGCCTGTGGCAGCGAACAGCTAGGAGAGGCGGCATGGCCACCAGAGGCAGGGACAACACCAACTACACCTGTTCCTTTTGCGGGAAGCCGCAGGGGCAGGTGAAGCGGTTGGTCGCGGGCCCCGGCAAGGTCTTCATCTGCGACGAGTGCGTCGCCCTCTGCCAGCAAATCATGGGCGACTACGCAGCGGCGGAAGACCTGCCCGAGGCTGAAGCGCAGGCCACGAAGCAGCCGTCAGGCCGCGCCGAGTTTCTCCCCCCGCGCGTCATCTACGAGAAGCTGGACGAGTACGTTGTCGGGCAAGAGCAGGCCAAGAAGGTCCTGAGCGTGGCGGTGTACAACCACTACAAGCGCATCTGGAACGCGGCCGACACCTTCAGCAACGTCGAACTTCAGAAGAGCAACATCCTGCTCATCGGCCCCACAGGCAGCGGCAAAACGCTGCTGGCGCAGACCCTCGCCAAGATCCTCGACGTGCCATCCGCCATCTCCGACGCCACCTCGCTGACGGAAGCCGGGTACGTGGGCGAGGACGTGGAGCATATCCTGCTCAGGCTCATCCAGGCCGCCGACTGGGACCTGGGACGAGCAGAGCATGGCATCCTCTACATCGACGAGATCGACAAGATCGCCCGGAAGAGCCCCAACCCTTCAATCACCCGCGACGTCTCCGGCGAAGGGGTCCAGCAGAGCCTTCTGAAGATCATCGAGGGGACGCAGGCCGCCATCCCGCCCACGGGAGGCCGCAAGCACCCGCACCAGGAATTCCTGCAGTTCCGGACTGACAACATCCTCTTCGTCTGCGGCGGCGCGTTTGACGGGTTGGAGCAGGTGGTGGAGAAGCGCGTCCTCAAGGACCGGCGAAACATCGGCTTGGTGCGGGACGGACGAAAGACTCCGGACCCGGAGGAGGACGGCAAGATACTTCAGCAGGTGTCACCCGACGACCTGCTTCAGTACGGCTTCATCCCGGAGCTGGTGGGCCGCTTCCCGGTGATCGTGCCGCTCGAGCCGCTGACCAAGCTGGACCTCATCCAGATTCTGACTGAGCCCAAGAATGCCGTGGTCAAGCAGTACCAGCACCTTTTCTCACTGGACAACGTGGAGCTGGTCTTCCAGCGGGACGCCCTGGAGGCGGCAGCGGAAGAGGCGATGGCGCACAAGACCGGCGCCCGAGGCCTCCGCACCATCATCGAGCGGACGCTGCTAGACGTGATGTACGAACTACCTTCGCTGGAGGGCGTCCGCCGGTGCATCGTCGACGCGGAGGTCATCCAAGGCCGCAAGCAGCCTGTGCTCCTCACCGCCGCGGGCTCCACCGTGGACCTGTCACGCGCGGCGTAGGGGCAGTGCATTCCCCAGGTACGGACAACTCATGGACTGCGCAGTCCACGATTGCCGCCTGTTCTTCCCTAGCCTACAATGACCTTCGTGGGGTGGAGGCAACACTGACGGAGGTTGTCCATGACCATGACCGCAGAGGTCGCCGACATCTTTGCCGACGCGCGCCAACTCCATTCTGCAGCCTTAGAGCGGTTGGCGGCGGGTGACGTGCGCGATGCCGCTGAGAAGGCGTGGTGTGCCACCAAGCGAGCAACGGACGCGATGGTGGTCGCCCTGACGGGCGAGGAGCCACTCAAATCAACGGAGACTTCCATTGGACTGCGCAAGCTGGAGGTCACGCATCAGGGCGTCGGCGCCTTGGTAGGCCGCTACTACACGCGGCAGAGCATCCTGCACGGCGAATGTTTTTACCTTGGCCTCTGCGAACCGTTGGAGGCCACGGAACGGCGCATACACGAGACCCTCGACTACATTCACGATGCGGAAATGCTGGCCGCATCCTAACCCCTCACCCTCAGCCGCGGCACGACGTCTGACGCAATGCGCTCCAGGTGACCCACGTCCAGCGACGGGACTCCGAGCATGAACGTCCTCGCCCCCGCGTCCACGAATGCCTGCAGCTCGGCGGAAACGTGGTCCGCAGGTCCGTAGACCGCGAAATCCGTTGGGTTGCGCGCAATGCCGTAGTAGGCGTGCAAGAACGGGGTGAGTGAAGCCAGCGCCCGGTCTCGGTCTTCGTCAACTGCAACGTAGATGAGCTTCCCCGGCTCTAGCTCGGACGGGTCGCGGCCGAAGTCGCGGGCATGCGCAAGCACCTGTTCCCAACACGCGCGATATGCGTCCGGCGGCGTGAAAGGGCCTCCGATCCATCCGTCCGCCAGCTCCCCCGTCCGCCTCAGCACTGGTCCGACGTGGCCGCCCATGGAGAGCGGAATGCCTCCCCGCTGCGGGGACGCGGGTCGCACCACGGCATCCTCCAGCGAGTAGAACCGGCCGTCGTGCGAGACCGGCTCGCCGCGGAGCAGCGCGCGCAGCACGAGCATGTTCTCGCGCAGCCGCGCCACGCGCTCGGACTGCTCGATGCCGAGGCCCGGGTACTCGCCGGGGCGGCCGCCGAGCGAGATGCCGAGGTGTACGCGCCCGCCGGAAAAGTGGTCGAGCGAGGAGAGCCGCCTCGCCAGCTCAGGGGCGTTGCGCATGGAGAGCAGCAGCACGGCAGTGCCCAAGACCACACGCTCCGTACACCCGGCTGCGAGCGTGAGGAGCGTTAGCGGCTCCAGGAGATTCGCGTCGTGGAGGATGCGGTCCTCCGTCCAGAGGCCGTGGAAGCCCAACTGCTCGGCGTTCCGGAAGAAGTCGATGTACTCCGCGGCCGACGGCAGTGGCCCGTCCGATGCAGCAGGGATGTGCAGGCCTACCTTGACGGCGTCGGTGGTCATGCGCGAGTTCCCTTATGCGCCAGCACGAGCACGAGCTTCGCGGAGGGCCGTGGTGAGGGCGGGCACCACCTCCGCCCAATCGCCGACAATGCCATAGTCGCAGGAGCGGAAGATGAAGGCGCGGGCCCGGGTGTTGATGGCGACGACCGTGCCTGCCCGGAGCACGCCCACCATGTGGTTCAGGTTTCCACTGATGCCGACGGCCACGTAAAGCTTCGGCGCGATGGCCTTGCCCGTGATGCCGACCTGTTGCTGCTTGGGAAGCCAGCCCAAGTCGGTGACGTTCCGTGTGGCGGCAACCGCCGCGTCCAAGGCTTCCGCCAGATCATAGACCGGCTGGTAGTTATCGGGCTCGCCAACGCCCATACCGATACCGACGACGACCTCGGCGTCGTACAGCCTGGCGCCCTCACCGCCTCCCTCGCGCTCCACCGACACCACCGTGACCGGGTCATCCAGAGCATCCTCCACGATTTCCAACTCGTCGGTGACGGCGGTGCGGGAGTCGTCACGAGGGGCGCGGGCCAGCATGCCGGGCCGCACCGTCGCCATCTGCGGCATGGTGCGAGACAGGATGGGCGACACGATGTTGCCGCCAAAGGCCGGCTTGTACTGCACCAGCTGTCCGGCATCGTTGATGGCCAGGTCGATGCAGTCGCCGGTCAGGCCGACACCGAGCCGAGCCGCCAGCCGTGCGGCCAGATCGCGGCCGTTCACGGTGGCAGGCAGCAGGAGCGCGTAGGGGCGGCGCGCGGCCACAGCGTCCGCCAACACCCGCGTGAAGGGCAGCGTGGCGTACTGCTCAAGGCCGGGGTGGTCCGCGGTGAAGACAAGGTCTGCGCCGTGGGCCGCCAACTCCGGCACATGCCGCTCCACCCCGTGCCCGATAACCACCGCGGCAACAGCGCGGTCCGACTGGGCCGCAAGCTTACCCGCCACGCCCAGCAGCTCAAAGGTGACCGGGCGCAACACGCCTTCACCGTCCTCCTCAGCTACAACCCAGATAGCGTCATAGGGGTTCTTGGGGAATCTGGCCTGCCCAGTCTTCTCGTCGTCGGGGGTCTCACCCCAACCGCTGAAGAGTCCTCGGGCTTCAAGGGCTTCCACCAGCCGAGTCACGTTAGTCTGTACGTCCTCGTCGTCGAAGACCTGCGGTTGGCGGGCGCTCTCGAAGCTCTCTATGGCGTCAACCCACGTGGGTGAGCCGGGAGTGCCGAAGATCGACGTGTCCTGCGAGAGGTCGGCGGCGGTCACCTCCCGGATGGCCTTGGCTTTGGCGGCCTCCAGCTGCTCGGGCCCGGGCCATTCCTCCTCCGCGATGCCGTCGCCACAGGCCAACAGCGCGGGCAGGGGCACCTCCACCGTCTCCAGGCCGTCGTCCGTCTCCCGCTCGGCGGCCACCACGCCGCGGCCCGCGTCGTAGCGCAGCCCCCGCACGCTGGTCACCTGCGGCATGGAGAGCAACTCCGCCACCTCCGGGCCGACCTGACCCGTCTCGGCGTCCAGGCTGTGCTTACCGCAGAGGATGAGGTCGTACTCACCAGCTTGCAACGCCAAGGCCAACGCCCGTGCTGTCGCCAGGGTGTCGGCGCCGGCGAAGGCGCGGTCGGTCAAGAGGACGGCGTGGTCGGCGCCCAGGGCGAGGCACTGGACCAGCGCGTCGCGCGCCTGGGGCGGGCCCATCGTCAACGCCGTCACCTCGCCGCCGTGCTCCCCGACGAGCTTCACGGCAGCGGAGACGGCAAGCAGGTCGTAGGAGTTGACCTCCAGCGGCACGCCCTCCCGGACGATGGTGCGGGTCTCGTGGTCAAAGCGGACACGGGCGATGACCGGGATTTGCTTGATGCAGACGGCGATCTTCATGGATGCCCCCATTCATGGCGTGCCCCGTATTCTACCGCAGCGCCGCGCAGGGATGCTTGGAGCACCCACCCCATCATCTGCAGCAAGGCCCTCTGCGGCATATGCAATTGCCACATATCTGCTCAAGATTGTGAACGATTTCTCATTATTCTGTACACTTCTTCACCACAAGCTACGAAAGTTTGTGAAATAGGCGTATATCTTGACAATACTCCGTTATCGCAAAACAATTCGTTCAATCCGCACAGTTATGCAAACCGTCGCGAGGAGGTGACGTATGAACATGAGCTTTTCGGGAACAGCCCGGCTGCTGCTGTCGCTTGTCGTACTGGCCGCGCTATTGGCAACATTAGCCGCCTGCGGCAACGGCGACGACGGCGACACGGGATCGACGGCTTCCGACTCAGCCGCAGCCCCGGAGGCGCCGCAGGTCTCTGATGCGCCTGCCACCCCCATCGCAGCGGTGGTAGCCGCGCCGGAAACCGCGCCTGTCGCCGAGCCGACAAAGGCGCCGGACACGGCCATGGCCATGACGGACCCCAAGACGAAGCGGCTGGTCTTTGGCACCAACATGTCACAGGAGACCACGTCGCCGCCACTAGGCGGCGGCGGTATCGCCGGATTCATCTCAATGCGGCCCATGTACGAGTTCCTGGTGGATATCACCGCGGACAAGGGCCAGTTCGTCCCAATGCTGGCCACCGAGTGGTCCATCGAGGGCAGCGACAAGATCCGGTACAAGCTCCGCGAGGGCGTGCCCTTCCACAAGGATAAGGGCGAGTTCACGGCCCAAGACGTGGTGCATACCTGGGAGCAGGTCACCCGTGAGGACGCGGAGCACGGGAACACCACCCTCTTCCGCAGCTCCACCGACCATATCGAGATCGTGAACGACCACGAGGTCCTCTGGCACCTCACCAAGCCTGAGGCGGAACTCTTCTGGATCATCTCGCAGATGTCCGCCGGAGGGCTGGAGATCCAGAGCAAAGACCACTTCGACGAGCTTGCGGGCGGGGACCCCAACTTCCGCCCGTCGTTTGAGGGCGAGGCGATTGTGGGCACCGGGCCCTACCAGTTCCAGAGCCGGTCCCAGGCCCAGAACATCCGGTTCGAGCGGGTCCCCTATGAACACTGGCAGCTGCGCGCAGACTTCCCGGAGTTCGAGTGGCGCATCATCAACGAGAACTCCACACGCCTGGCGGCCCTGCTCACCAAGGAGATCCACATCGCCTCCCTGCCGGAGGACCTGAAGAAGCAGGCGGCGACGGCCGGCATGAAGAACATCGCCGGCAAGGTCAAGGGACTGCGCACGTTCATGAGCTTCAACTGCTGCTACATGGTCGATGGCGACCGCGGCGCCGACGCCGCCTATCTCTACCCGGACAGCCGGCTGCTCGACGCCCGTGTGCGGCAGGCGCTCAACAAGGCGGTGGACAAGGGTGCGCTGAACGACGCCTTCTTCGACGGCAAGGCCTTCCCCATGTACCACACGCACCTGAACGAGAACACGCTGGGCTGGGACCCCGGCTGGGAGACCCGGTTCCCGGCGGAGTACGGCTACGACCCCGCCGCGGCACGGAACCTGCTGAGGGAGGCGGGATACTCGTCCACCAACCCGCTGGAGATCACCACCTACTCCGAGGAGGTCTCCGCCTACGCCGGCGCCGCCGACGTGGTGGACATCATCGTAGGGTACTGGGCCGACGTGGGCGTGAAGGTGACGCTGGAGCAGTACGACCCCACGCGCTTCCGGTCGGCTGAGCGGGGCTTCGAGGTGTACAACGACGTGGACATCGTGGGGACGTCCTCGTACCCCTTCGTGGCCCAGCGGATCTACAACTGGGCGTACCGGGCCACCAGCAACAACTACACGTCGCCCAACATCAACGTGCTGGGGACCAAGGTCCGGGGCATCCTGGACCTGGAGGAGCAGGCTTTGGCCTGGCGCGAGTGGGGCGAAGCCGTCTACTCCGAGTACGGAAACCTGAACCTCTTCTGGCTGCCCGCCGAGGCCACGGTCAACCCGGACGTTGTCGAGGACTGGGTCTTCTCCAGCAACGTGACGGGCACCTGGACGCACATCCCCTACATCAAGGGCGTCCGGTAACGGTTGCATCGGCAGTCCCGCGAGACCGGGAGGGGCCTCGGCGAGCGCCGGGGCCCCTCTCACGTGCTCTGACGCATTCCGGAGGGCAACCACAGGCACGGGTTGGACGGGCTGAATATCGTGCAAGCCACCGGCCCATTCGTAGCTGCGCCGGTGGTTGTTTCGAAAACAACCTGCTAGCCAGAACCGGTTGTTTCAGATACGAGATTGTTTTTAACGTTTTTTCTTGTCCTCGCGGGTTCTGCCGGCTGCGCCATGGCATGCAGCAACGGTAGCCGTGCAAGGGCGGGCAGCGCAAGAGGCGGGTGGCAGGGGGTGGACACCCCCATCCTGACCTTCCCCCATCAAGGGGGAAGGAACACCTCGGACACCGCCCCTCCCTACCGGCATTCGCCGGTAGGGAGGGAGAGGCGAACGGAGCTCTTCTCCTCCGTCCGACGGCAAGGGTCTCTGCTGGTACGCAGCAGGCATGGGGCCACAGCTTCAGCTTCCGGGGTACAATGGAATGAGTTCGACAATCGGCGGGAGTTGGAATGGCCATTCAGGCTGTAGTCTTTGACGCCTTTGACACGCTTTTCCTGAACACGCGTGACCTCTGGCGGGACTGTTTTGCGCGCATCTGCAGGGATCAGGGGCTGACGGTCAGCCCGGACGTCCTCTACGACGCGTGGGCCGAGTCGGAGACGGACTTCCGGCATGGGCGCATCGACGTGGAGACGATGACGGCGGCCGAGCCGTTCCAGACGTACTATGAGGTGTGGCACAACGCGTTTGTCGGGGCGTTCAACGCGATGGGGGTCCCGGGGGACGCTGACGCAGCAGTATCGTACTTTCTGGAGGACCTGGGCACGCGGCCGGCGTTCCCGGAGACGCTTGGTGTGCTGGAACGGCTGCGCGAGATCGTGCCCATCGCCGTACTCTCCAACGCGGACGACGCCTTCCTCTACCCGGTGCTGGAGCGTCACGGCGTCACGGACACGTTCGTCGAGGTGCTGTCGTCTGAGGAGGCACGGCTGTACAAGCCGCACCCGGGTATCTTCGTGCAGATGCTGGAGCGCCTGGGCACGCCGCCCAACGAGACGCTGATGGTGGGCGACACGCTGCTGGACGACATCTACGGCGGCTACGTCGCCGGGATGCCGGGGGCGTGGATCAACCGCTACGGAGCGCCGATGACGGGGCGGGTCGCGCCAGCCTATGAGATTCAGAGCCTGGAAGACCTGCTCCCCATCGTGGCCGGGGAACCGGTGGGCGGGTAAGGAGGAGTCCCATGGCAACGCCGCTGAAGCGGAACGAGAACGGCCTCATCCCAGCCATCGCGCAGCACCACGAGACGGGAGAGGTGCTGATGCTGGCCTATGTGTCGGCGGAGTCGTTGGCCCGCACGCTGCAGGACGGGGACGCGTGGTTCTACAGCCGCAGCAGGCAATCGCTGTGGCACAAGGGAGGGGAGTCGGGCAACTACCTGCGGGTGAAGTCGCTGATTGCGGACTGCGACGGCGACGCGCTGCTGATGAAGGTGGACCCGGTGGGCCCGGCGTGCCACACGGGAGCAGTGTCCTGTTTCTTCAATGACGTGGACGCTCAGCCAACCTACGAGAAGTCCGACGCGGGCGTTGGCGTTCTCGAGGAGCTGTTCGCAGTCATCAAGGACCGGCAGGCGAACCCAACCGAGGAGAGCTACACGGCCAAGCTGCTGCAGTCGGGCGTGGGCCGCGTCGCGCAGAAGGTGGTCGAAGAGGCGGGCGAGTCCGCCATCGCGGCGGCGCAGGGGCAGAAGGAAGAGCTGACGGGAGAGGTGGCGGACCTGCTCTACCACACGCTGACGCTGCTGGCGGCAGCGGACGTTTCGCCCCGGGACGTGTGGGCGGAACTGGCCAAGCGACGCAAGTAGCACAGACGCAGGGAAGCGAATCCCGCCCAGCCCCTTTGCGAAGGTCCTGGGGTTCCCTGCGCCAACGGAGGTCAATACCCGGTGTTGTCCCACGTGGAAATACGCGTGCCCGCCACGACGGCGAACCTGGGGCCGGGGTTCGACTGCCTGGGCATGGCGCTGGACATCTGGAACACGGTGCGGCTGGAGACCGGCGGCTCCGGTGTTACGGTGACGGGCGAGGGTGAAGGCGCCCTGAGCCTCGGCCGCGACAACCTCGTGTACCGTGCCGTCGAGCGGCTGTTCCGCGCCATCGGCGAGCCGACGCCGGCGCTGTCGCTGTCGTGCGACAACGCCATACCGCTGGGCAGGGGGCTCGGCAGCAGCTCGGCAGCGGTCGCCGGGGGCCTCTTCGCGGCCAACGCCCTGTGCGAGGAGCCGCTGTCGCCGCAGGAGGTACTGGCGCTCGCCGTGGAGATGGAGGGACACCCGGACAACGTGACGCCCGCGTTGCTGGGCGGGTGTCAGATCGTGGTGCAGGACGGCGAGCATCTGGTGACGTCGCCGGTGCCGCTGGCGCGGGACCTGTTCGCCGTGCTCTACATACCGTCGGAGCAGATGCCGACGCAGCAGGCGCGCGGGTTGCTGGGGCCGACGGTCAGCCGGGCTGACGCGGTGTTCAACATGGGCCGCGCCGCGCTGCTGGTGAACGCTCTCTCGACTGGCGACCTGTCGCTGCTACGGACCGCGACGCAGGACCGGCTGCACCAACCGGCGCGGGGCGTGCTCTTCCCGGCAATGGCGCGCATCATCCGCGCGGGACTCGACGCGGGGGCCGTGGGGGCGTTCCTCTCAGGCGCCGGGTCGACGATCCTTGCGCTGACCATCGACCGGGAGATGACGGTGGGGTACGAGATGGCGGACATGGCCGACAAGGCCAGGGTTCCCGGCGACGTGAAGGTGACCCGCGTGAGCGCACAGGGCGCGCACGTGGTGTCTTCAGGATAGGTTGGCGAGCCGTTCACCCTTCGACGGGGCTCAGGGTGAACGGACTGCGAGTTGGAAGAAGTGAGACATGGCGGTAATTGTCCAGAAGTACGGGGGTAGCTCGCTGGCGGACCCGGAGAAGATCCGGGGCGTCGCGCGACGCATCGCCGCCGCCCGCAAGGACGGGTCCGGCGTTGTGGCAGTGTGCTCGGCGATGGGCGACTCGACCGACGACCTGCTGGCGCTGTCGCGGGAGGTGGCGTCGTCACCTGCGGAGCGGGAGGTCGACCTGCTGCTGTCCACAGGCGAGATGGTGTCGTGCGCACTGGTGGCCATGGCGCTGAACGACATGGACTGCCCGGCGGTGAGCCTGACGGGGCTGCAGGCGGGCATCCAGACGGAGGCGCTGCACGGCAAGGCCCGGATCGCGGACGTGGCGCCGGACCGCATCCTCGGCGAGCTGGACGCGGGACGCGTGGCGGTGGTGTGCGGCTTCCAGGGGGTCACCGAGGACCAGGAGGTCACGACGCTCGGCCGGGGAGGGTCGGACACGACGGCGGTCGCGCTTGCGGCGGCGCTGGGCGCGCAGCGGTGCGAGATCTACACGGACGTCGAAGGCATCTACACGGCGGACCCGCGCATCGTGCCGGAGGCGCGCAAGCTGGAGGAGATCGACTACGAGGAGATGCTGGAACTGGCGTCCAGCGGCGCAAAGATGCAGCCCCGCTCGATAGAGCTTGGCGAACTGTACGACATTCCGATCCTGGTGGCCTCCACCTTCAGCGAGGCCCCGGGCACACTGATCCACCGGGAGGCAGGCATGGAGGTTCGCAGCAAGGTGCGCGGGGTGGCGAGCGACACGAACGTCGCGAAGGTGACGGTGCTGGGCGTGCCGGACAGGCCCGGCATCGCGGCTGCGTTCTTCGAGCCGCTGGCACGGGCCGGCGTGAGCGTCGACACCATCGTGCAGAACACCAGCGTCGAGAAGCTGACGGACCTGTCGTTCACGGTGGCGCGGACGGACGTGGAGAAGGCGCTGCCGCTGGTGCAGCCCGTCGCGGACGAGGTGGGCGCGGCGGGCGTGACGCACGACGAGGCGCTGGCGAAGGTGAGCGTCGTGGGCACAGGGATGCAGAACTCGCCGGGCTACGCGTCGACGATGTTCCGGGCGCTGGCCGAGGCGGGCGTGAACATCGAGATGATCACGACGTCGGAGATCCGCATCACGTGCATCGTGACGGCCAGCCAGAGCGCGGACGCGGTGCGGGCGCTGCACCGGGCGTTCGAGTTGGACCAGGGCTAGGCCGGACGCGCCACAGACCGCCTGGGTTTTCTCCACTACCACTTGCGCTTCTCCCTGGGAAACGACCCTAGCTAAAGGCCGGTCGATTTCGGAAAACGACTCTAGCTGCGTGGGGGTCGTTTTCGACTAACGACTCGTATCTGGTTTGGAACGACTCAGCTACGAAAACGACTTTTTTGGAAAAATTTTTGGCGATCCATAGCTGCTAGGACCCAAACCGCACCCGGTCATCGATGCGGAGCAGTTTAGCCATCACTTCCATGGTGCGCAGGATTAGCTTCATGTCGGGCTGCGGGGCGGCAAGGAGCTCGTCAAGCTTGAGGCGGAGGACGGCGATCTCCAAGTGGAGAAGGTCGACACCCTTCAGGTCCGGCAGGGTTGGGCGTTGCTCGGGCGGGAAGGCTCTTTCGTAGAGGCCGTGCTTCCAGGCGTTCTGGTTGCCCGGCTGGCCTCCGGGACGCTTACGAGGGGCCCGCTTCTTCGGCGGCTGTTCCCCCGCGCCCTCGGCGGCTGATTGGAGAGAGCCGTTGCGGCCATTGTCCAGATTCTTGAAACCGTTTCCCATGCTCCGTCTCCCTTCTCGCGTTCTTCATGGATAGAGCGTAGAAGGGGAGATCGTTTTGGCGCCAGAAGTTGGTGTCAGGGTGCGTCCGGGGGGGTCAGGGTGCGGGGTGCGCCCTTCGACAGGCTCAGGGTGAACGGCCCTAGCCCTCGCCTTCCGCCTCGGCCCACGGGTTGTAGCTGCCTACGTTCCAGAGCTGGCCCTCGGGGTCGCGGACAGAGAAGAGGCTGCCGCCGTAGTGCTGCTCCGTCAGCGCCATGACGACGTTGGCGCCGGTCGCCTGCACACGCTGGTAGAGTTCCCGGATATCGTTCACCACGATGTAGGCGCTCTGGGTCAACCGGCCGCCGGAGGCGGACGGCACGACGATGTCGTCATACTCGCCCTCATGCGCGGAGCCGAGCATGATCATGCCGTTGCCAAGGACGAGCTGCGCGTGGGCGATTGTGCCGTCATCGTTCGGGACGACGAGGCGAGCCTCAAAGCCGAGGACGCTGCACAGCCAGTCGATGGCTGCGGGCGCGTCGCGGTAGCGCATGCCGGGGATGATGTTTGCTTTCAGGTTGGATTCGGTCATGCAATGCGCCTTTCAGTCAAGCAGCCCTTCCATTCGCCCTTCGACGGAGCTCAGGGCGAACGGGGCACTGGAATGCTGCCAGCAGAACTGGCCTACACGCCAAGGTCGGCCATCACGTCCTTGATGGCAACCCGCGTCGGCTTGAGGCCGGAGGGCGGACGCAGGCCAATAGGCTCATTCTGGACCTCCGGCACGGTCTTGAAGCAGACGAAGACAGGCCCCTCCGCTTCCAGAACCTCGCCGGCGCGGGACGCAAAGTCCTCGAGGTCGTCGAACTCGAATGCCGCAGCGTAGCCCGCCTCCCGCGCCATGCCGGCAAAGGAGAGCTTGTTGACGCCGGGGATGGGCTGCCCGCCAGTAACGGCGTAGACGCCGTTCTCCAGGACGAAGTGGTAGAGGTTCCTGGGCGCCTTCTCCGCGATGGTGACCAGCGTGCCCAGGTTCATGAGCAGGCTGCCGTCTCCGTCGAAGACGAACACCTTCAACTCCGGCTGCGCCAGGGCGAGGCCCAAGGCGAACGACGAGGCCTTTCCCATTGCGCCGCCTATGGGGATGTCGCGGTCCTTGTTGTTGCTGACCTCGTTCCAACCCCTGCTGCCGGTCATGGTGGGCACGACAACACCGTTGTCACGGTGCTTTTCCACGACGGCCATCAAATCCACCTGGTTGATCATGGTTTTCCCTCACCCTCGTTTGTGTCTGCTTCCGTTCCGCGGCTAGCGGTTGAAGCCGTGGTACTCGTCGCCTACAAGCACCGCGACGGGCATGCTCGTCCGCGCGGCGTCTTCAAAAGCGGCGGAGATGCGGTCGGCGTCGCCGTCGTGTTCGATGAGGTAGTAGGGCACGTTCCATGCGCGGAGGGTCGGCTCCGTGAGCCGCGCCGCCGAGTCCGGCGTCGGCCCGTGGCGCGTCCATCCACGGTAGCCGATCAGCATCACGACGGGCATCTGGCAGTCCTGCGCGAGGCCGCGGATAGAGTCTCCCGACTCGAACATTCCCGTATTCTGGATGAGCACTACGGGCTTCTTGCCGCCAGCGATGAGCCCCGCGGCAATGGCGATGCTCTCACCCTCACGCGAGACGGGGATGAGGTCCATGGTGTGGTCAGCTTCCATGAGCTGGTACATCCAGTTGGTCTCGCTGTCGGGCAGGTAGACCACGTGGGATACGCCGTTCTTGTTGAACTCCTGTATGACCGCCTCCGGGCTGAGGAGCGCCTGTTGGGTCATGTCGCCTCCTTGCGCTGAACGCCATTGATCGGTTGGGCCCGCCCATGATAGCAGACGCCCCAAGGCAGTTCATCCTTCGACAAGCTCAGGACGAACGGGGTGGGCGGCTACCCGATGTTGTACAGGCGGGAGCAGTTGTCCCAGAGAATGCGCTTCTTGCTTTCCGTGGACACGTCCGGCATCTTCAGGAACTCCTCCGTCGCATGGGGAAACTCAGAGTCGTGGTGCGGGTAGTCGGTTGAGAAGACGATGTTGGTGTCGCCGTAGGCGTCCAACGTGTACTTGAGCTCGGTCTCGTCAGCCTCAGTGCCCACGTAGCAGTTGGTGCGGAAGTAGTCGCTGGGCTTGCGCGTGAGAATGCGCGCGTCCCACTGACCGTAGAGCTCGTAGTCGCGGTCTATCCGGGCCATCCAGAACGGGACCCAGCCGGCGTTGGCCTCAAGATAGGCCGCGCGCAAGTGGGGAAAGACCTCAAAGACCCCACCGCAAATCATGCTCATGATCGCCTTCATCATGCCGATGGGGTGCGAGGCGGCATGACGCATGAGCCGGTTGTCTCCGAACTCCGAGCCGTCCTGGAAGTAGACGGAACCCGTTCCCTCATGGAAGCCGACGGGCACGTCCAACTCCTGCAAGGCGCTCCACAGGGGGTGGTAGTAGCCGCTGTGAAGCGTCCGGCCGTTCACAAAGTTGGGCCGGAGGTAGACGCCCACCGCCCCCAGCTCCTTCACGGCGCGCTGGGCCTCTTTGATTGCCTCGCCCGTGTCATGCATCGGCAGCATGGCGCACACTTTCATGCGGGCGGGGTCCGTTTGGCAGAAGTCGTAGAGCCAGTTGTTATAGGCGCGGCAGACTGCCGCGGAGAGGCCCGGGTCGACATCGTCCATGCCGTTTGGGATGTACAGCGCAACGGTGGGGAACATGATGGCGATGTCGATACCCTCCATGTCCATCGCCTCAATCTGCGTCGGCCCGGTATAGCCCTTGTCACGCATGGGCTTGGAGGCGGCGTCGGCCCGGCTGGCCATGCCCACGTTCCTGTCCGGGTGCTCCACGTCGACGGTCGGGAAGGCGTGCCCCTGAAACAGGAAGACGCCCACGCGCTGGCCCCTGACGCGGGTGATCTTGGGCGCCTGATGCTTGTACGGAGCGTCAAGGTACTTTTCGAAGAGGTCGTTGGGCTCGACGATGTGCATGTCGGAGTCCATGACAGAGAAGCCGTTCTTGGCCATAGGACGTTCACTTTCCCGCGCGATTGTGCGCCGGTGAGGGTTGGCGGGATGGTGCCATTCTCCAACTCTCCGTGTCAATGCGGCGCAGGCCGCCGGGGTTGGTGTGCTACGGTTAGCACGGAGGCGGCAGATGTCCAAGGACCCTCAGCCCAAGGGGCTCCACAGACGCATCGACGCGCAGGAGCGGCATTTGGCGGAGCTGGAAAACGAGATTCTGGCGTTGCAGGCCTCATTTGCCTCCCAAAGCTCCGAGCCTGAACGCGCCCTGGCCGCGGCAGACCAGCTTGCAACCGCGCAGTCTGACTATGACGACGCAGTGCGGACCCTGCGTGAGCTCGAAGGAATGATCCGCCGACTGCGCGATTGGGGGCTGACGCCGGGCGGCACGGCCTCCTGGGCGGCGGTATGCCGAGCCCTGAGTCTGCCATCGCACAGCGGAGCACACCGCGCCGTGCGGTCACAGGAGCCCGTGCTCCACGTCCTTCTCCACCGATGCGCCTTCCCGTCCTTCTGCTCATTAGACGGCGCCAGCTACCAATAATCTTACTGTTTGAGACTTTCATCCCTAGCTGGCGCCTTGATTAGCCCCACTCTATTCTCTATACCTGCTATAGACGTGTACAATGAGAGATGGCGCTGCGGGATAGCGCAATCCCGTACAGGAGGGGACGGTTGGAGATCGCTCAGTTGAAGGCATTCCTCGCTGCCGCCGAACGGGGCAGTTTCGTCCGAGCCGCTCAGTCGCTCATCCTCACGCAGCCGTCGTTAAGCGCCCGCATTCACGCACTCGAAACCGAGCTGGACGCATCGCTCTTCCACCGAATGGGCCGCGGCGTCCGGCTGACGGAAGCAGGGAAGTCCTTCCTCCCCTACGCGCAGCGTGCGCTGGAGACGCTGGAGCAGGGCAGGTCCGCGCTGAACGCCCTTCAAGAAGCGACCAGCGGCACCCTGCTGGTCGGCACCGCCCGAGCCATCGGCGCATACGTCCTGCCCGAGATCCTGGACCACTTCCGCTCCCAGTACCCCGGCATCGAGGTGCACATTCGCACCGGCAGGTCCACCGAGGTCCTCAAGATGGTGGCGGAAGAGGAGGTCCAGGTTGGCCTTGCACGGACGCTGCGGCATCCCGACGTTCTGGCCGTGAACCTGTACAACGAGGAGCTAGCGCTCACCGTGCACCCCCAGCACCCCTTTGCAGCACGCGGCGAGGCGAGCATCTACGACGTGGCCAAGGAGCCGCTCATCCTTTACGACCGGGAGTCGTCCTACTTTCAGCTCATCGACCGGGTCTGCCGGGAGGCGGGAGTCATCCCCAACGTGGGCATGGTGCTCGACAGCATCGAGGCCACGAAGCGGATGATCGAGCGCGGTCTCGGCCTGTCCTTCCTCCCCGTCCACGGCATTGCGCGCGAGGTGGAGACCGGCGCGCTTGCGGTGGCCCGCATTCTGGAGGGGCACCAGGTCGCACTGCCGACCTCCGTCATGGTGCGGAGGGGCCGCATCTCCAGCCCCGCAATGCGCGCCTTCCTGAGCACCCTTGCCAGGAGCTACGCCGTCTCCCTGCCCTCCGCCGAACCGGAGGTCGGCGCCGTCAAATAGCGGCCTACGCCACCCGGAAACCCCGAGCGACGCGCAGCAGCAGCGTCGGCAGGGGTTCGAGCAGCCGCAGGACCACCACGACGACCACCGTGATCGCAAGCGCGATGGCGGCGCCGGCAAGGACGTCCGTCGGATAGGCCACGCCCGCGTACACTCTCGACAAGGACCACGCGGCCGCTACGGCGAACGCTACGGACCCCAATCGCCGGTCCGCCGTCCACAAGCCTGCCGCAAGGGCCGTGCCCACGACGGCGGGGTTGGACGGAAAGGACGGGTCGCTGGGCGGATAGAAGAGGAGTTGCAGATCCTCGTCGACGAAGGGCCGGTCCCGCATGACGGCTCCTCCAATGATCTCAACGGCAAGGTTGCCGAATCCCATTGCCAGCCACGCGGCGAAGCACGCCTTCTGGTGCGCCAATCGCACCGCCGGGTCCTGCGGCCCGAACCATGCCGCAAACACCAGCAGGGAAATGACCACCGGTGAGAAGTAGTCGCCGACGACGATGCGCACGACAGCATCAACGGCGGGCACTGCGCCGACGCCGCCGTTGAGCCACCGGACTACTTCCGCGTCCACCGTCGAACCTCTGCCCAGAGGGTCTTCAGGCCGCTGGGAAGCGCCTGGTAGTAGGTGCGATGCCGCAGCGCCTCCAGCCCTTCCGCATCCATCGCGGACACCTCAGCGCTCCTGCGGTTGAGCAGGGAAGAGAGCAGGACCGTGAACCCCAGGGCCGCCAGCGACGTGAGGGAGAACCGGGCCGCCTGCTCGTTGCCGTTCAGGCCGCCGAGGGTATCCGGGATGTGACGCGCGCCTTCGCGGAAGAACCAGGCGAAACCCGCGAGCACCAGCGCTGCGCCCAGGGCATACGCCCACGGCTTGCTGCGGATGAAGAGAAGCCTGACGAGTCCGGCGTGCGCGGCCGCAATCTGGATGACGCCGGTGGACGCGAGAAAGACCCAGATGATGTAGTCGCGGGGGATGTCATCCACGGGTCGGCGCTCCGCTGATGCTCAGACGTCGGTGCGGCGCGGCTACACCTTGGCCATTGGCGCGGGGATCGCCTCCACACACCAGTGGCGGTACTTGGGAATCTGACCCCGAATCGCCTTGAAGTAGATGTCCTGCACCGCCTTGGTGATGGGGCCAGGCTCGCCGTCTCCAATGGTCCGGTGGTCCAGCTCGCCCATCGGGGTGACGTGGGCGGCGGTGCCGGTGAGGAAGACCTCGTCGGCCAGGTAGAGCTCGGCGCGGCCGATGGGGCGCTCGACGGTGTCAATGCCGAGCTCCTCGCGGGCGATCCGCATGATGCAGGTGCGGGTGATGCCGGGGAGGATGTTGGCCGTCAGGGGCGGCGTCACGAGCTCGCCGTCCTTGACCACGAAGATGTTCTCGCCACTGCCCTCGGCGACCTTGCCGTCGAAGTTGAGGAGGATGGCCTCGTCGAAACCGGAGAGGACGGCGTCGGTCTTGGCGAGGATGCTGTTGACGTAGGTAGCGCTCAGCTTGACACGCGGGGGCATCATCGTCTCGTCAATGCGCCGCCAGCTTGCGGTCACGCAGCGGGCCACATGGGCGTCGATATACTGGCCGAAGGGGACTGCGATGATGGTGAGGTCGTCGTCGAGCTCGTGAAGCTTCAGGTTGGCGACTCGTTCGGCGCTCTTGAAGGCGAGCGGCCGGATGTACATGTCCTCGCGGTACCCGGTGCGCTCAACCAGGTCAACGGTGAGGTCCACCAGCTCTTCAGCCGACATCGGCAGATTCATGCGCAGCACCCTGGCGCCGTTCACGAGGCGCTGATAGTGCTCCAGCGGGCGGAAGATGAGGAGCTTCTCCTCCTCCTCATTCCAGTTGCAGCGGATGCCCTCAAAGACCGCCGTTCCGTAGTGGAGGGCGTGGGTCATGACGCCGACCTTCGCCTCCGGTGCGGGCACAAACTCTCCGCGAAACCAGGCTAAAGGTGATGGCGCCATAACAAGCTCCTTTTGGGGGATAAACCAACCGCCATTATATGCACAGCTACAATCGTCAAGCAAGTTTGGGGGGCGCTGCATGCACCCCAACCCCGCCCCGGCCTCCGGTCAAGGAGACTTGGAAAATCAAGGCCATAAAGACGTCCCTGGGCAGCTAGGCGCTTTCCGATTCCCCGGCATCCTCAACGACCTGGCGTTCCCACCGGAAATACATCACTCCCGCCAACACCAAGAAGCCCACGAGCAATACCACGAATCGTGCGATGTCACGCGAACTCCCAGCGTCGCTGAGGTTTCCTGTCAAAATACCACCCAACAGTCCGGTCAGTGCGCTCAACTGATCGGGTGGGGTTTCACCGGAAGGGGCGCCAAACAGTATGAGCAGCACTCCGGCCAAGAGTATTGCCGGCGTGATGACCTGCAACCTGCGAAAGAGGGCCACCCCCAGCACAACAAAGATGATCCCCAGCCCGATATGAATGCTACCCAACTCCGATGCGCTTTTGGCAGTCTCGTTTGCCCGCTCGACAATCTGCTCTTCGGACGAGAAAAAGGAGTCGATGTCAGTTATGGGAACGGTCGATGTCTCATAGAAAGCTGCGGTTGAGCTGAAAACCAACATCGCCAAGACAAGCCCAAGGCCCACCTGAGCGGCCCTCTGTACAAGGCCTGCATCACCCCCCAAGTAGTTGGCAAACAACACAGCTGCGATGATGATCGCGAACACGAAACCGGACTGCAGAGCGGACCCCGCCAGAGCATCAGCGCCCATTGTTCAACCCTCCCTCAATTCCATATCGGTCCTACCCGGCCCGCTGCATCACCCTTTGCCACGGCCTGCCCGGATCCCTCTGAATCCGGGGGGCTCTACCGCACCAAGTACGCCCACAGCAGCGACAGGCCGGGCACGATGACGAAGATAAGGGCCAGGATGACGATGCGGTAGATCATTCGGGCAGCGACATCCCATAGAGCTTGGCGACGTTGTCGACGGTGGTAGCGCGGCGGACGTCCTCCGGCACGCCATCGAAGACCATGTCGAGCGTCTCCTGGGAGTGGGGCCAGACGGAGTCATGGTGGGGGAAGTCGCAGCCCCACATGAGGGTCTCGACGCCGATGGCATCGCGGGTGAGCACACCGGGCCGGTCGTCCTCGAAGGTTGCGAAGAACTGCCGCTGCCAGTACTCGCTGGGCTTCAGGTCGAGGTACTCCGGCACCGCGCGGCGGCTGCGGTAGACCGAGTGGTCCATGCGCTCAAGCCAGTTGGCGATCCAGCCGGTGTTGAACTCGGCCACGACGAACCTCAGGTCCGGGTAACGGTGGGCGACGCCGCCCGCAATCAGGTCGGACAACGTGAACTGGATGACGTTCGGCGCGCTGGCGTACGCCTGGATGAGGTCGGCACCGGCGAGGCCAGTGTTCGCGGCATGACCGTCGGTGAAGATGTGCATGTTGACGACGACGCCCGCCTCCTGAGCCGCCGCCCAGACGGGGTCGTAGACGGGGTCGGCGTATTTTGTCCCATAGGGTGCGGCGCAGGGGATGCAGGCACCCCGGTACCCCTTCGCGATGGCCCGCTCCAGCTCCTGCAGCGCCGCCGAGGGGTCGTGCATGGGCAGCAGCGCGAGGCCGCGCAGGCGGCCGGGGACGGCGGCGCAGAAGTCCCAGAGCCAGTCGTTGTAGTTCCGGTGGGCGGCGGCGAGGACCTCCGCGTCCTGGGTGCCAAAGAGGCGCATGAAGACGCTGGGGAAGATGACCTCGCCCCAGACGCCGTCGCCGTCCATCTCCTTCATGCGCTCGACGGGGTCCGTGAGGGCGGGGCGAAGGCCGTCGTAGCCGAGGGCGATGGTGCGGTGCGTCTCGGGGTCGTCGAGGCTCATGCCTGCGATGCCGAGGCGCCCGACGCCGCCGATGGTCGCATTGAGGCGCGTGCCCGTGGCGGGGATCTCCACGAAGTCTCCCCGGCCCTCCTCGCGGACGATGCGGGGGGCGCGGTCGCCGAAGCGCTCAGCCAGGCCCGCGAAGACGTCGCGGGGCTCCAGGATGTGCGAGTCGGCGGAGATCGCCAGACGAGCCATGGCTGCCTCCCGGGTCATGGGGTCGTGCACGGGTCAGGATAGCGCGGGGAGGGGACGGTGGGTAGGGGCGATAGAGTGTTCCTCCCTTTTTCGTAGCTGAGGCTATTCGTCTTCTTTTTTGTTTTGTAGCTGAGATAGCACATTTCAGCTACAAAGCGAATTTGCCCCCGGGGGAAACGAATCCCGTCCCGCCAGCGGAGCCATAGTCGGCGGGGCTTTGGCGCTGTTGTCGTGGCGGTGCATGGGATGAGGGTAGCGAGGGTGCGCGCGTCAGGGCAAGGGGGTGGTGGCAGGGATGGGGAGGCGAGAGCGGTTGGCAGTCCACCTCGCCCAACACCGCACCTCTGGGTTCCTGCCTTCGCAGGGGCAGGCTCTGCCTGCGCAGGACCCTTCGACAGGCTCCAGGGCAATCGGAAAGGGCCGTTGGGCGCAAGGGGGTTCCGGATACCGGCATGCGCCGGTATGAGGGTTTGGGGGGTATGCGGGGCCGAATTGTTTCCGCGTGCGGGCGTAGCTGCGGGGAATTGTTTTGTTTTTCGTGTTGAAGCTGAGTTGGCACGTTGCAGATACAACACGAAAATTTTTTCATCAGGGGGGAACAATTCCCGGTCCTTCGACAGACCATAGGTGTCGGCGTTGTGCTGTTGTGGTGGCGGTGCATGGGGTGAGGGTAGCGGGGGGAACGGCGTTCGCGCGAGGGGGTGGTGGCAGGGACGCCCCACCCGGCATGCGCCCCTCTGGGTTCCTGCCTTCGCAGGACCCTTCGACAGGCTCAGGGCAATCGGAAAGAGCCGTTGGGCGCAAGGGTTCTGGATACCGGCATGCGCCGGTATGAGGGGTGGGGGAGAGGGGCGACCCTTCGACAGGGCTCAGGGCGAACGAGGGGCCTGCGGCCGGGAGAGTCGCGACTCGCCTCTACGGGAAGGACGCCCCACCCGGCCCCGCACCTCTGGGTTCCTGCCTTCGCAGGAACGACGATGGAGAGAGGGGTGGGGTTAGCCGCCGGCGACGGCGGGGACGATGCTGACGTCGTCGGTTGCCTTGATCTCGGTGTCGAGGCCCTGGAGGAACTGGACGTCCTCACCGTTGACGTAGATGTTGACGAAGTGGCGGAGGCCGCCGGACTCGTCCACGAGCCGTTCCTTGATACCGGGGAACTGCTCCTCCATGGCGTCTACCATGTCGGCGAGGTTGTCCGCGTCCACTTCCACGCGGTCCTGGTCGTTGGTCACCCGCCGAAGCGGGGCCGGAATTCGCACTGTGACACCCATTTGCCGTCCTCCTGTTGGTTTGCCCTAGTTTTCAGGCGTGCCCCCGACCCCCCATCCCCCGCTTTCGCGGGGGCAGGCTCTAACCTTCCCCCACAGAGGGGGAAGGAACTGGGAACAGGGAAGATGGAGGCGGTTACTCGATGACGTCTCCGGTGACCAGCTCCACGGCGATGCCGGTGGAGCGCACCCACTCTATGCCCTGGTTGAGCTGCTCGGCGTCGCCCTCCAGCTCCAGCAGCGCCCAGCCGAAAGCCTCGCGCACGTCGGCGCCGCGGATGTTGGTCACGATCGGGAACTTCTGTCCAAGCTGCCAGATGATCGGCTCCTGGACCAGCTCCGGCGTGAAGGTGAATCGCACTCTCAGCTTTGCCATTGCAGCCTCACCACCACTGCCTAGGCGTTCAGGACTTCCGATTCAAAGGACGCGGTGGTAGGGGCGATCTGGACGGACCGCACGGTGTCCTCCACCGCCTCCAGCGTCTTGAGGCCGTTGCCGGTGATGTAGGCGACGGTGACCTCGTCGCGCTTGATGACGCCGCGCTCAACCAGCCGCTTGAGGCCGGAAATGACCACGCCGCCGGCGGTCTCCGTGAAGATGCCCTCGTTCTCCGCGAGGAGCTGGATGCCCGAGACGACCTCTCCCTCCGGCACGATGGTGGCGTCGCCGTCCGACTCGGCGATGGTCCTGAGGGAGTAGTAGCCGTCGGCCGGGTTGCCGATGGCGAGGGACTTGGCGACGGTGTTCGGCTTCACGGGTCGCACGCGGCCCCAGCCGTTCTCAAAGGCCTCCGCGATGGGCGCGCAACCCTCGGCCTGCGTCATGTGCATGTGGGTGTGGACCTTGGGGATGAGCCCCAGGTCCTCAAACTCGTGGAAGCCCTTCCAGATCTTGGTGAACATGGACCCGGAGGCGGAGGGCACGATGCAGTGGGCGGGCGCCTGCCAGCCAAGCTGCTCCGCAACCTCGTAGCCGAGGGTCTTGCTGCCCTCGGCGTAGTACGGTCGCATGTTGATGTTCACGAAGGCCCAGGGGTACGCGTCCGCCAACTCGCTGCAGAGGCGGTTGACATCGTCGTAGCTGCCGTCAACGGCGACGAGGGTCGGGCCGTAGATGGCGGCGCCCACCACCTTCCCCTTCTCCAGGTCGGCGGGGATGAAGATGCAGGCGTCCATGCCGGCGCGCGCGGCGTGGGCGGCGACGCTGCCCGCGAGGTTGCCCGTGGAGGCGCAGGCGAGGGTCTTGAACTCGTACTCCAGCGCCTTGGTGGAGGCGACGGAGACGACACGGTCCTTGAAGGAGTTGGTCGGGTTGACCGCATCGTTCTTGATGTAGAGGTGGTCGAGGCCCAGCACACGGCCGAGGTTGGGAGCCTTCATGAGCGGGGTGAAGCCCGTCTGCAGGTCGACGGCGTTGTCGGCGTCCACGGGGAGAAGGTCCTGGTAGCGCCACATGGTGAGGGGGCCGCTCTGAATGCGCTCCCGGCTGATGACGCGGGCGACGGCCTCATAGTCGTAGACCACTTCCAGCGGGCCGAAGCAGAACTCGCAAACGTTCAGCGGGTCCGTGGCGTACTCACGGCCGCACTCCCTGCACTTCAATGCGCTTGCGTATGCCAAATCAGGACTCCTGCCTATACGAACGCACACGCCGACAGACCAGCCATCGACAGTAGAACAATGGTAGCAGCGGCCCTAGTGAGCGTCAATCTGCGCAGGTTGCCGGCCAAGCCGCCGACGCCCCGTGGACGCCGCCTTGGGCTATAATTGAAGTGTGGCCGGGAGGGAAGCTGCGGGGTCCATCACGCACAGAGGGGGATGCCTCAGATGCACCCACTGCGAACGTTTCGCCGCGCGTTCAGCGGCGTGCTCATCGCCGCCGGGCTGATGGGCCTGCTGGTCCCGCTGGCGCTGGCCCAGAGCGGCTCGGGGCCCGTCTACGTCGCGACCATCGACGGCACCATCGACCTGGGCATGGTGCCCTACGTGAAACGCGCCCTGAGCACCGCCGCCGATGACCGCGCCCAAGCCGTGCTGCTGGACATCAACACGCCGGGCGGCCGGCTGGACGCCGCACTCTCCATCAAGGACGCGCTCCTCGACGCGGAAGTGCCGGTGATCGCCTACGTGAACCGCGAGGCGTTCTCCGCAGGGGCGCTCATCGCCATCTCCGCCAACAAGGTCTACATGGACGCCGGCGGGGTCATCGGCGCGGCGACGCCCGTCGACCAGGAGGGAGAGCCCGCCGGGGAGAAGGTGGTCTCGGCCGTCCGCAGCGACTTCCGCGCCGTCGCCGAGGTGCGGGGCCGCGACCCTCGCATCGCGGAGGCGATGGTGGACGAGTCGGTAGCCATCGACGGGCTGGTGGAGGAGGGCAAGCTGCTGACGATGACGACCAGCGAGGCCATCCAGTGGGGCATCGCGGACGGCGAGGCCGCAAGCATCTCCGAGGCGCTGGCGATGGAGGGCATCACCGGCGCGGAGCTCGTACAGGTGGAGTACAGCCTCGCGGAGCGGTTCGTGCGGTTTCTGACCAACCCCGTCGTCGCGTCGCTGCTCATCTCGCTCGGCTTCCTCGGGCTGCTGGCGGAGCTGACCTCTCCCGGCTTCGGCGTGCCGGGCATCGCGGGCCTGCTTCTGCTGGCGCTCTTCTTCTGGGGCGGCTTCCTCGCCGAGCTCTCCGGGTGGGAGGGCGTCGTGCTGGTGGTCATCGGGCTGGCGCTCATCGCGGTGGAGCTGCTGCTGATACCCGGCTTTGGGGTGGCGGGGCTGTTAGGCGGCATCGCGTTCTTTGCCGGGCTGTACATATCGCTCATCGGGCAAGGGGCCACGACGAGCGACTTCATCCGCGCGGGGCTGGTGCTGGTTGGCTCGCTGGTCACCATCGTCGTTGGAGGCGCGGCCATTCTGACGATCATGCCCAACCGGCGCGGCTGGGGCGGGCTGGCGCTGCAGACGGCGCTGCCGCGCGGGAGCGGACTGCTGGGCCGATTCGGCGGGCCCTCGGCGAGCAGCGCTCCGCAGCCCTCCGAATCGCTGCTCGGCAAGCGCGGCGTGGCCCTCACGTGGCTCCACCCCTCAGGTACGGCCAACATTGACAGCCGTCGAATCGACGTGGTATCAGAGGGGGACTTCATCGACGCCGGAACTCCCATCGTGGTCATTGCGGACGAGGAGTACCGGCGGGTCGTCCGGGCAGTGGCCCCGGGCGACATCGAAACTCCCCCCGAAAGCAACCAAGACACGGCGCAAAATCAGCAACCTTAGGAGACACCGCCATGGCATGGATTGGACGGTTCGTAGTTGTCCTCCTCCTCATCGTTCCCATCGTCCTCACCCTTGGACTCATCCTCTTCTTCATCCCGGTCGGGTTGTGGTTGAGCGCCATCTTCGCGGGCGTGCCGGTCAGCCTGCTGAGCCTCATCGGCATGCGGCTGCGGAAGGTGAACCCGCACGCCATCGTCGAGCCGCTCATCTCGGCCACCAAGGCGGGGCTGGACCTGGACATCAACGACATGGAAGCGCACTACCTGGCGGGCGGCAACGTGGGCCGGGTGGTCTCCGCCATGATCTCCGCCGACAAGGCGAACATCGACCTGACGTGGCAGCGGGCGACGGCCATCGACCTGGCGGGGCGGGACGTGCTGCAGGCGGTGCAGACGAGCGTCAACCCGCGGGTGATCAACACGCCGCGGGTATCGGCAGTCGCGAAGGACGGGATCCAGCTCATCGCCGTCGCGCGGGTGACGGTGCGGGCCAACCTCGACCGGCTGGTCGGCGGCGCCGGCGAGGAGACGATCCTAGCCCGCGTCGGCGAGGGCACGGTCTCGGCCATCGGCTCGGCGGACGCGCACAAGGCGGTGCTGGAGAACCCGGACCAGATATCGCGCAAGGTGCTGTCGGGCGGACTGGATGCGGGAACGGCGTTCGAGATCCTGTCCATCGACATCGCGGACGTGGACGTGGGCCGGAACATCGGCGCGCAGCTGCAGATCGACCAGGCCGAGGCGGACAAGCAGATCGCGCAGGCGCGGGCCGAGCAGCGGCGGGCGATGGCCGTCGCGCAGGAGCAGGAGATGGTGGCGCGGACGCAGGAGATGCGGGCGCGCGTCGTGGAGGCGGAGGCAGAGGTGCCGCTCGCCATGGCGGACGCCTTCCGCGCCGGGAACCTGGGCATCATGGACTACTTCCGCATGCGGAACGTCCAGGCGGACACGTCCATGCGCGAGAGCCTGGGCACGGAGCCGGAAGAGAACACGTAGCCCCCATCTCAGCCTTCCCCCGCGAGCGGGGGAAGGGGTGTGAGGGGCGGGAGCGCAGCGGCGATGGCGAACAGCAGGCTCGAGGAGCTGCGGCGGCGGGCGCAGGAGCGCATCCAGCAGGTGCGCGAGTCGATGGAGCGCGAGATGGGCGGGCCTGAGCCGCCGCCCATCTACCGGACGCCCGCCGAGCCCGAGGAGGAAACCCGCCCGTCGAGGCCGTCGCAGCAGTCGTTGGAGGGGCCGAGCTTGGAGGGGCCGGGGCTGGAAGTCCCGCAGCCCCGGCGGCAGGAGCCCGCGCCCCAGCCGGAGCGGCCTCGCGCGGAGGCGCCTGCGCAGCCGCAACGCTCCGTCGCTCCCGCGCAATCGCGAGCGTCGCAGGCGGCCATGCCGCGGGCGCACCACCCCGCCAAGGGCCGCTCGACGGCGGCCATGGTGCTCGGCCACGGGAACCTGCGGCGGGCCATCCTCGCGCAGGAGATCCTCGGCAAGCCGCTATCGCTGCGGCCGCCACGGGAGATGGAAGACCTCTAGCACCGCCCCGCGCCCGTTCATGCCCTTCGAGAGCCTCACGACAGGCTTCGATTTCCCCCTTCGACGATGCTCAGGACAAGCTCAGCACGAACGGGCGTGTTCACCGCCCCTGGGGGTTCCACATTCCTCCGCATCTCGCGTACCCTGTGCACCATCCAAGCTGCATGCTGTGCCTGGGAGGTCGCATGAAGATCGCCAGCTACGAGACCAGAGCCGTGAAGGTGCCGCGCGAGCCGGGGGCGCTCGTGGGCGGGGCCGACAACGCGCCCTTCGTGACGCTGACGCTGCGCACGGACGACGGCATCGAGGGCATCGGCTACTCGGGCTTCGTGAGCGACGTCATCCTCAAGCCGCTGCACGAGCTGGTCAACGTCATGGCGGAGGTGGCGGTCGGCAGCGACCCGATGGACATCGAGGCCGTGGGGCGCAAGATGCGGGCGCTGGGCGGCGGCGCGCCGGAGGGCATGATCACGCGGGCCTCGGCGGCGGTGGACGTGGCGCTGTGGGACATCAAGGGGAAGGCGCTGGGGCAGCCGGTGCACAAGCTGCTGGGCGGCTACCGCGACCGGATGCCAACGTACGCCAGCGGGTTCCTGTGGCGCACCTACGACCTGGAGCGGCTGGCTTCGACGGCCGAGCGGCTGGTGGACGAGGGCTACCGCTCGATGAAGTTCCGGCTCGGCGGGGAGAAGACGCCGGCGGCGGAGCTGGAGCGGGCGCGGGTCATGCGGGAGGCCGTCGGGGACGGCATCGACCTGATGGTGGACATCAACCAGGGGTGGGACGTCAACCAGGCCATCAGCATCGGGACGCAGCTGGAGGCGTACGGCCTGTACTGGTTCGAGGACCCGACGGACCACCACGACTACGCGGGGCTGGCGCGCATCGCGGACGCGCTGACGATGCCCATCGCGGCGGGGGAGTACCACTACGGGCTGGCGCCGTTCCGGCACATGCTGGAGCACCGGAGCATCGACATCGTGATGATCGACCTGCTGCGGGCCGGGGGCATCACGCAGTGGATGAAGGCGGCGCACATGGCGGAGGCGTTCAACCTGCCGGTGGTGAGCCACCTGGCGCCGGAGATCCTGGCCCACACGATGGTCGCGATCCCCAACGGGCTGACGGTGGAGAACATGCCGTGGGGCGAGCCGCTGTTCCAGGAGACGCCGGCCATCGAGAACGGGGAGATTGTTCTGAGCGACAAGCCGGGGCTGGGACTGTCGTGGGACCTGGAGGCGCTGGACGCGTACGCGGCGGAGTAGGCTGCCGCGGGGATTCTGGATACCGGCCCCGTGTCGGGGTACGGGGGGGACCATTCGCGGATGAGGGGTTGTCCCTCCGCTCGTCCTTCGATTTCCCTCAGGACGAACGGAGGGAGGCGGCCCTTCGACGGGCTCAGGGCGAACGGTTGACAGAGGCCGTTGGGGCGGAATTACTGGATACCGGCATCCGCCGGTACGACGAGAGAGAGGGTGAGATGTACGGACTCGAGGGGAAGGTTGCACTGGTGACGGGCGCGGGGGGCGAGAACGGGATGGGCCGGGGGATTGCGACGCGGCTGGCGCAGGAGGGCGCGGACGTGATCGTCAATGACTTCACGGCGACGCCATACCCGGACCGGCCGTGGCCGGGGGTGTCGGCGGTGGTCGAGGAGATCGAGGCGCTGGGGCGGAGGTCGAAGGCGATCATCGCGGACGTATCGAACTCGGCGCAGGTGCAGGCGATGTTCGACGAGGCCGTCGGCGACTTCGGCAAGATCGACATTGTCGTGTCGAACGCGGGGTCGCGGCCGGGCGGCGACCGGAAGCCGGTGGTGGAGGTGACGGAAGAGGACTTCGACCTGGTGCAGCGGGTGAACGTGAAGGGGACGTGGCTGGTGTGCCAAGCGGCGGCGCGGCACATGATCGCGCGCGGCGGTGGCGGGCGCATCATCACGATGTCGTCACGGGCCGGGAAGACGGGGACGGCGACGTACGCGGCGTACTGCGCGAGCAAGTTTGCGGTCATCGGGTTCACACAGTCGCTAGCGCTGGAGGTGGCGCAGTACGGGATCACGGTGAACGCGATCTGCCCCGGGCTGGTGGACACGGAGCGGGTGGACTTCATCGCGGCGGCGACGGCGCCGGAAGGGCAATCCGCCATGGAGCACCGGGCGTTCATGGTGCGGGACCGGCAGGCGACGATCCCGCTGGGAAGGCTGGCAGTTGCGGCGGACATCGCGCGGCTGACGGCGTTCCTGTCGAGCGACGAGGCGGACTACGTGACGGGACAGGCCATCAACATGGCCGGCGGGCACGAGGTGCACTAGGGGGAGCCAATCCCGTGGGAGTAAACCGGTGAGGGACTTACTCATCCGATTGCTGGGCAGCCTCCGGGAGCCCAAGGGCCTGGTCAGGGCAGTGCGGGCCCCCATACAGAACTACATCGACACCGAGGAGGCAGGGGCCTTTGTGCTGCTGGCGGCCGCGGTGGCCGCTCTCGGCTGGGTTAACTCACCCTGGGCCGATTCGTATGCCGATTTCTGGCACAAGCACATCTCGTTCGACATCGTGATCTTCGCGCTCGACCAGAACCTCGAGCACCTAGTCAACGACGGGCTCATGGCGATCTTCTTCTTCCTAGTGGGGCTGGAGATCAAGCGCGAGCTACTGCACGGGGAGCTTTCGACCTTCAGAAAGGCGTTCATCCCGACGGCCGCGGCCGCGGGCGGCATGGTGATCCCGGCGCTCATGTACGTGGCGTTCAACGGCACGTCCGGAGAGGGCGCGCGAGGCTGGGGCATCCCGATGGCGACGGACATTGCGTTCGCGCTGGGGGTGCTGGCACTGCTGGGCAGGCGGATACCGGCGGAGCTGCGGGTGTTCCTGCTGGGGCTGGCGGTGGTGGACGACCTTGGCGCGATAGCGGTAATCGCCATCTTCTACTCGGAGACGATCAGCTGGGCCGACCTGGGCATGTCCGTCGCGCTCTTCGGCGTGATCGCGGCGCTCGTCCGGTTCGGGCTGCGCTCGACGGGCATCTACATCATCCTGAGCATCTTCATGTGGCAGTTCCTGCTGGAGTCGGGCATCCATGCCACGCTGGCGGGCGTCGCCCTGGCGGCGCTGGTGCCGTCGCAGCCCTTCATCCACCGCAAGGACTACCCCGCGGCCGTCGAGACCCTGCTGGGCGACCTGAAGGCGGCGACGGAAGAGGGGGACGAGTCACGGGCGGAGGCCATCATCGAGGAGATCGAGCGGCTGAGCAGCGGCACGGAGGGGCCGATGGAGCGGTTGGAGGGGCTGGTCCACCCGTGGGTGAGCTTCCTGATCCTGCCGGTATTCGCGCTGGCGAACGCGGGCATCATCTTCACGTCGGACTCGCTGTCCGCGGCGGCTGAGAGCAGCATCACGCTGGGGGTGCTGGTGGCGCTGCCGGTGGGGAAGGCGGTGGGCGTCTTCGGCGCGACGTGGCTGGCGGTGCGGCTGGGCATCGGCAACCTGCCGGCGGGCGTGTCGTGGGGGCAGGTGCTCGGTGTGGGGTTGCTGGCGGGCATCGGGTTCACGGTGGCGATCTTCGTTTCCAGCATCGCGTTTGCCGACGCGGCGATCGTGGACCAGGCGAAGATGGGGGTGTTCGCGGCGTCGGTGCTGGCGGGGGTGGTGGGGTATGGGGTGCTGCGAGTGAGCTCGCGTGCGGGGTAGGGGGGACGCCCATCCTAACCTTCCCCCTCGATGGGGGAAGGGATTGGCCCCTACGGCACCGCACCCCACCGCCCCTCTGGGCCCCTGCCTGCGCAGGGGCGACGAGATATGGGTACTGGAATAGTGCCAGGCCGTTGGTCTCAGGGTTTCTGGATACCCGCATGCGCCGGTATGACGGGGAGCGGGCGACCACAAGGATCGCCCCTACGGCCCACCCCACACCTCGCCCTCCCCCCGGGTTCCCCTGCCTTCGCAGGGGCAGGCTCTGCCTCCGCAGGAACGACGGGAAGTAGGCTGTCGCTGGCATGAGATAGAATTGCCAGAAACGTTGTCGGTGGCTGAGAAGGGAGTGTTGGTATGCCTTTCTACACACGAGGCGATGTCAGTATGCGGTATGAGGAGGTTGGTTCCGGGTTTCCGCTGCTGGTTACGCCGGGAGGGGGTTGAACTCGCGGGTTGAGGTGTGGCCGGGGCAGGGATCAACAGCGCTCCCCTCGGCGGGTGTGCAGGGGGGAACCTCTTGGAAGGTTGCCGAGGGCGCGGTGCAGGCCACCAAGAGCGCAAGGATCCCAAATGCCCCGATGATCGCTCCAAGAATCATCTTCGGCACGGTGCTCAGTTCCCTCGTAGGAGGACGGCTGCCATCAGGAGGACGATGGCCCCCACCATCACCCATCCCAGCACGCGGAACACCTTCCAGCGCAACGACTCCGGTTCGTGCATACACGCCTCCACAAAGACATTCTGCCGGGCAAGGATTGCCCCTCGCTTGGCGACCGGACCGGGCCAGAGCCCCCGCGGCCGGCACTGCATCAACGTGCTGTGCGCAACCTATGGCCTGCCATCGTTTCTTCCCCTTCGGTGCGACCCCATGAGGCGTCCTATTCAGGCGCCACAAAGTGGCTGTCAGCCATCTCCCTGTCGACCAGACGGGCCTCTTCGTAGCCCGCCCTGTAGTCAGACGGCATTTTCATCGCCGGTCTGGTTGAGTTGTCGATGCTCACTCTTCTCCCTTGCAGCCAGGCCGACGGCCCTGGAAGTTCGCGGCGCGCCTCCTTACTCGGTGAACTGGTGGGCGAGGCCCAAGTTACCGACCAGCACGAGCAGCGCCCTGCCATAAGCCGCGCCGGGAAACGGGGCAATACGGCTACTTCCCAACCCGCTCGAAGACTAGCACCTGCCCACCTTCGCTATGAAGGGTGAGCTGTCCCCCCAAGACCTCAAACCGCTCTACTGTCGCCAACGAGTCTTGCATCCGTTGTTCCTGTCGGAACAGCGCCTGGGATGGGCAGCCCTTTTCCGTCCATGTCAGGGCGTCAAGGCGCAATCCCGACCCCTGCGCGCTGTATCTCGCAGCATAAGAATTGCAGCCCGTCCACCCCGTCACATCCGTGGCGGTGGTGAACTCGGCAGTTACGTTGCCCCCCACCACCTCGGCGGGAGCGTCGGCATTGCCCAGTGCGACCAGCCGCCACTCCGTATTGGCCAACGGATTCCCTTCGCTGCCGTCGTTGACGATACCTTCTACTTGAGCGGGGGACATTCCAGGGGAGGAATCGGTCTGAGCCGACGCGGCAGCCATCTCCTCCCTGACTATCTCCTCCACCTCGGCCCGGGTCAGGCCATCGCCGCCGCCGCAAGCGGAGAGCAGAAGGGCGGTTGTCAGCAGCAGCGCCAAGACCGCCGCCGTGCAACGTGCATGATGTGCCATACGCATCCTCTTGCTCTCTCCTCTCCAAGGTCGCGGGCTAGAGGCCGCCATAGCCGCCGGTCCGTATAGATTGGCAGGTCCGAGAGACACCCGATGACTGACTATAGGGATTCGTAGATAACTTAGGGGTGAATATGTGGGAAATTTTTATAACTTAATGGTAAAGTTTGGCCAAGCTCGCTAGAATCGACCCCGACAGGTCCCGTCCCCAGGAGGCAAAAGTTGGAGAACGAAGGGCAGCCGATCCAGGGAATGGAAACCGCGGGAGACCGCCTCTCCCGCCTCAGCCAGGCCACTCTCCGCATCAACGAGAGCCTCGACATCGATACGGCGTTGCAGGCCGTGATGGAGAGCGCCTGCTCCCTGACGCGGGCGCCCTACTCTGTGATCACTACCCTGGACGCGTCGGGCAGGGTGGAGGACCATCTGGCCCTGGGCCTGGACTCCCACGTCGTGGAGCGGCTTTGGCAGGCCCCGGGAGGGCAGAGGTTCTTCGAGTACCTGAACGCCCTTCCGGGACCGTTGAGGGTGGGCCTGCTGAAGGAGTTCACCAAGTCGATTGGCCTCGGTGAGTTCCACTCGCCTGTATCCCTCACCGCCTTCATGGCGGCCCCGATACTCCAACAGGGCGTGCGCGCGGGCAACATCTTCGTGGGGAGCGACGAGCCGGGCCGGGAGTTCACCCGGGAGGACGAGGAGACCCTGGTCATGTTCGCCTCCCAAGCGGCGCAGGTTATTGCCAACGCCCGCCGTCACCGGGACGAGCAGCGGGCCAGGGCGGGACTGGAGACCCTCATTGACACGTCGCCGGTGGGCGTCGTCGTCTTCGACGTAAAGACGGGAGCGGCGGTGTCCTTCAACAGGGAGACCCGCAGGATCGTCGACGTCCTGCGCGACCCCGGCCAGGCGCCGGAGGACCTGCTGGGGTCTCTGATCGTCCGCCGCGCCGACGGGAGCGAGGTCTCCCTGCAGGAGTTCCCCCTGGCCGAGGTCCTCGGCTCCAGCGAGACGGTGCGGGCCGAGGAGATCGTCATGGGAGTCCCGGACGGACGGAGCGTGACGGTGCTGCTCAACGCCACGCCTATTCGCTCCGATGAGGGGGAGGTGGAGTCGGTGGTGGTCACCATGCAGGACATGACGGACGTCGAGGAGGCCGAGCGGCTACGGGCGGAGTTCCTGGCTATGGTGAGCCACGAGCTGCGGATGCCCCTGACCTCCATCAGGGGCGCGGCCACCGCCGTGCTGGATGCGGCCCAGGACCTGGACCCGGCCGAGATGCGCCAGTTCCACCGGATCATCGTCGACCAGGCCGATCATATGCGGGAGCTCATCGGCGACCTGTTGGACGTGGCCCGCATCGAGACGGGCACGTTGCCAGTGGACCCGGAACCGATGGAGGTGGCGGCCCTGGTGGACCGGGCCCGGAACGCCTTCACCAGCGCCGGGGGCAGGAACGACCTTGCCATCGACGTCGCGCCCGACCTGCCCGCGGTGATGGCCGACCGCAGGCGAATCGTCCAAGTCATCGTCAACCTGCTGTCCAACGCGGCCAGGCATTCGCCGGAATCGTCCGCGATCAGGGTGAGCGCGGCACGGGCGGGCGGGCACGTCGAGGTCTCGGTGGCCGACCAGGGGCGGGGGATACCCGCCGAGGACCTGCCGCTCCTGTTCCGCAAGTTCTTCCGCCGGGAGGACCGCGACACGGCAGGCGACACCGGTCTGGGGCTGGCCATCTGCAAGGGGATAGTGGAGGCCCACGGGGGCCGCATCCATGCCGAGAGCGACGGCCCGGACCTGGGAGCGCGGTTCGTCTTCACCCTGCCGGTGGTCCGGGACGCCGAATCCGCAGCCCGCCCCGCCCGCGTCTGGGGCGGCGAATCATCCGCGGGAACGGTACTGGTGGTAGACGACGACCCCCTGGTACTCAGGTCCGTGCGGGACGCCCTCTCCGACGCTGGCTTCCGGCCGGTCGTCACCGCGGACCCGGAGGAGGCGCCGGCGCTAATGGGGGAACACAACCCCAGCCTAGCCCTGCTGGACCTGATGCTGCCCGAGCACGACGGGACGGAGCTTATGGGAGACCTGCAGGCCATCTCCCGTATCCCAATCATCTTCCTGTCGGCCTACGGCAGGGACGAGGTGGTCGCCAGGGTGCTGGAGCAGGGGGCCACCGACTACATCGTCAAGCCCTTCTCTCCGACGGAGCTGGTCGCCAGGGTGAGGGCGGCCCTGCGCCGTTTCGGTGAACCCGAGCGCCCCGTCCCGGCGGAGCCCTTCGTGCTGGGGGACCTGACCATCTACTACGCCCAGCGCAGGGTGACGGTCTCGGGGAATCCAGCGCCCCTGACGCCAACCGAGTTCGACCTGCTGGCGGCGCTCGCCGAGGAGGCGGGGCGGGTGGTGCCCCACGACCGGCTGCTGCGGCGCGTGTGGCGTCCAGGAAAGCCCGGGAACCTGCGGGCGCTGCGGACTCACCTGATGCGGCTGCGCCACAAGCTGGGCGAGGACGCGGCCAGCCCCAAGTACATCTTCGCCGAGCCCCGCGTCGGCTACCGAATGCTGAAGGGGGACACGGTGCGGAACAATGAAAGGTAGAGAAATACGCCTAATCATAGCGACCGCTATTGTCTCGCTGGTCGCGGGCATACTTATTGGTGCGTTGTGGTGCCAAACGCAGCAAGACCAACACACCAGCATGGAGTTACCTCGTGAGCATGTGGAATGCCCCCCTGGTCTGCTGTGGCACTACCAAGATCAGATATGTAAAGAGGTTACGGCTCGTAAAGAATGACTACCCCGCAAAATGCAACACAACCCCCTTTCTCGAAGGGAATTGAACCTTCCCGGCCAACGAAAACTCTGAGGAAGAGTGTCATGACCATGATAGTGCGGACAACCGGCGGACTGATGCTGGCGTACTCGGCGCTGTACACCGCCCACTTCATCTTCGACACCCTCTACGACGCCCAGCCGACCTGGGCCGTGCTCAACGTCATCTCCGCTGTGGGCATAGCCGTCGCCCTGGCGGTCAATTTCGCCCATATGCGCGCTCAGGCCGGCGAGCAAGAGGTTACTGTGTCGCGGCTGGGCGCATACGCTCTCTTTTATGCCAACGCCGCCCTGGCCATCTGGTTCTTCCGCAACTGGGTCCACCTGCTTGCCCTGGAGGAGGGCGAATCGGTCAGCGTCCACTCGGACGTCGTTTGGATGGTCATCGCCGTTCTCATCCCTCTCGTCCTGGCCACCACGGGATGGCGGCTCTGGGGCAAACCGGACTGACCGGCCCCCAGGAAAAGGAGCAGGCGGGCATCCGACTTGCCCGGATTTGTCATATTACGGAGTGTGAGACATGGTTCCAGCGAGAAGGGTATTGTTACCGGTCATAGCCGGCGCCTTGACGCTTCTGGCGCTCGCCTGCGCCTCGGAAGAGCACCCCCTCGCGGGGACCTCATGGACGCTGCTTTCCGTAGGGGGCAGCCCGGCCATCGGAAACGTGGAGGTCGAGTTTTCCGGGGAGAACGGCATCAGCGGCTGGACCGGATGCAACTCCTACGATGGGAAGTACAGCGCCTCTGGGTCATCCTTCACGACAGAAAGGCTCAGGTGGACCGAGGCGGGTTGCCCAAGCCGCGAGCTGTTCATGCAGGAGTCCCTGTATACCGACCTGCTGGTCGATGCGGAGAGGTTCGCCGTCAGCGGCTCCCGGCTGACCATCACCAGCTCCGATGGCCGGACCATCACATTTGCCATGAGACAATAGACCCCCAAGCAGGACCAGGCCCTTCGACGGGCGCGAGGCGAGCGGGTTGGACCCTTCCGGCTCAGCCGCCGTGCGCCGCTACATTCGGCGGCGGCTGAAGGCGATGAGCGCCGCGAGCACCGCGAGGACCACGGCAACAATCAGCGCCAAGACCCAGACCGGCGGACCTCCCTCCCCCTGCTCAGGTGTCACCACAGGCTCCGGCGTCGGTGTTGCCGTGGGCGCGGCCGTCGGTTCCGGCGTCGGGGTTGGCGCGGGCGCGGCCGTCGGTTCCGGCGTCGGGGTTGGCGCGGGCGTTGCGGTCGGCGTCGGCTCCGGCGTGGCCGTCGGCTCCGGCATCGGTGTTGCCGTGGCTGTCGGCATCGGGGTCGCCGTGGGGGTGGCGGTCGGCTCCGGTGTTGCCGTCGGCTCCGGCGTCGGGGTCGCGGTCGGCGTGGCGGTCGGCGTAGGCGCAGGGCCCACCCGGATGTTCGTTGCCCCGCCCACCGTGTGCTCCCGGCGCGACTGGTCCCGCAGGACGCCGGCAAAGGCGTACGTGCCCTCCGCCATGGGGGCCGTGACCGTGTAGACCACCTGTTCAAAGCCCAGCAGGGTGAAGGTGACGGTCCGCCCCTCCGCCTGCACCGCGGCGTCGGCAATGTCCGCGCTCCGGTAGGCGAACCCCGCCGGCAGGGTCTCCTTCAGCTGGCCCAGGGCCCCGTAGCCGGAGAGGGTGACGGTGACCCGCACCTGCCCTCCGGGGAGGACCCACGGGGCCCCGAAGGTCCGCGACGCCCGGGGGTCCGACTGGGCTTCCGCCCCGGGGCCAAGGTACAGCATTCCCGCCCCGGCTATTGCCGTGACGACAATCAGAGCCGCCAACGCCTTCCGTATCACGATTGCTCCTTCTCTTGTGTTCGGCTGCGCCACCGGGCCGCCCCGTGCGGCCCACACCGACTACCCGGCAAAGTACAGGCGGATGATCTCCAGGGCTTCCTCCAGCGACAGCTTCCCAGCAAAGTAGTCCTGCGCCGCGGCCACGGCCTCCTCCAGCTCTATGACGCCGTTGCGGTTCCGGTCATAGGCGTGGTACATCCGCTCACCGACGGTGACGACGACATCTATGAAGGCCAGGGCGCCAGTGGCGGAGCGGGCGATGAGGGTGACGGTGTAGGTGTCGCCCTCCGCCAGCTCCACGCCTTCCTTGACCGTGAGCTGCCCGGTGTCCGGGTCCACGGCGAATATGCTCTCGTCCGGGTTCCGAATGGCGTAGGTGACGGCTTCCCCGTCCGGGTGGGTGGCCGTGACCGGGTCGCCGACGGGGTCGCCGGGGCCGGCGTTCTCCGGGACGGCGCGGGCGGCGCGAGGGCCCTCCGAGAACTCGGGGACGGAGACGGGGGCAAAGCCTCCCCCGCCTCCGTTGTCCGTCGGCGGCGGGCCCGGAGGATCGGGCGGCCCTGGCGGGGGAGTAGGCGTCGGGTCCGGGTCGGGGACTCCGCCGTCGTTGGCCGGGATGGTCAGGGTGATGTTGTCCGTCAGGTTCGTCAACCGGTTCCGCAGGTGCGCAACGACGGACAGCTCGATGGTCTCGTTGCCCTCGCCGACCGTGTCGTCTTCGACGGTCAGCGTCCCTACGGCAGCGGTCCGCCCCGGGTCGAGTTCAATATACGCGGTGATCCCGGCGGTAGCAGGGTTGGAGGTCTTGGGCTCCAGTGTGTAGTCGATCAGCGTCCTGTCGGTGTCGTCGACGTGGCCGGCGGCCGCCGTGCCGCCGGTGGTCTGAAACCGCACCCGGACGCCTCCGGTCGGCGCGGGCAAGTTCAGCCTCGCCGTGAGCGTCACCGTCGACCCCTCGGCCGGCCGCGTCGACGAGGCGGTGAGCGTCACCGTGGTCGGGTAGTCGTCATCGAGGATGGTCACCGTCACCAAGGCCGGGCTGCCCTTTTCCAGCGGCGACGGCGGATCGCCCAGCGCCACCGTGAAGGTCTCGTCCTCCGTGTCGGCGTCCTGGGCCGTGGTGATGATGCCCGTGCCGCTGGTCTCCCCGGCGGCGATGCTGATGCTGCGGGGAGAGCGGTAGTC
>DAOUJQ010000005.1:0-1558 GCA_034422455.1 Dehalococcoidia bacterium
TGGTACAAACGCTGGGGGCAGGTCATGTTGTTGTTCAGGGAAAATGTCCGTAGCTAACTGTTCAGCGAAATTGTCATTCCATGCGAGAGTGACAATGAGCCAACAGGAACAGACGAGACTGCAGGTACTGAACAGCGTGATGGTCGGCCAGCTTCCGGTTGGGCAGGCGGCCGAGGTACTGGGGATCAGCGAACGCCACGTCAGGCGCATCCTGGCGGCCTACCGGGAGGAGGGAGCCGCCGCGCTGGTCCACGGGAACCGAGGCCGTAGACCCCCCAACGCCACATCCGAGGCGGCGACTGCCGAGGTGATGCTCCTGGCGGCGACGCGCTACTCGGGTACGAACCACACGCACCTGACCGAGTTGCTGATGGAGCGTGAGGGTATAGCCCTGAGCCGTTCGACGGTGAGGCGGATCGCCATGGGCGCCGGCATCGTCAGCCCCCGCCGTCGCCGTCCTCCCCAACACCGCGCCCGGCGTCAGCGCATGCCCCAGGAGGGGATGCTGGTGCAGATAGACGGCAGCCACCATCGGTGGTTGGAGGACCGTTGCCCTCGCTTCGCGCTGCTCTTGGCCGTTGACGACGCGACCGGCACGGTGCCCTATGCGTTTTTCCGGGAGGAGGAGGATGCGGCGGGCTACCTGCTGCTGGTGGAGGGGATGATCAAGCGTCGAGGGATACCCCTCGCGCTCTATAGCGATCGCCACGCGGTCTTCAAGAACCCCGCACCGCCTCGGCAGAAGCTGCCCGGGCCAACGCAGTTCGCCCGCGCCATGCAGCGCCTGGGCATACAGCAGATATTCGCCCGCTCGCCATAGGCCAAGGGGCGCGTCGAGCGTGTGGCCGGGACCTTCCAGGACCGGCTGGTCACCGAGCTGCGGTTGGCGAAGGCCGAGACCATGGAAGATGCCAACGAGGTCCTCCACCGATACCTGCCGAGGTTCGACGGGCAGTTCGGGGTTCTGGCGGCGCAGCCGCAGGTGGCCTACCGCACGCCGCCGCCTGCCGCCGCCGTCGAGCAGGCGCGGTGCTTCAGGTTCCACCGCAAGGTGGCCAGGGACAACACCGTCCGGCACGGGTGGCGCACCCTGCAGCTGCTACCTGGCGGGGAGCGGACCAGCTACGCCGGAGCGCAAGTGGAGGTCCTTGAGCGCCCCGATGGACGACTGCTGGTTGAATGCCGGGGACATCTGGTCCAGGCGCAGGAGGCGCCTCCACGTCCCGGGCTCCTGCGCGTCCTGGGGAATCGCCCCACCTCACACGGCCGTGCCAACGGCTTCAGCCATGGCCACCATGAACTGGCATCCCTGGAGAAGACCGATGTCGACAGCGAACAAGCAGTCACCCCACGGAGGAAACGCAAGCGTGCAGCTCCAGGACCGAGGACGCCAACCCCGCGCCAGAAGGCTCGATGGCAGGCGGTTCAGGAGGCCAAGGCCCGCGGTCTGTCGCTGCGTGCGATCGCCAGGGAGTTGGGCATCCACCGGCAAACCGCCCGCAAGTACACGCTGGCCAAGAGCCCGCCCGTGCAGGCGCGTGCCAACCCCGCCGCAGCC
>DAOUJQ010000006.1:0-114319 GCA_034422455.1 Dehalococcoidia bacterium
GGTGACGCTGCAATCGTCGTCCGCCGTGACGCCGAACCATTCGCCGAGGGGCGCGTCGCTCAGCCAGCCGTCGCTGCGCAACCAGTTTGGCCCATCCGTAGCGTTGTAGATGGCGGTGAGCGCCTCCCTGTTGGACACGCAGACGGGCACCGTCGGCACGGCCGTGGGATCGAGGGAGAAGGGCGTCGGATCGACCGTGACCGTCGCTGTCGGCGCGAGCGTTGCCACTGGCGTCGCGTCGGGCATTGCTGTCGCCGAGGGGGTGGGCGCCACGATGGGAACGGGGGTTGCCGGAATCGTAGGCAACAGAGGCGGAACAGCCGTTGGCCCCGCCGTGGGGTTGGGTGTGGCCGCCGCCGTTGGGGCGGGCGTAGCAGACTCGGCGGCGGGCGTGGCCGCGGAGTCGGGCGGCTCCGGCAGAGGGCCGCAACTCGCCAGCGCCACCGCCGCTAGTAGCGCCAGCGCAAGGGTGAGCGCCGCCCGGAAGCGTCGGAGCGAATGAGTCTTGCGCCGCACGACAGCCTCCATAACGTACGAGGGGACACGACCATTCGAAAATATCATGGGCGGAGCGGTTCCGTCCAAGCGGCCCCGTGTTTGTGGCCTTCACTCCACAACGTCCAATGGGTCCTTGATGGAAGCTATAATCCGGCTATGCCAACCCGTATCTGTGTGCTTCCTGCCGCCTCGCTGCTCCTCTTCGCAGCTGCCTGCGGCGATGTTCTCGAACGCGTCGCATCGCCGACCCCAGAGCCCATCGACCTCCCCCTCACCATCGCTGAGATCTCCGGCAACCTCCCGCCCTACGACCGTGGCGACTGGCGCCACTGGATCGACGAGGACGGCGATTGCCAGGACGCTCGCCAGGAGGCGCTCATCGCCGAGAGCCTGGACTCCGTCACATTTCGCAGTGACAGCCAGTGCCGGGTCGTCGCGGGCCGGTGGCAGCCCCCCTACACCGGCGCCGTCGTGACCGTCCCCGGCGATCTGGACGTCGACCACCTCGTTCCGCTGGCGAACGCCCACCGCTCCGGCGGGTGGGCGTGGTCGGCGGAGCGCAAGCGGCAGTATGCCAACTTCCTTGGCGACGATGCACACCTCATCGCTGTGACGGCGGCGGCCAACCGGCAGAAGGGCGCCGCCGGCCCGGAGGACTGGCGGCCGCCCGACCAGTCGTACTGGTGCGAGTACGCCACGGCGTGGTCACGGGTTAAGCGCGCCTGGGGCCTGACGGCAACCCGCTCCGAGGCGGAGGCGTTGCGAGAGATGCTCCAGACCTGCGAGGGACACGACATCTCGTCTGCTGCACCCTCGCCAATCCCCGCGGAAACGGTTACGGTTGGGCCGTCACCGCAGTCGACGTATACGTCGTGCGACGCCGCAGAGGCCGCAGGCGAGGAGCGCGTGCGCGGCAGCAGGGGCAGCGCCAAGGGGTTTCCTGCCGAGCTGATTCCCTCAGCCCGCGACGGTGACGGCGACGGTGTGGTGTGCGAAAGGTAGGTGCGTGTTGGTGGACATCAATGACGGGGTGAGGGTCTCGGTGCCCGTCGGCGACGGGTCGATCGAGTACTTCTACTACGAGCTGGGCGACCCGGCCGGTGAACCGGTGGTGTTCATGCACACCGGCGGCGCGGGGGTCTCCGCCTACATGTGCTGGTACCTGAACCTGGACGCCGTAGCGGAAGCGGGATACCGCGTCCTGGCGCCGGACTCGCCGGGGTTCGGGCGCTCGTCGCCGGGCAACGCCGTCGAGGGGATGCGGGCCTTCCTCGACGCCCACGGCATCGACCGGGCGCACCTGGTGGGCAACTCCGGCGGCGGCATGGCGGCCACGAACTTCTCTGCCAAGTACCCGGACCGCGTGCGCAGCCTGACGCTGAGCGGCGGCGAGCCACGGGTGGACACGGAGGCGACAAAGCCTATCGTCCCCTTGCTGGGGCAGACGGCTCGCATGAACTTCGCCCGCGAAGTGCTCGCGAAGGAGGAGCTGAGCGTCGAGGACATGCGCCGCGCGACGGGGGACTTCTTCTACGACCGCGAACACCCGCAGGTGGACGCCGTCACGCGGATGCGGCTGGACACGCTCTCCGACCCTGATCTGCTGGAGCAGGTGCGGGAGGAGGCGATCGGGCAGATCGCCCGGGGCCGCGCAGCGACGCCCGACGAGGTCTACGCGGCCATCACGGCGCCAACGTACCTGCTCCACGGCAGGGACGAGCCGTACTTCTACAGCAAGGAAGACGAGCCGGTTCTCATCGACGCGGCCATCAAGGTGGCCTTCGCGATACGGGACTGCCGGTGCACGCTGCTGCCCCACTGCGGACACTGGCCGCAAATAGAGAAGGCAGACGAGTACAACCGGCTGCTGCTGGGGTTCCTCGGCGAGGTGAGCGCGCGGGGCTAGCCGGGCCGGTTCTCCTCAGGTCCCTCTTGCTCTCCTGACGGCTCCTCAGTGGGCGGTATATCGCTGTCGGCGGGTGGCGCGTCGTCCTGCGACGCCACAGGCTCCTCCGGGCGGCTTTCCTCAGCCAACGACTCACTATCGGCGGTCGCCTCCGCGCCCTCCTCACCCCCATCGTCGGCCGTTGGCGAGTTCGGAGGCGGCTCGGCGCCCTGCTGGGTCGCTGGGGGGCCTGGCGGACTTGCGCGGCCCAGCACCACGCCGCCGGCTGCGGCCAGCACGCCCAGCAGGGCAAGCAACAGCGCACGGAGCCGTACGCCGGAGTTGTATTCGTCACTTGCCTGGTTGGTTGTCTCCAGGATCTTGTTAATCAGCAGGATCTCGGTGCGGTCGTCCACATCGGAGGTGGCTTCCTCTCGCGCCTCGTCGAAGGCGGGCCCCACCGTCGCTCCGTAGAGGGGCCCCGCGAGAACGAAGGCAATGAACGCGGCGACAAACAAGACACCGCCTGCCCACTGAAGCCTGCCGGGCCATGAGCGCGATCCCAGGAAGGCGATGACAGCAAGCATGACCAGCGTCAGGAAGGGCAACACCGCTGAGAATATGCGGAATCCGCTGAACGCCGCGCGGCCCGCGTCGAGGGCGGCCAGGGCTTCCTCAGCGTCCGCGGAGTCAGGGTCGGCGATGACGTCGCGCAGGTCCTGCTCGGTCCAGGTCCACCCCTCGCGAAAACCTCGTCGGAGCGTGTCCAGCGCCTCCGGCAGCTCGTCGTCCTCCTCGGCCAGCGCTTCCCGAAGCTTCTCGTCGTCGAACGTCCAGCCATCCAGCATTGCCGTGCGAAGGTCTTCCACGAGCTTGAGCGACTCCGCCCTCTCGAACTCCTTCAGGAGGTCCTGTTCGGTGAAATAGAGCTCGTCCGGCGCCATCTCATGCACGGCCCTGCCCAGGTCTCCTTCCACGTCTATGCCCACAACAGCGAGGAAGTCCTCCGTAGTGAAACCCTGGGGTCTGCAGACGGACGCGGGGTCGCCCCGCGCCAGGGCACGGAGCTGAGCCGACGTGCATATTGGGACAGTAGCCAGCAGCGCCGCATACCTGGCCTTCACCGCGTGGCTGAGTTCAGCGACGGCAGCGTCCGTGCGGTCTTCCAGCGGGACCGTGACGGTGAACTGGTCAATGCTCGCCGACAGGAACGGAATAACCGAATCCAGCACCCGGAGAGTCTCGGCTTCAACCCAATTGGGAGTGGCGGCCGCCCGGATGGCGTCCAGGACCTCGTCCTGGGGCGCCACCACGCCAAAGGGCATCGACACATCTTCCGTCACGTTTTCCCGCAATGCCGGTTCCAGCACCTCCGCCCGGACGTAGCCGGGCAGGTCGCCGCGATTCAGGACCTGGTGGATCTCCTCCTCCAGCGCCGCCCTGCGTTCAGTGAACGTGAAGGTGTAGCTGAAGGAGTCCGTCCGGCCCACAAGATAGGAGGCCAACGCCTCCGCGGCTTCCGACTGATGGGAGGCCACGAAGTCAGGGGTGACGATTCGCTCGATTGCCTCGATGGTCTCGTCGCGGGTCAGTTCCGTGCCGAAGGCGAGTTCCCGGTCGTCTCCCAGGCGGTTATCGACGGCTTCCGGCACGTATTGGCTGAAAAGCACGTTGTGCAGGTCCACCCGTTCCATGAGGCTGACGGCGGTGTCTTGGGCCGCGTCGGTGCGGTCTGCCAGGCTGAGGGTGTAGGTGAAGGAATCGGCGCTGCCGAGGAGGTACGGCCCCACGCTGTCCAGGACCTCCTCCGTCTGGTCCTGCAGCCAGTCCGGCGGCAGCACGTCGCGGAGGCTGGACACGATGTCCTCCGCGACGAGGCCCGTGTCTCCGGTGAGTTCTTCGCCGTCCTCAAGCTCGCTGCCGACCGCCTCCCCAAGGAGGTCGTCGTAGATGAAATCGTAGACCGCCGCCTCTCGCAACTGCTCCTTGTAGAACTCCGTGGAAAGCAACGTGCCGCAGGCGTGCGATGCCAGCAACGTCAAGAGCAGCACGGGAACGAAAACCAGCGCGAGGAGAGCGGCGATAATCCTCTTTGTCCAGATAGCCCACCTCACAACCACGCGGGAAGAATGTGCGGGAAGGACACCCGCATAGTGGTAAAGGCGTTTAAAGGATAAGTCAAGCAGGCTGGAGAGAGGGCTCGTGTACAATTGACCTGCAGGAGGAACGGTGGACACACGGCCCGAAAACGCCCTTGAGGCCCATGCCAGGCTGAATGCTGCGGACGATCTGCGTGAGCGCTCGGTGGAAATGCTGGAGTTCCCGGCGGTGCTCGAGCAGCTGGCCGCGCAGGCAGGCTTCGTGCTGGGACGGCGTGAGGCGATGGCGCTGAGGCCGTCCTCCGACCCTGAAGAGGTTGCCGAGCGGCAGCGAGAGACGGCGGAGGCTCGGCTGTTCCTGGAGACCGGCGGCGTCATGGAGCTGGGCGAGGCCTCGGACGTCAACGTCGAAGTGCAGCGCGCCGCCAAGGGCGGTGTGCTGACCGGCCTGGAGCTGCGGTCGGTGGCGGAGACGCTGCGGGCCGGCCGGCTGACCCGCGGGGCGTTCGTCCGGCGCGACAACGCGTGCCCGTCGCTGGCGTCGCTGGCGCGTCGCATTCCCGATATGGATGCCAAGGAGGCCGCAATCTTCCGCGCCATCGGCGTTGACGGCAACGTCGAGGACGCCGCCTCGCCGGCGCTGCGGGAGCTGCGGTCACAGGCGCGGGTCGCCTACGGGCGGCTGGAAGACACGCTGCAGCGGCTCGTCCGCTCCGACCGCACCCGAAGCGTGCTGCAGGAGCCGCTGGTGACGGAGCGCAACGGCCGGCTTGTAGTGCCCGTTCGCGTGGAGATGCGCAGCCGCATGCCGGGGCTGGTCCACGACGTGTCCGGAAGCGGTGAGACGATCTTCGTGGAGCCGCTGGCCGCCGTGTCGCTGGGCAACCAGTGGCGGGAGCTCAAGCTGGCCGAGACCCGCGAGGAGGAGCGCGTCCTCCGTGAGCTTTCGCTGTCCATCGGCGACTACGCGGACGAGGTTGAGCTGACGCAGGGGCTGCTGGCCCGGCTGGACGCGGCGCTGGCCAAGGGGCGCTACGCACTGGCCCTGCGCGCCGGCCCGGCGGCCACGGCCGACGAGGGGCTACAGGACGTCCGGCTGGTGGGTGCTCGCCACCCGCTGCTCAAGGGCCACGTCGTGCCGCTCTCGCTGGAGCTCGGTCACGTGGGGCCGTCCCCCGATCATCCTGAGCCTGTCGAAGGGTTGTCGGTGCGCCGGGTGATGCTTGTCACGGGGCCCAACGGCGGTGGGAAGACCGTCGCGCTCAAGACCCTTGGCCTGCTGGCGCTGATGCACCAGGCGGGGCTGCAGACGCCCGCCGAGGCAGGCACGGTGCTGCCGATCTTCGATGGCGTGTACGCGGACATCGGCGACCAGCAGAGCATCGCGCAGTCGCTCTCCACGTTCACCTCGCACATGACCAGCGTCAAGGGCATCCTGGCGCAGGCGACGCCCCGGTCGTTGGCGCTGCTGGACGAGCTGGGATCAAGCACAGACCCGGAAGAGGGCGCGGCGCTCGCCGAGGCTGTGCTGCAAGGCCTGATGGAGGCGGGTGTGACCACCATGGCGACCACCCACCTGCGCCGCGTGGCGGCATTCGTGCAGGACACCCCCGGCATGGTGAACGCGAGCGTGGAACTGGACCCGGAGACGTTCGCACCGACATACGGGCTCGCCGTCGGCCTGCCGGGGCGCAGCTACGCGCTGACCATCGCGGCGCGGGTCGGGCTGCAGGAGGCGGTCGTGGAGCGGGCGCAGTCCATGCTCTCGCCCGAGCACCGTCGAGTGGAGGAGTTGCTGGCGGAGGTGGCGGAGGAGCGGCAGGCCGCGGCGGACCTCCGCGCCGAGGGCGAGGCGGCCCTCGCGGAGGCGCAGGAGCTGCGCCGGCAAGCTGAGTCGGAACTGGAACGCGTACAGGCGCTCCGCGTCGAGCAGATGGAGTCGGCCCGCCACGACCTGCAGGCGCAGGCCGAGGAGCTCATGGGACGCTTGAAGGCGGCGGAGCAGGTGTTGCTGAGCACTCCGGCTACGTCTCAACCTGAGGCCATCGCCGAGGTGCAAGCCGCCGTAGCGTCGGTCCAGAACGTGCGCAAGGGGCTGCGGGCCCCGCGTTGGCGGCCCAAGCGGGAGGACCGCGCCGCGTGGCTCGACAGCCTCGGCGCGGGCGACACGGTGCGTGTGCGGGGGTTCCCCGGTCCCGCACAGGTCATGTCGGCCCCGAACGACCGCGGCATGGTAGAGGTGGCCGTGGGTTCGCTGCGGGCGCAGGTGCCGCTGGCCCACGTGCTGCACCGCGACCCCGGCGCGGCGGAGGTGGTGACCTCCCCGGTGCGCAAGCGGTTCACGCGCAAGAGCACTGTGCCGCCCCCGCCGCCGCAGAACGGCGATGCACCGGCCCTCAGCGACGTGCCGCAGGCCCCGGCGGCGCAGCTCGACCTGCGCGGTATGCGCGTCGACGAGGCGCTCGACCGGCTGCCGCCCTTCCTCGACCGGGCGCTGCAGGATGGCCATGCCAGGGTACGCGTCGTGCACGGCATGGGCACCGGGGCGCTGCGGGCAGCGGTGCGGGAGTGGCTGCAGGCGTCATCGATGGTCAGCCGCTGGTCGCCGGACGAGGGCCGCACGGCGGACGGCGCAACAGTGGTGGACCTGGCGTAAGGCGCCCCCTACCCCACGTACGCGATGGCCTCGATCTCGATTAGAAACTCCGGCCGCGCGAGGCGCGAGATGACGAGCAGCGTCGATGCGGGCGGGTCCGTCTCGAAGTAGCGCTGCCGGGCCGCCCGCGTGTGCGGGATGCAGTCCTCGCTGACGACGTAGGTGGTCGTCTTGACCACGTCCTTGAACGACGCCCCGGCATGGGCGAGGGCCGTCTTCATGTTCTGGTAGACCTGCTCGGCCTGGGCCTCGGCGTCGCCCTCGCCAACGACGGAGCCGTCGGGCGCGACGGAGACCTGCCCCGCGATGTAGACCGTGTCACCGGCCTTGACCACGTGCGAGTAGCCGGTGGGCGTGTGCATGCCTTCCGGGTTGGCGTGCGTCTTGGGCATAGCGTTCCTCCTGGCGTGCGGTGTGCTGGACGCTGGTATTATAGCTGCGTTGGTCACGCTTTACCCGAAACAGCCCACCGGAGGCGACGTGGACGTCGGCAAACTCCCACCGGAAGTCCTCGCACGACTGCTCGGCGGTACGCCGCAGGCGGACCCTCGCGTGCTGCAGGGTCCGGGCATCGGCGCGGATGCCGCCGTCATCGACATGGGCGACCGGCTGCTCATCGCTAAGGCCGACCCGGTGACCTTCGCGACAGAGCGCATCGGCTGGTACGCCGTGCAGGTGAACGCCAACGACGTGGCCTGTCTCGGCGGCGTGCCGCGGTGGTTTCTCGCGACGGTTCTCCTGCCGGATGGCGCGCCGGAGTCGCTGGCGGCCGAGATTCACGAGCAGATCACCCTTGCGTGCGAGGCTTTGGGCGTCGCCCTTGTGGGCGGGCACACGGAGATCACCTACGGACTGACGCGGCCCATCGTGTCGGGGCAGATGCTGGGCGAGGCCACCCGCGACACCGTCGTGTGGCCCGGCGGCGCGCGGCCCGGCGACGCCCTCATTCTCACACGCGGCATCGCCATCGAGGGCACGGCGGTGCTGGCTCGAGAAGGGTCCGACGCCTTGCTCGCCGGCGGCATGTCGCAGGCCGAAGTCTCGGCGGCGGCGGCGCTGCTCGACGAGCCGGGGATCAGCGTGGTGCGGGCGGCGCAGGCCGCGGCGTCGGCGGGCGTGACGGCGATGCACGACCCGACGGAAGGAGGGCTCGCAACCGGGCTGGCCGAATTGGCGGCGGCTGCAAATGCGGGACTGGAGGTGGACCTGCAGGCCATCCGCGTGCTGCCGGAAACACGAGCGGTGTGTGGCGCTTTGGGGCTGGACCAGCTTGGGCTGTTGGCCTCGGGGTCGCTGCTGGCAGCGGCGTCGCCGGAACGTGCCGACCAGGTGCTGGCCGCGCTTGCTGCGGAAGGTATTGGTGCCACGGTCATCGGCCGGGTGACGGAGGCCTCGGAAGGGCTGCGGATTCGCACTGAGGATGGGCTGCGCGAGCTGCCGAGTTTCCCGCGAGACGAGCTGGCCCGCTACATGAGCCGGACGCCATGAGCCGGCGGCCCGTGAGGCTCGGCGGGTACCCGCCGACGCTGGTGGTGTACTGCGGCCTCGCGCTGGGGGTGTCGGCCATATCTTCCGGGGCGGTGCTGATCCGGCTTGCGGAAGCTCCCTCATTGACCATCGCGGCGTACCGGTTGGCGCTTGCGGCGATCATCGTCGTCCCCATCGGCGTCATCGTCGAGTGGCACGCACTGGCGAGGCTGACACGGCGGCAGTGGGGGCTTGTGTTCCTGTCTGCGGCTTGCCTGGCCGCTCACTTCACTTTCTGGATCACCTCGTTGGAACACACGTCCGTCGCGAGCTCCGTGGTCATCGTCACGTCCAACCCCATTCTCGTGGCCATCGGCGCGGCCGTGCTGCTGCGGGAGCGTAGCTCGGCGCGAGTGCTGGCCGGCATCGGCGTGGCGCTTGTCGGCGGCGTGGTCATCGCGCTGGGCGACTGGAGCCTCGGCGACCGGCGGCTCTTCGGCGACATGTTGGCGCTTCTGGGAGCGGTCGCAGCCGCGGGCTACTTCATCGCCGGTAGGAGCCTGCGTGAGCGGCTGGGGATCTTCGGGTACGTGGCGCCGGTCTACGGCGCCGCCGCTGTCCTGCAGATTGGCATCGTGCTCGTCACCGGGACGGACCTGACCGGCTTCAGCGCGGAGACATACGGCTGGCTGGTGTTGTTGGCGCTGCTGCCGCAGCTGTTGGGACACTCGTCGCTGAACTGGTCGCTGGGCTACCTGCCCGCGACGCTGGTGGCGACGGCCGTTATGATGGAGCCTGTGGGCGCGAGCCTGCTCGCGTGGCTTGTCCTGGACGAGACGCCGCCCATCGCCACGGTAGCTGGCGGCGCGTTGGTGCTGGCGGGCGTGTTCGCCACGCTGGTGGGCGGCGGGTCGCGGTTGAAGCGCGAAGCGCAGGAATGCTAGAATGACAGGTGGGCCGCTCCCCGCGGCCCGGTGCCTTTCCCCGGTAGCTCAGTGGTAGAGCGATCGGCTGTTAACCGATTGGTCGTAGGTTCGAGTCCTACCCGGGGAGCCACTTCCTCCGTGTCCTGCGCAGGTGTTGTTGAGCCTGCCTTCGTGAATCCAGCACGTTGGGCCTTTGTGCCCGCCTGGAGGGCGCCAACGGCAGGCACGGTCACTGCGGAGGCAGAGTGGCTCGGCGGCCGACGGTCTCCTTCGCCATGAACGCCATCGTCATTGCGCTCAGGAACAGGAAGCCTCCCACCACGTTGAACGCAAACATTGGGCCGAATTCCGTGTAGAGCCACCCGACCAGGAGGGGCGTTGCGACGCCGCCCATGCTCATGAAGATGGTCCACGCGCCTACAACGGTGCCCCGCCGTTCGATCGGCGCCATGTCCACCGCGTAGACCTGTGTGGAGCCCTGCACCATGCCCTCGGCGATGCCGTACATGATCATCATCGCGACGATGCCTGCGTAGTTGCCGCTCATTGCAAGCAGGACGGCGGAAGCGGCCAGGAACACTGTCCCCGGGACCAGCGAGACTTTGCGGCCATAACGGTCGGAGACGGCCCCGTTGGGGAACGCGATGATTAGCGCGATGATGCTGGCGAAGCTGATGAGGTTGCCGATATCGAACTCGCTCAGACCGATCTCCTCCTGCGTGTGGACGGGCACAAGGGTCTGGAAGACGCCCATCTGCATCATGCTCATCCCGAAGGTGACCAGCGCCAGGGCGATGAAGGTCTTGGTCAGGAACACCGACACCCAAAGGCTTCCCTTGTCCGCGTCCGCCGCCTGACCCCGGTGACGCTGTCGCGCCTCCTCAGGGCGGGACTCGGAAATCCAGAACATGACGACGAGGTTGATGATCTTGGTGAGGGTGCTGAACAGGAAGACGTACTTCAGCCCCAGGGTAACCGCCAGCGCGCCTGCTATGGCCGGACCGGCGACGAAGCCGATTCGCGAGGACATCGTCCGGACGGCCATGACCCGGCCGCGGTTCTCCGGCGTAGTTACGTCGCCCACCAGGACGCCGGTGCTCGTTGTCCACATGGACACGCCCATCTGCCCAATGAACTCCAGGACGAAGAAGGGCAGGTAGCTGTCGGTGTAAAACTGGCCGAGGGTCGTGAGGCCGCGCAGGGTGGCGCCCGCGATCACCAGGGGCTTGCGGCCCCAGCGGTCGGTCAGGTAGCCGGTCAGGGGGCCTGTGATGATGCGGGCGACGGAGCTGCTCGCCACGAGGAAGCTGACGAGAAAGATGTTTCCGGTGACCTCGAAGGCGAACAGCGGGCGGGCAAGCTGGAGTGAGCCGGTGCCCAGGCCCCAGGCGAAGAAGGTGACGTATATGGGAACGGTCTGGGAGGAAAGGATGCGAGCCTTGGAGCTGTTGTCGGCGTCGTTTTGCACTGCTCGCGGCTCCCATCCGTCAGAAGTCGACGTTCCCTTCCGGGAGATTTGCGATTTCTGAGCACAGACACGGGGTGCACGTGGGGACTCTACCACACTCGAAGGAGTTCGGGGAGGCAGGGAGCGGGCAGGCGGTGCCCGCCGAAGGCTCCGGGTTGGTTGCGCGAATGCTCTTCATGGTATTGTGAGGTATTGTCGTCAGCCTGGTTATATGGTAGCGTCCGCTTCACACGATAGGCGCACGACCTAACGGGAAGGGCGTCGCTGTTTGCATTGCGGTTTTCAAGGACCCCCGGATAGGGGAGGGTCACTGCGTAGAGGTTGTCGAGACAGGAGGAAGGAACAGATGCTGACGCAGGAAGAGAATGAACTGTTGACCAAGACGGGGCCGGGGACGCCGATGGGCGAGTTCTTCCGGCGGTTCTGGATCCCCGTGGCCCTTGCGGAGGAGATCCCGGAGCCCGACTGCCCGCCCGCTCGGGTGCGTGTCCTGAACGAGGACCTGATCCTGTTCCGCGACACGGAAAACAAGATCGGCCTGATCGACGCCTACTGCGCCCACCGGTTCTCGCCGCTCTTCTTCGGGATGAACGAGGAGAGCGGGCTGCGGTGCCTGTACCACGGGTGGAAGTACGACGTGACGGGGCAGTGTGTGGACATCCCCTTCATCCCGGAGGGGGCGACGTACAAGGAGAAGGTGCAGTTGAAGGCGTACCCGGCCGTCGACAAGGGGGGGTTCATCTGGGCGTACATGGGCCCGGCGGAGCTGGAACCGCCGTTCCCGCCCTTCGACTTCGTGGCGATCCCGGAGAGCCACCGGGAGAACTGGAAGATCGTCTGCGAGTGCAACTGGATGCAGTCGATGGAAGGCCAGAACGACCCGAGCCACCTCTACTTCACCCACGGCTTCCGGGACATCACGGAGGGCGGCCCCGGTGTGCAGATGGGCCTCAACAGCGGCAGCGCGCTCAGGAAGGTGCGGCTGCCCGCTGCCGTGGTGGACACGGAGTTCGGCATCAGCTTCGCCACGCCCTGGGGCAGCGAGGAAGAGGGAGAGGAGCAGCAGTTCAGCATTGACCACTTCATCATCCCGAACTTTGACCCGTCGCCCTCCTACAAGGGTCTTGGGCAGGGCAAGTACCCGCTGGGGTACCAACGGATGCGGGTGCCCATCGACGACGTGACCTGCATGGTTTTGCGTGTGCGCTGGAACCCTTACGAACCCCTGAAGGAGGAGTTCCGGGAGGCGCACAACGCGTGGCTGGTCCCGGAGAAGCTCCCCGGCACCTACAAGCCGGTGGCCAACAAGTCGAATGACTACCTGATCGACCGGGAGATGCAGCGGGGCTACAACTACTCGGGGATCAACAACTTCCCGCTGCAGGACATTTGCCAGATCGAGGACCAGGGCGGGCCGGTGATGGACCGGACGCGGGAGAAGCTGACGAGCCAGGACACGCTGAACATCCACATCCGCCACCAGCTGATCAAGGGCGCGCGGAACCTGCAGGAGGGACAAGAGCCCGCAGTCCCGCACCGGCCCGAACTCTTCCAGGTGAAGCGGGGCACCGTCACGGCCCCGAAGGACAAGTCGGCGATGGATGTCCTGCAGGAGGCGCTGAGGAATCTGGTACCGGCATAGGAGTACCGGAGAAAATCCCCGCAGCCCGCGCTGCGGGGATTTTCTTTAGGTTCCTGGCGGAGTTTTTGGCTGGCTTGGTCGCCTAACCTGCTTCGTACAGCAAGCTAAGGGCCAGATGGCGGAAAGAGGGAACAGATGCTGACGCAGGAAGAAAACGAACTGTTGGTGAGAACAGGGCCGGGGACGCCGATGGGCGAGTTCTTCCGGCGGTTCTGGATTCCCGTGGCGCTGGCAGAGGAGATCCCGGAGCCCGACTGTCCACCGGCGCGCGTGCGCGTCCTGAACGAGGACCTGATCCTGTTCCGGGACACGGAGAACAAGATCGGTCTCATCGACGCCTACTGCGCCCACCGGTTCTCGCCCCTCTTCTTCGGGATGAACGAGGAGAGCGGGCTGCGGTGCCTGTACCACGGCTGGAAGTACGATGTGACGGGCCAGTGCGTGGACATCCCCTTCATCCCGGAGGGGGCGACGTACAAGGAGAAGGTGCAGCTGAAGGCGTACCCGGCCGTCGACAAGGGTGGGTTCATCTGGGCGTACATGGGCCCGGCAGAGCTGGAGCCGCCGTTCCCGCCCTTCGACTTCGTGGCGATCCCGGAGAGCCACCGGGAGAACTGGAAGATCGTCTGCGAGTGCAACTGGATGCAGTCGATGGAGGGGCAGAACGACCCCAGCCACGCATATTTCACCCACGGCTTCCGGGACATCACGGAGGGCGGGCCCGGCGTGCAGATGGGCCTCAACAGCGGCAGCGCCATCTCGCAGGTGCGGTTGCCCGCTGCCGTGGTGGACACGGAGTACGGCATCAGCTTCGCCACGGTCTGGAACGGCGGCACTACCGAAACGGCAACCGAGCAGCAGTTCACTATCGACCACTTCATAATCCCGAACTTCGACCCCGCCCCGTCATACAACAACCCCGGACGAGGGAGGTTCCCCTTGGGGTACCAGCGGATGCGGGTGCCCATCGACGACGTGACCTGCATGGTGCTGCGTGTGCGCTGGAACCCGTACGAGCCTCTGAGGGATGAGTTCCGGGAAGCGCACAACTCCTGGCTGATTCCCGAGAAGATTCCCGGCACCTACAAGCCGGTGGCCAACAAGGCGAACGACTATCTGATCGACCGGGAGATGCAGCGGGGCTACAACTACTCGGGGATCAACAACTTCCCGCTGCAGGACATCTGCCAGATCGAGGACCAGGGCGGCCCGATCATGGACCGGACGCGGGAGAAGCTGACGAGCCAGGACACGCTGAACATCCACATCCGGCACCAGCTGATCCGGGGAGCCCGGGACCTGATGGAAGGGAAGGAGCCCGCCGCTCCACACTGCCCGGAGTTGTTCCAGGTGAGAGGGGGCAACGTCACGGCCCCGAAGGACAAGCCCGCGATTGAGGTCCTGCAGGAGGCGCTGAAAGACCTGGTTCCGACGCCGTAGGAAAGCAAAGGAACACCGCCCCTGAACGGCGGTGTTCTTTTCTTTTGGCAAATGGGGTCTTGTGACCTGTCCGGTTATATGGTACCGTCCGCTTCACTCAGATTGGGTGAGGCTAGGCGGATGGTGCGACGGATTTCGTAGGTCGGGATTGCGGTCGCATCAAGTGAAGAGGGTCCAGACGGGAGGAGGGACCAAATGCTGACGCAGGAAGAAAACGAACTGTTGACCAAGACGGGGCCGGGGACGCCGATGGGCGAGTTCTTCCGGCGGTTCTGGATTCCCGTGGCGCTGGCGGAGGAGATCCCGGAGCCGGACTGCCCGCCCGCTCGGGTGCGCGTCCTGAACGAGGACCTGATCCTGTTCCGGGACACGGAGAACAAGATCGGGCTCATCGACGCCTACTGCGCCCACCGGTTCTCGCCGCTCTTCTTCGGGATGAACGAGGAGAGCGGGCTGCGGTGCCTGTACCACGGGTGGAAGTACGACGTGACGGGCCAGTGCGTGGACATCCCCTTCATCCCGGAGGGGGCGACGTACAAGGAGAAGGTGCAGCTGAAGGCATACCCGGCGGTGGACAAGGGGGGATTCATCTGGGCGTACATGGGCCCGGCGGAGTTGGAGCCGCCGTTCCCGCCCTTCGACTTCGCGTCGATCCCGGAGAGCCACCGGGAGAACTGGAAGATCGTCTGCGAGTGCAACTGGATGCAGTCGATGGAGGGCCAGAACGACCCCAGCCACGGCTTTTTCACGCACGGCTTCCGGGACATCACGGAGGGCGGCCCCACCGTGCAGATGGGCCTCAACAACGGTAACTTCCTCAGGCAGGTACGGCTGCCTGGCGCCGTCGTGGACGCCGAATACGGGATTAGCTGGGCCACCGTGTGGCCTGGAAACGAATCGGAAGAGGAGCAGCAGGTCGGCATAGGCCACTTCATCATTCCGAACTTCGATCCCTCACCCGCCTACAACAATCCGCGGCGGGGCAAGTACCCGCTGGGGTACCAGCGGATGCGAGTGCCCATTGACGACGTGACCTGCATGGTGCTGCGTGTGCGCTGGAACCCCTACGCGCCGCTGGAGGATGAGTTCCGGGAGGCGCACAACGCGTGGCTGGTCCCGGAGAAGATCCCCGGCACCTACAAGCCGGTGGCCAACAAGTCGAATGACTACCTGATCGACCGGGAGATGCAGCGGGGCTACAACTACTCGGGGATCAACAACTTCCCGCTGCAGGACATCTGCCAGATCGAGGACCAGGGCGGGCCGGTGATGGACCGGACGCGGGAGAAGCTGACGAGCCAGGACACGCTGAACATCCACATCCGGCACCAGCTGATCAGGGGTGCGCGGGACCTGATGGAAGGGAAGGAGCCCGCGGCCCCCCATCGCCCGGAGTTGTTCCAGGTGCGGAGCGGCAATATCACCGCGCCGAAGGACAAGCCGCTTATGGAGGTCCTGCAGGACGCGCTGAAGGACTTGGTCCCGGCCTCGTAGGGCGGGGCATCCGGCTTCAACCTGGCTGTTCTTTAACACGGCAACCGGATAGAGACGAAAGGGCGAATGTCTGCGAGGTACCGGAGCGCTTACCTGTCGGCTCGCCACATGCGGAGGCAGGAGTTGCTGGCTGCCAGAGAGCGGCTGGAGGCCGTGGGCGTAGAGGTCACGTCCCGGTGGCTCGATGGACTGGAGCAACCCGGTGGGATTGCGCACGTCTCCAGGGAGGACATTGAGCGGGCAGAGGTCTACATCCTCCAGGGCGACGAGCGTGGCGATAGCGGACACCGTCACGTAGAGTTCGGCATTGCCATGGCGTTGGGCAAGCCAATCATAGTGGTGGCCCCGCAGGCGGAGAATTTGTGGCAACGTCTGCCGGGGGTCACGGTCGTCCCCGAGTGGGAGGCAGCCTACAAACTTGCAGGAGGGGGAGTACAGTCATGAGACGGAGGACACGGAACGCGTTCATTCTCTTCGGAAGTTTGCTGTTGGTTCTCTTGTTGGTTGCCGCCTGCGGCGACGGCGACGACGATGACGACGCGGCAATGACGGACACCGGCACGACGACCGAGTCGGCTGCCGTGCCGACCGCTGCGGCGGCCATGACGGACACGGCCCCGGCCGAGCCCGCCATGGAATTCCCTTCGGCCATCGCTGAAGAGCAGTACGGGCTGGAGCCTGACGAGGGCGTGCCGCAGTACGGCGGCGTCCTCCAGCTAAGCGCCGGAGAGGACCCGAGGTCCCTGAACTTCCTGGACAACGTGGCCGCCGGCACCGGAGGCGTGTTGCAGGGCGTTTACGATCGCCTGATCATCTGGAAGTTCGAGGGCGGCGACCCGACGTGGAAGGAGATCGCCCCCGGTATTGCGGACAGCTGGACGATAAGCGACGACGGGAAGCAGTGGACGTTCAAGCTGCGTGAAGACGTGGTGTTCCACGACGGCACGCCGCTGACCTCTGCGGACGTGAAGGCCACCTACGAGCACTACGTCACTCCCGGCGACTTCCGCCCGCCGGCCCGGTCATACGTCGGTCCCTTCGTGGAGACCATCGACGCGCCGGACGACTACACGGTGGTCCTGAACCTCAACGCCCCTGCCGCCGTGTTGCTCCAGAACCTGTCGGCCGCATGGGCGAACATCGTCTCCAAGAAGGACCTGGATGAGAACGGCCTGGAATGGTTCGTCACCAACTCCAACGGCACCGGGCCCTTCAAGTGGGTGCCCGACAAGTGGGAGCGGGGCGTCAGCTTCGAGCTCGAGAAGAATGAGAACTACTGGCAGGACGGGCTGCCGTACATGGACGGCAAGCGGTACACGATCATCGACTCTTCCTCGCTGCTGCGGGCGGCCTTCGAGACGCAGGCAATCGACGTCACCACTGCGGCCAGCGTCGGCAACCTTGACGAGATCCTCAACAAGCTTGGGGACAAGGTTCGCGTGACAGAGGGCCCCGGAGGCTCGCCTGCCTGGGTCATGCTCAATGTGACCAAGCCGCCTTTCGATGACGTCCGTGTCCGGCAGGCCATCTACCTGCTGATTGACCGTGACGAATTGGCCGACAAGATGCTGCAGGGCTCCCCAGGCTTCATCGGCACGTGGTTTGAGCCCAACACCTTCTCAGGCGGCTATGGGACGCCATTGGAGGAGTTGAAGCAGACGGACCCGTCCTACATGACCGACAAGTCTCAGGCGATTCCGCTGGCGACGCAGTTGTTCGCGGAAGCCGGCGTTGACCCCAGAGGCATCAAGTTGACGGTCATCTCACGGGGCAACCGCCCCACCGCGGGAACGTTCCTTGGCGGTCAGGTTCTGACGCAGCAGCTTGCGGAGATCGGCTTTGACACCGACTTCCAAGCCCTGGAGTCCTTGGCCGCGGTCGAAGCCCTGAAATCCGGCGAGGGGTGGAACGCCACCGTTTACACGAGCGCGCTCCCCTACCCGGCGCCGGAGTCCATGCTGAACAGGTACCTGTCCAGCACTGGCCAGCGCAACTACTCCGGCCTCGTCGATGACACCATCGACGGCTTGGCCGCGCAGATCACCAGCGCCACCTCTGAGGAAGACCGCCGCCGGTACATCACCGAGCTGGAGAACTACCTCAGGGAAGGCAAGAACGCCATGTTCTTCGTCTACTTCGGTGGCGTGCAGTTCCTGGAGCAGAGCTACGTGCACGGGCGCCGCTTCGTGTCCTCGTGGTTCGCGCAGTACGACGAGCGGACTTGGCTGGACGAGAATTCGCCCACCCGCTAGTAAGCGCGTCGACAGTTAACAGGCAGACAGAACGGATTCTGAAACTCGGAGGGGAGCGTCATGGCTCGTCTTGAGGGTAAGGTGGCGCTTGTCACCGGCGCCGGGCCCAACATCGGCAGCGGTCTCGCCTACGGGCTGGCAATGCATGGAGCCAGGGTGGCATGCAACGACCTGAGCCCAGAGGCGGCTGAGAGGGCTGCGGATCGCATCCGGGCCGATGGCGGCGAGGCCATGGCGCTCCCCGGCGACGTTACGAACGAAGAGGAAGTGAAGGCCTACGTCCGCAAGGTCGAGGACGAGTGGGGCAAGATCGACATCCTCGTCAACAACGCGGCAATCTTGGGCGGAAGGGGCGTGCTCGAGTACGCCTATGACGTTTACGAGCGGCAGGTCCGCGTCATCACCTCCGGTAACTTCCTGAACACCAAGTACGTGGCCCACTCCATGATTGAGCGGGGCATTCGCGGCAGCATCATCTGCACCCTTTCCACGGCCGCGTGGTCGGGCACTGGCAGCGTAGGCTACTGCACGGGCAAGGGCGGCATCGTGAACTTCATCCGGTCATGCGCTGTTGAGCTTGCCCAGTATGGAATTCGCGTCAATGGCTTCACGCCCATCGCCACGCAGCCGGACAACCCGGCGATCGTGGACCAGTGGAACGAGCGTCAGGCGCAGGCCGCGGGCGGAGCTCGCCAACTGTTCACCCCTATGGGCCGGCAGCCCACCCCCACTGACTACGTGCCGGCCGTCGTGTTCCTTGCGTCCGACGAGTCGCTGATGATCTCCGGGATTGACATCAAGGTCGACGGTGCAGCGAGTTCCAAGCACTGGCGGTGGGTGGGTCCCGACATAGAGGAGCCTCAGCCGATTTCCGTCTGGGGACTGTAGCTGCCTTTGCCATCAGGCTGGCGCAGCATCGATATGGTGACCCGGGGCGGTGCAACCCGAGGGATGGGTGCGCGCCTTGGGGTCTTTTCTCGCTGCGGTGTCTAGGGGCAAGACCGTCGGTAGAGGAAACGGTCCATGCGCGAATACATAGCCAAGCGATTGTTGCTGATGGTGCCCACCGCCATCTTGGCGACGCTTATCGTCTTCGCGCTGATGAAGGTTGCCCCCGGGGACCCCGCCTCCGCAATCCTGGCTGACCTCGACGTCATCAGCCAGGAAGAGGAGGCGATTGCAGAGGCCGAGATCCGGGCGAGGTTCGGCCTGGACAAGCCCCTGCCAATCCAGTACTTCAACTGGCTCGGTTCCGTGGTCCGCCTGGAACTCGGCGAGTCCATCTGGCAGTACCGCCCCGTAAGGGACATCGTGCTGGAGCGGCTCCCAAGGACGCTGGAGCTGGGCGGGCTCATCGTCCTGCTGACTGCTTTATGGGCCGTGCCGTGCGGCATTCTCTCAGCGGTCCAGCACAACAAGCTGACGGACCAGGTGCTGCGGGTGCTGAGCATCTCAGGACTGAGCATCCCCAACGTCTGGCTGGGGACGCTTGTGATCTACGGCCTGGCTGCGTATTTCAACTGGATCCCCTCGATCCAGTGGCACGGCCCGACGGAGGATCTGGGCAAGAACCTGTCCAAGATTATCTTCCCCGCGCTCATCGTGTCCTCGTCGACCGGTGCGTCCATCATGCGCATGACGCGAAGTCAGATGCTTGAGGTCCTGCGCGAGGACTACGTCCGCACGGCTCGCGCCAAGGGCCTCGGGTTCCAGCTCGTCCTCATACGGCACGCCCTGCGGAACGCCCTGCTGCCCGTCCTCACGCAGTTCGGGGGTCTCATGAGCGTCATGGTCACCGGCGTGGTGGTGACGGAGACCATCTTCGGAGTGCCCGGCATGGGCAGAGCAATGGTTGAAGCGATTGGAAACCGGGACTACCCCATCATCCAGGGGCTGGTGCTGCTCAACATTGCCTTGATCCTGGTCGTCAACCTTGTGGTGGACGTGCTGTACTCGGTCATTGACCCGCGCATCCGTTACTCGTAGAAGGTGAAGGAGCCCACGCATGGCGATGGATAGCGACGCAACTGCCGTTAGGGCACAGGAGTTCGACTCCCTGCCCACGCAGCCGTCACTGCCGAAGAAGCTCGTTCGATGGGGCAGAAAGAACCCCGTCGGCGTCGCCGGATGGGTGTTGATCATGGTCCTGGTGGCCATGGCGTTGCTGGCGGACGTTGCTTCCCCCTATGAGCCCAACAGACTTGAAGGCGACATCAACGAGGGGCCGTCGGCTACGCACTATCTGGGCACCGACTTAGTCGGGCGGGACATCTTCACCCGCTTGCTGCATGGCGCGCGTGTGTCTCTGGCTGTGGGCTTCTGGGCGGTGTTCATGGGCGTCACGGCGGGTCTGCTCCTCGGCCTGGTCAGCGCGTACGTAGGCGGCATCTTTGACCTCCTCGTGCAGCGGCTCGTGGACGCGAACATTGCCATCCCCGGCATCGTGCTGGCCCTTGTCATCGTGGCGGTGCTGGGGCCAAGCGTCACCAACGTGATCATTGCGCTGGCCATCAACTATATCTCCACGGCTACGCGCGTCACTCGGTCTGTCGTGCTGCGGGAAAAGGAGCGCGTGTACGTCGAGGCGGCCAGGTCCCTTGGCGCCTCCAGCCTGCGCATCATGTTCCAGCACGTCTTGCCGAACTCCATATCGCCGTACCTGGTGCTGGTCAGCGTTTCCATCGGCAGCGCCATCATCGGCGAGGCGTCCCTCAGTTTCCTTGGCGCCGGCGTGGGCGCCGACACCGCATCCTGGGGGTCCATGCTGTCGACGGCGGCGGCGCGCCCCTACGACGTGTCGTGGACGCTGGCGCTTGCGCCGGGCATGTCCATCGCGCTGGCTGTGCTGGGCTTCAACCTCTTCGCCGACTCCCTGCGGGACGTTCTGGACCCGCGGTTGCGGAACCGGTGATCTGACATGACCACGCTTTTCCTCGGCGGACTCCCATGCCTGCGCGGCATCGTCGGCGCCAACAACCAACACCAGGGTGAACGTGTATGAACCTGCTGGAAGTGCGAAACCTCTCAACCTACTTCTTCCAGGAAGACAACACCGTCAAGGCGGTGGACGATGTCAGCTACGACTTGGAAGAGGGCGAGACCTTGGCGCTGGTCGGCGAGAGCGGCTGCGGCAAGAGCGTCAGCGCCCTTTCCATCATGCAGCTCGTGCCCGATCCGCCCGGGCGCATAGTCAATGGCGAGGTCCTGTTTCAGGACCTGGACCTGGCGAGGCTCTCCGAGCAGCAAATGCGCGAGGTGCGCGGCAAAGAGATCGCGATGATCTTTCAGGAGCCCATGACCTCCCTGAACCCCGTTTTGACCATCGGCCGGCAGTTGACGGAAGCCCTGGAAATCCACATGGGAATGTCCAGCTCGGAGGCGCGCAACAGGGCCATAGAGTTGCTGGACATGGTGGGCATTCCGGACGCCGCGCAACGGCTGAAGAGCTACCCCCACCAGTTCAGCGGCGGAATGCGCCAGCGTGTCATGATCGCCATGGCGCTGAGCTGCAACCCAAAGTTGCTTATCGCCGACGAGCCGACGACGGCGTTGGACGTCACCATTCAGGCGCAGATCCTTGAGCTCATCCAGAGGTTGTGCCGCGACCTCGGCACGGCGGTGATCCTGATCACGCACAACTTGGGCGTCGTGGCGCGATACGCTCGACGGGTCAACGTCATGTACGCGGGGAAGATCATCGAACGCGGCTCGGCGCGCGAGATCTACTACGAGCCGGCCCACCCCTACACGCTCGGACTCTTGGGGTCGGTCCCGCGCCTCGACGTGACGAGGCGGGACCGCCTGGATGCGATCGAGGGCCTGCCGCCGGACTTGGGACTTTTGCCGAAGGGCTGCTCCTACTACCCCCGGTGCCCCTTCCGCATGGAGCGGTGCCTGGAATCGGTCCCGCCTCTTGAGCCCGTCGCGGACGGCCACCTGGCGGCATGCTGGGCAAGCGAGACCGTCCACCAGCTCGCGAAGGAGGGACGGCAGGGATGACTACCATGCCCGGCAACGGCCAGCCTGCAGACCCGCGCGACACCATCCTTGAGGTTCGCAACCTCAAGATGTACTTCCCCATTACCGCCGGCTTCATCCTGCAGCGCAGGGTGGGGGACATCAAGGCCGTCGACGACGTCAGCTTCTACGTCAAGCGCGGCGAGACCCTGGGCCTCGTCGGCGAGAGCGGGTCCGGCAAGACCACCATCGGCCGGTGCATCCTGCAGCTTGAGAAGCCGACGAACGGAGAGGTGGTCTTCGAGGGCACGGACGTCACCAAGGTCGGCAGTGAAGAGTTGCGGGCCATCCGGCGCCGGATGCAGATCATCTTCCAGGACCCCTACAGCTCGCTGAACCCGCGGATGAAGGTCCTGGACATCGTCGGCGAGGCATTGACCATTCACCGCCTCGCGAAGAACAAGCGCGAGTACCGGCTGCGCGTCGGAGAGCTGTTGCAGCAGGTGGGGCTGAACCCCGAAATGGCGAACCGTTACCCGCACGAGTTCAGCGGCGGACAGCGCCAGCGCATCGGCGTCGCTCGGGCGCTCGCCGTGCAGCCCGAGTTCATCGTCGCCGACGAGCCGGTCTCCGCGCTGGACGTCTCCATTCAGGCCCAGCTCATCAACCTGCTCAAAGACCTGCAGCAGGACTTGGGCCTCTCCTATCTGATGATCGCCCACGACCTTGCCATCGTCCGCCACGTGTCCGACCGGATCGCCGTGATGTACCTGGGGAAGCTGATGGAGGTGGCGACCTGGACGGACCTCTATGAGACCCCCCTGCACCCGTACACCAAGGCATTGCTGTCGGCGGTGCCCATTCCGGACCCGGATATCGAGTCGGAGCGCGAGCGCATCATCCTGCAGGGCGGCATACCCAGTCCCGCCAATCCGCCTTCCGGGTGCGTGTTCCACACGCGGTGCCCCGTTGCCGTCGAGGAATGCAAGCACACCGTGCCGGAGCTGCGGGAAATCACCAAGGACCACTGGGCCGCGTGCATCCTCGCCTAGAGGGCACAGGCCGGTTGCCCGGGCACGTCTCAAACCAGCGCTGGAGGTGAGGAGCCATGAGCAGAGAATGGGACGAGGTCAAGTACAACGTAGCGATCGCCAATCGAATCCTTGCGGAGTTGGGGCTGGCGACCGGGTTCCGGGCCTCCTTGGGCCACGCGAGCCTGCGCCTGCCCACGGACCCGAGCAAGTTCATCGTAAAGGGCCGCGGCTACGAGGTGGACGCCCTGTTCAGCATCACCCCGGAGCAGATGATCGTCTGCGACCTTGAGGGGCACAAGGTGGACGGGCCTCTCGGGACCACCCAGTGCATGGAGGTCAAGATGCACTCCTGCATCTACAAGATGTACCCCCATGTGCAGTCCGTGGTCCACGTGCATCCCCACTACACCATCCTGGCCACCACGTTGCGGAAGCGCTTGCGCCCCATGAACCAGGAGGGTATCCACCTTGTGCGCAACGAGCTTCCCGTGTGGGACCACGTCAAGACGGTGCAGACGGATGACGAGGGCATGGAGGTGGCCGGCCTCCTGGGGGACGGCAAGGCCATCCTGTTGCGGGGGCACGGCGCCACCACGGTGGGCGCCTCCTTGGAAGAATCCGTGATGAACATGCTCCAGCTGGAGGAGCAGGCCAAGATGAACTACTGGGCCTACTCCGTGGCTGGCGCGGACCACGCGTACATTGAAGACGAGCTCATCGACGAGATGACGAACCGCACGCCCGCTCATGAACTGCCCCACTTCAGCCCCTACATGCCCCGCGGCGGGCGAGCCCCTCGCGTAGGCGGGGTCTGGGAGTACTACACGCGGCTGGTCACCGGCGACCCGTCCGCCTCTCCGCCCATTCGGCCGATATAGAGGTACGCCGCAAGCCGGCCTCGTTGCGTTTCCCGGTGAATGGAAGGGCTGCGGCAACCTGCAGTGCTGACACTGGTCTGCCGTTTCGCGCGTACCGCACTGTCGGTGCCCGCGGCTGGCGGATTGTGCACAATTGGAGTTTTTTGTACCATATATTCTAGAACGTGCTAATGTAAACACCCCGAAATCCCTGTCATATACTTGCGCAATTGTCCAGGTGACGTAATGCCGTTGATGTCGATAATTCAGGCGCCTTTGGACGGGACAATTGATGGACTGGCGCGCGACGCTGTTGATGCGCCCGCACTGGGACACAACCGGTGAAAGCCGACCAGCTTTTCGGAATCCTCAAAGCTGCCACCTGCGGCGCCTACGCTGTCACCATTGACCAGAGCCTGGTCTATTGGAATGACGCGGCTGAGCGGATCCTTGGCCACAAAGCCCACGAGGTTTTGGGCCGGCGGTGTTATGAGGTGGTCCGGGGACGTTCTGCCGCCGCCCTGACGCCGGAGTGCGTGGGCGGGTGCCCCTCGATTCGGCACCTCAGGTCCGGGCTGGTCCCATCGCCGGTCCGTCTCCAGGTGCTGTGCTCTTCCGGTGTGTACAAGTGGGTGACGGTTACTCCCATGGTCGTGGCGGGAGCGTATGGAGACGCTCCGCTTCTGGTGCACCTCTTCGAAGAAGTCCGAGACTCCTCCGATGACAACACCGCCGGCTCGTTGAAGGACGCGATGGCTGCCGGTGGCGCTGATATCGTTTCGGACCATCCCAATGAGATTGCAGCCCCTTCCGGTCCGATGGGCCTGAGCCGGCGGGAACTGGAAGTGCTGCGCATGGTGGCCTTGGGGTGGGATACGGGTCGCATTGCCGACGATCTGAGCATCAGCAGGCACACCGTGCGAAATCACATTCGCAATCTGCGGCACAAGCTGAACGCGACCAATAAGCTGGATGCGGTCGTTAAGGGGATTCGCATGGGACTCCTCCCCATGGGCCGCACCCTGTAGTCAGACAGCCTCATCTGAGGACCGGAGCCTCCGCTAGCCGCCCCTCCCGGTCTTTGCGGGCGTCCGGCCGCGCGCAGGCCCGCCGCAACAGCGCGTCCACCGCCGCCGGCAGCAGCTCCGGCGGCACGGCGCCGGACGGCAACGCCACCCGCTCCACCACGGTCTCCTCATGCCGCATGGGACGCAGCGGACTGTGGTCGATGCCGTGCGCCAGGTCCCACGCCAGCCCGCCCTGAGACCCGAACTGGTCGACCAGGGCCTCCCGCACCATCACGGCGACGTCTCCCAGGGTTCGGAGGCCGAAGCGGCCCATGCCCGCCCGGACGTTAGCCGACACGGGGAGGAGGCCAATGGGATGGGGCGCGAGGAAGGCAGCGGCGTCCTGCGGGACCTTGACCGCGCTGTGCGCCGCGCTGGCAGAGGCCGCGACGAGGGCCGGGAACTTGCCCTCTGCGACACCCACCCGGGGCGCGAGATAGGCGGGGACCGCGTTCAATAGCGACCCCACCAGGCGTGCCTCGCTGCCGTACATCTCCTGGAGGCCGTCTAGCTTCACGTAGGCCGTCCCCAACTCCTCTCCCTCCACGCCGTCGCTGACGCCCTGTAGGGCCGTGAGGACGCGCCGGAAGGCGGCGCGATAGGCGGGCGCGTCCGCCTCCAGCACGACGGTCCCCGCGTGCAGCGAGAGCGCCTCCTCCGGCGTAGCGCCGGTGGGCGCGGAAGCAGCCGGAAGGCGGTCCACCGCCTCGGGCCGGCCCTGGGTGCGGTCGACGATGAGGACGGGCCGGTCCTTCAGGTCGGGCCGCCGCCTTACCTCCACCTTGGCGGGCAGGTGGGTGATCAGCACGCACGCAAGGGTCACGACGCCTCCTGGAACCAAAGTCCTGGGAGACGGCATGATAAAGAACAACTGTTCTATTATCAAGGGCGGCTGGAGGGTGAATTAGACCGCCGCCGGGGTCTGTCAGCGCCGTGATGTTTGTGCTACAACTAGGCCAGCGGCAATGCGTAGCCGCTGCTCACCCGCCGGGATCAGCGTCGGCGGGCGCCTGGTCGTCGCACGTTCAGCCTCGTCTTGAGCCGAAGCTGCTGGAGTGGGGGACGAGACTATGGACATCAACGAAATCTTTAGCAAGGGCCTGAGCATAGATGACGCCCGGGAGTTGCTGTGGCCCGTGACGGTCTACCTCGCGGGCATGGCCCTCTACGCATTCTTCGTCTTCAAGTTCTACCGTTTCGTGGCCTCCAGGGACATGTTCAGGATGGACCTGTCCCGCTTCGAGCAGGCGCGCCTGCGATGGGCCCGGTCCACGCTGCACGTCATCACGTATATCGTGAAGTACATCATCCTGTTCCCCGTCTTTGCTTTCTTCTGGTTCGCCGTCCTGACGCTGATTTTGACCTTCCTTTCCAAGGACCAGACCTTTGCCGACACGCTGCTGATGGCCCTTGCCACCGTCAGCGCTATCCGGATATCGGCCTACTACAACGAGGACCTGTCGAGGGATCTCGCCAAGATCCTGCCGTTTGCCGTCCTGGCCGTGTTCCTCATCGACGCGTCCTTCTTTAACGTGTCGGACTCGGTGGACGCCCTGAGGGCGGTGGGGGACTACTCGGAGCACATCCTGTACTACTTGGTCTTCCTGGTGGCCCTGGAGATCGTGCTGCGGGTGATCATGGGCGTCGTCTCGTTCGTCGCTCGGCTCAACAAGAGGGCGGCCGAGGCCGCCGACGCGCAGGCCGCGTCGAGCGATTAGCGCCCTTGCCTATGCCGTTCCTTGCGAGCTACGTGGTGGACGCGCACAGCGGCCCAATGGCGAGAACGTGCCCGCCCTCTGCGGCGTCGATCTCCGCCCCGCTCAGGATGGTGAACGCGTGCACATCGGAATCGAGTGTCGCGGGGGTGCCAGAGTCTGCCTCCCCTTGACGGTGCAATGCATTGATGCGATGATGCTTCTATGCGTACGACGGTAACCATCGACGATGACGTGCTCGCAGTAGCCCGGGCGCTCTCCGATCAGCGGGGAATCAGTCTCGGCAGCGCCATTTCTGAGTTGGCGAGAAGGGGCTTTCGGACAGGCCGGAAGTCACGGCGCCTTGGCGTGTTCGATGTCGACCCTGACGCACCGCCGTTTACCAGTGAGGACGTGTACCGCGCCATGAGCGATTGGCCGTGACGGCGCTTCTTGACGTCAATGTGCTCGTGGCCCTTGCTTGGCCCAATCACGTTCACCACACAGCCGCTTGGGAGTGGTTTGACCCAATAAGGGTGCAGGGTTGGGCAACGTGCCCTGTGACCGAAGCTGGCTTCGTTCGGGTCTCATGTATTCCCTCGGCAGTCCGGCAGACAGTAACCCCCCTTGACGCATTCACGATATTGGCAGAGCTGTTGACCTTGGAGACACATACGTTTTGGCCGATGGATCGCTCCCTGCTGGACCTTCCTGAAGCCTTTATATCTCGCCTTCAGGGGTACCGCCAGGTGACCGACGCACTATTACTGGCTACTGCCATGCGATTTGACGGTCAGTTTGCAACGTTCGACACCGGTTTGGAGCGGCTGCTTCCTCCTGCTGAACAGCGGCTTCTGACCGTCATTCCCGTATAGCGGCAACACCCCCGTCCCTTGACACCTCGCCCGCTGTCCCGTAGCTTCCCCGTGAGCCGGAATCTCAGCCCGCTCGACCCGTGTCGGGCGGCGCTTCTTTGTGGAGGTTTACTGTGGGAAAGCTGGACGGGAAGAGTGTCATCGTCACCGGCGCCAGCAGGGGCATCGGTGAGGCCATCGCTAGGTGCCTTGCCGCCGAGGGCGGCCGAGTCCTCTGCGTGGCGCGCACCCTCAGCGAGGGCAGCCATGACATGACCACCTACATGCGCGACCAGGGCCGCCCCGGAGAGCCGAACGCCCCATTCCCCGGCTCCCTGGAGGGCACCGTCGCCGCCATCCGCGAGGCGGGCGGCGAGGCGACTGCGCTGGCCGCCGACTTGGCGGACCCCGGCGAGTGCCGGCGCGTGGTGGAGGAGGCCCGGCGCACCTACGGCCCCGTCGACGTCCTCGTGAACAACGCTGCGCTTGCCGTCTTCCTGCCCGTCCGCGACTTCCCCTATGACAGCTGGCTCCGCAGCTTCCAGATCATCGTGCACGCCAGCTTCGTTCTAAGCCAGGCCGTGCTGGAGGACATGGTCCCGCGCCAGAGCGGCGCCATCGTCAACATCTCCTCCGGCGCGGCCATCGGGCCGGGTAGCGCGCCCTACGCCCAGTCGTCGTCCTACGCGCCCGCCGTCACCGGCTACGGCGCCGCCAAGGCCGCCCTCGAGCGCTTCACCCAGGGCCTCGCCCAAGAGGTCAAGGACGACAACATCGCCGTGACCGCCCTCTCGCCCTCCATCATCGTCCCCACGGCCGGCGCCGTCTTCCACGGCGGCTCCCGCTACATCGGCGACGAGAACGGCGAGCCCCCGGAGTGGATGGCCCAGTCCGTCCTGCTGCTCGCGTCGGAGCCCGCCGAAAAGATGAACGGCATGGTCACCTACAGCCAGAAGATCCTGACAGAGTACGGCGTCATCGAAAAGGGCGTCGGCACCGGCGTCGACCGCCCCGGCAGCGGCTATAGCCAGATCTAGCCCCATCGTCGTTCCTGCGGGGCCTCCCCCGTACCCCGATACGGGGCCGGTGTCCAGAAGTGGAGGCAAGGACGCCCGTTCGTCCTGGGGGAAATCGAAGGATGAACGGGCGCAGGGGGCTAGGACCCCTGCCATCGCCCCCTCGCCCGTGCGCTGCGGCGTCCGCTACCTTCTCCTCCATGAACGACGGCAGCAACGCACCCACCCACACCACACGCCGCATCACGGTGGCAGGTTCTCTCGTCTCCGGCACGCTTCACTGTGACGGTTCGGTGTGGTCCGGTTGGCAACGGTTGGGATTCGTTTCCCCCCGGGCATAAAATCGCTTTGTAGCTGCAATGCGCCATAACAGCTACAAAGCGAATGCCGAGACGAATGCCCCCAGCTACGCAGCACGACGAAGATATTCGCCCACGGTGCGCCGGCAGACCTTCTGCCCGCCGTCCCTTTGGCCTGTGGAGTACAATGGTAGCGGTGGCCTGCCCACCGCATGGGAGTACAGCCGTGGTCTACGCAGACCCCACAACAGCGGACATCCCCGCCCTGGCCGACTATGTCGCCCGGTGGCTGGCCAACCTGCGCGACTGGTGCCCCCGGTGCCAGGGCACGGGCCGCGAGGACTACAAGGACCCTTACAGTCCCCGCAGTTCATGCCCGCGATGCCTCGGCAAGCTGTGGGTCTCCGTGATCGACGTCGAGCGGCTGCTGGAGGCCATCGCCATGGTCGGACCGCTGGAGGTGGAGATCTCGTTCAGCCCGGCAGGGGCGCGTACGTGCCTGCTTCGGCTGCACGGCGACCACTACGGCGAGGACGACTCCACCGTCGGCGCCGTCTACCGGGCGGCGGCGGGCCTCGTGAAGACGCTGCTGGACGAGGGCGTCATCAGGGAGGTTCCCTTTGACGACACAGGCCACTAGGGCAAAGAGAGGAATGAAGGTAACGCGAATCTATGAGTGAAGCACAGATTGCTGTCCTGATTGACTACGAGAACGTGGGGCTGGGCTCCATACAGGGGCTGTTCGACCAGCTCTCGGACCTGGGGAGGATCATCGTCAAGCGGGCCTACGCCGACTGGTCGATCGGCGGCCGCCAGCGCGACCACGTGCTGGAGCTCGGCATTGACCCGGTCCACCACTTTCACGCGGCCAAGGTCGCCAAGAACTCCAGCGACATCAGCCTCGCCATCGACGCCGTCGACCTGCTGTACCGCTCCCCCGTGGACACCTTCGTCATCGTATCCGCGGACAGCGACTTCGTGACGCTGGTGAGCAAGCTGCGGTCCGCCGGCAAGACGGTCATCGGCGCGGGCCGCCGCGACGTGGTCTCCTCCACGCTCGTTCGCGCCTGCGACCGCTACATCTACCTGGACCCGGGCCAACGGGCGGCTGCGGCCGTCAGGTCAACCGACTCGCGGTCGACGGACGCGCTCCTTGAACGGGCCATCGCCGCCTCCGCGGACGACGAGGGCAAGGTTGCCGGGTCCAAGCTCCACCAGACGATTACCCGCATCGACCCCAGCTTCGATTTCCGCGGCATGGGCTACCGGACGTTCACCCAGTTCCTCGAAGCCTCGTCTGTAGTGAAGGTCACCCGCGCCCGCGGTTCCGACGACACGAGCATCACGCTCAAGCCCAGGGGCATCGCCCGTGTGCCGGTCATCGGCAAAGTCGTGTCGGGCGGCAGGCGCACCAAGGCAGCCGCAGCTGTGGAGGCCGCTCCCGAACCGGCTCCCGCCCCTGCGCCCGCTCCGGCCCCGGCAGCCGTGTCACGACGATCTCGGACGCCCCAACGCACCCCTGCCGCCCCGCGCCCGGCCGTCGGAGCTCAGTCGGCGGCCGCCGCGCAGACGACGCCGGAACCGGCCCCGCCAACGGCGCCCGCAGCCATCGGCACAAACGGCTGGGAGGCGGAGATCCACGGCAGGTGGGCGCAGCGGGTGGACAAGGAAACGGGCATCCTGAACGGCACCCGCGCCGCCGGCGACGCCGCCCGGATTCTGGGCGCCGAAAAGCTTAGCGCGTCGCGGTACAAGACCCTGCAGAAGCTCCTCTCGGCCAGCCCCTACCTCTCGGCGCGCTGGACTCGAGAGGGCAACACGCTGCACGTGAAGCCGCCCGTGACTGCGGACACGCTCTCGTCCTAGGTGTGGTGATCGTGTCGGGCTAGGCCCGCCTCAGCCCGACGGTCAGCTCCATCCCCTCAACCTTGAGCGTCTCCGAGTAGTCGCCCGCCCCCGGCGCGCCCGCCGGCGCTTCCACCGCCAGCGTCTCGCCGCGCACGTAGTCGCCCAGCGGGCCCGCGCCCAGCAGCGACTGCAGCTCCGCCGCGCCCTCGTGCGTGATGACGATGCGGTCGGAGATGTCCAGCCCGGCCGACCGTCGCATGTTCTGGATGTTGTGCACCAGTTCCCGCGCCAGGCCCTCCTGCCGCAGCTCCGGCGTGAGGGTTGTGTCGATGCCGACGTAGTAGCCGCCCTCCAGCACGCCCGCGACGTTGCCGTCGGTGGCTGGTGCAACCTCCACGTCCTCAGCGGTCAGGTCGAAGGCGCCCACCGTCGCCGTCTCGCCCGCCAGCATCCGGCCTGCGATCGACGCCTTGTCGGCCTCCGCAAACGCCCGCTGCAGATCCGGCAGCCGGTCCGTGTACTTGGGCCCGACGACCGAGCCGTTCAGCCTCACCTGCAGCAGCCCCGCCGTCTCCGCCGCGTCGATGGCTCGGACGGACTTCACGTTGAGCTCTTCCCGCACCTGGTCCACTAGCGACTCCAGAGCGGCGGCCTCACCCACCGTCTTTGTCATCACCAGCGTCTCGGACAACGGCTGCCGCACCTTTACCCGGCTCTTGCTGCGGGCCGCGCGGCCCATGCTCACCACGCGCATGACCAGCTGCACCGCCTCCGCCAGATCCCGGTCGATGCGTGCCGGGTCAGCCTCGGGGAAGCCCGCCAGGTGGACGCTGTCGGGGGCCGAGTCGTCAACGGAGGCCACCAGGTTCTGGTACATCTCCTCCGCCACGAAGGGCGTCAGCGGCGCCAGCAGCTTGCTCAGCGTCACAAGGCAAGTGTAGAGCGTCTCGTACGCCGAGCGCTTGTCCGCGTCGTTCTCGCTCTTCCAGAAGCGGCGGCGGCTCCGGCGCACGTACCACGTGGACAACTCCTCCACGAACGCCTCGATCTTGCGGCCCGCGTCCGTGGGGTTGTAGCCGTCCATCTCCTCCGTCACGTCGGCGATGAGCTGGTTCAGCTCCGAGAGCACCCAGCGGTCGAGCTCCGCCGTCGGCTCGGCCGCCGCCCGCGCCATCGGGTCGAACTCGTCCAGCCGCGCGTAGGTGACGAAGAAGCTGTAGGTGTTCCACAGCGTCAGAAGGAACCGCCGTACCGACTCCTCCACCAGGTCCTGCGAGAACCGCCGCGAGTTCCCCGGCGGCGCGGCGGTGAACAGGTACCACCGCACGGCGTCCGCCCCGTGCGCGTTGATGACCGCCCACGGCTCGACGATGTTGCCCTTGGTCTTGCTCATCTTCTCGCCCTGCCCGTCCAGGATGAGGCCCAGGCAGATGACGTTGCGGTAGCTCGGCTGGCTGCGCAGCAGCACGGACAGCGCGTGCAGGCTGTAGAACCACCCCCGCGTCTGGTCGACGCCCTCGCAGATGTAGTCCGCCGGGAAGCGGCCGTCGTCGAAGAGCGCCGGTGATCCCTTGGGGAAGTGGAACTGCGCGTAGGGCATCGCGCCCGAGTCGAACCAGCAGTCCAGCACCTCCGGCGTGCGCCGCGCCGTGCCGCCGCACTGCCGGCACGTCACCGTCACCTCGTCGATGTACGGTCGGTGCAGGTCGAGCCCGTCCGGCTCCAGCACGCCGCGCGTCTCCGGGTTCGCCCGCTCCCGCAGCGCATCCAGGTCGCCGAAGCACTCGTCCTTGCCGCACTCTTCGCACCGCCAGATGGGGATGGGCGTGCCCCAGTACCGCTCTCGCGAGATGGCCCAGTCCACGTTGTTGCGAAGCCACTCGCCGAAGCGCCCCTCCTGGAAGTGGCCTGGGTACCAGTTGATCTCGCGGTTGATGGCCACCATGTCGTCCTTGTGGGCCGTCGTGCGGATGTACCAGGAGGGCTTGGCGTAGTAGAGCAGCGGCGTGTCGCACCGCCAGCAGAACGGGTACGTGTGGGTCATCGTGCCGCTGCTCAACAGCAGCCCGCGCCGCTCCAGGTCTGCCGTGATGAGCGCGTCCGCGTCCTTCACGAACGTACCGCCCCCCGGGTAGCCCTCGGCGAGCACCCCCGTCATGTCCACGGTGTGGTGCGTCGGCAGGCCGAAGCTGTGGCCGAGTTCGTAGTCCTCCGCGCCGTAGGCCGGGGCCGTGTGCACGATGCCCGTGCCGTCCTCGACGCCGACGTAGTCCGCGGGCAGCACCCGGTGCGGGAAGGGCGATTCGTCGTCCTGCGTCGCGTCTGCGAACGGTGGCGAGTACCGCAGCCCCTGGAGCTCGCTGCCCTTGAACGCGGCCTCTTCCGTCCAGCCCTCGCCCAGCACGTCCTCGATGCGGGCACGCACCAGCAGCGCGCGCTCCGAGCCGTCCGGCGACCGCAGCAGCGCGTACTCCTCGTCCGGCGCGACCGCCAGCGCCATGTTCGCCGTCAGTGTCCAGGGCGTCGTCGTCCACGCCAGCGCCGAGGGCGTGGGGCCGTCCCAGCGGCCGTCGGCCCACCCCATCCTGCGGGCAGCGTCAAGGCCCTCGTCCTGCTCGTCGGTCAGCGGGAAGCGCACGTAGATGGACGGGTCCGGAGTGTCCTCCTTGTAGCCTAGGGAAACCTCGTGGGAGCTGAGCGACGTGACGCAACGGGGGCAGTGCGGAGTGACCCGGTAGCCTTGGTAGACCAGCCCCCGGTCCCACAGCTCCTTGATGATCCACCACCCCGTCTGGATGTAGCCGTTGTCGAAGGTGATGTACGGGTCGTCGAGGTCGATCCAGAAGCCGACGCGGTCCGTCAGCTCCTCCCATTCGCTCTTGTAGCGCATGACGCTCTCGCGGCAGAGGGCGTTGAACCGGTCGATGCCGTACTCCTCGATCTCCCGCTTGGTGGAGAAGCCCAGTTCCTTCTCCACCTCTATCTCCACCGGCAGCCCATGCGTGTCCCAGCCGCCCTTGCGGAAGGGGCGGTAGCCCTGCATGGTCTTGTAGCGGGGCATGACATCCTTGAAGACGCGGGCCAGCACGTGGTGCATGCCGGGCGTGCCGTTGGTCGTCGGCGGGCCTTCGTACAACATGAAGAGGGGCTTGCCCTCCCGCTCTGTCCACGTCCGTCGAAAGACGTCGCGCTCCCGCCACAGCTGGAGGATGCGGTCCTCCAGCTCCGGAAAGCTCACCTTGCTGGACACCGGCTGAAACATGGTTCGCTCCCTGCCGGGCTTCCCCGGCGCACAAAAAATCCCGTCCCCAAAAGGGACGGGTCGAATTGCCCGCGGTACCACCCTTATTCCACCGCCGCGCATTCACCCTGCGACGGTGACGCTTCGTGGGGCGCCATCACGCCCCTGCCCAAGGTAACGGTGGGCTTCCGGTGCAGCCTAGCAGGCGATGGATGCTTCGACTGAATCGCCCTTCGGTGCACGGCTCGGGAGGGATTTTCGCTGGGCGCCCACCTGTCCGCTTCCACCGGTCCGGACTCGCTGGCGGCGGCGATTCCAGCTACTCGTCTCCGTCACTGCCTTTGAATCATGCTAGCAGGGGGGCAATCGCGGCGTCAAGAAACGCCGGCGCTGAGACGGGCGCCCACCAGCTCCGTCGTGATCACGATGCGCTCATCGTACTTGAATCGCGGCCACGAGCAGACGAGGGTGGCGGTCCGGCCGTCGGAGTCCCAGAAATACATGTCCTCCGCCGGCAGGATGCGGAACTCGGTGGCTTGGTACAGGAAGCTCCCGTCGGCGCTGTCCACGATGACGTAGACGGCCTCGCCGTTGCGCAGGTGGTCATGGAGCTTTGGCAGATCCCGGAAGACTGCTCCCTCTCCCTTGAGCGGGCTTTCCAGGTGGCCGAAGAGCCAGGTGTTGCCCACTTCACCGGGGTTCACGCGATTGGGGACGATGCCGACGTCGAAGACCGGCGACTCGTACTTCAGGCGGCCGTCGAACTCGAACGTGTCCAGGACGATGGTCTCCGACTCCAGGCCGATGATCGGGATGCGCACCAGCGAGGCGGGTGCAAGGCCGGATTCCGGAATGTCGATTTCGGCCACGGGCTGGTAGTCGGTGGTGAAGGCCAGGAGGCCCGGGTCATCGGCCCACAGAGGGTTGTCCCACGCCTGTGGGGAGACGTCGGCAATGCCGTAGACATCGCCAAGGATGGACGACGTGGACTCGAACAATTCGACTGGCGGCGCCACCTCCGGCTGTTCTTCTACAGCCGGTGCGGCAAGGGAAGGGGTCAGCAGGTCCTCTAGGGCGTCTCTGGGCGGCAGTTGCGGCTCCTCCGCGATGCTGACGACGGACTCGTATCGCTCACCAATGTAGGCCTGATAACCGAAGAAGCCTCCGGCGACGGCCAGCAGGAGAGCGCCGCCGCCAAGCAACGCCAGGGCCAACTGTCTGTTGCCCTGAGTCCCGCTCTCCCCGAGTCCGCCTTGCGACAACACGGTACCCACTCCGATGTAACTCACGACCGTATAAAAAGCATACCATGACCAAGGCCTGGAGACTGGGGTGCGGCCCAAAGCCGCGTGGCAATTGAAGAGGGCGCTCTTGGTCTGCTTCAGACGTGGGCAACTGCAATTAGCTGGGACTAACGGGCCCTCGGCACATATGTGGAGCCGTTGCTGATTGGCTCATTCAGGTAGATGTCGCCATTCCGGATCTTGATATTGAAGCCGCAATTGGGGTTTGTGCATGCCCATGCCTTGAAGTGAATGGGCGCCCCCTGCCCCCCGAAGTCTGAAAGGGGTACCAACTCTCCGGAATCGCAACTACGACACTGGGGAAAGCTAGTAGTTTCCACCGATTCCTCCTGAGCCTCTCCTTATGCACTGCCCACAGCTGAGGGCGGTCGATGGACCGTACACAAGGCGTGGCCGGAACTTAAAATTGCTTGGAGTCAAGTATATTACATGTCCATAAAAATGAGCAAGTGACATGGGTTTTTGCGCCCGCACACAGCGGCGTGTCAATGGTTTATAGTCGTAACAATTGCGATGATATTGGTTATATATCGTAGCCTATACGTCTATCAACTATGAAATGGAGAAATCCATCTGCCGAACGCTGCTGACAGCGCAGTGAGAACTATATCGGATATAGTTATCGACAGACGCAATAATTATTTGTCGAGTTTATTGCTTGCTGAACGGAAATGCGCTGTCACACACTCCAGTTACTGGTTGCGAGTCGAGTAGCGGTTGCTGGGTTCCATATCCAGTGATGGGTAGGTTCATTGGCGGAGATGGACCGTGTGCAGCGTCTGGTACGTGGGCCCGGTTTGGGAAAGAGTGCTCTCGATGAGGTGGATGGAGGCGACGGTGAAGGATGCCTCGTCGAGGCGGGGCAGGGCGGACAAGGCGGCGCCCGCCCGGCGGCGGTCCTCCGTTGACGCGTTGTCCCGCAGGCGGGCGATGGTGACGTGCGGGCTGAACGGCCTCCGCTCAGGCGCAAACCCAACGGGCGTGCAGGCAGCGTCGACGGCGCGGGACAGCGATGCCAGATCTTCAGCGCCGGCTGTGACGCCGGTCCAGAGCACGCGTGGGGTGAGCAGGTTCGGGAATCCGCCGATGCCGCTGATCTCGACGGTGAACGGTGGGACACTCGGGCCAACCGCATCGAGCGCGTCTGTCAGCTTCCCTACGCGAGGCGCCTCCACGTTGCCGAGGAACTTGAGCGTGATGTGCACCGCCTCAGGGGCGACCACCCGAACGCCCGCGACACGTGCGGAGCGCAACCCGTTGATTAGTCTGGTCACGGCCGCTTTCGCAGGCGGCGGAAGCGCCACGGCAACAAAGAGGCGCAGATGCTCAGACCGGCTTGAGTTCGTCACGCAACTCCTTCAGCCGCGCGTACCACCCAGTCAGGGCCTCCAGGCTGAAGCTGGCGTTGGCGGGGCTTGGGTTCGGCGTCACGAACACGACGGAGTCGCCAATGCGCCACTCCTGAAGCCCCAGGGCTACACGGGCGCGGTCGCCGTCCGCGTGCCTGCGGTACTGCGACGCCGCCATGACGCCATGGAAGCTGACGATGCGCGGCTTTGCCACCCGCAGACGGTTCCGCAGTGCAACGGCGCCCTCGCGGAAGTCTGCCGCTTTCAGGTCTCCCACCCCGGCCGACGGACGCTTCACCACGTCCGTCATGCCGATGCCGAACTCCACCATGCGGTAGTCGGTCTCCGGGCCCAAGGGCTCCGCGACGAGCCCCGCGCCGTTGAACGCCGGCCAGAAGCGGTTGCGGGGGTTCGCGAAATAGTGTCCGGTCTCGGCGGACGGTATCGATGGGTTCAGCCCCACCAGCACGATGTCCAGCCCGGGCCGCAGGTAGTCGGGCAGGGTCTTCATCGACCCTTGCCGTCCAGCCCCAGCAGCCTCGCCGCGTTGCCGCCGCCGATGAGCGCCTGTTCCTCTGCCGATAGCCCGCTCTCACGGAGCTGCGCGAGCAGCCGGGGGTGTTTGATGAGAGGGTAATCCGTGCCGAAGAGAACGTGCTCCGCGCCCACGATGCTCGTCACGGTCCGGAATACGTCCGGTGTGTAGAGGAACGGAGATACGGCGGTGTCGAAGTACGTGTCGGCCAGCGCCGCCTTGACCTCCGGCATCAGCGCGTAGAAGGGCAGCCCGCCGCCCCAGTGCGCCGCGATGATGGGCTGGCCGGGAAACGCCTCGATGAATGGCATCAGCCGCCCGGGCGTCACCGTGCCTTTGCCCTGGTAGCTGTGGCCCACCGGCTCCGATGCATGCGTAAGCACCGGCATCCCCAGCCGCTTCGCCAGCGCCATGAGCGGCCCCATCACCGACGCGTCTTCGATGGCGTATCCCTGCGTGTCCGGGTGCAGCTCCCCTACGCCCACAAGCCCCGCGGCGGCGCACCGCTCCACCTCGGCGAGAGCGTCGTCGCCCCAGGCCGGGTTGACCGAGCAGAAGCCCACGATGCGCCCTCCGCTGCGCGCAGCGGCCTCCGCAAGGTAGTCGTTTGCCTCCCGCGCCACGTCCCGGTTCGTCCAGCCGATGCCCACCGCCACGGCGACGTCGACACCCCCCTCGTCCATCGCGACAAGCAGGTCGTCAGCCGTCGCAAGGACGGCGTTGGGGTTCGAGTACAGCTCGCGGAACGTGGCGTCGCGCCGCGCAATCTCCTCCCGCCGCTCCCGAAACGAGGGTGGGTACACGTGCACGTGCGAATCAATGATCATGGAATCACTCTACCGAGGAGGAACGGCCAACGGCAAGCGCAAAGCCCCCTCACCCCCCGTGGCAGCGCTTGTACTTGACCCCGCTGCCGCACGGGCACGGCTCGTTGCGGCCGACCTTGCGTCCCTGCGTCACCTCGCGGAACCGGCGGTCGATGGCGCGCTGTCGCTCGCATGCCGCACAGGTGCACTCCAGCGGGTGGTCCTGGTACCAGCTCGTGCGCTCCTTGCCGATGACCATCAGCCCGTCCCTTCGCCCGTCACGCGTATGACCTCCTGCAGGTCCTTGTCGCCCCGGCCGCTGAGGTTCACGACGATGACCTTGTCCGGCCCCGCTTGCGGCGCGAGCTTCGCGACGTGCGCCAGCGCGTGCGACGGCTCTAGCGCGGGGATGATGCCCTCCAGCCTCGAGAGCAACCCGAACGCCTCCAGCGCCTCGTCGTCCGTGGCCGAGACGTAGGTCGCGCGGCCCGTGTCCTTCAGGTATGAGTGCTCCGGGCCCACGCCGGGGTAGTCCAGCCCCGCCGAGACGCTGTGCGTTTCCAGCACCTGTCCGGCATCGTCCTGCATCAGGTAGGTATGCGCGCCGTGGAGCACCCCCGGCTTGCCGCCCGACAGCGGCGCGGCGTGTTCGCCCGACTCCAGCCCGTGCCCGCCGGCCTCGACGCCCACCAGCGCGACCTCCTCGTCCGGCACAAAGGGGTAGAACAGGCCCATGGAGTTGCTGCCGCCGCCCACGCATGCGACGGCGTAGTCGGGCAGGCGTCCCTCGGTGGCGAGCGTCTGCTCCCGCGCCTCCCTGCCCACGACGGCCTGGAAGTCGCGTATCATCATCGGGTACGGGTGCGGCCCCACGACGCTGCCCAGCAGGTAGAAGGTGGTGCGGACGTTGGTCACCCAGTCGCGCATGCACTCGTTGATGGCGTCCTTCAACGTGCGCGACCCGCTCTCCACCGGCCGCACCTCCGCGCCGAGCAGTTTCATGCGAAAGACGTTGGGCTCCTGCCTCCGCATGTCCTCCGTGCCCATGTACACGACGCACTCCATGCCCAGCAGTGCACAGACCGTGGCTGTTGCCACGCCGTGCTGCCCCGCGCCCGTCTCCGCGATGATGCGGTGTTTCCCCATGCGCCTGGCCAGCAGCGCCTGTCCCACGGCGTGGTTGATCTTGTGGGCGCCCGTGTGTGCCAGGTCCTCGCGCTTCAGGTAGATGCGCGCCCCGCCGAAGTGCGCCGTCAGGTTGGCCGCGTAGGTCAACGGCGTCGGCCGGCCGACGTACGTGGACAGCAGCGCGGCCAGCTCCGCTTGGAAGTCCGCGTCGTCGCGCGCCTCCTCGTACCCGACCCGCAGTTCCTCGACGGCCGCCATCAGTGTCTCCGGCACAAACCGGCCGCCGTATTCGCCGAAACGGCCCTGGTCGTTGGGCAGCCGCTGTTCGTTGGTCATACAGTGGCCCCCTTTCGCGCCGCTGCGATGAAACTCCGTATCTTGTCCACGTCCTTCGCGCCCTTGGTCTCGACGCCGGTCGAGACATCGACGCCCCACGGCCCGACGGCCTCGATTGCCGCCGCGACGTTTTCCGGCGTCAGCCCGCCCGCGAGGACGAAGCGGTTTCCCCGGTCCGCCAGCTCCCACGCGATGCCCCAGTCGAACGTCTGCCCCGTCCCGCCCGGCTGCACCGTCGACTGGCTGTCCAGCAGCGCCGTGTGCCCCGCGTCGTTGATGGCCTGCAGCTTCGCCTCCACCGTCTCCATGAGGGCGTACCGGTCGTCGGTATCCCCGGATGGGGACGGCGGCACGTGTACGACCTTGATGATGAGCGGCTCCACCCGCGCCCAGTACTCCGGCGGCTCGCTGCCGCAGAGCTGCACGAAATCGAGCCCTACCTGCCTGGCGACGGCGTTCACATGCTCGACGGGCTGGTCCGCGAACAACCCCACGATCTTTGACTGAAACCCCCGCTCGCGGAACGCCGAAGCCAGCGCGGCCCCCGTCTCCGGCGGGATGTACCGGCGCACCGTCGGCAGGAAGACCATGCCCAGCAGGTCCACGCCCGCCTCGGCCGCGACGGTCATGTGCTCCATCTCCCGCATGCCGCAGACCTTCACCAGCGTCATGGCTGCGATGCCCCCTTCGCTGGTACGGCGACGCCCAACAGTTCTCGGATCTTCGCCCCCGGCTCCGGCTGCGTCACGATGGCCTCGCCCACCAGCGCTGCGTGCGCGCCGAGGTCCCGCAGCCGCTCCATGTCGGCGCGGTCCCGGATGCCGCTCTCGCTCACGACCACGGCGCCCGCAGGGGCCTTGGGGGCGAGGTCGCTGGTCACCGCCAGATCTGTCTTGAACGTGTGCAGGTCGCGGTTGTTGATGCCGATGACCTCCGCGCCCGCACCGACTGCCGTTGCGAGCTCCGCAACGTCGTGCACCTCGATGAGACACTGGATGCCGGCGGCGCGCGCCTCACCCAGCAGTTCGCGCAGCTGCGCAGGTTCCAGCACGGCGACGATGAGCAGCGCGGCGTCCGCGCCGTAGGCACGGGCCTCGTAGAGCTGGTAGGGGTGCGTGAGGAAGTCCTTGCGCAGCACCGGCACGCTTGCCGCCGCGACGGCGTCCTTCACCTGCCGCAGGTGCTCCAGCGTTCCCTCGAAGTGCGCATCGGTCAGGCAGGAGATTGCCGCGGCCCCCGCTTCCGCATACGTCGACGCCAGCCACGCCGGGTCGAAATCGGCCCGCAGCAGCCCGGCCGACGGCGACGCCTTCTTGACCTCCGCGATGAGCCGGATGTCGTCGCCCTTCAGCGCCGCAGCAAAGGGCATCGCCGGCGGGGCATCGGCCACGCGCCGCTCCAGCTCGGCGAGCGGCGTCTCGGCCATCGCCCGCTCCAGCGACGCCCGTTTCGCCTCTACGATTTTGTCCAGAATGGTCGCCATGCTTTCTGAAGCTCCTGCCTTATCCAATCCCGTTCGCCCTGAGGGAAATCGAAGGGCGGGCTCCCCGGCGCTACGTGCGCTGGCTGACTTCCGCCAGCTTCGTCAGGGTGACCAGCCCCGCGCCGCTCGAGAGCACGCGGCGCGCGGAGGCCACGCCCTCCTTCAGGTCGGACACGGTTCCCGCCACCAGCATCCCCGCGCCCGCGCTCAACGCCACCGCCCGGTGCAACGGCCCGAGCGCCCCGCGCAGCACCTTCTGCATGGTCTCCGCGTTCTCCTCCGCGATGCCGCCCCGCAGGTCGTCCAGTGAGCATGGTTCCAGCGCCACGTCCTCCGGGCGCACCTCGTACGCCGAGACCGCGCCGTCCTTCACCTCCCACACCTGCGTGGGGCCCGTGAGCGTCAGCTCGTCCGCGCCGTCGGAGCCGTGCACGACCATCACCCGCTCCGCGCCCAGCTGCGCGAAGGCCTGCGCCATCCGCTCGCCGAAGGACGGGTCCGCAATGCCCACGACAAGGCGGCTGGCGAACGCTGGGTTGGTGAGCGGCCCCAGGATGTTGAACACCGTTCGTATGCCAAGTTCACGCCGCGGTCCGGCTGCGTGTCGCATCGCCGGGTGGAAGGCCGGCGCAAACATGAAGCCCATTCCCGCCTCTTCCACGCACTGCGCGACGCCCTCCGGCGTCTGCTCGATCTTCACCCCGCAGGCCTCCAGCACGTCAGCCGCGCCCGCCGAGCTCGACGCCGCCCGGTTGCCGTGCTTGGCGACCTTGACGCCGGACGCTGCAACGACGAGCGCCGCCGCCGTCGAGATGTTGAAGGTGTTCAGGCCGTCGCCCCCGGTGCCGACCACGTCCACGACGGGCCCCGGCACGTTGACGCGCAGCACGTTGGCCCGCATCACCCGCGCCATCCCCGCGATCTCGTCGGAGGTCTCGCCCTTCAGCCGCAGCGCCGTCACGAACGCGCCGATCTGCGCCGGCGTCGCCGTGCCGGACATGATCTCTTCCATGCAGGCCGACGCCTCCTCGGAGGACATCGACCTCCCCTCGATCAGCGCGCCAATGGACTCTCGAATCATGATCGTCTCCCGCGGGAGGATTGGACACGGCGTGGTCTAGCTCACTTCCAACCGACTCTCTACCCTGTCCACAAACTCTGCCACGTGCGCCAGATGGTACTCGACTTGCATCGACGACAGTTCGCCCTCGTAGAAATTGCCGTGCAGTAGATTTGCCTCCGCGAAGAGCACCGAATACGAGCCGTCACCTGTCTCGTCCACCAGCCGCCGGACGGCCGCGAACAGGTGACGATGATTGTCGTGGTCCCAGTCGCGCGCCTCGGCGAGTGCCTTGACTATCTGCGAGGCCGCCCCCCATCCTTTTTCGGAGGCTTGGCGCAGGTCGCCCTGTGCAAGCTCTTTCTCAGCTTGCGACAGAAAGACCCGGCTCTGGTTCTTGTACGGTGTTTCGACCACCGGAATTCCCTCCTGACGATGTGACGCTGGCGCCGCCGTTTAGCGCTCTTTCAGCAACGCCTCGACGTGTTCCACAAAACCTGCGGCTTGCTCCAGGCAAAACTCAACTTCCCCCGGCGGCAGGCCTCCCGGCACGTAATTGATCTGCAAGTGAAGGGCTCCAAGGAAATGGTCGATCAAAGGCCGGTCTCCCGTTCGGTCCGCCAACCGCTGCATCACCCTCACCATGGCGTGAATGATGTCGTGCTGCCCACGAGACACGGCCAAGGCCAGTGCCATCCGTGACACCGCTTCCCAACCCATCTCCTCCGCCAGGGGCAACTCGCCCCTTTGCAACGAATCCGATGCCTCGGCGAGCAGCCTCCTGCTGTGCGCGGCGAACTCCGGCGATTCCACGGATTGCATACCTCTCCAGCGTTACTGCCTTTTAGCCTAGCCTACATCGCCAGGAAATTCCTGAGAAGGTCTTTGCCCACGGCGGTCATGATCGACTCCGGGTGGAACTGCACGCCCTCCACCGGGTACTCCTTGTGCCGGATCCCCATGATGCGCCCGGAGTCCGTCCACGCCGTGACCTCCAGGCAGTCCGGCAGGTCGTCGGGGTAGACCACCAGCGAGTGGTACCGGATCGCGTCGAAGGGCGTTGGCAGCCCGGCTAGCACGCCCGCGCCCGTGTGGTGGATGGCCGACGTCTTCCCGTGCACGATCTCCCCCGCGCCGCCGACGGTGCCCCCGTACACCTCGCCGATGCACTGGTGCCCCAGGCACACGCCCAGCACGGGCGTCGTCGGCCCCAGCCGCTCGATGGCCTCCATCGACACGCCGGCCTCCTTTGGGGTGCATGGCCCCGGCGAAACCACCAGCTTGTCTGGCTGCATCGCTTCGATCTGGTCGACGGTTACATGGTCGTTGCGCTCCACGTGGATGTCGGCGCCCAGCTCGCACAGGTATTGGTACAGGTTGTAGGTAAAGCTGTCGTAGTTGTCCAAGAGCAGAATCATGCCTGTTCCTCCGCCAGGTTGATGGCGTTGAGCAGCGCCCCCGCCTTCTGCAGCGTCTCCTGGAACTCGAAGTCCGGCTCGCTGTCGTAGACGATGCCGCCTCCCGCCTGGATGTAGGCCACGCCGTCCTTCAGCACCATGGTGCGGATGGTGATGGCCGTGTCCATGTTGCCGGAGAAGCTGAAGTAGCCGACGGCGCCGCCGTACGCACCCCGGGCCTCCCCCTCCAGCTCCGCGATGATCTCCATGGCCCGCACCTTGGGCGCGCCCGAGAGCGTCCCCGCCGGCAGGCACGAGCGCAGCGCGTCGTATATCGTGCGGTCCGGCCGCAGCTGCCCATGCACCTCCGATTCCAGGTGCATGACGTGCGAGTACTTGACGACGCGCATCAGGTCGTGCACCTCAACCGTGCCCGGGATGGCGACGCGCCCCACGTCGTTGCGGCCCAGGTCCACGAGCATGATGTGCTCGGCCCGCTCCTTCTCGTTGCTCTGCAGCTCCTCGGCCAGCGCGTCGTCCTCCTCCGGCGTGCGTCCCCGCCGCCGCGTGCCGGCCAGCGGGAAGTTCAGCACCAGCCCGTCCTCCACGCGCACCAGCAGCTCCGGCGACGCCCCGATGATGTGGAAGTCGTCCAGCTCCAGCAGGTACATGTACGGCGACGGGTTCGTGCCCCGCAGCGCCCGGTACAGGTCGAGCGGCGCCGCCTCCGTCGGACGCTCCAGCCGCTGCGACGGCACCACCTGGATGATGTCGCCTGCGATGATGTATTCCCGCGACCTCCTTACGATCTCGTCGTACTCCTCGTAGCTGCGGTTGGACGAGTACGTCCGCCGCTCCCGGATGGCGCCGTCCTCCCGCGACCCGTTGCGCCTCGGCCGCTTGAGCGGCCGGTCCAGCCGCTTCACCAGCCGGTCGATTTTCTTTGTCGCCCGCGCATACGCCGCTTCCACGTTGTCGCCGCGGATGTGCACGTGGCTCACCACCTGTATCTTCTGCCGCAGGTGGTCGAAGACCAGCAGTGTGTCCGCCAGCATGAACGTCGACTCGGGCAGGTCCAGCGGGTTGCTGGCCGGCGGCGGCACGCGCGGCTCGAAGTAGTGGACGGCGTCGTAGGCGAGGAATCCGACGTGACCGCCGTGGAACCTCGGCAGGCCGGGGATGGGCACGACCTTGAACCGCGCCAGCGCCCTCTCGACCAGCCGCAGCGGGTCCACCTCGCCGTCCGGCTGCCCCGGCCCCGTGCGGATGACCCTCGACGGCTCCGTGCCGATGAAGCTGTAGCGCGCCAGCCGCTCCCCGCCCTCGATGCTCTCGAGCAGGAACGAGTACGGCCCCTTCTTGACCTTCATGTATGCGGTGACCGGCGTCTCCAGGTCCGCGCTGATCTCCCGGTACACGGGGATCAGGTTTCCCTCCTTCGCCAGCTCCCTGACGTTTTCGAGTGATGGAACGTACATGTCGTCTAGTCCCTTCCGACTGGAAGTCACGTTGTCGTTGCTTACTTCTTGGGCAAAATGAGCCCCATGCGTTGCTTCACGTCGTCCAGCTTAGGCCCGGCGACCGCCTCGGCGCGCTCGGCGCCCCGCTCCAGCATCCGGTCGAGCTCGCCCACGTCCTGCATCAGCGATTCGTACCGCTCCCGGATTGGCGTCAGCGACGCGATGACCACCTCCGCGACGCGGCTCTTCAGATCGCCGTAGCCGCGCGCGGCTGCGAACTCGGCCTCCACCTCTGACTCGTTCATGCCGGTCAGCACCTTGTAGATGCCCAGCAGGTTGTTGACGCCGGCCTTCTCCGGGTCTTCGGAGAAGCGGATCTCGTTGCCCGCGTCGGTCACCGCGCGCTTGATCGTCCGCTCGATCTCCTTCGGCTCGTCGAGCATCCGCACGGCGTGGCCCCGGATGTGCGAAAAACTCTTGGACATCTTCACCGTCGGGTCGTTGAACCCCATGACGCGCCCGCCGATCTCGGGAATCACGCCCTCGGGCACGACGAAGGTGTCGCCGTAGATGCGGTTGAACCGCTGCGCGATGTCCCGCGCCAGCTCCACGTGCTGCCGCTGGTCCTCGCCGACCGGCACCTCGTGCGCGTCGTACAGCACGATGTCCCCCGCCATCAGCACCGGGTAGTCGAGCAGCCCCGTCGACACGCTCTCCTGGTTCTCCGCCTTCGACTTGTACTGCGTCATGCGCTCCAGCCAGCCGATGGGCGTCACGCAGTTCAGCAGCCAGCACGCCTCTGCGTGCGCCGTCACGTGGCTCTGCACGAAGATGGTGCACTTCTCCGGGTCGAGCCCCGCCGCGAACAGCATCGCCGCCAGCGACCGCGTCTGGTAGCGCAGCTCCTCCGGGTCCTGCGGCACCGTCAGCGCGTGCAGGTCCACGATGCAGAAGTAGTTCTCCTTCTCCTCCTGCCGGTCCACCCAGCCCTTGATCGCGCCGATGTAGTTGCCCAGCTGCACGTCGCCGCTCGGCTGGATGCCGCTGAACACCGTCCGCTTCCCCGCGGCCCGCCCCGGCCCGATGGTCTCCCGTGTGCTCTCCTGCGTAGTCATCGCTGGCCCTCGCTTGCTCCCTTTGTCTTCCCTTGACAGTCGATTGCGCACCCAACAAAAAAACCCCGCTCCCATCAAGGGGCGGGGTTACCGCGGTGCCACCCTTGTTCCCGCACCTACCGATGCCTCGGCGAGCACGGACGCTCGGCAACGGCGCGCCTCCCGGGGGATGACGGCTTACCCGTTAGGCGTTTGAGCGGCGCCCACCCGCCAGCGACGTTCGAGGGGCTTGTGCCCCTGCAAGCCGGTCCATTCGTCCCCTGCGCCAGCGCCGGCTTCCACCTTGACCGGCTCTCTGTTGCCTCGCTGGGGGAGTACTACTCCTGCCCGCCGCCTCTATAACGATGTTGCATCAAGTCTATGGGTGTCCCGCCGACTGTGTCAAGACTTGGCCTGCCGCGGTCATTCACGCCGAACTCGACGCGAGATTCGCCCGCTTCTTGCGCCCGCGAGGCAAAATCCCGCCCCTGCGCGTACCCAACCCCCTACGAAAAGCGTCACGCCCATGCTATACTATCGACTCCACTACGACGCCGAAGGGGTGAAATCGCCGTGCCCTCAGTCTTGATGGTCAGCCGCGACGGCCGCGCCGCCGAGACCCTCATGCTCGCCTTTCCCCGCGGCGAGTTCAGCACGGCCGCGACCCCCGACCCCGGCTGCCTCGACACGCTCCCCATGGAGCAGACCCCCGACGTCGTCCTCCTCGACGCCGTCGGCTTCTCGCGCACCGAGGCCAACGAGGCCGTCGAGCTCTGCCGCCGCCTCCGCCTCCCCGTCATGGCCCTCGTCACCGAGCGCGAGCTGGAGACCTACGACGTCTCCCGCGGCGCCGACGACTTCGCCCTCAAGCCGCCCAACCCCACCGAGCTCGCCCTCCGCGTCACCCAGCTCCTCCGCCGCATCCGTGGCCGCGAGGGCTCCGAGACCATCCACAGCGATGACCTCGTCATCGACCAGTCCCGCTACGAGGTCACCGTCTCCGGCCACCGCGTCCTGCTCACCTTCAAGGAGTACGAGCTCCTCCGCCTGCTGGCCTCCAACCCCGGCCGCGTCTTCTCCCGTGAGGAGCTCCTCTCCCGCGTCTGGGGCTACGAGTACTTTGGCGGCACCCGCACCGTCGACGTCCACGTCCGCCGACTCCGCAGCAAGGTGGAGGACGCCAACCACACCTTCATCGAGACCGTCTGGAACGTCGGCTACCGCTTCCGCCCCCCCGACAACCCCACCTAACCCCCTCCCCCCATACCGGCGCATGCCGGTATCCAGAAACCCCGCGTCCAACGGCCCCCTACCTTCCCTCGTTCATTTCCCCGTCGTTCCTGCGCAGGCAGGAACCCAGAGGGGCGGCGACGGGTGGGGCCGCTCGCCCTGAGCCTGTCGAAGGGCCACCCCCGTAGCGCACACACCCCCCCGACGCGTACACTGAGGCCAACCTGACCGGCGGGGCGACATGGCCAACGAGATTCGCGACCTCCCCCTCTTCCCCCTGGGCACCGTGCTCTTCCCGGGCATGCGCCTGCCCCTGCAGCTCTTCGAGCCCCGCTACCTACAGATGTTCCAGGACATCTCCCAGGCCGACTCCTCCTTCGGCGTCGTCCTCATCAAGGAGGGCGTCGAGGTCGGCGAGCCCGCCGTCCCCTTCGAGATCGGCACCGTCGCCCACGTCACCCAGTCCGAGAACACCGACGACGGCCGCATCATCCTCATGTCCGTCGGCCGCGAGCGGTTTCGGTCCCTGGAGATCCTCCGCGAGCGTCCCTACATCACCGCCCGCGTCGAGATGCTGCCCCCCGACGACGCCCCCACGACCGAGGCCGGCCCCCGCGTGCAGGAGATGTTCCTGGAGTACGCCCGCCTGGTCGCCGGCATGGCCAACGAGTGGGTCCGCGAGATCCCCTTCCCGGACCTGCCCGCCGACCTCTCCTACCTCGTCGCCCGCAACCTCGACGTCAGCATGGCCGTCAAGCAGGGCCTCCTGGAGATGGACACCGCCGAGGAGCGGCTGATGGCCGAGGTGGAGATCCTGGACATGATCATGGCGCAGCTCCGCCGCCGCGTCCGCCGAGAGGGCCCCTCCCAACGCTTCAGCCCGAACTAGTCTCCCGTCGCCCCTGCGCAGGCAGGGGAACCCCGCCGCCCGCATCCGCCGTTCGCCCTGAGCTTGTCGAAGGGCGCCCCTCCCCCACCTCCCCATACCGGCGCATGGTCCCCCCTACGCCGATACGGGGCCGGTATCCAGAAACCCCGCTCCAACGGCATCCATATACCCGGGCCCATAACTCATCATTCCTGCGAAAGCAGGAACTAGGGTAGACTCCCCGCGCTGGGTGAATATAATCACGACAAACACGCCCGTCGGAGGCTTGCTATGCCCACTCTGGAGTTCAAAGGCAAGCAGTTCATCTACGCCCACCACTTGACTGTCCCCTACCGCCCGCTAGTGCCCGACATTGAGAAATCCATTAATCGAACACCTGTTCTCTCAGAAAATTCTACGGGTCGTCAGGCTGCATAGCAGCCTGACGACAACCTCATCATCCACGGCGATAACCTCCACGCGCTGAAGGCCTTACTCCCCCGCTATGCCGGCCGCATCAAGTGCATCTATATCGATCCGCCCTACAACACCGGCAACAAAGACTGGGTCTACAACGATCGCGTAGACAGTCCTCTCATGCGGGAGTGGCTCAGGCAGAACAACCCTGTTGACAGCGAGGACATGGAACGTCACGACAAATGGCTCTGCATGATGTGGCCCCGCCTCCACCTCCTCCGCGCATTGCTGTCCGATGACGGCGTCATCTTCGTCTCTATTGATGACCACGAGCAGTGGCGGCTCCTGGCACTCTTGGAAGAGGTCTTTGGTGAGGGGAATCTCATAGATACCCTCATTACAACACCGAATTTAGGGGCCTTTTCGGGTAAGTGGCTACGAAAGGTGAATGAGTACATTCATGTGTTTGCGAAAGAATCGTTGCAGGTATCACTCGGGTTCTTTGCTAAAGATATGTCAGAAAGAGACCTACTGACAGATGAATATGGCGTGTACTTGCTAGGGCATGGTCTTGTGCGCACTAGCGGTGTGAGCAGGACTCCAAAAGAGCGCCCTAATCTACATTTCCCCATCTTTGTTGGCGATGACCTCACAATTGAAACAGAAAGACAAAGACCAACAGACGTCGCTGTTTATCCGGTTGACGGACAAGGGAATCCTGCCGTTTGGATGTGGGGAAAAGAGAAGATTAGACGCGAGTCTCACAATCTACTTGTGCAACCACATGATCGAATGACATATCAGTTCATCATAAAGCGTCGACCTAGACAAGATGATGGGGCATTTGCTGAGAAACCGTCATCTCTATGGAGCAAACCTCAATATGCCGCCACAAATGGGACCAACACAATGAAGGCAATCTTTGGTGGCCAGCGTGTGTTCGATTTCCCAAAATCACCTTTGTTGCTGGAGGATATTCTACGCTTTGCAGATGTCGGCCCCAACGACATCGTCCTAGACTCCTTCGCGGGCAGCGGCACTACGGCACACGCCGTTCTCACCCTCAACAAGGAGGATGGCGGCAACCGCAAGTTCATCTTGGTGGAGTGTGAGGACTACGCGGACACCATCACCGCCGAGCGCGTCCGCCGTGTTATTAAGGGCGTCCCCGGCGCGCGGGACAAGGCGCTGCGAGAGGGCCTCGGCGGGTCCTTCACCTTCTGCACCCTCGGAGAATCCATAGACGCGGAGGGGATGCTCACCGGAGAGATCCTCCCTTCCTTCTCCACCCTCGCTGCCTACCTGCTCCACACCGCCACTGGTATGTCTGCGGGAGATAAGGCCCTTGAACGGCAGAACGACGCCGGCCTGTTCTACAGCACCGACGCCGCGGACTACTACCTGTTGTATGAACCGGACATGGACTGGCTCAGTGGCGTTGAGGGAATGCTCAATGGGGAGCGGGTGAACAAGATCGCCGCCGTTGGCAGGCCCGCCATCGTCTTCGGCCCCGGCAAGTTCATGGGCCAGCGGGAGTTGACGGAAAAGCACATCACCTTTGTGCAGGTCCCCTATGAGATGCACTTGCCTGTGCGGGTGGCGTCGTAATGGAGCTCAAGGACTACCAGGCCGCCGCATTGCAGGCCTTTGACCGTTGGCGCGACGAATTGGCCCACGCCGAGGCGCAGTCCCGGGTGGGCATTGCCGCGTTGGAAAGCGCGAGTGTGCCAGTTCCTGAAGACTTGTTGAATTACCCAAAGAAGGCTTGGGAGATTCTCAAGAATGCTGGTGGGGTCGCGGAGATCGCGGGCCCTTACGTCAGCCGCACGGATGCCACAGGACGGCCCATCCCCCACGTCTGCTTCAAGGTGCCGACAGGCGGCGGCAAGACGCTCTTGGCCGCAGCCGCCGTCGAGCGGCTCTACATGCAAACCGGGCTGGTTCTCTGGATCATGCCCACCCGCGCCATCTATCAGCAGACCAGAAAGGCCCTGCGGGATCGGGAGCACCCGTACCGCCAGATGCTCGATCGGGCTAGTGGTGAACGGGTGAAGCTGCTGGAAAAGGACGACCTCTTTACGCAGGCGGACGTTGCCAACTACCTGTGCGTCATGCTGCTTATGCTCCCCGCCGCCAACCGCCAACGGGGCAGGGACTTCCTGCGCATGTTCCGCGACTCGGGCCGCTACCCCACCCTTTTCCCCGACAGCGATGACGCCCTTGGCGACGCCCGTCTGCTGCAAGGGTACCCCGACTTGGACCGTGCCGAGGGCGGCCCCGTCAAGCACAGCCTCTACAACGTCTTCAAGATGCTCCGGCCCGTCGTCGTGCTGGACGAGGCCCATAAGGCCTACGGGGCGCCGGACCAAGCCGCAGAGTTCGTGCGCTCCGTCAATCAGCTTGATCCTTCCCTGGTGCTGGAGCTCTCCGCCACCCCGAACAGGAACGTCAGCAACCTGCTGGTGGACATCTCAGGCGTCGAGCTCAAGAGCGAGGAGATGATCAAGCTTCCTGTGCAGGTCACATCCTTCACTGCCGCGGAGTGGGAACACACCCTTGCGCAAGCCCATGATGAACTGGACAAGCTGGCGCGGGAAGCAGAGTCGCTCCAGTACGCCGAGGGGCGCTACATCCGCCCCATCGCCGTCGTCCGTGTCGAGCGCACCGGCAGAGACCAGCGTGACGGAGAGCGCGTTCACGCGGAGGACGTGCGGGAGTATCTGGTGCAGAACTTGGGCGTCGCGCCGGACGCCGTCGCGGTCAAGTCGTCGGAGCAAGACGATCTGGGCAAGGAAGACCTCTTGTCGGAGTATTCGCAAGTGCGGTGGATCATCACCAAGGCCGCGTTGATGGAGGGGTGGGACTGCCCCTTCGCCTACGTGCTGGTGATGCTGGACAACACGCAGGCCCAGCGCGCCTTGACGCAGCTGGTAGGACGCGTCATGCGCCAGCCCCATGCGCGGCGTACCAGCAGGGATTCCCTTGACCAATGCTATGTGTACTGCTGGAACACCAACGTGGGCATGGCGGTCAACCAAGTCAAGGCCGGGTTGGAGCAGGAAGGCCTGACCGGCTTGGGTGATGAGGTGTTTGGGACTTCGGCGGACTTCCGGCGGGTTACCGTACAGCGGCGTGAACGGTTCTTGGGCAAGGAAATCTTTCTCCCCCGTGTCCTCCACGCAGACGGCGACAAGTTTATTGAACTGGACTACCAACGGCATATCCTTCCCGGCATTGATTGGAATGCCATCAAGGACTTGGACCCACAGGCCATGCAGCCTGACACCGCCAGGCGCCAGAGCGCGACGGTTGACGTTGGCCCTGCCCCGGCTGTCTTTCACGCGCCGGAAGAGTTGTACATTGATAAGACGATTTCCATCGCGTGGTTCGCCCGCCGCCTTTCGGACGTGGTGCCCAATGCGTGGCAGGGCGCCCGTTACGCGCAAGCATTGATCGATCGGCTCAGGTCCTCCGGCGCTGACGACGATCATATCTTTGACAGACGCGCCGACTATGCCTATGCCTTGTGGGAGCACGTCAAGGAACACGTTGAACGTCAGTCTGAGGCTATCTACCGAGGTAAATTCAACAGGGGCGAAATCCGCTTCGACCTTGAGTCAGACCAGTACAACTTCCGTATGCAGGAGTCGTACAGCATTCCGCTTCCTGACGACGTCGGTATCATGGCCGGTAAGGACGGGCGTCCCCTCCAGCTTAACCTCTTTGAGCCCGTCTACACCCAACATTTTGACTCCAACCTTGAACGCAACTTTGCAAGATACCTGGATGAACAAAAGGCGCTCCAATGGTGGCACCGTGTCGCCGTTCGTCAAAAGGGAGACTACTACCTGCGCGGATGGAAGCAAGACCGCATTTGGCCGGACTTTGTCGCACTGGGAGGCGAGCACGACGGCAAGCCGCACCTTCTGGTCTTTGAGACCAAGGGAGAGCACCTTAAGGGCAACCCGGACACCGACTACAAGGAGAAGGTGCTTGAGACGCTGCAATCCGCCTTCAATGTCGGGAAGATGACCATCAATGACGGTCCCGCCAAGGGTACCTTCCGGCTTGTGTTCAACGAGCGCGAGTTTCCGGAAGCCCTTGCAGCCCTGTCAAACACATACAGCCCATAAGCCCTACCGCCACCCCCCTGCCACCGCCCCCTTGCCCCCGCGACGCCCCCTCCGCTACCGTCGTCCCATGCAACGCCACACCATCGCCCGCACCAATGATTTCGTTAGGGAATTATATACTTGTGTACCAAAACCCCTTGACAACCCCCTAATCTGTGGTACACTGAGTATATAAATCAATGAGGGTATCGGACATGGTAAGCACCACCAAGAGCGGCCCCGGCAAGAGCTTCCGCGAGGGTATCACGCTCATGGGCGCGGCGGAACTGTTTGGCGACCCCGAAACCGCCAACGCGTGGTTCGTGCAGCGTCGCTGGCCGGACGGGATACGGTGCCCCTACTGCGAGGCGGACACCATCACGCGGCGCAAGGGGAAGCGGTTGACCCCGCAGTACCACTGCACGACGTGCGAGAGCAACTTCACGGTCAAGACGGGCACCATCATGCACGACTCGAAGCTCAGCCTTAGCAAGTGGGGCATGGCCTTCTACCTGTTCAACACCAGCTTGAAGGGCGTCAGCAGCATGAAGCTGCACCGCGACTTGGGGATCACCCAGAAGGCGGCATGGCACATGGCGCACCGCATCCGCGAGACGTGGAACGACGAGACCGAGAAGATGGTCGGCCCCGTCGAAGCGGACGAGACCTACATCGGCGGCAAGGAAGGGAACAAGCACGACGACAAGAAGCTCAACGCGGGGCGTGGGCCGGTGGGCAAGGCGGCGGTGGCGGGCATCAAGGACCGCACCACCAACAAGGTCAAGTCGCGGGTGGTCGAGCGCACGGACGCGGAGACGCTGCAGGGGTTCGTCCACGAAAGCACCGAGCGGGACACGCTGGTCTACACGGACGAGGCGCGGGCCTACGACGGGCTGCGGCGGGCGCGGAAGGTGGTCAAGCACAGCATCCGTGAGTACGTGGACGGCGAGGCCCACACGAACGGCATCGAGTCGTTCTGGTCGCTGTTGAAGCGGGGCTACGTGGGCACCTACCACCACATGAGCGCAAAGCACTTGCAGCGGTACGTGGACGAGTTCGCGGGGCGGCACAACGCGCGGCCGCTGGACACCATTGAGCAGATGGGCGGGATGGTGACGCACGGCGAGGGGAAGCGGCTGACCTACGCGACGCTGATAGGCCCCAAGCCCACGCGCAACCCCCGGATGCTGTAAGGGGGTTGCCATGAGTGCAAAGCCTCGCGCGCGCGTGAACACGCCAGAGAGAGAGAGAGAGAGGCGAGAACGCACGTTCTCGGCCAAACTTCAAGAACCGTACCCTTTGGACGGGCGACAATCTCCCCATCATGCGCGGACTCAACTCGGAGACGGTTGACTTGATATACCTTGACCCGCCCTTCAACTCCAATCGCGACTATGCCGCGCCCATCGGGTCCGAGGCGGCGGGGGCTGCGTTCAAAGACACGTGGACGCTCTCCGACGTCGACATGGCGTGGCATGGGGAGATCGCGGAGGCCAACCCCGCCCTCTACCGCGTCATCGCGGCGGCGCGGGATGCGCACGGGAAGGGGATGCAGTCGTACTTGATTATGATGGCCGTGCGGCTGCTGGAAATGCGACGGCTGTTGAAGCCGACGGGGAGCATCTACCTCCACTGTGACCCGACGGCCTCCCACTACTTGAAGATGGTCATGGACACGGTGTTTGGGCGCGAACGCTTCCAAGCCGACATCACGTGGAAGCGCACCAGCTCCCACAATGACCGTGCCTTTGGGAGCGTGTCGGACTCCATCCTGTTCTACGGGAACCCCGCGCCGGTCGAGCGGGCGCGCGTCCCACTAGACCCGGACTACGTAGCGCGTTTCTACCGCCACAAGGACAAGCGCGGCACATACCGGACAGACAACCTTACGGGGCCGGGTATATCGCAAGGGGAGAGTGGAGAACCTTGGAAGGGCGCGGATCCAACCGAGGCGGGTCGATGCTGGTCTGTCCCGCGCACCGGCGAGTACGCCGCGTGGATCGCGAAGAACGTCATTCCAGGGTACGACGCCATCGCGGGCATTCACGCCAGGCTGGACGCGCTGGACAAGGCGGGGTTGATTGCGTGGCCGGTCAAGGGAAGGCGGGTGCCGCAACTCAAACGGTATCTCGAAGCGTCGGCGGGGCAACCGGCGGGCGACGTGTGGACGGATATTCCCACCATCGGGGCGCACGCCAAGGAACGGAGAAAGTACCCAACGCAAAAGCCGCGGCTGCTGCTGGAGCGCATCATCCGTGCGAGTTCCAATGAGAACGATGTTGTCCTAGACCCCTTCTGCGGATGCGCGACAGCCCTCGTCGCGGCGGAGAAGTTGCAACGGCAATGGATAGGGATTGACCTATCTCCACAAGCCAAGACGCTCATTGAGACGCGGGCAAGAACGGAGTTGGGGCTGTTCGCATGGCGGGCGGTCTACCGCGAGGACATACCTCGGCGTACCGACATGGGGAAGTTACCCCCCTACCGGACGCATAGACACACGCTGTATGGGCTGTATGAGGGCAAGTGTGCAGGATGCCGCAACACCTTCGAGTTTCGCAACTTGACCGTTGACCACATCGTCTCCCAGCACGACGGAGGGACGGACCACATCGAAAACCTACAACCGCTTTGCGGGGCGTGCAACAGCATGAAGGGCAAGGGGACGCAAGAGGCGTTCATTGCCAAGTTGAAGCATATGGGGCTTCGCTAGGAGGAACGCGATGGTGAAGAAGCGGACTGCGAGCAAGGCAAAGCAGCGTGCCCGCACCTATGCCGTGCGGAGCAAGAAGGGAGTGAGGCGAGTGGGCGTGACAACGAGGCCAACACGACGGGGAAGGCCAGTGGAGTACCCAATGCCGGAACCTATCGACGGCGCGACGCCGGAGCGGGTTGCGGAGGTGGTGCTACAGGCCAAGCCAAAGACGACGTGGCGGTACATGGAAGCGGCTCGAAACCGGCGTCGAAAGGCCCCTAATTCCGACGGGCCGAAATCGTAGCTGGTGGTACACAAGTATATAATTCCCTTTCGTTACGGCCGACACCGTTCGACCGTCGACGTGCGCTCCGGCGGACGAGAAGGGGGGATTGTTTCCGCTGGGCGGAAAATTCCGTCCTGTAGCTGAAGTGTGCAATCTCAGCTACAAAACGAAAACGCAAAGCAGTTCGACTCAGCTACGAAAACCGACGAAACAATTGCCGGTGAAGCCCTACCGCGGGTCGATCGGCGTCAGCCGCACGCCCAGCGCGCGCTCGCACCAGGCCGCCGCGTTCAGCAGCCGCTCCTCCTGGAACGGCCCCGACGCCAGCTGCACCCCCAGCGGCATCCCGTTCTCCGCCAGCCCCGTCGGGATGTTGATCGCCGGGCAGGCCAGCCACGTCCACGGCGCCTGGAAGTACGTCGGCCCCGTCGTCGACCGGTCGGCCGGCGCCGGCCCCGGCGTCCCCGGGCTCAGCAGCACGTCGTACTGCGCGTACACGCCGGTCATCTCCGACTGCAGCTGCCGCCGGGCGTCCCGCGCCACGATGAAGTCCGTCGGCGCCGCCGCCATCGCCGTCTCGATACGGTCGCGGATCCGGGGGCCGTAGTCCTCCCGGTGGCTGGCGAAGCTCTCGCGGTGGAACTCCGCGGCCTCGGTCCACGCCACCACGCCGATGTGCTCCGGGCTCTTGTCGAAGAGCGACGGCATCGCCGCCTCTTCCACCGTCGCTCCGGCGGCGGCCAGCTTCTGCGCGACGTCGTCCACCTGGCGGCGGATCTCATCGTCGGCGCGCTCGTAGAAGAACTGCCGCACCAGCCCGATGCGCGGCGCCCGGCCCTGGCGCGTGGCCGCGGCGTGGTAGGCGCCCACCGTCTGGCACGCGCCCATCGGGTCCTTGGGGTCGTACCCCGCGATGGCGTCCAGCACCAGCGCGGCGTCCTCTACCGTCCGCACCATGATGCCTACGTGGTCGGTGGAGTGGCTGACCGGCACCACCCCGTGCGCGCTGATGCGCCCGTGCGTCGGCTTCAGCCCGACGATGCCGTTGTAGACCGACGGCCGCAGCGTCGACCCGACCGTCTGCGACCCCGTCGCCACCGGCACCATGCCCGCCGCGACGGCCGCGCCAGAGCCGCTGCTCGAGCCGCCCGGCGTGTGCGCCCGGTTCCACGGGTTGTACGTGTCCGACGGGTCGCCGTCCGCGAACTCCGTCGTGACCGTCTTGCCCAGGATGATCGCGCCCGCCTGCCGGAACAGCGCGACGCAGTGGGCGTCGTACTCCGGCACGAAGTCCGCCATCAGCGGCGAGCCCGCCGTCGTCAGCAGCCCGGCCGTGTAGAAGATGTCCTTCAGCCCGACGGGCACCCCGTGCATCGGCCCGCGCGGCCCGGAGATCTCCAGCTCGATCGCCGAGGCGCGAGCTGCCGCCAGCGCGCCCTCCCGGTCGACGGTGACCCACGCCTGCAGCGCCCCGTCGTGCTCGTCGATGCGGGCCAGCAGCGCCTCCACCAGCGCCACCGGCGAGAGGCGCCCTTCGCGGATGGCCGCCGCGGCCTGGGCGGCGGAGAGTTCGTGCGGCTTTGGCTGCGTCGTCATGGCAGTCCTCCCGGACAGGGTTCATGTGGCGGCATGCTATCATGGCGGCCAAGACTCCGCATTGTGGGGGATGGTGCATGCCGGTGATGTCTCAGTCGCAGATGGAGGAGTTCCTGCGGGCGCCACGCATCGCCCACTTCATCACCCTGCGCTCCGACGGCTCGCCCCACGTCGCGCCCGTCTGGTACGAGTACGTCGACGGCGAGTTCCTCGTCTGGACGAGCCGCCGGTTCCGGAAGGTCAGGAACATCGAGGGCGACGCGCGAATCGCCCTGTCCATCGCCAGCGAGGACCAGCCCTACCGCTACGTCGTCGCGGAGGGCGAGGTCACCGTCAGCGACGCCGACGTCTGGGACATTGGCCTCTCCATCGCAACCCGGTACGAGGGTGCCGAAGGCGCCGCTGCGTTCCTGGAGGAGTACTACGAGGAAGGCCAGAGCGTCGTCCTCCGCCTGACGCCCCGCCGAGTCATGTCCTGGACCGACGAAGGGGACGCCTAGTCGCTGCCCCTGCTCCTGATCCCCGATCCCGCACGAGGCTGTGTATTGAGTGCAACCGGAGACGCCCCAAGGCCCGCGGCCCGGAACCGTTCGCGCCTCCGGCGGCTTGGGGCCATCCGCGCGCTCTCCTACCCGGACTTCCGCGTCCTGACCGCCTCCGGCATCATCGCCGGGGCCACCTACGCCGGCGAGAACGTCGCGCTGGGCTGGGTCGTCCTGGAGGCCACCGACTCGCCCTTCATGGTGGGGCTGGCCATCGGCCTCCGGCACACCCCGCGGCTGGTGCTCGGCATCCCCATCGGCGCCGTCTCCGACCGCTTTCCGCGCCGGCCGCTGCTGGCCATCTCCGGCGTCGCGCTGACCGTAATCGCCCTCGCCATCGCCGGGCTGTTCCAGCTTGACGCGCTGGGGCTGTGGGCGCTCCTGGCGCTGAACGTGGGCCTTGGCACCGGCTGGACTGCCGTGCAGGCGTTGCGCCAGAGCATGGCCTACGACATCGTAGGTCCTAGGGACATGGTGAGCGGGCTGGCCTTCACCAACCTGGCTCAGCGGCTCGGCGCCGTGCTGGGCGGCCTCGGCGTCGGTGCCGTCCTTGCAGCGACCAACCCCGCGGCGACCTATGGCGTCATCGCGGTCTCCCATGTCGTCACCGTCGTCGGGGCCCTCTTCATCGCGGCGGAGGGTCGCTCGGCGCGAATCGCAACCGAGTCGGTGCTGCAGAACATGCTCGACTTCCTGCGGGAGATGGGGCGCAACGGGGCGCTCGCCCTGCTGGTGCTGCTGACCGCCGCCGCCGAGGTCCTCGGCTTCTCCGTCCTGTCCCTCCTGCCGAGCATTGCCCGCGACGTCCTCGGGCTCGGCGCTGACGGGCTGGGCCTGCTCCAGTCCGTGGGAGCCATCGGCGGCTCGATCACAGTGGTCCTGCTTGCGCTGGCGGGAGGCTTCCGGCGGCGGGGGATGCTCTACCTGTCCTTCCTGCTGGTGTTCGGCGCGGGTTTGGTGGCGCTGAGCCAGTCGGACACCCTCGCGATGGTGCTCGCGGTGCTGCTGGTGGTGAACTCCGCCATGGCCGTCGTCGACGTCCTGTCGCAGGGGTTGATGCAGGCGGTGGTGCCCAACCAGGCGCGCGGCAGGGCCGCCGGAGCGTGGCAGATGGCCATCGGATTCGGCCCCGTCGGCAACGTCCATGCCGGGGCCGTCGCCGCCTTCGCGAGCGTCTCCGTGGCGCTGGTCGCCAACGGCGGGGCGCTCTTCGGCCTTGCGCTGCTGGCGATGCTCATAGCGCCGCGCCTTCGCCGGTTGTAGGCTCTGCCGCCCTCGCCGTTTGTGGTATTTTTCACCCTGCTGTGCTATTCTCAGCCCAAAGGACGAGGCATGCTGGACGACTACTACCGCCAGTACGGATTGGTGCTCCTGCTGATGGGGGCCGCCTTCGCCGTTCCCCTCAGCATGCTCCTCTTTTCCCGCATGGCCCAGGTCCTCCGCATCCGCCCCAACAAGCCCACCGACGTCAAGTCCGACATCTATGAGTGCGGCATGGAGACCATCGGCGGGCGATGGGTGCAGTTCAACTTCCGCTACTACCTCTTCGCCCTGCTCTTCCTCGTCTTTGACGTGACCGCCATCTTCATCTACCCGTGGGCCATCACGCTGCGGACGCTGGGCGGCGGCGCGCTGCTGGTGATGCTCGCCTTCCTCGCGATACTGGGCGTGGGCTGGGCCTACGCCTGGCGGAAGGGGGCCTTCGAGTGGAGATAACCATCGGCGGCTCCGGCCCGCTCCGTGACAACACCTGGGCGCTCGATCGCGTCGAGGGCGACGCCGTCAGCGCCATGAAGGCGGCGCACACGTCGCCGTATCCCGAGCCGCTCATCGAGGTGCCCGACGAGCTCCAGCGCAACATCATGGTCACCGCCTTGGACGAGCTCATCAACTGGGGGAGGCGCTCGACGGTGTGGCCCCTCAGCTTCGGCCTTGCCTGCTGCGCCTTCGAGATGATGGCCAGCGCCATGTCGCGGTGGGACATCGCCCGCTTCGGCATGGAGGTCTTCCGCGCGACGCCCCGGCAGGCCGACCTGATGATCGTCGCGGGCACGGTGACGTGGAAGATGGCCCCCGCTATCGAGCGCATCTACGAGCAGATGGCCGAGCCCAAGTGGGTGATCTCGATGGGCGCCTGCGCCACCAGCGGCGGCCCCTACTACGAGTCCTACAGCGTGACGCCCGGCGTCAACCGGATCGTCCCGGTCGACGTGTACGTGCCCGGATGCCCGCCTCGCCCCGACGCCCTCCTCTACGGGGTGATGCAGCTCCACGACAAGATCCGGCAGTACAGCCTGGCGCACCGCCCAGCCGGGTCCTGATGACCAGGGCGCTTTCGGCCTCTGGGGTGGCGGAGCGTCTGCAGGGCGTCGCTGAGGGCGCCGTGATCGGTGTCGACGGCAATGAAGTCCGCGTGGCGACCGGGGCGCTGGTGGCCGTCTGCCGCTACCTGAAGGAGGAGCCGGACCTGGCCATGGACTACCTCTCCTCCATCACCGGCGTCGACTGCCTGGACTCCTTCGAGGTGGTCTACCACCTCACTTCGCTGACACACAATCACAGCCTGGTGCTCAAGACGACCCTGCACGGCCGCGACGATGTTGAGGCCCCCTCGCTCACGGAGGTGTGGCAGGCCGCCGACCTGCAGGAACGCGAGGTCTGGGACCTGATGGGTGTCCGCTTCACCGGCCACCCCAACCTGAAGCGCGTACTCACGTGGGAGGGGTTTCCCGGGCACCCGCTGCGCAAGGACCACCTGGGCGGCTAGCCGCCCAGCGACGAAAGGCAAGGCGAAGACGTTGGTGGACCTGCCTTCTGAGCAGATAACGATAAACCTCGGCCCCCAGCACCCGAGCACGCACGGCGTCTTCCGCCTGCGGGTGACGCTGGACGGCGAGGTCATCACGGACGTCGAGCCCATCTTCGGCTACCTGCACCGCGGCACGGAGAAGCTGGCTGAGGAGCGCACCTACACGCAGATCGTCACGCTGACGGACCGGCTCGACTACACGTCGTCGATGATCAACAACCAGGCCTACGTCATGGCCGTCGAGAAGCTGGCCGGCGTGACGGTGCCCGAGCGCGGCCAGTACCTGCGCGTGCTGACGGCCGAGCTGCAGCGCATCGCAAGCCACCTCATGGGCGTCGGCTTCTTCCTGCAGGACCTCGGCGCGAGCGGCACGCCGCTCATGTACTGCTTCCGCGAGCGGGAGCGCATCCTCGACCTCTTCGAGATGCTGTGCGGCGCGCGGGTCACCGTGAGCTACATGCGCCCCGGCGGCGTGTACCAGGAGCCGCCGCCCGAGTTCTGGCCCGCCCTGCGCCACCTCTTGGACACCATCCCTGAGGCCATCGCTGAGCTGGAGCGGCTCATCGCCGAGAACGAGATCGTCCTCGCGCGGACCAAGGGCGTGGGAGTGCTTTCGAAGGAGCAGGCCATCGACAGCGCCGTCAGCGGCCCGAACCTGCGTGCCAGCGGGGTCGCGTGGGACCTGCGCAAGGCCGACCCCTACGACGTGTACGCGGGCATGGACTTCGCCGTGCCGGTGGGCTCCAACGGCGACAGCTATGACCGGTTCCTGGTGCGCGTGCTCGAGGTGCACCAGAGCATTCGCATCGCGGAGCAGTGCTACCGCGAGATGCCCGGCGGACCCGTGCGCGCCGACCTGCCCTTCTTCTTCCGTCCTCCGCCCGGCGACGCCTACGCCCACGTGGAGGCGTCCAAGGGCGAGCTCGGCTTCTACCTGGTCAGCGACGGCGGCATCGCGCCTTACCGGTGCAAGATACGCTCGCCATCCTTCATCAATCTCACGGTGCTGCCGGAGATGCTGCTGGGGTGGAAGGTGGCGGACCTGATGGTGATCTTCGGCAGCCTTGACGTGAACATGGGAGAGGTCGACCGCTAGCGGTCGACGGAGCGGAGTATGGACTCACCCCTCGACAGGAACGGGCTGTACTCGGGACTGTACGGGTTCTTCGCGGACCTGGCGCCCGATGGCTTGGGCTGGCTGGCGTACCTGCTGGCCGGCGTGGTCATCGTCTTCATCGTCGTCAACGGCGTCATGCTGCTGACCGCGTTCGAGACCTACATGGAGCGCCGCGTGCTCGGCCGTTTCCAGACGCGCCTCGGTCCCAACCGCGTTGGCCCTTTCGGGCTGCTGCAGCCGTTCGCGGACGTGCTCAAGCTCATCATGAAGGAGGACCTGCGGCCCGCCATGGCGGACCGGCTCACCTTCTTTCTGGCGCCGGTGATCATGGTGGCGGCCATCCTGCTGGTCGCCGCCGTCGTGCCCTTCGGCCCCGACACGTTCCTCGCCGATCTGAACATCGGCGTGCTCTTCATCGTCGGAATCCCGACCATGGCGACGGTGGCGATGTTCCTCGGCGGCTGGGGCTCCGGCAACCGGTTCGCGCTGCTGGGCGCGGCCCGCGCAGTTGCCATGCTCATCAGCTATGAGGTGCCGATGATCGTCTCCTTGGCCGGCGTGCTGCTGCTGGCTGGCAGCATGTCGCTGGTCGACGTCGTGGAGGCTCAGCGGCTCCCGTTCGTTGTTTTGCAGCCGCTCGGCTTCTTCGTGTTCTTGGTCGCCGCCTCCGCCGAGATGAACCGCTCGCCCTTCGACCTGATGGAGGCGGAGTCCGAGCTCACGGCCGGCTTCCACACGGAGTTCAGTGGCGTCCGCTTCGGACTGCTGCAGCTCGCGGAATTCGGCGAGCTGGTCATCATCTCGGCGGTGTTGGCTGTGCTCTTCCTGGGCGGCTGGCAGAATCCCTTCGTCTCGCCCGACTTCGCGCAGTGGCTGCCCGGACAGGTATGGTTCCTGCTCAAGCTCGTCTTCTTCCTGCTGCTCTTCACATGGATCCGGGCAACGCTGCCACGCATGCGCGTCGACCAGGTGATGGCCTTCGCGTGGAAAGCGCTCTTCCCGTTGGCTATCATCAACACGTTGGTCACGGCCGGCCTCGTCGTGGCGTGGCCGGAGCCCGAGTACGGGCAGCTGTGGATCATCGCGGCGGTCAACTGGGCCGTGGCAGTCGCCTGCCTGGTGGTGTTCAGCCGCGCGCTGGAGCGCCACCGGGAGCGGCCGACGGCGTCCGTGCAGTTGGTGGAAGTCCCGGCGGAGGTTTCGTAATGCCGTACGGACTGGGAATCGCAAAAGGCATGATGGTGACGCTGCGCAACCTGGTGCGCAAGCCGGTCACGGTGCAGTACCCGGAGCAGCGCGTCGCCCAGCACCACCGCTTCCGCGGCGAGGACTTCGTGTGGTACGAGGAGCGGTGCACCGGCTGCGCAAGCTGCGCCAAGTACTGCCCCCAGGGCATCATCAAGATCGTGACCGCGCCCAGCGGCGAGATGACGCAGGAGGGCGAAAAGTACAAGCTGGAGGTCTTCGACATCGAGATCGCCCGCTGCATGTTCTGCGGCCTCTGCGTTGAGGCGTGCCCCTACGACGCCCTCCATATGGGCAGCGGCTTCGAGCGGGCGCGGCCAAGGCAGTCCGACCTCGTCATCTCCGTCGATGAGCTCAAGGCCTCGGCCAAGAAGCCGAGCACGTGGTTCCGGCCGCAGCTCCAGGACCGCGGCTACGACCCGTTCCAGCCCGGTGACGACGTGACCTGGCAGGACGCGGGCCGGGAGAAGTCCGTCGCGCCGACGTACGAGGAAATGCTTCAGCGGTGGGTGCAGGGACGATGACGGAAGGCATCGCCGGCTCCCCAGTCTTCACCGCCGTCTGGTGGGCGCTCGCCGTCCTGACGGTGGGCTGCGCCGTGCTCGTCGTGCGCCTGCAGGACTTGGTGAAGGCGGCGATGGCGCTCATCGGGACGTTCCTTGGCATCGCGGCCCTCTTCGTCATGCTGAACGCCGAGTTCCTGGCCATCGTACAGGTGCTGGTGTACGCGGGGGCCGTCTCCATCCTGCTCATCTTCGGCATCATGATGATCCGCGACACGCAGCGGGGCAGCCCCTCCAACGGGCTGGCCATCCCCGCAGCCATGTTGAGCGCGGCCCTGCTGGGCATCATCGCCTTCGTGGCGCTGGATACGCGGTGGGACCTTCTGGGCGACGCCGTGCTGTCGGCCGGCGTGAGCGAGGGCGCGGAGGAGGTCTACAGCGACAGCCCGCCCGCCATCGGCGGCCTGCTGCTGCGCGAGTTCATCCTGCCGCTGGAGGCGGCGGCGCTGCTGCTGACGGCGACGCTCGTCGGCGCGATCGCGCTGGTGAGGGGTGACCAGTGATCGGGCTGGACCACTTCATCGTCCTCTCTGCCGTGCTCTTCAGCATTGGCCTGTACGGCGTGCTGACGCGGCGCAACGCTATCGCGGTGCTCATGTCAATCGAGCTGCTGTTCAACGCGGTGAACGTGGCTGTCGTGGCGATGGCCCGGTACACCACGCCGGTGTCGCTGGCTGCGGACCGGCTGGAATCGCTGCTGACAGGGCAGATATTCGCGCTCTTCATCGTGACGGTCGCTGCGGCCGAGGTGGCTGTGGGGCTGGCAATCGTCATCATGATGTACCGGAACACCGGGTCCGTGGACGTAGGCGAGGCCAGCGCCATGCGGCGGTAGGGCTGCCCGAGTGGCAAGGAGCAAGTATAGGCAATGTGGGTTGAGTTCAAGCGCGCGCCAAGCCTGATGATGGCGGAGATGTGGAAGGACACCTTCGAGTCCGAGGGTCTGCCCAGCCACATCCTGCCGGAGGACGGCGTGCTGGCGTGGAGCGAGACCGCCGCCTTCATCGTCTACGTGCCTAAGGGCCGCGAACACGTGGCCGAAGAGATCCTGAGGAAGCTCTAGCATGAGTGAAGCCGCAGCCTGGACGATTCTCTTCCTTCCCCTGGCTGCTTTTCTCTTGAACGGCCTCATCATCCGGCCTCTGCTCGGCCCGCGCAGCGAGCTGGCCGGCTACGCCACCATCGCCGGCGTGGGCGGCGCCTTCCTCCTGTCGCTGTGGGCGCTGCAGCAGGTTGTCGCGGGCCACGGCGAGATTGGCTGGGCGTCGCACTCGTGGGTGACCGTCGGCAGCCTGGATATCCGCGTTGGCGTGCTCATGGACCCGCTGACGGCCATCATGCTCGTGGTGGTCACGGGCGTCAGCCTCGCGGTGCAGGTCTACTCCGTCGGCTACATGCACGGCGACCGCGGCTATGTGCGCTACTACGCCTTCATGTCGTTTTTCACAGCGTCGATGGTCGGCCTCGTGCTGGCCAGCAGCGTCCTGCAGATGTTCGTCTTCTGGGAGCTGGTGGGCCTCTCCTCCTACCTGCTCATCGGCTTCTGGCACCACCGGCCGTCGGCGGCGCGTGCAGCGGTCAAGGCCTTCGTGGTCACGCGCCTCGGCGACCTGGGGTTCCTCATCGCCATCCTCTACCTCTTCTTCCACCAGGGCGCGTTCGGCGAGGCGGGTCTGAACGCGCTGGAGGTGCGCGACGTCTACGCCGCCGTCGGCGCGGGCCTGCTCGGCTCGACGGCTGTGACGTGGCTGGCGATCGGCTTCTTCGCGGGGGCCGTGGGCAAGTCGGCCCAGTTCCCGCTGCACGTCTGGCTGCCCGATGCCATGGAGGGCCCAACGCCCGTCAGCGCCCTCATCCACGCCGCTACGATGGTGGCGGCGGGCGTCTTCCTCGTCGCCCGCATGTTCCCGGTCTTTGAGGCGTCGGACGCTGCGATGAATCTCGTGGCCGTCACGGGCGGCGTGACGGCGGTGCTCGCCGCCACCATGGCCATCACAGCCAACGACATCAAGCGCGTCGTGGCCTACTCCACCATCAGCCAGCTCGGCTACATGATGCTGGCGCTCGGCGTGGGCGCGTACGGCGCGGCCATGTTCCATCTGTTCAACCACGCTTTCTTCAAGGCGCTCCTCTTCCTCGGCTCGGGCAGCGTCAACCACGCCGCGGGAACGTTCGACATGCGGTTCATGGGCGGGCTGCGTCGCGTGCAGCCGTGGACGTACGCCCTGTTCTTCGTCGGCGCGCTGAGCCTGGCGGGCGTCTTCCCGCTGGCCGGGTTCTGGAGCAAGGACGAGATCCTCGCCGAGGCGTTCCACGACGGCAGCGGCGTCGCGATCCTGGTCTTCCTGCTGGCGATGGCTGCCGCCTTCATGACCGCTTTCTACATCTTCCGTGCCCTCTTCCTGGCATTCCACGGCACGTACCGTGGCGGCGTCCACCGGAAGGCCGAGCGCGCGGCGGAGCGCGACACTGACATCGTCCTCGCTGCGGACGAGGCCGAGTGGGTCGCGCGGGAGGACGACCACCACGCCGGCGAGTCGCCGCCGAGCATGGTCTGGCCGATGGCCGGCCTCGGCGTGCTGGCCGTCGCGTCCGGCTTCGTGGCCAACGCGCCGTTCGCGCTGCCGGGCGTCGAAGCGCACTGGTTCAGTGAGTTCCTCTTCCCGCCCGGCGGCCACGGCGAGACGCCCACGTTCATCGCGTGGGTGGCCGTCCTGTCGACCGTGCTGGCGCTGGCGGGTATCGGGCTGGCGTGGCTGGTCTACGGCGCGCGGAAAATCACGCCGGAAGCGCTCACGATCAAGCCGCTGTACACGCTGACGGTGCGCAAGTACTACCTGGACGACCTGTACGAGCGGTTCCTGACAGGGCAGATCTTCTACCGCTTCGCTGCGGGCGCGCTGGACTGGTTCGACCACGTGATCGTCGACGGTATCTCGGACAACGTGGGCTGGTTCAGCCGTCACTTCGGGCGTGGGCTGGCCGCGCTGCAGACGGGGCAGGTGCAGGTCTACGGCTTCGTCTTTGCCTTCGGCGCAGGTGTGATCCTGTTGGTCTACCTGTTGCGGTGATGGGAAGCATGACGACGATGGAGGTCTGGGTGACGCGGACGGCCAATAGTGAAAGGCTCGCGACATGCTGCTGACGGCAACGGTCTTCCTGCCGCTGGCGGGCGCCGCCGTGGTCCTCCTGCTGCTGGGGGACAACGCGCGGCGGGTGCGGCTGTTTGCCGCCGCCGTGGGCATCGCCGACTTCCTCCTCGCCCTATTGGTGTTCACGCGCTACGACCGCAACGAAGGCGGCTTCCAGCTCGTCGACAAGTTCGACGCGTGGATACCGCAACTCGACATCCAGTACCACCTCGCCGTCGACGGACTTAGTGCGCCGCTGGTGTTGCTGACGGGGCTGCTCGGGCTCGCGGCCATCTACGGCTCGTGGAGCATCGCGACGCGGCACCGCGAGTACTTCGCGTGGCTGCTTACGCTGCAGGCCGCCGTGATGGGCGTCTTCACGGCGCAGGACTTCGTGCTGTTCTTCATCTTCTGGGAGCTGGAGCTCATCCCCATGTTCTTCCTCATCTCCATCTGGGGCAGCGGGCGGAAGGAGCACTCCGCCATGAAGTTCCTGCTCTTCACGTTCACCGGCAGCGCCTTCATGCTGGTGGGCCTGCTGACGGTCTACTTCTCCACGGATACGTTCAATATGACCTACCTCGTCGGCATGGAAGGCCAGGCGCTGCTGGCCGATCTGCTGCTGCCGAGCCAGCTGGTGTTCGCCTTCTTCTTCATCGCCTTCGCGGTCAAGCTGCCCATCTTTCCCCTGCATACGTGGCTGCCCGACGCCCATACGGACGCGCCGACGGCCGTCAGCGTGATGCTGGCTGGCGTGCTGCTGAAGATGGGCGGCTACGGCCTCATCCGTGTCAACGTGTCCATGTTCCCGGAGGTGGCCTCCGGCGCGGCGACGGCGCTGGCAATCCTCGCGGTCATCAGCATCCTCTACGGGGCCTTCGTGACCTTCCGGCAGACTGACCTGAAGCGGCTGGTCGCCAACAGCAGCATCAGCCACATGGGCTTCGTGCTGCTGGGCGTTTCCTCCGTCGGCGCGACCGCCGAGCACCTGTCGCCTGTTGGCCTGACCGGCGCGTCGATGCAGATGTTCAGCCACGGCGCGGTCACGGGCCTCCTGTTCGTCATGGTGGGCGTGGTGTACGACAAGGCGCACACGCGGCATATCCCCGACCTGGGCGGGCTTGCAGGCCGGATGCCCTTCGCCGCCGTTGCCTTCATGGTGGCGGGGCTTGCGTCGCTGGGACTGCCCGCGACGAGCGGCTTCGCCGCCGAGGTTCTCGTGTTTCTCGGCACGTTCCCGGCCCACGGCGTGCTGACCGCCCTCGCGACGGTCGGTGTGCTCATGGCGGCGGGCTACGTGCTGTGGACGCTCCAGCGCAGCCTCTTCGGCCCGCCGCGCGAGCGCTGGGCTCACCTGACCGACGTCTCCGTCGTTGAGGCCGTCGCGCCGCTGCTGCTGATGGCGGCGATCCTGATCCTGGGCGTCTACCCCGCGCTGGTGACCGACGTGTTCACCAGCGGCGTCAATGACCTGCTGCCGAGGTTTGGGCCATGAGCGGCCAAGACCTCTACCTCCTTTCGCCCGAGCTCTGCGTCGTCACGGGGGGCGTGCTGGCGCTCATCGCCGGAATGCTCAACGCCCGCCGCGGCGTGGTGACGGCATTGGGGCTCGCCGGACTGGCGGGCGCGCTGCTCTTCACCGTGCTGCTGTGGGGTGAGCTCGACGGCCGCTGGTCCGTCTGCGAGGGCGTCCACGGCGACAGCGTGACCGGCTTCTACGGCGCGATGCAGCTCGACCGGTTTGCGCTCTTCATGAAGGGCGTCGTCGTCATTGCGGCGGGCCTCGTACTGCTGGCCTCCTACGGCTACACGCAACGGTTCGCCGTCCGCAGCGCCGAGTTCAACGCCCTCGTCCTCCTCTCCGCCGTCGGCATGATGCTGCTGGGCGCGGGGCGCGAGCTCATCACGCTCTATGTCGCGCTGGAGCTGTCGACGCTGCCGCTGGTCGCGCTGGCGGCCTTCTCCGGCGGGCAACGCGCGTCCGAGGCCGGCCTGAAGTACCTGGTGCTGGGCGCCGTCGCCTCCGCCGTCCTGCTGTACGGCATGGCGCTGACCTTCGGCTACACGGGCAGCACGGTGCTCGAGACGATGGCCCGCTCCGTCGGCGACGCCGCGGCCGAGGGCACCCGGCCCTTCGGCGTGCAGGTGCTGGTCATCGGCGTCGTGATGATGGTGGCGGGCTTCGGCTTCAAGGTCGCGGCCGTGCCCTTCCACGGATGGATCCCCGACGTCTACGAGGGCGCACCCACGCCGATCACCGCCTTCCTCTCCATCGCGAGCAAGGCGGCGGGCTTTGCCGTGGTCATGCGGGTCTTCTTCACGGCCTTCGAGCCGGTGGAGGTGGACTGGGCGCTCCTGTTTGCCGCCATCGCCGCGGCGTCCATGACCTTCGGCAACCTTGCGGCCATGGCGCAGTCCAACATCAAGCGGCTGCTGGCCTACAGCACCATCGCCCACGCGGGCTACCTGCTGGTGGGCCTCGCCGCGGTGGCGTCGCGAACGCCCGACGGCGTAACCATCGGCCCGGAGACGGTGCTCTTCTACCTGGCAGGCTACGCCGTGACGAACCTCGCCGCCTTCTTCGCCGTCATCGCCATTGCGGACCGGACCGGCAACGAGAGCATCGCGAGCTTCTCCGGCATGGGGCGGCGCGCGCCGTGGCTTGCCGCCGCGTTGACGGTCGCGCTGCTGTCGCTTACGGGCATTCCGCCGACGGTCGGCTTCATGGCCAAGCTGTTCGTGTTCGGCGCCGCGATCAAGGCCGACCTCGCGTGGCTCGTTGCGCTGGGCGCGGTCAACAGCGTCCTCTCCGCCTACTACTACCTCCGCGTCGTCCGCGCGATGTACCTCGCCGACCCGGTCGAAGGCGAGCAGCCCTCGCGGGTCATCCCGCTCGACCTCTCCGTGGCCGTGACGGCGGTGGCGGTCGTCGTGCTGGGCCTGTGGCCGCAGCCCGTCTTCCGCGCCGCCGAGCGCGCCGTCGAGGGCCTCTTCTAGGCGCGCCTCCTGCGACGGGTGGGCACGCAATTGAGTTGAGTTTCGGCGCGCACTTCCTGAAAAACTCACGATGCGAATCGTATGTGACAACGCAGATCCAGCTTGATTCGAATTGCGCTCGCTCCGGCGTGAGACCAGCACGCGGTTGTAGCTGGACCCTGATTGTCTTGCATTGAGTTGCATTGGGCCGCCCTGCTCAATCCGTAGGGGAAACGGGTTGTGCTGCATTGGGCCGAAGGAACCAAATTTGCACATCCGGGTCATTGGGACTTCCGTCGTGGCGCCCATACGGCATGGTTGTGGTCTTGCTTGCCTTCTTGTCAGGGGCCAGCGTACTGACACGTGGGACTCGGGCACAAGGCGCGGATGGCAGGGTGTGGCCTCCACCCGCCGGTATGGGGGGAGGGAGGTGGGGGTGTTCGGGGCCGAATTTCCCCGCGTCCGGCGCAGCTGCGGGGATTCGTCTTGCTTTTCGTGTTGAAGCTGAGTTGGCACGTTGCAGCTACAACACGAATATTACCCGAGGGGAAGCGAATCCCGGTCAGCGTGCGCCCCGCCCCTCTGGGTTCCCGCCTGCGCGGGACCCTTCGACAGGCTCAGGGCAATCGGAAAGGAGGCCCTCCCCCACGAGGGGGGAGGGGGAAATGGCGCCGGGGTTGTGCTGTTGTGGTGGCGGTGCATGGGGCAAGGGTAGCGGAGGGGACGGCGTTCGCGCGAGGGGGTGGTGGCAGGGGGTGCGCGGGCGTCGTTGGTCGCGGGGTTTCTGGATACCGGCATCCGCCGGTATGAGGGGTTGGGGGGAGGGGGTGAACGGCGGGGGTCGCGGCCCACCCCGCCCCTACGGCCTCTCAGGGTTTCAGGCTCCGCGGGAACGACGCGGAAATGAGGCTGCCGTATAATAGAGTGCGGATCCCCCTCCATGAGGGTGAGGAGCATGCCAATGGCCGGCCCGGTCGGCGTCATCTACAGCCCGTGGGTGGAAGAAGCGGCCCACCTGGCACAGTCCCTTGCGGGTGAACTTCGCGGGGACTTTCAGCCGTGGGTCTGCTCCGTGCTGGAGCTGGAGGAGCACAGCGACGAGGCCCGCGACTGCTCCGTCTTCGTGACCGTGGGCGGCGACGGCACCATCCTGCGCGCCGTCCGGCTGGCGGCCCCCGCTGCCATCCCCATCGTCGGCGTCAACCTTGGGCGCGTCGGCTACATGGCGGAGCTGGAGGCGGAGGAGGCCGTGGAGCGCATCGCGTCCTACGCCCGCGGCGACGGCTGGGTGGAGGAGCGCACGATGCTGGAGGCGCAGATCCTGCCGCCCGGCCACACCGGCGACGGCCTGCCGAGCTACACCGGGCTGAACGACGCCGTGGTGAGCCGCACCAAGCCCTCGCGGATGGTGTACGTTGCCGTACGCGTGGACGACTACCCCCTGGCGGCCTACGCGGCCGACGCGGTCATCGTGGCCACGGCGACGGGCAGCACCGGCTACGCGCTGGCCGCCGGCGGCCCCATCCTCTACGCCGACTCCACCTCGCTGGTGGTGCAGCCCGTCGCGCCCCAGCTGGCGGACGATGCCGCAGTCGTGCTCCACCCGGGGGCGGTCGTCGAGATCGAGGTCGAGGCGGACCAGGACGCCATGGTCAGCGTCGACGGCTACCTGGACCTCGACGTCCATCCCGGCAGCATTATACGGGTGCAGGAGAGTCCCCACCGGACACGCTTCCTGCGGCAGGGGCACAAGCACCGCCTCCCGTTTGCCCTGTCCCAGCGGCTGAGCTCCGTGCGGCGGCAGCGGCCCCGCAACGGCGGCCGGGCCACCCCTACGCCGGAAGGAGGCGCCCGTGCCGAGTGAGGAGCTGATCAGGAGCGAGCGGGTCTACGAGGGCCTCGTCATACAGGTGCGCCGGGACACCATCCGCGTGAACAAGGCCGACGGCTCCGTCGAGGCCACGCGGGAGGTGGTCGACCACCCCGGCGCGGTCACGCTGGTGCCCGTGGACAACGACGGCAACGTGCTCCTTGTGCGACAGTTCCGCTGGGCAGCGGCCCTCGATCTGCTAGAGGCCCCCGCGGGCCGCATGGAGCCGGGCGAGGACCCCGAGGAGTGCGCGCACCGCGAGATCCGGGAGGAGACGGGGCACGCCGCCGACAATCTCGTCAGACTGGGCGGCTTCTGGATGGCCCCCGGCTACTCGACCGAGTACATGCACTGCTACCTTGCCACGGGCCTGCGGCCGGACCCGCTGCCCGCCGACGAGGACGAGGTCATCGAGACGGTCCCCGTCCCGTGGGACGACATCCCCCGCCTCATCCGCGAGGGCGTCATACAGGACGCCAAGAGCGTCGCCGTGCTGCAGATGGCGTACTTCCTGCGCGAGAAGGGTTAACGCCCCGCCCCGGCGGCTGCACTCCGTGGACCATCCAGACGTTACGCCGCGAAGGGGTCGCGCGTCCTGAGCTCCGGGAACAGCGAGAAGTCTCGATCCCGGGTCAGGAGCGCTTCAGTCCCGTGGGCAACGCAGAGCGCGGCTATCCTGGCGTCGTGGACTACTCCCCCGAGCACGCGGGGGCGCCGCACGAAGCGCTCCAGTATCCCCGGAAATTCCTCGGTCTCCCCAAGCAGCCGCACCGATGGCGAGGCGATCCATGCCGAAAGCTGCCGCCATGATTGTTCCGGAGTTGTGGCGCTCTCCCTCCAGACCCGGGGGTTCGTCACGACGCTGAGAAACTCATAGCAGCAGGGCCAAGGAATGGCCCAGGCGTCGCTGCCTTCCGCCAATCCACGCAGCAACGAGGAGGCCGCTTCATGGTGCCGTGACTCCCGCCGATGCGCATACACCAGCAGGTTGGTGTCCACAGCGATCATCGGTGTTCAGGCTCTTCGTAGATGACCCCGCGAAGATCCTGCCAGGAGTAGGCCTCCAACGGGTCTCTCCCTCCAACTTCACCTACACTGTGGTCGGGCAGCACGTAGGGCCGGACAGGGGCCGCCGTCTCGAGTGCCCGGCGGAGTCCTTCTTCAACCACGGCCCGCAATGGCCGTCCGGTCTGGTGTGCATACCGCTTTGCCCGCGCCAGCAATTCGTCCTGGATGTCGAGCGTTGTCTTCATAGTACCCATATTACCCATATTGTCCTCTATGGTCAAGCCATACAACATCACACACTGTGACGGGATGGCTGACGCCAAGAGCGTCGCCGTGCTGCAGATGGCGTACTTCCTGCACGGGCGAGGGTGGGGGCGGCGAGGCAGAGCGACCACAAGGGCCACCCCTACGTTCGGACGCGCCGGAGCGTGACGACGGGGATCTTGCGGCCGGTGGCGGCGCGGTAGCCGCCGAAGCGCGGGTTCGACGCGATCACCCTGTCGAGCAGCGCGGCACGCTCCTCGCCCTCGGTGATACGGGCCTCGGCGGTGAAGCGCTCGCCGTTGGTCTCGACGGTGACGTTGGGGTCTGCCGCGACGTTCAGGTACCAGGCGGGATGGCGGTCCTGACCGTAGTTGGACGCAACGATGATGAGGTCGCCCGACTCCTCGAACTGAAAGTACATCAGGGGCGAGGAGCGCGGCTTGCCGCTCCGTCGCCCGCGGGTCTCGAGGAGCAGGACGCCGTGGCCTTCCAGCCGGCCGAGAACCCGGCCGCGCGAGAGGCGCAGCAGGAACCGGTGCAGCGGGACGAAGAGCCACGCGATGATGAGTCGTCTGTAGGTGGGCATAGGCGGCTCCTTTTGGGACGGCGATTGTACTCCATCCGGAGCGGAACGGCATGGTAATATCCGCGAAGCCCAATTTCCCAACGGCGCGAAGGAGGACGGATGATCGCTACTTGGCGTGGACAGATAAGGGACGCTCTATCCGACTTCCATGTGGTGTCTGAACTTGTTGGAAACCCCGTGACGTTTGGCACTGATCAAGTGGAGTATTGTCCTGCGCCCCATCGCCAACCGTCGACCCTCCCCGGGGGAATGATGGCTGTGTACGGGTTCTGGTGGAATGGCGAGTGGCTCAAAATCGGAAGGGTAGGTCCAAACTCCAATGCCCGCTATACGAGCCAACATTACAACCCAAACAGTGCGGGAAGCACCTTGGCCCGTTCTCTGGCGGCGGATGGGAAAATGATAGAGATTCCTGGTTTTGATCCTTCAAATCCGGGAATCTGGATCAAGTCGGCAACCAGCCGCGTAAACATCCTGTTGCCATCCGATAGGGGGACTGGGCTGCTTGCGTTGCTTGAAGCCTTTATGCACGAACGCCTTAAGCCACGATATGAAGGTTCTTAACCGATTCATTCCTGCTGCGACTGACTCCCTATGACTCCGTACTTCTGGCGGAAGTGAAGCCAGAGCGGTAGAGTCTGCTTATGCCCCCTGTCCGCGCAATTGTCACGCATATTCGTGTCTGCTATAGTACCGTTGCCTACGGAGACCCGCTCGGCGTGAGGGTGCGCAGTCCGCAGGCACGACCCGCAAGGTCGCATTACCGCTGCAATCGCAAGCCCCGCTTCTTCAGGTGTGTCCGTGTGGGGCGAAAAGGGGTTAGGCATTGTACTCGCATGACGTTCTGGTGCTTGGCGCGGGGTTGGCCGGAATGCGCGCGGCGCTGGAGGCCGCCCGGTCCGGCGCCAACGTGGCGATGCTCTCCAAGGTCTACCCGGTCCGCAGCCACTCGAACGCCGCACAGGGCGGCATCAACGCGGCCCTGACCGACCGCGGCGACGACTGGCACGAGCACGCGTACGACACGGTCAAGGGCAGCGACTTCCTGGGCGACCAGGACGCCATCGAGGTCATGTGCCGCGAGGCGGGGCAGGAGCTCATCAACCTGGAGCATATGGGCGTCATCTTCAACCGCGACGACGAGGGACGCCTCGGCACCCGCGCCTTCGGCGGACAGCGGCGCGCCCGCACCTTCTTCGTCGCCGACATCACGGGGCAGGCCATCCTGCACGTGATGTATGAGCAGATCCTCAAGTACAACGTCCGCGTCTACGACGAGTGGTACGCCACAACGCTCATCACCGACCACGGCCGCTGCGGCGGGGTCGTCGCCATGGAGATGCGCACGGGCGAGGTCCACGCCATCCGCGCGAAGGCCGTCATCCTCGCCACCGGCGGGCTCGGCCGGGTCTTCGAGCCGTCGACCAACGCGCTCATCTGCACCGGCGACGGCATGGCGCTTGCGTACCGGGCCGGGGCGCCGCTCATGGACATGGAGATGGTCCAGTACCACCCCACGACGCTGAAGGGCTCCGGCGTCCTGCTCAGCGAGGGCGCCCGCGGCGAAGGCGCGTACCTGATCAACAGCCGCGGCGAGCGGTTCATGGAGCGCTACGCCCCCAACATGATGGAGCTGGCCTCCCGCGACGTCGTCTCCCGCGCGGAGATCACGGAGATCAACGAGGGCAACGACATCGACGGGTGCGTGCTGCTCGACTGCCGGCACCTGGGCACGGCGAAGATCATGGAGCGGCTCATGTACATCCACGAGGTGGCGCTCGACCTCGTCGGCGTGGACATCACCAAGGACCCGGTGCCCATCCGGCCCGGCGTGCACTACCAGATGGGCGGCATCAAGACGGACATCGACGGCCGGTGCTGGGACCCCGCCGGGAACTGGAGGGGCGTCGAGGGGCTCTTCGCCGCGGGCGAGACGGCGTGCGTCAGCGTCCACGGCGGCAACCGGCTGGGCGCGAACTCGCTGTTGGACACCGTCATCTTCGGGCGGCGCAGCGCGCAGGAGGCAATGGCCTACGCCAGCGCCAACAACCACCTGGAGTTCTCGGAGGACTCGTGGGTGGGCCGGGAGAAGGCGGGCATGCAGGCGCTGCTCGACAACAACGGCGGCGGCGACCTCGTCGCCAAGCTGCGACTGGACATGGCGACGGCGATGGACCAGGGCCTCGGCGTCTACCGCACCGAGGAGGGTATGCAGGAGGCGCTGGACGCCGTGCGCGGGATGAAGGACCGCTTCAAGAACGTCATCGTGCAGGACAAGGGCAAGTCCTACAACACGAACCTTATCTTCGCGCTGGAGCTCGGCTGCATGCTGGACTGCGCGGAGGCCATCGCGGTGGGCGGGATCGATCGCAAGGAGAGCCGCGGCGCGCACAGCCGCCTCGACTACGCGGCCCGCGACGACGAGAACTGGATGAAGCACATCCTGCTGTACCAGGGGCCCGGCGACCAGGTGACCAAGGAGTACGTCCCCATCGTAATCACCCAGTGGCAGCCGGAAGAGAGGAAGTACTAATGCAGGCGAAGGTCAGCGTCCGGCGCTTCAACCCGGATGAGGAGCAGCCCAAGCCCTACACCCAGGAGTACGACGTCGAGGTGGAGGAGAACTTCACCGTCCTGGACGCGCTCATCAAGGTGCGGGAGGAGATCGACGGCTCGCTGGCGCTGCGGTGCTCCTGCCGGGCGGCCATCTGCGGCTCCTGCGCCATGCGGGTGAACGGCCACGCCGTGCTGGCGTGCAAGGCGCGGGTGACACAGCACCTGTCGGAGGACGGGTCGGTCAGCGTGGAGCCTGCGGGCAACCAGCCGGTCATCAAGGACCTGGTGGTGGACCTGGAGCCCTTCTGGAACAAGATCCGCGCTGTCGAGCCGTACCTGCAGCCGTCGCTGCCGGAGCCAGAGGGCGAGTACCTCGCGCCCAACGACGTCATGCTCCACCTCGTCGACGTTATGGGCTGCATCATGTGCGGCGCCTGCGTCTCGGACTGCACGGTGCTGGAGGTGGACCCGAACTTCCTCGGCCCCGCGGCGCTCGCAAAGGCATACCGGTTTGTGGCGGACACGCGCGACGAAGAAGACACCAAGCGCCTCGGCATGTACAACGCCTACGGAGGCATCTGGGACTGCACCCGGTGCGGCGAGTGCGTGCAGGCCTGCCCCAAGGGCGTCGCGCCGATGGACCGGATCATGGCGCTGCGGGAGAAGGCAATCGCGTCCGGCACGCCGCCCGGCTCCTACGACGGCGCGAGCTACGGCTACCGGCACGCCGTCGCCTTCGAGGAGATTGTCGCTCACAAGGGACGGCTGGAGGAGACGCAGCTCGTGGTGAAGACCCTGGGCATGTTCAACCTGCCCAAGATGCTGGGCATGGTGCCGACGGCCATCCAGGCGATGTTCCGGCGGAAGATGCCGCCGCCCATCGCGAAGGCTGCGCCCGGCGTTGACCAGGTCCGCCGCATCGCAAACCGCATCAAGTGGAATCGACTGAGCGACGCCGAGTAGGCCCGCTCCATACCGGCCAAGGAGGTCACGGTGCGTTACGCGTTCTTCCCAGGGTGCGTCTCCAGGGGCGGGGCCCCGGAGCTGTACCAGTCCACCATCGCCGTTGCGGGGCGCATCGGCATCGAGCTGGAGGAGATCGAGGGCTGGTCGTGCACCGGCGCGGGCGCCCTGCAGGAGAGCAACCCGCTGCTGGGCGATACCCTGAACGCCCGCAACTTCGCGCTGGCCCAGCGTATGGGCCTGCCCATCATGACCATCTGCAGCACCTGCCAGGGCGTCATGGCCCAGGCGAAGGTGAAGCTGGAGGACGAGGAGTACCGGGCGCAGATCAATGAGCTGCTGGCCGAGGAGGGACTGGAGTACACCGGCGGCATCCAGGTCAAGCACATGCTCTGGATCATGGTGGAGGACATCGGCCTGGACCACATCAGGTCGCTGGCCGTGAAGTCGCTGGACGGCATCTTCCTTGCCCCCTTCTACGGCTGCTACATCGTACGGCCCTCCGCGGCGCTGGAGTACGACGAGTACCCGCAGCGCAAGGTGGCGCTGGAGCTCGTCATCGAGGCGCTGGGCGCGACGGCCGTCGACAACGAGGGCAAGACACGCTGCTGCGGCTTCCCCATCCTGACGATCAACGAGCGCAACTCGCTGGCAATGGTGGCCAAGCACACAGGCGAGGCCCAGGACCTGGGCGCCGACGCCATGGTGACGCCCTGCCCCCTCTGCCACCTGAACCTGGACGGCTTCCAGTCGAAGGCGGCCCGGCAGGTGGGACGGCAGATCAACGTGCCTATCCTGCACCTGCCGCAGCTCATTGGCGCGGCCATGGGCATGGACGCACCGACGCTGGGGCTGAACCGCCACATCGTCTCCTCCTTTGACGTCGCCCTCAAGATGGGCATCCGGGTCTAGGCCGGAGTGGACGGCGACGCATGATTGAAATCGGCATAGACCCCAATATCTTTGAAGCGGGCGGCATCATCCTGAGCTGGCACGGCGTGTTCAGCGTCATTGCCGTTGCCGTCGCCGTGTTCATGACCGCCAAGCTCGCCCCCAGGCACGGCATCTCCGTTGACGACGTCTACTCCGTGGCGGTGTGGGCCATCATTGGCGGCGTCATCGGCGCGCGTCTGCTCCACATCGTCGACAAGCTGGACTACTACGCCGCAAACCCGCTGGACATCTTCGCCATCTGGACAGGAGGCATCGCCGTGTGGGGCGGCGTGCTGGGCGGCCTGGCCGGCGGGTGGATCTACGCCTCCAAGGCGGCCATCGTCCGCGGCAGGCTAGCGGACATCACGGCGCCGGGGCTGCTGCTGGCGATGGCCATCGGCCGCATCGGCGACATCATCAACGGCGAGCACCTGGCGCACCCGACGGGCCTGCCGTGGGGCATCGAGTGGACCCACCCGGGCAGCCTTTCTTTCGGGCTGGGGCCGACGCACCCGGCGGTGGTGTACGAGATGATGCTGGATCTCGCGGTCGTGACGCTGGCGTTGTGGGTGCTACCGAAGATCCTGCGGCCGGACGGGATGGTCTTTGCGGCATCGCTGTTCCTCTACGCCTTCGGCCGTATCTTCGTCCTCATCTTCCACGACTACGAGGCGTGGTTCCTCGGCATGAGCGAGGCGCAGACGGTGTCGGTTGCCGTGGTGCTGGTGACGGCGCCGCTGCTGGCGTGGAACCGCACCGGCAGCAGAGAACTACGCGTGGGATCACGGACGATAACTGTGCCTACCTTGTCGTGGACGGGGAAGTTTGGGCGCTACGGCCCGCCGGAGCCCGTAGGCCCGGTGCCGGACACGCGCCGCCCGCGCGCTGAGCGACACCGGCGCAGGCGGCGGTAGGTAGCGCGGGCCTCACTGTCGGGACGATTGTCCGCTAGGGCGTATCCATTCCACGCACGTCGTCGGCGTGGTGCACCTCAAACGATAGCTCTCCATTCTGGACGTCGCACACCATCCGCCAATACCGGATGACGTCCATGCCGAGGAGCGAGGGGAGACCGCGGTTGTGGTCCAGCACCGGCGCGATGTCTATTGGCAGGCGGTAGGTCACGACTTGGAGTTTATGCAGGAAGGAAATCTCCGCGATCTCACTGTATTCTTCTTGACTCCCTCCTATGCCCAAGACATACCCGCTGCGCGTCAGGACGCTGGTGTCCACCCCCATCGGCACCGTGTCTGGTGGATGCAAGGTAGTAACACCACAGCCGGTGTCTACAAGAAAATTCACGCGGCTTCCCACACCAAGGCGGGGGAAGTGCACAGTGCCGCGTAAGAAAGGATGCCCAGCAAAATCTCTAGTCGATTCCTGAATCCATCCGATCGGCATCGACTAGAGGACCAGCTTTACAGGGTTGGGGTTGAGGTAACGGATAATGACGTCAGTCCGGGGCAGCCCTTGGGCGTCCAGTTTCTCCACTAGCGCCTCCAAGGACTCAGCAAGGACCCATACGTCACCCACCGTCAGACCAAGCCACTGATGTGGGTGCTGTTGTGTGTAAGCTTCGGTTTGTGAGTCAATCAGCTTTCGACGCCGCTCGTGATCGGCTTCTTCTTCTATGAACTTTTCCCAGTCTATCGCCACCATGGAAAAACCCTCTTTGCTCAATGAATGACACGACTTGCTGGTTAAGGATCCAGACTGTGACCAACGGCTGGCATCACGATTCCAGCGTACGCACACAATACGAGAAAAACAAGAGGGCCGGGCTCACACGAGCCCGGCCCTCTTCTTGCGATTCCGGTGCGGCTACGTTGCCGTGGCGGGTTCCGGCTCGTCCGGGGCCTCCAGACCGAGGCGCGTCACGATCTCGCCGTCCTCGTCGACGTCGAGAAGGATCGTGTCTCCGGGCACGTACTTGCCGGAGAGGATCTCCTCGGAGAGTTTGTCCTCCACCTTGCTCTGGATGACGCGGCGCAGCGGCCGGGCGCCCAGGTGCGGGTCGTAGCCCTCTTCCGCCAGCTTCTCCTTGGCGGCCTGGGTTGCCTCCAGGCCCGCCATCTCCGCGTCCTTCACCTCACCCATCACCTGCTTGAGCATCAGGTCAACGATCTGGATGATGTGCTCCTGCTCCAGTGCGTGGAAGACCACGGAGGCGTCGATGCGGTTCAGGAACTCCGGCCGGAAGAACCGCTTCACCTCGTCCATGACCTTGTCTCTCATCCGCTCGTAGTCCTGCTCGAAGGTGCGGCCGTCGTTCTGCTTGGCAGCGAAGCCCAGACGCGTGTCGCGCTTGATCAGGTCGGAGCCGAGGTTGCTGGTCATGATGATGACGGCGTTCCGAAAGTCGACCTTGCGGCCCTTGGCGTCGGTCAGGTGGCCGTCGTCGAAGATCTGCAGGAGGATGTTGTAGACGTCCGGGTGCGCCTTCTCGATCTCGTCCAGGAGGATGACCGAGTGGGGCTTGCGGCGGATTGCCTCAGTGAGCTGACCGCCGTCGTCGTAGCCGATGTAGCCGGGAGGCGCACCCACCAGCCGCGCGACGGTGTGGCGCTCCATGAACTCCGACATGTCCAGCCGGGTGAGCGCGTCGTCGGAGCCGAAGAGGAACTCGGAGAGCGCCCGCGCCAGCTCCGTCTTGCCCACGCCGGTGGGTCCGAGGAACGTGAACACGCCCACGGGCCTGCGCGGGTCCTTCAGGCCGGAGCGGGCCCGCCGCACGGCCTTGGAGACGGCCACGATGGCCTCGTCCTGGCCGATGATGCGGTCGTGCAAGTGCTGCTCCATGTGGAGCAGCCGCTCGGTCTCCTGCGTCTGCAGCCGCGTGACGGGGATGCCCGTCCACATGCCGACCACTTCCGCGATGTCGTCCGGGGTGACGACGGGGTTCTCGTTCTCCTTGTTCTCCTGCCACTCGCCTTCCAGGCTCTCCACCTTGTCGGCAAGGCTGAGCTCGCGCTCGCGGAGTTCCGCGGCGTACTCGTACTGCTGCTCGGAGAGGGCCTCTTCCTTCTCGCTGCGGACGTTCTCCAGCACCTTCATGGCCTCCTTGACGGAGAGCGGCATCGTGCTGTGGCGTATGCGCACGCGGGACGCGGCCTCGTCCATGAGGTCGATGGCCTTGTCCGGCAGGAACCGGTCGGGGATGAAGCGCGCCGCCAGCCGTGCGGCGGTAATCAGGGCTTCATCGCTGATGGTCAGGTTGTGGTGCTCCTCATAGCGGCCCTTGACGAGCTTCAGGATCTCTGCCGTGTCGTCCTCGGACGGCTCCTCGACGAGGACCGGCTGGAAGCGGCGCTCCAGGGCAGGATCGCGCTCCACGTACTTCCGGTAGTCGTCCAGCGTGGTCGCGCCGATGACGCGGATCTCGCCCCGCGCCAGCGACGGCTTCAGGATGTTGGCGGCGTCCACCGCGCCCTCGGCGGCGCCGGCGCCAACCAGCGTGTGCATCTCGTCGATGAACAGGATGCAGTTGCCGGCGGTCTTGATCTCCTCCAGCACCTTCTTCAGGCGCTCCTCAAACTCGCCGCGGTACTTGGTGCCCGCGACCAGTGCGCCCATGTCCAGGGTGACAAGGCGCTTGCCGTTCAGCGTCTCCGGCACCTCATTGTTCACGATGTTTCGAGCCAGCAACTCCACGATGGCCGTCTTGCCCACGCCGGGCTCGCCCATGAGCACGGGGTTGTTCTTGGTGCGGCGCGAGAGGATCTGGACGGCGCGCTGCAGCTCCTTGTGGCGGCCCCAGACGGGGTCCAGCTTGTTGTTGCGGGCCAGGGCTGTCAGGTCCACGCCCAGCTGGTCCAGGATCGGCGTACGTGTGGAACTGGCGCTGCTGCCGCCGCGTCCCTGCTGCTGGCCGGGCGAGATGCTCTGGCTCAGCAGCCGCTGCGTCTCGGCCCGAACCTTGTCGAGGGTGACGCCCAGGCTCTCCAGCACGCCCGCAGCGACGCCCTCGCCCTCGCGCATCAGGCCGATGAGCAGGTGCTCCGTGCCGATGTAGTGGTGGCTCATGCGCCGGGCTTCGTCAACGGCGAGCTCGATGACTCGCTTGGCCCTGGGGGTCAGGCCAATGTTCTCGCCGGAAACGGGCTTCTCGCCCCTGCCGATGATGAACTCCACGGCGGAGCGGACCTTGCTGAGCTCAATGCCAAGGTTGCTGAGCACTCGGGCGGCGACGCCCTCCGTCTCTCGCACCAAGCCCAAAAGGATATGCTCCGTGCCGATGTAGTTGTGGTTGAAGCGGAGCGCTTCCTCCTGAGAGAGTGAAAGAACTCTGCGGGCCCGTTCTGAGAACTTCTCGAACCTGCTAGCCATGGCTCCCCCCAAACCCGAAGTTGCCCGGGCGATCCTGCTGCCAGAATGTCAAACGGCGAGCACGCCGAGGCAAAGCCTAAAGCTCCTCCAGCGCTCGCCTTCTGCTGAGACCCAAGCGGTGCCGTTCCGGGTCCACGTTGAGGATTTTGAGCTCCAGGACCTCGCCCTCCCGCACCGCCTCTCTAGGATGTTCAATGTGCTTGGTGCTGAGCTCTGAGATGTGAATGAGGCCTTCAATGCCCTCTTCAATCTGAGCAAATGCGCCGAAACTTGTCAACCTTGTTATCGTCCCGTTAACTATCTGTCCCGCCTGAAAGTTCTCCGTAACCCAGTCCCACGGCTCCGGATTGAGCCGTCTGAGGCTCAGGGAAATCCGCTGCCGCTCCTGGTCCACCCTCAGCACGAGGACGGTGATCTCGTCACCAACTTGCACGATCTGTTCGGGGTCCGTCACCTGCTGCCAGGCCAGTTCCGACGTGTGAATGAGCCCGTCGGCGCCGCCCAGGTCGACGAAGACGCCGAACTTGGATATGCCGCTGACCTTGCCCGTCCGGGTCTCGCCCTCCGCCAGCTCCTGCAGCAGCCGCGCCTTCTGCGCCTCCCGGGCGCTCTGCCACGCGAGCCGCTCTGACAGGATGGCGCGCCGCCGCCGGCGGTCCACCTCGAGCACCTTGTACTGCTGCGGCTCGCTCGGCGCGGCCGGCGCTCCGGCCTCCGCCTGCTGGCGCAGATCGCGAGTTGCCGGCAGCAGGTGGGAGAGGGGGACAAAGGCCTGCACGCCTTCCACGAGGACGACGGCGCCTCCGCGGTTGTGCTCGATGATCACGCCTTCCACGAGCTCGCCGGACTCCATGGCCTTCTCCAGGATGACCCAGCCCTGCTCGCTGCGGGCCCTGTCGAGGGAGAGAAGCGCGGTGCCCTCGTCGCCCTCGGTGCGGAGGACGTAGGCCACCAACGGCGTGCCGATCTCCAGCGCTGCGAGGGCTTCAGGGGTGAGACTGCGGGCTTCCCTGGAGGGGATGATGCCTTCCGATTTGCCGCCGACGTTGACCAGGATGCCCTCCTGGTCTACGCGCATGACCACACCTTCTACGACTTCGCCCCTGCGGAGGTCTTTCCAGCCACCCTCCAATTCCAGGAGCTCACCCATGGTCATGGTTTCAGGCGACTGTTCATGTGAAGACGAGACCACGGTGTTACCTACCGTTGCTCAAATGCTGGACTTGGCGTCATTGTAGCTTTCTCAATAGGCCATGTAAAGGTCAATCAGCTTCTTCGATAGCCTTAACAAGGGGTCTTGCGAGACCCTCCTTGACTTGGATACGGCATCTACAAGTGGGAACGCGGCTTTGCCCGAAGGGGTTCCGGCCGGAATGGCGCACTAGCGGACGGGGAAATGGATGTCGGTGCGCCACTTTGACTGGTCGGGCTCCAACCCGGGATCGGTGACGTAGACCTCCCATGGCGCGCCGGCGGGCTGGAGGCCCTGTGAGCCCATCCACTCCAGGAGCGCGGTCCACGACTGCGGCAGGTTGTCGTACGGACCCATGTGGGTCACCGTCGTCACCGTGCCCGCGGGGAGCTCGCCCGCAACTACGCGGCCGGCGCCCTCCAGGGGCACGGCTACGGGCATGCCGCACTCGAAGTCGACGTTGACGCCGTCCATGGCGAAGTACCGCGAGAAGGGCATGCCGGCAGGCTGCTGGCCGAGCTGCTGGATATGGGCGTAGACCTCACCGAAGTGCTCACCAAGGAGTTCCGGGATCTTGTCGGCCGTGGTCTGGGCGCGGATGGTGAGGATGGGTTGCGAGTCGACTTGCCTGGTGGTGAATGACTGCTGCATGGGACTCACCTCCGAGGGCTGGATGGCGGTGGGGGCGTTGGGAAGTAGTAGTCTACGGGGGCCAGTCCGCAAAGTCATCTGCTGAGAACGGAGGAATTTCCCCAACTAGGTGGTCATACAGCATTGCTCCCACCATGGACTCAAGGCGCCGGACTCGCTCTAGCTTCTCCTTCAACACAGGGAATGCTACCTGCTCCTCAGGGATTTCCCTCCCCCGAGCAGTAGTCATGCCACCATATGTTCGGAATGAGTGCGCCAAGGTATTTCTGAACTCATAACTCTCTCTGAGGTCAGCGCATGCGTTCCCATAGTTAGTGGACACCATAGTTGATTCCCCTATGAAGATCTCAAACAGGTTCACTTTCGAACCAAATGGTATCGGGGCGTGTCTGAACCATTGATGGAACTCTTCTGAGTGGCGTTGAACTTCGAGGTACTCAGCCAACAGGAACGTCATATTGAACTCGATTGACGCGATGAGGCTGAGGTATTCCCCCCTCATGCGTTCGTATTCCTGTTCTTGCTCAGACATCCGGTCCATGTCGCTCCTTGCAGTGCATACCTATCCTAACCAATCGATGGTAGCCGCGCCGGGCACAAAAAAAGAAGCCCCCGGGCAACGGCCGATTTTCCCACCCCCTCCCGAGGGCAGTATCGTTGGCGCTGAGGCGTTTCACTTCCGTGTTCGGAATGGGAACGGGTGGTTCCACCTCGCTCTAGTCACCCGGGGAATGCTTCACGTGTTGAACGCGTCGTCCCGCGCGGAGGCGGGACGGGTGAAGAGCAGGTTGACAGCGTGACAAAGGAGGAGCGCCGAGCCTTGGAGTGGGGAAGGCCTCGGCCGATGAGGAACGGTCAGCTAAAGCAGTTGCCTGCCGTGCACCTCCGTCCTCGAAGCAGGTGGTCTACCTGCGGCCTTACTTCCGAATTGGAATGGGAGGCCTCGTCTTGGGGAGGGCTTCGCGCTTAGATGCTTTCAGCGCTTCTCCCGACCGGCCATGGCTACCCGGCTGGGCCCTTGGCAGGACCACCGGCACACCAGCGGGCCGTCCCTCCCGGTCCTCTCGTACTAGGGAGGGGTCCCCGCAAGCCTCCTACGCCCACGGCAGATAGAGACCGAACTGTCTCACGACGTTCTGAACCCAACTCACGTACCCCTTTAACGGGCGAACAGCCCGACCCTTGGGACCTTCTTCAGCCCCAGGATGGGATGAGTCGACATCGAGGTGCCAAACCTTGCCGTCGATAGGAACTCTTGGGCAAGATCAGCCTGTTATCCCCGGGGTAGCTTTTATCCGTTAAGCCACGGCCCTTCCACACGGTACCGTGGGATCACTTGGCCCGGCTTTCGCCCCTGCTTGGGGTGTTTCCCTCGCAGTCAAGCCCCCTTCTGCCCATACACGCGCCGGACGATGGCCATCCGTCCTGAGGGGACCTTGGGGCGCCTCCGTTACCTTTTAGGAGGCGACCGCCCCAGTCAAACTACCCGCCTGGCAGCGTCCCTCGGTGGGTGCCGAGGTGAGGACCAAAATCAGGGAAGGGTGGTATTTCAACAGTGACTCCACTCAGGCTGGCGCCTGAGCTTCCCAGTCTCCCACCTATCCTACACATCCCGGACCCCAGCCCGGTGCCAGGGTGCAGTAAAGCTCCACGGGGTCTTTTTGTCCCGCCGCGGGTCGCCCGCATCTTCACAGGCCTTGCAATTTCACCGAGCCCTCCGCTGAGACAGTTCTCCAGTCGTTCCGCCATTCATGCGGGTCGGAACTTACCCGACAAGGGATTTCGCTACCTTAGGACCGTTAGAGTTACGGCCGCCGTTCACCGGGGCTTCAGTTCGAAGCTCTCACCTCTCCCTTTAACCTTCCGGCACTGGGCAGGCGTCAGTCTCTATACGTAGGGTTTCCCCTTAGCAGAGACCTAGGTTTTTGGTAAACAGTCGCCAGAGATGCTGCGCTGCGGCCCACCAACGCTTCGAGAGCGTGTCTCTACACGCCAGCGGGCGCCCCTTATCCCAAAGTTACGGGGCTCTTTTGCCGAGTTCCTTAGCGGAGGTTCGCTCGGACGCCTTGGGGTGCTTACCCCAGCCCACCTGTGGCGGTTTGCGGTACGGGCGCCCAGACGTCTCCTTACGAGGCTTTTCTTGGAGGCCTGGCGTCAGAGAAATTTGCTTGGCCGTAGCCAGGCATTTGGGCTCCACCTCCGTCTCGCGCCGGGGATTTGCCTCCGGCGGTCATAGACCTACATGGGCCCACGCCCCATGTCCGATGGGGGCGCTCCTCCTAGCCTTCCCCGTCCCCCCGTAGATCAACGAGGTCTGGGCGGTGCTGGAATGTTGACCAGCTGTCCATCGCCTACGCCTTGCGGCTTTGGCTTAGGTCCCGACTTACCCTACGCCGTCTGACGTTCCGTAGGAAACCTTGGGCTTTCGGCGCCCTGGGTTTTCACCAGGGTTGGCGCTACTCATTCCGGGATTCTCACTCCCCGTCGCTCCACCCAGACTTGCCGTCTGAACTTCAGCGCTGACGGGGACGCTCCCCTACCACTCGGTCATACGACCGAGTCCGCGGCTTCGGCGGCGGACTTAGCCCCGTGACATTGTCGGCGCAGAACCCCTCGACCGGTGAGCTATTACGCACTCTTTGAAGGATGGCTGCTTCTAAGCCAACCTCCCGGCTGTCTGGGGAACTCCACATCCTTGCACACTGAGTCCGCACTTAGGGGCCTTAGCCGGCGGTCTGGGCTGTTGCCCTCTCGACGATGGAGCTTATCCTTCACCGTCTCACTCCTGCGCATGGTCTACCGGCATTGGGGGTTTGGTTGGGGTCGGTAAGCTCGCGCCCCCTTACCCATCCAGGGCCCTACCTCCGGCAGCCTTATCGCAGGGCTGCCCCTAAAGGCATTTCGGGGAGAACCAGCTATCTCCGAGCTCGATTGGCATTTCACCGCTACCCTCAGCTCATCCCAGATCTTTGCCCCGATCACGGGTTCGGGCTTCCAGTCCAGGTTAGTGGACCTTCACCCTGGCCAAGGGTAGGTCGCTCGGTTTCGGGTCTCTTAAAAACGACTCTACGCCCTATTCAGACTCGGTTTCCCTACGGCTCCGAGATTGCATTCTCTTAACCTTGCCGCTCCTAAGAACTCCCCGGATCATTCTTCAATAAGCACGCCATCACCCTCCCTAGGGAGGGCTCTGACTGTCTGTAGGCTCACGGTTTCAGGTCTTTTTACCCCCCTTCCGGGGTGCTTTTCACCTTTCCCTCACGGTACTGGTTCACTATCGGTCGCCTGGAGTATTTCGCCTTGGAGGGTGGTCCCCCCAGCTTCCCACGGGATTCCTCGTGCCCCGTGGTACTCGGGAACACTCCGGGCCGGGGTCCAGCCTTTACCTACCGGGCTTTCACCGTCTTTGGCAGCCCGTTCCAGGGTCTTTCGGCTGACCGAACCCCTGCGCCCTGAGAAGTCTGAGACCTTCTCAGGAGTGCCCCACAACCCCGCACAGACATAAGCTCTCAGGCCGTTAGGTCTGTATGGTTTGGGCAGAACCCCGTTCGCTCGCCGCTACTTGGGGTATCGCGGTTGCTTCCTTTTCCTCAGGGTACTGAGATGTTTCAGTTCCCCCGGTTCCCCTCTCTGGGCCCAATCCCCAGAGATGACAGGGCTTAAACACCCTGACGGGTTTCCCCATTCGGGCACCCCGGGCTTAGCTTGCTTGACAGCTCACCCGGGAATATCGTCGTCTGGCCACGCCCTTCATCGGCTCCAAGCGCCTAGGCATCCTCCGTGAGCCCTTCGCACCTTCCCCACTACAAGGCTCGATGCTGCTCCCTTAATGCTTGCTGTAACTTGCTCTTCAGTTGGTAACGTGCGTTCTTCGCCGGTCAGGGGGGCGGAGACACAAAGACGGCGCTCGGGGGGCTTCCCCCGGCCGCCGCCTGAGGATTCCGCCATGGGTTGCGTGCTATCCGCTGCCCTGCATTCCCTGTCCTTTTGCGAAAGTAACGATTACTATACCGCAGACGATTTTCGCCCGTCAAGGGCAGTTTTCGGCGAGTTTTCGCCTCCTACCGCCGGCGGTAGACCTCCACCGCCGCCCCTCCGAGCACTGCGCCCGGAATGGGCGGCGCCGGCTTCCCGACCCGCAATCGGACGGCCCGGACCGGAAACTCCCGCAGGATGCCCCCGGCCGCCTGCTCCGCCACGGCCTCCAGGAGCATGCACGGCTCGCCCTCGACCACGTCGCGGACGGTGGCGTACATGGCGGCGTAGTTCAGCGCCTGGGTGATGTCGTCCTTCGTGCCCGCGCCCCGTGTGTCGGTCTCCACTTCCATGTCCACGGTGAACCGCTGGCCCAGCCGACGTTCCTCGTCGGTCACGCCGTGGTAGCCGTAGAAGACCATGCCGCTGAGGATGATCTTGTCGTCCATGACCGCCTCCTTCCCCGTCGTCGACTGACCTACGCCGAAGCGGGTTTTCCCGTTGTCTCTCCAACCTCCAGCAACACAAAGAACTCGCGGTTGCCGTCCGTGCCGGTGATGGGCGAAGGCGTGACGCCCCGCAGGCGGTGTCCCTGCCCGATTGCCCACTGCACGAGATCACCCAGGACCTGCGCGTGCGTCTTGGCGTCACGGACGATGCCGCCCCGGCCGACGGCCTTGCGGTCCGCCTCGAACTGCGGCTTCACCAGCGCCAGCATCCGCCCGCCGGGCTGCAGGTGCGCGGCCATCTGCGGGACCACGAGCCGCAGCGAGATGAACGAGACGTCGGCGACGGCCAGGTCGACGGGCTCCGGCAGGGGGAAGGAGTGGCGCGCGTTGACGCCCTCGTGCGAGACCACCCGGTCGTCCTGCCGCAGCTTGTGCGCGAGTTGCCCGCGCCCCACGTCGACGGCGTAGACCCGCGCCGCGCCGCGCTGGAGAAGGCAGTCGGTGAAGCCGCCCGTCGACGCGCCCACGTCCAGCACGACGGCCCCGGCCGGGTCGATGCCCAGCCCGTCCAGCGCACCGGCCATCTTGTCGCCGCCCCGGCCGACGTACTGCAGCGGCGCCTTCACGTCGACCGCGGCCGCTGCCGGCACCGTAGAACCGGGCTTGGTCACGGGGCGGCCGTCGACGGTCACCTGTCCCGCCATCAGGAGGGCCTGCGCCTTCTCCCGCGTAGGGGCCAGCCCGCGCTCCACCATAAGGACGTCGATGCGCCTTCGCTTTGTCGCCATCGCTTTTCAACCGTGCCCATGGAGTGGGTCAAACAGCCCAAAACGCCGTTGACGGTACTCCCCTTCACTTCCTATGATGCGGCATATGTCGCCGGGTACGGAAGGGGGGACTGCGCGCATGGGCAGCCTGCTGCGGGCCATGCGTCCCAGGCAGTGGGCAAAGAACGGCATCGTCTACATCGCGCTGGTCTTCTCCCTCAACCAGCGATGGGAGTTCTCCGAGTGGCGCGAGGGGCTGGATCTCTTCGCAGTCACCACCGCCGGCTTCGTCCTCTTCTGCCTGGTCTCCAGCGCAACGTACCTGGTCAACGACCTCCTCGACGCGCCCCGCGACCGGCTGCACCCGCAGAAGCGCAACCGGCCCATCGCGGCCGGGCTGCTCTCCCCCCGGCTCGCCGCCGCGGCGGCCGCCGTCATGTTCGCCGCCGGGGTGGGGTTGTCCTTCGTGCTGCAGCCGTGGTTCGGCGTGGCTGTTCTCGGCTACCTTGCGCTCACCCTCTCCTACTCGGCGCTGCTGAAGAGAGTGCCCGTGGTCGACGTGCTTGCCCTCAGCAGCGTCTACGTGCTCCGCGCCGTGGCCGGGGCCGTCGTCATCCAGGTGCCCATCTCGCCGTGGCTCTACGCGGTCACGGGCCTCGGCGCGATGATGATCGTGCTGGGCAAGCGGCGAGGGGAGCTGGCGTCGGCCGCCCAGGGCGAGGCGCAGCAGCAGCGGGCGGTGCTGGGTTCCTACAGCCTCCGCGCCATGGGCCCCGCCATCAACGCGTGCGCGGCGGGCGTGCTGGTGGCCTACGTCGTCTACACGCTGACGGCGTCGGGCCTGCCGGGCAACATGGCGATGGCGGCCACGATCCCCTTCGCCGCCTTCGGCCTGTACCGCTACCTGCGGCTCCTCTACCGCGAGAGCAGCGCGGGCGAGACCCCGGAGGAGATGTTCCTCGGCGACAGGCCCCTGCAGCTCGGCGCCGTCCTCTGGCTCGCAACGGCGCTCGCGGTGCTGGCGCTGGGGCGGTAGCGGCTGCGGAACGCGCCAATAGTGACGCTACGTGAGGAATAGCGATTGAACACGAAACTCACAGAACTCATCGCCCGCGCCCCCTGGCGGGAGGCGGTCACCTACCGGGACACGTGGCCCCACGAATACGTCCTCAGCGAGAAGGACGGGCAGCGGGAACTGTTGGACGCCATCTACGCCCGCTTCCTGGACGGAGAGGGTGTGACGTGCCGCTTCTTCAGCGTGACCAACAACTACCTCTTCATCGGCGAGCACAAGTACTGGTTCAACAGCAAGTGGGAGGGCTTCGACCCCGAGGGCGAGAACGTGATCAACCGCGCTCCCCTCTACCGTGATCGCCGGGACTTTGTGATCCAGCCCGGCGACTCCGGGAAGCCGGAGGACTATCCGGCCGGGCCGGCCCAACAGGCCCCCCGCACGGACCGCTGAGGAGATCTGCCATGCCTCGCCTTCGCTCCGCTGTAGTGACGCGGCGCACGGCCGATGCTATACTCTCAGGGCACGATGCAATTGAGTGACGCCTCCGGTGCGTCCTTCAGGGGCGGCGAGAGGCGGTCAGGCGCGGTGAAAAATGCCCAAACGGACGTTGCAACCCAAGACCCGGTATCGCAAGAACACCCATGGCTTCAGGGTGCGCATGCGCACTCGAGAGGGACGGTTGGTGCTGAAGCGCCGCCGCCTCAAGGGCCGCACGCGGCTCACGGCGTAGCTACGGACTGCCGTCTGGACGCGGAAAGCGTCACGACGCAATGCTGTCACGGGAACACCGGCTTACCAGGAAGTCCGACTTTGACGCCGCCTTTGCGTCCGGACGCAGGTGGGCCTCCCGGTACCTGACCATCAGAACACATTCCAACGGGACGGACGTGTACCGCTGCGGGTTCTCCGCCAGCAAGGCTGTGGGCAACGCGGTGGTGCGCAACCGGGTGAAGCGGCGGCTGCGGGAGATCGTCCGCGCGGCCAACGTTTTGCCGGGCTACGACGTGGTCGTGGTGGCGCGTCCCGCCGCTGCGGAGGCCCCCTTCCAGGGGCTGCGGGCGGACCTGATTGGACTATTGAGGCGCGCGAAAGTGTGCGGCGCGCCGGAGGAACGAGGAGAGGACAGGTGAAGGGGATAACCCTCGCGCTGGTCCGGGGCTATCAGGGTTTCATTTCGCCCCTTCTGGGGTGCCGTTGCCGCTATCTGCCCACCTGCTCCGACTACGCCTGCGAGGCCATCGAGCGCCACGGCACGCTGCGTGGCGGGTGGCTGGCGCTCCGCAGGCTGGCCCGGTGCGCGCCCTGGGGCGGCGAAGGCTACGACCCCGTCCCCGAGGCTCCGTCTCACGAGCCCGGCCCGCAGGTCTCCCGTTGATGAACACCAGGGCTGCCGTAGCGCGCCCGGAAAAGGACATCCGTTAGTGACGCGAGGACGTTGGTGGGTCCCGGCCCTGCTGGCCGCGCTGGTCTTTGCGCTTGGTGCGTGCGGCATCGACAGATTCCAGGCACGGGGATGGGCCGGCCTCACAGTCGAGGGCGACACGCTCTACGCCACCTCCGGCGAGGGGCGGGTCTTCGCCCTGAACATCGCCGGGGACGCCGAGGGCGCCGGCGGACGTCCCGCGCTCCTCTACAGCCCCTTCCCGCCGACCAACGAGGACGGCCTTGGTCCCGTGTACAGCTCTCCCGTGTTGGGCGACGCCGTCGCCGCCACCGGCCCGAAGACGATCTATGTCGTGACCTACGAGGACCCGGAGGAGGACGGCGACGTCAACGCCAACGTCTTTGCCCTGAACGCCGAGACGGGCGTCCGCAACTGGTCCACCGCCGTCCCCGGCCGTGTCGTGGGCGCGCCGACGGTGGTGGGCGACTCGCTCCTCGTCGGCACGACCGACGGCAGCCTCCACGCCATTGCGCTGGCGGAGGACCCGGCGGCCCTGCCCGGCAGGAGGTGGCAGCCCTTCCAGGCCGACGACAAGATCTGGTCGCGCCCCGCCGAATCGAACGGCTCCCTCTACTTCGGCACCCTCGGCCACGCCGTGTACGCCGTGAACGCCGAGGACGGGGCGCAGCGATGGCGCACGCCGCTCGGCGGCGCCGTGGTGGGCAGCCCGCTCGTCCTGAACGGCACGGTGTTCGCCGGGGCGCTGGACCGCAGCTTCTACGCGCTCGACGCCGCCAACGGCGAGGTGAAGTGGCAATTCGAGGGCGACGGCTGGTTCTGGGCATCGCCCGTCGAGGCCGACGGCGTCATCTACGCCGCCACGCTGCAGGGCAGCCTGTATGCCCTTGACCAGCAGGGCCAGCAGCTCTGGTCCATTCCGGCGGAAGCCGCGGGGGCTATCGTCGCGGCGCCGGTGGTATTGGAAAACTCGGTCATTGTGGCGACAACGGAGAGGACCGTGCATCAGTTCAGCCGCGTCGACGGCCGCGAGGAATGGTCGTTCGGCGTCGGCGAGCAGGTGCGCGCAGACATGGTGAACAAGGGTGAGGTCGTCTACCTGATCGACACGAAGGGCGTGGTGCACGCGCTGCACACGGGCCTGCGCCGCGAGCTCTGGACACACGTGACGGACGGCTAGGGGAACTGCCAGTGGAACTGATCGGCGACCTGTTTCGCGAGATACTGATGCGGCCCATGGCGAACAGCCTGGTGCTGCTCTACCTGGGCCTGTTCAACAACTTCGGCCTGAGCATCATCGTGTTCACGGTGATCATCCGGCTGGCCACGATGCAGCTGACCCTCAAGCAGATCAGGTCGACGCGCGCCATGTCCACGCTGCAGCCCAAGATGAAGGAGCTGCAGGCCCGGTACAAGAACGATCGGCAGAAGCTCTCGCAGGAGACGTTCAAGCTCTACCGCGAGCACGGCGTGAACCCCATCGGCTGTCTTGGGCCGCTGGTGATCCAGTTCCCCATCTGGATCGGCCTGTACTGGGCGCTCATTCGCGTACTGCCGTCCAGCCCGGAGAACCTGGCGGACCTGTCGCAGCTGCTGTACGGATGGCTGCCCGTCGTGCACACGGCCGTGCCGGTCGACAGCACGTTCCTGTGGCTCGACCTCGCGGTGCCGGACACGCTGCCCATCATGCCGCTGCTCGTCGGCGCGTCCATGTGGGTGCAGCAGAAGATGATGACCTACCCCAGCCAGGACCCCAAGCAGGCGCAGACGCAGCAGATGATGCTGTGGATGATGCCCCTGCTCTTCGTGTTCCTGACCTTCAGTTTCCCGAGCGGGCTGGCGCTCTACTGGCTGGCGACCAACATCATGGGCGTCGCGATTCAATACGTCACAACAGGTTGGGGAGGCCTGCGGCCGTCCCTGCTGGAACCGCAGGCGGCGGGCGCTCCCGCCGTTGCGGCGGCAGGGGCAACGGGGGGCTCCCAATCCACGGAGGAGCTATCAGGCGATGGAAACGGTGGAAGCGAACGGCAAGACAGTCGAAGAAGCGATCGAGCTGGCTCTAAAGCAGCTCGACGTAAGGCGCGAAGACGCCGTAATCGAGGTGGTTAGCCAGGGCAAGACCGGCCTCTTTGGCTTTGGCTCCGAACCGGCGCGCGTGCGAGCCACCCTGCTGGAGGGCGGCGCCCTGGTGCAGTCCGCCAAGGAGATCGTGGACAACCTGCTGCGCGCGATGGGCGTGACGGCCGTGACCACCATCTCCAAGCCGCCGGACGACTCGCCGGACACCCAGCTCATCGAGATCACCGGCGAGGACTCCGGCCTGCTCATCGGCCGGCGCGGCGAGACGCTGCGGGTCATGCAGTTCATGATGAACCTGCTGCTCAGCCGCAACCCGGACCAGCAGGAAGGCCGCGTCATGCTTGACGTGGAGCAGTACCGCCACCGGCGGACGCAGGTGCTCAAGGGGCTGGCGAACCGCGTCGCCGACCGCGTCGCGGGCTCCGGCCGCGCCTTCACGCTGGAGCCGATGTCCGCCGCCGAGCGCCGCGCCATCCACGTGGCCCTCACCAACCACCCGCGGGTGGTCACGCAGAGCGTCGGCGAGGGCGAGGACCGCAAGGTGATGGTGATGCCCCGTCAGGGCGACGCGCTGCCGCGCATCCGGACCAGCCGCAACCGCCGCCGCCCGCAGGGGAACTCCCAGCCGAGCGTCTAGTGGTCGCGAGCGGCGATAGCGCGTGGGTGTCCCACCGCCTATAATTGAATGGCACAGCCAACGGGGAGTAGCGCAGCTCGGTAGCGCGCTTCGTTCGGGACGAAGAGGTCCCGGGTTCAAATCCCGGCTCCCCGACCAACCGACAGAACGGGGGTGGACTGCTATAGTCCGCCCCTTTTGCTATAGTTTCGGGAGTCCTGGACCAAGGAGGCCCGCGTGACATCTCAGTTCCGGCCGGGAGCGCTGCACCCCATGGTGGCGGCCTCCCTCACCGTGCTTCGCATCGACTACGAGGTGGTGCCGTGCGACCCGGCGTTCGCGGACACGGCGGACTTCTGCCGCGAGTACGGCTACCCTCCGGAGACCAGCGCCAACACCATCGTCGTCGCGTCCACGCGGGGCGCCAAGGTGCACTGCGCGTGCCTCGTGCAGGCGTCGCGGCGGCTGGACGTCAACCACACGGTGAAGCGCCTGATGGGCGTGTCCAAGGCCTCCTTTGCCACCGCGGCCGAGACGATGGACCTGACCGGCATGGAGATCGGCGGCGTGACCGTGTTCGGCCTGCCGCGCGACCTGCAGCTCTACGTCGACGCCGCCATGATGGACCAGCCCTACCTCATCGTCGGTGCGGGCTCCCGCACGGCGAAGGTGAAGCTGGCCCCCGCCGAGCTGGGCAAGATTCCCAACTGCAGCGTCATCGAGGGCCTGTCGTTGGCATAGGAGGGGTCTCGCCCACGTGAAACCGTGGGACCCAACACTGTGATGCTGATTCCAAGGATCTTCTACGGCTGGAACCTGGTAGGCGTCTCCCTGGTGAGCGGCGCCTTCAACGCCGGCGTCGCCATGTGGGGCCTCGGCGTCTTTGCGTCCTCCATGGAGCAGGAGCTTGGCTGGTCCCGGTCGGCCCTCTTTCTCGGACTCACCATCCGCACGGGCATGACCGGTCTGCTCTCTCCCATCGTTGGCCCCTGGCGTGACACCCGAAACGGCCCCCGCGCCCTCATGCTGGTGGGCGCCGTCATCCTGGGCTGCTCCCTCATGGCGCTCAAATGGGTGGACAGCCTGTGGCAGTTCTACCTCTTCTTCGGCGCGGTGGGCGCCCTGGGCTCCCTCGGCGCGGGCGGCATGCTGACACAGACGATTCTGCCCAAGTGGTTCATCCGCCGCCGAGGCATAGCCCTCGGCATCGCCTCCACCGGCGGCGCGATGGGCCCCCTCTTCTTCCCCATCTCCATCATCGCCCTCATCACCCTGCTGGGCTGGCGTGACGCCTGGTTCACGCTGGGCGCGCTGGCAATCATCGTGCTCGTGCCGCTGTCGCTGCTGGTGCGCACCAACCCGGAGGACATCGGCAAGCTGCCGGATGGCGACGACGAGGCGGCGCCGCCCGTGCCCGCCACGGCCGCCGGCTCGCGCCGCAGCCGCGCTAACGAGGTGAGCCTGACGGGGCGGCAGGCGCTGAGGGCCCCATCCTTCTGGCTCATCATCCTGGCCTTCGGCCTGGGCGGGCTGGGCCAACAGGGGTTCCAGTCCAACTGGGTCCCCTACATGGAAGGCGTGGGGTTCGCGTCGAGCACAGCCGCCCTGGCCATCACTGTCTACGGCATCTTCTCCGTCAGCGCCCGCCTCTGGTGGGGCATCCTGGCCGACCGCTACCAGGTGCGCTACCTCCTCGTCATCCAATCGATCATGACCGGCACGAGTGTCCTGCTGCTCATTTACGTCATGGGGCCGTTCATGCTCTTCGCCTTCGTCGTGATCTTCGGCGCCACCATGGGCGGCGGCTTCATGATGCGCCCGCTCATCGTCGCGAACTACTTCGGCCGCGGGCATATTGGCGCCATCACCGGCTACATGCGCCCCTTCCAGGGCCTCACAACGGCCCTCGGCCCCGTGGTCGTCGCCCTCGTCTACGACACCCTCGGTTCCTATTTCTGGAGCTTCGTTGCCGTCATGGTCGGCTTTGCCTTCACTGCGGCGGTCATCATCCTCGCCAAGCCGCCCCGCGAGCAGATGGAGCGGCGGGCAGTCGTTGCCCAAGTCGAATAGGCGCCCGCGGGTTTAACGGGACTGCAATTTGCGCTGCTCCGGACTAGCATAGAGTCATGGAAACGAGCACTCCGCCCCCGGCCCACCCTGCGCCCGCGCAGCCGTCTCCCCGCTATCATGACCTCGACGCCCTGCGCGCCGTCGCCATGCTGCTGGGCATCGTGCTGCACGCCGCGCTGTTCCTGGTCCCGGACGCGTGGGGCGTCCTCGACAGGAAGGCGTCCGATGACCTGCCCTACGGCCAAGTCGTGAGCGCCATTCACGGATTCCGAATGCCCGTCTTCTTCCTTCTCAGCGGCTTCTTCACCGCCATGCTGTGGCAGCGCCGGGGGCTCACCGGCATGCTGCGCCAGCGGCTCCAGCGGGTGGGACTGCCGCTGCTGGCAGGGTGCTTCACCATCATCCCGTTGTCGGCGTGGGTGTGGGTCGCCACAACCGACTATGACCTCGCGAAGGAGTTTCCGGAGGGAACGTCCGCCGTGGGGATGGCCGTCGGTCTCTGGCTGTTCTCCTGGTTCGATGACTTCCATCACCTCTGGTTCCTCTGGCACCTGCTGTGGCTTGTGGGGCTCTTTGCGCTGCTGGCACGGCTCGGTCTCACCTTCACCCACTCTTGGGCCTCGTGGACGCTTGTGCCGCTTGTAGCCGTGCCGCAGTTCTTCATGCTGTGGATCGGAGCGGACACGAGCACGGGGCTGATCATCGCGCCGCACGTGCTCGCCTACTACGCGATGTTCTTCCTCTTCGGCGCGTTCCTCTACCGGCGAGGCGTCACCGTGCCGAAGCGATGGGCCTTCGCTGTGGTCCCGGCGACGCTCCTCCTCTACCCACTCGCCGTGTTCCTGCTGCGATGGGCGGCAAGGACGTACGACGCCGGCGACGAGGGCACGGCGGCTGCGATATGGCTGGCGGGCACGATTGTACAGGTCGCTTTCACGTGGCTCATGTGCTTCGGCCTCATGGGCCTCTTCCGATGGCTGGCCGCCGCGGAGCGCCCATGGGTCCGCTACGTCTCCGACTCCTCCTACTGGCTGTACCTCGCGCACTTGCCGCTGGTGGTCGCGGCCCAGCGCTGGGCGATCGACTGGGACGTGAGCGTGCACCTGAAGTTCGCGCTCATCACCGTCGTCGCGACGGTCCTGCTGCTCGCCTCCTACCACCTCTTCGTCCGCCACACGCCCATCGGGACATTCCTCAACGGCCCGTGGCGGCGGGGTGAGCAGCAGGTGGCGTGAGGCGACGTTGCCGCATTGATCCTTGGACCCTCTTTGCCGTTGCCTATGGATGTGCTATAACTGTGAGCGACAGCTAATGCTCAGGGCGAATTGAGGTGCGGGGCGTGACGGGAAGGCCCTGCACTTTTCGTTCTGGGGAAACAACCTTGGCGCCAACCCTCAGGGACATACGGCAGCGGGAGGCAATACGTGCATTCATCCGCTTGGGCGGAGTGGTGCTCAGGCGACGAGGCAAGGGAAGCCACACGATGGTGGTTATCAACGGAAACACGGTGATTATACCGAGTGGTAGAATTAGAATTGGTACGATTAAGGATATCATCAAGAGCGCGGGCGTGACGGAGCAGGATTTTCTGGACAAGATCTAGCAAGCTCATCAAGGGAAGGGTGCAATGACGACGTCCAAGCAACGCCTTGAGGGCACGACTTTCAATCACGATGGCTACACCGTCCTCGTCCACGACACGGAAGAGGACGAGACGGGATATTGGGCCCAAGTCATCGAACTTCCCGGCTGTTACACGCAGGGCGAGACGCTTGACGAGCTAAAGGTGAACGTCCAGGACGCCATTGCGTGCATGCTTGAGTATGCCGGGGAGATCCCGATTGGCAAGACGGCGGCTGACTGGCCCTAGCCGCCCATGAACGTCGAGTACGCCTTCCTCTGCGACTACGCTGAACCCGGCCCCAAGCTCACAGCCGTCGGCATCGGCATTGACTCCATCTACGCGCCGAGCGTCCCCGCCCAGCACCCGCAGCTCTTCGCCGTCCTCTGCCTGCGCTTCAGCCTCAACGAGACCCGCCGCACCAAGGCCTTCGAGATGTTCCTGCAGGACGCCGACGGCCAGGACGTCATCCAGCCAATTTCCGTGACCGCGGACATCCCCGCGCCCGCCGAGGGCATGACCTACCGCGCGCACCGCATGGTGCACGGCATGTACGGGCTCAATTTCCAGAAGTTCGGCGACTACCAGGTGAGCTGGGTCATGGACGGCATGGAGGTCCACGCCGTCCACTTCCGCGTCATCCAGCGCGACGCGGGCTAGCGGCCTCGCCCCTACTGCCAGCCGCCGAGCAGCGTCCCGATCAGCGTCATGGAGACCGCCGGGTACCCCGCGTTGATCAGCCAGTGCTTCACCGGCTTCGACTCGAACACGTACGACACGCCGAAGGTGGTCATCACGAGCCCAACGCCGGCCACCGCGCCGAGGATCGCGCCCTCGCCCGCGTTCGCCACGCCGACGGCCTCGGCCAGCAGCGCGATCACAAACGCGATGATGGCGGAGACGATGACCGCCACGACGTAGCCCGTGGTCGCGCCGCCCTGCTCTTTGATCATCTCCTCCGTCAGATTGTTCAGCGCCATCCACGGCTTTGCAAACAGGATGGGCGAGTACCACAGCGCCCCGAGCGCCATGTTCAGGACCATCGCCGCCACCACTGCCAGGTAGTTGAGGTCTCCGAACGCGAACTCCATTGCAGTTCACTCCTTTGGCGGCCCCGATGCTCTCCGTGTCCCGCCGTGCTTCGTCCCTTGGGCCGCCCGCAGGATTCTAGTTGAAGCTGGACGGGCGTGGCAACGGACAAGGACCTCCGCCCGCCGCAATTCGGCTACCGGGCCTCGGCCCTGACCCGGACACGCGGCGGCCTCGCCACCAGCATGAGGGCCGCTGCGCCGAACGCCACGCTGCCCATGGTGACGAGGATCGAATCGTAGCTGCCCGTCCGGTCGAACATCCACCCGGCCAGGAAGGGGCTGACGCCCGTGCCCAGCGCCTGCACCGGCGCAAACATGCCGCGGATCGATCCCAGGTAGCGCCGACCGTAGTAATCGGCCCAGATGACGTTCTGAAACACCGGAGATGTGCCCGCGCCGAAGCCGTAGCACATTGCGAAGACGAAAAGCAGGAACATCGTGTCGGCGAGACCGAGCACCACCACGCCGGTCGCGCCCACGCTGAAGAAGAAGGCGGCAAGGTGCCTGGACGAGACACGCTCGGACAGAAACCCCACCGATGGCTTGATGATCAGGGAGCACACGGAGAGGGTGATGCTGACGATGCTGGCAACCGCCAGGTCGAACCCCTTGTCGGTGATGGCCGGCACCTGGTGGATGGTGAAGATGCCCATCGCCAGCCCCATGCACAGGAACGACGCCATCAGGATGTAGAAGCTGGGCGTGCGCGCCGCTTGCGAGAGGTTCCAGTCTTCGCGATAGCCGCCCGAGCCTCCCCCGGCCTGCCGGGCGGTCTCGACGATGGCGGCCCGGGCCTCGTCGGCGGTCAGCGCTCCGTCCGGGTGGAGGCCCATGTCCTCGGGCTGCCGCCGCATCGTCAGCGCCGCGATTGGAATGGTGAGCAGCCACGTCGCGACGCCGAGAATGACCCAGGATACTTGCCACCCGAACGTCGTCACCAGCACGGCGTTCAAAGGCACGAAGATGATGCTGCCCACCGGGATCCCCGTGGTGAAGATTCCCATGGCCCGGCCCCGCTTGCGAATGAACCACTTCGCGACGATGGACCCGGTGACCACGTTGCCCGCGAAGGCGATCTGCCCCAGGCTCCAGCCGAGCCCGAACAGCACGTAGAAATGCCAGATCTCCGTCGCCATGGAGAGCAGCATGATGCTCCCGCCGGCGATGAAGCCCCCGCTGACGTAGAGCACCGGGGCGCCCAGCTTCCGGTCCACCAGCGGCCCCATGAGCGGGCCCAGCACGGCCATCACCACGGCCCGCACGATGAAGACGCCGGCCATCGCCGCCCGCGACCACCCCAGGTCCCCTGTCATCGGCTCGACGAACACGCCGATGCCCACGCCGCCGATGCCCATGCCCACGCCGGCCCCGAGGAACGACGTGAGGACGATCCACCAGCCGTGGAACAAGCGCGGTCTCGCAGCAACGGTCTCCATAACGCTGCCGCAGTGTAACAGGCCCGGCGCCGGTTGGGCGCGCCGTCTCCTTGCCCTCCCCCAACAGCCTGCTATACTCCCCGTCACCATGCCGGACGTACTGCTGCTCTCCGACAACGACTTCTGGCCGCTGCGGGAAGACCCCACCTACGCGGACGGCCCCATCGACGCCGTCGAGCGCGCAATCCGTGCCCACGACGCCGGCGTCACCCGCTTTCAGGGCATCGTCGACCGCAACCCCGGCGAGTTCGAGGGACTGCGCGTCGCCATGGCCGCCGGCGAAGACACGCTTACCGGCCTGCGCCTCTTCGGCAACCCGCCGCACACCCGCGCCTTCATGCTCTTCGACGGCACGACGCGCTCCATGATGGCCCTCATGGACTACGGCGTGCTGAACTCGCTGCGCGTCGGCGCCATCGCGGGCGTGGCGGCCAAGTACCTCTCGCCGCCGGGCGCAAAGGTCGTGGGGCTGATCGGCTCCGGCTGGCAGGCCCCGCCGCAGGTGCAGTCCATCACCCGCGCCGTGCCCGGACTTGAGCTCATCCGCGTGTACAGCCCCACCCGCGACAACCGCGAGACCTTTGCCGCGCGCATGACCGAGATCCACGGCGTGCAGATGGAGCCCGTCGACTCGATTGAGGCCGCCGTAGACGGCGCCGACATCGTCGACCTGTGCGCGCCCGGCCACTTCGACGTCCGGGAGCCGCTGCTCGAAATCCCGTGGGTCAAGCCCGGAGCGCTGGTCATCTCCATGGCGCCCCGGCAGCTCACGGAGGAGTTTGTGCTCGACTGCCGGGTGGCGACGGTGAACTGGAACAGCCTGGTGCATGAGCCCGCGCCGCGCCCGCCCTACGACGGCCTCATCGAGAAGGGCCTCTTCTCCCGCGACGACGTCACGGAGCTTGGCCCCATCATGGACGGGAACGTAGACCCCCGACGCTCGCCCGACGACAAGGTCGTCTACGACCTCACCGGCGGCAACGTCCACGACCTCTTCATCGCCACCTGGGCGTACGAGTGGGCCGTATCGCAGGGCCTCGGGACCACCTTCACCCTCACCGGCCACCAGCTCCCCCGCTGGTAAACCGCCACGTCGTTCCTGCGAAGGCAGGAACCCCTGCTGGCCACTGCCCTCGGCACACCTCATCCCCCGCCGATTTCCACCAATTTCGCCCTATCTGGCCCATAGTCAAAGGCCGCTTCTGTCCTCTCGCCTGTCGGGAACCGTCGTCTCTTGGCAGGCGTATAAGTTTGTGACGCGGTTGCATGCACCGCTCTGGTCAAGGGGACGGAGTCGCGACCGTCCCCCGCCAGCACGCTGAGAGAGGTGGAGATCGATGAGAAAGGCAATCGCCAAAAACGTGAGATTCCTCGCGCTTACCGCCTGCGCGACGGCGCTGTTCATCGGCGCAGTGGCCTGCGGTGGTGAGGATAGCAACGGCTACAGCTCAGGTTCAACAACAAGCACATACACGTCCGAACCCGCTACGGTTCCCAGTTACAGCGACCGCCAGCAGCCCGCGCCGGCAAGTGCGGCGCCAACCGCGGCGCCCAGCGCCGGCCAGTCCTACGTTGTCCCGTCCGCGCCTGCCAACCCTGCCGACAGCAGCTACTCCGGCAGCGCAGCCATGACCGCCCCGGCTGCCGAAGCATACTCCGCTGCGGCCGCCGCTCCTTCCGCTTCGAGCGGGTCCCTGCGCGAGCCCTACGTGTCGCCGCCGTACGCCACCACTTTCCAGGACTACCGGCAGTCCGGCTTTGAGGCGACGGTGGAGGACAGCGTGTCGACCTTCAGCCTGGACACGGACCGCACGTCCTTCCAGTTGGCCCTCAACTGGGCCCGCGCCGGACACCGCATCGACCCGGACTCCGTCCGCGCGGAGGAGTGGATCAACGCCTTCCACTACGGCTACGAGCTCCCGGACCACGACGACAGCTTCGCCATCTCCACGGAGGTCCTTCCGCACCCCTTGGACGGCGGGATGCACCTCGTGCGCGTCGGCTTCCAGGCGCCCGAGTTCCGTGACAATGCGCCCCTGAACGTGACGCTTGTGCTGGACGCCTCCGGCTCCATGGCGAACGGCAACCGGGTCGACATCGCCCGGACAGCGGCCGAGACCATCCGCCGCAGCCTGCGCCACGACGACCGGCTCGCTGTCGTGCACTTCAGCAACGATGTCATTCGCAACCTGACCGTGCATCACACGGACCCCGACGACAGGGAGGTGCGCCGGTCCATCGACAACCTCAGGCCGACGGGTTCCACCAACGTGCAGGCCGGCCTGGACCTGGGCGTGCGGCTCGCCGACCGCGCGCGCCGTGACCGGCCCAATGCCCACAACTACGTCATCCTGATGTCCGACGGCGTCGCCAACGTGGACGCCACGGACCCCTTCGCCATCCTGGAGAGCGCGTACGACCGCGACGCCTCCAACCCCCTGCGCCTGATCACCATCGGCGTCGGCATCGAGAACTACAACGACACGCTGCTGGAGCAGCTTGCCCAGCACGGCAACGGTTGGTACCGCTACCTGAGCGACACCGCCCAGGCGCGCGCCACCTTCAGCCGGGACAGCTGGCTTCCCCTCTCAATCCCCTTCGCCGACCAGACCCGCGCCCAGGTGCGCTGGGACCCCGCCGTCGTCGAGTCCTGGCGGCTGGTCGGCTACGAGAACCGCATCACGTCCGACGAGTCCTTCACGCAGGACCGCAAGGAGTTCGCGGAGATCCCCATGGGCGCCGCCACGACCGTCTTCTACGAGGTGCAGCTCCGGCCCTCCGCGCGGATCAACCCCACGGTGCGGCAGCACCTGGGCGAGGTGCACCTGCGCTGGGTCACTCCGGTCGAGGGCCGGAGCAACCAGCAGTCGAAGACGCTGTCGGCCGCTGCGGGCCAGATCAACGACTCGCGGAACGCCGCGCTCCTCGACTTTGGCGCTCTCGTCGCCCTCGCTGCGGACCGCTACGCCAGCCTGCCCCGCCTCGACGGCCGCAACGCCGGCTTCGTCCAGCGCGAGATCCAGGCCATCTACGAGCGGCTCCTGCCCTTGGGCAACCCGCTTGGCGACCTGAACTCCTACCAGGACTTCGCCTTCCTCCTGGAGCACATCACCAACGGCCTTCCGGGCGACCCGGAGCAGGGTTCCGGTTACAGCAGATAGGAGTGTGAACGGCGCGTGGGCCCCGTCAACGGTGATAGCAGGTCAGTATTCGCATAGGAGATATATCCACCTCGCAAACCGTTGATTGTGGGAATGGAACACCCATAGATAGAATGGAGCTATGGGAGACCATTCCGGGGCCCACGCGCCGTTCCTGCCGATGCTCCATGACGCCATGGAGCATCCCGGCATGATGTCCGAAGAGACCCTGAACGAGCTCGCCGGGGCTCTCCGAATCGCCCCCGCCTACGTCCACCAGGCCGCCTCCTTCTACCACTACTCCAACCTCGGCAAGGACCACCTGCTGCGTGAGGGCACGTGCGGCGGCCCGACGTGCTGCCTCCCCGGCGTCGGCGAGGGCCGCGGCATCCCCGGCGAGGGCATCGCCTGCCCCGGCCTCTGCGACCAGGCCCCCGCCACGCTCGCGAACGGGGTGTTCCGCGGCACCGCCGCCGACCCCTTCCTGCCGCCCCCTCCCGCCGCCGGCGTCGACGGCGTGGAAGAGGTCCTCTTCCGCGACATCCGGACGCCCGGCCTGCGCACGCTGGACGTCTACCGCGCCCACGACGGCTACGCGCAGCTGCGGCGCGTCGTGGAGGCTGACGACGCCGAGGAGGTCATCGCGACCCTGCGGGCCAGCGGCCTCCTGGGCCGCGGCGGCGCCGGCTTTCCCCTGGCGGCCAAGTGGCAGGCCGTCCGTGAGACCCCCGGCGAGGTGAAGTACGTCGTCTGCAACGCCGACGAGGGCGAGCCGGGCACCTTCAAGGACCGCCCGCTCCTGCACCTCAACCCGCACCTGCTCATCGAGTCCATGGCAATCGCCGCCCACGTCGTCGGCGCGACGGCCGGCGTCATCTACCTGCGCTACGAGTACCCGGAGGCCTGCGACGTCCTCAACGAGGCCATTGCGGAGGCGGAGGCCGCGGGCGTCCTCGGCGGCTTCGATCTGCAGGTCGCGCGCGGCCTCGGCTCCTACGTCTGCGGCGAGGAGACGTCGCTGCTGAACTCGCTGGAAGGGCTTGTCCCCTGGCCCCGCGAGCGCCCGCCCTTTCCGACGCAGAAGGGGCTATGGGGCCGCCCGACCGTCATCAACAACGTGGAGACCTTCTGCGCCGTGCCCGTCATCCTCGAGCGCGGCGCCGACTGGTACCGGTCGCTCGGCCGTGGCGAGGGCGCGGGCACCAAGCTCTACTCCGTCAGCGGCCGCGTCGCCCACCCCGGCCCCTACGAGCTCCCCCTGGGCGCAACGGCCCGCGAGCTCATCGAGGGCGCGGGCGGCGGCCCGCTGCCCGGCCGCACGATCAAGGGCTACACCCTCGGCGGCATCTCCGGCGGCCTGCTCGCCGCCGAGCACCTCGACATGCCCCTCGACTACGCCGCGCCGCGCCAGCACGGTTTCGCCATCGGCTCCGGCGGCGTGGTCGTCTTCGACGACGCCTGCTGCGTCGTCGATCTCGTCCGCACCTGCATGCTCTTCTACGAGGCGGAGAGCTGCGGCAAGTGCTTCCCCTGCCGCGTCGGCACCGTCCGCCTGCGCGAGCGGCTGGACGCGCTGACGGGCCGCGCGGAGCCGAACGCCAGGGTGATGGACGAGTTTGACGAGATCGGCGCCGCCATGTCGGCCAACTCCGCCTGCGGGTTGGGGCAGGCGGCTCCCCTTGTCTTGCACGGTCTGGTACGATTCTTCGGCGAGGAGTTGGAAGACCACCGTCGCGGTGTGTGCCCGGCGGGGGTCTGCCACTTCCTTTAAGATTGGGGTAACGGTCAGCCCAATCCGTTCGCCCTGAGCCTGTCCTGAGCATCGTCGAAGGGGGAAATCGAAGGGTCGTAAGAACGGATTGGGCGGCTCGGAGGAACGGGCAATGAGCGTCACGGCAACCATTGACGGACAAAAGGTTGACATCAGGGATGGCGAGTCCATCCTGGAGGCCGCCCGCCGCTGCGGCGCAGAAGTGCCGACGCTCTGCTACGACTCCCGCGTGGACCCGTCGGCAAGCTGCCGCATGTGCGTGGTGAAGGTGGAGGGACGGCGGCTCCCCGTCGCCTCCTGCGCTCACGCCCTCCAGCCCGACATGGCTGTCGTCACCACCGACGACGAGCTGGAGGAAAACCGCCGCACCATCCTGAAGCTCGTGCTCTCGGAGAACCCCACGGAGGAGTGCCGCTCCTGCATCGAGCGCGGCCCTTGCGAGCTCCACTCGCTCGCGGACGACTACGGCGTCGCGACGGACTACTACGACGGCGCCATCAGCGGCCGGGTACCGGACGACGCCAACCCCTTCATCGCCCGCGACTACTCCCAGTGCATCCTCTGCTACCGCTGCACCCGCGTCTGCAACGAGCTGGAGCAGGCCCACGCCATCATCCCGGAGGGCCGCGGCTTCGAGACGAACATCGTGGCGCCCTTCCACGAGAGCTTGCTGGGCAGCAACTGCACCTTCTGTGGCCAGTGCATCCAAACCTGCCCCACCGGCGCACTCATGGACAAGAAGATGCTCGGCAAGGCGAAGGCCGAGGACGTGACCAAGGTCCGCTCCATCTGCCCCTTCTGCGGCACCGGCTGCGGCATTGAGCTCAATGTCGCCCACGGAGAGTTCATCGGTGTGACGCCCGATTGGGACGCGCCCGCCAGCGCCGGCTCCCTCTGCGTCAAGGGCCAGTTCGGCATCGACTTCATCAACAGCCCCGAGCGCCTCAAGACGCCCCTCGTCCGCCGCGACGGCGTCCTGCAGCCCGCGACGTGGGACGAGGCCCTCGGCATCCTCGTCGACAAGTTCAAGACCGTGAAGGCCGAGTCCGGCCCCGGCGCCTTCGCCCTCTGGAGTTCGGCCCGCGCGCCCTCGGAGGGCAACTTCCTCATGCAGAAGCTGGCGCGCGCCGTCATCGGCACCAACAACATCGATAACTGCTCGCGCACCTGACACGCCCCCACGATCGCCGGTATGGCGGTCATGGTCGGGCGGGGCGCGATGACCAACTCCATCGCCGAGTTGGAGAACGCCAAGCTCATCCTCGCGACGGGCACCAACACCACGGAGACGCACCCGGTGCTGGCGCTGCGCGTCAAGCGCGCCGTCGCCCGGGGCGCCAAGCTTATCGTCGCCGACCCCCGCCGCATCGAGCTCACCGGGATGGCCGACCGCTGGCTCCGCCTGCGCATCGGCACGGACATCCCCCTCTACAACGCCATGGCCCACGTCATCATCAAGGAAGGGCTGTACAACAAGGAGTACGTGGAGCGGCGCACCGAGGGCATCGAGGAGCTGGCGGACTTCGTCAAGGGCTTCACCCCGCAGGTCGCCGAGAAGCTCTCCGGCGTCCCGGCCGAGGACATCATCGCCACCGCCCGCGAGTACGCCACCGCGGGCAACGCCGCCATCATCTACACCCTCGGCATCACGGAGCACTCCTGCGGCGTCCACAACGTGCAGTCGCTGGCGAACCTCGGCCTCCTCTGCGGCTACTTCGGCATGGAGAGCGCCGGCGTGAACCCCCTGCGGGGCCAGAACAACGTGCAGGGCGCCGGCGACGCGGGGTGCACCCCCAACTACCTCCCCGGCTACCAGCGCATCAGCAACCGCGAGGCCCGCGAGGCGTGGGAGCGCGAGTGGGGCGTCCCCATAGACCCCAACCCCGGCAAGACCAAGATCACCATCCTCGACGAGATCCTCGAGGACAAGGTCCGCTGCGTCTACATCATGGGCGAGAACACCGCCGTGTCCGACGCCAACGTGCTCAAGACCCGCGCGGCCCTGGACAGGGTCGAGTTCCTCGTCGTGCAGGACATGTTCCTGACCGACACCGCCAAGATGGCCGATGTCGTGCTCCCCGCCGCCTCCTTCGCTGAGGTGGACGGCACCTTCTCCAACACCGAGCGCCGCGTGCAGCTCCTCAACAAGGCCGTCGAGCCCCCCGGCGAGGCCCGCGCCGACTGGGAGATCTTCCTCGACATCATCAACCGCATGGGCTACCCGCTCCACTACAACCACGCCAGCGAGGTGTGGGACGAGCAGGCGCGGAACTCGCCCATCCTGGCCGGCATCAACTACGACCGCATCCGCCTGCAGGGCATCCAGTGGCCGTGCCCCACGACCGACCACCCCGGCACGCCCTACCTGCACAAGGAGGAGTTCTTCTCTGAGAAGGGCTACTTCCAACCCGTGCCCCACGTCGACCTCGCCGAGCCGCCGGATGAGGAGTACCCCCTCATCCTCACCACGGGCCGCCGGCGCCCGACGTACCACACCGGCACGCAGACCGGCCGCTCCGAGGGCTTCGAGCTGCTGGTCGCCCGCGAGGGCCTGGAGGTCCACCCGGACGACGCCGACGCCCTCGGCATCCGGGACGGCGACATGGTGGAGGTCTCCTCGCGGCGGGGCAGCGTGCGGCTGAACGCCATCATCACCGACAAGTCACCGGAGGGCGTCGTCTTCATGACCTTCCACTTCCCCGACGGCGTGCTCACCAACGTCCTCACCACGGACGCCCACGACCCGGTCACCGAGACCGCCGAGTTCAAGGCCTGCGCCGTAAAGGTCGCCAAGGTCACGGACCCCGCGGAAATCCCGGCGAGCGGGTAGCCCCTTACTTGGTCCGTCATTCCCGCTTTTGCGGGAATCCAGAGGGGCGGGGCGGCATGGGGCCGTTCGCCCTGAGCTTGTCGAAGGGTCCCGCGCAGGCAGGAACCCAGAGGGGCAGGGCGGCGTGGAGCCCCCCTGCCACCACCCCCTCGCGCGAACGCCGTCCCCCCTGCTACCCTCGCCCCATGCACCGCCACGACAACAGCACAACCGCCCCGCGCATGGCCCCTGGACATGTCCTGAGCCTGTCGAAGGCCGGGATTCGTTTCCCCCTCGGTGAATATTCGTGTTGTATCTGCAACGTGCCAACTCCCCTACAAAGCGAATAGCAAGACGAATCCCCGTGCCCGCGCCCCCAAAAAGCGCTACCCTTACCCCCAACACTCACCCCCGCAGAAAGGACCCCCATGCCCTCCCAAGCGGAAATCCGCCGCCTCAAGCGACAGGTCGCCGAGAGCTCCCACATCCTCGACCACCAGGGCCTCGTCGACTTCCATGGCCACGTCAGCGCCCGCATCCCCGGCACCGGCCGCATGCTTATCAAGCCCGTCCTGAAGGCCCACAACCAGGTCACGGCCCGCGACATCGTCGAGGTCGACCTGGAAGCCTACGCCGCCGGCACGGGCAGCCAGTGGAACCCCAGCCTGCAGCGCGGCCGCGTCATCGACGCGCCGGTCCCGCCCCGCGAGACCATGCTCCACGTCGCCATCATGCTCGCGCGGCCCGACGTCGGCTCCGTCGTCCACACCCACCAGCTCATTGCGACGTCCATTGGCGCGGGCAACGTGCCCATCAAGCCCCTCTACAACCAGGCCCTCCCATTTGCGCCGGAGACGCCCATCTTCCCGGAGCCGAAGCTGATCACGACGTGGGAGGACGGAAAGGCCGTCGCCGGCTGCCTCGGCGACCGCACCGCCGCGCTGCTGCGCGGCCACGGCGTCGTGGTCGTCGGCTCGACCGTCGATCACTCCGTCAGCAACACGATCTACCTGGAGCGCGCTGCCATCATGCAGGTCGTCGCCAGCATCGTCGGCACGCCGGTGCCCCTGACGCCCGAGTACGTCGCGGAGTTTGGCCCCGACTGGGAGCGCCGCGCCTCCCACGCCTACGAGTACTTCCGGTCGCTGGTGCCTTCATTGCAGGCCAGTGGCCGCCGCAAGCCGTCGTAACCACCCCTCCACCGCACACCGTCATTCCCGCGCAGGCGGGAACCCAGAGGGCGGGGCTGCGGGACGCGCCTGTAAGAGGTGACTTCCATACAAACCCATTGCAGAAGACAGTGTCTCGGGTTGATTCATAAGGGAAAGCCGCCAAAGCCCCCGCGATGTTGATGGTCTCCTATAATGGTGTGTCGGATTAGGTTTCAGCAGGAGACGGAACATGCGGACAGCCTTCGCAGCGCTCGCAGCCCTGGCAATGGTCGTCTCATGCGGCGGCCGGGAGGCGGCTCCGACGCCGATACCAGATCCCACCATCGCGCCTGCCCCGGCGTCGGTGCCCACCATCGCGCTTACCCCGGCGCCCGCGCCCACCATCGCGTCCACCCCGACGCAAGCGCCCACGGTCACGCCCGCTCCGACACAGCCCCCCACGCCCGCCCCGACACAGACCCCCACGCCCACCCCGGAGCCGCCGCCTGGACCCACGGAGGAGCAGCGGGCCGTCCGGGCCGGGGCGATCGCATCCGAGTGGATCGCCAACAACGCCGAGATCGTTGCGAGGCTCGTTGCAGAGGTCGTGCTCGCGTCCTCGGACGTGGAAGATCTGGTCCCGGTGTTGCTCCGGGCCAACCTCGGTGGTCTCTTGGAGGCCGCCGTGGCCGACGAGCTGGGCAACTCCCTGGGCGTCGAAGTGGATTCACTGGCCTACCATGGCGATGCCGTCTTCAGCGTGACGCTGATGGTGTCTGGAACGGTCGCTGTGGGGCTTGGGCCCGTGGAGGCCGTCGACGTTGCGGCGCCCATTGTTGTCATGGTCGATCTGGACAGCGAACAGGCCACGGCCTGGGAGGCGGACGTAGAACGGGCGGAGGTGACGGTCCGGTAGCGCTTGCCCGGTTCGCGATGGTGGAGCCGGCACTGTTGAAGTCCGTCTTTGACCGTGCGGGGCCCCGGCTCTGGTCGCCCGCCCTCCGACAGTCGTTCCTGCGAAGGCAGGAACCCCGACGAACCCGACCCCGTTCGCCCTGAGCCCCGTCGAAGGGTGAGCGGCGCCCCCTAACCCCTCATACCGGCGCATGCCGGTATCCAGGAACCCCGCGCCCAACGGCCCCCGCCAGGGGTGGGCCTGCATGAGTGAACTAGGCCCCCAAATACAAAATGGCTCGCCCAACCTTCATTTCAGAACACATGTTTGACAAATAGAGAATGTTTGTTCTATACTCCCCGGCAAGGAACAAAACCGGAGGGTTGAACATGACGACTCTGACAGCGGAACAGGCAACCGGGCGTATCCAGATCAAGCTCCAGCGCCTCGAGGGCATCGACGACCAGGTGCGCGTGAGCGTCGTGGACGAGGTCATCGGCGCGGCCAGCGGCAGGTCGCTGTGCATGAACGCCGAGGACGCCGCCGAGATGGTCGGCCGGCTCTACAGCCGCGGCCGCGAGCGCGGCGCGCGCATCTCGCTCGAAGTGGCGACCCTGTCCGAGGCGCCGGCCAACGCCGGCCTGCTGTAGGCGCGCCTACACCGGCGTCAGCTCCACCAGCGGCGCCGTCGCGGTCCACGACTCCGGGTCCACGTGCGACATCCGCGACTCCAGCTCCAGCATGCGCGCGAACACCCGGCGGCGCTCGCCCGCGTCTTTAACAGCAGAGGCCGTCGACGGCACGTCCCGCACCAGCGACTGCTTCAGGTGAATGGTGATCTCCGGGTTGGCCATCATGTTGGCGTACCAGCTCCGCGGCATTCCGGGCCGTCCGGTCAGGTACAGCTTCCCGTCCAGCACGTGCAGCCGGATCTCGATGCGGCGGGCCTCGCCCGTCTTCCGGCCGGTGGTGGTGATGTCCACCACCTCGTCGATCTTCAGCAGCGTCCTGATGTCCTCAGCCATGTCGCGCTCCCGTGTGGTCTCGCGCCGCAGCATAGGAAGCCGCGGGGCAGCCCGTCAAGCGGCGCCGGGCCTGCCACGCGCCCCTTGACACGTCGCCGAGCGCCCAAGCATCATGCCGCGCACCCTTTGGAAGCCGCCAAATCAAGCAAGGAGACAGCAATGCCAAACCCCGTTGTCCACTTTGAGATCATGGGTTCCGACTCCGCGAAGACCCAGGGGTTCTACTCGGACCTGTTCGGGTGGGACATCAACAGCGACAACCCCGTGGGCTACGGCCTCGCCACTACCCAGGGCGAGGACGGCCTCGGCATCAACGGCGGGGTCGGCGGCGCCGACCAGGGCGGCGGCGTCTATGTGGCCGTCTATGCCCAGGTCGACGACCCCCAGGCCTACCTCGACAAGGCGGTCTCCATGGGAGCGAACGTGATCGTGCCCGTCACCGAGGTCCCCGGCATGGAGGGTCTGGTCGTCGCCATGTTCGCCGACCCCGACGGCAACTGCGTCGGCCTCGTCAAGGGCTAGCAGCTACCCACTAACCCCTTCCCCCCCTTTGTGGGGGGAAGGTTGGGATGGGGGGGCCGCAACAATATCGTCGCCCCTGCGGAGGCAGGGGCCCAGAGGGGTGGGGCTGGGGGCGGGGCTACCCCCGCTGCGCCTCGAACGCCGTGATGGCGTCCGCCTCCTGAAGCGTGATGCCGATGTCGTCCAGCCCGTTCAGCAGGCAGTACCGCTTGAAATCGTCCAGGTCGAAGGCGGCGCTGAACCCCTGCCCGTCACTCACTGTGCTGTTCTCCAGGTCGACGGTGAGCTGATAACCGGGGACCTCCTTGGCCCGGATCATGAGCTTGTCCACGTCCGCCTCGCTCAGCCGCACCGGCAGCAGGCCGTTCTGCAGGCAGTTGTTGTAGAAGATGTCCGCAAACGACGGCGCGATGATTGCCCGGAAGCCGTACTGCTGCAGCGCCCACGGCGCGTGCTCCCGCGAAGACCCGCACCCGAAGTTCCGGCCCGCCACCATCACCGAAGCCCCCTCGTACACAGGGTAGTTCAGCACGAACTCCGGGTTCGGCGACCCGTCAGCGTTGAACCGCCAGTCAAAGAACAAAAAGTCCTCGTAGCCGTCGCGCTCCACCCGCTTCAGGAACTGCTTGGGGATGATCTGGTCCGTGTCCACGTTGACCCGGTCCATGGGAAGCACCACGCCGCTGTGTACGGTGAATGCGTCCATAGCTGTCCTCCTTGTCTGCCGCATCGCCCCCCGCTCGCCCTGAGCTTGTCGAAGGGGCTGCCCTCCGTCGCCCCTGCGCAGGCAGGGGCCCCGACAAACGCAACCCCGTTCGCCCTGAGCTTGTCGAAGGGGGTCTGCCTCGTCCCTAGCTCCCCCACTCCCGGATGTCCACGAAGTGCCCCGCGATGGCCGCCGCGGCCGCCATCTGCGGGCTTACCAGGTGCGTGCGGCCGTCCTTGCCCTGCCGACCCTCGAAGTTGCGGTTGGACGTCGATGCGCACCGCTCGTGCGGCAGCAGCTGGTCCGGGTTCATCGCCAGGCACATGGAGCAGCCCGCGTTCCGCCACTCGAAGCCCGCGTCCAGGAAGATCCGGTCCAGCCCCTCGGCCTCCGCCTGCTGCTTGATGGCGTAGGAGCCGGGCACCACCATCGCGCCCACGCGCGAGCTCACCGTGCGCCCCTTCGCCACCTCCGCAGCCGCCCGCAGGTCCTCGATGCGCGAGTTGGTGCACGACCCGATGAACACGCGGTCGATCTGGACCTCCTCCATCGGCGTGTTCGGCTCCAGCCCCATGTACCGCAGCGCCCGCTCGGCGCTCTCGCGGTCGGCCGGGTTCCCGAAGCTCGCCGGGTCCGGCACCCGGCCCGTCACCGTCGTCACCTGGCCGGGGTTCGTCCCCCACGAAACCATTGGCGCCAGCTCCGACGCCTCGATCGTCACGACCCTGTCGTAGACCGCGTCCGGGTCCGTCGGAAGCTGCTTCCACCGCTCCACCGCCGCGTCGAAGGCGTCCCCCTGCGGCGCGTTCGCCCGGCCGCGCATGTAGTCGAACGTCGTCTGGTCGGGCGCGACCATCCCGGCCCGCGCGCCGCCCTCGATCGACATGTTGCACACCGTCATACGGCCCGCCATCGAAAGCTCGCGGATGGCTTGGCCCGTGTACTCGATGACGTGCCCCGTCCCGCCGTCGATGCCGATCTGCCCGATGATGGCGAGGATCAGGTCTTTGGCCGTCACGCCGTAGGGCAGCGGCCCGTTCACGTCCACCTGCATCGTCTTCTGGCGGGCCTGCCGCAGTGTCTGCGTGGCCAGCACGTGCTCCACCTCCGACGTGCCGACGCCCAGCGCGAACGCTCCGAACGCCCCGTGCGTCGCCGTGTGGCTGTCGCCGCAGACGATGACCATGCCCGGCTGCGTGTACCCTTGCTCCGGCCCGATGACGTGCACGATGCCCTGCAGCGGGCTGTGGATGTCCGCCAGCGGGATGTTGAACTCCCTGGCGTCGTTGGACAGGTGCTCCAGCTGCTGCACCGCGATGGGGTCCTCGATGGGCAGCGAGCGGTCCGTCGTCGGCACGTCGTGGTCCGCCGTCGCGACCGTCAGGTCCGGGCGCCGCACCCGGCGGCCCGCCATCCGCAGCCCGTCGAAGGCCTGCGGCGACGTGACCTCGTGCACCAGGTGCAGGTCGACGTACAGCAGCGCGGGCTTCCCCGCCTCCTCCGAGACGACGTGCGCGTCCCATATCTTCTCGAACATGGTCTTTCCAGGCATAGCTGCAACCTCTTCCAACTCAGGGTATTCCGAAATTGGGGCGGTGCAATAATACCATCCCACCTACACGTCCGTCATTCGACACTGCATTCGTCTCCCCGGCGAAAGCCGGGGCCCAGGGGCGGTGCCGGGCGGGGCGTTCCCCGTAGGAGCGGGGCAGCCCATTCTCCCTGACCTCCGCTGAAGCATTAACGCCCTTCTTCGTCGTTCCTGCGCAGGCAGAGCCTGTCCCCGCGCAGGCGGGGAAACCCAGAGGGGCGGCGGCGGGGAGGGGCACCCCCCACCACGCAATAGGCAGAAGAACAGCCACCCCCCTGCCACCACCCCCTCGCGCGAACGCCGTCTCCCCCGCTACCCTCGCCCCATGCACCGCCACCACAACAGCACAACCGCCCCGCGTATCCCCCCCCGACCCGTTCGCCCTGAGGGAAATCGAAGGGCCGGAATTCGCTTCCCCTCGGGTAATATCCGTGTTGTAGCTGGAACGTGCCAACGCAGCTTCAACACGAATAGCAAGACGAATCCTCGCAGCTGTGCCGGGCGCGGAAACACTTCGGCCCCGAACACCCCCCCGCCCCCACCCCCCCCCCCGCACCCCGCCCCCCCCCCCCCCCCCCCCCCCCCCCCCCCCCCCCCCACCGC
>DAOUJQ010000007.1:0-8704 GCA_034422455.1 Dehalococcoidia bacterium
GTTGCCAGGTCGCGCGTCATGTGCAGGAAGGCCGCGTGGCTCGGGTCGTAGTCGCCCTCCAGCGCCTGGAAGAAGTTGCAGCGCAGGTGGTACTTGCGCACATAGGTGCGGTCCTCCGGCAGGCTCATCCAGTCGAAGCCCGGCCTGGGCGGCGTCCGGTCCTTGGGGCCGAGGTACGCCCACACCATGCCCGCAGCGTCGAAGCACGGGTACGCTTTGACCTCCACCTTGTCCTTGTACGTCTCGCCCTCCGGCGAGTTGGGCAGGTCGACGCACCTGCCGTTCACATCGAACTTCCACCCGTGATAGACACACCGGATGCCGCACTCCTCGTTGCGCCCAAAGAACAGCGGCGCGCCCCGGTGCGGGCAGTACGCGTCGACGAGCCCCGGCGTCCCGTCGCTGTCGCGAAAGGCGATCAGCTTCTCGCCCAGCAGCTTTACGCGCACCGGCGGGCAGTCCGCCGACGGAATCTCCTCCGTCAGACACGCGGGGATCCAGAAGCGCCGGAACAGCTCCCCCATGGGCGTCCCCGGCCCGGTCTGAGTGAGCATGTCATTCTCTTCACGGCTCAGCATCCGTACCCTCCTGTAATCCAGAACTCGCGGTTAGCCTATATCGAACGGCCCTGCTCCCGCAAGGTTACGCCCTAACCGTCGAAGTAGAGATAGACAACCTCCAGGACACCCTCCAGGCTGAGACGGTCGTCGAAGTAGTCCTGCACGGCGGCCAGCACCTCATCCAGCTCTATGACGCCGTTGCAGTTGGCGTCATACGGATAGCAGGCCGCCTCCGTCACCGTGATGGTCACGTCTATGAACCCCAGCGCGCCGCTGGCCGACCGGGCGCCCACCAGCACGGTGAACGTGTCGCCCTCCCGCAAGACCGCACCTTCCTTCACCAGGAGGTGGCCTGTCTCCGGGTCCATCGTTACGGGAGCGTCCTCGGCCCGGAAGAGGACGTAGGTGACGACTCCGCCATCCTCTATCGCAGCCGTAACGGGGTCACCCACAGCGTCGCCGGGTTGGGCGTTGGCGGCCACGGTGCGCTGGGCGCGGGCCCCTTCCGCGAATTTCGGGGCGACGACGGGCGCGAAGCCGCCGCCCCCACCATTGCCCGGCGGCGGGGGAGGGGGCGGCGGAGGCGGCAGGGGCGGGAGGTTGCCCCTGATGCGCACCGTGGCCCTGTCCTTGCCCGCGCCAGCCTTGGTCCAGCCGGCGGCGTTGGTGGCGATGGTGACCGTGAAGGTCTCGTCCCGCTCGTCTTCCTGGTCGTCCGCGGTCCTAATGGTGATGGTCGCGCGTCTTTCCCCTTCTCGCACTGTGACGGAGGCCGGGACTGTCCTGACGTCGGACATCTGGGCCTTGCCGGCCCCGGAGCCGTACGTGGGCGTCACGGTGAACGACACGTCGCCAGCGGGGGCGTCCTCGCCCAGGGTGACGACCAGCAGAGCATCTCTGCCCTCGCGGACGGTGTCGCCAGCGAGGGAGAAGGTCTTGCCGGTGGGCTGCGGCTTCTTGATGAAGCGCAGGGCTACCTTGTCGCCGATCTCCCACTCGGGGTGGAGAGCAGGCCTGAATATTTGCCCTCTCATGGCGGCCTGCTGGTTAACCCAGGGGTATGCGTGGTACTGGGTCCCATCGATGGACAAGGTCAGGTCCTGGAGGGGAGTCGCATCTATAGGCTGACCATCCCCTGTCTTGAGATATATGTTGATCTGGCCGGCGCCGCCTTCCCGGAACTCGAACAGCCCGTATACGCGATACTGCACGCCATTGTAGGTGAAGGTGTTGCGCGTCAAGTAAGTCGAGCATTCCGAACCCGGTCTTGAGTCGAGGCAACCTCTATTGGAGCTCCCCACCGGCTTGACCGTCAGCGTTGCCGACCAGACGGTAGTGTCCTGCGCCGCGGCCGGCAACGGAGGCCACAGCGCCATCGCGGCCAGCAGCACAGCCGCGCACGCCACGAGCCTGAGAGAGAGCAAGAGGGCATTCATAATCCCGGGAGTGCGGGGGGGGGGCTATCTGCGATTTCACGTTGCCCTCCTTCCGGCCAATCCCCAAGCATGCCAAAGGGCCCGTCACTCATGCCACCAGGGAACGGCCTGTCACTTGCGTGGCGTTTGGCCGTTCCCCCAGGAGCCAAAATCCATAATAAAATCATAGCAATTAAAACTTACAAGGGCAATATTGCATCTTGCAATGATTGACGAAGATAAGCGAATTGGCGCCGTGCAGGCCGTACGGCGGGGCACCCCGTCGCGGGCTTTATGAAGGGGGGGCTACGAACGGTTGCGCACCCCAATCTGAAGGGGGAAAAAGGGGGCCGCTCGGCCCCCCTTTCTATCGACGTCTTTGCGACGCGCTACGCCGCGTGGACCTTCGGTGCATCCGTCGGGCCCACGGTCAGCTCCTTGATGCGGTCGATGATCTCCGCTGCGGGAAGGTCCGTGGGCATCCTGGTGCGCGCCGTGTGCGTGCGGAAACCCTCGGGGTTGTGTGGCCCCGCCGGCTCCTGCCCCTCCTGCAGCTCCCGCGCCGCCTTCAGTAGACGCCGGCGCACGCGCATGAGCTGCTCGTCCGCCGTCACCAGGTGCTCCAGCGACCGGTCGGCGCGAGAGCCCCACTGGTCCTCCACCAGCGCCAGGTCCTGGATGGGGAACGACTTGATGCCGGTGTACGAGTAGTTCTTCTGCAGGATGCGGTCGACGAGGTAGTCGTTGTCCTTGTTCTCCACCGCCATGAACGTCCCGGGGATCTGCTCCGGGTACGTGAACCCGCCGTGCCGGTCCTGGTTGCGCTGGTGCTCGGTGAAGGGCTCGTAGCTCCAGCGGAAGCGGTACATGTAGCAGCTGTCGTCGTCGATGGGGATGCGCATGTTGCTCGAATACACTCCGGGCCCAGCCAGGCCCGCGGAGCTGAAGCACGGGAAGTAGAAGGTGCTGGCCGAGACCGTCTGCGTCCCGTCAGCGTTGGGCATCACCCCGACGTGCAGCATGCCATAGTCGGTCTCTTCAAACGACAGGAACTTCATTTGCAGGAAGCTCCGGTCGGTCAACAGCGAGCCGAGCGTGGGTGAAGCGTCCTGGAGTGCGGAGGGCGTCGTCAGGTCACGCGTCATGTGCAGGAACGCGCCGTGGCTCGGGTCATAGTCGCCCTCCAGCGCCTGGAAGAAGTTGCAGCGCAGGTGGTACTTGCGCACGTAGGTGCGGTCGTCGGGCAGGTTCATCCAGTCGAAGCCCGGCCGGGGCGGCGTTCGGTCCTTGGGGCCGAGGTAGGCCCACACCATGCCCGCCGCGTCGAAGCAAGGGTATGCCTTGACCTCCACCTTGTCCTTGTACGTCTCGCCCTCCGGCGAGTTGGGCAGGTCGACGCACCTGCCGTTCACATCGAACTTCCAGCCGTGGTAGACGCACCGGATCCCGCACTCCTCGTTGCGCCCAAAGAACAGCGGTGCGCCCCGGTGCGGGCAGTACGCGTCGACGAGCCCCGGCGTCCCGTTGCTGTCACGGAAGGCGACCAGCTTCTCGCCCAACAGGTGCACGCGCACCGGCGGGCAGTCGGCATTCGGGATCTCCTCCGTCAGACACGCGGGAATCCAGAATCGGCGGAACAGCTCCCCCATGGGCGTCCCCGGCCCGGTCTGCGTGAGCATGTCATTCTCTTCGCGGCTCAGCATCCGTACCCTCCTGCTCTGAGTTAGTTGGGTATTGGCACCCCCATCCTAAACCTTCCCCCGCCCGCGGGGAAGGGACTTAGGGCGGAGGCACTTGGATTTCCCCCTTCGACAAGCTCAGGACAGGCATGGGGCGAACGGATCGGGAGGGCCGCCGCTACGTCCACAGCTCCCGCCGCCGCCAGGCGACGGCCAGACCTCCCAGCGTCGAGAACAGCGGAAAGCCGACGAAGAGGCCAATCGGAAACCAGAGCCGCGCTGGGTAGAACACGTAGAAGGAGTACACCCCCCACAGCGAGAGCAGCGCGCCGATGACCACGGCAACGACGACTGTCCGCCCCCTCGCGGTCATGCCGCCGGTCGCGCCGCCAACGAGCCCGCCAAGCGCGGCGCCGAGCACGACCAGCGCCAACCCGCCGGTCTGCGCTCCCTCGACGCGCTCCGCCGTTTCGAAGGGCGTCTGCGGGTCGAGCAGCTCCGGCGGCGTGGGGTACAGCCACTCGGCGGCGAAGCCCACAGCAAAAAAGACGACGTGGGCGACTATCACGCCGACGACCACGGCAAGCAGTCCTCGCAGTGCATCCTTGTTCATGACGACTCCGTCCTTTCTTGCAGTTATTCTACAAGATTCTGCCCGAAGGAAATTCATTCATTGCCATGCGCAATTATTAACTTCGTAGCTTGACATCAGTCAGGAAAGCTTACAACAATACGTCACAAGAGGAGGCTGACCAATGACCACCCTTGATGACGCACCGCTGACCCGGCGGGAGTTTGAAGCATTCCGTGAGGAATTGCGGCAAGACTTCCAGACTCAGCGCGAGGAGATGAAGCTGGACTCCCAGGCCTTGCGGGAGGAGATGCGGGAGTCTCACCAAGCATTGCATGAAGAGATGCGGAAGGACTCCCAGGCTTTGCGGGAGGAAATGAAGCTGGACTCCCAAGCCTTGCGTGAGGAGATGAGGAATTCTCTCCAAGCGCTTCGTGAAGATATGCGGCAAACGCTGCAGCACTATGCCACCAAGGCTGACCTGGCAGAGATGAAGGTCGAGATCATCAAGTGGATAGTAGGCCTTGCGGTAAGCTCATTAGCTATTGGGTCGACCGTCGCCTTTGTGGTGATACAGCTTACGGCTTCCTAGTCTCCTAACTCAGTGCGAACGCCTCCTCCGCCATCGCAACGATACCCCTACTGATCGCCAACGATGCCGTTGCGCCCGGCGACGGCGCGTTCCGGACGTGGATCGCGTTGCCGGTCTGCGTGATGCGGAAGTCGTCCACCAGCGCGCCGGTGCGTTCGACGGCCTGCGCCCGGACGCCCGCTCCTCCCTCCGCCAGATGCCGCGACTCGATCTCAGGCACCAGCCGCTGCAGCGACCGCGTGAACGCGCCCTTGCTGAACGAGCGGTGGTACTCCTGGAAGGCCGTCTTCCAGTAGCGACGCGCCATGCTCCAGAAGCCGGGGAAGCCCAGCGTCGCAAGCGTCTCGCCCACGTTCACCTTGAACTTGGTGTACCCCTCCTGCGCAAAGGCTAGAACGGCGTTGGGCCCGGCCTCCACGCCTCCGTGGATGCCCTTGGTGAAGTGCACTCCCAGGAAGGGGAATCGGGGGTCCGGCACCGGGTAAATCAGCCCGCGCACCAGCGACGCCCCCTCGTCCGACAGCGTGTAGTACTCGCCGCGGAAGGGGATGATGCGCAGGTCGTAGGGCGCGCCCATCATGTGCGCGATGTCGTGGGCGTAGAGCCCGGCGCAGTTGACCATGTACCTGGCCGACACGTCTCCACGCGTCGTCTCGACGGTGATGCCGTCGCCGTCCTGCGACACGCCCTCGACGCGAGCGCCCGTCAGCACGTCGCCGCCGTTCTCCTGGAAGACGCGGGAGTACGCCTCCGTGACCTCGGTGTAGTCGATGATGCCCGTGTTGGGCGACCACAGCGCGCGGATGCCCGCTGAGTGGGGCTCGATCTCCTTCAACCGCTCCGGGCCGATCATCTCCAGCCCCGGCACGCCGTTCGCCTGGCCGCGCTCGTACAGGTCATCAAGGCGGCCGAGCTCGTCCTCACGGGTCGCGACGATGACCTTGCCGCAGAGGTCGTAGGTCACGCCGTGCTCGTCGCAGAACTCCAGGAGCGCCCTGGCGCCGGCGACGCAGTTCTGCGCCTTCAGCGACCCCGGCTTGTAGTAGATGCCCGAGTGGATGACGCCGCTGTTGTGCCCCGTCTGGTGGACCGCCAGCCGGTCCTCCTTCTCCAGGACGCCGACCGACAGCCGGGGGAACCGCCGCGTCAGCTCCATGGCCGTGGCGACGCCAAGGATGCCTCCGCCGACGATCGCGATGTCGTAGCTGTAGTCCGCCATTGCCGTTCACCTGCTTGCGAGTGCCCCTATGCTAAGCCTGCGGAGGAGCGCTGTACAGTTGGGGTGCAGGGGATGGGTTCCCATCCGCCGACGGCACGGGCGGCCCCGCCCACGTCCCGCCCCTCTGGGTTCCTGCCTTCGCAGGAACGACGGGCGTGGGGCAGGGAGAGCGGGAGGGCGACCACAAGGGTCGTCCCTACGGGCGCGTCACACCTCGCCCCCGGTGCGCTACAATGCGTCCGTTCATTGCACGAGAACCGTACTTGGAGGCTGGCATGAAGACCGTTGACGCCATCATCGACATTCTGCAGCGGGAGAAGGTGGAGTTCCTGAGCTGCTTCCCGACCACGTCGGTCATCGACGCGGCGGCGTCCGCGGGGATGCGGCCCGTCATCTGCCGGCAGGAGCGCGTGGGCGTGGGCATTGCGGACGGGTTTGCACGGGTGACCAACGGGCGTCGGCCGGCGGTGTTCGCGATGCAGTACGGGCCGGGTGCGGAGAACGCCTTCGCGGGGGTGGCGACGGCCTACTCGGACTCGACGCCGATGCTGCTGATCCCGCTGGGGCAGGCGAGCGCCATCGCGGGGGTGCCGCCCATCTTCAGCTCGGAGGAGAGCTACAACGCCGTGACCAAGTGGGTCGAGCGGCTGGACCACCCGCACCGGCTCCCGGAGGTGATGCGCCGCGCCTTCAGCCGCCTCTACCACGGCAAGCCCGGCCCGGTCATGGTCGAGTTCGCCGCGGACATCATGGACACGGACATCGGCGACGCGGTGGACGGCTACTCGGCCGTCGCGTCGACGCGCTCCTCGGCGGACCCGCGCGACGTGCTGGCAGCGGCACGGGCCCTCGTCGAGGCCGAGCGGCCGGTGATCTTCGCCGGGCAGGGCGTGCTGTACGCGGAGGCGACCGACGAGCTCGTCGCGCTGGCGGAGCTGCTGCAGATACCCGTCGTGACGACGATGCTGGGCAAGAGCGCCTTCCCGGAGGACCACCCGCTGTCCGGCGGGACGGTCGCGACGGTCATGACGGCCCACGGCTACCGGGCGATGGCCGACGCCGACGTGGTGCTGGCCGTGGGCGCGAGCCTGACGCGGCACCCGATGTCCATCACGGTGCCGCCGGGCAAGACGGTCATCCACGCCGTCAACGACGAGGCCGACATCAACAAGGGCTACCCGGCCGCCTACCCGATCCTGGGCGACGCCAAGCTGACGCTGGCCCAGTTCGCGGAGGCGGTGGCGGAGGTGCGGGGCACGAGCGCGCCCCGCGACAACAACGTCGCGGCCGAGCTTGCGGAGCAGCGGGACGCGTGGATGGGGGAATGGACGCCGCTGCTGACGTCCGGCGAGACGCCCATCAACCCGTACCGGGTCATCCACGAGATGCAGCGGGCCATCCCGCCGTCGGAGGCCATCGTGACGCACGACTCGGGCAGCCCGCGGGACCAGATGCTGCCGTTCTACCTGGCGCCGACGCCGCGCAGCTACCTGGGCTGGGGCAAGTCGCACGGGTTGGGCACGGGGCTGGGGCTGACCATCGGTGCGAAGCTGGCGGAGCCGGACAAGGTGTGCATCAACGTCATGGGCGACGCCGCGTTCGGCATGACGGGGCTGGACGTGGAGACCGCCGTGCGGGCCGAGGTGCCGATCATCACCGTCGTGTTCAACAACGGCACGATGGCCATCGAGAACCGGAACATGATCTCGTCGCACGAGCGGTACAAGGCGCGGGACCTGGGCGGCGAGTACGCGGCCATCGGCCGGGCGCTGGGGGCGCACTCGGAGCGGGTCACGGACCCGGAGGACGTGGGCCCGGCGTTCCAGCGCGCCCGCCGCGTGACGGAGGAGCAGGGGCAGGCGGTGCTGCTGGAGTTCATCACGTCGGCGGAGACGCGGTTCTCGCACCGGCGGGCGTTGTAGGGGCCTTCGACGGGCTCAGGGCGGGGTTGGCTGGGGGGAGTCGGGCGTCGTTGGGCGCGGGGGACCCCCATCCCAACCCCGTATCGAGTACGGGGCAGGCTCTTCCCCCTGCGAGGGGGAAGGGGTTCCCCGCCCGGCCCCGCCCCTCTGGGCCCCTGCCTGCGCAGGGGCGACGAAATGGAGGGTTGGGTTCCTGCCTCGTACCGGGTACGGGGACGGCGGCGCTGTAGGGGCCCTTCGACAGGCTCAGGGCGAACGGAGCGGCAGCTCCAGCTACGAATCGTTTTTGTTTCCATTCGAAAAAATTTTTTCCGGGGAACGAATCCCCTATAAAATCGTCCTCTGCAGATACGATTGGAAATTTTCATTTTCGGTCGCTTTTGGGTGGCCTCGAGGGGGCATTGGGGCAAATTCTGCGACTCTTAGGGCACTTTCATCTCCTCCGTTGAGCTTGCCGGGTTTGGGCAGTCGAGGCGGGGCGAGCTCGGCACCGGCATGGAGCAAGGGTAGTAGACGGGATTGTGCGAGCGCGAGGGGCAGGTGTCAGGGCATCGCGAACCGGACCCTGCCATCACGTGCTTGCGGCCAAGCGCGGCGGCGTCTAGCCTCGATGCATGGAGAAGAACGACGAATCCCACAACCAAACACCCAAGCGCCGGAAGCGGAACCGCGGAGGGCAGCCGGGCAACCGGAACGCCATGAAGCACGGGTACTACTCGTCTTACCTCACGCCTGAGGAGCGGCGG
>DAOUJQ010000008.1:0-177912 GCA_034422455.1 Dehalococcoidia bacterium
TGAATTCCCCCACAGGCACGTCATGCTTCTTCACAAAGCCCAGGATCTCCGTGTAGAAGCTCAGAGCCTCATCCTGGTCGCTTACGAAAACACCGGTGAGTGTAATGCGCATATCTGGCCTCCTTTTCTTCTCATAGTGTCACTTGAGCCATCGATCCATGACAGCCCTGAGGGGTTTATCGTTGAAGACAAGCATTCGATATTTGCCACGCTTCTCTGAGCTTACGAGCCCTGCTTTTTCCAGGAGATCAATGTGCTTGGCCATGGCCTGCCGGGAGATGGCGACTTCATGCCGCATAATCAAGCGCGCTGTGAGCTCGTAGAGCGTCTGCTCGTTGCGCTCAGAGAGCTCGTCCAGCATCAACCTTCGTATTGGGTCCGCGAGTGCCCTGAAGACTCGGTCTGTGTTCATGCAAACAGACTATACGCAACCCTGGGATTGCATGTCAAGAGGCAATTCCCCAGGCTGGCAGGAACCACATCCCCAGCCATTTGAAGGAATGGGTGAAGACATGGAACCAGCTAAGTTGGAATTGGAAGAGCCCCAGATCTAGTGGGGCAGAGGGCTGGTGAGTGTCCATCCGGAGCTGATAGGCACCTTCCTCATAAAACGAACTCCCAGCGAAGAGTCTGCGATTCAGCCATGGCAGCTCCACCACGCACGACCGGCGGCGCCAGGGTGGCCGACTGTTCAAGTGCAGGCGGCTGAGGCTACAGGCTCGGCAGGACCGCGAGAAACTCCCTGAGGACGGCGGCACACTCCTCCGGCTTCTCAAGGGGCAGGAAGTGCGTGGCGTCAGGCAGGAAGTCGTAGTGCACAATTGCAACGTCGCTGAGGTCCAGCGTGGGCATGTAGGCGTACGGCAAGGTGGGGTCCGCCCCGATGACCTTGAGAGGGCAGCGCATAGCCTCAAAATCAACCCAAAGGGAGAAAATGCGGGCATAGTCAACTATCTGCGCTTCATACTCAGGTGGACACCGCAGTTCGAAGCCTTCACCGTCCCTGCTCTCACGAAGAGTGGTTCTTGCTATGAGGTCGTGTGCCCCCTCCACCATACGCTGGAATGCCGGCACGTAGGGCAGGAGACTTGAAAACTGCTCAATGGTCCGGTACTTCGCGGTCCGGCGGCGGACCATTGCTGCGGTGCGCATGGTTGCCGCGTCGAATTGCTCGTCGGAGATATAGGGCTTGCGCAGGGGCGGGTCGAACATGACGAGGGCGGCGTACGCGCTGCCCATCGTGGGTGACAGAAGCGCTACCAGGGCAGACATGGAGTGGTACACGCCAATCTTTGGCTTTTTCCCGAAGTGCGTGTCAATCGCCTCGATGATGAGGTCATGGTCATCCACCAGCGTGGGGACGTTATGGCGGTCGAGGGCGGTCAGTTCATTCCAGCCGTGGTTTCTGAGGTCGTAGAGGATAAGGTCAAACTCGTCAGCCAGCAGGGACCAAAAGGGATAGTAGAGGTCAATGGCGAGGCCGCTGCCGTGGGTCATAACAAGCCTGGGGCCGTCCGGGTTGCCGTGCCGCCGAAGGGTGATGACGGTATCAGCGTCCACCTGGACCTCGTGCGTCTCCAGAGGTTCAGGCAAGTCCCACGCGTGTTCTTCGCTCGCCATTGAGTCGTCGTCTTTCCTTAGATGGCTGGGGACTAGGAGCCAACGTTTCCGGCGGCGTTCCAAGCAGAAGCTAATTCGCCGCCGTCCGCATCTTGAGCGACCGGGGCATCGACCCCGACTATTTCGTGGGCGATCGCCGCGGCGAAGTCCTCAACGCCGAGGTCTTCCACCCACCAGCGAGCCTCGGGAAACTGGGGGAACTGGAATTCAGCGCCCGACTCCCCGTGCAGCAGAGTCTCCGGGACCTGAAAGCTGGACACGTCCAGGTAGAGGCCTGTGCCCAGCCCCTTGAGGAGCGCCTCCTTCATGGTCCAGAGGCGGTAGAAGCGGTGGACCTTCTCCTGCCCACGAACGGATGCAACGTACGCCTGCTCGTCCGGCCCAAAGACGGTCTCGGCGAGCCCGTCCAAGTCACGGGTCGTGGACCGCTCTTCTGCGTCGATGCCTATCTGTCCTTGTGGAGCAATGGCGATTAACCCGTGCCTGCCGCTGTCGCTCACATTGAATTGGATGGCGGCAGGGACGTCTCCCACAAGGGCAAAAGGCTTGCCGTGCTCCGCGGAACCGAAGGACAGATTGTCGTTGTCACAATCCAGGCGGTCACAGAGGAGTTCGCGGAGCGCAGCGCGGAGGAGAATGAACCTACGGCGCGGACCGGGGTACAGGAACCTGTCCGCTCGCGACAGCTCCTTCCGGTCGAGCAATGTCGCGCATGACGCTTCCCGGGCCCCGTGGGGGGAGAGCGCCACATGGAAAACGTCGGCGCTGGGCAAGGTGCGAAACGGAATCATCCAACCATGGGTAATAGCCGTAAGCATGAAAGGCATTGTAGCAGAAGAGGCCACGTTCGTGTCCGCACAAAAACAGCCCGCCGGTCCGGTCATTTCGCCAAAGCCCTCCGTCAACTGCTGGATGTCGAAAGGAGGGTAGGCACCTGCCCGGTAGCGGCGGGCCGCTACGTTGCCGTGTGGGTTATGCTGCTTGCGCTTCCAGATGGGCGATCAGGTCGCCAAGGGTCTGGAAGTTCTCGCAATCTCCGGGGGTCATTTCTACGCCGAACTCCTCGACCACGACCTTCATGAATGCGACGAAATCCACGGAGGACACGCCGGCGTCGATCAGGTTCCCGGACAAATGCAGTTCCTGACCAATCGGCCGCCCATCCACTTCAAGGTTGTCGTCAACCAGCTTCCTCAAGCGTTCCTCGGTCGTTGCCATGGCATAAGCCTCCTGAAGGTTTAAATGACTTTGACGGCCATACGTTACAAGAGGGGGAACTTACCAGTCAAGTTTTCGCACCCATCTATGATGAATATTCATGCAATTGAGACTCTTTGTCTCACTGAAACGAACTCATCAAAGCCAGCCTGGATTCTGACCCCGGCCCTCCATGGACTATACCCAATGTCGCCGCCGCTGGAAGGGATAGCTCGGCAGGGACACCCGTCGGCGCATCTCTCCCGCAAACATACCCTCAAACGCGACATTCGTTCCGGCCTCGTAGGCCCGTGCGACGGCTGCATGGAAACCGCCCTCGGCATCGCCGGAGTCGAGCCCCGTGCCGTCCACGAAGGTTGGCGCGGCAGTCTCGGCGTTGGTTGGCCAGAGCGGCTCGCAGACCTGGCCGATGCCCGACTGCGTGCCAAGCCCGATGACGAGGTCCACGCCGGTGGCGGCCAGCGCCTCGACACAAGCCGGGAACGCCGCCCCATCCGCGACGAGCTTGCGCCAGTGGGCTACGTCGACGTCGCCGGCTTGCCGGACCGCGCCGCCGGTCAGGCTGCTGATCCACGTCATGGAGGGCTGGTTCACGGAGACACCCGGCAACGCGGCGTCCGGGCCGCTGAGGGCCGCCGCCAGACGCAACCCTTCTTCAAGACTGATGGCACCCGCCGCCTGGGCCGCCGCGATCTCGCCCGCTCCCTGGCCGAGAACAGCGCTGGGGCGAACGCCTACGCTCCCCCACAGGGCGGTGAGGGCAGCCTGCAAGGCATAGTTGGCCGCTCGCCGAAGGGCCGGGTCTTCCCGAGCACCATCGCGGTCGAGCATGCCATCCAGGAGCGACACCCCTTGCTCCTCCCTGTACAGCAGGTCACAGCGGTTGAGCACGTCGCGGACCACGGGTTCCATCCTGTACAGCCACTCAGTCATCCCCGGCGTCACAGCGTCTCCGGCCGTGTACACAAATGCCGTCCTGTCCGACCTCGGCGGCAGGCTGTCGTCTGTCGGGTCTATCGACTCGGCAAGCGCCTGGAGGCCGGCCCGCAAATCATCTACCCCGCGGAAGGTCAGGCCTGCGCGGTACTGCAGGTGGCTGCGTCCCATCGCAGCCGTCCACGTCATGTCGGCGAGCGAAGCTTCCGACAGGTTGCCGGCCTGCTCGTCCAGCCAGGCCACGTACTGTCCGGCCATCGCTCGGAGGGCACGCGGGGTCTTGGCGGACAGTGGCAGCACCCGGACAGTACGCTCTGCGGTTTCACCGTCGGCCTGGAACACCGCTATCTCCGCCAACTCAACGGGCTGCGGGGCGCCGACCGGCGACTCTCCCGCGCCGTAGCCCTCCAGCACCACGTGGGCGTTGGCGCCCGACAGGCCGAAGGAGTTCACGGACGCAATGGGACGCCGGTCCGCGCGTGAGGGCCATTCGGTCTGCTGCGAGGTAATGCGCAACGGCATCCGGTCCCATTCAAAGTTCGGGTTCGGGTCCTGGAAGTGAAGGTGAGCGGGAATGACGCCCTTTTGCATGCCCAGCACGGCCTTTATGATGCTGGCCATGCCCGCCGCCCACTCCACGTGGCCGATGTTGGTCTTCACTGAGCCCATCAGCAGCGGATTGTCCAGCTCCCGCCCCTGCCCGTACACGGAGGCGACGGCGCGCAGCTCGATGGAGTCGCCCAGAGCCGTGCCGGTGCCGTGTGCCTCGAGGTAGTCGACCTCCGACGGGGCCACGCCCGCGCGGGCAAGGGCGTCTTCCATGACCCGCTCCTGCGCCGGCCCCCTGGGCACCGGCAGCCCCGCGCTGGCGCCGTTCTGGTTGACGGCCGAGCCAATGACGAGCCCCCATATGCGGTCGCCGTCGGCTTCCGCCTTGCTCAATCGCTTCAGCACGAGCACACCGCAACCCTCGCCGCGGACGTAGCCGTCTGCGCTGGCGTCGAAGGAGTTGCATCGGCCGGCCGCAGAGAGCATGCCCAGATTCCGGTGGAGCCGCACAACCGGCAGCGACAGCAGCGCGTTTGTCCCGCTTGCCAAGGCCACATCCACCTCGCCGGACTGCAAGGCCGCACTCGCCTGGTGCACGGCGCCGATGGAGGAAGCGCAGGCCATGTCGACCGGCATGGCGGGACCCTCCAGGCCAAGCACAAAGGCGACGCGGCCGGCCGCCACACTGGGGGTAGTCCCGAAGAAGACATCTTCCCGCGGGCCCCTCGATATCACCTCGCGGTATTCGCTGCCGCCAATGCCTACGTAGACACCGGTGCGGCTTCCCTTGAGGTCATCGGGGTCAATGCCCGCATCCTCCAGCGCGTGCCACGTGGTCTCCAGCAACATGCGCTGCTGTGGGTCCATCGTGCGCGCTTCAATGGGAGAGATGCGGAAGAATGAATGGTCAAACTGGTCGATCCCCTCGACAAATCCCCCCATGCGGTAAACGGGGTCGTCCGCGGCGGGGTCTCCGGTGACGCCCTCCCAGGGTCCGTCATCCTGGCGGCCGTCGGTCACGGCGTCCGTGCCGGACTCGAGCAGGGTCCAGAAGGACGCCAGGTCCGGCGCGCCGGGGAAGCGGCAGGCCATGCCAACGATGGCAATCGGGTCATCCTCCGCTGTCCTCGCCCGCTTACGTTGAGGAGCGACTACGGCCGGGGCAGGCGACTCACTGCCGCCGCTCTCGATGGCCTGGCCCAACTCATCGGTCAGGAAGGCGGCCAACGAGGCAACAGTGGGGTAGTCGAAGACCGCAGTGTTGGAGACCACGTACTGGCCGGCCAGCGCCCGGTTCATCCGGTTTCGGAGTTCCACCGACATCAACGAGTCCATGCCAAGGTCGAAAAAGCCGACGTTCGGCGCCGGAGCGGATGGCGAGCGCAGCACGGCCTGCAGCTCGCGTTGCAAGAAAGTGACGAGCACCCCCTCCCAGTCACCGGCGGGCCGCTCCTTCAACTGCGTCCACACGTCGTCGTCGGCTGCTCCATCTGTGCCGGCGCCGGCGGCCGATTCGTCAACCAGCAGGTCTTCCAGGAAGAGCGGGCGCTCCTCAAAGTTCCCCGCCCAAACGGGCCAGTCGACCGCCGCAACCACGCCTGTCGTCACATCCTGGCGCACCAAGGCATCCAGCGCTCTGATACCCTGCTGTGGCGTCATCCAGCCGACACCGGACGACGCCAACTGCCGCTCGATCCGCTCACGCTGCTCCTCCGCCTCGCCCAGCCCCGCCCAGGCGCCCCAGGCTATGGTCTGCCCCGGGAGTCCCAGGGCGCGCCGGTGCCCGGCAAGCTGGTCCAAAAACGCATTGGCAGCCGCATGGTTGGCCTGGCCGGGGTTCCCGGTGACCCCCGCCAGGCTTGAGAACAAGACAAAGAGGTCCAGGTCCCGGTCCATGGTTGCACGGTGCAACTGCCACGCCCCAAGTATCTTGGGCCACAGCACCGTCTCGAATTTCTCCCAGCTCTGGTTGGTGAAAGCCCCGTCCGAGAGCACGCCTACGCTGTGGATGACGCCTGCCAGCGGGGGGAGTGTTGCGTCGATGCGCGCCAGCATTGCGTCGACCGCGGCGGGGTCGGTCACGTCCGCCAACTGGACTTCCACCCTGTGTCCGCGACCACGCAAGGACTCGATCACTTCCTCCGCCTCGGGGTCCGGTGAACGGCGGCCATTCAGCGCTATTGCGCCGGCGCCACGGTCCGCCAGCCACTCGGCCACGACACACCCTATGCCGCCCAGGCCGCCCGTAACGAGGTAGGTACGGTCATTGCGAAGTTGCCCACCCTCAATGGACGATGTCGCAAGGACGATCTTGCCAATGTGCCGGGCTGCGCGCATGAACTTCATTGCAGAGGGCGCATCAGCCATTGACCACCGGCTGTGCACCAGCGGGCTCAACTCACCGGCGGCTATACGGTCCATCACCCCGCTGAGGACAGCGCCGAGGTGCATGGGATCGTCTTCCTTCAGGGCATCCAGCCGCAGGATTGCGTAGGCTACGTCCGGGCGGGCCTGCGCCATTTCCTCCTCGCTGTAAATGCCAACCCGGGCCATCTCCACAAACCGGCCTCCCTGCGCCAGGCAGGCCAAGCTGGCTTCAATAAAGCCTTCTCCGGTCAAGCTGTTCAGCACTACTGTGACGCCCTCGCCATTGGTGGCTTCCAGGATCTCCTTGCCGAAGGCGGTCTGCCTGCTGTCAAACACATGCTCGACACCAAGGGAACGAAGGTACGCATGTTTGGGGGCGCTGGCCGTTGCAAACACCTCGGCGCCCGCCGCCTGTGCGAGCTGAATGGCGGCCATCCCGACGCCGCCCGCTCCGGCGTGTATCAACACGCGGTCACCCGGGTAGAGCCCTGACAGCTCGTACGACAGGGCCGCAGAGGCGAAAACGACCGGCACGGTGGCCAGGGCTGTCAACGGCATTCCCGGAGGCGCAACCGTCACCATTTCTGCCCGGGTTATCGCTTCCGAACTGAAGGCGCCGATTGCCAGCCCTACGACACGGTCGCCTACGGCGACATTCGAAACGTCCTCACCTGCTTCGATCACGCGCCCGCAGAGCTCGCCCCCGAACTGTCCTTCACTGATCAGGCCGAGGCCGCGGAATACGTCCCAGAAGTTGAGCCCCGCAGCCTCCACCGCCACCCGGATCTCGTTAGATTCCAATGCCCGCCTCGGCAGCGGATCGACGGTGATTCCGGCCAAATCACCGTCGGCGTCCGGCGACAGCAGCCATTCCGAGTCCTCCGACAACGCCAAACGCTCCGTTTCGCTCCCGGCCCGTGTCAGCCGGGCAGCTTGCCTGGTCCCGCGGCGGTAGGCTACGTGCGTTTCGTCGTCGGGATACAGCAGTTCGTCTACCAGGGCGGTCACGGGAAGCGGCGCGTCGGCTGCCAAATCGAGCATGTGGGCCTGGAGGTGGCCCGCCTCCCGGGCGACGACCTTCCCAACCCCCCAGAGGATGGAGCCCGACGGCTCGCCTAAGGACTCATGGTCTACGTTCTGGGCGCCCCGAGTGATGAACCACACCCCCTTTTCCGGGGCGGCATCGGCATCAAGCAGCCCTTGAATGAGCGCCAACCCGCTTGCCCCGGTTCGCCTGGTGGCCTCCGCCAACTGGGCGGTGGTGGACTGCGTTCCATGGCCATCCAGGCTCAGGAAGTGGACAGCACCGTTGAAGGGCACGTCTGCGGGCAGAGTCTTCAGCAGCGCCTCCCAGGATTCGCGCCGGTCCAAGTCCACATACACCGTACCCAAGCTCAGGCCCTCAACCCCGTTTGCTCCGGGACCCGGACCCCGATCGGATGCGAGGACGACGATTTGGTTCCGCGCGGTGAGCTCCGCAGCGACTTGCCTGGCAACGCCGCCGCCATCCTCCGCCACTACCCAAACCCCCGCCGCTTCCACGACCTCCTCAGGACCCTGCGCGACCATGACGCCCCGGTCGAGCATGCCTGTCGATTCGGAGGTCTCCGGGCCAAGGACAACCACGTCGACAAACCCGGCGTCGACCAACGCCTGCTTCCAGACCGCAGGGTCTGCCAGCGCATGGTGCGGGCGATAGTCATCCGCAAACCGCCACCACCCGTCCAACTGGCCAAAGGTCAAGTCGAGCCAACCCTGCCCGCGCAGGTTCTCCAGCGCCAGGAGCTGTCCGGATGGGGCGAGAAGCTGCCGGCAATACGCAAGCGTCTCTTCCAGGTAACGGGTTGCATGCAGAACGTTAGACGCCACCAAAATGTCATAGCCGTGAGCGGCGAAGCCCTGTTCCACCGGGTCACGCTCAATGTCCAGGATCCGGTATTCGATCGCACCGCCGCCAAATCGCGCTTCCGCCTCAGCAAAGAATCCGGCGGAGATGTCTGTATAGGTGTACGTGAACAGACCGGCGGGAAGCTCCGGCAATACTGACGCCGTCGCTGATCCCGTACCGGCTCCAATCTCTATCACACGCAGCTGGCGTCCCGGCGGCACTCTGTCGAGCATCACGGCGACAGCGTCCGCCAGCATCTTGTTCGCCGCCTTCGCCACGGGCGCTCTCAAGTACAGGTCGGCGGGCGTGGGGTCACCGCTGCTGAAGAGCAGGGTCAGAGGGTCCACCTGACCCGTAAGCGCCTTGGCCAATGCGCCGCCCGACCTGCGAATGAGGCCGATTTCCACCTCTCCGTGTGGGTACTCCCCGGCCATCCAGTCTGCGAAGGCTTCCGGGTCGCCCGGCAGGGCCTCCGGCTGTGGACCGCCCGGTCCGATAGCGACAACGAAGCCGTCGTCCTTTTCCTCAGCCACTCCGGCTCTGGCCAGAAGGTCGAATAGCCGGCGGAACAACTTCTCATGTTCCGGGAGGACCTCCAGACGGCCCCGTTCGGCCTCCGGGACCACAGACGCGCCCGCCTTGCGCTCCCAGCCCAGCTCTTCCAAGGCCTGAAGCGCGTACGACCAAGAAAGGCGCTCCAAGTCATTCAGCAGCGCTTCCCTGCTTCCCGGGTCCACATCCTCCGCCCTCAGATAGTCGGCAAAGACCGTTACCCGCGAATCAATCTCAGTTGGGCTTTCGAGGAAGTCCGCGGGCTGGATGCCGCCGCTATGCGGCCGTTCGCGCCAAACCACCTCGTACAGCAGTTCTTCCAGTCCCTCCGTTGACGACAACAGGGAAGCCCGCGTGGCGCGTTTCAACACGAATCCAGCCAGGCCGCCCAGTACGAATCCCTCCGGGGAGTAGAGGGTCAGGTCGCCGGTCAACGTCTCCGGAATAGCGGCCGCAGCGTCGTCATCGCCCGCCTCCTGGGCGGACTCACGGAGCTGCGCGTAACACACGATGCGCTCGGGCAGCGGGCCGTTCAGCCAAAGCCTCTCGCACGCGAAGGGTAGGTAGGTGGCGTCACCGCCGATGCCCGACAGTGTGCGGGTGGCCGACAGGACTTGGAAGCAGCCGTCCAGCAGCAGCGGGTGGATGCCGTAGTCCTGCCCCTCCGCCGCGCCCTGGAGCGCGACCTCGCCGACGGCCTCGCGGCCCTCGCACCACAACGTCTCCACCGTGCGGAAGAACGGCCCGAAGTCAATGCCGGTGGCGGCCTTGGCCCGGTAGTAGGCGTTGAGGTCCTGGGGCTGCAGGCCGTCCGTCAGCGCTTCGACCTGCACGCGCTCATTGGCGCCTGGGCGTCCCGCGGCGGGAGCCAGCCGGCCCTCGGCGTGGAGCGTCCAACCCTCGTCGCTCCTGCCCTTGCTGTAAACCTCGAACTCGCGCGGCTCCGAGCCCTTGCCGCCGCTGACGATCATCTGCACACGGCGGCTCGGCTCGCCCTCGTCGCCATCAGGGTCGTACTCCGGGTACACCAGAGGGTTGTGGAGCTGCAGTTCTTCCACGACGGTGGAGCTTGCGCCCTCGGCGAGGGGCGCAGTCGCCGCCATCGCCCCGTAGACGGCGCCGGGCATGACCACGCGCCCGTAGACCCTGTGGTCCTTCAGCCACTGAGGGTCGGACGGAAACATCTCCGTCTCGTACATGACCTCGTCGCGCGGAGATTCGTGCTTCGCGCCGAGCAGTGGGTGGGCGTCGCCCGGCCTGCGCCGCTGCGTGCTCGTGACCCAATACCGGCGGCGCTGGAAGGCGTAGCCGGGCACGGAGATCTTTCGCCGTTCCTCGCCGGCGAACAGGCCGGCAAGGTCGACCGGCAACCCGGCTTCATATGCGCCTGCGACGGCAAGCGGAAACGCGTCCGCGCGCCACGACTCGGAGCCATCGAAGGACGGGCGCAGCAGGCTCTGAAGGACGACGGGCGTCGTGGGGCCGCCCCTAGTCGGCGTCCAGTTCAGGGACACGAGGGGGCCCAACACTGCGTGCGGCCCAAGCTCGATGATCGCGTCGACTCCCAGCTCTGCCAGGGCCTCAACGCCCCTGCGGAAGGCGACAGGCTGCCGCGCGTGCCTGCGCCAGTACGCACCGTCCATCCGCTCGTCCGCGGCCAGTGGCGACCCGGTGAGGTTGCTCACGAGCCTCACCGATGGGGCCGTCACGGGAATGGCGTCAAGCACAGCCTCCAGGTCGTCAAGGGCCGGCTCCACCAACGGGCTGTGGTAGGCAGGGCTGGGCCGAAGCCGCCGCACGTTGACGCCCGCCGACTCCAGGAGGTCTGCAAAGGCGTGCACCTCTTCGGCGGGGCCGCTGACCACCTGGTGGGTGCCGTTGTCAACGCCGATGACCACGTCCGCGCCGGGGTGGTTGACGTTCCACTCGTTCACGGCGGCTTCCACCTGCGATGCCTGCGCAAACACAGCCGCCATTGCGCCCGCCCTCGGCAGCGCGCCCAGCAGCCGTCCGCGGGCGGAAGCGAACCGGAGCCCGTCCTCCAGCGAGAAGACGCCCGCCGCCTGGGCGGCCGCGATTTCGCCGAGGCTGTGTCCTATAACCACATCCGGGCGGACGCCGACGCTATCCCAGAGCGCGGTGAGGGCGCATTCCAACGCGTAAATGGCGGGCTGCGTCCACTGCGGCTCGTCGAGGTCGCCGCCCGCGCTGGGACGTCCAAACATCACGTCCAGCAGCGATACTCCACGTTCCTCCTGCATGACCCGGTCACACCGGTCCAGCACAGCGCGGAACACCGGCTCGGTATCGTAGAGGCCTTCGCCCATGCCGACCCACTGGTTGCCCTGGCCGGTGTAAGCGAAGGCAACTTTTGTGGTGGACTGCGGCGGTGAATCATCGTCATTGTCACCGACGTCGCGGAGGCTCTGTCGCAGGGACTGGGCATCCCGAAAGACTACGCCCTTGCGGAAGTCGAAATGGCTGCGGGCCACGGATGCCGACCACGCCATGTCGGACAGCGCTGCCTCGCCCGCGGCGCCGTCGGTAAGGACCGTGTCGCTCTGCTCGTCCAGCCACGCCAAATAGGACTTGGCCAAGTCACGGAGTGCCGCGTCGGTCTTGCCTGCAAGGGGGAGAAGCCGCGCAGGGCGGCTCACAGGCGCATCGGCGGCGGGTGCCGCGGCAGGGTCAGGCAGGCGGACCGGCTGCGTGGCTCCCGCGGGTTGCGGCATGCCGCCGTTGTCCACAGCAGACGGCGTCTCGCCCGGGTATGCCTCCACGATGACGTGCACGTTGGTCCCGGACCACCCGTAGGAGCTGATACCAGCACGATGCAGCCTGTCGCCGACCTCAGGCCACGCCGTGGTCTCCGAGGTGATCTTGACGGGAATGTTGTCCCAATCGACTCGCGGGTTGGGGTTGTTGAAGTGGAGGTGTTTGGGAATGATGCCGCGGTGCATCGACAGCAGGACTTTCATCAGGCCCGCCACGCCTGCGGCCGGCTCCAGGTGCCCCACGTTGGTCTTGACCGACCCGACCAGCAGCGGGTTCTCCGGGCCGCGACCCTTGCCATAGACGTCGATGGCGGCGTTCAGCTCGATAGGGTCGCCCACCTCCGTGCCCGTGCCGTGCGCCTCCAGGTAGTCGACCTCGTTCGGTTCGACGCCCGCCGCCAGCAGGGCCTCCTCAATGACCTCCGTCTGTGCCGGACCGCTGGGCACCGTGAGGCCCGCGCTCGCGCCGTCCTGGTTCACCGCAGACCCAAGGACGACGCCCCAAATGCGGTCGCCGTCAGCCTGAGCGTCGCTGAGCCGCTTCAGCACCACCATGCCGCAGCCCTCGCCGCGCACGAAGCCGTTGGCGGACGCGTCGAAAGCCTTGCACTGGCCGTCGGGCGACAGCATCCGCGCGTTCGCCCGCAGCTGCGTCAACCGGCCCAGGAAGATGGCCTGCACGCCGCCGACCACGATCAGGTCGGCCTCGTCCCGCTGCAGAGACGCCACGCCCTGGTGCAGCGCGAAGAGCGATGACGAGCAGGCCGTGTCCACCGCCATTGCCGGCCCATTCAGGCCAAGGGCGTAGGCAACGCGGCCCGCGGCCGTGTTGAAGGACGTGCCAGCGACCGTATACAGGCTGGTGGCGGGCTCGGTCGGTTGGCCGGCTTCGAGGCTGATGGTGCGGTAGTCGTTGTTGCTGATGCCGACGTACACGCCCGTGCGGCTGCCCCTGAGCCGCTCGGGGTCGACCAGCGCGTCCTCCAGGGCTTGCCAGACGGTCTCCAGGACCATGCGCTGTTGGGGGTCCAGCAGCTGCGCTTCCGCCGGGGAGATGCGGAAGAAATCGGCGTCGAACAGGTCGATGTCGTCCACCAACGCCGCGAAGTGGCACGCGGGGTTCTGCCTGGCGGACTCAGGATAGAACTCGCCAATGCGGCCGACGCCGGAGCCGGGCACGCCCTCTGTTATCGCGTTGCCCCCAGATTCCAGCAGTCGCCAGAAGGACGCCAGATCCGGCGCCCCAGGAAACTTGCACGCCATGCCTACTACGGCGATTGGTTCAGAGGACTTGTCGATCTCGCGCTGTGCTGCTTCCAGGGGAGTTCCCGGCTTTCCAGCGTTTCCTGGGTTTTTCTTCGGCACCTCAATACCCTCACGGCTATCGCTTTGTACTACGTGTGGTAGCCATGGTAGCACGGAGGACACGCGGCACAAAGCGGCCAAGCCAGCTCGTTGGCCTTGAAAGTGGGAGCACACTGGGCAGACGCTCTGCCAGGCTCACCTCAGCCTGTCCGTGGCCCATCGAGAATCGGTTGGAGAATCGAGAAAAAACAAGGGCAGGCACGAGTCAGCGTCGACTACGCCCTGGCTCGCCGAAAAACCACTGGCAAGAGCGTGCTGCAGAGAATCCCAGACGTGGCGGCCCTGTGCAACCATTGCGTCACGGATCCCGGGCAGCTTGCTTGCAGTCTCATGGGCAAGCAGCCCGCTACCGGCGCACCAGCTTCGCAAAGTTGCTCACGATTCTGGCGGATGTCTCCACAAAACGGGCCATCTCTTCCTCGCCGATTCCCTCCGCGATGACCTCATCGTAGTCCAGCGAACGATTTTGCAGGTGGTGGGCAAAGTACGTTCCCTGCTCCGTCAGGGTGAGCCTCACCACGCGCCGGTCACTGCGGGACCGGCGACGGCGCAGCAGGTTCAATTCCACCAGCTGGGTCACCACTCTGCTGACGCGTGACGGGCTAACGGGAAGGGACCGTGCTATGTCAGACACGGTCAACTCCTCACGGGACAGGAAGAGCGTCAAGACGTCAAACTCAATCGACGCCAAGTTGTGCGAAGCCACAAGCGCCGCACGCCCTTTGGCGACCACGTCAACAAGATTCGTCAACGCATGGGAGAAGCGTGCTCTGTTGTCCTGTCCATTCTCCAATTCGCCCACGGGTTATCGACCTCCAGCGGTTTGGCTGCACACCGAAACAGTCTACAAAGGAGATGTGAAGGTCTCATGAGAATCTTGAGATTTTCATGAGAATTGCATGAGAAAAACCCGACAACGGGCATTTGGGTGAACCCTCTTCGTTGACACCGAATGACCAGCAATAGTTCGCTCCGTCCTGGCAAGCCGCTTGTACTCTGCTGCCGAATTAATACAAATTGACTAAAATACCGGTGTTGTATAGCTACTTCCCGCTTCCCCGATATTGCAGGTAAAATATGAAGACAATTACTCCTTGACCAAGGAGATGAAATGGTGCACAGCAACATGCCCAACATATCCACCATCGAGAAACCAGGGGGTGGCGCAGTCGTATCACTCCTACGGGAGAACGCTGAACTGAGGGAAAGGCTATCCAAATTCAAAGAGGCCAGCCTTCTTATTGCCCAGAGCCTCGACCTGAATACCGTCTTGCAAAACTTCATTCAGGGCGCCTGCACCCTTACCGGGGCTCGAAGGGGCGCAATTGCCACGCTTGACGAGGAGGGAAACACCCAGGACCTGATATCCTTTGGCATTCCGCTCGAAATCAGACTCCAGTGGGCAAATGTTCCCAAAATGCGGGAGTTCATGTCCCACCTGATCTCCCTCGACTCCCCGCTCAGGATGGCCGATTTCCCCAGCTACGCCAAATCGCTCGGCGTCCCGAATGGCCAACTTTCTGCCAGCTCCTTTCTCAGCATGCCGGTGCTCTACCACGGGCTTCGCGTCGGCAGCATCTTCCTCTCGGGCAAGGAAGACGGGCTTGATTTCACCTCCGCCGACGAGGAAACACTTCACACCTTTGCGTCGCACGCCGCCGCCGCCATAGCAAACGCTCGACGGTACGCAGAGGAGCGGCGCGCCAAGGCCGACCTCGAAGCGCTTATCAACATCTCTCCGGTTGGCGTGCTGGTCTTCGATGCAAAGACCTCAGCCCTGGTTTCCGCCAACCGCGAGGTCAGGCGGATGGTTGAAAGCCTCCAGTTACCCGATCACACGATTGAAGTAGTCCTGGCCGACCTGACCGTGCGCCGCGCGGACGGACGGGAACTAACCCTGAAGGAGCTGCCGCTGTCAGGCGCAATGAAGAGCGGAGAAACCATCCGTGCTGAAGAAATATCCATCTCGCTTGCAGATGGGCGGTCAATCGCTGCGCTAATCAATGCTGCGCCCATTCTCTCTGAATCCGGGGAATTGGTTTCGGTAATCGTGACCCTCCAGGACATGACGCCCCTGGAAGACCTGGAAAGGCTCCGAGCCCAATTCCTGGGAGTAATCGGAAACGAGCTCCGGACACCAATGAGCACCATCAAGGGGTCAGTTTCCGCACTGCTCAACCCGGTGAGCCTCCTGGACCCCTCCGAATCGCGCCAATTCCTGCGAATCATCGACCAGCAGACCGATTTAATGCGGACGCAAATCAACAGCCTGATAGAACTGACGCGGATCCAGGCTGGCATCCTTGCGGTCCAACCCAGGAGCGTGAGCATAGACACGATTGTGGATGAGGCGAAGGCGCGCCTTCAGATGGGACAGTCCACTGTTGCGGTTGAGGACAGGATTGACGTTGGTCTACCGCAGGTCATGGCCGATCCGGAACGAATGGGACAAGTGCTGCACAACCTGGTTACCTATGCCATCAACTTCTCGCCGGGAACCTCGAGGGTAAGAATCGCGGCCACAAAGGAAGACTATTCCGTTGCCGTCACCGTTTCCTCCGATGGAAGGGAAATACGCGGGGCAGGTCTCTCTCACCTCTTTCAGAGGTTTTCCAATAGTGACCCTGACCATTATCAACAGAGGTTTGGCGGGGAGGGGCTGGAACTCGCAATCTGCAAAGGAATAGTTGAGGCACATGGAGGTCGAATCTGGGGAGGATTGGGCTCAGGGGGACACGGCTTGACGTTTACGTTCACCGTCCCTGTAGCCGATGAGATTCCGGGAGAGGTGGTCCCTCACGCAGAGTCGTCCGGCTCGGGCGTAGGGGGTGCTCTGACGGAAAGAGTCAGAGTCCTCGTCGCCGTTGACGACCCCAGGGTGCTCATGTTCGCCCGCAGTTCACTGTCGCGGGCTGGCTATACTCCGTTCATCTCATTCGGGCTGGAGGACATCGACAGGCTGCTTGAGGAGGAAGCCCCCCATGTGCTGCTGCTCGACTTGTCGACCTCCGGGTCCCGCGGGTTCGAGCTCATGCGCCGCGTGACGGAGGCGCACGGAGTGCCTACGATAGTCCTCTCCGGACAGGAATCAGACGACCACATCGTAAGGGCCTTCGAGGCCGGAGCATCCGACTACATCGTCAAGCCCTTCTCGCCATCGGAACTCGTTGCGCGCATAAAGGCATCGCTTCGGAAGCGGGCCGCGGCAAACCGTGAAGGCGCTACACCCGCCTTCAAGCTTGGCGCTCTGAACATCGATCGAGAGACGCGCACCGTCTCCATCGGCGCCAAACCGGTGCAGCTGACGCCAACGGAGTTCAACGTACTCGACGCGCTGGCCTCAAGCGCAGGGCGGGTCGTAACGCGGGAAGAGCTGCTCCATCGCGTTTGGGGGTCCGAGTATGTGCATGAGGTCCAAATTCTCCGCACCTATGTCAAGACGCTGCGGCACAAGCTCGGCGACAGCGTCAGGACACCGAAATACATCTTCACTGAACACGGCGTGGGTTACCGCATGCCCAAACCATAGTTTCAAATTCCTCGTGCGGCCCTCCTCGCAGTACGCCCTCGCCCGGCATGGGGGCATGTATAGGATAGGGCGATGCTCTTCCTCCGCATTCGTTATGTTGCTCTTGCATGTCGTTGCTCTGACAGCTATGCGACATTGACGACTCATAGTTGTATTGTTACCCTTTGTCCGCTTGTGACGCATTTCCCAACCAAGTGCAGTGACGAGGTGTGCCATGCCCTTCGGCCCCGTTGAGGAGCTGAACCCTCCCCGCCGAACGCTATTGGGGCCAGGCCCCAGCGACGTTGACCCACGCGTGCTCCGCGCCATGTCCGCCCCCATCCTGGGATACCTGGACCCGGAGTTCATCAAGATCATGGACGGCGTCGCGGGGATGCTGCGCGACGTCTTCGGGACGGAGGAGGCGTTCACGCTGCCCGTCTCCGGCACCGGCTCCGCCGGCATGGAGGCCGCGCTGGCCAACCTGCTGGAGCCCGGCGACGTTGCCGTGGTCGTCGAGAACGGCTTCTTCGGCGGCCGCCTGTCTGAGATCGCCTCCCGCCAGGGCGCGGAAGTCGTGTCCGTGCCCGTGGACTGGGGCAAGCCAGCCGACCTCGAGGCCGTGGAGGCCGTTCTCAAGCAGCAGCCCAAGGTGAAACTGCTGGCCGCCGTCCACGCCGAGACATCCACGGGGGTGCTGCAGCCGCTTCCAGGCCTCTCAAAGCTGGCGCATGACTACGACGCCCTCTTCCTCGTGGACGCCGTCACCTCCCTCGGCGGCACGCCGGTGAACTTCGACGAGACGGACATCGACTTTGCCTACAGCGCGACGCAGAAGTGCCTTGGGGCGCCTCCTGGCATGTCGCCCGTCGCGGTCAGCGCACGCGGCCTGGAGGCCATCCGGAACCGCACGGAGAAGCCGAGAAGCTGGTACCTCGACCTGGGGCTGCTGCTCCAGTACTGGGCGGGCGGCACCCGTGTGTACCACCACACCGCCCCCATGAGCATGATCTACGCCCTCCGCGAGGCCCTGCGGCTGGTGCTGCAGGAGGGCTTGGAGGAGCGCTTCGCCCGGCACCGCCGCAACGGACGAGCCCTGCGCGCCGGACTCACCGCCCTGGGCCTCGGGCTACTGGTGCCGGAGGACTACTGCCTGTACCAGCTCACCTCCGTGCACGTGCCGGAGGGGGTGGACGACGCAGGGCTGCGCCGCCGGTTGCTCACGGAGTGCAACATCGAGATCGGCGGCGGGCTGGGGATATTCGCGGGCAAGATGTGGCGCATCGGGCTGATGGGCGAGTCGTCCACGGCCAGCAACGTGCTCAGCCTGCTGGCGTCGCTGGAGGCCCTGCTGCCGCAGTTCGGGTACGAGGTCGCCTCGGGAGCGGGTGTCGCCGCAGCGAGCACCAGCTTGGCAGCCGACTAGCCGCTGCCCGATCCGTTCGTGAACCCTTCGAGAGCCTCAGGGCGAACGGATCAGGCCGCTAGGCGTCAAGAAAGCGCACGAAGGCCTCGTTTGCAAGGAGCCTGCCTTCTTTGGTGAGCCGCAGGACGGCGGCGTCCCCTTCGCCTTCCTCCCACAGCAGTCCGAGGGCGATGCTCTGCGCGATGGCGGCTCCGTAGACGTCCCGCAGGCCGAGGCCGAACCGCTCACGGAACCCATGCTCCGACACTCCATCGGCCAGGCGCAACCCGAGGATGACGCTGTCGGCCATCTCCGTGCGTTTGTCGATGGCGTTGACGTCAGCCACCGGGCCCGGACGCTCTCGCAGCAACTCCTCGATGCCGGCGGGCTGCTCCCACGCCCGCACCTTCGTCATGTACCCCACAGGCGACTTCATGTTGGCGAACCGGTAGCCGCCGAGGAACGAGTGGGCGCCGGGCCCGACGCCCAGGTAGGGGACGTTGCGCCAGTAGGTGACGTTGTGGCGGCTCTCCATGCCGGGCACCGCCCAGTTGGAGATCTCATAGTTGCGGAGACCCGCCGAGGCGAAGACATCGTCCGCCCACCAGTACATTTCCGCGGCCAGGTCGGCATCCTGCTCCGGCAGCAGACCGTCGGCAGCCTGCTTGCCGAACGGCGTGCCCTCCTCCAGCGTCAGGGCGTAGGCCGAGACGTGCTGCGGACCGGCAGCGAGGAGGCCTTCGACGGTGCGCTGCCACGTCGCCATGCCCTGGTGCGGGAGGCCGTACATGAGGTCGGCGCTGAAGTTGGCGAACCCGGCGCGCCCGATGGCCGCCAGCGCCGTAAGAGCGCCCTCGGCGTTGTGGCGGCGGCCGAGCATCTCCAGCTCGGCGTCGTCCAGCGACTGCACGCCCAGGCTGATGCGGCCCACCCCGGCCTCTCGGAAGGCCGCCAGCCGCTCGACGGTGGCGTCGTCCGGGTTCACCTCCGCCGTGACCTCGGCCCCGCCTGCGATGGGGAAGGCGTTGCGCACGGCGTCCAGCAGGGCGCGCATCTGGCCGGACGAGAGCATCGACGGCGTGCCGCCGCCCAGGAAGACGGTGTTGAGCGTTGGGTGTCCAAGGGTCTCGCCCCAGACCTGTATCTCACGCTCCAGGGCCGCCAGGTAGGTGGGCAGGAGGTGGTTGATGCCCGCATAGGTGTTGAAGTCGCAGTAGGGGCACTTGGTCTCGCAGAAGGGGATGTGCACGTAGAGGGCGATGCCGCCGGACAGGCCGCGAGCGGTCTCGGTGACATCGGGGAGCGCGAGGGGTCCTTTGTGCATGGCAAGCTCTTCCATAAAAGCCATCCCACCGTTCACCCTTCGATTTCCCTCAGGGCGAACGGTGCGAGCAGCAGCCTACACGCTGAAGAGAAAGTTGACGACATCCCCGTCCTGCATGGGGTAGGTCTTGCCTTCAGAGCGAAGCTGGCCCGCCTTTCGAGCGGCGGCAAGCCCGCCGGCGGCGATCAGGTCGTGAAAAGTGACCACCTCGGCGCGAATGAACCCCCGCTCGATGTCCGAGTGCACCACCCCCGCGGCCTTCTGCGCCGGGGTCTCCCGCTCAATGGTCCAGGCGCGCACCTCGTCCGGGCCGACGGTCAGGAAGGAGACAAGTCCCAGCAGGGCGTAGGACGCATGGGCCACCCGGTCGCGGCCCGGTTCGCCGGCTCCCAACGACGCCCGAAACTCCGCCTCCTCGTCCTCCGGGAGCTGCGCCAGCTCCTCCTCCAGGCTCGCACAGAGGGCGACGACCTCGCGGCTCCCCTGCGACAGCCGCGACCGCCACTCGGCCTCCAGCGCCGCGGCGTCGCCGACGGTGTCCTCGGCGATGTTCAGCGCCACCATCATGGGCTTGGCCGTCGTGAGGTTGAAGTTGGCCAGCGTGGCGCGGTCCTCCGGCGCGATGTCCTGCCGGTAGACGGGGACCTCCCGCTCCAGTTCGCTGCGCACGCGCTCCACCATCGCGGCCTCCTGCTCGATGGCGGCGCGGTCGGCGGCGCGCGCGCCCTTGAGCGACGCGTTCAGCCGCTCCAGCCGCCGCTCCAGGATGCCCAGGTCCACCATCGCGAGCTCCAGGTCCATGGCCACGACGGCGTCCTCCGGCCTCGTTGTGCCTCCGCCCACCGCGTCCTCGGGGTCGTCGAACGCGCGCACGACGTGTACGAAGGCGTCGGCGCGCTGCATCAGGTTCAGAAGCTCCCCGCCCACGCCGCCACCCCGGTTGCGCCCGCTGCCCATGGCCGGCGTGTCGACGTACTGGATCTCCGCGGGCACCACGCGCTGCGGGTTGAACATAGCGGCCAGCGGGCCGAGCCTCGCGTCCGGCACCTTGGCGACACCCACGTTGCCGCCGCTCCGGCCGCCCGGCGATGTCTGCCGGTGGGTGAGCGCGTTGAACAGGGATGTCTTGCCGCTCTGGGGGAAGCCGATGATCACGAGGTCCATGGCAACCCCGGAAGAAGTTGGTGCGGCACGTCCTTGGCAATGGAAGGGCGATTCTGCATACTCAGCACGCACCCATTATAGCCCGCGCCACGGCCGCTTCCCATGACCGGCCCGACGGAGGCCCGCCTGGAATGATCTACCTGCTCCACGGCCAGGACAGCTACTCGCTTCGGGCGTTCCTCGACGCCCTGCGCGAGGCCGTGGGCATGCCGGACGTGCGCGACGCCAACACGACGTGGCTCGCGGCCGCCGAGGCCGACCCCGCGACGCTGGGCGCGATGTGCCAGGCGATGCCCTTCCTGGCCGAGCGCCGGTTGGTGGTCATCGAGGGATTGCTCGGGTCGCTGGCCGGCGACGGCCGGGGCGCACGGGGACGCGGGGCCGGGCAGCGCATGGCGGAGTGGACCGGCCGCATCAGCAGCCTCAGCGGAGAGCTGCCGCCCACCACGGACCTCGTGCTCGTGGAGGGCCAGCTGCGGGCCAACCACCCTATGCTCCGCGACCTGAGCGCCGTCGCCGAGGTCAGGGAGTTCGCGCCGCTCAACTCCGACGACCTGCGCCGCTGGGTGCAGGACCGGGTCAGGGAGAGCGGCGGCGCCATCGCCCCGCCGGCGGTGCAGATCCTCGTCGACCTGGTGGGGCCTGACCTGTGGGCGCTGTCCGGCGAGGTGGAGAAGCTCACGCTCTACGCCGTGGACCGGCCCATCACCGCTGAGGACGTGGAGGAGCTCGTGGTCTCGGCCCGGGAGGTCAGCGTCTTCGTCATGGTCGACGCGGTGCTGGAGGGCAACCGCGCCACGGCCATGCGCAGCCTTTCCCGCCTGCTGGAGGGCGAGGCCACCGTCACGTACCTGCTCGCCATGCTGTCGCGGCAGGTGCGGCTCATGGTGCTGGCCAAGGACCTGCTGGCGCAGCAGGTGCCGCAGGCGGAGCTGGGGGGCAGGCTTGGCATCGCGTCCGCGTACCCGCTGCGGAAGACGCTGGAGATGGCGCGGCGGTTCTCGCCGGAGGCGCTGCACCGGCTCCACCGGGGCCTGCTGGAGACCGACACTGCCATCAAGACAGGCATCCTCACTGAGCGGCTCGCCCTGGAGTCGCTGGTGGCCGAGGTGACGCAGGGTGTGGGCGCAAGCCGCGCCCGGACGCGGGCTTAGCGCCTGCCTTTCCCCAACAGCAAGGAGGACGCGGTATCCAAGCGGTTGAATTGTTTCGCCGTTTTGCGTAGCTGCGGCGAAATACTCTCCCAGTCGTTTTCGTAGCTAGAGTGACACCCTACAACTAGAAGATAAAAAATTGCGCCCAGCGGAAACAATTCCCGGGCCCTCGCAGGGATGCCCACCCCGCCACTCGGCACAAAAGCAGCCCGGTATGCACGACTGCCGGGCGGCGGATTCACGGTTGCGGTTGCCGGTTTGCCTTTCCATGGGACGAAGGTAATGTCGGGGGTGGCGTAGGGGCAACAGGGCGGTGGCAGTCCCGCCCGCCGTGTGCGGGGAGGCCAACCAGAAACGGAGAGAGCGGAGGGGCGACGCATCGCCCCTCCGCCGGTGTGCGGGATTTCCTGGCGCAAGGTGCGCCCGGCAGCGGGCCTAACGCCGACCCGTCCCCGTGCGCGGGGCGCCGCCGGTCGTGTCCACGGCGGCCGAGGAGCCGTCCCACCACACGGTCATGGCGTCGACCTCGGCGCGCTCCTCCGCCGTCAGCACCCACTCCGACGCCTTCACGTTGGCGATGATGTGCTCCGGCCTGTCGCAGCCGTTGATGATGACAGGGATCTCCGGGTGGGAGAGCAGCCACGCCAGCGCGAGCTCCGAGATCGTGTGGCCGTGCTCCTGCGCGAATGCCTCCAGATTGAGGAGCATGTACTCCGTGCGCTCGTTGCGGACGTTGGCCGTCATGCCCGTCGGCACCAGGTCGGCGCGGCTTCCGGGCGGCGGCGGCTGGCCGGGGCGGTAGGTGCCCGTGAGGAAGCCGCCCGCCAGCGGGAAGTAGGGGATGAAGGCCGTGTTGTACTTGCGGCAGAAGGGCAGGATCTCCAGCTCCACATGCCGGTACAGCATGTTGTAGTGGTTCTGCGTGGACACGAACCACGACAGGTCGTTGGCCTCCGCGACCTGCAACGACTCCATCTGCCGCCACGACGCGTAGTTGCAGTTGCCGACGTAGCGGACCTTGCCCGCCTTCACCAGCTCGTCCAGCGGCCCGAGGATGTCCTCCGCGGGAACGTCCGGGTTCACGTGGTGGATCTGGTACAGGTCGATGTGGTCGGTCTGGAGCTTGGTCAGGCTCTCGTCGATCTTGCGCATGATGCGCTGGCGGGGCGTCTCGTCGCCGAGGTTGCTGAGGTTGAACTTGGTGGCAAGGATGAAGTCGTCGCGGTGGTCCTTCAGGTACGCGCCGATGTTCGTCTCGCTCTCGCCCTGCGCGTACATGTCCGCCGTGTCGATGTAGTTGACGCCCAGGTCGCGCGCCTGGTCGAGGACCCGCGCGGTCATCTCCTGGTCGCACAATGGTGGGCCGAAGGGGTAGCCGCCCAGCCCGATGACCGAGGGCATGAGGTCCGTAGATCCGAGCTTCCTGTGCTCCATGTCACTTCTCCTGTTTGGCTTGCCCTATGCGCCCGCCGCCTGCAGGGCGTTCACCTGCTCCGCGATGAACCCCTTCACGACCTCCACCATCCGGTCCGTCTGCGGACCCGGCTCGTTGGCGAAGCCGTGGGGCTCGCCCTCGAACCGCTCCATCCGGGCGCTCCCGCCCGCCGCCGTGTACGAGGCCACGAAGCGCTCGGCGTGCTCCACGGGCACGTTCTCGTCGGCGGAGCCGTGGATGACGAGGGCCGGGGGCATGGACACGCTCTCGCCACGGTCCAGCAGCTCCTGCGGGTTGCCCTCGTGCATGGCGTCCTCGGTGAGGAAGTAGCCCTCGGTGTTGGTGATGAGGCGTTCGCTGGCGTTGGCCTTGGCGACCTCGTACCGCGCGTGGGAGTCGATGACCGGCCAGCAGACGATCATCCAGTCGAGCTCGGCGTCCGCGCCGCCCTCGAGCGGCAGCGCTCTGTAGCGCTCGTCGGCTGGCCGCATGGCCGCGAGGGGCAGCGTGTGGCCGCCGCTGGAGTAGCCGATGCCGCCCACGGCGGCCGGGTCGCCGTTGTACGCCTCCGCGTGGGTCCGGGCCCAGCGGACGGCGAGGTTTGCGTCCTGCACCTGCGCCGGGTAGGGGAACTCGGGCGCCACGCGCAGGCCAATGGTCATCACCACCACGCCGCTGGCCGCGATGGGCCCGCTGGTGACGGCGTTGTTGGTGTGGTCGCCGCCGCTCCACGCGCCGCCGTGGACGCTGACGAGCACCGGAAAGGGGCCCTCGCCCTCCGGCTGGTAGACGCGCACGCAGCGCACGTCGCCGTTGACGTTCAGGTACTCGACGTCCTTCTCCGTGACGGAGTACGCCGCCGACGGGTCGTAGCGAAGTCCGGGCTTCGTTGCCATGTCGATGTTCCTCCTTCCGCGGTCTGCCCACCTCGCGAAACGACAGCCATCGGCCGTCAACGGCGGGGTGTGCCGCGATTGTACACGAAATGCCTGTCGCTAGCCCCCGGCCTCCGCGACCGGCGCCGGAGCCGGAGCGCCACGGCCGACCGCCCTGCTCAGGTTCCTGACCCGGCTATCCCTCGCGATGCCCAGCGTGGCGACGGCGAGGAGGCAACCCGCGCTGATGACGACGGCCGCCGTCACGCCAATGGCGTTTCCGACGCTGCCCATCTGCAGGCCGCCCATGGGCTGCGCCACCGAGTGCATCATGCTGCGGAGGCCCATGACCCTGCCGCGGAACTCGTCCGGCACCAGCCCGTGCAGCGTCGTCTGGGTGGTGACGTTGAAGAGCTGGTTGCTGGCGGAGGCCACCCACTCCATCAACACGAGCAGCCAGAACCAGGGCGCAAGCGCAAACAGGATCAGCGCGACGCCAAAGCTCCAGGCGCCTCCCACGATGAGCCACCCGTGGCGGCGAAATCGCCCGAGCGACCCGCCGACGACGGCACCGGTCAGGCCTCCGACGCCTCCCGCGGACGTCAGAATCGCCAGCGAGACGCCGGTGGCCTCGCCGAGGAGCTTGTCGGCGAAGACGGGCAGGAGGATCATGTGCCCTCCGCCAAAGAAGGCGTTGGAGAAGCTCGTCAGGATGATGAGCAGGAAGATGCGGTTGTTCGCCACGTAGCCCAGTCCTTCCAGCAGGCTCTGCATGCCGCCGCCCGCGGCGGCGCGGCGGATGGGAGGCACGCGGACCTGGGTCAGGGCGAGGGTGAACACGATGGTCAGCCCCGAAACGGCGTACAGGGCAGCCGCGGCGCCCTCCAGCCCCATGCCGACCTGGTCGATGAGCACGCCGGCGACTATTGGCGCGAACATGCGCGTGCCGGGGTGCACGGCGGAGTTGAGGCCGACGGCGCTCATCATGTGCTGCCGGTCGATGAGGTTGGGGAAGAGGGCCTGCCGGGAGGGCTGCATGAACGCCTCGCACGCGCCGGCGCCAAAGACCACGGCCAGCACGTGCCAGACCTCGACCCTGCCCGAGAACGTCAGCGTCGCCAGCGTTGCGAAGAGGATGGCCGTGAGGGTGGAGGCCCCGATGAGCAGGCGGCGCTGGTCCAGCTTGTCGGCCAGCACGCCCCCGACGAGGTTCATGATGATGCCGGGCACGGCGCGCGCGAGGCCGAGCAGTCCGAGCTGGAGCGCCGAGCCCGTCAGGTCGAAGATGAGCCACATCTGCGTGACGATAGCCATCTGCTGGCCGGCCACCGCGACGGCGTGGCCGCTCCAGTACAGCCGGAAGTCCCGGTGCACCAGCGCGGTCAGCAGCGGAAACCGCCTGAACAGGAGGTCGAGCACGGCCCATCACCCTTCCAGTGGACAGGTACGGCTACTATACAGCAAGGAGGCGGGGTGAGTGCGCAGTTATGTGCGGCATATACCCTCGGCGCACTTCACTTCCGCGGCAGACAGAGAGAAGCCCCCCGACCGAGGCCGGGGGGCTTCCTTCACGTCAGGCTTTCGTGACGTTGCGGGTCCGGGCTACCGGGTGCCCCGGATGTTCCAGAAGTGGGTGAAGCTGCCGGAAACGGTCCCCGGGAATACCCAGTCGTCCACCACGTCCGGGTTGACCACAACGTGGAGGGGGACCCAGAAGAGCGGCATGGCCAGGTATTCGTCGTAGATCCGGTTGGTGGCGTGCTGGATGAACTGGTTCTGCACGTCCAGGTCAAGGGACCGCCGGGCCCTTTCGAAGACCTCCTCTACGATGAAGTCCTCGGCGCCTCCGCCGCGAGGCGGCGACGTGTGGTGGCCGAGGCGCAGCGCCAGGATCGGCGGCGCAATCAGCACACCCAGCGTGATGTGGTTGTCGTACTCCAACGCGCGGCCGCGGGCGAGGCGCTGGGCGCGGTCGACGGTCTGAAGGTTGACCTTGACGCCCACGTCAGACCACATCTGAGCGACAGACTCGATGACGTCAGGTCCGCCGGAGTACTGCTGCATCTCCAGGATGAACATGTTGGTCTCAAGCGGGTTGTTGGAGTCGTAGCCGGCCGCGCGAAGGTGGTTGCGGGCGGCGGCAGGGTCGTAGCCGTACTTCTCGTCGAACTCGTCCTTCCACCGCTGGTTGAAGGCGCCGTGGGTCTCGGCCACGTGGATGGCGTGCATCTTCTGGCCGAGGTTGAAGAAGAAGGCCTCGTTCAGGGCGTCACGGTCGATTGCGCGGTTGAGGGCGGCGCGAACGTCCTTGTTCAACAGCGGCGTGTCCGGGAACTTGAATCCGGCGGCCGGGTTGTCAGACTCGTTCAGGTAGACGCCCTGCATCTGGAAGAACGTCCGCATGGTGTTGACCCTGCCCGTGATCACCCTGTAGCCCCGATCGATGGCGGAGGGTTCCTGCTCAAAGGGGATGTTGGTGATGTGGAGCTCGTTGTTGAGCAGTCCGGCCAGGCGGGTGGAGTTCTCCGTGATCCAACGGATCTCGATCTCCTCGAAGTCCGCGTCCAGGCGCCAGTGGGGCTGGGGGAGCTTCTTGTAGACGATGTTCTGGTCCTGCTCACGGGAGACGAAGGTGTACGGGCCGGTGCCGTTGATGGGGCGGGAAATCCGGTTGTCCTTGTCATCGTCCGGGAAGGTGTTGAGGTCTGCGCGGCTGCTGATCTCCATGCCACCGACCTGGTTCGCGATGAAGTCAAGGGCGTCAGCGTCGGGCTGCTCCCACCGGAAGACCACCTCGTGGGGGCTGACGATCTCAAATTCGGCCCGTCGCATGAGGGAGCGGATGCTGCTGGTGGAGGCCTCATGGATGAGGTCCTCGCGGGTCCAGGCAACGTCGTCCGCGGTCATGACGCCGGCCTCGTTGCCGTCCACGTCATGGAAGGGGATGTTCTCCTCCAGGAAGAAGCGGAGTCCCGCGCCGTTCGGCTCAACCTCCCAACTCTTGGCCAGGCCGGGGATGAGCGCGCGCGTCTCCGGGTGGGTGTCCATCAGGTACTCATACATGGGCTTGAGCTGGAAGGCGGAGGTGGAGCCCATGAAGCGCGGGGCGTTGGTGAGCGCCGACGGCGGAATGAGGCCCAGCACCACGCGCGTGGTCTTGGGGCCCTTGTCGTCCATCATGGCGTCGCCTGACGATGGGGCCGGGTCGGCCGCTGACGGCGCGGGCGTGGCCGGCGACGTCAGGTTGGCGTCAGGGAACTGCACCGGCGCCGGTGTGGGCACGGCGGCTACGGGGTCGGACGTCGTGCCTCCAGCATCGTCGCCGTCATCGCCGCCGCAGGCAACAACGAAGGCTGCCGCGGTCAGGGCCGCAAACAGAAGCATTACACGTCTCCATTGCACGTGTCGTGACATGTAGCCCTCCTACATTAATTTGCCGACCCTCGGCCGGCTTTCTGCCCTCACTGAGGGCGTCGCCCAGTCTGACAAAGACGCACGATCCACGGAAACGGTTCCCGTAGATTCGCGGGCGAATGGTGGAAGTATATACAGGCATTATGTGATGTCAAGCTCACCAGACCACCGCCGAAATACCAGTGAAGCCCCCGCCGATACGTGGCGGGGGCTTCAACTCCTTCAGGCGATGCCGGTGGTCTGCGCGGTTACCGTGTTCCGCGTATGTTCCAGAAGTGGGTCCAGGTTCCGGACACGGTGCCGGGGAAGACCCAGTCTTCCACCACCTCCGGGTCCACGGTCGCGTGGACCGGCACCCAGAAGAGCGGGATCGACATGTACTCGTCGTAGATGCGGTTGGTGGCCTCCTGCATCCACTGGTTCTGTACGGTCAGGTCCAGGGAGCGGCGGGCCTTCTCGAAGACCTCCTCCACAACCCAGTCCTCCACACCGCCTCCGCGTGGGGGTGAGGTGTGGTGTCCAAGCCGCAGCGCAAGGATGGGCGGCGCGATGAGCACGCTCAGGGTGATGTGGTTGTTCAGTTCGAGCGCGCGGGAGCGGGCGGACCGCTGCGCATTGTCCCAAGTGAGAAGGTTGACCTTGACGCCCACGTCGCTCCACATCTGCGCAACTGATTCGATCACGTCCTCACCGCCCGAGTACTGGGTGACGCCCAGGACGAAGAGGTTGGTCTCGACGGGGTTGTTGCTGTCATAGCCGGCTTCCCGCAGCATGTTCCGGGCTGCGGTTGGGTTGTATCCGTACCGGTCTTCGAACTCGTTCTTCCACCGCTCGCTGTAGGCGCCGTGGGTCTCTGCCACATGGATGGCGTGCATCTTCTGTCCCAGGCTGAAGAAGAAGGCCTCGTTCAGCGCGTCGCGGTCGATTGCCCGGTTAAGGGCGCCCCGCACGTTCTTGTTCAGCAGGGGAGTGTCCGGGAACTTGTACCCGGAGTTCGGGTCACTTGGATCATTGAGGTAGACCCCTTGCATCTGGAAGAAGGTCCGCATCGTGTTGACCTTGCCGGTGATGATCTTCATGCCGTCCGCCAAGGCCGTGGGCTCCTGTTCGAACGCGATGTTGGTGATGTGGACCTCTCTTGCAAGAAGCGCCGCAAGCCGGGTCGAGCCCTCCGGAATCCACCGGACCTCGATTTCTTCAAAGTCGGCATCGAGGCGCCAGTGCGGTTCAGGCAGCTTCTTGTAGATGATGTTCTGTTCCTGGGCGCGGGAGACAAACGTGTAGGGGCCGGTGCCGTTGATGGGCCGGTCCTTCAGGACGCCCACATCCAGCGTGTCGGCATCCGCGCGGCTGCTGATCTCCATGCCGCCCACCTGGTTGCCGATGAAGTCGAGGGCGTCAGCGTCCGGCTTTGGCCAGCGGAAGACGATTTCATGGGGGTTGACGACTTCCACTTCCGCCGCGCGCATCAGGCCGCGAATGCTGTTGGTCGACTCTTCGGCGACGATGTCCTCCCGGGTCCAGGCAACGTCGTCCGCGGTCATCACACCAGCCTCGTTACCGTCCACGTCATGGAAGGGGACGCCCTCCTCCAGGAAGAACCGAAGGCCGGCGCCATTGGGCTCAATCTCCCAGCTCTTGGCCACGCCGGGGATGAGCGCGCGCGTCTCCGGGTGGGTGTCCATCAGGTACTCATACATGGGCTTGAGCTGGAAGGCGGAGGTCGAGCCAAGGTTCCGGTGCGAGTTGCTCAGCGCCCGGGCGGGGATAAGTCCCAGGACTACGCGGGTGGTCTTGGGGCCCTTGTCGGACATGGCGTCCGGCGCCGGGGCGGGAGCTGCGTTCGCCGATGGTGCGGGGGTGGCGGGCGAGGTGAGGTTGGCGTCGGGGAACTGCACCGGCGCCGGTGTCGGCACGGCAGCTACGGGGTCGGACGTCGCGCCCCCATCCTCCCCGTCGCCGTTGCCGCAGGCGGCAAGGAGGGCTGCTACAGTCAGGGCGGCCAACACAAGAAGAAGGCTTCTCTGAAGCAAACGCTGTGACATACTTCCCTCCCATCGTTGGTGTGCCGTGCCCTCGGCCCCTGTGGCCGGAGCGGCATCAGCCCCGTTTCCTGGGCAGGGAGTGGTAATGCCTCGCGGGTAGTCCAGGGCGGATAGCCTCCGCTGCTACGCGGGCGTATGCGGGAAGTATATACGTACGTTATGTGATGTCAAGCTCACCAGACCATCCCCCAAATACAAGGGAAGCCCCCGCAGATACGTGGCGGGGGTTTCCCTTGCTGCCATACGAGGGCCGCAACCGTAGCCGCTACGGGGCCAGCGTTTGCAGCGTGGTGCGTGCCTCCGCCACCAGCGCGCCGAGCTGCGGGTCCGGGCAGTCACGCTCGTCGTCTTCCTCAAACGCGGCCAGGCCCTTCTCCAGATTGGCGCGGCCTTCTTCCCGCTCCCCCAGCGCGATCTGGGTCAGCCCAAGGCCCAGGTCAACGTAGAGGCTCTCAAAGCCGAGCCTTAGAGTCTCCAGGTAGTCCTCCTTGGCCTCCTCATACCTGCCGCCCTTGTAGTAGGCGTAAGCACGGGTGTCAATCCAGAGGGGCTCGTCCGGCTCCAGTTCTATTGCGATGTTGACGTCGTCGAGGGCCTCACCGATGCGCCCCAAACTCATGTAGATCAACGCTCGCTGGTTGTGGTACAGGGGCTTACGGAGGTCGTAGTAGCGCTTCTCACTTTCGGTCTCGCGGGGCCGCGCCTCGAGGAGTTCCAGGGCCGTAAAGAGGTCGGCCAGCGCCAGCTCGTGGTTAAAGGCGTACCAGTAGGCGTGCCCCCGTGTCGCCACAGTGACCGGGTTGTCCGGCAGCAGGCGCACAGCCTCCGAGTGGTCGGCGATGGCCGCCCTGATCTTGCACTGCCCCTCGTAGGCCTCGGCACGCCAGATGTAGGGCTGCGCCTCCTCCGGGTCCAGCTCGATGGACTTTGTGGCCGCGTAGACGGCGCCGTCGTAGTCCCCGTTGACCAGCTGGAAGGCGGCCCAGTCCTCGTAGGACTCGGCGTCCTCAAACTCCGCGCCCTCCTCGATGACCAGGGTGAAGTGCATGATGGAGACGAAGGAGTTGTCCCGGAGCACAGCCACGAGGTAGAAGCCCAGGTCCGGACCGTCAGCCGGGGTGTAGGAGGACCAGTGAACGTCGCCGTCCGAGCCCGTTTCAATAGGCTCCAACACTCGCTGCACCCTTCGGAACCGGTCGACCTCCACCCAGATGAACCTGATTTCCGAGTCCACCGGCAGGAGCTCGAACTCCACCGCCGCATAGAGCGTCTCGTTTTCCTGCTCGATGACCGTGTTCTCTCCGGTCACGAAGCGCCGCACGTTGGAGTAGCCCGTGCCCACGGCCTCCCTGACTATCGTTGTGTCCGGGATGTCCAGCGAGCCGCTGGGGAATCGAGCGCTGTCCGCGAGGTCGTCAAACTGCGCCTCAACCTGCCCGACTGCGTCCTCGGCGCCCCGGAGGAGAAAGCTGACGCCGATGCGGCCGATGGCGGCAGTGTAGAGCTTGAAGTAGGTCTCGTTGCCCTCCTCGTCGGTAGCCACCGCCCGGTTGATCAGCCCAGGCACCTCGCCCACCAGCCGGCCGGCCGTGGAGCGGACCGAGAAGGAGGGATACTCCTCCTCAAGGCCCTCCAGGACCACCTCCGTGTACTCATGGACGTTCTGGGGCGAGGTCAGGATGTGGATCTGCACGTCCACTTCCGCGTCCTGGCCAATGATGGTTGCCGTTATCTGCCTGCCGTCCTCCGTCAGATCCCAGTCCTGGGGGTAGTCGAAGGAGAAGTCGAAGGCTTCGCTGGAGTAGGCCGCGAGGACCGCCTCGACGACCTCAGGAGTGGCGGCAGGCGTTGGCGTGGCAACGGGCGCCGGCCTCGGCGTCGGAGCCGGTGCGGGCTGGGCTACGACGGTGGGCGTGGGGGTCGGCGGCTGGGGTGTGGGGGTCGCCGGTACGGGAGTGGGGTCGGGGGTCGGGGTGGGGAGGGGTGTCGGCTCCGGCACCGGAGTCGGGTCTTGTTCAGACTCGTCCGTGCAGGAAGAGAAGACCACCAGGGCCGCCAACAGCGTCAGGGCCGCCAGAAAGACCAGTCGCTTGCTCCACACCATCACCACGCCACTCCGTCAATGAGTTTCCCCGCCAATGATGCACAGGACTCCGAGCATACCACGTTGCACCTAGTCCATATTGTAGAACGGTACGGAGCGCATGGGGTTAGAGATGCCGTCTCAATTGCGGGCGAGATGGACCGAAAAGCAGCGGTAATCTGAACCCGGAGAGTTGCAAAGACAGCGGATTTCTGTCAACATGCGGCCATGAAGATTGGCGCATTCGAATTCTCAGAACCCATTCCCGCGTTTGAAGAACCGCACGTCATCGCCATGCTTTATCCGTGGCTAGACGCGGGCAGCGTGGGCACGCTCACCCTACGCCGCCTGGAGCGCTACTTCGGCTCGCAGGAACTGGGGAGGCTGGAGAAGCCGGGCGCCTTCTTCGACTTCACGCGCTACCGTCCCACCACGCGCTTCCGCGGCGGCCAGCGCGTCCAGCGCGTCCCCAACACCCGCGTCAGCCAGCTGACCGGCCACAGCAACCCGCCCATCATCGTCATGCAGGTGCGGGAGCCCCACGCCAACGCGGAGGACTACATCGCCTCTCTGCTGGAGGTGCTGAAGGCGTTCAGCGTGAAGCGGTACACCCGCGTGGGCGCCATGTACGACGCCGCTCCGCACACCCGGCCGTTGCAGGTCACCGGCACCCTGAACGGCGAGCCGATGACCGGCCTGCGCGGCCTCGTCTCCCGCCGCCGCAGCAACTACGAGGGGCCGACGTCCATCATGAACCTGCTCTCGCAGGAGCTGCAGAAGATCGGCATCGAGGACGCGAGCCTGATGGTGCGCCTGCCCCAGTACGCACAGCTTGAGCACGACTACGCGGGGACGGCGCGGCTGCTGGAGATCCTCGCGACGATCTACAGCCTGCCGGCGGACCTGCCCCAGACCGAGGCGGGCAAGAAGCAGTACGCCGAGCTCGACTCCGAGATCAGCAACAACCCCGCCGCCCAGGAGCTGGTCAAGCGGCTGGAGTCCTACTACGACTCGCGCCACCCCGGCGCGGCCGAGGAGCGGGCAGCAGAGGAAGAGCAGATGTCCGACCTGCCGCCCGACATCCAGCGCTTCCTCTCCGACATGAGCCAGCGGCTGGACAACCCCAACTAGGCAGTATCCTCACACGCCGACGGCCAGCCTCACATTCCCTTGAGCCCTTTCATGTTGATGAGTGGTGGTGGATGTGGCCTTTGAGGAACTGGACCGCAAGTGGCAGGGCATCAAGGGATCCGTGCCGGAGGACCTTGCCCTGCGCATACACCGGGCCCTGAGCTGGCTCGAAAGAGCCGAGATAGAGCCGGGCAACGACCCCGACTCCTCCTTCGTCTTCCACTGGATCGCCTTCAACGCCATGTACGCCCAGGGCCTCGAACCTACTCCTGCCGGTGCCCGCCAGTCTGCGCCGGTCCGCTCGGAGCGCACCCTGTTCTCCGAGTACTTCGAACGGCTGCTTCCCCTCGACGCTTCCAAAGTGATCGACCGGGCCATCTGGCCCGACTTCCTTGGACTAATCAGGGACCTTTTGGAAAACCCGTATGTCTACCAGCCGTTCTGGAACCATCACATGGGCCGCGGCAGCCACAATTGGAAACAGTGGTTCGGCAGGGAGAACAAGCAAGCGATGGAGTCTCTGGCCAATCAGCATACCCACGGCGTGCTGACCACCGTCTTTGACCGCCTCTACACGCTTCGCATTCAGCTGATGCACGGCGGTGCAACGTGGCAGAGCAACGTTAACCGCAAGCAAGTGCAGGACGGAAAAAAGATCCTGGCCTTCCTCGTGCCGCTCTTCATGGGCTTGATGATGGACAACCCTGACGTGGATTGGGGCACTCCGGAGTATCCGGTGGTTCCGTCGACTTAACCTCTCGTTCTACGGATTGACGCCCGTATCGGCATTCACTACACTTCCCGCAAGTCTTTCCATACGCAAAAGGGGGAGAAAACTATGCTATCCGCCAGTGACAATGCATTGATGTGTCAGGTGGGGCCGGGGACGCCGACGGGCGAGATGATCCGCGAGCACTGGATCCCCGCCATCATGTCCCGCGAGCTCCCGAACCCCGACAGCGACCCCGTTCGTGTGCGGCTGTTGAGCGAGGACCTGGTGGCCTTCCGCGACACGGAGGGCAAGGTCGGCCTCATCGACAACTACTGCCCCCACCGGCGCGCCAGCCTCTTCTTCGGCCGCAACGAGGAGTGCGGCATCCGCTGCGTCTACCACGGCTGGAAGTTCGACGTGAACGGCGACTGCGTCGACATGCCGTCGGAGCCCGCCGAGAGCAACTTCAAGGACAAGGTGAAGATCAAGGCCTACCCGTGCCAGGAGCGCAACGGCATCGTCTGGACGTACATGGGCCCGCGCAAGGAGCTCCCGCCCCTGCCGGACATCGAGCCCAACATGCTCCCGGACACCGTCGAGCAGTCCGTCTGGACCGCCATGCGCGACTGCAACTTCGTGCAGGCGCTCGAGGGCGACATCGACACGTCGCACCTGGGCTTCCTCCACCTGGGCAGCGTGACCCCCGACAAGCTCACGCCGGGCTCCTTCGACTACTACACCGTCAAGGACCGCGCGCCCCTGGGCTACGACGTCATCGACACCGACTACGGCACCTCCTACGGCGCGTGGCGGCCGGCGGAGGAGGACACCATCTACTGGCGCGTCGCCCACTTCCTGCTGCCCTTCTACACGATGATCCCCACCAGCGTGCTGGGCTGGCAGATCCTCGTCCGGGCGTGGGTGCCCATCGACGACGAGCACACGATGTTCTGGAACATCTGCGGCCCCAACCCCTTCGCGCGGGGCATCGGCAGCGACAACAAGCGGGGCCAGCAGGTCGCGGGCGCCAGCCTGCTGCCCGAGTACCTGCCCCAGACCAGCGGCTTCCTTGGCCGGTGGCGGCTGGCCGCCAACGCGGAGAACGACTACCGCATCGACCGCGAGGCCCAGAAGACCAACAAGATCTTCACCGGCATCAGCGGCATCCACCTGCAGGACCAGTCGGTGACGGAGCAGATGGGCGCCATCGCCGACCGCACCAAGGAGCACCTGGGCTCCAGCGACTCCATGGTCATCAAGACCCGGCGCCGCATCATCCGGGCCGCCATCAACCTGCAGGAGGGCGAGGTCCCCGCGACAGTCGACCGGCCCGAGCTGTACCAGGAGCGGTCCGGCGGCACCATCCTGCCCAAGGGCCAGGGCTGGTTCGAGGCGACGCGGGAGCTGCGCAAGGCATTCATCGACCGCCCGGAGCTGGCGGACGCGGACCGCGGGCCCGGCCGGTAAGCCACCTCACGCAGGACCAGGACGACGGGGGCCTCTGCCGGGGCCCCCGTTCCGTTTGGAGGGACCCGTGACACTGTATTCGAGAGTCTGCCTGCGGTGCGGGGGGCTGCAGCACTGGCTGCACAGGTGCCGGGCCGACGTCATGGTGGTGGACCCGGTCATGCTCCAGGGCGATTGGCGAAGGACCAACCCCCTCGACCGGCTGTCCCTGAGCGACTGGATGCAGATTCACGGCCGGGACGCGGAGGAGGAACGCCGGGAGGCCGAAGCCGAGATCCAGGCCGCCAACGACGCCTACTTCACCGGCTCCCTGACCTACCGGGTGGAGCTGCACAACCTCTCCGGCACCGGCTTTCAGGGAGGCTTCGACCACTGGTCGATTCAGATTGAGGGCCCCAGGGACTCGCACGTTCAGCGGGCGCTGGACTTCATCAACACGGACGGCCCTACGCCCATTACCCTGAACCGGGGCGACAGGTACCTCTGCAAGGTGGTCTCGCTGGACAAAGACGGCATCAAGTACGTGTGGAGCGTCAGGGAGCTCGAGTACGAGAACGGCTGGCGGTTTTCCGGAAGCGGAGAGTGAGCGTTAGACTCGACGACCAACCAGCCCAAGAGGACGGCAACACATGCCTTACCTGACCCTGCCCGGCCTTGACCTGTACTACGAGGACACCGGCGGTCCCGGCACCCCCGTGGTCTTCCTGCACGCCCTCACCGGCACCGCCGATTCCTGGGTCTACCAGCTGCCAGCCTTCACCGCGGCCGGCTACCGTTGCGTCACCTACGACCGGCGCGGTTGGGGCCGCTCCAGACCGACCGGCTCCGAGGACCGGCCCGAGGTCGGCAGCGACGACCTTCACGCCCTGCTGGAGGGCCTGTCGCTGGAGCGGGTGCACCTGGTCGCGACGGCGGCAGGGGGCATCATCGCGCTGGACTACGCCCTCGCCCACCCCGAGCGGGTCCGCAGCCTCGTCGCGGCCAACACCATCGGCGGCGTGCAGGACGAGGACTACCTGGAGGTGCAGCGACGGGCCCGGCCTCCGGAGATCCAGGCCCTCCCGCCGGAGCTGCGGGAGCTTGGCCCCTCCTACCGCGGCGCCGACCCGGAGGGGGTCGCGCGGTGGCTGGAGATCGAGCGCGCCGGCAGGCCCGAGGGGCCGCGTCCCTTCCCGCCAGTCCGGGAGCCCATCACCTCCGCCCGACTGCAGACCATGCGGGTTCCCACCCTGGTGCTGGCGGGCGAAGCTGACTTGCTTTCTCCCCCGGCCCTCATGCGGATGCTGGCCGGCCGCATCCCGACGGCCCGCTTCCAGTCGCTGGGGGACGCCGGACACGCGGGGTTCTGGGAAAGGCCGCACGCCTGGAACGGCCTGGTGCTGGAGTTCATCGGGCGGCACTGAGGCCGGGAGCGCCCCTACCCCGCTCCCTCCCCGCGTCCCTGCGCGGCGACGTTGACGGAGACGATGTCCACGCCGTGGTACTTCTGGTGGCTCACGGACGACGAGAGGTGCCGCAGCAGGCGGAAGGAGATGTCGCGGCCGTCGCTGATGTCCGGGTTCTCGCCCATGTAGGCTAGCCGGTCCTCCAGGTTCTCCTCGTCGGTTGCGGAGACAAACTCCAGCTCGGCGCCCTGGCTGACGGACCTGGCGGTGACCACCAGGCGCCGCCGGCCCGCCGGCTCAGCGTCGTCCTCCGCTGACGCCATGCTTGCCAGCGTCTCCTCCCCCACCAGCACCAGCCGCTCCGCCGACGCGGGAGACCAACCGGCGTTGGATGCAAACCCGCGCAGGAAGACCCCCAATCGTTGCAGCGTGTGCTCGTCCACCTCCGTGCGCAGCCGCCTGCGCCGGGGACCGGTCAGTTCCAGGAACACCATCATGATGACGGCGGCTATCGCCCCGCTCGTCATGCCGTTGCCCAGCAGAATGCCGAGGAAGCCGTCGCCGAGCTGGTCGGCGAAGATCATGCCGTTCTGGAAGCCGACGCCTATCCAGAAGGACACGCCCGCCACCATGGCCTTGCGGTGGTCGACGCCGTCATTGATGACGATCTTCATGCCCTGCACAAAAAGAAGCGAGATGAGGACGAGGAGGTAGGCGGCCGCCACCGGCGCGGGAATGGCGATGAGCAGCGCGGCGAACTTGGGGAAGAAGGCAAGCGTAAGGATGATGACGCCCATGATGACGCCGACGCGGCGCGCGCCAATGCCCGTGATCTCGGCCAGGGAGATGCTGGTCGAATAGGTGGTGTTCGGCAGTGTGCCGCCCAGGCCGGACAGGAGGTTGCCCATGCCGTCGGCGTTGAGGGCGCCCTGCACCACGCGGAAGTCGGTTGCGCGCGGCCGCCGGCGCGAGACGCGTTGGATTGCGACGCCGTCGCCGATGGTCTCGATGGCGCCGACCAGCGTCACGACGATGAAGGCGGGCAGCAGCGCCCAGAACTCGCGGCCGGGCGACAGGTCGAAGCCGGGCCAGTCGCGGAACGGCACGCCGAACCACGCGGCGTCGCCGATGGAACCGACGTCGTAGAGACCGAAGGGCGCGCCAACCGCGCACCCGGCAACGATGCCAAACACCGGCGACCACAGCCGCAGCGACGGGGGCGCTCGCAGCACCATGGCGCCCACCACCACGAGGGTGGCGATGGCGGTAAGCGGCGCGGCGGCCGCGTCGCTACCTTCGGGCACGTTGCTGAGCGAGTTGTACAGGATTGGGGCAACCGTGGCGGCGATGAGCATGATGACGGTGCCCGTCACCGTGGGGGTGAAGATGCGCCGCAGAAAGGAGAGCCGCGCAGCCAGCAGGAACTGGAACAGCGATGAGATGACAACGAGGCTCGCCAGCGTCGCAGGTCCGCCCAGCTTCAGGGCGGCGACGCAGACAGCGATGAAGGCGCCGGACGTGCCCATGATGAGAATGTGCCCAGAGCCAATGCGGCCCAACCGTGCGGCCTGCAACACCGACGTCAGGCCGCAGACCGCCATAGCGGCAAACACGGCCCAGGTCATGTAGTCGTCAGATGCCTCAGCTATGCTTGCGACGATGACTACCGTGAGCACGACGGGCGCGACGATGAGCGCGGCGGCCTGCGCTCCTGCGCCGATCGCGATCAGCGGTGGCGGGACTTCATCCGGCTCGTAGCGGACGTGCTCGTTCTCGATAGGCGCGGCCATTACTCACCTCTCTCTCGACCGGCATGCGTGTTCGCAAGGCGAGGACTACGGTCGTTCGGTGGGCCCTCAGCCCCGATATAGGCCGCGCCGATAGTACCGACCGAACTCGTCAGTAAGCAAGGTTGTCTCAGTTCACGGGGACAATTGAGACTGGGTACGCAGTAGATTGATTGAAGGGAGATAATGGCGCAGGCCGCCGGGGAAGACCGCGACGGAACCTAGCGCGCTTCCGGGCGGCGGTGATAGATTCCGGTTGGCGTTTCACGGTTCGTTAACTGATAGCGTGGAGGAAGCGAAGTATGAGAGCGCTGAGTTGGCTCCCAGCCAAACCTCGATTCCCCGTCATCCTCGCGGCGACGGGCGTGGCGACGGTCCTCCTCTTCCTCTTGCGTCCGGGCGTGGCGCACGCCGCGCAAGTTGACGAGGAGACCGCCTTCGTCTTCAACACCTTCTCCTTCCTCGTCTGGGGCGCCCTCGTCATGTGGATGTGCGCCGGGTTCACCATGCTGGAGGCGGGGTCCGTCCGCACAAAGAACGCCTCCATGATCTGCATGAAGAACATCGGGCTCTACTCCATCGCGGGGCTGGCCTACTTCTTCCTCGGCTACAACCTGATGTACGTGGACGTGGGCCGCGACCTGAGCTTCCTGGGCGTCAACTGGGGCGAGGTCATCGGCGCCTTCGCGCTGACCTACGGATCGAGCGCGGCGGAGGCGACGATGCTGGACGCGGGAGAGGGCGCGTCGGCTGCGGAAGTGCTCGCCGAGTCCTCCTACGCGTCCATGTCCGACTGGTTCTTCCAGATGGTCTTCGTGGCCACCACGGCGTCCATCGTCTCCGGCGCGCTGGCCGAACGGGTGAAGATGTGGTCGTTCTTCCTGTTCGTGCTGTTCCTCACGGCATTCACGTACCCGCTCATCGGCGCGTGGACATGGGGCGGCGGCTGGCTGAACGACCTGGGCTTCATGGACTTTGCCGGCTCCACCATCGTGCACAGCACGGGCGGCTGGGCGGCGCTGGCCGGGCTGGTCGTCGTCGGGCCGCGGCTGGGCAAGTTCGCCCGCGACGGCACCGTGCGGCCCACGCCGCCATCCAACATTCTTGTCGTGACGCTTGGCGTGTTCATCCTCTGGTTCGGGTGGTTCGGCTTCAACGGCGGGTCGCAGCTTGCCCTCGGCAGCGCCATCGACGCCGTATGGATGAGCATCGTGCTGGTGAACACCAACCTGGCGGCGGCGTCCGGCGTGGTGGTGGCGCTGATAGCCTCGCGGCACATTCTGGGCCGCATCGACCTCTTCGCGGTGCTGAACGGCGCGATAGCGGGACTGGTGTCCATCACCGCCGCGCCCAACTTCGTCGACCACTACTGGGCCGTCATCATCGGCGCCGTCGGCGGGGTGATCGTCGTTGCGGGCCTGCGCTTCCTCGAGATCGTCAGGATCGACGATGTCGTCGGCGCGGTGCCCGCCCACCTCTTCGCCGGCATCTGGGGAACGCTGGCGGCGAGCATCGCGGGCGGCGCGCAGTTCCACATCCAACTGCTGGGCGTGGCGGTGATAGGCGTGACCGTGTTCGGCATCTCCTTCGCGGCATGGAAGGTCCTCGACATGCTGCTCGGCGCGAGGGTCTCGCACCAGGTCGAGCGGCTGGGCCAGGACGCGGGCGAGTTGCGCATGGAGTCCTACCCGGAGTTCGTGCTCATGCCCGACCCGGACTACTACGACGACATCGATGAGGAGGCGGCGACCAAGACGTAGCGCCCATTCCGTTCCGATTACCGGTAGAAGAGCCGCTCCGTGCTCAGGCGCAGCACGGTGACGGCGTCCGGCCCGGGGTCCTCCATCGGCAGGGGCTCCGGGCCGTACTTCTCGGTAAGCGCGACGATGGCTATCCAGCGCTCCCCCGGGTCTTCGACGAACTCGGCCTCCGCGCTCACGTGCGCGTAGTGCAGGTCCTCCAGGGCGGCCCCGGTCTCCGCGACGAAGGAGCAGCGCGGGTCTGTCCGCAGGCGGCGCACCTTTGCGCTGTCGGTCATGGTGCGGACGTACAGGTAGCCCTCGATGAGCGCGGACCACACCGGCGTTCCGATGGGCCGGCCATCCGGCGCCAGTGTCGTCAGGATGCCGTTGTAGGAGGCGTCCAGCAGGGCCAGCGCCTCGTCTCGTACCGTCATTCGCCGCCTCCGGGTCGAAAGTTGCACCGCGTTCCCGCGTGGGTCATGCCCGGTAGCATGCTGCGCGCCAAACCGCGCGTCAACGCCGTCCATAGCTGTTGACGCACGTTCAGCCCTTCACTATCGTTGCTGCACTGGCATGGCCCTTCGCAAGGGAATACAACTACTGCCCCGGGGGAGGGAGTGAATTGCAGAGGCTGACGGTTCTTGCGGCCATCCTGGCGCTGTCGCTCGTCGTGGCCGCGTGCGGCGGGTCAAGCGACGACGCCACCGGCGAACCGGCCCCGGAAGCGCCCGCGCAAGAGGAGCCCACGAGCACCGGGGACGTGTCTCTGGGGTCTGCAACCGTGGAGGACGTCGCGGCGGCAGCCTTGGCGGCGGCCACAACGTCGGATGCCCCCGCTGAGGAAGCCCCCACCCCCGCGAGTGACGGGCCTTCTGACCTCGTGGAGCACCTTCGCCAAAAGACCATGGACCTGTGGGAGGTCTACAACACCCACAAGCCGGACGACCTCAAGGTCTTCTATGAGGAGAACTACTGGAACGACCAGGCAGAATCGATCCGCGCCGACATGCAGCCCTTCAGGCTCTTTGACATACAGATCTCGGCGGAGGAAACGTCCCCGCCGACGGAGATCGAGCCGGGCAAGTGGGAGACGAAACACACCGCAAGCTTCCCGCTCGGTGAAATACACATGGTCTTCATCTACGAGGAATTCGACGGAGAGTGGCTGCTGACCTACGCAGAGGACCAGTAAGCCGGAACGGTGGAGACGCCGTTGCCGCTCCCTTGCATTGACTACGGGCTCCCTCAGGCGTATGTTCACGATGTTCCGGGGTGAGCGTTGCTCCCGGCACGGTTCATCGCGACGCTTGCCGCACGTCGGGCCATGGGTGCAAATCCGCCAGGAGGGACGATTGGACCTCAACAGGCCGCTGCCCATCCACGATTTCTCTCCCGACACGCTCCTCTCGCTGGTGGAGCGCATCGAGAGTTCGTCCGGCTTCCAGCACTTCATCTTCCGCGAGGCGGAGCTGGACGACCTGTGGCGGCAGGTGGAGCACGCCCTCGTCGGGGCGCAGGCGGGCGGCAACGGCAACCGGGACGCCGAGAGGCTCCGCGTGCTCCTCGAGTGCGTGGAGGCGGCCCACGACCTGATCTCCGAGAGCAAGAAGGAAGAGGCATTGGCGCAGCTGCAGGCCGGCATTCGGGCCCAGGCCTAACGCCGCGAGGAGCAAGCGGCCCATACGGGACGCCGTTAGAGGAGGGAAAAGAGATGCTGAACGCGCAAGACAATGAACTGATGTGCCGGGTCGGCCCCGGGACCCCGATGGGCGAGGTCCTGCGACGGTTCTGGGCGCCGGTCCTGCTGTCCGAGGACCTGCCGGGACCGGACTGCGACCCGAAGGAGGTCCGCTTGCTGGGCGAGGACTTCGTCGCCTTCCGCGACTCCAACGGCGAGGTCGGCTTCCTGGAGGCGCTGTGCCCCCACCGCCGCGCGCCCCTCTTCTACGGCCGCAACGAGGAGCACGGCCTCCGCTGCATCTACCACGGCTGGAAGTTCGACGCCGCGGGCGCCTGCGTCGACATGCCCTCGGAGCCGGCGCAGTACGAGTTCGCGAAGAAGGTGCGCCCCATCGGCTTCCCCACGCGCGAGTGGGGCGGCGTCATCTGGGTCTACATCGGCCCGCAGGACAGGATCCCTGATCTGCCGCAGTTGGAGTTCTTCCGCGTCCCGCCGGAGTACCGCAACCTGGTCAAGTACAACCAGGAGTGCAACTTCGTGCAGGCCACGGAGGGCGACATCGACTCCAGCCACATCGGCTTCCTGCACACCCGTCTGGACCAGAAGAAGGCCCCGGCGAATCAGGAGATGCTCTGGCGCGTCATGGACACCGCCCCGCGCTGGATCATCCAGCCCACGGACTACGGCGTCATGCTGGCCGCCCAGCGCAACGCCCAGGAGGACACGCACTACTGGCGCATCAACCAGTGGCTCATGCCCTACTACACCATGATCGCCAGCGACCTGGAGCAGAAGCGCGGCCACGGCCACATCTGGGTCCCCGTCGACGACGAGCACACGGACGTGTGGTGCGTCATCTGGTCGCCCGTCGAGCCGCTGACGCAGGAGGAGCGCGACGGCATCCTGGGCGGACCGAACCCGCACATCTCCAGCCTTGACCCGGCGACCGGCAAGCTGCGGGCCACCAAGTCCAACCACTTCCTGCAGGACCGCCACGTGCAGCGCACCCAGACCTTCACCGGCATCCTCGGCGTGCGCGAGCAGGACACCGCCGTCGTCGAGGGCATGGGCGCCATCGCCGACCGAACGAAGGAGCACCTCGGCACCAGCGATAGCGCCATCATCGCCATGCGCCGCTACCTGGTGAACTCCGCCAAGGCCTTCATCGAGGGGAAGGAGCCCCACGAGCCCTACAACGGCGACCTCTACCGCGTCCGGGCCTGGTCCTACGAGCTCAACCGGGACATCGACTTCATGCAGGACGACAAGGTCAAGGAGCTGATGGGAACGATGGTGGTGTAGGCCAATCCGCCTGCGCCGCGGACGGGAGGGCCCCATGGTCACAGGACCCGTGAACACTGAAGCCGTGTCCGGCAAGAAGCTCCAGGTGGGCATCGCCGGCCTGGGAGCGGGCGCCGTGCAGGTCATCCGCGCCATGGAGGCCGCGCCCTACCTCGACATCGTCGCGGCGGCGGACACGCGACCCCAGGCCCTCTCCGCCTTCCGCGAGCGCTACGAGGGCCGCACCTACGACAGCGTCGACGACCTGGCCAGGGACCCGGACGTGGACGTCGTCTGGGTCTCCACGCCCAACATCTACCACTGCGAGAACACCGTCGCGCTGGCGGAGAACGGCAAGCACGTCGTGGTCGAGAAGCCGATGGCCGTGACCCTCGACGAGGCCGAGCGCATGGTGGAGGCCGCCGAGCGCAACGGCGTCAACCTCCTCTGCGGCCACACCGCCAGCCTCATGGCCGGCTTCCGCGCCATGCGGCGCGTCATCACGTCGGGCCGCCTCGGCAAGGTGACCGCCATCAACTGCTGGTCCTACGTCGACTTCATGTTCCGCCCCCGCATGCCGCACGAGCTGGACATGGAGAACGGCGGGGCCATGCCCTACAACCAGGGGCCGCACCAGTTCGACGTCGTGCGCCTCATGGGCGGCGGCATGGTGAAGAGCGTGCGCGGCATGGTCTCCAAGTGGATGGACGCCCGCACCTCGCCCGGCTACTACGTCGCCTACCTGGAGTTCGAGGACGGCACGCCGGCCACCATCGTCAAGAACGGCTACGGCTACTTCATGACCACCGAGCTGGTGCCCTGGGCCAGCGAGATTCAGGGCATCGAGCGGAATCGCGACATCCGCCGCGCCCTGCGCAACGGCCAGCCCTACGACGAGGCCAGCGGCAAGGAGGCCCAACGCTTCGGCGGCAGCGACACCAACACCCTCCTCGGCCCCCGTGAGAACGTCACGCGCTCCGGCTTCCAGCTTGACTGCGGCCTCGTCGTCGTGAGCTGCGAGGGCGGCGACATCCGCCAGGCCGACGGCGGCCTCACCATCTACGACGACGACGGCACGCACTTCATGCCCGTTGAAGGCGTGCAGGACGAGCGCATGGCGGAGCTCGATGAGATGTACCAGGCCATCGCCGAGGGCCGGCCCGTCCACCACGACGGCCGCTGGGGCATGGCGACGTTGGAGTGCGTGCTGGCAATGATGCAGTCCGGCCGGGAGCGCCGGGAGATCACCCTTACCCATCAGTGCCCGGCGTGGGAGTGACGCAAGGGGCACGAGGCCCAAAAGCGGGAAGGGGGATAACATGGCTGGCAAAGCACTGGTCAGGTTCTTGGCTTGGGCTCTTATTTCGGTCTTGCTCTTAGGACTTGTCACGGCCTGCGGGTCCGACGACGACGGAGATGACGCTGTGACAAGCGCCCCGGAGCCGGTCGCCGCGGAACCCACTGCAGCGCCGGCGGCGGACGAGCCCGCCATGGTGAAGCCCAAGGTCGACCGCGTGGTCATGGGCATCGGCTCACCCCGCGCGGAGACCCTGGAAATCAGCGAGATGAGCAGCGTCAACTGGCCCATCCGGCCGCCCTACGAGTACCTGCTCGGAATCGACCCCACGGGGGAGGAGGGCACGCCGCAGCTTGCCACATCCTGGAGCCTGGAGCCGGACGGCCAATCGTACCGGTTCCAGCTCCGCAAGGGCGTGCAGTTCCACAACGAATTCGGCGAGTTCACCGCCAAGGACGTGGTGTCTGCGTGGCAGCACATGGTCCGGGAGGAGTCCACCCACCGGCAGCGCCTCTTCTTCGTCGAACTTGTCGAGAACGTGGAGGTCGTCAACGACTACGAGGTCGTCTTCAGGAACGCCAACCCGGACTCCAACTTCCTCACGGCCCTGGGACAGCCTGAGGCGGGCATCGAGGTCTTCAGCACCGCCGACTTCGAGTCCCGGGGCGGCGTCTGGCCCAAGGGCGTCGACGACGAGGCCATGGCCGGCACCGGCCCCTACCGCCTCAAGGAGTGGCGCACCAGCGAGGCCATCATCTTCGAGCGGGTGCCCTTCGACCACTGGCGGGTCAACCCGCACTTCCCAGAGTTCGAGTACCGCCTGATGGACGAGGCGTCCACGAGACTGGCGGCCCTGATCACCGGCGAAATCCACTTGGCCGACCTGCAGGCGGACCTGCGGGCGCAGGCCGTGGCCGACCACGGCATGGTGGGCCTCCAAAGCACCGCGCCGGGGCAGAACACCTTCGGCATCATGCTTGGGCCGTACGTGAACAAGGTCCTATTCGGCGAGGAGAACCTGCCCCCCGCCAGCCAGATATACGTGCACCCGGATACGCCGCTGCTGGACGTGCGGGTGCGGCAGGCGCTCAACCACGCCATCGACCGGAACGCTCTGAACGAGTCGTTCATCGGCGGCGAGGGTCTGCCTATGTACAACACCTACATGCACCCCAGCCGCCCCGGATGGAACCAGGACTGGGTGACGCGCTTCCCGGAGGCTTACGGCTACAACCCGCAGAAGGCGCGGGACCTGCTGGCGGAAGCGGGCTACGGCCCCAACAACCCGCTGGAGCACACGGTGCAGTCGCGCACCTACCCCTACTTCCCGGCGGGCGGCGACATGCAGGACGCCCTGTTCGGCTTCTACCGGGACGTAGGCATTGACGTGGACCTTGAGACCCTTGACGGCGCCACGCGGAGCGCCAGGGGCCGCGCCCTGGGATTTGAGAACGACTCCTACATCTACGTCACCAGCGTGCGGCAGTATCTCGGCTTCGCGGTGTTTAACTCGGCCAGCAACATCGGCGCCCGAGCGGGGCTGGAGTTGGTGGAGCCCTCCAACATCTTCGACAACGAGGTCCGGGTGACGGTGGAGCCGGACGCCCTGCACGCGGCATGGCTGAAGCTGGGCAACTACGCCTACGACAACTACATGAGCATGCCGTTGTTCTGGATCCCGTCCTTCGCGACGGCTGACCCGGACATCGTGTCCGGCTGGCAGTTCCCGGGGTCCATCACGGGCACCTACACGCACCCGGAGTACATCACGGCGACCCAATAGGGCCTATGCCAAGCCGCGAGGGTAATGCGCCGCCCTTCCGCCAGTGCGCGGAAGGGCGGCGCGCGTTGACGGAGGCCAGGGCCGCCCGTGATGACCGCTCCCGGCGCAAGGAAGACCGTCGTCCTCCTCACGCTCCCAAGCCAGACGCGGCGCGTGCGCATGGTCTTTGGTGAAATCGACGGCGAGTGGAAGGTCACCGAGGACAAGCGGCTGAAGTGTAGGGCTCACCCTCGCAGCGCTTAGGGGCCGGACCCTGCGGAGCGGCTAGTCCACCACCCGCTGGAACGCCCGCTGGAAGCGCGGGCCCACGTCCGCCAGCTCTTCCGCTGAGGCGTAGCTCAGCGCCAGCCGGATGTGCGACGTGTCCGCCTCCTCGCGGCCCGCGTAGAAGTTGGAGCCCGCTGCGAACAGGACGCCCTCGACTGCCGCCTCCCGCATGAACTCCTGCGTGGTCGTCCCGATGCACTCGCCCCACAGGAAGAAGCCGCCCTTGGGGTCCGTGAAGCGCAGGTACGGCTCGCAGTGCTCCCGCAGCGAGTTGGCCAGCGTCTCGCTCTTGCGGCGGTAGATGTCCCGCAGCATGTCGACGTGCGGCTCCAGCTCACCGCTGCCGACGTAGAGGGCCAGAGCGCGGTGCAGCAGCGGGCTGCCGCCCATGTCGAACCGGACGCGGCCCACGGACTCGATCACCGGCAGCCGCGCCTGGATCCAGCCGACGCGCAGGCCCGTCGCGATGACCTTGCTGAAGCTGCCCACCTGGATGACGCCGTGCCCGTCGGCGATGGCGTACAGCGAGGGCGGCGGCGGTTCGTCGAAGTAGAGCTCCGTGTAGGCCATGTCCTCCAGCAGAAAGACGCGGTGGCGGGCGCAGACCTCCACCAGCTTCTCCCGAACGGCCAGCGACATGTTGGCGCCCGTGGGGTTGTGGTGGTCCGGCACCGTGTACAGCAGCTTGGCCCGCACCCCCTCGGCCTCCAGCCGCTGGAGCGCCTCCTCCACCCGGTCGGCGTAGCCGTCGTCCTCGCCCAGTTCCGCCTCCACGATCTCGCAGAGGTGGCCGCGAATGGTCCGCAGCGAGCCCGCGAAGTTCGGCCGTTCGACGACGCACACGTCGCCGGGGTTGAGGAAGGTGTCGCATACCGCGTCGATGCCGCCGGAGCTCCCGTGGGTGACGAGGAAGTTCTCGACGCCAAGCTGCACGCCCTGGATGCGGCCCTGCCGGTCGGCGAGCACCTGCCGCAGGTCCTCGAAGCCGAAGATGCCGCCGTAGCGGAGCGCCGGCTCGGAGGTGGTCTCGAAGACGCGGTTGATGGCCGCCTGCAGGCCGGACACCGGCAGCGAGTCCGGGTCCGGGATGCCGCCGCCAAGGTTGATCGGCGCCCGGTGGTCGGTCGTGGAGAAGACGATGGAGCGCCCCTGCGTCCCCGCCTCCGTCGGGCTGATGGCCGGCAGCACGGCCGCCGACCGGGCGAGCAGCTCGGTCACGTCCTGCCCTTCCCAGTGCTTGGCGGCAATGTCGGCCTTGGTGCTGACGTGCGTCTGGGCCATAGCGACACTCCTGACTTCTCTCTATAGCTACAGTCTACGAAAAACGTCGCCTTATGTCGATGCGCGCGGCCCCCTCCGTTCGTCCTGAGGGAAATCGAAGGATGACCGGAGGGGCCCCGTCCTTGCCGTCCACGCCGCAAGCCTTCATAATCGCCGCATCGCCACACACAAAGGAGACTCGACCTATGGCTACCGCCAAGCTCTCGGAGTACCGGAAGGTCATCGCGGACGCCGCGGCCCGGCTGGTGCAGTCCGGCATCCTGACCAAGAGCAACCACGGCAACATCAGCGCGAAGATCCCCGGCTCCGACACCTTCCTGCTGACGTCCGTCAGCAATCTCGGGCAGATCACCATGGAGAACATCGGCCTCTTTGACCTGGACAACAACCTGCTGGACGGCTCCGTCATGCCCGTCAGCGCGGAGATCATCCCCATGCACGGCATCGTCTACAAGACGCGCCCGGAGGCCGGCGGGGCCCTCCACACCCACTCGCCCTACGCGACCGCCTTTGCCGTCGCCAGCCGCGCGCTGCCCGTGTCCTACGAGCCGATGGTGCGGTTCGGCATGGCGGAGGGCGTGCCCATCGCGAGCTACGGGCCGCGCGGCTCGCAGGAGTCGGTGGACAACATCGAGCACGTTCTGAACGGCGTGGACAACCTGCGGGGCATCCTGCTGGAGAACCACGGCGTGCTCACCTTCGGGGCGGACGTGCCCTCGGCCGTCGACGCGAACCTCGTCCTGGAGGAGTGCGCGGAGATCATCCTCTACGCGTACTCGCTCGGCGGGCCGAAGGAGATCCCGGTCGACATGCGCGTCGCGGCCCAGCAGCGCGCGCAGTCCTTCGCCGCCGTCGGCGAGCGGCGGGCCTAGCCCCTGCCGTTCACCCTGAGCCTGTCGAAGGGTCACCCTGACCGCGTCCTGAGCATGACGAAGGGGCCTGTCGAAGGGTCCACCACACCCTCATACCGGCGGATGCCGGTATCCAGAAACCCCACGTCCAACTGTGCTCGCAACCCCCACCCCCAACCCCGTCGTTCCTGCGAAGGCAGGAACCCAGAGGGGCGGGGCCGGGTGGGGCACGCCCACCTGGACCCCGTCCTCTATGCCGCCCACACCCGTTCGCCCTGAGCTTGTCGAAGGGTCGCCCTGACCGCGTCCTGAGGCTCTCGAAGGAGCCCCTTGAAGTGCCTGCCACGCACCCCTCGCGCCAACAACCCGGCATCGGCTACCCTCTTCCATGAACACCATGCGAAAGGAAGGGGAGCCATGGGAAACGCTGGAAAAGACATCACGCAAGAGACCGTGGACTTCCTCCGGCGCCTCGTCTTCATCGACGACCGTCTCCGCTGCGGCGAGTCAAGGCCGGGATTCGCTTCCCCCCGGGTAAAATTCGCTTTGTAGCTGAAACGTGCCACAACAGCTACAAAGCGAATAGCAAGACGAATCGGCGCCCGGACGACCATACAGACATGGGGTAACCGCCAGTGAAGGAAGAAGCGACACGGACGCAGGGGCCGTTTGCCCTCACCATGAGCCTCTGATACACTCGCCGAGCCGTAAGGGAAACACTTCCGCTCAGGAGGATTTGCAGATGATCTATGAAATGCGACGGTACACCCTACATCCGGGCAAGACGGGCGAGTGGGTCAAGGCCTTCTGCGACGCCTACGAGGTCCGCGCCCAGTACTCACCCCTCGGCGCCCTCTTTCAGACAGAGATCGGCCCCCTGAACGAGGTCATCCACATCTGGCCGTACGAGAGCCTCCAGCACCGGGCCGACACCCGCGCCGCCGCGGCCAAGGACTCCAGCGGCAGGTGGCCTCCGTCCTCCGCCGTCCACTGCCTCGCCACCCAGGAGACCGACATCCTCGACCCCATCCCCGGCATGGCACCCTGGGACGGGACCCCGCAGGAGTGGGGCGGTGTCTACGAGTTGCGCCAGTACACCTACGCTCCCGGCGCACTCCGAGACGTCACGAAGGCCTTCAGCGAGGCGCTGCCCGGCCGCAACGAGATCTACCCGGTCGCGGGCATCTTCACCTCCCAGCTCGGCAATATGAACCGCCTCTACCAGCTCTTCCCCTACAAGAGCTGGGACCACCGGGACGAGGTCCGCAAAGTCTACCTCGAGTCGGGCGTCTGGCCGCCGCACTCGGACGCCCGCCCGCAGCACCAGCTCGTCCGCCACATGCTCCCCGCGGCCTGCTCCACGCTGCACTAGGCACTGGCATCAACCGAACGACGGAGAAGGGCGGGAGGTTTAGTCCTCCCGCCCTTCTGTTGTATTATTCCGACCAACCGGCCCTGTCTGAATCTCCTACTCCAGCGCAAGAAACCCCCGGCTGTCATCGTCAACAAAGGCTGCAATGTCCTCATGCAGTCGCTGAACCAACTCCCCCACCACAGCTGTGGAGCAATTCCCAAGGGAAATCCATAAAACCTTGGGTGGGTGGCTGAAGCCCTCGCTGAGCCAGCGATAGTCCTCGTCCTTGGTGAGAATGATGAGGTTTCTCTCCCGGGCATATAGCCAAATTGCCGAGTCGGGCGCGCCCCTGAGGCCGAGGTCGCTGACATGGACGGACTGGGGAAAGAGATCCCTCAGAATGTGGATGAGGTTGTGAGAAAGGTTCTCGTCGATGAGCAATCTCACTGCGTTGGCTGGTAGGAGACGCTGCGCTCGCGGGCAGCTGCGAACGCGAAGCAGGCACGGATGTCGTCCGGGCAAAGGTCCGGAAAATCGGCGAGAACTTCATCCACTGTCATGCCGGCCGCCAAGTATTCCAGAACGTCGCCCACCGTGATGCGCATTCCCCGAATGCACGGTTTACCGAAGCGCTTGTCGGGTTCTATGGTGATGATCTTGGTGTAGTCAATCTGGGACATGGCCGTTCTCCTCTAATCGCTATGCAATTGTATCATGCGCCGCCCCGGCGCGTCAGGACGGCCCTCTCTGTCACCCTCGCATTGCGCCGCCGTAGGGCTGCCGGTACCCTCTCCCCATGGACATGCGGGTCTACGTGCTCCGCCGGCTGCTGCAGGGCCTGCTCACGCTGTTGCTGGTCTCCATCGCCGTCTTCGCGGCGCTGCGCGCAGCCCCCAGCGACGCGGCTGAGATCATCGCGGCGGGCGGCGCCGGCGCAGAGGCGGCGGCCCAGGCCGGGTCCGACGAGGACCGTGCAGCCCTTCGGGCGTCGTTGGGGCTCGACCGGCCCCTCTGGCGGCAATACGTCTCCTGGGCCGTCGACATGGCCACGCTGGACTGGGGAGACTCCTTCGTCACCGGCAGGAGCGTCTGGAGCGAGTTCCTGAACAGGCTGCCTGTGACCCTGCAGCTGAGTCTCATGGGCATCGCCGCGGCGCTCGTCCTCGGCATACCGATGGGCGTCGTGGCCGCGCTGCGGCAGGACACGTGGGTCGACTACACCGTGCGCGTCTTCGCGCTGGCGGGCGTCTCGGTGCCCCACTTCTGGCTCGCGACGCTGGTGCTCCTTGCCGGGGTGCGTTTCTTCACGTGGAGCCCGCCGACAGGCTACCAATCGCCCGCCGACGAGCCTTGGGGGAACCTGTCGCAGTTCATCTGGCCCGCGCTGGTGCTGGGGTACTCCGGCGCTGGGCTCCTCACGCGCATGACCCGCTACACCGTCCTTGAGGTCATGCGGCAGGAGTACGTCCGCACGGCGTGGGCCAAGGGCCTCCTCCCCGGAGTGATCGTGCGGCGGCACATCCTGCGCAACGCGCTCCTGCCCGTCATCACCGTCGCCGGCATCGCCTTCGCCACGCTGGTCAGCGGGTCGGTGGTGCTGGAGCACGTCTTCACCCTGCCGGGCACCGGCCTCTACCTGCTGGACGCCGTCAAGTTCCGCGACTACGCCGTCGTGCAGCCGGTCATCGTCTTCTTCGCCGCCTGGGTGGTGCTGGTGAACCTCGCCGTCGACATGCTGTACACCTGGCTCAACCCGCAGGTGCGCTATGGGTAGTGCATGGCCACCAACAGAGGCGGCTTCTCACACGCCGAGTGGTCCGCAGGCGCCCGCTGGCATCGTCGGGCGTCTTGGGCGGCTCGCGCTGGCGCATCCGCTCGGCTTGGCCGGCGGCGCCGTCGTGCTGCTGCTCGCTGCGATTGCGGTCTTCGCGCCCCTGGTGTCGCAGTACGACCCCGTGGCGCAGGACGCCGGCCGCGTGCTGCACCCGCCGAGCGTCGAGCACTGGCTGGGTGCCGACAACCTGGGACGCGACATCTGGAGCCGGATTGCCTACGGCGCTCGCGTTTCTCTGAGTGTGGGGTTCCTGTCGGTGTTTCTGGGGTCCTTGGCCGGAGCGCTGGCGGGCGTGGCCGGCGGCTACTACGGCAGGTACGCCGACGCCGCGTTGCAGCAGGCCGCCGACGCCCTTCTCGCCTTCCCAACGCTCGTGCTCGCTCTGGGCATCATGGCCGTGCTGGGGACGTCGACCGCCAACGTCGTCCTGGCCATCGCGCTGGTGCAGGCGCCCAGGGCTGCGCGGGTCGTGCGCAGCCAGGCGCTGGCCGTCTCCAGCGCGGAGTTTGTGGCGGCCGCGCGGCTGGTTGGCGCTGGAAGCCCGCGCGTCGTGCTCCGCCACGTCCTCCCCCACTGCCTCGCGCCCTTCATCGTCATCTCCACCACGGCGCTGGGCGCGGCCATCGTACTGGAGGCGTCGCTGAGCTTCCTCGGCTTGGGCGTGCCTGCACCCTCGCCCTCATGGGGAGGCATGCTCGCCGGGCCCGGCCGCGACTACTTCAGCGCCGCGCCGTGGATGGCGCTCTGGCCGGGGCTCGCCATTTCGCTGGCAGTGTACGGCTTCAACCTCCTGGGCGACGCTCTGCGCGACATCTTCGACCCGCGCCAGCGCCCGGTGTAGCCGATTGACCGGCCATTCCCGGCGGCGGATACTAGAAGCGTCCCGTTTCGCAATCCGCCCGTAGCTCAGGGGACAGAGCACTGGGCTTCGGACCCAGGTGTCGGGGGTTCGAATCCCTCCGGGCGGGCGCCCCTCCGCAGAAGCCTCCAGGCCCATTGACTCCCAGCCGTTTCCACCGGCCTGCTCCTGGTCTCGTCACGCGCCCACTTCCTAGTGGAAGTCACGACTTTTCCTGCGTCGCATCTTCGTCATCACGTCTATCAGAAAGAAACCCGGCAAGAGGAGCCACGGCCTGAATTCACCGTGTACGCCGGGCGACGGGTACACCATGCGGAGCGACAGCGTCCGCAGCGTCAATTCCTCCGGCAGCGGTATAACCAGGCTCCGTGCGGCTTCAGTGGTTGAGGGAGCGGCGGCTTGAGGCGAGAGTGAGCGTTCCACCCTTGGGGTGGTCTCGAGGGGTGTCTGCTGTGCCAGTCCCACCGCGACGGGTATGTCCGGCGTTGGCGCCGGTGTCGGTGTTGGCGAGGGTTGCGCCGAACGCGCTGGCGTTGGCATGGGTTCAGGTGTCGGGGAAGGAAACAGCAGGGGTGTTGGCTCTGGCGGGGTAGACGAGTCGGCCACGATTGCTGCCGGGGCCGGTGACACGGGCCCGATGTCTTCCAGCACGGGAGTCGGAGTGGGAATTGGATCTGGTGGTGGTGTCGAGGTCGGTGTTGGCGTCGGTATGGCGGTGGCCGTTGGCGTTGGGGTAGGCGTCGGCGTCGGTCGGGGCGGCACGGTGATGGTAACGGCGACAAGTCTCGGCGAGTCGGCAAGATCGTTGACGCTAACGTACAGCGTGGCCGCATGGTCGCCCGGTCCCAGAAACCGCGCCTCCGCCGTGAGGGTGATGGTGTAAACGTCTCCCGGTCCCGTGCTCACAACGTACGGCGGCGTTGTACGCAACCACGGCGCGTCGTCAGAGAGGTTGAGCACCATTCGGCCCTTGCCCCTGTTCCACACCTCCAACTTTGCCTGCAGCGGGCCCACAGGCAGGCCAACGGTCCCCATGTAGACCTCTGTGGTGGACACCCCAATGCCTGCCGGAGCAGGTGTTGGGGTGGGTGTTGGGGTAGGGGTAAGGGTACGTGCGGGAGGGTCGGTCGATGAGTCGAGAGGCGGAGCGGGCGGTGGGAGAGCCGCCACCTGCGGCGATGCTCGTGCAACGGCGATGGTGTAGGTCTGCGATTCCACTCCGCCCTTGTCGGTGACGACAATCTGCACGACCGATGCCCCCACCGGCAGCGCAACGACACCGTCCTTGTCCGGGACTCCGTCCAGCAGGACGGTCACGGTGGCGTCGGCATCGGCTGGCGATGCCTCCACTGAGACGATGTGCGTGTTGTGCCCCACTGCAGCACCGTAGAAGAGCGTCTCTGGCGCAAAGGGTGGTCGGAGGCTGGCTCCCGCGATGGCCAGGCCTTTCAGCGCCGTGTTCGGAGGCCGTCGCCTCGTCACGTCAACGACATACTCCTGCGTGGTCTCCCCGTCCTGCGCCGTCACCACCACGCTGACCACCGTCTCCCCGACCGCCAGCGGCACAACGCCGTCCAGGTCCGGCTGCCCATCCACCTGGATCCCGTACGTCGACGTGGTATCGGCCGGCTCCGCCGTCACCGTCACGGCGGTCACGTCGTTGGCCACCTCTGCCGCATAGGTGGTGTGCGCCCCGCTGAACGGGGGACTCAGCGCCACGGGGTCGTCGTTATCGTCGGTCAGCGACAGCCCGCTCAGCGCCGCGTCGGACGAGCTCGCGCGGGTCACGGTCACCTCGTACGTGCTCGTGGTCTCCCCGTCCTGGGCCGTCACCGCTATGCTGACCACCGTCTCCCCCACCGCCAGCGGCACAACGCCGTCCAGGTCCGGCTGCCCGTTTACCTGGATCCCGTACGTCGACGTGGTGTCGGCCGGCTCCGCCGTCACCGTCACGGCGGTCACGTCGTTGGCCACCTCCGCCGCGTACGTGGTGAGCGCCCCGCTGAACGGGGGACTCAGCGCCACAGAGTCGCCGCTGTCGTCGGCCAGCGACAGCCCGCTTAGCGTCGCGTCGGACGAGCCCGAGCGGGTTATGGTCACCTCGTACGTGCGCGTGGTCTCCCCGTCCTGCGCCGTCACCGCTATGCTGACCACCGTCTCCCCCACCGCCAGCGGCACAACGCCGTCCAGGTCCGGCTGCCCATCCACCTGGATCCCGTACGTCGACGTGGTGTCGGCCAGCTCCGCCGTCACCGTCACGGCGGTCACGTCGTTGGCAACGGTCGCCGCATAGGTGGTGTGCGCCCCGCTGAATGGAGGACTCAGTGCCACAAGGTTGTCATTTTCGTCGGCCAGCGACAGCCCATTTAGCGTCGCGTCGGACGAGCCCGATCGGGTTACGGTCACCTCGTACGCGCGCGTGGTCTCCCCATCCTGCGCCGTCACTGCCACGCTGACCACCGTCTCCCCCACCGCCAGAGCCACCTGGTGCCCGTCCGCCTCCGCGTCCGAATCGGCGGGGGTTATCTCCACTTCCGCGCTTGCGTCTGCAGCGGCGGCCGTCACCGTGGTCGCGACAACGCTGTGGGGAACTGTTGCCGAGTACGAAGTCGTCTCCGAAGCGAACGAAGGGGTGAGTGTCACATCGGTCAGGGTAAGATTGCTCAGCGTCGCGTCCGAGGAGCCCGATCGGGTTACGGTCACCTCGTAGGTGCGCGTGGTCCCCCCGTCCTGCGCCGTCACCGCCACGCTGACCACTGTCGCCCCGACCGCCAAAACCACTTGGTGTCCGTCCGCCTCCGCGTCCGAATCGACGGGGATGATCTCCGCTTCCGCGCTTGCGTCTCCAGTGGAGGCCGTCACTGTGGTCGTGGTGACGTTGTGGGGAACTGTTGCCGAGTACGAAGTCGTCTCCGAAGTGAACGAAGGGGTGAGCGTCACATCGGTCAGGGCAAGATTGCTCAGCGTTGCGTCCGAGGAGAGAGAAACCGGCATCCGGTAGGCCAGCACTTTGTTGCCTTCATCGCTCCGGTCGACCCTATGGGCGGCCCATAGGATGGCGCCGTTTGACCAGATGCCCTGAACGTTTGTGGCGGCAGAGGCGGCAAATTCCTTGGTGGAGTCCCGTTCCCCCGTGGAGAGTTCGTATGCATAGAAGTGGTTGCTGGAATTGTCGGACACCCACATCGTGAACCCGTTGGTCCAAAGGCCTCGGGGGTGTGTGTTCTCCGAGTGCAGGGCGATGTCCCGTTCGGCGAGGTGCGAGCCATCGGCCAGCGTATAGGCATACACCTTCTTGTGTGCGGAGTCAGTCACCCACACAATCGAGCCGTGTATGGCAACGCCGCCCGGGCGATTGTTCTTGGCCGCGCCAGTGTCGATGTCCTTCTTGCCGTCCCGGGACTTGCCGGAGATGTCATAGGCGACAAGTTTGTCAAACTTGTCTTCAGAAACCCAGATAGTCGTGCCATCAGAGGCACAGTCACCGGGATCGTTCTGGTCCGTGAAGTTGATCGGGATGTCTGCTGCTGCCTTCCGAGTGAGACCATCACTCTTCAGCGCATACGCAAAGATCTTGCCCTTCCGTTCCTCGACGACCCAGAGAGTGGTCCGGTCCGAGCACACTCCCCGAGCGCTCTTGTTGCCGTCGCCCGGCAGCGGATCGATGTCGAATTGCGACAGCCGGTCGCCTGCGGCGCTTGTCTGGGCGACAGCCGGGTTGGAAGTGAGTGCGAATAGGCCTGAAACGGCGACGAACAAGAGGATTGACGTGAAGGCAGGTGGAAGAGTCGCACTACCGGGGCGCATCAGCAGTGTGGTCCCCGAGGAATCCTCGGCGACCACACTGCCTCAACACAATCCTCTACGTTAATTGAATGCCGGCATTGCGACTTGGCGAGACCATTCATCCGCAAACTCAATCCCTGATCAGAACTCTGATTCTTAACGTACACAGCCTCCGACGTAAGCGGGAGGCAGGTCATCAAGCCCAGCCTATAAATCAAGGCGGGTCATTTCAATAGCATTTCTTAGTGAATTACTGAGTTTTGGTAAATTTCCACCTTGGTTACTAAAGGAAGAATAATCGCAAATCCCTGGCCACTCTCCGAAAGATGAGGGGTAATGGAAACGCGTAGGGGCACTCGTCGTCTGCACACGGGATTGGCATGCGTGGCCGGCTCGAATCCAGCGGGAGCGAAGCGCAAAGCGTTGCGGAGAGTCAGCTACACCCAAGCGCTTTGGCGTGGGGCGTCCTAAGCCGCATTCTCCTCGTCCTGCCCGTACTCCCAGATTCCGGTGAGCTCCGTGGGAAACGCCTCTCGCACCGTCTGCACCGCCTGCTCGCCGGAAGCCTCGGCGGCCTCCAACGCTCCCGAAACGAACGCGGTGTCGGCGGCCTCCGGGGACACTCCCAGCTCCTCGGCCGCTTGCCGCGCGGCCTCCAGCGCCTGGGTCGCCGCGTCGGCAGCGCTTCCGCCCGACTCCAGCGTGCCCTGAACGACGCCGTATCCTGCGCCCCGGAGGGCCACCAGGAACGGCACCTGCCTGCGGGTCAGCGTCCGGATCGTGCCCAGCACCGCGCCGCGGGCGGCCCGGCCGACCTGGTCCGTCAGGTCGTCGCTCACGTGCACGGCGCCGCGCGTGGCGTGGCGTGCCAGCTCCAGCCCCTGTCCGGCAAAGTCGCCCATCTCATCGATGGCGTCCTCCACCACGTCACCCACGGCCTGCGCCACCTCGCGCACCAGCATGCGGCCCTTGCCGGCGGAGGTCACAGCCGCCTGTGTCGACGCCGCCAACTGGTACGCCGTCACGCCCAGGGCCACATCCGCGCCGGGCAGCCGCTTCAGGTACCCGTAGGACATGGACGACAGGGAGCCCAGCACCGGCAACGACGTGAGAGCCCGCCTCGCCGGAGTCGCGTGCACCATCAGCTCCGCCAGCGCGACGTCCCTCGGCAACGCGCCCCGTTCCTGCAACGCCACCAGCAAGTTCAACGACAGCAGGCTGAACACAAAGGCGATGACGAAGACGAAATCAAACCCCACCAGCTGCAGGGCCGGGACCTCCACGGCTCCCGTCTGGGAAATCCAGGTGAAATCAAAACGCAGCGTCTTTGTGGCGAAGTAGTCCGCAAGAAACCCGCCAATCACCGGGCCAATACCCATGCTGACGTAGGCCGCGATTCCCGCCACGCCCAGGAACGCCGTCGCCTTGTTCTCCGGCGCCACCTTGAGGGCCAGTGTGTTCAACGTCAGCATGACGCCGCCCCGCGCGATGCCGACAAACGCGTTGAGCATGATGAGCATCGGCATGGTCAGGACGTGTTTCTCCGTATGGGCCACGAAGACCCAGCCCAGGAACACCAACAGGAACAGCGACGCCGAGAGCGACATGACGGTCTTGCTCCCCACGCGGTCAGCCATGGGACCCCACACGCGCAGGAAGAGTACGTGCATGACGTTGCTCAGGACCACCAGCGCCATCACCACGGAAAGCTCAAGCTCCAGGTCGGTCAGCATGTACACGACGAAAAAGGGGATGGCGATGTTGGAGGCGACGCCCCAGACCCACAGGAAGCGCAGCAGTTGCGAGAAGTTCTTGTCGCGCAGCGGCTCCGTCAGGATGGCGAGCGGCGATTGTTTCGACTCCTGCACTGCCGGCATCAGCGGCTCCTTCGCCCGCGACGCCATCAACGGGCCGATGAGCCCCAGGGTGAGCGCTCCCGCTATGAAGAAGAATGAGTAGCCAAACGCCCCTTCACCCGCCGGCGCCTGGCTCTCCCACCAGTCGATGAAGAAGCCGGCGCCCAGCGCCAGGACCGCCAGCATCGCCGTACTCGCAGCCAGCCGCCGGCCGTAGTAGCCGCCCAGCAGCTTCTGGGGCACCAGGTCATGCATCCAGCTCATCCACGACGTTATCCAAAGGGGCGCGAACAGCCCGCGGAATGCGAGCAGGAAGATCACCGTCGTCACCGCCAGCGAGCTGGGCACGTCCATGAAGAAGGGGACCGCCGCAACGGGGATCATCAGCAGTTGCGCCAGCAGCCAGGCCGGCAGCCCGATGGCCTTCCGCACGCGAAAGCGCTCGATCAGGAGGACTGCGGGAAGCTGGACTACAAGCGAGGCAAACGGCACGGCGGAGACGATGCCGACCTGCAGGTTGTTGGCGCCCAGCGCCAGGGCGTACGCGGCAAGGTACCCCATGATCTGGATGGTTGCCAGCGCCTCGCTGGTCACGCCCTCCCAGGTCATCATGCGAAGGCTGCGGCGCACCTCGTCATTGGTGATCGTGGGACTTGGACGCAGAAAGCCGAACACGGTTCATGGCCCCAATCGAGAGCGGAGACGTTGACGCGGCGTGCCGGCTCCGCCCAACCATAATGGTTCCCCTTCCCGGCGGGAGGGGGAAGCTGTCAACGGCCCCTGCCGTCATGCGGACGGGGCCGTAATCCCAATAACGCGGAAATGGGCCCAAACGTTCCGCTTTTACCCAGCGCGGCCCACCGCTGCGTCGATGTGCGCCATGAGCGAACCGTCCAGCGGCGCTGCCGCCCCCGCCGCGATGCACTCCCGCAGCTCAGCCCGGTTCTTCACGCCGAGCACCACTGTCGAGACGCCCTCCATTGAGAGGGCATAGCAGTGCGCGAGGTACGCCGCGCTGAAGCCCATGGCGCCCGCCATGTCCCGGAAGGGCGCGGCGCGGTCGAAGTCCGCCAGCTCCGAGTGCCCCTCCGGCAGCGGCCGGTCGATGCCGTTCGTCAGCGCGCCCGCCTGCACCGCCCGGATGCCCATGACGGCCACGTCGTTGGCGTTTGCGGCAGCGATGATGTCCCGCGGACGGGCCGGGCCAGTTCCCTGCAGCAGACCGCCGGGGGAGTCCAGCAGGTTGGCGATGCACTGGATGAAGTCCGGCCTCGGTCCTTGCGTCAGCAGGTGGATGAGGGCGCCGGCGTGGCTGATGCCCGTGAGGCCCCAGTGCCCCACGCGCCCCTCCGCGATGAGCCGCTCAAAGGCGGGCGCCACAGCCTCTGTCACGCTGGCGACGGTGGTGAGCCGGTCGCCGCCCTCATCCCCCAGCGTGACGGCGTTGTGGAGGAACATGACGTCCACGCGCTCCAGCTTCATGCGCTCGAGGCTGCCCGCCAGGCTCTCCGACAGCAGGTTGTATACCTGCTCCGGCGGCGTGTCGCCAACGCGGCACTTTGTCGTGACCCGCACGCCGTCCGGCAGGGCGCCGTCGAAGGCCTCGCCGATGACCGATTCCGCCTCACCGTTCCCGTAGGACGGCGCCAAGTCGAGCACGTCGATGCCGGACTCAACCGCCTCGCGCACCGTCGCGACGCACTCTTCGCGAGTGGTTGGCCCCCAGATCCGGCCAAGCCCGCCTCCGCCGAGGGTGAGGGCGCTGGCCGTGCCGAGCTTGCCGAAGGGACGTTGACGCATGGTTGTTCCTCCACGTTTGGCGCGGGTCGATTGGCCGGGAGCAGGCGCACATGGTTGTCAATGCAGTATAGTGCACGTGAAGCAGACATTGGCCGCGTCAGCATGAAGTTTCAGGATCCCCATCGTGCCCGGGGCGGCCGTCCTGGGAGGGACGCATGCCGAGAGACAACGTGGGTGAGCGGGAGCGGGAACTGCTGGACCTCGCGCAACGGGTCCTGCCAGGCGGCAGCACCGGCAACATCATCGCCATGGACACCGTCATCGCCCGGGGCAGCGGCCCCCGCGTGTGGGACGTCAGCGGCAACGAGTACATCGACTACGTCCTCGGCTCCGGTCCTATGCTCATCGGCCACGCCCACTCTGCCGTGATGGCCGCCGTAGAGGAACAGCTCTCCAAAGGCACGACGTACTTCGGCCTCAATGAGCACGCGCTCTTGTTGGCTGAGGAGATTGTCCGGGCGCTCCCCTGCGCCGATAAGGTACGGTTCGCCAGCAGCGGCGCGGAGGCCACCTTCTACGCCATGCGCGTCGCCCGCGCCTATCGCGGCCGCGACAAGATCCTGAAGTTCGAGGGCGGCTTCCACGGCACCCACGACCACGCCATGATGAGCGTGAGCCCGCCGGCAGGCGACCTCCGGCCCTTCCCGGCGCCCGCGCCCGATGGCCTCGGCATCCCCGCCTCCGCGGCGGGGGACATGCTCGTCGCGCCGTTCAACGACATCGAGACGGCCTCCGCCATCATCGAGCGCTACCACGATGAGTTGGCGGGAGTCATCGTCGAGCCGTTGCAGCGCACCTTCGCGCCGGTGCCCGGCTTCCTGGAGGGCCTGCGCGATGTCACGAGCCAGTACGGCATCCCGCTCATCTTCGACGAAATCGTGACCGGCTTCCGGTTCGCCTACGGCGGCGCGCAGGAGTATTACGGCGTGACGCCGGACCTCTGCTCGCTGGGCAAAACCGTAGCCGGCGGCTTTCCGCTCTCGGCCATCGCGGGCCGCGCGGAGATCATGGACTACTTCGCGCCATCGCCCGGCCGCGACGCCTTCGTGGCGCAGCAGGGCACGCTGAACGGCAACCCCGTCGCGGCCGTCGCCGGGCTGGCGACGCTGGGTGTGCTTCGCGAGGAGGGCACTTACGAGCGCCTCTTCGCGACGGGCGCACGGCTCAAGAACGCACTGGAGGAGTTGCTGCGGCAGGCCGAGATCCCGGCGCAGGTGATCGGAGAAGCGCCGATGTTCGACGTGGTGTTCACGGAGCACACCGTGGAGGACTACCGCTCAGCCCTGGACCGCGACCGGGCCAAGCTGATGCGCTTCAACTCGCTGCTGCGGGCCCGCGGCATCTACAAGAACGACACCAAGTACTACGTCTCCACGGTCCACGGAGAGGCAGAGGTAGAGCAGACCATCGCGGCCTGGCGCTCCGCGCTGGAGGAGCTGTAGGGGTAGGGACTAGCCCCCAAACCGCCCCATCACCTCCGACGCAAATTGTTCGTAGGTGGGCAGCAGCGCGTCCGGCGGGCAGAGCGCGTTGATGACGAAGTGGCCGACGCCCGCTTCCGTAAACGCCCCCACGCTCTCGGCGCAGTCGGCGGGCGTGCCCAGCAGCAGCGTGTCCGGGTCCAGCTCCCAGGCGTCGTCGCCGAAGCGTTGCCGCATCGCCAGAAGGACATCCTCCATCGCCTCCTCGCGAGTCCGGCCCATGCACATGTATATGTTGCACGATCACTCCAGCTTCGAGGGGTCGCGGCCCAGCCCGGCGGCCATCTCCTCGATAGCCGCCTTGCCCTCGGCGTAGCCCCGGGGCGTCATGCCGTGCGGGTGGAAGCCGTCGGCCCATTTGGCCGTCCGCTCCAGCATCCGCCGGGAGAAACGGCCGTTCCACATCGCGCCCGTCCAGATCGGCAGGTGCGGCTGCTGCACCGACCGCGGCTCCAGCGCCATGTCCTCCATGTGGTGGTGCGCGCCGCTGTGCGTGACCCGCTCCTCCGTGAGCAGTCGGCGAATGAGCTCTAGACCCTCGTCCGTCAGGCCGCGGCGATCCTCCGGCCGGACGCCCTGCACAACGAAGTCATCGTTGAAGACGCCACCGGACCCCAAGCCCAGCACCATCCGCCCTCCCGACAGCACGTCGATGGACGCGGCGATCTTGGCCGTCTGGTACGGGCTGCGAAAGGGCAGCACGGCGACGCCTGTGCCAAGCCGCATCCGCTCCGTGTGCTGCGCCACGGCCGCCAGCAGGATGAAGGGGTCCAGCGTCGGCAGGGTCTCCAGCTCCGGCACGAAGAACGAGCGATAGCCGAGCGCCTCCATGCGCCGGGCGAACTCCAGCGGCCCGATGACCCCGGACATCGAGACGCCGTTGTATTGCACGCCAAACTGGATCTGCGCCATGGAAAAGCTCCTTAAAACAACAGGGTGCGCGGGCCGAATCCTGACCCGCGCACCCTGTGGGTACGGTTGATGTGAAGCCCGCGGGCTTCCCGGAGACCGGGCGCCAAGCTGCCCCTAGGCCGTGTCCGCTGTCAGCTCGCTCCGTTCTTTGTACATGCCCAGCCCGATGATGAACAGGCAGATCCCTCCGATCCAGAGGATAGTGCTGTTCACGTACAGCAGCAGGTCAAGGCCCAGGTCCGGTGAGTTCAGCGCAACGATGAAGTTGACAAACCCCACGACTCCGCCGATCACCAGGACGTAGCTGGCGATCTTGTAGATGTCCATCGAGCTGAACCGCGCGGCGAGCCCGTAGCCCGTCAGGAACGTCGCGATCGGGAACAGCGCCAGGAAAGCCATCGTGACCGCAATCGTGAGCACGTGTGCCTCCAACGCCGCTGCTGCAAAGTCCAAGCCGGAGTGGCCGAGGTCGTCGCGCTGCAGCAGGTGGATTGAGAAGTGCCGCATGCCCTGCGCAATGACAAGAATACTCCATTCGATGATGGACGCGACGATGCCGAACTGCAGCAGCCTTCCGGCCAGCCCGCCCTGGCTACTCGCCAGAGGATAGAGGCCCAGCACGCCGAAGACCATGAGCATCATCGAGATGAGTATGATGAACGTCATCCACTGTGCGAGGATTGCATTGTCCGCCCAGGCGTCCACTGTCGAGGCATAGTCGATCGGGTCCGCCATGTCGATCAGAAAGTTCCCCGGCATGAACATGGATCCCACAAAGGCAAGGACCACTCCCAGCATGAGCGCAAGACCCGCATGCTTGGTCATTGTTGTACCCCCCTCCTCAGTATCGATTCGCCCGTCGTCTGGTGGTCCGGCGACGGGCACCCCTCACGACGAATCGCAGCATAGCATTGAAGGCGCCGCTCCCACAAGCTACGAATTGGTCTCAAGTTATATGCGCCAATTATGCGACTGTATAGACTCACCAGCCGTTTCGATACGTATTCCGCCAAAAGGGGATACCACTCAAGTAGCCGGATGGGTCCTTCATCTCACACTGATGCTCGCAATGGACGGAAGGCTCAGACTACAGTAGAATCTCGCTACAATTTACGCACGTGAAGAAGTCCTCGCGACGGGACCGCTTTGAAGCGGAGCAAGGAGGTCATCATGACGCAGGTGTTCAACGCATACGCGGTTGGCGCGCATAAGGGCATCGAGGAGCACGTAGCCTTCCTGGAGCCAACGCCCAAGCGCATCAGGGCAACGTTCGAAGGCGAGACCATCGTCGACAGCAGGAACGCCGTCATCATGTACGAGACGCGGCACCAGCCCGTCTACTACATCCCCATAACCGATGTCCGGATGGACCTGCTGGAGGATACCGACCGGTCAACCCACTGACCCATCAAGGGAGACGCTCAGTACTGGAGCGTCAGGGTTGGCGAGCGCGTCGAGGAGAACGCCGTCTGGTGTTACCCGGAGCCGCTCGACGGTTGCGTGGACGTCCGCGACTACGTGGCCTTCTACTGGAACAAGATGGACCACTGGTTTGAGGAAGAGGAAGAGGTTTTCATTGGCCCCAAGGACCCCTACACCCGCGTCGACTGCCTTGCCAGCTCCCGCCACGTACGCGTCGAGCTGAACGGCGTCACCGTCGCCGAGACCGGCCGGCCCGTGCTGCTGATCGAGACGGGGCTGCCCCACCGCTACTACATCCCCGCGAGCGACGTCCGGCAAGACCTCCTTCGTCCCAGCGAGCGGGTCATCGGTTCGCCGTACAAGGGCCAGGCCGGCTACTTCCATGCCGACGCCAACGGTGAAACGTTCGAGGACGTTGCGTGGTCGTACGCGGCCCCGACGATGGAGTGCGGCAAGATCGCCGGGTACGTCTGCTTCCCCCAGGGCAAGGCCGACGTGTACGTGGACGGCGACCTGGAGCCCAAGCCCAAGAGCCGCTGGGACTAGCGTCCCAGACAACCCGGCATAGTCCGGAAGAAGAAGGGAGGGCCCTCACCGGTGTGGTGAGGGCCCTCTTGTCATCCGGGAACCGCTAGGGCGTCTGATCCTGTGCAGGCGTCCCCTCGCTTCGGTGCGAGCGGTAACCTTCCGGCTTCCATGGCTCGGCCGGCTCCTGGCCCTCCATCAGCGCCCGGGCCGTTTCCAGCAAGCGCTGGCGCACGCGGATGATGATCTTGTCCGTGCTGACCAGGTGCTCCTTCCAGCGCTTGGAGATTGGACCCCACTGGTTCTCCTGCATCGCCGTATCCTGGACAGCCGTCTGCGACATCCCGCTGAAGCTGAACTGCTTTTGCTTGATGCGGTCGATGTTGTAGTCGTTGAAGATGTTGTCCCTGTACAGGAAGGTCCCCGGCTGCTGGGGTGGGTTGATGTACCCGCCGATGCGCAGCTCCCACACCTGCTGCTCCGTCAGCGGGCCGGTGGGGCTCCACCGCACACGGAAGTAGATCGTGTGCTCGTCGTCCGCCGGAACCTTGATGTTCATGGGGTAGGTGCCCGCCGAGGCCAGGCCCACCGGGTCGAAGCAGGGCATCAGCCAACTCGGCCCCCGCCCCAGCGTGGACGTCCTCCCCAAGGGGCCGGTCGCTCGCCCGGCGTTGCCGACGCCGCACTCGTAGTCGACCGGCTCCGGCTGCGGCGGCACGAAGTCCGGCGACGTCCCCACCGGCCTGCTGGTTATCCCTGCGAATTTGTTAGCCGGGTTGCTGACATTGCTGTCGAGGGTGCTGTGCAGGTAGGCACCGTGGCTGGGGTCGAAGTCGCCCTCCAGAGCCTGCATGAAGTTGGAGTGGTAGATGTATTTGGCTGCGTGGCTCCAACTGGAGGGGTTGGCAAACCACTCAAAGCCGGGGTCCGGCGGCCGCTTGTCCGGCGGCCCCAGGTAGAACCAGACCAGCCCGCCGCCCTCGATGGCCGGGTACGCCGTGATATGCACCTTCTCACGGTAGCTCGACCCCTCCACGCAGTTGGGCATGTCGACGCACGTGCCGTGCACGTCGAACTTCCACCCATGGTAGATGCACCGCAGTCCGTCCTGCTCGTTCCGGCCAAAGAACAGCGGCGCGCCGCGATGGGGGCAGAAGGCATCCAGGCATCCCACGCGGCCCTGGGAGTCGCGGTAGGTGAGCAGGTCCTCGCCCAGCAGCCGCAAGCGGACCGGCTCGCAGTCCGGCTCCGGTAGCTCACTGGAGAGGAGAGCGGGCAGCCAAAACCGGCGGAACAGCTCCCCGGTGGGCGTCCCCGGACCGACTTTCGTGAGCATCTCATTGTCTTCAACGGACAGCATGGCACGCTCCTCCCCGCCAAGAGCGCCCGGCGGCGTCGCGCCCCGGCTTGCATACTCCCCCTGAGTGGGGCCAATGTAGCGCATCGACGGGCGTTGTCAACTGGGAGGGGTCATGCCAGGGGCCTGCCCCAGTCCGGGCCGACAAGACTGTCCGTGTCATGCCCAAGGCGAGAGCGGACGGCAACTATCTCCCCGCCATGTATGAAGTGGTGTGACGCGATCCTAAGCAGCGCATAGCTCAATCGAAGGCCAGTGCCTCGAAGAAACTCTATCGAGCCGCTATAGGGGATGACGCTGTCGATGGGCGGCCCTGAGTCTAAGTACGCGCGCACCCTATTGCGAACCTCGCTGGTTGCAGAGATGACTTCCTCCCATTCTTCGCATTCACCGGTCCCTCCGATCCGGAACTTCGGGCCGCTGATGAATGGGTGAGGCGGCAAGCCTTGGAAATTGGTGTTGATCCAAGAGTCCACCATGGTCGTGACATGGCCTATCGTCCACGCGATGCTGCTGCCACCACCGTACTGGGTAGTCGCCTCTTCTCGCGTCAGCCCCTCGATTGACTGGTCAATGTACTTCCACGATTCGTAGAGGAATAGGACAAGTCTGTCTGTCACGGCTGTAATGCCTCCAATGTGAACTCTACACGGGGCGGGTGGCGGTCAGACGTGGTGGAGATAGGGGGATTCGAACCCCCGACCCCTTGCATGCCATGCAAGTGCTCTTCCAGCTGAGCTATATCCCCACGTACACAAGAGGAGAGAGGTTTCACTATAGCAAAGCCCGTAGGCTGACACAAGATTGCCACAAGACCGGCCCAAATCGTGCCCCCAAACGCTTGCGCGCGGGGTTATACTGTTACCGCTAGCGGCGCGCCTCCGGGCGCGAAGTGCACCGCCTCCTACGATCACCCCCTGCCGCCGCCAGGGGTCGACTTTTCTGCCAGAGTGTCCAGGGGGACCCTGGGGAATGGGCAGACTATGCAGATACCCGTAACGGAAGACACTCGCAAGCAAGAGCTTTTCTCCCTTTGCGCCTCCCTCCTCGACGAGCGTCCGCTCATCGTCGCCAGCAACCGCGGCCCGCTCGAGTTCCACATCAACCCGGAGGGCAAGCCCCAGCCCCGCCGCGGCTCTGGCGCCGTCGTCACCGCCCTCAACAGCCTCGTCCAGCACTTCGCCTTCAGCTGGGTCGCCAACGCCATGGGCGAGGGCGACCGCCGGGCGCAGCAGGCCGTCGAGAACGCCAGCATCCCCTCGCCGCTGCCCAACCAGAAGGTCTCGGCGCGCTACGTCATCACGCCACGGCGCGCCTACCACAAGTTCTACAACGTCTTCTGCAACCCGCTGCTCTGGTTCCTGCAGCACTCCATGTGGAGCCCGGCCTACACGCCCAACCTGGACAGCACCGCCCACGACACCTGGGCCACCGGCTACACGCCCGTCAACCAGGCTTTCGCCGACGCCATCGTGGAGGAGGCGCTGGGCGGCCGCCCGCCCATCATCATGCTCCACGACTACCACCTCTACCTCACTCCGGGCATGGTGCGCCAGGAGGTCCCGGAGGCCATCATCACCCACTACCTCCACATCCCCTGGCCGTCGATGCGTACGTGGCAACTGCTGCCCGGCTACATCCGCACGGCAATCTGCAGGAGCCTCTGCGCCTCCGATATTGTCGGCTTCCAGTCGCGATGGGATGCCCGCAGCTTCCTCGACTGCTGCGAGGCCTTCATCCCCGGCGCGCACGTCAACTACTCCGAGGGCACCGTCGAGATCGACGGACACTGCACGCTGGTGCGCGCCTACCCCATGTCAATCGCCGTCGACGAGGTCCGCGCCATTGCCGAGTCGCAGCGCGCCACCGAGTTCCACAGCAAGATCTCGGAGTACACCTCGGACCACACCATCGTCCGCGTGGACCGCGCCGAGCCCAACAAGAACATCACCCGTGGATTCCGCGCCTACCAGACCATGCTGGAAAACCACCCGGAGGTGAAGGAAGAGGTCACCTTCCTCGCCTTCCTGGTGCCCTCCCGGACGCACACCAAGCAGTACGAGCGCTACATGGAGGAGATTGAGGCGCTGGTGCGCCAGATCAACAACCTCCACGGCAGTCCCAACTGGCAGCCCATCCACGTCTTCACGGAGAATAACTACACCCAGGCCATCGCCGGCCTGCGGCTGTACGACACCCTCCTCGTCAACCCCGTCGTCGACGGCATGAACCCCGTCGCCAAGGAGGGCCCCGTCGTGAACAACCGCCACGGCGTGCTCGTGCTCTCCGAAGGCTCCAGCGCCTACGAGCAGCTCCGGGACGGCGTCCTGGCGATCTCCCCCGCCGATATCGAGGGGACGGCGGAGGCGCTCTACCAGTCGGTCGTCATGTCCGCCGAGGAGCGGCTGCGGCGCTCGGACGCCCTCGTGAACGCCATCGAGCGAGAGGACTCCGTGCACTGGCTGCTGACCCAGATGCGGGACATCGCCGCCCTGAAGTAGCCGCCCCTCATCGCTTGCGCGCACCCTACGTGTGGTTTAGACTACCACCGTCCCAAGAGACAGGGCTGTCGCATGCTTTGTCTGTGCGGCGCCGTCCCAAAAGGAAACAGCCCAGAGGAGGAAACAGTGAAGCACGAGCTGCCCGATCTGCCATACGCGATGAACGCCTTGGCCCCCCACATTTCCGCGGAGACCCTGGAGTTCCACTACGGCAAGCACCATCAGGCGTACGTCAACAACCTGAACAACCTGATCCCCGGCACGGAGTTTGAGGAGGCATCGCTGGAGGACATCATCGTCAAGGCGCCCGCGGGCACCATCTTCAACAACGCGGCCCAGGTCTGGAACCACACCTGCTACTGGAACAGCATAAGCCCCCAGGGCGGCGGCGACCCCTCCGGCGACGTGGCCGCGGCCATCAACGCGGCTTTCGAGTCCTTTGAGGAGTTCAAGAAGCAGTTCACCCAGCGGGCAACCACCAACTTCGGCTCCGGCTGGACGTGGCTGGTCAAGAACACCGACGGCTCCCTGGCCATCGAGAACACCAGCAACGCCGGCAACCCCATGACCAACGGCCAGACCCCCATCATCACCTGCGACGTCTGGGAGCACGCCTACTACATCGACTACCGCAACGCGCGCCCGGAGTACCTGGAGGCGTGGTGGCGGCTGGTCAACTGGGAGGCGGTTGCCAAGGGCATCGCCTAGCCTTAGGACTCAGGCCACAGCAAAGGGCTCCAACCGCCGGGGTTGGAGCCCTTTCGTTTGCGCCTGAACGTCCCCTGCCTAGCCTTCTTTCGCGCGGGCCATCGCCGTGTCCGCCGCCTCCAGCGTCAGTTCGATGTCCTCCGGCGTGTGCACCGTCGACACAAAGGCAGCCTCGAACGCCGACGGGGCGAAGTACACGCCCTGCTCCAGCATCGAGTGGAAGAACCGGCTGTACGCCGCCGCGTCCGACTGCGTCACAGCCTCCCAGCTGTCCACAGGGCCCGGGTTGAAGAACATGCTGAACAGCGACCCCACGCGGTTGATGGTCACCGGGACCTCGTGGGCGTCGGCCGCCGCCTTCAGGCCTGCCGTAAGCTCCGCCGCCGTCTTCTCAAGCCCCTCGTAGACCCCCGGGAGTTGCACCGTCTTCAGCGTCGCGATGCCCGCCGCAACGGCCACCGGGTTGCCCGACAGCGTGCCCGCCTGGTACGCGGGCCCCAGCGGCGCCACCTGCTCCATCACCTCGCGCCGGCCCCCGTACGCGCCGATGGGCATCCCGCCGCCGATGATCTTCCCCAGCGTCGTCAGGTCCGGCGTGACGCCGTACAGTCCCTGCGCGCCCCCGTGAGCGACGCGGAACCCGGTGATGACCTCGTCGAAGATGAGCAACGAACCGTGCTCGTCCGTTATGTCTCGCAGGCCCTGCAGGAAGCCCGGCGCAGGCGGCACCACGCCCATGTTGCCCGCCACCGGCTCAACGATGACCGCCGCGATGTCGCCCCCGTGGGCCGCGAACTGCGCCGCCACGCTCTCCGCGTCGTTGTAGTCCGCCAGCATCGTCTCTCCGGCATACGACGCTGGCACGCCCGCGCTGTCCGGCACGCTCAGCGTTGCTGCGCCGGACCCCGCCTTCACCAGCAGCCCGTCCGAGTGGCCGTGGTAGCACCCCACGAACTTCACCACCTTGGACCGCCCCGTGAACGCTCGGGCCATGCGGATGGCGCTCATGCACGCCTCCGTGCCCGAGTTCACCAGCCGCACAAGCTCGATCGAAGGCAGGGCCTCGCAGATGAGCCGCGCCAGCTCCACCTCGCCGGGCGTGGGCGCGCCGAAGCTCGTGCCCCGGCTCGCCGCCTCCTGCACGGCCAGCACGACCGACGGGTGGGCGTGCCCCAGCGCCAGCGGCCCCCACGACGCCAGGTAGTCGACGTACTCGTTGTTGTCCGCGTCCCACACCCGGGAGCCGCGCCCCCGCATGATGAAGGGCGGTTCGCCGCCCACACCGCGGAACGAGCGCACGGGGCTGTTGACGCCGCCGGGAATGACCTTCTGCGCCTCCTCGAAGAGCCGGTGAGACAGGTTGTTGGTCATGGCGAAAGGTCCTTTGTGCAGATTTGTCCTCGGTGCCGCGGACGCTCAGGACGGCTTGCGCCGTGTGAAGAGCAGCCCGCTCCAGGTGTTGTCGATGGCGGCCACCTTGTAGTCGACCAGCCCAGCCGCGAGCCCCGCCTCGCGCACGGCCTGTTGTGTCACGTCCGTCGCGATGCCGGACGCCCGCTTGGGCCACGCCATCCACAGCCCGCCGCGTTCGGCGACGGCGTCGATGGCGCGGGGTAGCCCATCCCCCATTTCGGCCATTGAGCCGAGGAACCAGACGGCCAGCGGCGCAGGCGCGCTCGCGTCCCAGTCCAGCACGACGCTATCGGGCAGCGGCCCAAGCGTCCGCTCGAAATCATCCGGCGCGCCCAGCAGGTTCACCGTCATGCCCGGCTTGATGCCGAGCTTCTTGGGCAGCGGTGTGCCGGAGTACCCCGCGAACAGCGACTCGGGCACGACCGGCGACTCCGGTGGGTGCGCGATGGCGTCCGCCAGGGCATCGCTGACGGCGCCCCAGTCGGCGTATCTGGCGTCGGGAAGGACCTCGCGGAGCTGGGCGACCTTGTCCGGCGCGCCGCCCGCGAAGACCATGGGCACGTGCCGCGTCGACTTGCGCTCACGAAGGGAGATGGCCAGCTCGCGCATGTGGGACGGCACGCGGGTGATGTCGAAAACGTAGGCGTCCGGCGGCGTCTCCCACACCTTCTTCAGCGCGTCGCGGTCCTCCAGTGGGTCGAAGGCCACGTCGTAGCCCAGCCGCCGCAGGTCGGCTATCCGCTCCACAGCCTCCAGGGCCCGCAGGTGGACTAGGCGCACCCTGGGCATGGCTAGCCGCTCACCTCGATGTCGATGCCCACGGGGCAGTGGTCGGACCCCATGACCTCCGGCAGGATGAAGGCGCCCTTGATCCGGTCCTCCAACGATTTGCTGGCGTAGAAGTAGTCAATGCGCCACCCCACGTTCCGGTCCCGGGCCCGGCTGATCATGTCCCAGTACGTGTAGTTGCCCGGCCCGTCGTCGAACATGCGGAAGGTGTCCAGGTGCCCGTGTTCCAGCAGCTTGTCAATCCATTCCCGCTCGATGGCGAGGAAGCCGGACACTTTCTCGTTTTCCTTGGGCCGCGCCAGGTCGATGGCCTTGTGCGCCGTGTTCACGTCGCCGCAGATGACGACGTTGCGACCGGCCGTCGTCTGCCCGTCGATGTGCTGCAAAAAGGCGTCGTAGAAGCGCATCTTGTAGTCGAGCCGCTCGTCGGAGCTCTTGCCGTTGGGGAAGTAGACCGCGTAGAGGAGGAAGTCGCCGTAGTCGGCGATGAGCGTCCGGCCCTCGCTGTCGAACTCGTCCACGCCGAAGCCCACCTTGACCGACGACGGCTCACGCTTGGTATAAATCGCGACGCCGCTGTAGCCCTTGCGCTCCGCGGAGGCGAAGTACGCGTGGTACCCTTCGACCTGTAGAAGCGATGCCGGAAGCTGCTCCTGGTGCGCCTTCGTCTCCTGGATGCACAGCACGTCCGGGTCTGCCTCCGCCATCCACTCGAGGAACCCCTTCTTCAACGCGGCGCGGATGCCGTTCACGTTCCATGAGAGCAGTCTGAGGGTCGCCATTACTCCTCCCTCCGCAGCCAGCGGGCCACGTCCTTGGCGAAGTAGGTGATGAGGATGTCCGCGCCCGCGCGCTTGATGGCCGTGAGCACCTCCATGACCACGCGGCCCTCGTCCAGCCAGCCGGCCTGCCCCGCCGCCTTGATCATGCTGTACTCGCCGCTCACGTTATAGGCCGCCAGCGGGTGCGGGAACGCCTCTCGCGCCGCCCGGATCACGTCCAGATACGCCAGCGCGGGCTTGACCATCAGGATGTCCGCGCCTTCGGCCGCGTCCTGCTCCAGTTCGCGCATCGCCATGCGGGCGTTGGCCGGGTCCATCTGGTAGCCGCGCCGGTCGCCCACCTGCGGCGACGAGTCCGCCGCCACGCGGAAGGGCCCATAGAACGCCGACGCGTACTTGGAGGCGTAGGCCATGACCGGCGTGTCCTCGAAACCGGCGTCGTCCAGCGCCGAGCGGATTGCCGTCACCTGCCCGTCCATCATCGCCGACGGCGCGACGACGTCCGCCCCTGCTTCGGCGTGCGACACCGCCGTCCTGGCCAGCAGGTCAAGCGTCGCGTCGTTGTCGACGGTCGCCCCGTCAAGGATGCCGCAGTGCCCGTGGTCCGTGTACTCGCACATGCAGACGTCGGTCACCACGGCCAGCCCAGGCACGGCGGCCTTGATGGCGCGCACCGCCTCCTGCACCACGCCCTCCGGCGCGTATGCCTGGGACCCGACGTCGTCCTTCTCGTTCGGCAGCCCGAACAACAGCACCGCCGGGATGCCCAGCGACGCCACCTCGCGCGCCTCGTCGGCCAGCGCCGATATCGGCAACTGGTAGCACCCCGGCATCGGCTCGATCGGCTGCGGCGCGCCGCCCGCCTCCGTCACGAAAAGCGGGTAGATGAACGACGACGCCGACAGCCGCGTCTCCTGCGCCAGCCTGCGCACGGCGTCGGATCTGCGAAGCCGCCGCAACCGCACGGTTGGAAACTCTGCCATGACTCCCTCCAGACCTGACTATTCGCAGGGCCGAATGCCCCGCCGGTCATGCTACCCGGCCTGCCGCGCGAACCACCCCTCCAGCGCGTCCACCATGCCGGGAATCGTGTACTCCTCGCCGACGGCGTCCACCCGCACGCCGAGCCCCCGCGCCGTCTCGGCTGTGATCGGCCCGATGCACGCCACGGCGCACCCGTTCACCAGCGACACGTCGCCCTCCAGCGCGTCCACTAGTCCGCGCACCGTCGACGAGCTCGCGAACGTAACGGCTTCCAGCCCGTCCGCAAACACCGACCGCGCCCGTTTCGTCACGTCCTCCGCCGGGGCCGCCCGGTACAGCAGCGCCTCGTCTACGACCGCGCCCGCGGCCCGCAGCGCCTCCACCAGCAGCGTCCTGCCGCCCTCGGCGCGCGGCAGCAGCACTCGGTCGCCGGGGTTCAGCCGCGTCGTCAGTCCTTCCGCCAGCGACTCCGCCACGTACGACTCCGGCATGTAGTCGGCCCGGATGCCGTGCTCCGCGAGCGCGCGCTCCGTGCCCGGCCCGATGACCGCCGCCTGCGACCGCCCCAGCGACCGCGCGTCCATGCCTCGCGCCGCCAGCCGCTCGAAGAAGATGCGGACGCCGTTGGCGCTGGTGAACACCAGCCACCGGTACGCGTCCAGCCCGTCGAGCGCCCGCTCCAGCGTCGCCGCGCCGTCCAGCGGCTCCACCGCGATGACCGGCAGCTCGACGGGCGCCGCTCCCCGCTCTGCCAGCAGCAGGCTCAGCGCCGAGGCCTGCTGCCGCGTCCGCGTGACCAGTACGCGCTTCCCGAACAGCGGGCTCGTGTCGAACCACCGCAGCTGCTTGCGCATCGCCGCCACCGGCCCCACGACCGTCACCGCCGGCGGCCGCAGCCCCGCATCGGCCACGCGCTCCACCACGTTCGACAGCTCGCCCGACACCGTTCGCTGCGCGGGCGTCGTGCCCCACTCGACCACACACACCGGCGTGTCCGGCGGCTTGCCCGCCGCCGTCAGCGCGCCCACCACGGACGGCAGCGTCTCGACGCCCATGAGCACGACCAGCGTGTCCACGCGCGCCATCGCGTCCCAATCGACGCCGGACGACGCCCGCGACGGGTCCTCGCTGCCGGTCACCACCGCGAAGCTCGCCGCCACCTTGCGCTGCGTCACCGGGATGCCCGCGTACGCCGCCGCCGCGATGGCCGACGTAACGCCCGGCACAACCTCGAACGGCACGTCCGCCGCCGCCAGCGCGAGCGCCTCCTCGCCGCCGCGCCCGAAGACGAACGGGTCGCCGCCCTTGAGCCGCACCACGCGCCTGCCCGCGGTGCCGTGCTCCACCAGCAGCGCGCTGATCTCGTCCTGCGACATCACGTGGTCGCCGCGCCGCTTGCCCGCGTTGATGACCAGCGCGTCGGCGCGGGCGTGCTCCAGCAGCCGCTCGTCGATGAGCCGGTCGTGCACCACCACGTCGGCGGTCTGCAACAGCGCGAGCCCCTTGGCCGTGATGAGGCCGGGGTCGCCCGGGCCCGCGCCCACCAGCGAGACCTTTCCCGGCCCGCTCATGCCACGCCCTCCGTCAGCAGCGCCGACGCCCCATCCTGCAGCAGCCGTTGCGCCAGCGCCTCGCCGAGCGCGTCCGCGTTGGCCGCGTCGCCCGACACCGTCGCGCGGTAGCGCTGCGCGCCGTCGACGCTCGCCGCCATGCCCGACACGCTAAGCCGCCCGCCGGCCACGACGCCGTATGCGCCCATCGGCGTGCGGCACCCGCCGCCCATCGCGCGCAGGAACGCCCGCTCCGCCGTGACGGCGGCGTGCGTGTCGGCGTGGTCCAGCGACGCCAGCGTCCCGAGCAACTCCCCGTCGCCCGAACGGGTCTGCACCGCGATTGCCCCTTGCCCGACTGCTGGCGTGAACGTCTGCGGGTCGAGGTACTCCGTTGCTTCTTCCAGCCGCCCCAGCCGCAGCAGCCCCGCGGCCGCCAGCACCAGCGCGTCGTACGATCCGTCCTGCATCTTCTGTATCCGCGTGCCCACGTTCCCCCGCACGGGCATGACCGTCACGTCCGGACGTACCGCCCGCACGAGCGCTTCCCGTCTCGGGCTGCTTGTCCCGACGACGGCTCCCTCCGGCAGCTCGGCCAGCGTCGCACCGTCACGGCTCACCAGCACGTCGCGCGGGTCCTCGCGCTCCAGCACCGCGGCCACCGCCAGCGACCCCGGCTGCGTCGCCGACATGTCCTTCAGGCTGTGTACGGCCACGTCGATGCTCCCGTTTAGCAGCGCCGCCTCCAGCTCCTTGGTGAATACGCCGAGCCCAAGCTCGGCCAATGGGGTTTCCTGCGAGGCGTCGCCGGTCGTCGTCACAACCTGCACGTCGACGGTCACGTCGGGGTGCGCCACGCGCAGTTGGTCGACGGCTCGTTGGGTCTGGGCCAGGGCCAGCGGGCTCCCCCGCGTGCCTGCAACGATGCGGCTGAGGGCGGCCACGGCTAGCCCCGTTCTGCGGAGACGCCGCTCGGGTCTTCCTCGGCCTCGTCCTCCGGGGCCTCGTCCAGCCGGAAGAGCCAGCGCAGCGCCTGGATGTCCTCTGGGCGGCCCTCCGCCTTGACCCGCGTCACGGGGTGGTGCAGCAGCTTGTTCACGAGCGCGCGGCTCAGGGCGGACACCGTCTCCTGGTCCTCCGCCGACAGGTGTCCCAGCCGCCGAAGCGCCCGCCCAAGCTCCTGCTCCCGCAGCGTCTCCACCTGCTCCCGCAGCTCCACCAGCGTCGGCACCACCCGCAGCGAGTCCCACCAGTCGACGAACTTGGTGACCTCCTCCTCGACGATGGCCTCGACGTGCGTGGCCTCCTGCTGCCGCCGCTGCCGGTTCACCTCCGCAACACGGTCGAGGTCGCCCATGTCCGCGACGTTCACGCCTATGATGTTCCGGACTTCTGGATCAACGTCGCGCGGGAGGGCTGCGTCCAGCAACAGCAGCGGCCTGCCGCCGCGAATCCCAACGGCGGCCGAAACGTCACGGTGCGTGACAATGTAGCTCTGCGACCCGGTGCACGAGATGACGACGTCGCTTCCCGCCAGCGCTTCCGGCAGGCTCTCCAGCGGCAGCACGTCCGCGCCTCCGAGGTCGCTCGCCAACTCCGCTGCCCGGTGCGGTGTCCGGTTCATCACCGTGAGCCGTGCGATGCCGGCGTTCTGCAGCGCCAGCGCCGCCAGCCGTCCGGCCTCGCCCGCGCCGACGACCAGCGCCTTCGCGTCGTCGAGCCGTCCCAGCGTGCGCCGCGCCAGCTCCACGAAGGCGTAGCTGACCGACTGTGCGTTCCGCCCGATCTCCGTCTCGTTCCGCGCCCGCTTGCCCACGCGCAGCGCCTGGTGAAAGGCGTGTGTGATGGGCGATACGGCGGTCTTGGCTGCAACCGCCGACCCGAACGCCTCCCGCACCTGCCCGAGCACCTCGGACTCGCCGAGGATCAGCGAGTCCAGGCTGCAGGCGACGCGGAAGAGGTGCCGCGCGGCGGCGTCATGCTGGTGCGTGTACACGTATTCGGCCACGGAGTCGTACGGGATGCCGTACTCGACCAGGAGCTGCGCGGCATCGACCCGCGCCTCCTCCATGTCCTCCGCCAGCGTGTAGAACTCCGTCCGGTTGCACGTGTGCAGCACGACGGCGTGGCCCGTGCGCTCCGCCAGCCGCCGGTTCGCGCCCTGCAGGTCCTCGCCCACCACGGCGAGCTGCTCCAGCGCCTCCAGCGGCGCCGTGCGGTGGTTGACGCCCACGACGGCCAGCTTCACGACGCCACCGCCTGTGTCCAGTTGGGCCACGACTCCAGAAGCTCGGTCAGCCGGGCCTCCGCACCAGCGATGTCCCCGTTCTGGTACAGCGACAGCACCTCGTCGTTCAGCGACGCCTGCCATCCTTCCGGATCGACCATGACGGAGCGCGACCGCAGGTCTGCCCGCACGCGGCCCACCATCTCCGCGAGGTCCGCGAAGGCGAGGGCGTCGTTGGCCTCCAGCGACTCCCGCAGCTTTCGAGCCAGCGCGGGGGCCAGCCCGCCTGTGGACATCGCCAGCGTCACGGGCCCGCGCCGCACGATGCTCGGCGCGATGAACGTGCACAGGTGCGTCACGTCCACCACGTTGAGCGGCACGTTCCGCTCTGTGGCCTCGCGCGACACGGCCTCGTTCACGTCGGAGTCGTCCGTCGCAGCGATGGCGATGAACGCTCCTGCCAGGTCGCCGGGCTCATACGTCCGCTCGTGCAGCGTCACCGCCCCGGCGTCAGCCAGCGCAAGCACCCGCGCCGTGCTCTCTGGCGCGACGACGGTTACCTCGGCGCCCGCCTCCAGCAGGCCCTCCACTTTGCGCTCGGCAATCGTGCCGCCGCCGATGACGATGCACTTCCGCCCTTCCACGGTGAGGAAGACGGGGTAGTGCTTGTGTGTGGCCGTGCGCTGCGCCATAGTCGTTCTCTGTTCCTCGCCTCTACACGAAGTAGCGGACGCGCGTCTTCTTGTACTCGCGCGTGCTGTACAGCAGCAGGTAGTCGTCGACACCCGTCAGCTCGCTCAGCTCCTTGGCAACGTCCTCGCAGCGGGCGCGGCTCGTCGCGTGGATCATCGCGAAGTGGCTGTACTTCCAGTCGGGGAAGATGGGCCGCTCGTAGCAGTGGCTCACCCAGCGCGAGTTGGCCAGCGCCTGCCCCACCTCCAGCTTGCGCTCCTCCGGGACGTTCCAAACGGACATCGCGTTGGCGCGGAAGCCAGCCTTCCGGTGGTGCAGCACCGCGCTGTAGCGGCGCATGACGCCCCGCTCCTCGAAGCCGCGCAGGATGTCGAACATCTCAGCGGGCGTCAGCCCAAGCCGCGACGCCATCTTGTCGAACGGCCGCACGTCCAGCGAAAGGTCTTCCTGCACCTCCCGCACCACCTGTACCTCGAAGTCGGTCAGGTGCTCCACCCTATTCCAGCTCTCGTTGTCCGGGTGGTAGTCGGCGGCGTTGCCCTCCTCGTTTACCATGTCGAAGTTGACGCCGATCTTGAAGAAGCGCAGCGTCGGCAGTAGCCGCCACGACTCAACGTGGGTCTCCTCCGCCATGCGGGCTGCCGTCTCCTCCAGGCTCTCGTATGGCGGCACCGCCAGCGTAAACCACAAGTTGTACTCGTGGCCCACGCGGGCGTAGTTGTGGCTCACGCCCGGGTGCTTGTTGATGGCAAGGGCGCCCTTGTGCAGCAGGTCCTCCGGGTACCGGAAGGCGATGAGCGACGTCTTGTAGCCCAGCCGCCGGGTGTCGAAGATGCCGCTGATTTGCCGCACGACGTTCTCCCGCCGCAGCCGCCGGATCCGCTCGATGACCTCCTGCTCATCCATGCCAAGCTCTTGGCCGATGGCCGAGTAGGGCCGCTCATCCATCGGAAATGCCGTCTGAATGACGTTCAGGACCTCCCGGTCCCGCAGGTCCATCTCTGCGGCCCGGCCCTCTGCGGGCGGAGCGCTAGGCGCTTCCCTTGTTGCCATTCCGGCTCCTTTCGTATGCGTCTACCATGGCGATCATCACGACGTCGGCCACCGTCTCCACCGAGTGCCACGCCTGCGCCAGCGCGTCGGCGTCGGAGGCGCGCCGGCGGGCCATGGACCGCACCGACTCCGTCAACGGCGTGCGGAAGAAGACGAACGCCTCCATCAGCTCGCGCAGGCTGAGGCCCCGCTGCGTCAGCACCTCGCCGTATTCCTCTCCGATGACCCGTACCTCGTCCAGGGCCTGCGGCGACGGCCTTTTGCGCTCCATGAGGCTCTCGGTCACGTCCAGCAACCTGCGCCCGAAGAGCCGCATCCGCCCCTTGGCCGCCTCGTCCATCTCCTCGTACCACGGAAAGCTCTCGACACGGTCACCGTGCAGCAGTCGTCGGATGCGGCGCGTCGTAACGGAGGTGATTGTCTGCGACGGCATGACGCGGCCCGAGGGCGACTCCGCCGCCCGCTGCATCGCCGCCAGCAGGTCCTCCCGCAGGAAGCGCCTATGCCCGCCCGGTGTCCGGAACGCGCGCACGACGCCTCCGTCCGCCCAGTTGCGCAGCGTCGTCTCGTTGACGCCCATCAGACGGCAGGCGTCCCCAAGGGATACCCACCTGCTGCCGCTCCGTCTGCTTTCGGTTTCCTGCATCATCACACCAAAATCTAGGTAAATCTAAAGAAATCTTGGATTCGGCAAAACCAGACAAAGGTATCATATCTGGTCGTGAACGTCAACACAGATGGGCTATGCCGGAGGTGTCCTCCAGCGTTGTACAATTCTCATGTCTGGAGATCGTGCAGGGCGGCGGGGAAAGCAGACTTGGCACGCGCTGTGCCATGCCGGTCGTGGAGGCCGAAACGTAGCATGACGCGACGCGGTTTGGAGCGCCCATGGACTTGTTTGGTCGTCTGCCATTGCTGTGGCAAAGCCCGGAACGCGACCGGGAGCGCCTGCTGAACCGGCTGCGCGTGCGGGGCTACAGCCCTCGCGTTGTCGACGCGATCGCCCGGACGCCCCGCGAGGCCATGGTGCCCGCCAGGTTCCGCCGTAAGGCCTATCGCGACGGCCCCCTCGGTATCGGCCACGGCCAGACCATCTCCCAGCCCACGATGGTCGCCATCATGACCAACGTGCTGGACCCCCAGCCGTGGGAGCGCATCCTGGAGATCGGCGCTGGCAGCGGCTATCAGGCGGCGGTCCTGTCCCACCTGTCGCGCGAAGTCGTGACCGTCGAGCGGGTCGCGGCCCTGGTGAAGACGGCGTCAGCCACCCTCGATGCGCTTGGCTACGGCGACAAGGTGACCGTTCGCCGGACACACGACGAGCTGGGCTGCCCGGAAGAGGCGCCGTTCGACGCCATCATGGTGTCCGCGGGCGCGCCCAGACCGCCCTTGGCCCTGCTCGCTCAGTTGACGCCCACGGGACGGCTGCTGGTGCCGGTGGGCCCGCGTCGCGAGCAGCGGCTCCTTCTGCTGAAGCGGACGGGGGACGGCTACAGGACTCGCGACTTCGGCCCCTGCCGGTGGGTGCCTCTCGTGGGCCCCGGCGCGTGGCCGCCAGAGGATCTGGCCTAGAGAACACGCTGTCCTCCGTTCGCCCTGAGGGAAATCGAAGGGTGAACGGAGAGTGGTAGGGTTGGCGCTTCCCCCATGGCGTCCCGTTAGCCCCATGCTATACTGTCTTGGCTATGGCGGACCTGAAGGTGCAAACGAGGAATTTGCTCTCCGTGGCCGACCTGTCCCCGGCGGAGCTGTGCCGGATTGTGGAGCGCGCCCGGGACATCAAGCGCGCCCCGGACCCGGCCAGGCCGATGAAGGGAAAGACTGTCGCGCTCCTCTTCGAGAAGCCGTCGCTGCGCACCCGTGTCAGCTTTGAGATCGCCGCCGCCAACCTTGGCGGCAACTGCATCTACCTCAGCCCGCAGGAGGTCGGCATCGGCGCGCGGGAGGCCGTTAGCGACGTCGCGCAGGTGCTCTCCCGCTACGTCGATTGCATCGTCTACCGCTGCTTCTCCCACGCCATGCTGGTGGAGCTTGCCGAGTACGCCACCGTCCCCGTCATTAACGCCCTCTCCGAGGACGAGCACCCCTGCCAGACGCTCGCCGACCTGACGACGGTGCTTGAGCAGCGCGGGACCCTGTCCGGCACGACGCTGGCCTTCGTCGGCGACGGCAACAACGTCGCCCGGAGCCTCGGCCTCGGCTGCGCCGCCGCCGGCATGCACTACCGCATCGCCGCCCCGGAGGGCTACGGCCTCACCGCCGACGACGAGGCCCGCATCGACGCCGTCGCCGCGGCCAACGGCGGCAGCGCCGCATTCCTGCGCGAGCCTGCCGAGGCCGTCGCCGGCGTGGACGTCGTCTACACCGATGTGTGGGCCAGCATGGGGCAGGAGGAGGAGGCCGCCGTCCGCAAGGAGGCCTTCCTCGGCTACCAGGTCAACCCCCAGCTCATGGCCCGCGCCGCCCCGGACGCCATCTTCATGCACGACCTGCCCGTCCACTACGGCGAGGAGGTCCCCCACGGCTTCCTGGACGGCCCCCAGTCCGTGGTCTTTGACCAGGCAGAGAACCGCCTGCACGCGCAGCAGGCGCTGCTGGAGGCCCTCCTTGGCTAGGGCTTCCGCAACGGCGGAGGACGCGGCTGCCGGACATGATGCAACCGGCGTCATGCCCGTGGTGGCCATTGTCGGCCGCCCCAACGTCGGCAAGTCCACCCTCTTCAACCGCCTGACCGGCGAGCGCCGCGCCGTCGTCGCCGACGAGGCCGGCACCACCCGCGACCGCGTTATCACCCCCGCCGAGGGCCCCACGCGCCGCTTCTTCCTCGTGGACACCGGCGGCATCGACCTCGGCGCTGGCGGCCCCATCGGCGGCAAAGTCTACCGGCAGGTGCGCGCGGCTCTGGAGGACGCCGACGTCATCGTCTTCCTCACCGACGCCGTGGACGGCCTGCAGCCCGCTGACGCGGAGATCGCCGACTCCCTCCGCCGCCTGAACGTGCCCATCGTCACCGCCGTCAACAAGAGCGAGGGCGCACGCCGCCGGTTCGCCTCCACCGAGTTCTTCAGCCTCGGCCTCAGCGAGCCCATCGCCGTCAGCGCCATCAAGGGTGAGGGCATGGACGACCTGCTGATGGCCGTCGAGGACCACCTGCCCCCCGGCACGGACGAGGACCTGGACGAGGGCTTCCTCCGTCTGGCCATCGTCGGCCGTCCCAACGTCGGCAAGTCCAGCCTGATGAACGCCATCACCGGCGAGGAGCGCGCCATCGTCGACGAGGCGCCCGGCACCACGCGCGACTCGCTGGACGCCTGGGTCAGCTACGAAGGCCGTCCCCTCATGCTCATCGACACCGCCGGCATGCGCCGCCGCGGCCACATCGTCCCGGGGCCGGAGAAGTTCAGCGTCCTCCGATCGCTGCAGGCTATCGAGCGCTGCAACGTCGCTGTGCTCGTCATGGACGCCACGGAACTCGCCACGTCCCAGGACGTCCACGTGGCCGGCTACGTGCTGGAGTCCTATCACGCTATGCTCGTCGCCATCAACAAGTGGGACCTGGCCGAAGGCACCGGCCTGCGCCAGGACGACGTCATCCGCGAGGTCCGCAAGCGCCTCCACTGGGCGCCCTACGTGCCCATCCACTTCGTGTCGGCGCTGACCGGCGAGGGCTTGGCCGGCCTCCTGACGACGGCGCAGGAGCTCTACCGCGAGCAGGCAACGGAGGTCGGCGCCGCGGAGTTGAACACGATGCTCGTGGAAGCGATGGCCAAGCACCCGCCCCGGTCGTTGGGACGCCGCAAGCTGCGCCTCTTCCGCGGCGAGCAGTCGCAGGTGCACCCTCTCGGCTTCACGCTCTACGTCAACAACCCGGAGATCGTCCACTTCTCCTACCGCCGCTACCTGCTGAACACCATCCGCAACACCTTCGCCATCAGGCGCGTCCCGATCCGGCTGGAGTTCCGCAAGGGCGCGAGGAGGCGGGCGGCATGAGCGATCTCCTGCCTTTCATCGTGCTGCTGCCCGCGTCCTACCTGCTGGGCGCGGTCCCGTGGGGCCTGCTCATCGGCCGGTGGAGCAGCGGCGTCGATGTGCGGCAGACGGGCAGCGGCAACATCGGCAGCAGCAACGTCCTCCGCTCTGCCGGCGCGAAGGCCGCCGTGCTCGCCCTCGTCCTCGACGTTGCCAAGGGCGCCGTTCCCGTGCTGGCGGCGTTCCTTGTAGCCGGCGCGGCCAACCTCTCTGACGCGCAATCCTCGGGCCTGGCTGCGGGCGCGGCCCTGACGGCGCTGGCGGGACACAGCTGGCCGGTGTACCTGAAGTTCCAGGGCGGCAAGGGCGTCGCGACAGGCGTCGGCGGGCTGTTCGTGCTCTTCCCGTTGGGCGCGCTGACCGCGCTCCTGCTCGCCCTGGTGATCATGCGCCTGTCCCGGTACATCTCCCTCGGCAGCATGATCGGCGTCACCATCGGCGCGGGCTCCCTCATCGTCTTCTGGCTGCTTGGCGACTTCCACTGGTCATACGCGCTGCACGGCCTCGTCGGGTGGGCGATCATCGTCGGCAGGCACCACGGCAACATCCGCCGCCTCATCTCCGGCACGGAGGCCAAGCTCGGAGAGGCCGCGTCGCAATCGCCCCCGCAAGTGCAGCCAGAGGCATAGCGATGACCCGCGCGACGGTGGTGGGGACGACGAGTTGGGGGACGACGCTGGGCATCCTGCTGGCCCGCCGCGGCATCCCCGTCGCCCTCCTCGCCCGGACTGCTGAAGAGGCCGGCACCCTCAACAGCGACCGTGAAAACCGCCGCCTGCTCCCCGGCGCTGCGTTCCCGGACGCGCTCACCGCCGCGTCGGACGCATCCGCAGCGCTGGACGGCGCCGACCTGGTGGTGCTCGCCACGCCCGCCCAACGCCTCCGCGAGAACCTCTCAGCGTTCCGGTCAGCAATTGGCGGTGACACCGTCGTCCTGAGCGCGATCAAGGGCCTGGAGCGGGCGACCGGCAAGCCCATGACCGAGGTCCTGCGCGAAGAGCTGCCGGGCGTTTCCGACAGCCGCGTATGCGTCCTCTCCGGCCCCAACCTCTCCCAGGAAGTCGTCGAGGACAAGCCCTCATCCACCGTCATTGCGTCCAGGGACGCCGCCGTGGCCGCGTGGGTGCAGGAGCTCTACTACTCCCCCGCATTCCGCGTCTACACCAATGACGACGTCGTCGGCGTGGAGTTGGGGGGCGCGCTCAAGAACGCCATCACCATCGCCGCGGGGATCAGTGACGGCCTTGGCTACGGCGCCAACGCCAAGGCGGCCCTGGTCACACGGGGTCTGGCGGAGGTCACCCGCCTCGGCGTGGCCTGCGGCGCGCGGCCCCTCACCCTCTCCGGTCTCTCCGGTCTCGGAGACATGGCCGCCAGCTGCTTCAGCAATCTAAGCCGCAACCGCTACGTGGGCGAGCAGGTCGGCATGGGGGTGCCGCTCCAACAGGTGCTGGACGGCATGGTCCACGTAGCGGAGGGTGTGGACACCATCGCGGCGGCGCTGATGCTCGCCGGCAGGCAGGGCATCGAGATGCCCATTACAGAGGTGACCTCACGCATCCTGTTCGACGGTGTGGACCCCCGCGAGGCCACGACGTGGCTGCTCAACCGGACCCCCGGACACGAGTGGCCGTCCGAGCTGAACTAGCCCCGCCGGAAGCACAGCGCCAGCCAGTCCTCGGTCTGCTGCGTTTCGAGTTCCACGAACCCCGCGTTCCGCATAGCCTCCCGGACCTCGTCGCCCCGCTCCTCGAGCACGCCGGAGGCGATGAGCACGCCATCCGGCCTGAGGGCGGCCACTAGCTCGCCCGCCAGCTCGACGAGCACCTTCGCGGAGATGTTCGCCACCGTCAAGTCCAACCTCTCCGCCTCCGGGTGCGGCAGCGTGCCCCTTGCGATGCGGACACGCCGCGACAGTCCCGCAGCCTTCAGGTTCCGCCGCGACGCGCGGACCGCGTCGGCCTCCGTGTCCAGCGCCAGCGCCCAGTCTGCGCCCAGCAACAGCGCCGCCTGCGCCAGCAGCCCGGAGCCCGTCCCCAGGTCCAGGATGCGCATGCCGGGCTTCACCCGGCGCTCCAGTTGCTCCAGGCACATACGGGTTGTGGGGTGGTGGCCCGTGCCGAAGGCCAGCCCCGGGTCCAGGGTGATCTCGATGTCGCCTTCTTGGGCCTCACGCTCATGCCATGTCGGCCGCACCACCAGGCGCTTGCCGATGCGGAGGGGCCTGAAGTGCGCCTTCCAGGCCTCTTCCCACTCCCACGGCGATACGGTGCGGACCTCAAGTGGAGAAACGGGCTTGATCAGGCCCATGAGCTGCACTCCCGCCTGAATGCGCGCGACCCTGTCGCCGGAGCGCCGGTCCTGCGGCACGTAGACACGCACCATGACAGGGCTGCCCTCGGGAGCGGGCTCACCCTCGTCCGGGTTGAAGCCGCCCGCCTCTTCGACCACGACCTGCCGCCGGCTGTAGCGCTGGAAGAGCTCCACAAGCGGCTCGACGAGCTCCGGGGAGGCTTCGACGCTCAGCTCTAACCAGTCCACGTGGATGCCTCCGGGGCGCACGGCGCCAGGGGTCCTGCCTCTGTGTTGGGGAGAAGAGTGCAACCGGGCGTGTTCTGTTCTGGGAGCATGAGAGGGCTAGGTGCTCTCACCCGTCAGGACGTCCTTTAGCTTGCGAAACCATTCCTTCATGCTGCCGGACGCGTTGGCTTCCTCGTCTTCTTCCAGGGAGTCCGAGAGTTCCTCGAAGAGCTCCCGTGTGCGGGCGCTCATCTTCTGCGGCGTCACGACGCTGACAATGCCGACGAGGTCGCCGGACCGGCCGTTGTGGATGTTCGGCACACCCCTGCCGCGCTTCCTGAGGATTGCGCCGTTCTGCACCCCTGCGGGGACATCGAACGTCTCCAGCTCGCCGTCCAGCATTGGCACCTCGATGGTTGTCCCAAGGGCGGCGTTGGCCACGTTCAGCGGAAGGTTGAAGACCAGGTGCTCCTTGTCGCGGCGGAAGAACGGGTGCGGCTTCACGGAAAGGCTCACAAAGACGTCGCCGGGACGCCCGCCGTTGACGCCGGCGTCTCCCTCGCCCGCCAGCCGGACGCGCATGCCGTCCTCCACGCCGGCGGGAACGTTCACCATGACCTTGCGGGTTGACCGCTCGCGTCCGCTGGCCCTGCAGGCGGGGCAGGGCGTTTGGATGGTCTGGCCCCGCCCGTGGCAGGCGGGGCATCCAACCACCTGCACAAACTGGCCGAAAATGCTGTTCTGCGCCCTGCGGACCTGGCCGGAGCCCCCGCAGTTGGAGCACTGCTCCTTGCCGGTGCCGGGGGCTGCCAGGTCGCCCTGGCACGTGGAGCAGATCTCCTGCCGGTTGATCTGGACCTCCCGTTCGACGCCCAGTGCGGCATCCTCGAAGCTGATGGTCATCGAGTATTGCAGGTCGCGGCCCTTGGCCGGCGCGTTGGGCTGGCTGCGGAAACCGCCGAAGAAGGCATCGAAGATGTCCCCGACACCGCCGGGGAAGTCGAACCCGTCGAACCCACGCCCGAACCCGCCGTTGGGGTCGATGTCCACCCTGCCGAACCGGTCGTACATCTGGCGCTTCTGCGGGTCAATGAGGACCTGGTACGCCTCGTTGATCTCTTTGAAGCGCTCCGCAGCGTCCTTGGCCCTGTTGCGGTCCGGGTGCCACTCCATGGCGAGACCGCGAAAGGCACGGCGGATCTGCTCCTCCGTCGCGTCGCGGGGCACACCCAGGAGATTGTAGTAGTCCTTCTGCGCTGCCATTGGATTGAGCGGCTTCCTGTCGATAGCGTGCTGAATACGGGCACAGATACCGCCCTATTGTATCACGGGAAGCTTGGCGCGGGACGCCGGGATGGGTGCTAGGGAGTCGAGTCGGCGGAGTCCTGCTCCCGGTCGTCGCCGGCCGGAACGCTGCCGTTGCCGACCGTCACCAGCGCCGGCCGGAGGAGGCGGCCGCCCGCGGTGTAGCCGCGCTGGACGGCGTCCATGATCTTGCCCGCCTCGCCGTCCACCTCGGAGATGGCCTGGTGCAGCGTCGGGTCGAACTGCTGCCCCGGCGAGGCATCGACCGCCTCCAGCCCTCGCGCGATCAGCAGCGTTTCCAGCTTCTTGTACACCAGCCACATGCCTTCAATCCAGGTGAGGGGAAGGAGGTTGGCCGGGACCGTGGAGAAGGCCCTCTCGAAGTCGTCCAAAACAGTGAGGGTCTGTTGCATCAGCGACGCCGAGGCGAACTGGACCAATTCCTCCTGGTCGCGTTCCACCTGCTTGCGGAAGTTCTGCAGGTCGGCCTGGGCGCGCTGCCAGTTTGCGAGGTAGCGCTGGGCGCGCTCTTCCAGCTCCTGCACGCGCGCGGCCAAGTCCTCGGCGTTGGCTTCCGCCGCCGGGTCTTCTTCGGGGGAATGGTTTGGGGCCTCCGGTGCGTCGCCCGTGGCCCCAGCTTCTGCGTCCTGCCGTTCCATGGCGCTCCTAGTGGGCGATCCCCACCTCTTCCAGCATGCCGCTCATCAGCGACGATACGTAGTGGACGCCGGCAATCGAGCGCTCATAGTGCATGCGCATGGGGCCGACGATGCTCACGGTGCCGAAGACCTGCCCCCTGGCGCCGTAGCGCGTGATGACGAGGCTCATCGGCTTGAGGGCGTCCTCATGGTTTTCTTCGCCGATGAGGATGCGCATTTCGCCGACGCCGGGGCGCTCCATGAGGACTGCATGCGCCAACCGGCGGCTTTCGAGGGCGTCTATGAGGCCGCGGACCTGGGAGCCGCCGTTGAACTCGGGCTGCTCCACGAGGTGGCGGAGGCCCTCGACGATGTAGTCGGCGAAGGCGGCGTTGTCCTCTTCCTCGAGGATGCGGAGCGTCGTGTCCAGCACGTCGCGCTCCAGGGGCGAGTCGGCGATGTCGCGGCCGCGCACGTCGTCGTAGGAGAGGCCGCGGACACGGCTGTTGAGCTTGTTCGCGAGGGCGGTGAGGTCGTCCTCGGAGACGGGTTCGGCCAGGGGGACGAGCTCCTTGCGCAGCCGCGCCTCCTGCAGCACGAGCACCTGCATGATCAGCAGCTCGTCCAGGTACACGAGCTGGAGGTTGCGGACACGGGTCTGGACGGTGCGCGGCATGCTGACGAGGGCCATATTGCCGGCAAGCTGGGCCAGGAGGCGGGCGGACAGGCGCGCCCATACGTCGACGTCCCGGCCGGCGCCGGTGAGCTGCGAGCGGATGCTGCGCCGGACGCCGAGGGGGAGCTCCGGCGTGCCCGTGAGCGCCTCCACGTAGTAGCGGTAGCCGCGGTCCGTGGGGACGCCGCCCGCCGAGTGGTGCGGCCGGTTGATGTAGCCCTCTTCCTCCAGGACGGCCATTTCATGGCGGACGGTGGCCGGGCTGACGTCCAGGCCGGAGTGGCGGGTGACCACCTCCGACGGGACGGGCGCCGCCGTCTCGACGTGCTGGGAGAGGATGAGCTTGAGGATGGTCTCCTGTCTGGCGGTCAGTCCTGGAGGCATGGCTGCCCTCTTGGGATGGCTAGCCAGGACGGTAGCATCGGGCGGAGGGGGGTGTCAAGGCAAGGGGGATTCGTTTGGGGGCAAACGAATCGGGGGGCGGTTGCCCGCCCCCCGGTTGTTTCGCAGAGACTGTTGCGTCGACTAGTCGGCGACGCGGGCGCAGATGACGTAGACGTCGAGCGTCCAGTCGCCGCTCTGCGCGGTGAACTCGGCCGCGCTGGCCGTCCAGCCGGTCGGCTTGTCGCCGGCGACGCCCTTGGGCGCATTGGCGGTGATGCCGACGCCCTCGGTCGCGCCGCTGAGGCTGGCGCCGCCCGCGATGGCGAAGAGGTTGTCGCCGGCGTCAGAGCAGTCGACCGTGAGGGTCTTGGTGTCACCGCTGTTGGAGCCGCTGCTGCCCTTGACGAGGGTCAGGCCGCTGATGCCCGCGTCTCCCTGCATGCCCTGCGGGCCGTGGGGGCCTTCCGGGCCCCGGTCGCCGACGGAACCGCTCTCACCGGGCTCACCCTGGGGACCCGCGGGCCCCTCGATGCCCTGGGGGCCGGTCGGGCCCTGGGGACCCTGCTCGCCCTGCTCACCCTGGATGCCCTGGGGGCCGGTCGGGCCCTGGGGGCCGGTCTCGCCCTGGGGGCCCTGCTCACCTACCGGGCCCTGGATGCCCTGGGGGCCGGTCTCACCGGTGGGGCCTTGCGAGCCGGGCGGGCCGGCCTCACCCTGCGTACCCTGCTCACCCTGGATGCCCTGGGGGCCGGTCTGACCCTGGGGGCCGATCGGGCCCTCGGGACCCTGCTCACCCATGAGGCCCTGCTCGCCCTGGGGGCCGGCGGGGCCCTGCTCACCCCGGGGTCCCTGGATGCCGGGGACGCCCTGGATGCCGCGCTGCCCCTGGGGGCCGGCGAGGCCGGCCGGGCCCTGGGATCCGGCGGGTCCGGGCGGGCCCTCCGGGCCTTGCGGGCCACCGGCGGGGCCGGTCGGACCCTCAGGCCCAGGCGGGCCCTCCGGGCCGATGGGGCCGACGGGGCCGAGCTGTCCCTGGGGGCCGGGCGGGCCTTGCGGGCCGCCGGAGGGGCCGGGCGGGCCTTGCGGGCCCTCCGAGCCGCGCGGGCCCTGCGGGCCCTGGTTGCCGCGCGGGCCTGACACACCCTCCGGCCCCTGCGGGCCGATGGGGCCTGCCGGGCCGCGCAGTCCGGGCGGGCCGATGGGCCCGGCCTCGCCGTCAGTTCCCGCCTCACCGGCCGGACCCTGGGGACCGGCGGCGCCCGTGGGGCCGGCGGGGCCCTGGGGGCCGACGGGGCCCTGGTCGCCCGTGCACGCGGGCAGCAGAAGCAGGCCCGTTAACAGAAGGAGGGGGATCCAGAGGTTGCGGCGCCACACACCTGAAGACTTTGGGGTTTTCGTATCGACTACCCTCATGGTGAGCATACCTTCCTTACGAGGTTTTTCCAGAACGCAGACTACTATAGCGTCGTAGCACTGTCAACGCATCTTTGGGGCGGATTTGTAAAGTCCTGCAACTAGTTTTTCCCCGCGGCGTGCGACGACCCTGCCGCACACTTGCGCGGCCCCCGAGCTCAATGCCCCGAGGCCGCGCTTCGACACCTGAATTGTACGTCCGTTTACCGCCCCGCGTCACCCCGTCCGTTCCGGCGGCGCAGCCACACGAGGCCCAGCAGGCCGAGCCCGGCCAGCAGCATGTACGCGTCCGGCGACGAGCCCTGCCCGCACGTCCCCGGCTCGTCCGGCTCCGGCGTCGCGGTCGGCTCCGGCGTCGCGGTCGGCTCCGGCGTCGCAGTGGGCGCTGCCGTCGGCTCCGGCGTCGGCGTCGCGATGAGGATGGTGGGCGTGTGCGTCGGCGTGGGCGTCGGGGGCGGCGTCGCGGTCGGCTCCGGCGTCGGCGTGGGCGTCGGGGTCGCAGTCGCTTCCGGCGTCGGCGTCGGCGTGGGCGTGGGCGTCTCCGGCACCGGCGTGGGCGTCGGCGTGGCCGGCACGGGCGTCGGCGTTGGGGCCGGCGGGAGCGCCGGGAACGTCAGGACGAAGTTGTCGACGACGTTGGGGCCGGGGATGAAGCTGGCGACCTCCGCCGCCGTCAGCCCCTCGTCGCCCAGGTGCGCCGTGGGCGTGTCCGGCACGGCGATGATGTGGAAGCTGACGGTGCGGAAGTTGAAGAGGGTGCTGGGCGGCCCCACGATGAGGTTGGTGTAGGCGCCGTTCTGCGTGGTCCGCGGCTGCGACTGGTAGTCCGCCGCCACCGCCGCGCTGGGGCTCTGGATGCGCGCGACGACGCTGAGGCCGTCCGGCGCGGCCGCACCGCCCACGGTGACCGTGCCCGAGTAGGCGACGGGCCCCGGCGGCGGCGATCCCTGCGCGTTGGCGGTGTCCCCGCCCGCCAGCACGACGGCCAGCATGGCGGCCACGAGGACAAGGGTCAGGGCATACTTCGACCAGCTCAGCACGAGCGGCCCGGTGCGGTGTTGGCGTGCCATAGCGTTCTCCCGTATCTAAAGCGCCCGTCTCCCCGGACGCATCCCTAGGGCTGGGCCAGGGGGGAATCCGCGCTGAGCGGGCCCCTGGTCAGCCGACCTGCCAACGATTATGCCCCCATCCCGCCCGCAGGTCAACCCTGCCCCCTTCCCCCTCATACCGGCGCATGCCGGTATCCAGAAGGGCGCGGGAATTGTTTCGCCGGGCTCCGTAGCTGAGACGAACTGTTCCTGGACGCCCGCGCCGTAGCTGGCCGAGTCGTTTCCAGCTACGCAAACACTGCATATCGAAAAAGTCCGCCGGTGAGAAACAAATCCCGGGGTTGTGGTGTTGTGGCGGCGGCGCAGGGGCCCTTCGACAGGCTCAGGGTGATCGGAGCGGGGATTCGTCTTGCCATTCGCTTTGTAGCTGCGTTGGCACGTTGCAGATACAAGGCGAATATTCACCGGGGGGGAAGCGAATCCCCGCCCTTCGACAGGCTCAGGGCGAACGGGTGGCGAGGCGACCCGCAGGGCGGTTGGGGTGTTGTGCTGGCGATGCATGCCCCAATGGTAGCGACGTGGGGGGCGCGGGCGCCAGGGGCCGGTGGCAGTCTCTTCTCCGATTGCCCTGAGCCTGTCGAAGGGTCCCGCGCAGGCGGGAACCCAGAGGGGCGGAGTTGGGTGGGGGGCCCCCTCCCCCTCCCCCCACACCCAAAGCGAGGGGCCTCCCCCGCGATGGAGGAGGCCCCTGCGATTGGCCTTACGGTGTTGGCCGAGGCGTTACGGGATGATCACGCCGGCCTTGGTGGCGTAGAGCCAGTAGCCCTTGCCCACCGTGACCTGGACCGGCGTCTCCTCGGTCTCGGAGTCGTCGTCCGCGTCCTCGGTCTCGTTCGGCGTCACGGACTCCCAGGTCCGGGTCAGGGTGTCGAAGGTCAGCGCCTTCAGCCAGTTGGTCCCCAGGGTGCCGAAGTAGTCGTCCGCGTCAATCGACTTCGGTGTCGGGATGTCGTTGCTGACGACGGGCACCAGGTTCCAGCCCTCGACCACGGTGATGGCCGGAGGCGGCGGCGGCGCCGCCGCTGCGGTGGCCAGCGCCGGCCGCAGCAGGCTCAGGGCCTGGAAGTTGTTGGTCCGCACGAAGTAGGCCGTGCTGGCGGTCATCACGGTGATGTCGCCCACGAACTGGCCGGACTCCGCGTCGCGGCGGGAGACCATCCACACCTGGCTGGCGTTGTCAAAGGTCATGACGATGTCCGCCGGGTGGTTGGCCGGGATCACGCTGTTGATGGCCGGGTTGGCCGGCTGGAAGGGCAGGGAGATGAGGTTCCAGCCCGGCTTCAGGTCGATCTTCACCGGCTTGGGCGAAATCACTTCCCAAGTGGCCGAGTGGCCCGCCGTGCTGGAGGCGTTGCCGGCCGAGTCCGTGCCCTTCACCGTCAAGGTGTAGCGGCCGACCTTGGGGTTCAGCAGCGGGATGGTGTACTTGATGCTGTCCGGGCTGCTGACCTCCGTGGTCAGGTCGAACGTCTTGGACTCGGACGAGCCGTCCGCAAAGGTGATCTTCAGGGAGGCGGAGGTCAGCTCGACCGTCCGGTAGCTGTCGCCCGGGTACTCGCCGGCCTCGCCCTTGAAGTCCACGGTGACGATCATCGGATCGACGGCTTCAACGTCGCTGTCATCCTTTTCCACGTCCTCGTTATCGGACACTGAGACGATGGGGTCCACGCCGCCATTCAGCTTCGTGTCGAGCTGGAAGGTGAACGCAGCGGCGTTGTTGGCGTCGGACTTGTGGCCCACACTGCCCACGTTCAGCGTGTTCTGCGTGTCCTCGCCCTCGACGTAGACGTTGTACTTTCCGCCGACCACATCATCACCGACGGGGTTCGCGGTGGCCGCAGTCACGGCGTAGGTGTAGGACTTGGCCGCCGTCTGCGACGGGTCGGGCGATCCCGCCGGCTGGCCGGCCACGTCTGTCGGAGAAGGTTGCGACCCGTAGCGGTCATTCAGGTCGTCTGTAGAACTGGCGGTGGGATCCAAGCACGTACCGTCGGTTTCCAAGGCGCGAGTCAGTTTCGGGAGAGCGGAAAGGGCTGGAGGACCGGTTACTGCATCCACCGCTGCGTAGACGCACTCCTGGTCTCCCTCGGTGACCACGCCGCCATCGTTGTCGATGACACGGCTCAACGTTACCTCCGGCAGTTTGGCCAACTGCTCGTCCGTGGAGATGGTGACGGTGACCTTCTCCTTGTGCAGGTCGCCGCTCTCGGACAGGGACAGGTTCGGCCCCAGCCCGTCGGCGGCCTTGGCGATCCGGCTGCCACTGGCGGCGTTGCCGGCCTTGTCCATGATCATCCCGTTGGCGATGGTGATGCTGGGCTGCTCGTCCGAGGCCAGGTTCTCCGCCAGGGTCAGGTAGACGTCATTGCCCTGCACGGAGACGGAGTTGACGGTGTTGCCGCTCACCGCGAACGCGCTGGGCGTGACGCTGGCGGGGTCCAGGCCGCTGCCCGCGTCGTCATTTGCGGTCTTACCGTCGTCGTCGAACGTCACCTGGATGGAGTTTGCCTTGCCGCTCAGGCCGCGGACGGCCATCTTCTTGCTGGTGCTATAGACGATGCCCGTTGTGGCCGCGGGTGAGTCGGGCGCCACGCCGTCGATGCTCAGCAGGTTGCTGCCCACCAACTCAAACTTGTCGCCAGCCAGGACTTCAGTGGAAGTAGCGTCCGCGGCGGCAAAGAAGCCTTCGGCAGGGATGGTAATCGTGAACGCACCGGTGGCGGGGGTAAACGAGTTGATTGCCACCGTCTCCGACGCGGAGCCCCTGGTCACCTTCATCATCGTCCCGATAAAGCTGTCAGTCGGCAAGCCGCCGGTCGTGCCGCTGGTGGCAAACCTCGCGTCGGTGATGCCGCCGACGGTAGTTCCTCCAGGGGCCACCGTCCCTTTCAGTGCGATGCCGCCGGAGGTGCGGCGGGTGTTGCCCGCCCGGTCCCGGGTCTCGAAGTACCAGGGCACGTTGGCACCGATGTTCTGGATGGCGGTGGAGCCCAGGCTCTTGGACACGCGCCATCCGTCGTCGATCTTGGTGAAGTCGCCCTTGCCCAGGGCCACCACGTTGCCGGCAACCACCAGCCGCACACCGCCGATGGGGGTGGTGGCGTTTGCAGTGGCCAAGGCGCCCGGCGTGGCGTTCAGGTCATCGATGTCAGCGGTTGCACTGGCAGTGCCGACAGTCGACGTGTAGCCGGAGCCGCCGTCCGTGATGTCGGCGCTGAACGTGATGTTCACGCCCTTCTTTGTGACGAGCGGAATGGTCGGGGAATTGCTCACCAGGGTCGGCTTCACGTTGTCCACCAGGATGATCGCGGTGGTGGCGAAGCCGGAGGCGGGCGTATACGTGAGCTGGATTCGGTTGCCGTTGAAGGCCCGGATCTCGCCGGCAACCGTCGGAGTTCCATCGGCGTTGGGGGAGGTGAACTCCTGGACCACCGTGATGGAGTCCCCTACTGTGATATCTCTTGGGTTGCTGGGCGCAGTGCCGGTCGTAACCTTTGCAACGTCAAGGTTCAGGACCTCAAGGGTCGCCCCCGTGCCATCCTCAACCTCAATAGTGCCTGACGAGTTCGTGGCCGGCGCCGTCGCGCAGGCGGCCAAGGAGCAGAGGTACTTGTTGGGGATTGTGAAGTCACCCGGCGCCGCCTGCACGACGCCCTGGGTGCTCAGGCCCATGACCACCAGCATTAGCGCAAAGGCTGCCAGGGCCGCTGTAAGCTTCATGTATCCTTTCATCGTCCTTCCCTTTCATGGGTGTTTGGGGCGTCCCTCCGGCCCCTGCCGGGGGATGGTTCAGTGGGGGCTTTCCCCCCTTACGGTCCGGCTCTGGAGCAGGTCCCGCATCGGCTGGCCCAGGAGCGCAACGAAGCGCGCTCCGGCCCCCGTACGGGTCGACCACCTCCTTTCGGCAACATCGCTGTTGCTATGTCCAGAGTCGGTCCAGCCACGATGTCTCCTGTCTTTCCCGGCCCGCCCTCGTGTGGAGGACAGGGCACAACCGACAGCATACACAGAGCCCAAGGGCTCCACAACGCATATAACGGAGCGCCCACGCCAAAAGTTCCATGCCTGTCATGCATGATGCGCCGCTCGACGTGAGGATGCATGACATGCATGTTGCGCCGCTCGACCGCAACGTCGGCCGCGGGCGCGGGGCGGCGTGGGGCGCGCTCGCGACGACCGTCGGCAATTGTAGCACACGGCGCGCGCGTGCGGGGGGTGGGGGGGTTAGGTGCAGGCGGGAACCAGAGGGGCGGGGGCAGGGGTTAGGTGCGGAGGATGAAGGCGATCAGCCGATGAAGTACAGGCCAATGACGGCGGCAAGGAGGGCGATGACGCCGGTCAGGGTGACAAACAAAAGCCGGTCCATCTTGCCTTCCAGCCGGTCCATGCGGCCGTCCAGCCGGTCCACCTGGCGGTTCATCTCCGTGCGCAGGGACTCGTCGGACTCGCGCGTCTCCGTGCGCAGCCCCTCGATGGAGCGGCTCTGGGCGTCAAGCTGGCGCGGGATGTCGGTGATCGCCCCTTCGATGCGGGCGACCCGCTCCTCTATCCGCGGGGGTTCCTGCTGCGTCGTCATCGATCATGGCCTCCGCGCGTCATTCGGTAGCACAGCGCGCGCGTGCGGGTGGGGGGCGTCCCCCGCTCCGTCGTTCCTGCGCAGGCAGGAACCCAGAGGGGCGGGGTGGGGGGGCTACTTGCCTTTGCCGTCGGCCTCGAGGTGGTTGCGCTGCTCCTCCGTGATGACGGCGTCCTTGACGAGCTGTTCGAGGATTTCGCGGCGGCCCTCCTGGCGGCCCTCTTGGCGGCCTTCCTGCCGGCCTAGTTCTCTCATCTGCTTCTTGAACGCTTCTGCCAGCATTTCACCCACCTCCCGTACGGTGATGGTTACGGCGGCGGAACGGGCGCCCCTCCCGTCGTTCCCGCGCAGGCGGGAACCCAGAGGGGCGGGGCTTGGGTGGGGGGTGGGGGGAGCTACTTGCCTTTGCGGTCGGCCTCGAGTTGGTTGCGCTGCTCCTCCGTGATGACGGCGTCCCTGACGAGCTGTTCGAGGATTTCGCGGCGGCCTTCTTGCCGACCTTCCTGCCGGCCCAGCTCTCTCATCTGCTTCTTGAATGCCTCTGCCAGCATTTCACCCACCTCCCGTACGGTGATGGTTACGGCGGCGGAAATCACCACGCCACTGCCCATGACCTGGACCGCCACCACCCACTCCCGCGTCTGCCAGAGCGTAACGCCCCAAAAGGCTCCGACCAGGGCGATGAACAAAACGAGGTAGAAGGGATCTCTCCACCGGTCCGGAGACATGCGCCGTGTTGCTCCTCCAGTGCGGATAGGGCAATCGCAGCATCATCCTCCACATCCACCAAGGCCATTGTACACCATGGGCTAAGCCTGCGCAGGAACGACGAACTGGGACCCCTGCCGCTCGCCCTGAGCTTGTCGAAGGGTCCTGCCCAGCCAGAGCCTGTCCCCGCGCAGGCGGGGAAACCCAGAGGGGCGGGGCAGAGTGGGGCAACCCCGCGACGGACACGCTCGCGGCCCCAACCTCCCCCGTTCGTCCTGAGGGAAATCGAAGGATGAACGGGCACCCCCCTGCCACCACCCCCTCGCGCGAACCCCGTCCCCCTCGATACCCTAACCCCATGCACCGCCACGACACCAACAACCCAACCGCGACGCGAAAGGCAGGGAATTGTTCCCCCCTGATGAAAAAATTTTCGTCTTGTATCTGCAACGTGCCAACGCAGCTTCAACACGAAAAACAAAACAATTCCCCGCAGCTACGCGCGCACCGCGACCCGTTCGCCCTGAGCCTGTCGAAGGGTCCCGCGCAGGCGGGAACCCAGAGGGACGGGACGGACGGCGGCCGGCCGATTCGCTTCCCCTCGGTGAATATCCGTCTTGTATCTGCAACGTGCCAACGCAGCTTCAACACGAAAAGCAAAGCGAATCCCCGCAGCTACAGCGATGAAAGGGGGAATAGACTCCTGCAACCCAATGCGGCCCCCTCCCCCCTCGTGGGGGAGGGCACCCCCATTTCCGTCGTTCCTGCGCAGGCAGGAACCCAGAGGGGCGGGGCATGGGCAGGGTGACCACCAACCAAGCATGTCGCCCCCTCCCCCCTTGTGGGGGAGGGCTGGGGTGGGGGCCCTAGAACCGCCCCCGAAGCTGCTTGAACACCACCCCCACCACGATGAACAGCACCAGCGCGCACGTCCCGCCGAACAGGAACCCCTCGGAGATGCCGTACGCCCGCACGATGGCCCCCGCCATCGCCGCCCCCACGCTCGTCAGCGCAAAGTCCAGCATGAACAGGCTCAGCACCCGCCCCCGCAGCGTGTCCGGCACGATGGTCTGGATCAGCGTGTTGTTGGTGGCCATGTAGAACATGTGCATCGCCCCCATCACGACCATCACGACCATCGACACCGCCAGCGTCGACGTCAGCGCGAAGGCGATCGTCGACAGCGCCGCCCCCATCGCCGCCACGAGCAGCATGATCCCCTTCCGCCCCGCGTTGCCCAAGCTCGCCAGCGACACCGTCCCGATCAGCGCCCCAACCCCGAAGGCGGACAGCAGGAAGCCGAGGCCGCGGTCCGGGTTGTCGAGCACCTCGGCGGCAAACACCGGCATCACGCCGTTGACAAAGGACATCAGGAACAGTGAAGGGATCATCCCCAGCAGGATCAGCGCCAGGATCACCGGCGTCTGCACCGCGTACGCCACGCCCTCGCGGAAGTTCGTCAGGAAGGACTGGCCCCGGCTGGCCGTGTAGTCCTCCTGCGGGATGCGCAGCGGGTACACCAGCACGGCGACGAGGGAGAACGCCACCGCCTGGATGAAGAAGTTGGTCGAAGGGCCCACCACCGCGATCAGGATGCCGCCGATGGCCGGGCCGATGATGCGCGTCACCTGGAACGCCGCCGAGTTCAGCGCGATGGCGTTCATCATGTCCCGCCTCGGCACCGAGTTCGCCACCATCGCCTGCCGGAGGGGGTTGTTCATCGCCCACCCCGCGCCGAAGAGGAACGTGAAGGCGTACAGGTGCCACACCTCGAGGATGTCGGCCCACACCAGCAGCGCGAAGACAAGGCCCAGCAGCGCCAGGTACACCTGCGTCGCCATCAGCAGCTTGCGGCGGTCCATGCGGTCGGTGAGCACGCCGCCCAGTGGCCCGGCGATCAGGAAGGGCACGCCCCGCAGGCCGAGCACGGTGCCCGTCGTCAGCGCGTCGCCCGTCAGGTGGAACGCCAGCCAGCCGATGGTGACCTGCTGCACCCAGTTGCCCGCGCTCGCCATCAGCGTCGACGTCCACAGCAGCCGGTAGTTGGGGTACCGGAAGGACACGAACGTCCGCAGCCGCGGCCCCCGCCGCCGAATGCGGGCCCGGCGAAGAGCGGGAGGGTCTTGTGTCGCGCGCTGGTCCAACGGTGGGGGTACCCTCCTGCGTGCTCGCCGAAGCGGCCGGCGGCGTCAACCAAGTATACACCCGCCGCCGCCGTCCCTTGACGCTGCAAACGCCGCATCCCTACAATGTGGCGTCTTTCACAAGACATCGGAGGAGGCCCGCCAGCGTCATGGAAGTGCCGGAGGTTGTCGTCAACCGGCTCCCGCAGTACGTGCGGGCGCTCCGGCAGCTCATGGAGCAGGGCAACGACGTCGTCAGCTCCCAGCTGCTCGGCCGCACCCTCCAGATGACCCCCGCGCAGATCCGCAAGGACCTCAGCTACTTCGGCCGCTTCGGCAAGCAGGGCCGCGGCTACAACATCGCCTACCTCATCACGGAACTCCGCGACATCCTCCAGCTCGACCACGACTGGAACATGGCCGTCGTGGGCGTCGGCCGACTGGGGCGGGCGATCATCAGCTACCCGGGCTTCTCGCCGGAGGGCTTCCGCGTAGTAGCCGCCTTCGACTCGGACGAGCGGCAGGTGGGGCAGAGCATCGGCGGCCTCATCGTCCAGCCGATGGAGGAGCTGCCGGGGACGGTGCGGCAGAAGGGCATCCAGATCGGCATCGTGGCCGTGCCCGCACAGATGGCCGCAGACGTGGTGGACCAGATCACCAACTGCGGCATCCGCGCCATCCTGAACTACGCGCCGCTGAACCCGCAGGCGCCGCTGGACGTCAAGGTGCGCAACATAGACCCGGTGCTCTCGCTCCAGTCGATGACGTACTACCTGCGCTCCGACGGCTCCGCGGGCTAGCCCCAAAGAAAGAGGCGGCCTCCCCGGCCGCCCCGTCAATCGCGATTCCCTGCCGCCGTTGCCTACACACCCGCCCCCGGCGGAGGACCGCCTCCCGCCTGCGGGACGCGGCTTCGGCGCCGCCTCGCCACGGCAACGCGCACCTGCGCCCGGCGCAGGGCCGCCACCGCGCGCTCGAGATCCATGTCGGACTCGCGGGAGGCGATGCGCTCCTCGGCGCGGCGCACGGCCTCCTCGGCGCGCTCCAGCACAATCTCGTCCGCCTCCTCCGCCGCGTCAGCAAGGACGGTAACCCGGTTGTCCAGGACCTCGAGGAAGCCGCCGGTCACGGCCATCGCCCGTTCCTGCCCGTCCAGCGTGATGCGCAGCTCGCCGGGGCGGAGCGTGGTCAGCAGCGGAGCGTGGTGCGGCAGGATGCCCAACTCGCCGGCGGTCCCGGGAGCCACGACGGACTCCACCTCGCCGGAGAAGAGCATCCGCTCCGCAGTCACCATTTCAAACAGCATGGTCGCCATGGACTGCTCCTAGCCCATCTTCTCAGCGGCTTCCCTGGCCTCCTCGATGGTCCCCACCATGTAGAAGGCCTGCTCCGGAAGGTCGTCGTGCTTGCCCTCAAGGATCTCCGCAAAGCCGCGGACCGTCTCGGTGATGGGAACGTAGCGGCCCTCGCGGCCCGTGAACGCCTCCGCGACGTTCATCGGCTGCGACAGGAACCGCTGCAGCCTGCGGGCACGGCCCACCGTCACCTTGTCTTCCTCGGAGAGCTCCTCAACGCCCAGGATGGCGATGATGTCCTGCAGGTCACGGTACCGCTGCAGGACCGACTGCACGCCGCGGGCCACGCGGTAGTGCTCGTCGCCCACGACCTGCGGGTCGAGGATGCGGGAGTTGGACGCCAGCGGGTCCACCGCCGGGTAGAGCCCCTGCTCCGCGATGGAGCGCTCCAGGGAGATGATGGCGTCCAGGTGGCCGAAGGTGGCGACGATGCCCGGGTCCGTGTAGTCGTCCGCGGGCACGTAGATGGCCTGCACAGAGGTGATGGAGCCCTTGCTGGTGCTGGTGATTCGCTCCTCCAGCGCGCCCATCTCCGTGGACAGCGTCGGCTGGTAGCCCACCGCGGAGGGCATGCGGCCCAGCAGCGCCGATACTTCCATGCCCGCCAGAATGTAGCGGTAGATGTTGTCGATGAAGAGGAGCACGTCCTGCCCCTCGTTGTCGCGGAAGTACTCGGCCATGGTGAGGCCGGTCAGGCCAATGCGCGCGCGCACGCCCGGGGGCTCGTTCATCTGACCAAAGACGAGGGTGGCGTTGTTGAGCACGCCGGACTCCTTCATCTCGTTCCAGAGGTCGTTGCCCTCGCGGGAGCGCTCACCGACGCCGGCGAACACGGAGAATCCCTGGTGCACACGGGCGATGTTGTGGATGAGCTCAAGGATGATCACGGTCTTGCCCACACCGGCACCGCCGTAGGCGCCGATCTTTCCGCCGCGGGCGAAGGGGGAGATGAGGTCGATGACCTTGATGCCGGTCTCCAACATGGAGGTGCTGGTCTCCTGCTCCTCGAAAGCCGGGGGCTCACGGTGGATGGGCCATCGCTCCTCGGCGGGGACCTCACCAAGGCCGTCCAGGGGGTCGCCCAAGACGTTGAACAGGCGGCCGAGGGAGCCGCGTCCGACGGGGACGCTGACGGCCTCGCCCTGGTCGACGGCCTCGGTGCCGCGGGACAGGCCCTCCGTGGGGCCCAGGGCCAGGCATCGCACCCAGCTGTTGCCCAGGTGCTGCTGGACCTCAAGCACCACCTTCTCGCCATTGACGTCAACGTCGACGGCGGAGTGAACGGCGGGGAGCCCCTCGGAGGGGAACTCGACGTCCACCACCGTTCCGATGACCTGCACTACGTGTCCAACGGTCCCTCGTGCCATGATCCACCTACCTCTTCAGTCGCTTCATGATTGGAAGGTCAGGGTGCCGCCGATGATGTCCAGGAGCTCGTTGGTGATGGCCTCCTGACGCACCTTGTTGGCCTCCAGCGTCAAATCCTTCACCAGCTCCCTGGCGTTGTCCGTGGCGTTGCGCATGGCAACCATGCGAGCGGACTGCTCGCTGGCGATGCCCTCCAGCACGGCGTGGTAGAGCTCCATCTCCACGTAGCGCGGCAGCAGCGCGTCCAAGACATCCGCCGACACGGGCTCATAGATGTAGCCGACGGCGGCGTCCGGAGTCAGCGCGGCCGGGACAACGGGCAGGAGCTGCTGGAGGTGCGGGCGCTGCACAACGGTGTTGATGAACTGGCCGTAGGAGAGGAAGACGGCGTCCGTCTCCTGGGCCGTGAACGAGTCCATGATGAGCCGGGCCATGGGGACCACGTCCTGCAACGTGGGGCGGTCGCCCAGACCGTCGAAGACGGCCTGCACGTCGCGGTTGGCGCGCACCATGAAGTCGCGCCCCTTGCGGCCCACGGTGACGACGGACACGGGCGTCCCGGCGTTCTCATCCAGGATGAAGGAGCCGGCGTGGCGGTTGAGGTTGCCCGGAAGCGCGCCGCACAGGCCCCGGTCGGGCGTGACGTGCAACAGGGTGACGCGCTGAATGGGGCGGTTCTCCAGGAGCGGGTGCGGGTTCTCCTCATCGGGCATGCCGGCAAGGTGCGAGAGCAGCTCCGCCATCTTCTCCGCATAGGGCCTGGCAGCCATAGTCGCCTGCTGGGCACGGCGCATCTTCACCGCAGCCACCATCTCCATGGCGCGAGTGATCTTGCCCGTGTTCTGCACGGTGCGGATGCGCCTTCGTATCTGTCGCAGGCTTGGCATGTTACCCGGCGAACCCCTTGTTGAATTCCTCAATCGCGGAGCGCAGCGCCCCGGTGTTGTCTTCCGTTATGTCGTTGGTCTCCACGATGCTGCGGCCAACCTCCGGGTGCGCTGTGTCCATGTACTGCTGAAACTCGGACTCCCAGCGCTGCACGTCCCCAATGGCCACCTCGTCCAGGAAGCCGTTGCCGATAGCGTAGAAAGTCATGACCTGGTGCTCGAGGGCCTGGGGCTGGTACTGGAGCTGCTTCAGGACCTCCGTGGTCCGCTGTCCGCGCTCCAGCTGGTTGCGCGTGGCGGAGTCCAAGTCGGAAGTGCCGAACTGGGCAAAGGAGGCGAGCTCGCGGTACTGGGCCAGGTCGAGACGCATGCGGCCGGCCACGCGGCGCATGGCGCGGCGCTGGGCGCTGCCTCCCACGCGGGAGACCGAGAGGCCCGCGTTCACCGCCGGGCGGTTGCCGGAGTTGAACATGTCGGCCTCCAGGTAGATCTGGCCGTCCGTGATGGAGATGACGTTGGTGGGAATGTAGGCGGACACGTCGCCGGCCTGGGTCTCGATGACGGGCAGCGCGGTCATCGAGCCGCCGCCCTCCTCGTCGCTGAGCTTGGCGGCCCGCTCCAGCAGGCGGCTGTGGAGGTAGAAGACGTCGCCGGGGTAGGCCTCGCGGCCCGCCGGGCGGCGCAGGAGCAGGGAGAGCTGGCGGTAGGCCCAAGCGTGCTTGGAGAGGTCGTCGTAGATGACCAAAGCGTCCCGGCCGGACTCCATGATCTCCTCGGCGATGGCGCAGCCGGCGTAGGGTGCGAGGAACTGCAGGGCAGCGGAGTCGGCGGCGTTGGCGGCCACGATGATGGTGTGCTCCATGGCGCCGTACTGCTCCAGGGTGCCGAGCACGCCCGCGACCTTGCCAGCCTTCTGGCCGACGGCCACGTAGACGCAGAGGAGGTCCTTCCCCTTCTGGTTGATGATCGTGTCGATGCAGATGGCCGTCTTGCCGATGGACCGGTCACCGATGATGAGCTCCCGCTGGCCCCGGCCGATGGGAATCATGGCGTCGATGGCCTTGATGCCGGTCTGCACGGGCGTGTCCACGGACTTCCGCTTGGTCACGTCCGGCGCGACGCGCTCAACGGGGCGGTTCTTGCTGCTGGGCACCGGGCCCTTGCCGTCCAGCGGCCGGCCCAAGGGGTCAATGACGCGGCCCAGAAGGCCGTCGCCCACCGGCACCTCGACCATGCGGGCCGTCGTCTTGACCTGGTCGCCCTCGCGGACGGAGTTCTCGTCGCCCAAGATCACGGCACCGACGCTGTCCTCTTCCAGGTTCAACGCCATGCCGAAGACGTTGTTGGGGAACTCCAGCAGCTCCGTGGACTTGCAGCCGGCCAAGCCGTGGATGCGGGCGATGCCGTCACCGACGTCGACGACGACGCCGACGTCCACCATGGACACGCGGCTCTCAAAGCCCTCAATCTGCTGCTTGATGACCGATACGATGTCTTCGCCACGAATGGCCATGCCTACCTCCATCCCGCTCCGCGGGACCGTGCTTGTTGCGCCATCGCCACGGATGGCGCGCGTTAGACCATGCCCTGCGCGAGCGCCCCGCGCAGCGAGCTGAGCCGCTGACGGGCGCTGCCGTCGATGACCCGGTCGCCGACACGGATGACCAGGCCGCCCAGCAGCTCCGGGTCGACGCCGGCGGTGATGCGGACATCGCCGCCCAAGGCCGCCGAAAGCTGCCCGGCGATGCGGTCCGTGTCGTCGTCCGTCAGCTCGACGGCAGAGGTCACCTGCACGCGGACGATGCCCTCGGCGGCGTCCACCAGCTCGCGGTAACGCTCGTGGACCTGCGGCAGCACCCCGACGGCACGGGCGCGCGCCAGGATGTCCAGGAGATTGCGCGCGCCGTCGCTCAGGTCGGGGAGGACGTGCTGCAACGCGCGGGCGCGCTCGTCGTCGCCGATCTCCGGCGCCTCCATGAGGGTGACGAACTCCGGCGTGCCGCCCGCGGAGGCGAGGGTCGAAAGCTGCTCGTCCCACTCGGCGACGGCACCGGACTGCTGCGCAAGCTCAAAGAGGGCCTGCGCATACCGCTTGGACGATGGTTGCCTGCGTCCCGGCATGTGCTAGTTCCGCTGCGCCTCAGCGCTCTCGCTGAGGGCCCTTTCGATAAGGTCCCGGTGGGCGTCGCGGTCCAGGGAGCGGTCAATGACGCGCTCCGCGGCCGTGATGGCCAGGTCGGCGAAGTGCTCGCGCACCTGCTCGATGGCCTGATTGCGCTCCTGCTCGATCTGCGCCCGCGCCCGCCGGAGAAAGTCCTCCGCCTCCGCTCTTGCCCGAGCCTGCTCTTCCTCGCGGAAGCGCTCGGCGGCCGCCCGGGCCTCCTCCAGCACCTGCTGACCGGCGCGACGGGTCTCGCCAAGCTGGGCCTCAAGCTCCTCCCGCGCCTTTGTGGACTCCTGCCGAACCTGCTCGGCCTCCGACAGCGACTCCTGGATGCGCTCCGAGCGCTGGTCCAGCATGGCCAGAATGCGCTTGTACCCAAAGAAGTACAGCACCGCCAGGAGAATGGCGAAGTTTACGGCGAATACGAGGAGACTGGGCCAATGAAATCCCAAGTCTGCCACGGAACCCTCCTTTTACCCCAGTGCGCCGCTAGGCCACCAGAGCCAGGATGACCGCCACGATCAGGGCGTAAATGCCCAATGCCTCTGCGAAGGCGATGGCCAGGATCATGTTGGTCAGGATGGCGCCGCGCGCCTCCGGATTGCGTCCGAGGGCGTTCATGGCGCCCGCGCCCAGAATGCCGATGCCGAGGCCCGGCCCCAACATACCCAGACCGGCCGCGATGCCCGCAGCCAACAGCTTCAACCCTTCAGTCTCTACCATTGTTCCTCCTTACGCCGCCGTAGTGGATTTTCTTCGGCGGCGCGTTTTGCCCTTGCCTAGTCCTGCTGCCTGCTGGCGTACACCGCAAAGACCCCGCCCACCGCGGCCGCCGCCAGTCCAATTGTGACCACCACCAGCGCCAGGATGACTACGTCCATGTCGCCTCCTCTTTCCGTTCGGCCTCGCCCGGTTTCAATGGTCGCGCGGGCGACGCTCGCTCGTGTTACGCGGGGACCCCGCTAGTGCTCGCCCTCCGCCTCGTGCGGGGCCACGGCGATGGCCGCGAAGACCACCGTCAGGCCCGCGAAGATGACGGCCTGGATGAGGCCGACCAGCAGCTCCAGCCCGTAGAAGGGCACGGAGAAGAGGAAGGCCACCAGGAAGGAGGACACGAGCAGCAGGATCTCACCCGCCGTCATGTTGCCGAAGAGCCTGAAGGTGAAGCTGACCACCCGTACCAGGTGGCTGACTCCCTCAAGCAGGCCAACGAACACGTCAATGAGCCCCGTCAGGATTCGCCCGCGCAACAGGTTGCCGAAGCGGAAGAACTCGCTGAAGTACCCGATGCCGTGGGCGCGGATGCCCAGGATTTCCACAAAGAAGAAGGAGATGAGCGCCAGGGCAAGCGGCATGTTGAGGTCCGTGCCCGCCGGACGCAGGAAGGCCGCCTTGAGATGGCCGTCGTCAATGACGCCGAAGGACTGGTAGATGGGGAGGAGCGCTATCCAGGAGTTGAAGGCGACGAAGAGGAAGATCGTCGCAATCAGCGGGAACACGCCCCTGCCCTTGCCGGCGCCCATGACGCTCTCAATGAAGCCCATGAGACCCTCGACGATGGACTCAAGGAGGCCCTGCAGCCGCCCCGGCACGACGCTCATCCTTGCGGTGCCGACGACAAAGAGGAGCACCAAGACACCGGACGTCACCAGCGATGAGAGGATGGTGTTGGTGATGACGAAGGAGTTGTCGTCGATGATCTTCGTGGGGTCGTCGTACTTCTTGGCGGCCTTGTTGTCGTAGTCCAGGGAATCGCCGGCGTGGTCGCCGAAGACGTATTGCGGAGCAAGGTGGACCTCGGGTTGGTCGAGGGGAAGGACGTCGCCGGTCCAGCCCTTGACGACCTCCTCATCGCCGGAGAACTTGTCAACAAAAGCGGCGCCGATGGCGCCGGTGATGAAGCCCGCCAATGCCAACGCCAAAAGAACAAGGGCCACGAGGACCAGTATTCCCTTGGCGCTGCCGGAACTGACCACTCCGTCTACTCTCCCTCAGGCCCCTTGTCCTGGTCGCCCAGGAGTGGCTTGACCATCTGGTACAGGCCGTAGAAGGCAACCGTCGTCCCCAGTACGACTCCGACGATTGTGAACACGACGGTGGTGCCGAGCCACCGGTCCATGAAGTATCCCGCGACAATGCCTATCACCACGGACGCGGCGACAAACCACCCGACCCCCATGAGACGCAGAGCAAGAGCCCACGTTGGCATACGCCACCTCAGAGAAGTCTGGTGAATCTTATCACTACCGATTTGGGCGCGTCAAACGGATTCAAGCGTCTTCCTGCCCACGGTTCTGGATACGGGCATTCGCCGGTATGGGGTTGGGGGCAAGTCCTCCCGACAGCAGATACACAGGCATCCACACCTTCACCCCAGTCTTTACCGGGGGACTCGTTTGGGATTCGTTTCGTAGCTGATTTGGCAAATTTCAGCTACGAAACGAATTTGAAAATGAGGAAACGAGTCCCGCCCCCCTCTACGAGCCGAAACGCACCCGGTCGTCGATGCGAAGCATGCGACCGAGGGTCTGGAAGGCGCTGAGAAGGAGCTTGAGATCGACGTTGGGGTTCTCCACGAGGGCGCCGATCTTGACGCGCAGGACGGCCATCTCCTCGTCGAGGAGGTCCATGCCCGTGGCTTCCTCCAGGTCGGCCTGTTCCCTGGGGGAGAGCCGCCGGGAGTAGAAGCCGTGCTTGCGGGCGTTCTGGTTGCCCGGCTGGCCCCCACTCTTCCTGGGGGGAGGGGAATTGCTCTTGGCGGGTTCCCTCGCCTCATCCGGGACGGCGGTGGGGAGCAGGTCCTTGAAGTCCTGGGTGATGCCGTTGACGATGTCCGCTTCGGATTCCATGTGTTCACCTCCTTGGAGAGACGGTAGCGAAGGGCGGAAGTTACGGGCAATGGGGTGGTGGCAGGGTGGGCGCTGGTTCTTCTGCCTGTCGCGTGGTGGGGGTTCCCCCACCCATACCCCGCCCCTCTGGGTTCCTGCCTGCGCAGGAACGACGGAAAGGGGCGGAGCGCGGGCGTCGTTGGCCGCGGGGTTTCTGGATACCGGCCCCGTATCGGGGTACGGGGGGACCATTCGCCGGTATGATGGGCCGGAATCAGGCACAAAAGAGGGGAGGGCGCGCCTGGGCGCCCTCCCCTCCAGTTCACATTGAATACCTGCCTAGCTGCTGGGGCCCTTCTCAAGGTCTCCGAGGTCCAGACCCTCCACGAAGTCGGCGAAGGCGGACATGCCCTTGAGCTCGTCCTCACCGGGGGCAGCGCCCGACGTCTCCTTGTCACCGTCCGCGGCCTTGTCCGCTTCCTCGTCCAGGTGGACGCCGGCCTTGCTGAGGACACCCTCCTCGACAAAGATGGGAACGTTGGTGCGCACGGCGAGGGCTATGGCGTCGCTGGGGCGGGAGTCGACCTCCTTGCTGCCGGCACTCCCGTTCTTGCCGTACTCGAGGACGATCTTGGCGTAGAAGGTGTCGTTCTGCAGGTCGCTCACGACGACGCGCTTGACGACGCCGCCCATGGCGTCGATGACGTTGCCCAGCAGGTCATGGGTCAGGGGACGGGGCACCTTCACTTCCTGCAGCTTCACGGCGATGGCGTCAGCTTCAAACTGGCCAATCCAGATGGGCAGGTACCGGTCCGCGTCCTTCTCCTTGAGTATCACCACGCGTTGGTAATTCATCGGGCTGAGGCGGATGCTGTCGATAAACATCTCAGGCATGTGTCCCACCCCCTTCCGGTTGAGAATACCCCCGTAGCGGGCCAGTGCAAGAATTGTATGTCCCAGCTACGAGCAGTGTCAACGAAGCGTGTATGCAGCGTTAACGCGGAATGATCGGAGGCGGTTCCCGATGGACAAAGCAACGCCGTCCGTTCCTTGTCCCCCCTTCGTCAAGCTCAGGACAGGCTTGGACGGAGCCAGGGCGAACGGACGGCGTCAAGCTAGCGCTTGGTGTACTGCGGGGCGCGGCGGGCCCGCTTGAGGCCGTACTTCTTGCGCTCCTTGATGCGGGCGTCGCGGGTGAGCATGCCGTAGCCACGCAGCAGCTTGCGGAGGCCGGGGTCGTAGGCCAGCAGGCCGCGCGCGATGCCGTGGCGAAGGGCGTCGCCCCACGCCGCAAGCCCGCCTCCGTGGCACTTGGCGACCACGGTGAACTTGCCGAGGTTGTCGGAGACCCGCAGCGGCTCCAGCGCCGCCGTCTGCCACGTGACCCACGGGAGGGCCTGCTCCAGCGATCGGCCGTTGATCACCACCTCGCCGCCGCCGGGGTACAGACGCACCTGCGCGACCGCATTCTTGCGCTTGCCGGTGCCGTAGTAGTAGCGCTGGTCGCCCTGAGCTTGCGCTGACCGAGTCGTCATAGCAGAACCTTCCTTACCGTCCTATGCGCTTTCGCCGGGGACCGTGGTGTCCGGCGCGTATCCGGTGATCTGGGCCTGATGCGGGTGGTCAGGGCCGGGGTAGACCTTCATGCGCTTGAGCATGTGCCGGCCCATGGTAGTCTTGGGCAGCATGCCCCAGACCGCCTGCTCGATGACCTTGTTGGGGGTCCGCTCCAGCATCTTCTGCATCGTGAACGAGCGGAGGCCTCCCTGATAGCCGCTGTGGGAGTTGTACACCTTTTGCTCGCGCTTCTTGCCCGTCGTGCGCACGCTGGCGGAGTTGACCACGACGACGAAGTCGCCGGTGTTGATATTTGCCGTGTAAGAAGGCCGGTGCTTGCCCTGCAGGACCGTCGCGATCTGGACGGCCAGCCGGCCAAGGGGCACCTGTGAAGCGTCGAAGAGGTGCCAGCGCGGGCTCAACTCCGACGGCTTCGCGACGTATGTGCGTGTCCGCTTTACCGATGTTGCCATGGCGGTCTCCCTTACCCCAGGACTTGCGGCCCGGGCCAAGGCCCTCCTCTCTCCTGCAGCCCCCTGGGGCCGCTGATGTCCAAAACTCCCTCCGGATAGACCACGTACATCAGGCAGAGGCCTCGGGCCGGCAACGCCGGTCCTCCGCCGACCTTGGCCGTTCCATTCAACAGCGCCGGGACGATGCCCTCCGGCAGCCTGTGCTGGCCCACCCGGACCAGCGTTCCTGCGATGCGCCGGGCCTGCTGGGGCAGGAAGGCGTTTGCAGCCATGTCCACGCCCACCAGCGGGCCCTCGCACCACACCTGGACGCCGAAGACCTCCCGGACGGTGTCCCTGCCCTTCAGCCTGGAGGCCCCGCAGAAGGCCCGGTAGTCCCTGACCCCGTGGAAGTCCTCCGCCGCGCGGGACATCGCACCGAGGTTCAACGGCGACCGCACGTGGTGGGCGAACCGGCCCCAGAACGCCGACGGCGCCGGTTGGTCCAGCACGAGGTAGCGGTACACCCGCCTCCTCGCGTGCCGCCGCGGGTCGAAGTCCAATCCGACCTCCGCCGCGGCCACCACGCGAATGTCCCGCGGCAGAGAGGCGTTCATCGCTCGCGGGTACATTACCGCCGGGTGCACCGCGTCCGTGTCGAACGCGACCACCTGGCCCTGCGCGTGCGCTCCGCTGTCTGTCCGGCCTGCGCCGTGTGTCTTAACGTACCTGCCCAGCAGCGTCCGGAGCGCCCGCTCCAACTCACCCTGGACCGTTGGCCCCTTCGATTGTGTCTGAAACCCCCGGTACCCTGTGCCGTCGTACTCGACGATGAGGGCGATGCGCCGCCGGATGTCCGGGGTCAACTCTGCGCTCCGGCCCGCCCTACACCAGCTCGATGAGAGCAATGGGAGCGGCGTCGCCCTTGCGGAAGCCCAGCTTCAGCACACGGGTGTAGCCACCGGGCCGTTCCTTGTATCTAGGCGCCAACTCGTCAAAGAGCTTGCGAATGACCTGGTTGTCCTGGACGAAGGCGTATGCCATGCGCCGGCAGTGCACGGCGCGCGCCCTGTTCTCAGGCGTGTCGCCAGCATCCATGGCCCGAGCCGCGCGGCACCCCCACGCGATGAAGCGCTCGGCCACCGGCCGCAGGGCCTTGGCGCGCGCCTCCGTGGTCTTGATGCGCCCGTGCAGGATGAGCGACCGCGCCAAGCCCTTGTAGAGGGCCCTTCGCTGCCCGCTGTTCCTGCCAAGCTTGTTGACCGCATTCTGGTGCCGCATGCCCTAGGTCTCCTTGGAGGACTCTTCGTCTTCTTGCTGGTCGTCCTCTTCGTCCGCCTCGAGGTCGTCTACAGCCTCAGCCTCGGATTCGTCCTCTTCCACGACCGCGACGACGGCGGGCTCCTGGGACTTGCCAAGGAAGCTGTCCGGCACCGGAAGGCCCTTGTCTTCCAGCCGGGCCCGAAGCTCCTCCAACGACTTCTCGCCGAAGTTGCGAATCTTCAAGAGCTCCTCGGCGGTGCGCTCCAGCACTTCGCCCACCTTGTTGACGCCCGCCCGCTTGAGGCAGTTGAGGGTCCGGGACGAGAGTTCCAACTTCTCAACCGTGATATTGTAGACTTCCGCAGGAATGCCTGACCCGGCGCCTGCTTCGCCACTGCCGTTGTCGCGGCTTGCGCCGATGAGCAGCGCACTGTGGTCCATGAGCACCCTGGCGGCCGTGTGAATGGCGTCCAACGGGGAAATGGTGCGGTCCGTCCATACTTCCAGCACCAGCCGCTCGTAGTCGGTAACCTGGCCGACGCGCGTGTGCTCCACGCCGTAGTTCACCTTGCGCACGGGGCTGAAGATGGCGTCCACGGGCAGCGTGCCGATGGAGTAGCCGATGGCCTGCTGCGCGGGCACGTAGCCAGTGCCGCGTTCCACGTTGAACTCCATGTTCAAGACGCCCTCATCAGAGTCCAGCGTCGCGAGGTGAAGCTCCGGGTTGACCACCTCGAAGTCTGCCGGGGCCACGATGTCGCCAGCGTAGACCTCGCCGGGGCCCCGGGCCTCCAGGCGCAGGCGGCCAGGACGGTCCGTGTGGGCGCGCAGACGAATGGTCTTCACCCGCTGAATGACCTCCATCACCTCCTCCTTCATGTGGGGGAGGGTGGAGTACTCATGGAGAACGCCGTCTATGCGTATCCACGTCACGGCAGCGCCCGGAATGGAGCTCAGCAGCACACGCCGCAACGGGTTGCCCAGCGTGGTTGCAAATCCGCGCTCCAAGGGCTCCAACGTGAACTTGCCGTAGGTCTCGTCCAACTCGATGGTCTTGACCTCCGGCTTGGGAACGGCTGGCCCAGTCGGCACATCCTGGGCTGGCCCTATCAAAACAAATGGCTCCAACGCTACTGCTCCTCGTTCTATACAGTCCGCCTACATGGTTAGCGCGAGTAGAACTCCACGATGAGCCGTGTATCCACGGCTGTGTCGATATCCGGCTCCTCCGGAAGCTGGGCGACGCGGCCCGTCATGCTGTCGGCGTCAAGCTCGAGCCAGCGGGGGATCGTCCGCTTGGGTATGCCTTCCTTGATGGTTTTCACGAAATCGCGCTGAGCGCTGGCCTCCCGCCAGCCGATCTCATCGCCGGCCTTGACGACAAATGAGGGGATGTCCACCTTCCGGCCGTTCACGGTGTAGTGGCCGTGGAGGACCATCTGGCGCGCCTGGGCCCGGGAGTCGGAGAAGTTGAGCCTGTAGACGACGTTGTCCAGACGGCGCTCCAAGAGCTGCAGGAGGTACTGGCCGGTGATGCCCGGCCGCTTCTGCGCCTGCACGACGTTGCGGAGGAACTGGTGCTCCCGCAGGCCGTAGGTGTAGCGCAGCTTCTGCTTCTCCTTGAGCCGCACCGCGTAGTCGGAGGGCCGACGGCGTGAGGGCCTCGACGCTCCGGGCGTGTTGCGGCGCTTCTCAATGGCACAGCGAGGGGTGTAGCAGCGCTCCCCCTTGAGGTAGAGCTTCTCGCCCACCTGCCTGCACTGGCGACAGACTGGACCGGTATACCGTCCCATACGTTCTCCTACACCCTGCGCTTCTTCGGCGGACGGCACCCGTTATGGGGCGCCGGCGTCACGTCTCGAATGCCGGATATCATGAGTCCCGCGCCCTGAAGGGAGCGGATGGCGGCCTCACGGCCGGGGCCGGGGCCCTTCAGGTAGACCTCCACTCGCCGGAGCCCGTGCTCCATACCCTTGCGGGCGGCGATCTCCGCGGCCCGGCCCGCGGCAAAGGCGGTGCCCTTTCGGGACCCCTTGTAGCCCGCGGTGCCAGCGGTGCCCCACGCCAACACGGAGCCCTGCGTGTCCGTCAGGGTCACCAGCGTGTTGTTGAAGGTTGCCTTGATGTAGGCCCGACCAACAGGCACCGACTTCCGTTCCCTGCGGCGGGTCCCCCTTCTAGCCATGGGCCTCCTTTATGCCTCGGCGCGCCTGCCACACAGGGCGGCGTGCCCTGCGTCGCTACTTCTTGGCGGCTGCGCGGCGGCGACCGGCCACCGTCTTCTTGGGGCCCTTGCGCGTGCGGGCGTTGGTGCGCGACCGCTGGCCGTTCACCGGCAACCCCCGCACGTGCCGAATGCCCTGGAAGCTGCGGATCTCAATCTTGCGGCGAATGTTCATCTGCACCTCTCGCCGCAGGTCGCCCTCGACCTTGTAGTGGCGGTCAACGGCCTCGCGGATGCGGGAGAGCTGGTCCTCCGCCAGGTCACGGACGCGCGGGTTGTCTTCGATGCTGGCCTCCGCCGCGATCTCCCTGGCCCGTGTCGCGCCAATGCCGTAAATGCTGCGGAGCGCGATCTCCACGCGCTTGTGGTCCGGTATGTTGACCCCAGATACCAGTGCCATGGGTCCCTCCTGCCTCAGGCTCTAGCCCTGACGCTGCTTGTGCCGCTTGTTGATGCAGATGATCCGCACCACGCCCTTGCGCTTGATGATCTTGCAGTGCTCGCACCGCTTCTTTATGGATGGGTTGACCTGCATGTCGACTCCTTGCGCCCCGTCCGCCTACCGGAACCGGTAGGTCACCCGGCCCCGGCTGAGGTCGTAGGGAGAGAGCTCCACCAGCACACGGTCACCGGGGAGGATGCGGATGTAGTGCATCCGAATCCTGCCGGAGGCGTGGGCCAGCACCTCATGTTCATTTGCGAGTTTCACGCGGAAGACCGCGTTGGGAAGCGCCTCCTCAACAGTGCCTTCTACCTCAATTGACTCTTTCTTTGGCATGCAACCCCTTCAGCGGGACCGGCGCTCCCTACGTCTTGAGCAGGGTCAGCACCTCTGGCCCGTCCTCACCCACGGCCACCGAATGCTCAAAGTGCGCCGAGAGCAGGCCGTCAGCGGTGACCACCGTCCAGCCGTCATCGAGCGTCTTTGTGCGCCAGGTGCCCAGGTTCAGCATAGGCTCAATGGCGATGGCCATGCCCGCCCGGAGCAACTGGCCACGCCCCGCCACGCCGAAATTGGGCACCTGCGGCTCCTCATGGAGCCTGCGACCGATGCCGTGTCCAACATACTCTCGAACTACGCCGTAGCCGTGAGCCTCGGCGTACTCCTGCACAGCGGCACCGATGTCGCCCAGCCTTGCGCCAGCACGGACCTGCGCGATGGCTCGATTCAGCGACTCGCGCGTGGTCTCGATGAGGCGCATCGCGTCGTCAGAGACCTTGCCAACGGGCAGCGTCACCGCTGCGTCCCCGTGCATCCCGTCGACGATGGCGCCGACGTCGCACTTGACCAGATCGCCCTCCCTGAGCACCCGGTCACCGGGGATGCCGTGGACGATCTCCTCGTTCACGGAGGTGCAGACCGTGGCGGGGAAGCCCATGTAGCCCAGGAAAGCCGGCTTGGCATCGTGCTTTTGCAACTCCTGCACGGCCACGTCGTCCAAGTCCTGTGTCGTCATCCCCGGCTCCACGGCACGAGTGATGGCAGCGAGCATCCTCGCCACAACCTGACCCGCCTGCCGCATCGCCTCAAGCTCTCGGGGAGACTTGATAGACGCGCGCCTCTCTGCTCCCGGTGACTCCATAGACCCAGTCTCCTATTAACGCCCAAAGGGCTATTGTACCGATTCGGCGAGTATTTTGCACCAAGGAGGGTCTCGCCGCTAGACCTCCAGCGCCTGCAGCACGTCGGCCGTCACGGATTCGACGGGCTGAAGCCCATTCACCTCGACCAGTTTGCCCTGACCCCGGTAGTAGTCGATCAGCGGGGAGGTCTGGGCGGTGTACACCTGCATCCGGTTGCGGACCGCCTCCGGCTTGTCGTCCTCCCGCTGGTACAGCTCGCCGCCGCAGGCCGGGCATGTCCCGGACGCCGCGTCCTCCGCGGTGTACGGCCGCTGGCAGGCGCGGCAGCTGTAGCGGCCGCTGAGCCTACGCACAAGCTCGTCCTCCGGCACCATCACGTGCAGCACCCTGTCAATGCCGGCACCGCCGAGGGCCTCGTCCAGCGCCTCCGCCTGGGGCGCCGTTCGGGGGAAGCCGTCGAGGACGACGCCAGCGCCGTTGGTCTCCTGCTCCAGGCGGCCCAGCACCATGCGGATGATCACATCGTCCGGCACCAGGTCGCCGCGGTCCATGTACGACTGGGCCAGCTGCCCCAGCTCCGTCTTGTTCGCGCGGTGCTCGCGCAACAGGTCGCCCGACGAGAGGTGGGTGAAGCCCTTCTCGTCCGCCAGGACGTCGGCCTGCGTGCCCTTTCCGGCGCCGGGCGCGCCCAGCAGCACTAACAGCATGGCACGGCCTCCCGGTTGCTCCACAAGCGCGTCATCGGATGAACCCCTCGTAGCGGCGCATCAGGAGCTGCGCTTCAAGCTGCCGCATGGTGTCCAGGCCCACGCCGACCAAGATCAGCAGCGCGGTGCTGCTGAGGCGGAGGGCCTGAACGTCGGTCAGCAGGGTGGCGAAGAAGGGGATGATGGCCACGAAGCCCAGGAACAGCGCGCCTCCCCAGCTGACGCGGATGAGGGTGCGCTGCAGGTACTCCTCCGTCGGCCTTCCAGGACGAATGCCGGGGATGAAGCCGCCCTGCTTCTGCAAGTTCTCCGCCAGGTTCATCTGGGAGAAGGTGATCATGGTGTAGAAGAGGGCAAAGATGACCACCAGCACGAAGAGAAACACCCAGTAGATGAAGTGCGTGCCATCGAAGATGCCGACGACTCCCTGCGCGAACCGGGAGGTGAAGCTGGGGTCCGACGGGTTGGCAAAGTAGCTGGCGATGGTGCCCGGCAGGATGATGATGGCGAAGGCGAAGATCAGCGGGATCATGCCCGCGGAGTTGATGCGCAAGGGGATATACGACGTGCCTTGCGCACGCCTTACGGCGCCTCCTCTGAACACCGTCCGCCCGTACTGCACGGGGATGCGCCGTTGCGCCTCCGTGAACACCACGATGAGGTAGATGATGGCCAGGGTGATGACCGCCAAGGTGATCAATCCCGTTGGGTCGACGCGGCTGATGAATCCCTGCTGCACAATCTGCGGCAGGCCGGCCACGATGCCGGCGAAGATGATGATGGAGATGCCGTTGCCGATGCCGCGCTCGGTGATCTGCTCGCCAAGCCACACGAGGAAGACGGTGCCGGCGGCCATCGAGATAACCATTGGGATGATGGCGGGGAAGGCGCCGCCGGTGATGTCGACGCCCGCAAAGATGCCGGCGCGCTGCAGGAGCAGAATCTGGCCGTAACCCTGGGCCAGCGCGATGGGCACGGTGGCGTAGTGGGTGATCTGGTTGATCTTCTGACGCCCGTAGTCGCCCTCCTTGGAGAGCGCCTTAAGCTGCGGGATGACGGGCACCAAAAGCTGCATGATGATTGACGAGGTGATATACGGGTACACGCCGAGCGCCGCAACGCTGAGGTTACGAAGCGCGCCGCCGCTGAACAGGTCGAGGAAGCCGAGGATGTCGCCGAACTGGCCGCCGCTGAAGACGGCGCTGAGGGCCTCGCGGTCGACGCCGGGGACGGGGACGTGGGCCACGAATCGGAAGACGACGAGCATGGCGAGGGTGAAGACCAGCTTCATCCGCAGGTCGGGGATCTTGAAGGCGTCTATGAGGGCCTGCAGAAGTTGAGGCCGCCCAGACGTAGGCCTAGCCGACGCCGCCTGCATCGCCTACCCCCGCTTCCTGCCGGGAAGCTCCTCGGCCGAGCCGCCGGCCGCCACCAACTGCTCCCGGGCCTGGGCCGAGAACCGGTGGGCCGTGACGGCCAGGGGTTTGGTGACCTCACCCTTGGCGAGCACCTTGACGGGCAGCTTCAGGTTGCGCAACAAGCCAACCTGCACCATGGCTTCCGGCGTGACCTCTGCACCGCTCTCAAACCGCTCTTCCAGCGCACCGAGGTTCACCACGGCGTAGTCCGTCCGGAAGATGTTGGTGAACCCACGGCGAGTGGGCAGCTTCAGGACCAGGGGAAGCTGGCCGCCCTCGAAGCCGGGACGCGGGCCGCTGCCGGAGCGGGACCTCTGGCCCTTCATACCCCGGCCAGAGTAGTTGCCCTTGCTCCCGTTGCCCCGACCGATCCGCGTGCGGGGACGCCGCGCACCCTTGGGTGAGGGTATTTCGTGTTGCTTCACCGCAGATTCTCCTGCCGTTAGTCCTGAAGCTCGTCCACGTGCACCATGTGGCGCACCTTGTGCAGCATGCCGCGCACCACGGGCGTATCCTCGCGCTCCACGGTCTGGTTCAGCCGGCGCAGCCCCAGGGACTTGATCGTCTCCCGCTGGTTGCGCTCAAAGCCGATGCCGCTCTTCTTCCACGTTATCCGGAGCCGTGCCATTGGGTACCCCTAATTGCCTTGCTGCTGTTGCGCGGGCTGGGGCGCACGCCGGGCCCGCCGCCGCTCGACCTCCGTCTGCGGGTCGCGCAGGGAGGCGAGGGCATCCATGGTCGCCTTGGAAAGGTTGATGGGGTTGGTGTTGCCGATGGCCTTGGTCAGCACGTCCTTGATGCCGGCCAGGTCGACGACCGCGCGGACCGTCGCGCCAGCCACCACGCCGGTGCCGTCCACGGCGGGTTTGAGCACCACCTGAGACGACCGGTACTTGGTCACGATGTCGTGCGGGATGGTGGTCCCTCGCAGCGGCACCTCGATGAGGTTGCGACGCGCGATGGCGACGCCCTTGCGAACGGCGTCCGGCACAGCCGCGGCCTTGCCCAGGCCGATGCCGACGATGTTCTGGCCGTCGCCCACGGCGACCATGGCGTTGAAGCGCATGTTCTTGCCGCCGGCCGTCACCTTGGCGATGCGGCGGATCATGAGCACGCGCTCGGTCAGGTTCGCCGCCCGCTCCGGGGGCACGCGCGGGGCCAGGTCGTAAGGAGAAAACTTGGGCATTAGAACTCCAACCCCCCTTCACGGGCCGCTTCTGCCAAGGCCTGCACGCGGCCGTGGTAGGCGTAGCCGCCCCTGTCGAACACCACTTTGCTCACGCCGGCGGCCACGCTGCGGCTCGCCGCCAGCGCACCGACCAACTTCGCGACCTCGGTCTTCGGCTTGCCCTGACACTCGGCGCGCAGATCCGTGTCCATGTCGGACGCGGACGCCAACGTGTGTCCGACACTGTCGTCGATCACCTGCACGGCGATGTGCTTGCTGCTGCGGAAGACCGCCATGCGCGGGCGCTCGGGGACGCCTTCGACCTTCCGGCGCACGCGGATGTGGCGGACGACACGCTTGGCGCGGGCCGTCCTGGCCTTCCCCTTGAACCGCAATGCCTGCAATCGTACTGCTTTAACCACGTTCTCTTCCCTGGCCCTAGCGTCCGGCGCTCTTGCCGGGCTTGAGCCGCACAATCTCGCCACTGTAGCGAATGCCCTTGCCCTTGTAGGCGTCAGGCTTGCGCACCGCGCGGATGGTGGCGGCAATCTGCCCCACCTGCTGCTTGTCGCACCCCGCGACGGAGAGCCGCGTGGGGCCCTCGACCGTTAGGGTGATCCCCTCCGGCGCGGCCACGTCCACGGGGTGGCTGTAGCCCACCTGCAGGGTGATATTGTCGCCGGTCTGCTGCACGCGATAGCCAGTGCCGACCAGCTCCAACGTCTTCTGGAAGCCATCCGTCACGCCGACGACCATGTTGTTGAGCAGCGCCCGCGTCAACCCCTGCAGCGCACGGATGCGGCGGTCGTCCGACGGGCGGCCGATGTTAATGGGGCCGCCGTCCTCTCGCACGATGCTGAGATCCGGGTGGAACTTCTGCTGCAGCGTTCCGCGCGGCCCCTTCACCGTGACGTCGTTGTCAGGGCCGAGGGTCACGTCAACGACCGACGGCACGGGGATGGGCAGCGAGCCTATCCGCGCTACTATGCGCCGCTTTTCCTTCGTCTTCGTCGTCATAGCTGTCCGTCCCCTACCAGACGTAGCAGAGGACCTCTCCTCCAATGCCCCGGTTCTTGGCCTCGTGTCCCGTCATCACGCCCTGCGACGTGGAGAGAATGGCGACGCCAAGGCCGCCGTAGACCCGGGGGATCTCGTCTCGACCCACGTAGACGCGCAGGCCGGGGCGACTGATCCGCTTGAGCCCGCGAATCGCCGTCTGGGCGCGGCCCGAGTAGAGCAGCCGCAGGCGCAGCATGCGCCACTGGCCGCTCCGCACGGTGTCGACGTCCCGAATAAAACCCTCGTCCTTCAGGATGTCGGCGACGGCCTGCTTCGTCCTGGACAGCGGCACCAACACCGAGTCGTGCCGGGCCATCCCGGCGTTGCGCACCCGGGTCAGCATGTCCGCAATGGGATCGGTTACTCCGCTCACGAACCCTCCTACCAGCTTGCCTTCCGGACCCCTGTGATCTCACCCCGCAGCGCCAACGTGCGGAAGCAGATGCGACAGAGGCCGAACTGACGGATGTACGCACGGGGCCTCCCGCATAGCTGGCACCTGTTGTGCTGCCGCGTGGAGAACTTCACCGGCAACCGCCACTTGGCTATCTTGCTGGTCTTGGCCAATGCTCCGCTCCTATACTTCTCCGTGCCGCCCTAAGCGGCCGTGCGCTCCTGTACTCGTGCGAAGGGCATCCCCATCAGGTCGAGGAGCCTCAACGCCTCCTGGTCCGTCTTGGCGGAGGTGATGATGTTCACCTGCATCCCGCGAAGGCGATCGATCTGGTTGTAATCGATCTCCGGGAACACGATCTGCTCGCGCAGCCCCAGCGCATAGTTGCCGCGCCCATCGAAGGCGGAGCGGGACACGCCGCGGAAGTCGCGAATCCTGGGCAGCGCGGTGTTGAACAGCTTGTCCAGGAAGGTGTACATCCGGTCGCCGCGCAGGGTGACCATCACGCCGACAGCCTGGCCCTCGCGCAGCTTGAAGCCGGCGACGGATCGGCGCGCCTTGCGCGAGATGGGGCGCTGGCCGGTTATCGCGGCGATGTCGCCCATGGTGGCCTCCATGGCACGGGCGTTGGTCAGCGCCTCGCCGAGGCCGACGTTGATCACCACCTTCTGCACCTTGGGGATCTCCATCACGTTTGCGTAGGAGAACTCTTGTTGCAACTGCGGGGCCAACTCCTCGCGGTAGCGTGCCAGCAGGCGCGGCATGACGCGGGCCGGAGACTGCGCCGGCGCAGCAGCCTGCGCCCGGCTGCGGCCACGAGGCCTGCCGCCGCTGCCGGACTCCTGCGGCTCTTCTTCTACTCGATCGGTTGGTTGCACTTCTTGCATAGCCGTACTTTCTTGCCGTCGTTCAGGAACGTGAAGCCCATGCGCGCGGCGGTGTTGCAGAGCGGGCACACCACCTTGACGTTGGACAGGGACAGCGGCGCCTCCATCGTGATGATGCCGGCCTGGCTGATGCCGGGCTGCGCCCTGCGGTGGCGCTTGACCATGTTGGCGCCTTCCACAAAGAGCGTGCCATCCTTCGGGTAGACCCGCTGGACCGTGCTCTGCTTGCCGCGGTCCCTGCCCTTCGTGATGACCACGGTGTCGCCGCTTCTGACCTTCTGTGCCATGACCGTTTCCTTCTCTCCCGGGCGGACGCCCTAAAAGACCTCCGGCGCCAGGGAAACGATGCGCATGAACCCCTTCTCCCGCAGCTCCCGGGCGACGGGCCCGAAGATACGCGTGCCAACGGGGTTCAGCGCGTCCGTCAGCACGACAGCCGCGTTCTCATCGAAGCGGATGTGAGTGCCGTCGGGCCGCCGGGTGTTCTTCACCACTCGGACGATAACAGCCTTCACGACCTTGCCAGCCCGGACCGCGTCGGGCGCGTTGGGGATGGCGTCCTTCACGGAGCACGTGATGATGTCGCCAAGCCCGGCATAGCGCCGACGGCTGGAACCGGGAATGCCGATGCACATCACCTGCTTGGCCCCGGAGTTGTCCGCGACGGACAAGCGGGACATGTGCTGGATCATGCGTCCTCCTTCTTGGGCGCTTCCCCATCCTCGGAGGACGTCTCCTCTGCCGTGTCCGCAGATTCTTCCGCCGCCGGCTCAGAGTCGGCCTCGGCGGTCTCTTCTGCCTCCGCTTCGACGCTTTCCTCAGCAGGCGCTTCCTCGGTCTCGGCCTCCGGCGCTTCCGCCGCGGGCTCTTCAGTCTCCAGTGCAGCTTCCGGCTCGTCCGCAGGGGCTTCCGCTTCAGGTTCGACCTCTGCCACTGGCGCTTCTTCCTCCGGCTCTGCGTCCGGAGTCTCGACGACAGCCTCTGCCTCATCAGCGGGGGCTTCGTCGACCGACGTCTCGTCCACCTCGGCTTCAGCCTCCGGCGCCTCCACAACAGCCTCGGGCTCGTCGGCGGGGGCCTCCGCTGCCGGTTCTTCAGCCTCAGTTTCCGGGGCTTCTACGGCGGCCTCTGGTTCGTCTGCGGGGGCTTCGGCTGCCGGTTCTTCCGCCTCGGCTTCAGTCTCCAGCGTCTCTGCAACGGCCTCAGGTCCTTCGGCGGGGGCCTCCGCCGCCGGTTCGTCAGCCTCGGTCTCCAGGGCGGCTGCGACGGCAACGGTCTCATCCGCCGACGCCTCGTCCTCGGGTTCCTCCGGCGCGGCCTCGTCTTCAGGCTCAATCGCCGCGGCCATCACCGCCTCGGCCTCTGCGACCTCCTCCGGGCGCAGCACCTCGTGCCGCTGCAGAATCTCCTGCAGGCGGAACCGCTTGGTCCTGGAGATGGGGCGGCATTCGACCACGCGGACCAGGTCGCCGTACTGCGACTCACCCAGCGGGTCGTGGACGTAGAGCACGGTCTTGCGGCGAAGGGCTTTACCGTACACCTCATGGCGCCGGGTGCGCGCCACCGCGACCACCAAGGTGTTCTGCATCTTGGCGCTCACGACGCGACCGACGTAGCTTCTCCGGTTCACTGCCATTTAGCGAATCCCCAACTCCCGCTCCCGCATCACCGTCTTGATGCGTGCGATGGTCTTCTTGACCTTGTTCATCTCACTGACGTTGGCAAGCTGATGGGTCATCCACCGAAACCGGAGGTTCATCAGCTCACGGTAGGACTCGTCCAGCTCCTGCCGGAGGTCGTCCGTACTCTTTTCCCTTACCTCGTCTGCGCGCATGCGTCCGCTCTGTCCCTAGTTCACCGTGTGGAGGAAGTAGTCCTCCCTGGTCACTATCTTGGTGGAGACCGGCAGCTTGGCCGCGGCCAGCCGCAGTCCCTCCTTGGCCTGCTCTTCCGTCACGCCGGCCAGCTCAAAGAGCATCCGGCCGCGCTTGGCGACAGCGACGTAGTGGTCGACGCCGCCCTTGCCCTTGCCCATCCGGGTCTCCAGCGGCTTCTTGGTCACGGGCTTGTCCGCGAACACGCGGATCCACAGCTGTCCGCCGCGGCGGAGGTAGCGCACCACTGCCCGCCGCGCCGCCTCGATCTGCCGGGCGGTCAGCCAGGCCGTCTCCATGGTCTTGAGGCCGTACTCGCCAAAGTGCAGGGTCGCGCCTGAAGTCGCCGCGCCCTTGCGGCGGCCCCGGTGCACCTTGCGGTACTTCAGCCGCTTAGGTTGCTGCATCGGCCTCTCCTTCCGCCATGGCTTCGGCCCGCTCGTTCACCGCCTGGTCGGCGGCCTCGTCCTCGGCCCGCATGGTGACCTCGATGGGGGCCAACTCCTCGGCGACCTCCTGCTCGCGGAGCGGGACGATGTCGCCCTTGTAAAGCCATACCTTGACGCCGATGCGGCCCATCGTCGTGCTGGCCTCGCTGATGGCGAAGTCCACGTCGGCGCGGATGGTGTGGAGGGGCACCCTGCCCATCATCACCTTCTCCCGCCGCGCGATGTCGGCGCCGCCGAGCCGACCGCTGACGATGATCTTCACGCCCTGCACGCCGGCCTGCATCGAACGGGTGGCCGTCTGCTGCATGGCGCGCCGGTGGGCCACGCGCCGTTCGAGCTGCTCTGCGCAGTTGCGGGCGACGAGGGCCGCCACGGTCTCCGGCTGCCGTACCTCCTGCACGGAGATACGCACGCGCCGCTCCGTCAGGGCCTCCAGCGCCTGCCGCATCTCCTCCACCCGCTGCCCCTGCCGTCCAATGACGATGCCGGGGCGGGCGGTCCAGATGACGACAGAGACCTCCTGCGGACCGCGCTCAATCTCCACCTTAGGAATGCCCGCCTCCGGGTACCGCGTCAGGATGGCGTTGCGCAGCCTCAGGTCCTCCTGCAGGGTGTTACGGTAGTCCTGCTTCTTGGCAGCGAACCACCGGCTGTCCCAGTCCTTGATGATGCCCAGCCGGAAGCCTATCGGGTGTGTCTTGTGTCCCACAGCCTAGCTCCCCCGGTCCACGACGATGGTGATGTGGCAGGTCCGCCGCTTGATGGGACTGATGCGCCCGCGGGACTGCGGCCGGTAGCGCCGCAGCCGAGGGGCGTCGTCCGCGTAGGCCGCCACCACCTTCAGCGTTTCAGGAATCATGAACCTGTTGTTCTCCGCGTTTGCAACAGCAGAGCGGATGACCTTGGACACCGCAGCAGCCGTGGGGCTGGGCACGAACTGCAGGGCGGCCAAGGCCTGGTGGACGGGCTTGCCCCGCACCATGCCAAGCACACGCCGCACCTTCTTGGGCGACATCCCAAAGTTCCTGTGCACCGCCTGTACCGCCACGAGTGCCTCTCCTAGCCCCTGGGCCTAGTGGTCCGCTCACTGCGGCCCGTGTGGCCCCGGAACGTCCTGGTGGGCGCAAACTCGCCGAGACGGTGCCCCACCATGTTCTCCGTCATGTAGACGGGCACGTGCCGGCGCCCGTCGTGCACGGCGATGGTGAGTCCCACCATATCCGGCATGATCATGGACGCCCGCGACCACGTGCGAATGACCACTTTTTCGTTTGTACGCTGGGCCGCGTCCACCTTCTTCTGCAGCTTGGGGTGGACGTAGGGGCCCTTCTTAACGGACCTGCCCATAACCTATCCTTCTCCGCCGCACGATGAACCGGTTGGTCTCCTTGTTGCGGCGTGTCTTCACACCAAGGGCCGGCTTGCCCCACTTGGTCTTGGCGTAGCGCAGCCCGATGGGGTTGCGGCCCTCGCCGCCGCCGTGCGGGTGGTCGCGCGGGTTCATCACCTTGCCGCGCACTTCCGGCCGCTTGCCGAGCCACCGGTTGCGACCGGCCTTGCCGATCGACGTTGCGGCGTGCTCCGAGTTGCCGACCTGGCCGATTGTCGCATAGCCCTCGCTGAGCACGCGGCGGATCTCCCCGGAAGGGAGACGGAGCTGCGTGTACCGCTCCTCGCGGGCCATCACCTGGGCGCTGCCTCCGGCGCTGCGCACCATCTGGGCGCCGCGGCCGGGCTTGAGCTCTATGTTGTGCACCACCGTGCCCAGGGGCATGGAACGCAGGGGCATGGCGTTGCCCGCCCGAATCTCCGACCCCGGACCGGACATGATGGGGTCGCCCACCTTCACGCCGACGGGCCACAGGATGTAGCGCTTGTCGCCATCCCTGTAGTGGACGAGGGCGATGCGCGCGGAGCGGTTCGGGTCGTACTCGATGCTGTGAACGACGCCAGGCACGCCCGCCTTGTCGCGGCGCTTGAAGTCGATGACCCGGTACATGCGCTTGTGTCCGCCACCGCGGTGCCGGACAGTGAGCCTGCCCTGGCGGTTGCGGCCACCGTGCTTACGCAAAGGCTTCAGCAGCGAGCGCTCCGGCTTGCTCCGGGTGATCTCACTAAAGTCGGGCCGCACCAACTGGCGCATGCCCGGCGTTATGGGCTTGAACGTCTTGAGACCCATGCCTACACGCCCTCAAACACCGTGATGCGGTCGCCTTCGCGCAGCGTCACGATGGCCTTCTTCTTGTCGGGCTGCTTCACCAATCGCGGGCCGTAGCGCTTGCGCTTGCCGCGCAGGTGAACCATAGTCACCTTCTGCACCTTCACGTCGAACAGCGTCTCAACCGCCTGCTTCACGAGCGTCCTGTTGGCGGTCAGCGCCACGCGGAAGGTGTACTTGTTCTCGTCCTGCAGCCGAGTGCTCTTCTCGGTCACGACGGGGCCGATGAGCACGTTCGTCAACTGAGCCATCGTCATGACGCCTGCTCCTCACCGGCCTCGGCCTCTTCGCCTGCATCCGCCGCAGTGGGCGACACTGCACTGCCCGACTGCGCCGGCGACCACAGCTCCTCGATGCGCCGAACCGCCGCCACGCTCAGGACGAGGTGGTTGTGGTTCAACAGGTCGACGGTGTTCAGCGTGGATGCCGGAACGGACTTCACCCGCTTCAGGTTATGGCAGGCCTGCCAGAGCTCCTTCTGGGAGACGGCTTCGTTCACCACCAGGCACTTGGTGGAGATCTCGAGGCCCTGCAGCGCCTTCAGCATTTCCCTGGTCTTGGGCTCGGGCAGCTGGAAGCTCTCGACGACCGTGACCTCACCGTCGCGCACCTTCTGCGACAGCAGGGACCGAATGGCCAGGCGGCGCATCTTCTTTGGCGTCCGCTGCGAGTAGTCACGCGGCTTGGGCCCAAAGGTCACGCCGCCGGTGCGCCACTGGGGCGACCGCGTGCTTCCGTGCCGGGCGCGGCCCGTCCCCTTCTGGCGCCAGGGCTTGCGTCCCCCACCCCTCACCTCGGCGCGCGTCTTGGTGCTGTGAGTGCCGGCCCGCTTATTGGCCAACTGACCAACCATGACCTGGTGGACGACGGCGGTGTTGAGGGGCGTGTCGAAGACGGCATCGCTCACTTCGATGCTGCCCACTGTCGCGCCCTGCATGTTCTTCAGCGGTAGTTCCATGCCTATTTCCCAGACTTCTTCGACCGTCGCAGCAACAGCAGTCCGCGGGACGCTCCCGGGACCGCGCCTTTGAGGAACAACAAGTTCCGCTGTTTGTCCACCCGAACTATTTCGAGATTCCGCACCGTGACCCGCTCAGCGCCCCAGTGCCCCGCCATGCGCGTGCCCTTCCACACCCGGCCGGGGTAGGTGCCAGAGCCGATGGATCCCGGCGCACGGTGGCGGTCCGACTGACCGTGGGTCTTGGGACCGCCGCCGAAGTTGTGCCGCTTGATGCCGCCTGTGAACCCGTGGCCTTTGGAGGTGCCAACGACGTCAACGCTCTCGCCTTCCTCGAAGATGTCCACCTCCACAGGGTCGCCGACCTCAACGCCAGTCAGGTCGCCGGCGGGGACCTCGCGCAGGTGCCGGTAGAGCTTGCCGGCGGCACGGAGGTGGCCGCGCTCCGGGCCCTTCAGGTTGCGGACCTCGTGGAAGCCCAACTGCACGGCGGTGTACTTGTCCTTCTCCGGCACGCGGATCTGGGTGACGGTGCACGGGCCGGCCTGCACGGCGGTCACGCCCACCAACCTCCCGTCTTCACGGAAGATCTGGGTCATCCCAATCTTCTTGCCAAGAATCCCGTCTACCGCCATACCTTTGCGTTCCCCTCAGTAGAAAGCGGAGCCAAGATTGGCTCCGCTTCTTGGGCTGTTTCCCCTCGTTATGTCTTGATAGTGATGTCGACGCCTGCCGCGACGTTGAGCCGGGACAGCGCCTCCAGCGTGCGGCCGGTGGACTCCAGAATGTCCACCAAGCGCTTATGTGTTCGAAGCTCGAAGTGCTCTCGCGAGTCCTTGTCGATGTGCGGTGAGCGGATGACGCAGAACCGCTGCTTGTGTGTCGGCAGCGGAACGGGGCCGGCAACAACAGCGCCGGTCCGCTCCGCCGTCTCCACGATCTGCTGTGCGGACAGGTCCAACGCCCTGTGGTCAAACGCCTTCAGGATGATGCGTATTTTCTGGCCGGGCATAGCAAAACCTTCCTTACTGCATCACACACGGACAAGCATCTGCTGCGCCACGGAGTCCGGCACCTCTTCATAGTGGTGGAACTCCATGGAGTGACTCGCTCTGCCCTGGGTGAGGGACCGGACTGCCGTGGCGTACCCGAACATCTCCGCCAGGGGCACCAGAGCGCGAATGGTCTGGACGTCCCCGACACCTTCGATGTTCTGCACCCGCGCCCGCTTCCCCGACAGGTCACCGAGGACATCGCCGAGGAACTCACCCGGGGTGACTACTTCCGTCTCAATGTATGGTTCCATGAGGACCGACTTCGCCTTACGAAGCCCTTCCTTCACGGCCATAGAGCCAGCGATCTTAAAGGCGATTTCAGAGGAATCGACGGGGTGAAAACTACCGTCCACCAGCGAAACCTTGATATCCACAACAGGATAGCCCGCAACTGCGCCGCTGTCCAGTGCCTCCTGCACGCCCGCGCGCACGGGGTTCACGTACTCTCTGGGCACGACACCACCAACGATCTTGTCCTCGAAGACGAAACCGCCGCCGCGCTCCAAGGGCTCGATCTCCAGCCAGACGTGGCCGTACTGTCCGTGGCCGCCGGTCTGCCGCACAAACCGGCCCTCGACGCGCACGGCCTGCCGGATGGCCTCACGGTAAGAGACGCGCGGCCTGCCGACCTGGGCCTGCACGTTAAACTCGCGGCGGAGCCGGTCAACCAGCACGTCGAGGTGCAATTCACCCATGCCTGAGATGATGGTCTGGCCGCTCTCCTGGTCGTAACGCACGACGAAGGTTGGGTCTTCGTCCGCCAGCTTGCGGAGGGACTCTTCCAACCGCTCCTGGTCCGCCTGAGTCCGTGGCTCGACGGAGACGGAGATGACGGGGTCCGGGAAGCTGGGGGGCTCGAGCACCACCGGCGCCTTACCATCGCAGATGGTCTCGCCGGTGAAGGTGCTCTTCAGGCCGACGACGGCGCCGATCTGGCCGGCATCGAGGTATTCGACATCCTCGCGGTGGTTGGCGTGCATCAGGACGAGGCGCGCGATGCGCTCGTCCTTCTCCTTGGAGGCATTGTAGACATAGGAACCTGACTTAAGCCGGCCGGAGTAGACCCGCACGAACACCAGCCGGCCGATGTAGGGGTCGGCGGCCACCTTGAACGCCAGGGCGGCCAGGGACTCCGAGGGGTCGGCTGCTCGAAGGACGGGCTCGCCGGTGCGGGGGTCAGCGCCCTCGACCGAGGGGATGTCCAGCGGGGAGGGAAGGTAGTCGATGACCGCATCCAAGAGCGGGTGGATCCCGCGGTTGCGGAGGGCCGTGCCACAAAGCACGGGGACGAGGTTGTTGCTTAGCGTGGCCTTTCGCAGTCCGGCAACGATCTCCTCTTCAGTGATCTCGTCGCCTTCGAGGTATTTTTCAAGCAAGTGGTCATCGGTCTCCGCCACGCGCTCCAGGAGGACGTCGCGGTATCTGGCCGCCTCCTCCAGCAGGTCGTCCGGGATGGGCGCTTCCCTGGGAGCACCCACTTCGTCGCCATACAGGAGGGCCTTCTGCCGCACCAGGTCGACCATACCGCGGAAGGTGTTCTCGGCGCCGATGGGGAGCTGGACGGGCACGGGTCGCGCAGCCAGACGGTGGGTGATCATGTCGATGGTCCGGCTGAAGTCGGCGCCCGGGCGGTCCATCTTGTTGATGAAACAGATCCGGGGAACTTGATACTTGTTGGCCTGGCGCCAAACCGTTTCCGACTGGGGCTGAACGCCGGCAACCGCGTCGAAGATAACGACGCCGCCATCGAGTACACGCAGGCTGCGCTCCACCTCTGCCGTGAAGTCGACGTGACCCGGCGTGTCAATGATGTTGACCTGGTGGCCCTTCCATTCAGCGGCGGTGGCGGCGGCGGTGATGGTGATGCCGCGCTCCCGCTCCTGGGGCATCCAGTCCATGACGGTATTGCCGTCGTCGACGTTGCCGAGGCGGTGGGTGCGGCCGGCAAAGAACAACACACGCTCGGTGACCGTAGTCTTGCCGGCGTCAATATGCGCAATGAATCCTATGTTGCGTACGTGATCCAAGGGGTTCCTTCCCGGCGCATTGGAGCGCCGTCCCTGTCCTGCAGAGGTTACGCGATCATCACCACCGGTAGTGGACGAAGGCCCGGTTGGCCTCTGCCATACGGTGCAGGTCCTCGCGCCGCTTCACCGCCGCACCGTCGCCCCGGGAGGCGTCCAAGAACTCCTGGGCCAACTTCTGGTGCATGGGCCGCCCCTTGCGGCCGCGGGCGCTGTTGATGATCCACCGCATTGCAAGCGCGCTTCCGCGCCGTGCAGGCACTTCAATAGGGATCTGGTAGGTGGCGCCGCCAACCCGGCGGGCCTTGACCTGGAGCAAGGGAGTCGCGTTGCGCAGGGCCTCCTGGAAAACCTCCAACGGCGGCCTGTTGGCCTGCTGCTCCACAATCTCCATGGCGGAGTAAACGATGCGCTGGGCAACCGTCTTCTTGCCCTTGAGCATGATGCGGTTGATGAACCGCGACAACTCAACGTTGCCGTATTGCGGGTCCGGTGGGACCTGCCGCTGTTCCGCCTTACGCCTTCGCATTTCTCGAAATCGCTCTTCTTGCTTCTCTCTAGGCCCGCGGCGTCCGCGCGCCGTACTTGCTGCGGCCCTGCTTCCTGCCGTTCACGCCGCCGGTATCCAGGACACCGCGGACGATGTGGTATCGCACGCCGGGCAGGTCCGGCACGTGGCCGCCCCTCACCAATACAACGGAGTGCTCCTGCAAGTTGTGCCCTTCACCAGGGATGTACGCCGTAACCTCAAATCCGTTGGTCAGGCGCACGCGGGCGACCTTTCGAAGGGCGGAGTTCGGCTTTCTGGGCGTCACAGTACGCACCTGCACGCAGACGCCGCGCCGCTGAGGGGAGCCGACGTTATTCCAGACAACGCGGTTCTTCAGCGAGTTCTGCCGCCAATGCATGGCCGGGGCCCGGCTCTTGGACCTGACCCTGGTCCTGCCCTTCTTGATGAGCTGGTTGATAGTGGGCAAAGCACCGCTCCAATCTCACAGAAAGTCCGCCGCTAGTGAAGCGCAAGTATTAATTGTAGGGAGCAGGCAACCGGCTGTCAACAATTAGCCATATCTGGCGACTATGGGTTTGACCTTTGCACCAGGCGACTAGACAATGACGGTTGCAAACCCTAGCTCACTGATCCCCAGGGAGCCGGATGCATGGAGGCAAGCGTTGGTGGACCCCGGCATGCTTTACCCGGCCTTCGAGGAGGCGACGCCGGACCTGGGCGAGTGGACCCAGGAACGACTTCGCTCCGTCGCACGCGACCTCTTTGCGGACTCGCGCCTCGTCGTCGTCTCGAACCGGGAGCCGTACACGCACCAGCCTGACCCTGCCAAGCCGTCCGGTCTCACGTGGCGCCGGCCAGCGGGTGGCCTTGTGTCCGGCCTGGACCCGGTCATGCAGGCCGTGGAAGGCGGTCTCTGGGTCGCGCAAGGCACGGGAGAAGCGGACAGCCTGTCGGTAGATGCTTCGGGCCGCGTGGCTGTGCCTCCCGACCACCCCTCGTACATGCTGAAGCGCATCTGGCTCAAACCGGATGAGGTCGCGGGCTATTACGAGGGCTTCTCGAACCAGGGCCTGTGGCCGCTTTGTCACGTCGTCTTCCTACGCCCTCGCTTCACGCCGCGAGACTGGCGGCAGTATCAGCAGGTGAACCGCCGGTTTGCGGAGGCGGTGCTGGAGGAGGTGGGCGACCAGTCCGCTTACGTCTGGGTGCAGGACTACCATCTCTGCCTGGTGCCGCGCTATCTACGGGAGGCCCGGCCGGACCTGACAACCGGCATCTTCTGGCACATTCCGTGGCCCAACCCGGAGATCTACCGGACGTGCCCCTTTGGCGCGGAGTTGCTGGAGGGCATGCTGGCCGCTGACGTCATCGGCTTTCACATCCGCTACCACGGCGCCAACTTCTTCGCGACGGTGGAGCAGACGCTGGAAGCGCGCCTCGACCGCGAGCGATGGGAGGTCATCCGCAGCGGCCACAGGACGCGCATCGTGGACATCCCCATCAGCGTCGACTTCGAGGAGGAGGAGGCCACGGCGCAGTCTTCAGAGACGGCGCAGTGGATGGAGGAGTTCCGCCGCACCTTCGACCTAGACCGCTACGAGCACGTGCTGCTGGGGTTGGACCGGTTCGACTACACCAAGGGCATCCCGGAGCGCCTCATGGCAGTGGACCTGCTGCTGCAGGAGCACCCGGAGTACAAGGGAAAGCTGGTCTTCCTGCAGGTCGGTGAGATCAGCCGCATCCAAATCGCCCACTACCAGGCGCTGAACGCCGAGGTCGAGCACCTGGCGCAGGAGATCAACGACCGACACCGGACGCCCGATTGGGCCCCCGTCGTGCTATGGCGCAACCCCGTCGACCGGCCCGACCTCATGGCGCTCTTCCGGCTTGCCAACGTCTGCGTGGTCAGCTCCCTGCACGACGGCATGAACCTGGTCGCGAAGGAGTACGTCGCCAGCCGTTTCGACGAGCGGGGTGTGCTGGTGCTGAGCCGCTTCACCGGCGCCGCCCGGGAACTGCCGGAGGCGCTGCTCATCAACCCCTACGACGCGAGCGACATCGCACACCGGCTCCACGAGGCGCTGCAGATGTCCGAACTGCACCAGCGAGAGCGGATGCGCCGGATGCGGCGCACGGTGCGCCGGAACAACATCTACGCCTGGGCCGGGCGCTTCCTTCGCGAGATGGTCTTGGGCGGCGTATGAAGGCTGCAATGCTCCCACTGCGCGACCACATGGACATCGTGTACCAAGGCATTGCGACCAAGGGGCAGGTTCTAGTGGCGCTCGACTTTGATGGAACGCTGTCCGACATCGTGGCGCGGCCCGAGGACGCCCAGCTCACTGAGGAGCGACGCCAGCTTCTTCGCGAGCTGAACAGCCGACCCAGGTTTGCCGTCGCGGTGATCAGCGGGCGCACTATCGATGACCTGCAGGAGCGCGTTGGACTGAGCGACATCGCCTACGCCGGGCACCACGGCCTCCAGATTGCCGGGCCGGGGTTTCAGCACACACCCCCGGAAGCGGAGGCCTTTCGCGGGACCGCAGCGCGTTTGGGAGCAGAGCTTGAGGCGTCAATCGGCGGGATTCCCGGCGTTCTCTTCGAGCACAAGGGGGTGTCGCTGAGCGTGCACTACCGGCTAGTAGAGGGTGAGCAGCGAGAGACCGTACAACGGGCCCTCCGGGAGGTCGTCAGCCCGGCGGCAAGCGCCGGCGACGTGCGCGTTGTCCTGGGCAAAGAGGTGGTGAACCTGCTGCCGCCCGTGGTGTGGCACAAGGGATCCGCGCTCCGGTGGCTCATGGAACTACTGGACTCCATTCCGCACCGGGTCGGCGGGATCTTCCCCATCTACATCGGCGACGACGTAACGGACGAGGACGCCTTCCCCGTGGCGCGGGAGACCGGCATTGCGGCGCGAGTCGGCCCGGCAGAGGCTGACAGCGCGGCCGAGTATTCGCTGGCCGACACCGCGGAGGTCGAGGCCACGCTCCGTGCCATGGTCGAGTACTCGAAGTCGCTGGGCATCGGCTAGCCCGGGCAGCCTGCGGGTCGCGCTAGACCCCCAAAACCCAAAGGGCTAGACTGGAATCACGTACCCTTCTATGCCCGGTGGTGCAGTGGTAGCACAGGGGACTTTGGATCCCCTGACCCTGGTTCGAATCCAGGCCGGGCAGCCACCGCATCCCTCCTATGACGTCTCCCTCTCCGAGGCATGGACAACTTCACACGCACGTCCTACAGTGCGGCCATCACGCGCAACCGGAGCGACAGCATGAGCGGCGTTCACGACATGGGTGGGCGGCCCAACGACGACCCTATCGACCTGTCCGGACACACGCTGATGGACTGGGAGCGGCGCACCCACGCCCTTGTGGGCGTCTTGCGGGAGAAGCGGCTGATCAACACCGACGAGCTCAGGCGCGGCATCGAGTCGATCCCGGCGGACGAGTACGTTGATCTTTCCTACTACGAACGCTGGTCGGCCTCGCTGGAGACGCTCCTGGTCGAGAAGGGACTGCTCACGACAGAGGAGATCGACGGGCTGGCCGCGGCGCTGAAGGAGAAGTGGGGCTAGGATGGCACGCTTCCAGCCGGGAGACCGCGTCCGAGTGTTAATGACGGAGATGGGCACCCACCACCGAACACCAGCCTACGTCAAGGGCAAGGTCGGGCGCATCCATGCCGTGTCAGGCCTGTACCCAAACCCGGAGACGTTGGCCTACGGCGGGGACGGGCTGCCGGAGCGGGGTCTCTACCTGGTGCAGTTCGAGCCGGAAGACCTATGGGGAGAGCGCTTTGGCGGCAAGGCAGGGGACACGCTGCTCCTTGACATCTACGAGCAGTGGCTGGAGCCGGCATAGGACGGAGGACACGATGAGCGAACACGGGCACGAGCACCATGACCACGATGGTCACGAGCATGAGGGCATGCTGGAGGACGTGGAACTGAGCGACCGGGCCCGCCGCGCCATGGCGATGGAGGCGCTGCTGGCCGAGAAGGGCGTCATCGCGGAGGGCGAGGTCCGCAGGCTCGTCGACTTCATGGAGGCCAGGTCGCCCGTCGATGGGGCGAGGGTGGTGGCGCGGGCGTGGGTGGACCCGGACTACAAGCAGCGTCTGCTGGACGAGCCGGAGGGGGCTCTGCTCGAATTGGGCTACCCGCTCGTGGGGTCGGCCAAGCTGGCGGTGCTGGAGAACACCGACGACGTTCACCACCTGGTGGTCTGCACCCTTTGCTCCTGCTACCCGACGTCGCTGCTGGGACTGCCGCCGGACTGGTACAAGAGCTTCGCGTACCGGTCGCGGGCGGTGGTCGACCCGCGTGGCGTCATGCGCGAGTTCGGACTTGACGTGGGCGGCGACGTCGAGGTGCGGATCGTCGACAGCACGGCCGACCTGCGGTACCTCGTGCTGCCGCAGCGGCCCGAGGGCACGGAGGAGATGAGCGAGGAAGAACTCATCGGCCTGGTCACGCGGGACAGCATGATCGGCGTGGCGGTCGCCAAAACGCCCAGCGGCCAGAGGGCGTAGCCGGACGCTACTCGGCGGCAGGTTCCAGCGGCGTGGCCATGCGGTCCGTGTCGTCCATGCCCATCTCCAGCAGGCCGAAGATGATCTTCCACTCGCCCTGGCTGCGGTGCAGGCACGGCACCAGGTGGTTGCCGGCCTGGTCGCGCCAGAGGGTGCCGCCGAAGACCAGCGTGTAGCGGTTGTACTCCTCCGGGATCATGTCCGGGTGGGCGAGCAGGTACTCGCAGTGGCGCTGGCCGAGCTTGGGCGACATGGAACGGACGCGCTCCACGACGTCTTCGCCCACCATGAACGGCTCGTCATCGGCGAAGACCTGCACCTGCCCGATGGTCTCCGTGGAGAACTGCGCCGGTTCCGACACGTCCTCCAGCAGCTCCATGCCCTCCTGTGCCTTGTCGTTGGCGAAGGGGGCGTTGGGGTCATAGGAGTCGCTGACGGGCGCCTGGCCTTCGACAAGCTCAGGCCGAACGGTGGAGGGAGCGGCGGGCGCTTCGCCCACGGGGATGGCCATGCGGTCGGTGTCGTCCATGCCCATCTCCAGGATGCCGAAGATGATCTTCCACTCGCCCTGGCTGCGGTGGAGGCACGGCACGAGATGGTTGCCCCCCCGGTCGCGCCAGACGGTTCCGGCAAAGACGAGGGTGTAGCGGTTGTACTCCTGCGGGATCATGTCCGGGTGGTCAAGCAGGTACTCACAGTGGCGCTGGCCGAGCTTCGGCGACATGGAAAGGACGCGCTCCACGACATCCTCGCCGACGACGAAGGGCTCGTCGTCACCGAAGATCTGGACCTCGCCGATGGTCTCGGAGGAGATCCGCGTGGGCTCCGAGACATCCTCCAGCAGCTCCATCTCCTCCTTGGTCTTGTCGTTGGCGAAGGGCGCGCCGGGGTCGATGGCGCCGACGGCGGCGACGAGCAGGACGCCAGCGAGGGCCTCCTCCAGGGCTTCCGGGGAGGAGGACCATCGCCTGGCGGCGGCCTCGTCAATCTCGCGGGGCAGCTTCGCGACGACGGCCGCGACAAAGTCCATGAACCATGAAGGCGTCTCTGCCATGGAAGTCACTCCTGACACGGGGTGGCGCCATTGTAGCGGCTCGGCGGGCATTGGGATAGCGGCGCAGGCGCAGGGTGAATTGCCGGGCGGCGGCCGCAGCTGCGAGCGCTCGAATTGTTTCGTCGTTTGCCGTAGCTGCGAAGAATTTCTTGTGGTTATCGTTTTGTAGCTATTTTGGTCACTTTCAGCTGTGGGGCGAAAAATCCCGCCCGTGAGAAACAATTCCTCCTCTTGCAAGCGCGACGGCGGACTGTCGTGGACACGGGTGGTGGGCGCTACGAGAAGATCAGTGTTCAGTTTGAGGTAGCCAGTCGGGTGCTCCATTCGACGAAGGTAGCGGAGGGCGCGAGGCGCGGGCAATGGGGTGGTGGCAGGGTCTTTTCGACGGGCTCGGCGAACGAGCTGGGTCGCGGTTGTCGGGGCCCCTGCCTGCGCAGGGGCGACGGAAGGGGGCTGGTGCGGCGGCCGCCGTTGGGCGCGGGATTTCTGGATACCGGCATGCGCCGGTATGAGGGAGTGGGGTCAGGCTGAACGGGGGACGCCCCGCCCAGCACCGCCCCTCTGGGTTCCTGCCTGCGCAGGAACGACAGGTTCGGTGGCGCCCGTTGGGTGCAGGGTTCCCCTGCCTGCGCAGGGGCGACGAGAGGGGGCTGGTGTGGCAGCCGCCGTTGGGCGCGGGGTTCCCCTGCCTTCGCAGGGGCAGGCTCTGGATACCGGCCCCGTATCGGGGTACGGGGGGACCATGCGCCGGTATGAGGGGTGGGGTGCGCCGCCCTTCGACAGGCTCAGGGCGAACGAGCTGGGTCGCGGTTGTCGGGGCCCCTGCCTGTGCAGGGGCGACGAATCGGCCTTTCGCCGGGACGCCGAGGCGGTCTAGTAGCGGTAGTGGTCGGGCTTGTAGGGGCCGTCCGCCGGGACGCCGAGGTAGTCCGACTGCCTGGGGGTCAGCTCCGTGAGGTTGGCGCCGAACTTGGCGAGATGCAGGCGGGCGACCTTCTCGTCGAGGTGCTTGGGGAGGGTAGCCACGCTTATGCCATAGGACTCGGCATTGGCCTGGAGCTCGAGCTGGGCGATGACCTGGTTGCTGAAGGAGTTGCTCATCACGAAGCTGGGGTGGCCTGTGGCGTTGGCCAGGTTCACCAGCCGACCCTCACCCAGGACGATGATGCTGCGGCCCGTCTCCTTGAACTTCCACTCATGCACCTGGGGCTTGATCTCGATCTTCTCGACCTCTTCGTTGCGGCGCATGCGCTCAAGGCCGGCCATGTCGATCTCGTCGTCGAAGTGGCCGATGTTGCAGACGATGGCGTTGTGCTTCATGAGGCGCATGTGGCCGGCGGTGATGATGTCCGTGCAGCCGGTGGCGGTGACGTAGATGTCGTAGTCCTGCTCAATGGCATCGTCGACCGTGATGACGTCGTGGCCGAGCATGCATGCCTGGAGGGCGCAGATGGGGTCAACCTCCGTGACGGCGACGCGGGCCTGCTGGCCGCGCAGGGCCTGTGTGCTGCCCTTGCCGACGTCGCCGAAGCCGCAGACGAGGGCCTTTTTGCCGGAGAGGAGGACGTCCGTGGCGCGCATGATGGCGTCGACGAGGCTGTGGCGCGTGCCGTAGAGGTTGTCGAACTTGCTCTTGGTGACGGAGTCGTTGACGTTGATGGCGGGAAAGAGGAGCGTGCCGGCCTTCTGCATGTCGTAGAGGCGGTGGACGCCGGTGGTGGTCTCCTCGGAGACGCCGCGGATCTCGGACGCGACGCGGGGGAAGAAGCCGGGGTCGGCGGCCTCGACCAGGCCGAGGAGGACGTGCAGGAAGCGCTCGTCAGGGGAGGCGTCGGGGCCGGGGTCGTCGACTTTACCGGCCTGGGCGTACTTGTGGCCGAGGTGGACGGCCAGGGTGGCGTCGCCGCCGTCGTCCACGATGAGGGTCGGGCCCTTGCCGCCCTCAAACATGAGGGTCTGGAGCAGGCACCACCAGTACTCCTCCAAGGACTCGCCCTTCCAAGCGTAGACCGGCGTGCCCTGGGGGTTGTCGGGAGTGCCGCCGGGGCCGACGACGACCGCAGCGGCGGCGTGGTCCTGGGTGGAGAAGATGTTGCAGGACGCCCAGCGGACCTCGGCGCCGAGGGCGGTCAGCGTTTCGATGAGGACGGCGGTCTGGATGGTCATGTGCAGGGAGCCGGTGATGCGGGCGCCCTTGAGCGGCTGTTGGGCGGCGTATTCTTCCCGGAGCGCCATCAGGCCCGGCATCTCGTGCTCGGCGAGCTCGATCTCCTTGCGGCCGAAGCGCACGGTGTCAGGCGACAGGTCGGCCACCTTGTAGGGGAGGGCCGAAAAGACCTGCTCCCCGGCGAAGGTGGCGTCGTTCACAGACTGCGTCATGGGTTCCCCCTTGTGTGGATGGAGACAGGATACACGACGGTTGCAGTATTGCAAAGTGCGGTGGTAATGGATGCGTTACCCACGGTGATGCGAATGATTGTGCATCGCGCAAGATAGGTTGTAGGCATGGGAGGGGCAATGCGGCACCCGTCAGGTACGGAGTTTTCTGGATGCCGGCATGCGCCGGTATGAGGGTGGCGGGGGTGGGTTAGAGCGAACGGGGGACGCCCCGCCTCGCCTCCACCCCTCCCCTGCCTGCGCAGAGGCGACGGAAGGGGGCTGGTGTGACAGCCGCCGTTGGGCGCGAGGTTTCTGGATACCGGCATCCGCCGGTATGAGGCAGGCGGTTAGAGGTTTTCCTGGACGGCGGTGACGATGGCGTCGACGCGGGAAACGAGCTCATCGAGCTCATCCTTGTCAGCGCTGAGGGGCGGCGCGAGGTGCATGACGTCGCCCATGACGCGGCCCAGGATGCCCTGCTTGTTCATCTCTGCTGACGCGAGTTGCACCAGATTGGCCTCCGCGGGGAACTTCTCCTTCGTTTGGCGGTCCTTCACGAACTCCATGGAGCAGAGCAGGCCAAGCCCGCCGCGGACGTCGCCGATGATGGGGTGCTCGTACATGGACTGGAGCTTGTCGAAGAGGTACTCGCCCATGCGGGCCGAGTTGCCGACGAGGTCCTCGCGCTCGAATATCTCGAGGTTTGCCAAGCCGGCGGCGCAGGCGGGCGGGTTGCCGCCGAAGGTGATGAGGTGCCGGAATGTGGCGGACTGATCGCCGATGAAGGCGTCGGCGACATTCTTGCTGGCGACGGCGGCGCCGATGGGGAGGTAGCCGCTGGTGAGGGCCTTGGCGACGGTGAAGATGTCCGGCTTGACGCCCCAGTGCTCGGTGGCGAACCACTTGCCGGTGCGACCGAAGCCGGTGATGACCTCGTCGGCGATGAGGAGGACGCCGTACTTGTCGCAGATCTCGCGGATGGTGGGCCAGTACTCGGGGTGGGGGACGTGGACGCCAGCGGAGATGGAGATGGGCTCTGCGATGAAGGCGGCAACGGTGGAGGGGCCCTCCGCCTGGATTGTCAGCTCCAAGTCGCGGGCGCACTCGAGGTCGCAGGCGCTCATGCCGCGGCAGAAGCGGCAGCGGTACTCGCCGGGCTGGGCGATGTTGACGGAGTAGGGCATGAGAGGGCCGTAGTCGGGACCGGAGGCGACGCTGCCGCCGCCGAGGGTCATGTTCATGAACGTCGCGCCGTGGTAGGAGCCGCGGCGCCCGATGAACTTGAAGCGGCCGGGCTCGCCGTTGTTCCGGTGATATTTGCGGGCCATCTTGAGGGCGGTCTCGACAGCCTCGGCGCCGCCACTGACGAAGTAGATGCGGGAGTCCTTGTCCGGCGAGAGGCTTGCGAGCTTGGCGGCAAGCCGGGCGGTCACGGGGGAGACAGAGCCGCCGGGGGTGTAGCTGATGTCGAGCATCTGCTCGTAGACGGCGTCGGCGATCTCGCGGCGGCCGTGGCCGGCGTTCTTGAGCCACATGCCGGAGATGAGGTCGTACCACTGCTTACCGGCGGCGTCCTGCACCCAGGAGCCCTCGCCCCTGACGACGAGCTTGATACCGGTCTCGTCCGACATGTCGCCGGCCTGGCGGCTGTGCGGCCAGAAGTGGGCCGCGGCCATGGTCTTGATGTCTTCCACGTCATAGGCTTCCAGGAGCTCGTTGACCATGGCGGCCTCCTTGATTGCTTGAGGACGGATTTGGCTCGTTAGACCTCGATGGGCGTGAAGTTGGCGGTGACGGGCTGGTGGCCGTCGTTCAGCTCGAAGGCTTCCTCGCGGTAGAGGCCGAGGGGCTCCAGGACGGGGGTGTCCGTGTAGGAGAAGAGGACGGACTCCTCGTTGCTGACGTGCTCGTGGAAGGACCAGGACGGGACAACGAAGGTGTCCTTGGCCTCCCAGTCGTACCGGACACCGTCGATGACGGAGTAGCCGCTGCCGGTGACGACGTGGTAGACGGTGCCGCCGGTGTGCCGGTGTGCCTTCGTGTGGGCGCCCCTGGGCAGGAGCGAGGCGTAGCAGGCGATGGAGGCCATCGCGGGGCCGCCAGTCGTGGGGTTGGCGTACTCCACGCAGACGCCGTCGTAGGGGCTGCCCTCGGTCTCGCGGGCGAGCCGGGAGAGCATGTCGTAAGTCTGGGCGAACTTGTAGTTGATCAGGGGCGAGTGGAGGTTGCCGCGGCCCACCCACGTGGGCCGGAGGGCGCCGGCGGCGAAGAGCCGCTGGGAGACCTCGGTCGGCTTGGTCAGGGGCTGGCTCTCCTCGGGGTACTCCTCACGGAAGGAGGCGTCGAGGTGGTTGACCAGCGTTGAGTCGAGGCCGTCGAGCCACACCATGGGGACGTCGCCCTCGTTGCCGTGGTCGTGCCACATCCAGTTGGGCGTGGTGATGAAGTCGCCGGGTTCCATGTAGGTCTTCTCGCCCTCGACGGCGGTGTAGGCGCTGTGCCCCTCGACGATGAGGCGGAGGGCGGACGCCGTGTGGCGGTGGCTGGGCGCGACCTCGCCGGGGTTGATGATCTGCAGGTTGGCCGAGAGGGTGCTGGTGGCCGGGCCTCTGCCGAGGAGGCCGGGGTTGGAGAAGATCAGCACGCGGCGCTCGGCCATCTCCATGGGGACGAGCTCGGCGGCGCGGAACAGCAAGGGACGGAAGTCCCTGTACTTCCAGAGGTAGGGGACGGCCTTGGGCTGGGGGTCCGTGCGCGACACCCAGAGCGGGCGGCTCTGGTAGCGCTTGACCTCCTCGTAGAAGAGCTCCAACTCCTCCAGGCGGCTCCCCGACATGGGCTCCTGTGCCATGGCGCACCCCCTTGTGCTCGGTAGCGGAAGGCTAGCACCGGCTACGGGGGCGGTCAAGGAGCGAGGCGTGCCTCCCCAACGGACTCGGAGAGGCGCTAGACGCCGGGCGCCGAACCGGAGTCACCCTCCGCGGGACGGACCGTGAGGTCCAGCACCTCCGTGACAGCGCCCGCCTGTTCCGTCTCCGCGTAGACTCCCGTGGCCACAAACACATCGCCGGCGCCCGTAATGAAGATGGGGGCAACTTCACCAACCACCCATCCATTGACGCGCAGCGACACCCTGCGGCCCGTGATCGTCACTACGATTTCATTGATCTCGCCTTCACCCTGGCGCGTGAGCGGTATACCGTCCAACAAGTCAGAGCCGTGGATAGGCCCCCAGGTACCCGTTCCGATCGGCAGCGAACCGGAGGCGAAATCAAACTCCACGAACTCGAACGACGCCACCTCCGAAGTCCAGCCCTCACTGTGGATCAGGCAGGCAAACGCCTTTTCATTGGGATCGTCCGGGACGCGGACAAAGATGCCAATGCTGAAGGGGTGCTCCGAGGCGGCGTACGGGTTAACAAACTTGGCGGTTATTTCGGCGTCTTCTATGGAGATACCGGTGGAATAGTACTCGGGAAACCCGTTGGTGGGGTCATGAGCGAGCTCGACATTGCTGGGGCCGAAGGTCTCCGGCGGGGTTGGCGTGGGTGTGGGCGTCGGCGTGAGGGCGACCGTCGGCGTTGGGGTTGGCGTGTTCACGACCACCGGGATGGGCGTCGCAGTCGGTCCAGGCCCAGGCGTGGGCGCGGGCACAGGAGTCGGCACAGGCACCGGGCCCCGCGTCGGCAGGACCGCGGGGCCCGGAGTCGGTACGGGTCTCATGGTCGGAAGAGCGGAGACGGTGGCGGCGATCCGGGCGTCAACCGTGGCCTCCAGGTCCGGCGTGGCCGTCGGCACCGGCGTGGGCAGCAGGGCCAATACCGTCCCCTCGACGTCCGGGGGAGTGTCCGTTTCGGGATCATCGGAACAGACGACAGAGGAAAACGCCACTATCACGAGGAACACTGCCAGCGCTTTCCAAGTCGTCAGGCTCATTCATGGCTCCATGGGGCCAAGATATGCTCGACCGCTTCCGGTCACGAGGATGCAACGGGAGGCAGGACGATCCTCTGCCGCCGAACCGAACGCGTCCGCTCATCCGAGCGACATTAAGGGAACTATTGTGCACGGCTAAGCAGGTGTCAAGGACAATGCCGTGACGCAACGACGTCTTTTCCCCAACACACCGGCAATTGGGCCAATCCTGCTATACTGCACCGACCACGACGCCAACGTCGCCATGGGGCGGGCAATGAAGCGTGTACACCAGTTCTTTGGGCGGGCGCTCCTCGTCACGGGGGCGTTGATGTTGTTCTTCATCGTCACGGGCTTCACCGGGCCGGAGTTCCCCAATTGGCTGGTGAACTGGACTTTTGCCGTCTTCGGGCTATCGCTGGCCGCGTTTGCGTTCACGTACAAGCGGTGGTCGCCGGAGGACCCGTCGGCGGGCCCACAGGACCGAGGCCGGCCCGACAAGGAGGAGTGATGCTGACCAAGGAAGAGAACGACCTGATCACCCAATCGGGCAGGGGAACGCCGCTGGGCGAGCTGATGCGGCTCTACTGGATCCCCGCCTTCCAGTCGAGCGAGGTCCGGGAGCGGGACGGCACGCCGATCCGCCTCCGGCTGCTGGGCGAGGAGCTCATGGCGTTCCGGGACTCAGACGGCGAGGTCGGCGTGATGGAGGAGTACTGCCCGCACCGGGGGGCGTCGCTGGCGCTGGGCCGGAACGAGGAGGGCGGCATCACGTGCATCTACCACGGGTGGAAGTTCGACGCGCGGGGCAACTGCCTGGACATGCCGTCGGAGCCGGCGGCGTCGAACTTCAGGGACAAGGTGAAGGCGCGGGCCTTCCCCGTCCGTGAGGCGGCGGGCATGGTCTGGGTGTACATGGGGATGCAGGCCGAGCTGCCGCCGTTCCCGTCGTTCCAGTGGACGCAGGTGCCGGAGGAGCACCTGTGCGTCATCAAGACACTGCAGGAGTGCAACTTCCTGCAGGGGCTGGAGGGCGGCATCGACTCATCGCACGCGTCGTTCCTGCACCGCTCGTTCGGCGGCGTGCGGACGGGGTGGGGAAACCCGCTGAACGGCCTGATCATGGCCGACACGGCGCCTCGGCTGGAGGTGGAGTACACGTCGTACGGGTACCGGTACGCCGCGGTGCGGCAGGCGGGCGAGGGCCAGGAGTACGTTCGGATGACGCCGTACATCCTGCCCTTCCACAGCTACATCCCCGGCCCGCCGGACCGGACGAACGGCTTCTCCATCTGGGTACCGCGCGACGACTACTCGTGCTGGCAGTGGGAGATCGGGTTCAACGAGCAGCGGCCGTTCACGGCGCAGGAGCGGGCCGACCGCATCGAGCAGTTCGGCTTTCACGACCTGGAGCCGGGCTTCCGCAAGGCGCGCAACCGGGACAACTGGTACCAGCAGGACCGGGAGGCGATGAAGTCGCGCGGGTTCTCCGGCATCTTCGGGACGCGGACGCAGGACCACGCGGTGCAGGAGAGCATGGGCGCGATCTACGACCGGACCCGCGAGCACCTGGGCACGAGCGACCGGGCCATCATCGCGATGCGGCGGCTGCTGTCGGAGTCGGTGCGGAACTACGCGGAGGGCGTGGCGCCGCCGGGGCTGGACCACGGCATCCCCTTCGGGCTGATCCGGGGAGACGACTTCGTGAAGCCGGCGGACATCACATGGCAGGAAGCGAGGCCCCTCGACCCGGGACATGCGCTGGCGGGGTGATGTAAGGAGGGCTCGTTCGCCCTTCGATTTCCCTCAGGGCGAACGGGAGGGGTAGCCAAATGGCCCCGCACACCCCCACCCCTCTGGGTTCCTGCCTCCGCAGGAACGACGAGGTGGCGGTCAGGGCGAATGGGAGATACGGTCGCCTCTCCGAGGGGGACTCGTTTCAGGTTTTGATTTGTATCTAACTTGGCACGTCTCAGATACGAAACCCATTTTCTTTTTGAGGAAACGAGTCCGGCGGGACCGGTGATGGGCAGGGGCCACAATGGCGGTGTCCCAGTCGCGGGTGCCGGTCCGATGTCGCATGGGGAGAGGGTAGCGACGGGGGCTGCGCGGGCACAAGGGGGCGGTGGCAGGGGGTGCATTTGCCTTCCGTTCGCCCCCTTCGAGAGACGCCCTTCGACAGGCTCAGGGTGAACGGCGTTTGGTTGGAGAGGAGGCCGACAATGGCCAAGAACGGGTTCAGGATCATCGACGCGGAGCCGCACATGGAGGAGCCGCTGGAGATGTGGATCGAGCGGCTGCCGGAGCCGTACCGGTCGCGGACACACATCGTGCGGCCGGAGAACGGGGGGTTCCTGGAGGGCAGCAGCGGGCGGCTGGTGCTGGACGGCGTTGAGCGGCCCAAGACGGCGCCCAACCCCCTGGTGCGCCGCCGCAGCCAGCGCCGCGTGGCCGCGAACCCCGGCCTGATGAAGGTGCAGAAGGACCCGTCGCCGGACGTCTTCCTGGAGGGGTTCGACATCGAGGGCATCGACGTGGGCGTGTTCATGCCGACGGTGGCGATGGGGCTGGTGCGCTACGACGACCTGGACCCGGAGCACGCGCTGGCGCTGTGCCGGGTCTACAACGACTTCACCGCCGAGTTCTGCAGCGCGCACCCGGACCGGTTCAAGTTCTGGGCGTGGGTGCCGCCGCACGACGCCAAGCTGGCGGCAGGGGAGGCTCGGCGGGCCGTGGAGGAGCTGGGCGCGGCGGCCGTCGCGATGACGGGCGGCGCGGTCAACGGCAACCTGCTGAGCGACGAGCACTTCGACCCGCTGTGGGAGGAGATGGACCGGCTGGGGACGGCCTTCGGGATGCACGGGCCGCCGGCCAACTACTTGCTCAGGGACAACTACAACCACCGTTACTGGGGCAAGCGGAACATGGAGGTCGTCGGCAACGCCATGGTCGGGCCGGTGCACGCGATGACGCAGCTGGCGGAGCTGACCATCGGCGGGGTGCTGGAGCGCTTCCCCAACCTGAAGCCGGTCTTCATGGAGGTCAATGCGAGCTGGCTGCCGTGGTTCCTCTGGAGGCTGGACGACAAGTGGGAGACCCACGCGCCGGACATGGAGATCGAGCTTTCGCTGCCGCCGAGCGAGTACTTCAAGAGGCAGGGGTACTGCGTGGTGGAGCCGGAGGAAGGGCCGATCCAGTACACCATCGACTTCATGGGGGCGGACCACCTGCTCTTCTCGACCGACTACCCGCACTCGGACTGCATCTTCCCCGAGGCGGTCAATACGTTCCTGGCGCAGGAGCAGATCCCGGACGAGGCCAAGCGCAAGATCCTGTGGGACAACGGGACCAAGCTCTTCGGGCTGGAATCGCGCGTGGAAGCGGCGGCCGAGGGGTAAGGGCGAGGGCAAGCGACCCTTGTGAGAGTCCCGAATGCGCCCTTCGACAAGCTCCTTCGAGGGCCTCAGGACGGAGCCAGGGCGAACGGGCGGTTGGGTCAATCTCAATATCAGTCGGGGCGAGGCTGGTTACGAGCCTCGCCCCGACAATTACTTCTGAGTCCTCGTCGTGCGCTTCCCCTACTCCAAGACCCCGACAGGCGTTACCTCGAACTCGCCGCTGCGGAGCCAAACGCCCAAGGGCATGGACCTGGGCAGGTAGCGGATGTCCAACACGACGCTCTCGCCATCGGCGCGCAGGAAGCCCAGCTCCGTACGACCATCAGCCAAGCGACGGGAGCGAATCTTCCCGATGGGCTGGCCGTCCACCTCGACGTCACTGCTGACCCGCCACTCGCCGGGCGGGGCGTCAACGGGCAGGAGCCGCGAGGACGGCAGGACCTGCTCGCCGCCCGGCAGCTCGACGGCGTGCTCGATGCGGCCACCGTCGGTCAGCCGGGCGAGGATGCGCAATGGCAGCGGCGGCTGTGCGATCCCGGTGTCCGGGCCAAGGCCCAGCAGCTCCAGGACCTCGGGGCTGTCAGCGACGGCGAGACCATTCAAAAACCGAAAGGTCTCGCCATCGGCGCTCCGGGCGGCGCACATCATGCCGTCAATCAACACGCCGTAGACCGGCAACGCCGTCCGCATTTCAACGTCGAGATCGAGCAGGGCATCAACGTCCGCCGCGTCCGCCCCCGACAGGGCGCTGCGCAGCGACGCTGCGGCATTCCCGCACGACACCTGTTCCGCGAGGTCGCCCACCATCGCCCCAACTCCGGGGTCCTGCCAGCCCTCTCCGGCACTGCGGGCGGCCCGCACGACGTCGCCGGCAGCCACCGCCTGCGTGACCATGCGCTCGACGTAGCCAAGCTGCGCGTGAAGGGTGAGGGCTTCCGCGAATGACATGGTGCCGCCAGCATCCAGGCGAGCCTGGAGCGACCGCCATGAGGACTGAAGCGAGAGATACCGGCTCGCGGCCGTCCCGGCCATGTTGAGCGCCAGCTCTTCGACGGTGACGGGGTTGATTGCCTCTCCCGCAGCCAGCGATTCGGCCAAGCCCAGCTCAGCGACGGCGTCTTCAAACTGGCCGCCGAAGGAGGCGAGGAGGGTGTCCGACGCCGGGTTGGGCAAGCTGAAGGCCTCAAGGGTCCCGGTCACCGCCAGACCAGCGATAGCTGGGCGCTCGAAGATGCCCTCCAACAACTGTGTGCGGACGCCCGCGGCGTACATCGCTTTCGCCTGCGTCGCCGCGTCCACTTCCGCGTCCGGGTCGGCAAAGGCGGTCACGGAGGCCGTCACCATCCCCTCGTCGTCGGCTTCCGCGGAGACGTTGTACCCCCGGGCATCCACGCTCACGGTGACCGGATCGAACGTCGTGCCGCTCAACACCATCACGTTCTGCCACTGGCCGTGGAATCCCCGCTCTTCGTCGTTCTCATCGAACGTGACGACCCCGACGAACACCCACGAGGGGCCGTGGCCTCCGAGCGTTACCTCAAACGGCGACACCTCTTCTATCGCCAGGCTTGCCGAGTTCGCCGCCGGTTCGCCGGTGTGGTAGGAGACTCCGGCACCCCACCGCATCTCCGACGCGGCTATAGGGGCGGTGCGCTCAAACACGCGCGGGCCCACCACATAGACCACCGCGTTTCCGCCGATGTCAGCCAGGTCGCCGCCACCCAGATTGCCGACACGATAGTGAACGGAGAACGGCTGGCCGGCGACCACGTGCTCCGGTGTATGAACATCCTCAATCTTGAGGAGGAAGCTGTTCTGGCCCGCCTGCTCGTCCACGAGGTGGACAACGAGGGTGAAGTCAGCCATCAGCGGCTGATAGTCGCGCTCCAGGTAGGTGGTCGCTTCCAGCAGATAGGTGCCCGACTCGAGGTACCGATCGATGCGGGAATTGCGCCGCTCGCCGCCGTCGTCGTTGGCGGCGATCAGACCGACGGAGGTGGAGACGAGAGACAGCACGGGGTCACCGCTTTCCGACATCAGGTCCACACGTACGTGACCGTCCTGCGGCAGATCGAACAGGTAACCGTAGGCCGGGTGCTCCACGACGAAGCGCGAGCCGCAGGTGTCGAGGGTCCAGGAGCCGGACGCAGTCAAATCGACGCCGGGCTCCAGCGAGCCGAGGTGAACCGGCTCACACCCAGTGACGCGGCCGATGGAGAGGGAGAAGTCGGCCGGACCGCGGCCCCGCCCGCCGACTGTGGTCGCCTCCACGACGTAGATGCCCGGCGTCAAGTCACGCTCGATTCGCGCGTCGAGGCCGGCGCCGCCGTCATCGTTGTCCGTGAGGCGGCGTTCATCCTCAGCCAACAGATAGAGGAAGGAGTCTCCTTCTCCGGAGACCAAGTCGATTCTGATCCGCCCGGCCTCGACCACCTCGAAGCGGTATGAATGGGCATCGCTGCCGGTCCGAAAGCGAGAATCGCAGTTTTCCGTCGTCCAGCGTCCGTCGGCGTTCAGCCCGCCATCCGCCTCGACACCAAGGGCGCCGAGGTCCGTGACGGGGCACGCCGACCCCTCCTGCGCGTCCACAGAACGGGGCCCGCCCACGGCCAAGACCGCGACGACCAGCGCCGCAGCCATGCATGCGATTGCCAGTATCCGCAGCCAACGGCGGGCGTTTGGAACAGCAACCGCATCGCTTGTCATTGACGGCTTGTCAGGCATTGCGTCCTCCGGTGAAAAAGGTTTGTGGCAAATGTTGCGAAAATCACAGAATCGCCTCTTGCAATGAAAGCTGATTTCAGGACGCCTTGCAAGCGAGCCACCATAATCACCGGACAGATGGCCTCCCATATACCGGGAGCGGTGACCCTATTCGAGTAGACTGTACGCAGCATCCGCATCCTGCCGCTCCCCTCGGCGCGCACGGTGCGGGCAGGAGGACAGCGTGCACAGGCGGCTGGAACTGACGGGGTGGCTGCTGTGGCTGGTCGGCGTCGGGTGCTTCACAGTCGCAGGGTTTCGGAGCGGCGATGTCTGGACGGTCGCCGGCTCCGTGCTTTTCGGCGTGGGAATCGTCTGCCTGCTGATACCGTTGCTGCGGAAGAAGGACGGCTAGGCTCCTTCCAGCATCGCTTGGGCGGCGGCGAGGTCGTACGGGGTGTCCATGTCGCGGAACGTCCAGCCGTCGGGGTCCAGCACGCGCACCTCGGCCGTCGGCAGCAACTCCACCGGCCCTGCGGCCACGAGGTCGCGCATGGCCGCGCGGCCGCTGTCCAGCAGCGCGGCGACGGTCGGGGCGAGGGTCGTGGGATAGACGCCGGGCATGGGCTGCGGGCCGTCGCCGGTCTCCGGGAGGGTCATGGCGTCCGGGCGTCGGCAGTCGATGAGGGCTTCCAAGAGCGCGGGCTGCAGGAACGGGGCGTCGCAGGCGACGGCGAGGGCGAAGGGTGTCGGGCAGGCGAGGAGGCCGCTGTAGAGGCCCATGAGCGGACCGCGGCCCGGCTCGGCGTCGGGGACGGTGGGCAGGCCGAGAAAGGCGAGGGCGTCAGGGTCGTTGGTGACGACGATGATGCCCGAGACCAACGGCTCGACGGCGGCGACCACGTGCTCGATGAGGGTGCGCCCGCCGAGGGGCAGGAGGGGTTTGGGGGCGCCCATGCGGCGTCCGGCGCCGCCCGCGAGCAGGATGCCGGTGACGTCGTCGTGGCGCGGCATGGCTAGGCCCCGTTGTGCAAGGGACTCCAACTGACGACTGCCGTACGCCGCGGGCGGACTCCCTTTACGATCAAGCCCTCCGGGGTCTCCTCCAGCAACTCGTCAGCGGCGGCGCGCAGGCGGTCGTCGGCCTCGGTGCCCGGCTCGACACCGAGGCGGCGGCGGAGCTGGTCGAGGGCGGCGGCGCCGTCATTGTCGAGCACGGCGGGCTCGGCGGTGAGCATCGACACGTCGGGGTAGACGTCCATGGCCCAGAGCAACCCCAACACCTGCGGGAGGCCGGGGAGCGGGGTGGGGGCCGACCCGTGGACGCGCTCGTAGAAGGGGATTTCCAGGGCGCCGGGGGTCTCCATCATCTCGACAACCACGACGCTGCCAGTGGCGTGGCGGTGCAGCTTGTCGACGAAGGGTCCGGCGTCGGGGACGTGGTGCAGGACGAGGGAGCAGAGGACCAGGTCGGCGGAGGGAGCCTCAGCGTCCTCCCAGGGCTCGTTGATGACGGTGACGTTGGCGATGCCGGCCTCGGCGGCGCGGGCCTTCAGCATCTCGACGGAGTCGGCGGACGGTTCGACGACAGTGACGTGGCGGGCGCGGGTGGCGAGGGGGAGGGCGTAGCGGCCGGCGCCCCCGCCGACGTCGAGGACGGTAGCGTTGGACGGCAGGACGGCGTAGAGGGCGTTCAACACCGGGTCGTCGGTGCGGAAGGGGTCCTGGGGCCGGTTGGAGTAGGTGAAGCCGCCATGGCCGCCCGGCCCATGACCATGACCTCCGTGACCGTGGCCTCCATGACCATGTCCGTGGTGGCCGTCACCGCCTCGAAGGGCGGAGGCGTCGCGCTCGTGGGCCTCTATTTGCTCGCGCCAAGCGTCGATGACTGAGTCCATGAGAGGTCGCCTCCTAGAAGAGTTCGTTGAGGTGATTGTACGGGGAAGCGGGTTTAGGTACAAACGGGGGCAGGGCAGCCACAAGGGCTGCCCCTACGGCGGGTTCAGGGCGAACGGCCCCGTCCCTGGATACCGGCTTTCGCCGGTACGACGAACCCGGAGGGCTGTGGCGAAGCGTCACGTCGCGCGCTATGATGCGATGAGCAACCAAAGCACGGAGGACTGCCATGGCATGGGGATCTCGAGGCGGTGGGCGGTCCAGGCCGTCTTCCCGCGCCAGCCGCCGACCCAAGGGGCAAGTCCGCGGCGGCAAGTCGGTGCAATACTCCATCAAGTCGTCCCGCGGGAGCACAAAATATATCGGCGTCACCAACAACCCATCGCGCCGCGCCAAGGAGCATCGGGAATCCGGCAAGTTCGCGACCGGCGATCGGTTTCGTGTCGAGACGAGGCCGGTGAGCCGCGAAAAGGCCGAGCGGGTCGAAAGCGCCAAGCTTGCATCCTACCGGGGCAGCCACCGCGGCCGAAACCCACGGCACAACACCACGCGCAGCGGCCAGTTCGAGGGGCGCCGTAGCGGCGGCGGCTTCGGGAACTTCCTGCGCAAGCTCTTCGGGTAGTCCCCCTTTCCCCGCAAGTGGGGGATGGGTGGAGACGTGCTGCCACGCAGACTGTGGCAGAGTCGCAACCGCCGCGCTAATATTCGACTAGCAAGTTGACCCTGGAGGTGCATGATGGCCGACTACTCTATGGACGCATTCATCGAGGACGTGCGGAAGGTCTTTGCGGAGACCGACGACGCCAAGGCGCAGGCGCAGGCCGTGTGCGGGCACATGACCAAGCTGCTGCAGGTGCCGAACCTGCTGGACGGGAAGCTGGACGTGCCGGAGACGGGCTCCGCCACCGCGAGCCTGTACCAGGACGAGGACTACGGCCACCCGGCGCCGGGCTTCTGGCTGATGTGCAACGCGCAGGCCAAGGGCGGCGCAACGGCCGGTGTGAGCCCGCACGACCACGGAGCATCGTGGGTGGTGTACGGCGTGTACTCGGGCGCGATCCAGCAGTCGACGTGGCGGTGGGGCTTCCACGAGCCGGACCGCACCGTCGCGAACTTCGAGCAGGCGGCCGAGTGGGTGCAGAACGAGGGCGAGGTGGCCTACTTCCTGCCCGGCGTCATCCACGCGCAGAAGAACGTCTTCGACGGGCCGTCGGTCGTCGTGCGGCTGGAGGGGCAGAAGCTGACGGGCGTCATCCGGCACCGGTACAACGCGGAGACGGGCGCGGCGACGCTGTACGGGTAGCCGCGGGGCAATCTCCGTTGCCGAGAACCAACACCCCTCCGGACAGCGGCGAGCCGCTGTGGGAGTTCGCCAGCGCGCGGGGCATGGGCCGCCGCCAGTTCCTGCAACTGCTGCTTGCGGGCGGCGCGACGGCGGTGCTGGCGGCATGCGTGGGCATGGAGCGGTCTTCAACGCCACAGGCCACGTCCTCGCCAACGGCCGGCGAACCCGCAGCAGACTCCCCCTTCTTCAAGGATCCCACGCCGTTCATCCAGCGTGACAACAAGGGGCTGGAGGCACGCATGGAGAACATGCAGGGCCTCATCACGCCCAACCGCTACTTCTTCGTTCGCAACAACTCCGTCAGCCTCGACCTAGACGCCTCGGACTGGCGGCTGCACGTCGAGGGCGACGCGGTGGCGCTGCCGATCAAGCTGTCGTATGAAGAGGTCAAGGCCCTCCCGAGCCGCACGCTGGTCTCGTACTTGGAGTGCGCGGGCAACCACAGGGCGATGTTCGGCATCCTCAAGGGCCAAGAGTCGTCCGGGACGCAGTGGATGACGGGGGCCGTCGGCAACGGCGAGTGGCTCGGTGTGCGGCTTTCGGACGTGCTGACGCTGGCGGGCATCCGTGACGACGCGGTGAGCGTGCTGCTGGTGGGGCTGGACACGGAGTCGCCGGAGGGAGGGTTCCGGTACGTCCTGCCCGTCGAGAAGGCGATGCACCCGGACACCCTGCTGGCCTACGCCCTCAACGGCGAGACGCTGCCCAGGGACCACGGCTTTCCCCTTCGAGCGGTCGTGCCCGGCTGGGTGGGCAGCTCCCACATCAAGTGGCTGGGGCGCATCTTCGTTTCGAGCGAGCAGCTGTGGACGCGGAACAACACCACGTCGTACACGCTCATCGGGGACGCGTACCCGCCCGAGGGGGAGTCGGAGGGCGTGCTGGTGACCGAGCAGGTGATCAAGAGCGCGCTGGCGTTGCCGTGGCCGGCGGAGCTCGCTGCGGGGCGGCAGCGCATCCACGGCTACGCGCACTCGCCGGCGGGGCCGGTCACCCGCGTCGAATGGAGCGCGGACGAGGGACGCACCTGGGCGGAGGCCTCGGTCTCGCCGACGCAGCCGGACTACTCGTGGGCGCGGTTCGAGTTCGCGTGGGACGCGGAGGCGGGGGAGCGCACGATCATGACGCGGGCCACGGACGCCACGGGCAACACGCAGCCCGACGCAGTGCCGTTCAACGAGAAGGGCTACCTGTTCAATCAGCCAGTACCGCATCCGATACGGGTGAGGTAGGGCGGGGCGGCGAACCCACATTTCCGCCGCGACCGGGAGATTCTCGACTCGAATACGCACCATTCGCGTTTGGCGGGTGGCGTCGGCGGGGCCCTGTGTCATAATGGGGCGATACCGGAGCAGGGCCGTCATCCGGGCGCAGGATGCCCCGCGACGCAAGGAGAGGAACGATGCTGTCACAGCGAGACAACGAAATGCTCTGCCAGGTTGGGTCGGGCACGCCTATGGGTGAGCTCTTCCGGCGCTTCTGGCTGCCCGCGCTGCTGTCGTCGGAGCTGCCGGAGCCGGACTGCCCGCCGGTGCGGCTGAAGCTGCTCGGCGAGAACCTGGTCGCGTTCAGGGACAGCGAAGGCCGGGTGGGCGTCGTCGACAACTTCTGCCCGCACCGCCGTGCCAGCTTGTTCTTCGGGCGGAACGAGGAGGGCGGGCTGCGGTGCGTCTACCACGGGTGGAAGTTCGACGTGCACGGGGACTGCGTCGACATGCCGTCGGAGCCGGCGGAAAGCAACTTCAAGGAAAAGGTCAAGATCACGTCGTACGCGGCCCAGGACTTCGGCGACGTCATCTGGATTTACATGGGGCCGCCCGAGCTGAAGCAGCCGCTGCCACAGTTCGAGTGGGCGCGGGTGCCGTCGGAGCAGCGGCGAGTGTCGCGGTGGATCCAAGACTGCAACTACATGCAGGCGCTGGAGGGGGACCTGGACTCGACGCACGTGTCCTTCCTGCACCGGTGGATGGACCCGGACCAGGCGACGCCGTGGGACCCGCAGCAGCGGCAGCGGCGCCGGACGACGGCCAGCGGCCAGGCGTTGCTGTACCGAGAGGGCGCGCCGCGGTTCTCGGTGAAGGAGACGGACTTCGGGATGGTATACGGGGCGCGCCGGCCGGCGGGCGAGGGCCAATACTACTGGCGGGTCACCAACTACTTCATGCCGGTCTACACGATGCCGCCGCAGCCGACGAGCTGGTTCGGGCACGCGTGGGTGCCGGTGGACGACACACACATGTCATGCCTAGGTTTTGCGTGGAACCCGAACGAGCCGATGAACACGCCGATGGGCAGCACGACGGGACAGATCGAGCTTGAGCGGGTGCAGATGCGCTTCGACGACGGCTTCACGATCGACACGTGGCGGGACGTGCGGCAGGCGACCAACGACTACGGCATCGACCGGCAGCTACAAAAGACGGGCAACTTCACGGGCATCGGGCCGCAGCGGACGCAGGACGTCATGGTGAACGAGACGCAGGGCGGGATGTCGGACCGGTCGAAGGAGCACCTGGGGACGACGGACCTGGCGATCATCGCGGCGCGGCGGATGCTGCTGCGAATGGCGCGGGAGCTGCAAGAGGGCGTCGAGCCGACGGCGGCGCAGCAGGGCGACCTGTACCATGTGCGGGCCATCGACGTGGTGACGGAGGAGTCGACGCTGCCGGGGGTGCTGGAGCGGCACGCGGACATCGCGACGGCGACGGTGTAGAAGTACGCCAGTCTGGAAACTAGGCCGCCCCGTTTGTCCTTCGACGGAGCTCAGGACGAACGGGGTGGGGAACGATATTCTGTCACTGCCCGTCGTCCGCGCAGAAGGACAGGTCACCGAGGTTAGACTCTCCAAGATACAAATGTTCCTGCAGGGCTGCGGGTACACAGCCGGTCCACGAGTTTGTCCAAAAATAAGGGTGCGACAGATGCAAGGTATTTAGTTTGCGGAGATTTCCCAACTCCGATGGGATCTCCCCTCTCAATTTGTTAGATCTGAGATCCAGCACCTCCAAGTTGGACAGGTTACCTAGCTCATGCGGGATCCCTCCGCTCAACTCGTTCTTGCTGAGGTCCAGCACCCTAAGCTTGGATAAGTTACCTAGTGTACGTGGAATAAATCCGCTTAGCCGAAAGTCCGCAGGAACAGAGATGACCGAAGAACCACTGTCGCTTACCACCGAGTAATCGATAAAGCCGCCACTTAGATCCAACATCTCGAGATTGGCCAAGGCACCAATTTCTTTCGGGATCCAGCCATGTAACCGGTTATCGGGAAGCCTAAGCGCAGTGATGCGCCCACTTGTATCAATGGTTATCCCAGACCAACGCTGTAAGGGCGCGTCAGTAAACCAGTTCAATTGACGCACCCAAAAAATGCCGCCCGCCGAATCATAGAGAGCCCTCAGAACTTCCCGCTCCATTTCCAGAACATCTGCTGATGCGGTTCTGTTTCGTACGCGGTCTCCCACACCAGCCACTAGAAACCCCAAAATCAGGAGCATGAGAACCGCTATCAGAGTAATCAACCATGGGCCAAGTCGAGCCATTTCACTCACTACTTCAATCCCTCATAGCCGAAACGCTCTTTTGAGAGAAAGTGTTCCCTGACTCAACTTGCCCTTTTCGGCTCCGGTGATTTGGTGGGAATAGAAAATCGGCGCCATCTGATTGGCACATAGCAGTCTCCCAAAATGGCGAGCCTACTTGCCTTTCAGCGCATCTTTACATTAACCGGACGAGACGCTCCGACGAAGGGGCCATGATCCAGACTGACATGGATATGGCAAGTGGGTCTTGGCACGCCCAATTCCTACCTCAGCGCCCACACGCCGTCGCCGGTGTTGACGCGGCCCTCCGAGAGGAGCTTGTCGAGGTGGCTCTGGACCTGCTCGGCGGCGATGGCGAGGCGGGCCTCCGGGATGTCCGTGTAGAGGGCGTCGCGGATCTGGATGACAGTGCAGGGGCCAAGGGCGAGCTGCGAGAGCACCTGCTCCTCGCGCTGGCGGCGGTGCTCGATGAGCTCCTCCATCCTCGCAACGGGGTCGATGACCGGGCCGCCGTGGCCGGGGTAAATCACGCGCGGCTCCAGCTCGCGGAGGGCAGCGACAGACTGGACGTAGAGGCGGAGGTCGCCCTCGCCGGGGCGGACGAGCGTGGTCGTCACGCCGAGGACGGTGTCGGCGGAGAGGAGGGCGCGGCGCTCCCGGGCGAGGACGGCGACGCTGCCCATGGTGTGGCCGGGGGCGTGGATAACCTCCAGGGTGAGGCCGCCAAGGTCAAAGGTCTCGCCGCCCCGCAGCTCCTCGTCCACCTCCGCTTCACCCTGGAAGCGCTCCTGCTCGATGGCCTCGCGGTCGTCCGCATGGCAGAGGATGGGGGCGTCATTGTCGCGGCGCAGGAGGAGGGCGCCGCCAGCATGGTCGCGGTGGCGATGGGTAACCAAGACGCCCAGGATGGGAGGGCCGCCGGCCTGCCGGATGTAAGCCATGCGAGCGGCGTGGTCGTCGGCCTCATCGTAGCCGGAGTCGATGAGCATGGCGGCGCGGGAGCCCTGCACGAGGTAGACGTTTGGCGAGGGTAGGCCGAAGGGCTGGCGGCCATGGGCCATCTGGTGGATTCCGCGTTCAAGCTCCACGGCGATCCCTACCGCGGCGCTGACTCGGGCGTCGTGCCGTAGAGGGAGCGGATAACGGCCTGAATCTCCTTGGCGGCCTCCACGCCCTGGCGTGCGCCCACAAGGTAGTGGGCGTTGTAGACGTGGTCGCGGGCGTCCTTCAGCCGCTGGGTCATCTCCTTGGTCTCGTTGCCGCGGAGGGCAAAGTTCACCTGGGCGTCGGCCTCGCGCCAGACGAGGTTCATCTCGATCTCGCGGGTGAAGTACTCCTCTTCACCGTTGCTGTCGGCGAGGCGGGCGATGAAGTCCAGCAGCGTGTCCGCCGCCAGGTCTTCGATTACGGCGATGGGGTCCGTGTCATTCCAGGTGAAGTAGATGCCGTCCATGATCACCCTCTCTCCCGCCAAGTGCCCGTAAGCATAGCGGAAAGGCGCGGAATGCGCCATGCGGGAGAGGCGGGCGCGGCTATAATGGCGGCAACACTGCAACAGAAAGGCCCAGGTATGAACCTCTTGGCAACCGACATATACAACCTTCAGCGGCCAAGCCGGTGCGGGCTTCGGGTCTACCTGATCGCCAAAGGGGAGCCGGCAGCGCCGCCCGGAGATCTGGACCTCAAACTGCGCGAGATGGGCATCGCCCACGAGAAGGAGCACCTTGAGACGCTGGGGGAGTACGTGCAGCCTGTGGGGGCCACGCTGGAAGCCAAGGCCGCGGACACGCGACGCTTGGTCGACAAATTGGCGCCGGTCATCTACCAGCCTGTGCTGATGGCGGACGCGACGGGGGAGCTGGCTGGCAACCGCATCGTCGGGGTGCCGGACCTTTTGATTCTTCAGGGGGGCGAGTACCGAATCCGCGACGTGAAGCTGGCGCGCCAAGTGGGAAACGGTCACCATCCGGAGATCGTCGCGCAGGTGGGCGTATACGGCTGGCTGTTCCAGCAGTCGTTCGGCGTGCCGGCCGCTGCCCTGGAGGTCGCGGTAGGAGACGGCAGCGTGACGGAGCTGCCGGACGACGACGGGGCAGCGGCGTTGCAGCAACTTGCGGAAATCCAGCATTTCAGGTCTCTGCCTGAAGAGCCTTACGAGCCGGTGGGGTTAGGCAAGTGCGGCGGGTGCGGGTATCGAGAGCGTTGCTGGGAACCGGCATTGGCACGGAACGATGTTGCAACGCTACCCGGTGTCGACCAAGGCATGGCCAGGGCTCTGCACGGCGAAGGCGTCGAGACCGTCGAGCAATTGCTGGAGCGGTTCGACGCCGCGACGCTCAGCGACTTCAAGCGGCCCTGGGGACAGCGAACGCAGCGAGTGGGGACGGCAGCTACGGCCATTATCGCCCGGGCAGAGGCGCGGCGCACCGGCGCCGTGGTCCCGCTCGCCCGATTCGAGGTCGAGGACAGTCCAAACTACGTGGTCTTCGACATCGAGGGATTGCCTCCGTACGCCGACGAGGGGACAACGGCCTACCTTTGGGGGATCCAGGTGTTCGGCGAGGACGGGGGTGATTTCACGCCCGCCGTGGCCGGATTCGACGCTGAGGGTGACCGGCAGGGCTGGATGGATTTTCTGGCGAACTGCCGCGCGGTCTTCGAGCGCTACGGCGACATCCCCTTCCTGCACTGGGCCAGCTACGAGAAGACGCGCATCAACGAGTACGTGGCGCGCTACGGCGACCCCGACGGAACCGCGGCACGGGTGCTTGGCTGCCTTACTGACCTCTATACGCTTACCCCAAAGGCATTCGCGCTACCGATCCCCAGCTACTCTCTCAAGGCCGTGGAGGCCTTGGCCGGGTACGAACGGTCCATGGACGACTACGGCGGCGACTGGTCCATCGTACAGTACCTGAAGGCTCAGGAATCGGACGACCCGGCGGAAAGGCAGGCAATCATCGACGAGATTGCGCTGTACAACCGGGAGGACCTGGAGGCGACGTGGGCGGTCTTTGCGTGGCTGCGTACGCTTCCTTCAGTTGCGTAGAACCACGCTTGCCCGCGGGTGTATACTCGTGCGCACACCACGGGAATCGGCAGAGGAGGAGATCATGCTGACCAGGGAAGACAACGAACTCTTGACGCAAACGGGGCCCGGCACGCCAATGGGCGAGCTGTTCCGCCGCTTCTGGCAGCCGGTGCTGCTGGCCGAGGAGCTGCCCGAGCCGGACTGCCCGCCGGTGCGCATCAAGGTGCTGAGCGAGCAGATGGTGGCCTTCCGCGACACCGACAACAACATCGGCGTCATCGACAACTACTGCCCGCACCGGCGCGCGAGCCTCTTCTTCGGACGCAACGAGGAGTGCGGGCTGCGCTGCGTGTACCACGGCTGGAAGTTCGACGTGAACGGCGACTGCGTCGACATGCCGTCGGAGCCGGCGGAGAGCAACTTCAAGGAGAAGGTGAAGATCAAGTCGTACCCGGCCCGCGAGTGGGGCGGCTGCATCTGGGTCTACATGGGGCCCATCGAGCTGATGCCCGGCCTGCCGCAGTTCGAGTGGTGCATGGTCCCGGCCAGCCACCGGAACGTGCGGCGGTGGATCCAAGAGTCGAACTACATGCAGGCCACCGAGGGTGAGATCGACACGTCGCACGTGTCGTTCAACCACCGGTGGTTCGACCTGAGCAAGGCACCGAGGCAGAACGTCGGCCGGCGGCTGAAGGACGGGAACGCGCTGACCAACCTGGACGGCGCGCCGCAGCTGACGGTGAGGGAGACGAACTACGGCTTCACCTACGGCTCCCGCCGCAACGCGGGGGACGGCGACTACTACTGGCGCGTGACCCGGTTTGTGCTGCCTTTCTACAGCTTCATCCCCAACCCGAGCGAGCGCGAGGGCGGCCGGTGCTGGGTGCCCATGGACGACGAGCACATCTCCGTCTTCCAGTACTCGGTCAGCACGGGGGAGCCGTTCACGGACGAGCAGCGGGAGATGATGAACCGGAGCCCGGAGAACCTGACGCGGGTGAAGTACGAATTCGCGGACGGGAGCCTCGTGGACACGTGGCAGCCGCAGCGGCAGATGCACAATGACTTCCTCATCGACCGGGAGATGCAGCGAACCATCAACTACACGGGCATCGCCAGCGGGCGCGAGCAGGACATGGCGATGACGGACAGCATGGGGTCCATCGCGGACCGGACCAGGGAGCACCTGGGCACGAGCGACACGGCGATCATCGCCGGCCGCCGCATCCTGCTGCGTCTGGCGCGAGAGCTGCAGGAGGGCGTCGAGCCCTACGCGCCGTCACACCCGGAGGTGTTCGGCGTGCGGGCGATCGACGTGGTCGACAGCGAGGGCGACTTCTTCCAGTTGCTGGAGAAGCAGGGGCACCTGGGCGTGTCCAAGGCGACCATGCCCGCGTAGCCGCGAGGGCACTCGAATCACACGGAGGCCGGCTCCCGAGGGGGCCGGCCTCCTGCGTTGACGGCCCTATGACGCCCGGCTACACTCGCTGCTGACCGTAGAGTAACCGCGCCGCCCCGGCGCCATCGAGGAGACGCACATGGCACAGTTGGACTTCGCGCTGTGGGACGCCTTCCCTGAGACGGAGGTGGACAACGGCTCGTCCATCGCGGAGGTGTATGACCGGCACCTGGATTTGGCGCAAATGGTCGAGCAGATGGGCTACCACTCGTACTTCGTCATCGAGCACCAGAACCGCGAGCTGATCAGCTCGCCCAGCGTCTACCTGATGGCGGTGGCCATGCGGACCAGCGTGCTCCGCGTGGGCGCAATGATCTGGCAGCTTCCCTTCCACCACCCGCTGCGGCTGGCGGAGGAGGTGGGCATCCTGGACCAGATCTCGCATGGGCGGGTGGAGTTCGGAACGGGCATCGGCATCCACGAGCACGAGTTCCTGCGGTGGGGGTTGGACTTCTACGCGCGGGGCGAGATGAGCCGCGAGGCGCTCGAGATCATCAGGATGGCGTGGACACAAGACGAGGTCACCTACGACGGGAAATACTGGCACTTCGACGAGGCGCTGCCCGCGCCGAAGCCTTTCCAGCAGCCGACGCCGCCCATCTGGGTGGGGGCGCACAGCAAGGCGGCGCTGGAGTTCGCGGCCAAGGGCAACTACCACGTGTCCCAGAACATCGACGTGGACGACGTGGTGGCGGAGAAGTTCGACTACTACCGGCAGGTGTGGCGCGAGTGCAACCACCCCGGTCCTATGCCGCGCATCTTCCTGCAGCGCATCGTGCACGTGGCAGAGACGGACGCCCAGGCGCGCGAGGAGGCGGAGCCGTGCCTGCTGGGCCGCGCGAGCGTGCCGGCGGCGGGCGCCATCCCGACGGGCGGCAGCTTCGGGCGGGGGCGGGTCACCGGGTCGCGCGTCGGCTGGGGCTCCAGCCCGCGGGGCATGGGCACCGAGTCGGACCTGCCGGACAACGCCGAGCGGGGCCGCGTCTTCCGCATGATGGCGCAGGACTACGACTTCTCGATCGAGAACGGCGTGGCGATCATCGGCAGCCCTGAGACGGTGGCGCGGAAGATCGCGGAGCAGCAGAAGTACGTGGGGTACGACCTGCTGGCGACGACGCACAGCTTCGGCAACATGGACCCGGCGCTGATAGAGAAGTCCATCCGGATGTTTGGGGAAGAGGTGATACCGGCGTTCCGGTAGGGGGCATCCGCTACCACCTCCACCTCTGGGTTCCTGCCTCCGCAGGAACGACCCCGTGTCAAGCACGGGGCAGGCTCCCCACCCCGGTGAGGCCCTTCGACAGGCTCAGGGCGAACGGGCCGAATTGTGTTGTTAAACTTGGCGGCTAAGCAGGGATGGGCAAGCCGTCGTCTTCCAGCGCATCGATGTACAAGGAGATTGCTTCCTTGATGTTCCGCAGTGCCTCTTCTCTTGTTTTGCCCTGCGTAACACAGCCGGGGAGGCTCGGGCACTCGACAACCCAGTAGCCGTCTTCGCCTGGGTATAGCACAACTTCGCGCATTGCTGCTTCCTTTGGCAACCGTCTTGAGTCATTGCAGGATAGAACCCAGGCATGTAGCGCGCCACACCTTCATGTCAGTGATTCCCTACCCCCGAATACCGGCTTTCGCCGGTACGACAACTGGGGGGCTGTAGCCATGACCGTCTTGGGCAACGTCCCCGCTCCACCGCACCCCTCTGGGTTCCTGCCTCCGCAGGAACGACGATGTGGTGGTAATCCGTCCGCACACCCTTCGACAGGCTCAGGGTGAACGCCTTGGCATTAGCCCACGAGCCAGGTGCGGGCGAGCTCCGGGTAGTCCTGGGCCATGTCTGCGAGGGCGGCTGGGGACAGGAGGGCGTAGGCGCCGTCAGCCTCGGCGGCGACGCGGCCGTCGGAGAGGGTGACCCAGCTCTTGATGCGCATGATGTTGCCTCGCCCGCCGTCCTTGCGTGCCGTCGCCGTGAGGATGTCGTCCACGCGGATGGGGAGCCGGAAGCGGACGTCGAGCCTGGCGGACATGCCCCACCTTCCCTCGATCACCGGCACACGGCTCATGACCTCGTCAAGGAGGGCGGTGATGACGCCGCCGTGGACGAAGCCAGGGAAGCCCTGATGGCGTCCGGCGCCCGTGTACGTCGTGACGACGGTGTCGCCCTCCCGGCGGAAGGTGAGGTGGAGGCCGCCGTCGTTGCGGGGCCCGCAGGCGAAGCAGAGGCCGTAGTCGGAGTTGTCGTCCAGGGGGATAGCAGCGGGCTGGGATGTCATGGGGGCACCTCGATGATGGATTGGCATTTGTTCTCGCCCTTTGACAGGCTGAGGACGAGCGGAACGGGCGACCACAAGGGTCGCCCCTACGGCCCCGTCCTACTCCGCACCTCCGGGCTCCCCTGCCTTCGCAGGGGCAGGCTCTGTCTGCGCAGGAACGACGGAGTAGCTAGCCCGGCAGGTGGCCGGACGGGTGGGGCTCCTCGCGGTACAGGCCGAGGCCCTTGATTACGGGCGCGTCGGTGAAGCTGAAGAGGAACGTCGGCTCCGTGGGCGAGGCGTTCACGTGCTCGTGGAAGGCCCAGCCGGGCACGCAGAAGGTGTCCTTCTCCTCCCACTCGAGGACGGTGTCGCCGACGCGGGTGCTGCCCCGGCCCTCTACGACGTGGTAGACGGTGCTGGTGGTGTGCCGGTGGGCCAGGGTGTGCTGACCGGGGCGCAGGAGCTGGATGAAGCAGGCCATGGTGGACATCGCGGCGCCGCCGGTCCGGGGGTTGGTGTACTCCATGATGACGCCGTCGTAGGGGCTGCCGCCCTCGCCGGTGGCGAGACGCTCGAGGGCGGCGCGGGCGCGGGTCCAGGGGTAGTACATAAGGGGCGACGTGCCCGGCGGGCCGTGCTCCTCCCACGCGGGCTGCAACGCTATGCTGCCGTACTTGGCCAGCGACGACCCCGGCGACTCCGTGACAGGCTGCTGGTCCTCCGGATAGGGGTCATGGAAGGACATCTCCAGCGCGTTGAGCAGGGGCAGGTCCAGGCCATCGAGCCAGATCATGGGGTTGTCGGTGTCGTTGGCGTGATCGTGCCATTCCCAGGACGGCGTAAGGACGAGGTCGCCGGGGAGCATGGGGAAGCGCTCGCCGCCGACGGCCGTGTAGCCGCCATCGCTCTCGATGATGAAGCGCAGGGCGTTGGGGGTGTGTCGGTGCGCCGGGGCGATCTCGCCGGGGAGCACGGTCTGGATGCCGCCGAAGAGGGTCTGCGTGGTAGCCGTGCGGCCGCCGAGGCCGGGGTTCATGAGGCGGAGGACGCGGCGCTCGGCCTGTTCGGTGCCGACGAGCTCCGCGGCGCGCATGACGAGGGGGCGGAGGTCGCGCCAGCGCCAGACGTGCGGCGTCACCTTGCTGGCGGGCTCGCGCGCCTGGATGTCGCCGAGCACCGTCCACAGGGGCGCGACGTTGTAGGCGTCCAGCCCCTGGTAGTACTGCTGGAGCTCGGCTTCCGTCGACTGGACGCTGGACTTTTCCACGGTTGCCTCCTGTGGGGTGCGCGTCTACCGTCCCCATCTCAGCCCGCTCGCCCTTCGATTTCCCTCAGGGCGAACGGGCTGAGGATGCGCTCCTATGCCAAGCTCTAGCCGTGAACCTCCGCCGTCACGGGGCCGAGGTGCTTCTCGAAGAAGGAGAAGGTCTTGGCCCAGCCGTCGACGGCGGCTTCGACGCGGTAGGCGGGCCGGTCGACGGAGAAGAAGGCGTGGCCGGCGCCGGGGTACATGTGGAACTCGTACTCCTTGCCGTGCTCCTTCAGCGCGGCCTCGATGACGGCGACCTGGGCGGGGTCCGGGTTGGCGTCGTCCTCGCCAAAGAGGCCCAATAACGGACACGACATGCCGGGCGTCATATCGACGGGCGAGACGGGGTTGGCCTCCGTCAGGTCCTCGGGGGCCATGACGACGCGGCCGCCCCAGCAGTCGACGGCGGCATCGAGCTCCTCGATGTTGCAGGCGGCGATGTAGACCTGGCGGCCGCCGGAGCAGAAGCCGATGATGCCGACCTTGCCGCTGGAGTAGGGCTGGGCAAGCAGGTACTGGATTGCGCCGCGGGCGTCGCCGAGGAACTGGGAGTCGGGGACGCCGCCGGACTCGCGGACGCGCTGGGACATCTCCGTCGCGGTGCCGGGGCCCATGCGGTGGTGGAGGTTGGGCATGATGGCGGCGTAGCCCATCGACGCGATCTTGCGGGTGATCTCCTTGCAGCCCTGGTCCCAGCCGGGCATGTGGTGGACGACCAGGACGCCGGGATGCGGGCCGGAGCCGAGCGGGCGAGCGAAGTAGGCGTCTATCTGCGTGCCGCCGTCGCCATCAATGGTGACGGTCTCCGCAATCATCCCTTCATACATGACAGTACCTCCCGTGGTTTTGGCTGGGCAGAGTGTCGCACGCCGATGGGCGGCGCGCAAGCGCGGGGGGCGGCTGCGAATTGTTTCGCAGCCCGCCGTAGCTGCAGAGAATTGATACCCATTGACTCTTCGTAGCTGATTTGGCGACTCCCAGCTACGCCAGAAAATTTTCCGCCCGTGAGAAACAATTCACGGGTCCAGAAGCTGCTCCGCATGCGGGCCATGGGGTCAAGGACCTTGAGTATTTCTTCCATGGAAGGAGGGTAGCGAGGGCACGGGCGTTAGGGCCAGAGGGTGATGTCAGGGGGTGGGCATGCCATGTGTGGAGCGCTGAGATAGCACTACGGGGTAGTGGGGGAGGTGAACTGGCTAAAGGAATCAAACTCTGACGGCAACAGACCGAGCAATTGTTCTGACTCCATGTCGTAGACGTCGTATGTCATGGAGAGCTGATTGAGCACGACAATGAGGCGCGGAAGGCTCCCGGCGGGCGCCGACGCATTATCGCTGCCGAGTGTTCCTCGCCGAGGCCTTCTTGTAGTCCGATCGCCGTAGAGTTGGTGTATGAGCCTCATGACCCCCGGGGAGCGAAACATCACTGGCGACTGGACTACGCGAAGCGCAAACTGCCCCATAGCATCCACTGCGTCATCGAGCAGCATCCATGCATCATCGCCGTGCAGCCTCCAGATGTCATAGGCCATCAACAGCCGGTGATGCGACCGGTCTCGCGAGTCATGGCTGCCGGGGTCAATCAAGTACGCGATTTCAGCGAACCTCCGTCCTCCACCCTCTCTGCTCATCATAGTGTGCTCCAAGTAGAGCATGCCCAACCATGACCAGAGGTATGGCCGCTCCGTCACCTGCGCTGAGCCAAGCGGTTCCAGTTGCCCCAGCAGGTACTCACCGGCCTCACGGCGGTCATTGAAGGAACGCTCCTCTACAAAAGCCTCCGGCTCCACAGGCCGAGAGTATTCGGGGTCGCTCAGCAGCCCCGTGGGAAGCGGAGTCCACCCGCTAGCGCGGATTCCTTCAAGATACCTGCGCGCCATCGCCATCCCATCTTGCGTCAGTTCGCAGACCCGGTGGCTTACTCCCAAGCTCACTTAACGCCCTCCCAACACAGTTGCATAGAGGTCACTGGCCTTAAACGACTTCTGCGTAAAGGCCCTGACGACTTCGTCTATCCATTTCATGCGAGCGGGGCCATCTCCGTCCGTGTCCAGTGGTCTATGGAGGGAACGGGCAAAATCCAGTAGTGGGCCCCATTGCCCCTCATCCTCTCCCATGTCTATCTCCTGCACAATGAGCACATTCACAAGCACGGCGCGGAGCACTTCCGGCATCACGAGGGCACGAAAGGCTCTACCACGGAGAACATCCTGCTGTATGCCTTGAATCGCGCCGTTTACGTGCAATATCGGTTCGTCATCGCCATCGCCAAAGTCGACCCGCCACACCTCTTTTCCAAGATCTCGCGCCACCTTGAGCGCTATCAGAGAGCCTCTTTGCCCTTCTACCCTTGGTCTGATGTGGTCTGCCATAGCGAGCAGCTTGCCAGATCCATCCGGGTGAGAGACCTTCACGCGGAACAGCGGGTTGTCGGGTACATTGAGAAGGCGACAGTCGTGCGGCGGGCTTGGCGCACCCACGCTCCCCCACCGGAAGCGATCAGCGGCACGCCCCCGGTAGGCCTCAATTATGACTGGAGCGTCCAGCGAAAGTCCCAAGCCGTTGAGACTTAATTCCCCAGCGAAAGAGACTGGCCCACCGCCCTCCGGTTCCTTGATTCTGATTTCTACGCGGTCGTGGGTGATTCGCTTCCGATCCGTGTAGTTGAACCGACGGATCATTCGTCTCCTCCGCTATCCTGCGCTGTCTCCACTCGGACCACTTTGACGTGAACATCTCGCTGAGGGTCGAAACCATGCACAGCCACGGTGAATCGTTCCTGGTCGTCAATGTCAAAATACAGCTCATTGCCGCTGCCGCCGGGGCTCAGACGGCATCCATCGTACTCCACATCGAGCGCGTTCTCGCCATGCAGCGTAAAGTCGTGTGGGCTGTAGCTTTTTAGGGGGTTGCCCCGCTGCACTTCGTAGGCCGCCTTCAGCATCACCCTCCGCGGCAGGGAATGGGCGCCTTGGGTGAATCGCACACGAAACCCCGCGCCCGTCTGCGTGACATTGAAGTCCTTATGCGAGGGCAGATGGTCTACAACTTCCGGCCCTGTACTCCCGTTCCCGGCCCCCCCTGGGGGGCGGCGCGAGGGCTCCTTGATAGGCGAAGGAAAGAGATCGGCCAGGGCGTTCTTGTCCAACTCTGTGGGTCCGGAATTCCAGATAGTAAGCAGCGTGTTCCCAGCCTTGCGGACCTCGCTGAGGACTCGTTGGACGGAACGCCAGTGCTTGTGAACGCGATCGCTATTGTAGGACCAGATGGTATGCGCGGGCGGTTCTGAGTCCTTTAGCATAGCCGCTAGAGGCTCTGGGACGTCCTGATCCCGGTCTCGCTCGTCCACGACGAGGAATGTCCGTGCACTCTGCCCCCTAATCTCATCCATCTGGGGTATGGAGAGGAAACCACGCACATAGTAATCCTGGCCTTGTGCGAGGGAACTGTCATGTTGCACGTACAAACGGAAGCTGGACGGCTCCTCAGTATCTGTTCCCTTTCTTTGTACCTTGGTCCGAATGCGGAAGGCCAGCACTTCACCGGCTTCAAATCGGTGCTGTAGGCTGGTGATGTCTGTGTAGTGAGGGTAGGAGGAATCGTTCCTTGGCGAAGCCGATAGTTCGGTATGTTCCTTCTCCGGGTGGAGCGCCCAGTCTCGGCACATAGCGAAGAGGTTCCGGTAACTGTCTGCGCTCTGCTCTCCGGCGCCCGCGAGGTTAAGCTGTGTAACCACGTCATCAATCGTGGCCCCAGTCACCTCTGTGGGCTCAGACGCGCCGCCATCGTCAACAGTCACTTGAAGCCATCCGGCCAATATCGGATAGAAGTAGTTGTGGACAACAGCGGTGAGAATGCTGTCCTTGTCCAGGGGTGGATCTCCGTCTGTTCGAGGGAACAGAACGACGACGGACAGTCCGGGCTCGTCGCGATATCTGAGGCCGAAATCCTCAATGCACTGCCTGATGAATGGCTCATGCAACGCTTCCGAGATGCGGAGCGGTTCCTGAATTTCGCCGGGCATCTCGCAGAAATAGCCGTACGGTGCAAAACGCTGTGAGCCCTCACCGTTACTGTCATGGAGGGTATGCTTGGCAAGGACGCTCTGCCCCATAAGCAACATTTCGCCGTCCCGGCGGCGAGTGAGGGCGATGTAGGCACTCGCCTTGGAGGCGTCCGGGAACACCCACTTGCCCAGCCCCCAGGAGCCACCCTCATCTCCGGATTTGCCAGAGCGCGCTACATTGCGGAAAAACCAATAGAAGTGGTTGTCGTCTGCCGACTCGTGAACCGAGTCATCGTATTGCTCCCAGTTCCCTTCCAACCCAATAGTTCCGGCATCCTCAATCACGAGATATGGCATCCCTTCAGCCAGGAGACCTTTTGTCGCTATGCTGTCGAGGAAGTCGTCATCTGCTTCAAGGCATTCTTGCAGGTGTTCGACTATCTCTTCGGTGTAGACGGCTGCTCTAGAAGCGTCCAGCGGTTCGTGGACGCCACGCAAGGAGAAGCGCACACGAACCGGAGCGTCGGGATTTCGGGGGTGGCGCGCTACGGCTGCATCAAGGGAGTTTTGTATCGCCTCACGCACAAGCCGCTCATTAATGGCCTCTTCAGCGAACAATTCCCGCTCCATAGGGTTCGAGTTGAGTTCAGCGGGTTTCATCGCGCGGAAATGCCAGCGTGGTTGCTCCATGAAATCCCCTTGTTGATCCGAAATTCGCCAGATCCCGTAATCCTAGCAGCGCAGATCCGCCGGCGCAAGCGAACGATCATGGGTCTGCCCTTGCGTATGGGGAGGCGCCGCGCTAGGCTACGCGCAAGCGTTGGCCGGACGAGGAGGCGAGCTATGGCGAAAGTGAACAAGGTTGCGCACGTGGTGCTGTCGGTAAGGGACGTGGCAGCATCGGCGGACTTCTACAGCAGGGCGCTGGGCCTGGAAGTTGTCGACATGAAGGAGGGCAACCGGGCCTGCTTCCTGTCGTTCGGACAACAGCACCATGACATCGCGCTGTTCAAGGCGGCGGCAGGTGCCGAGCGCGGGGGCGTCGGGCTGAGCCACATCGCGTTCCAGATCGAGGGCGGGCTGCCGGAGCTCAAGGAGCTGAAGGGGCGGCTGGAGGAGATAGGGGCGACGATCAGCCGGACGACGGACCACACGATCACCAAGAGCGTCTACTTCCTGGACCCGGACGGCAACGAGCTGGAGATTTTTGCCGAGGGGTTCGAGGACCCCAACGAGGCTCTGGACTTCATCAAGCTGGGCACGAACCGGGTTGCGCCGCTGGAGCTGGAGGAGGCGACGGCGGGGTAGGGGCTACACCGCGTACTCGGCTTCCATGGCGTAGACGTCCTGCAGGCCGAGGAGGTCCGCTATCTCCGATCGGTACTGCGGGGCGCTGATGGCGCCGGTGTCACGGAGCTCCAGCATCGCTCGCTTGACGGCGTCGTAGACGACAGTGAGGGTGTATCCCGCCAGCATGAGCTTGAAGCCGAGGGCTTCCACCTCGCCCGTCGTGGCGACGGGGTCTGCGCCGTTGAAGACCTTGGGCACGTCCGCCAACTCCGTTGCGTAGATGTGCAGGTCCTCCTTGGTCTTCACGCCGTCCACGAACACGAGGTCCGCTCCAGCGTCGTAGTACGCGCGGCAGCGGCGGACGGTGTCCTCCCAGCCGTTGACGGCGAGGGCGTCGGTGCGGGCGATGATGACGAAGTCCGGGTCGCGGCGGGCGTCAAGGGCGGCGCGGACCTTCTGAACGTGTTCCTCCATGGGGATGACATCCTTGCCGGCGAAGAAGCCGCACTTCTTTGGGAAGACCTGATCCTCTATGTGGACCCCGCTGACGCCGATGGACTCATAGTCACGAACGGCGCGCCAGACGTTGATGGCGTTGCCGTAGCCGGTGTCGCAGTCGGCGACGACGGGGACGTCGACGGCGTCGGCGATGTAGCGGGCGTTGGCGACCATCTCGGTCTGGGTGAGGAGGCCGACATCGGCAAAGCCCTTCTCCGCCGACGTGCCGGAGCCGGTCATGTAGACGGCGTCGAAGCCGACGGACTCGGCGATCCTGGCGTGGAGGGCGTTGAGGCAGAAGGGGGCGACCACCATGCCCTCGGCGCGCAGCATGGCCCGCCTGCGGGCCGTCCGGTTATTTGCCATCGTATGCCTCCTTGCTAATGTTTACGCCCGCTCCGCTCATCCTTCGATTTCCCTCAGGACGAACGGGGCGGGCGCACTATGCAGTGCCTTGAGTTGCCTTATGCGCGGACGTACTCCGGGGTGTACTGGGCCTTGTCGTAGAGCTCGCCCCAGAGGGCGTCGCGCCAGTAGACGTCGGTGGGGAGGACCTTCTCCACAGAGCGGAGGTCGAAGACGTTCTCGCCGAGGCCGGGCGGGTCTCCGCCGTCCTCGACGATGCGGGCGGCGTTCAGCAGGATCTTGCGGGCCATGATGATGGCGCGGTCCGTGGTGCCCAGGTGCTCCCTGGTGCGGTCGCAGATGGGGCCCATGGTGTCCTGGACGGCGCGGTCCTGGGTGTTGGTGCCGGGGATGCCGCTGAACGTCTGGGTACGCTGCACCTCGCGGTCGATGAAGTAGTCGTTCTCGGCGGCGGCGCGGGACTTGAAGCCGTTCTCGTAGTCGATGTCCTTCCCGAGCTCGTTGCCGGAGCCGACCTGGAGGCGCTCGTCCTCGGTGAGGGGCTCGTCGCCGAAGGAGTAGGTGAAGTTCCAGACCATGGTGGTGTAGTCGTCGATGGGCACCCACATGTGGCCGGAGTCGCGCAGGCGAACGCCGCCGCCGCGGTTGAGCTGCACGGGCCGCAGCTGCGTCCAGGGCGCGATGAAGTGGTAGGCGCGTACGTACTTGAGGCTGTCGTCGGCCTGGTCGCGGATGCCGGCGTAGGTGTAGCCGTAGTCGGTGGGGACGACCTCGACGCGGGCGGCGTAGGAGCGGCGGAAGGCGCCATCGCGGGCGGCGATGCCGGAGCCCTGGAGGTTGCGGTGCAGGAAGTTGATGTGGACGGTGTCGATGCCGCCCTCAAGGCCCTGCATCCAGTTGCACTGCTGGACGACCTTGTTGACGCCCCGGTGGAGCTCCGGCACCTGGGTCCACTCCAGCTCCGGCAACGGGGGCCGCACCTCCGGCGGGCCCATGTAGACCCAGACGACGTTGCCAAGCTCGGCCGTTGGATAGGCCTTGATCTTGACCTTGTCCTTGAAGTTGGACTCGGCGGGCTCCGAGGGCATGTCGACGCAGTCGCCGTTCACGTCGAACTTCCAGCCGTGGTAGACGCAGCGGATGCCGCATTCCTCGTTGCGGCCGAAGAAGAGGCTGGCGCGCCGGTGGGGGCAGTAGTTGTCGACGACGCCGACCGCGCCGTTGGTGTCGCGGAAGGCGACCAACTCCTCGCCCAGCAGCTTCAGCCGGATGGGCGGACAGTCGGGCTCGGGCAGCTCCCAGTCGAGCAGGGCGGGAACCCAATAGCGGCGCATCATCTCGCCGGTGGCGGTGCCGGGGCCGACGCGCGCGAGGGTCTCGTTTTCCTGGAACGTCAGCATGGTGTCCTCCTTGCTCTCCCCCTGACGCCGAGTGCATCGGCGCTGCGTTTACGTGGTTGACGGCTTGGTCAGCGTCGATTCCTCAACGGCCATGTAGCGCTCGGCCACCTCCAAGAGCGGCATGGTGGTGGGGACCTCGACGGCGGCGGAGCGGACCCAGTACATGTCGCCGTCGTTGGCGGCGGCGGGCTCGACGCCCTCCTGGAAGTTGGCGACCTCGCGCAGCAGCCTGCGGCGGGCGCCGAGGATGGCGGAGTCGGACGTGCCGAGGTGCTCCCTGGTGCGGTCGGAGATGGCGCCCATGCTCTCGATGACAGCCATGTCCTGGGCCTGAATGCCCTTGATGCCGGAGAAGTTAACCGTCCGCTGCATCTCACGGTCCTGGAGGTAGTCGTTGTCCTTGTTGGCGTAGGGGCGGTAGGTCACGGGCTGCACCAACTCGTGGAATACACCGCCGGTCTCGTACTCGTGGCGCTCGGCGTCGGTGAGGGGACGGAGGGGGTGCCAGGAGGCGCGGAAGACGAGGGTGGTCTCGTCATCGGCTGGGACGTACATGTTGCCGGTCATCACGGCGTGGGGCTCTGCGGGGACGATGGTGGAGTAGGGGAGCATCCACGGGGTGATGCGCCAGTAGTAGCGGCCGGCGGCAGTGTTGCGGCGCGCGCCGATGACGAGGCCGTAGTCGGCGTGCTCGAGGAAGAAGCGAGGCGAGCGGTCGTGCAGGGCGGCGTCCTGGAGGCCCCGGCTGGAGGCGTTGATGGCGTAGTCGCGGGCCTTCAGGCTGCTGTGGAGGAAGCTGATGTGGCTGGAGTCTATGCCGCCCTCCAGCGCCTGGAGCCAGTTGCACTCCTGGCGACACTTGGAGAGGTATCTGTGACTGTCGGGCGCGGCGGCCCACGCGAGGTTGGGGAGCTCAGGCCGGCGGTCGGGCGGGCCCATGTAGGCCCAGACGACGCCGCCCCGCTCCTCGCAGGGGTAGGCAGTGACCTTCACCTTGTCCTTGAAGTTGGACTCAGCGGGCTCCGAGGGCATGTCGACGCAATCGCCGTTCACGTCGAACTTCCAGCCGTGGTAGACGCAGCGCAGCCCACGCTCCTCGTTGCGGCCGAAGAAGAGGCTTGCGCGCCGGTGCGGGCAGTAGTTGTCGACGAGGCCCACGTCGCCGTCGGTGTCGCGGAAGGCGATGAGGGTCTCGGCGAGGATGGTCACGCGAACGGGCGGACAGTCGGGCGTGGGGACCTCTTCGGAGAGGAGGGCGGGGACCCAGTAGCGGCGGAGGTAGTCGCCCATGGGGGTCCCGGGCCCGACGCGGGTGATGAGGGCGTTGTCTTCGGCGTTCAGCACAGATCGCCTCCAGCTATGAATGGGCTAAGGATACACCGCCGAGAGCGGAGTGTGTAGAAGACGAAGAATGGGCCGCCTTGCAGCGGCCCATTTCAACATCGCCTGGTGGGTACACCACACCTGCCACCCGAATCAACTGAGAATCGAGCGACGAGAACGGGGTTTAGACAACCCCAATGGTAACCGAGCGTTAGCTCTTGCCGATCCGGAACAGCTTCGTCCCACAGGTGCCGCAGGTGCCCTGCGTGGCGGGGCGGCCATTCTTCAACGTGACTGCAGTCGCGCCGGAGATTTCCTTCTTGGTCCGACACTTGAAGCAGTATGCATCCATGATTAATCCTCCTTCTACCATTTGGGAGTAGCAGCGACGATATAGCCTAGATTTACGTTTGTCAACAGGATTTTGACTTGGTTCGGGCTTGATTTTGTAGCTGACTGGCCTGTGGCGGCAAGGCCTCACCGCCGAGGTCCAGCGGTTGGTGACGAAACCCGCGCACAGGCGTACCATTTCCCTACCGAAAGAGGAGGAAATCGCCATGTCCTGGATACGAGAAACTCCAAGCGGCAAACCGGCCATCATGGAGGTGATGTCCATCAATCCGAAGGCGCAGGAAGCGGTCGGAGCGAACAACATGGCCATCACCTTTGGCGGATCGTGCCTGACAAGGGTGCAGGAGGAGGCCATCGCCACGGCGACGGCGGCGGCGCTGGAGTGCCGGTACTGAACGATGTCGCACGGAGGGTTCCTCCGTCAGCACTCGGACGACCCTGAGCTGGCCAGCCACATCATGCACGACTACACACAAGCCGACCTGGACCCGCGGACGCGGGGCATGCTGGACTTCGCGGTGAAACTGACGCGCGAGCCGTGGGCGATGAAGAAGGCCGACGTAAACGCGCTGCGGGACCTGGGACTCAGGGACGAGGAGGTCCTGTCCGTGGTGCTCATCACGTGCAACTTCAACTTCATGTCGCGGCTGGCGAACGGCCTCGGCGTGGAGCTGGCCGAGGGACGGCACGAGCAGATTGCGGCGTGGCTGAGCCCGGCCGCGGCGGCGCAGGCGTGGCTGATGACGCCGAAGGAGGGGTAGGGGGTGGGGTCGTTCTAACTGACGGCTGTCACCTCCAGCCGAATGCCCTCATTCTCCTGGAGGCAACGGATGATCTCGGAGAGGTTGTTGCTCCTTGGGTTTCCAGTAGGACTGAGCATGCGCATGAGGCTCTTGGGGGAGTAGCCGGTCAACTCGGCAAGCTTCGTAAAGCCGACGGTAGCGTTCACATAGTCGCGGAGGATGATCATTGCGGGGGCTATGTCTCCTTCCAAGAAGCAATTCATGGCCTCCAAGAACAATCCTTGCCTAAACTCCGGGTCTTTCTCGGCGCGTTCCATGACGGTTTCTCTGAAGCTCCTCGTGAGCGGCATCCCCCGCCTCCCTTCTACAACCCCCCGTCGCTCCTGCTTCAGCCCGATACTGCCTGGACCGTTCTCCCTACCCACGCTTGTAGTCATCCCAGCGTTCCTGTGCCTGCCTTATGTCCTGTTGTTGGCCATCTTTGGCGCCGCCACCAAGCAGTATGATCACTAGCGGCCCTACCCTGCCAAAGTAGATCCTGTACCCGGGTCCAAAGTCGATCCTGCGTTCAAATACGCCCCGACCAAGGGCCTTTACGTCGGAGAGGTTGCCCGCCTCCATGCGTGACAGGACGTTTCGCACCTTTCTCGCTGTAGGGGAACCAAGGCTGTGAAACCACTGTGCGAATGTACTGTTGCCCCGATGGTCAAGATATTCCTCGATCACGAACATGGTAACGCTAACGTTACCATCATGCAAGGCATGGCAACAAGTGGCTACATCACCGGGGAGCCGTGGTGGTGGACGATGCGCCATTGGCCGTCGCGGTTGCGGAAGACGTTGGTGGCCTCCACCGTCGCTTCGGTGACGCGGCCGGCGACGACGGAGCGGAGGGACTCCGTGCAGACGACCCAGGCGAGGTCGCCGGCGACGAGGACGGCGTACTCTGTGATGGTGAACTGCATGACCATGGTGTTGTCGAAGATGGTGGACCAGCTCTGGAGGACCTTGTCGCGGCCGGACATGATGGGCCAGCCGGGGTGGACGCAGGTGACAGAGGGGTCCGGGTCCCAGACGGCCTCCATCTGGTCGTTGTCCAGCGACTCGATGGCGCGGTAGAAGGCGCGGTTGGCCTCGACGACGGCGTCCTCTTCCGGCATGGGCAGCACCTCGGCGCAGGGTTTGGGGACAGGATACACGGGAGGGGAAGGGGGCGATCAGGCGCGCAGGGCAGCGGAGAGGTTGCGGGCGGTGTGGATGAGGCCGATGTGACTGAAGGCCTGGGGGAAGTTGCCGAGGGCCTCCTTGGTGTGCGGGTCGATCATCTCCGAGTAGAGGCCGAGATGGTTGGCGTAGCCCAGCATCTCCTCGAAGAGGGCCTTGGCCTGCTCCACGCGGCCGCAGCCGATGAGGGAGCCGATGAGCCAGAAGGAGAGCATGGTGAGGGCGCCCTCCTCGCCCTGCAGGCCGTCGTCGGCCTCGTCGACCTTGTAGCGCTTGACGAAGGGGCCGTGGCCGAGCTCCTCGACAGTGCGCTCGATGGTGCTGAGGATGCGCGGATCGTCGGGCGGGAGCATGTTGGTCCAGGGGAGGATGAGGCTGCTGGCGTCGAGGGCGTCGCTGTCGTAGCTCTGGACGAAGGCCTGCTTGGCGTCGTTCCAGCCGTGGGCGAGGACCTCATCCTTGATGGCGTCGGCCTCGGCACGCCAGCGGGCGAAGTCGCCCTCGCAGCCGGTGTTCTCGCCGATGGCAATGGCGTTGTCGAGGGCAGCCCAGCACATGGCCTTGGAGTAGGTGAAGTGTCGCTCGCGGCCGCGGACCTCCCAGATGCTGCGGTCGGGCTCGCGCCAGCGGCGGCAGACGACCTCCGCAAAGTCGTGGACGATGGACCAGATCTCGTTCGAGATGTAGCCGCCGTAGCGGCGGTAGGTGTTGATGCTGAGCAGCACCTCGCCAAAGATGTCCATCTGAAGCTGGTAGACCGCGCCGTTGCCGATGCGCACCGGCTGGGACCGGCGGTAGCCCTCAAGGTGCTCCAGCGTCTCCTCGTCCGTCCCGGAATCATCCTTGAGGCCGAAGAGCACCTGCAGGACGTCCCGGTCCCGGAAGAGGGAGCACTTGCCCAGCAGCCAGTCGAGGAAGTGAAGGGCGTCGTGGAGGTCACCGAGGCGGTAGAGGACGCCAAGGGTGAAGGCGGAGTCGCGGAGCCAGCAGAAGCGGTAGTCCCAATTGCGCTCGCCGCCGATGTGCTCGGGAAGCGACGTCGTGAGGGCGGCGGCGATGGCTCCGGTCGGCGCGTAGATGAGCAGGTGCAGGGCGAGGAAGGAACGGACGACCTCGTCGCGCCAGAGGCCATCGTAGTGGAGCTCCTCGACCACGTGGCGCCAGTTGCGGGCGGTGGTCTCGAGGCGCTGGGCGCTGCGACCGGGGCCGACGATCATCGGCTCGCTGCGGCCGTAGGAGATGACGAAGACTGCACCGTGGGCCGGCGTGACGGTGAAGCGGCTCTCGGCGGCGTCGGCGTTGACGGTGATGGGCACGTTGACGGAGAGGGTCATCTCGTGCGGGCCGCCGGCGGCGAGGACGCCGTGGGGCATCAGATGCAGGTGAGTGAAGGCGCGGGCGTAGTCGAAGCGGGGACGGAAGACGGCCTGCATGGCGACGGAGCCCTCAACGCACTCGACGACGCGGTGGATGTCCTGTGGGAGGATGTCGACGCCGCGGACGGGGCTGAGGGGCATGAAGTCGGTGACCGTCACCGTGCCTGTGGCGGTGGTGAAGCTGGTCTCTAGGATGTTGGTGTCCGGCAGGTAGCGCTGGGAGGACTCGTAAGGATCGAGCGGGGCGATCTGAAAGCTGCCGCCCTTCTCCTCGTCCAGGATGGCGGCGAAGACGCTGGGGGAGTCGATGCGGGGCATGCAGCACCAGTCGATGGAGCCGTCAAGGCCGACGAGGGCTGCGCCGTGCATGTTGCCGATGGCCCCGTAGCTGCTAATGTCCTTGTACGCCACGGTTGCTCCCGAGGTGAAGTGTGCGCGGCCAGGGGGTACGCGCCGTACTTCAATTATGGGCGCGGGACGGCGGGGGCGTCCACCGGGCGGGGGCACCCCTATCCCAGCCTTCCCCATCAAGGGGGAAGGGGCTGCAGGCGGGACGGCCCTTCGACAAGCTCAGGGCGAACGGCTGGGGGGCTAGGGGGCGCGGAAGAGGGCGAAGGAGCTGGTGTAGCCGTGCAGGTAGGTGGTGCCGCTGACCTGGCCGATCTCGCCGTTGCAGAAGAAGCCACCCAGGGGGATGGAGCCGACCATATCCGTGAAAAGGTCGGAATCGTGGTTCTGCCGGCCGTAGAGGTACTGGCCCCGGCCATTGCACTGGAACATGAGGGCGCCCACGGGCGAGGCCGCGCCGGTGCCCTCCATGTAGCGTGACAGCTGACGCCGGAGGTCCTCGGCGGAGGTGGAAGCGTCGCGGATGTGGAACTGGGCAAGCTGGCCCTCGCGGAGGAACTCGCCGACGCCGATCAGGCCGTTGGCGTGGTCGACGCCGATCAGGTTGCGGATGAGGAAGTCGCCGGGGTTCACCTCGTCCAGGGCAAGCTGGGGGTCCATGGCGATGCCGAGAAAGAGGTTGTTGGCGACGAGGTTCTGGTCCTCCGGCGAGAGCCGCCGGAAGAGGTCGCGGAGGTAGTCCAACGGGCGCTCGCCGCCATCGAACTCGATGAGCAAATTGCGGTCGCACTTGGTGATGCGCTTGAGCTCGCCGATAGGGCGGCAGCCCTGGGCCACGACCGTCTCGACGACAATGTCGCCATGGAGGGCCACGCCCACGACGCCGTCGTGGTAGACGGTGTCAGCGAGGAAGAGGGCGTGGCCGCCAGGCATGCTGCTGCCGCTGGCGAGCCCGCCGACCTTGGTCGCGGCGGGGAAGGCGTAGTCGAGGCCGGAGAGGATGCCCTCGCCAGCCATGGAGAAGGGGTCCATCAGCACGAGGAAGTGGGGGTTGTCCTCCTGTGACACGCCGAGGAGCTTCGACCACGCATCGGGCGGCTCATCGGGGGAGGGCAGCTCGTCGCTCATGGCGCGGAAGGGCGAGATGACGACGCCGGGCAGGTGGCCGACGGTGAGGGCGAGTGCGCGCTGCTGCTCGACCTCCTGGGCGGCGCCGATGACGCCGGCGCCGGAGCAGCCGAGGACCATGACGCCGGGGAAGCGCTCGGCGAGGATGCGGGGCACCTCCTCGGACTCGTAGGTGTAGGCGGCGGAGGCGAAGACCACGGCCAGAGAGGGCGGCGCGTCAGGCCCCAGGTCCGCGGCCACCGTGGCGCAGCAGTCCTCCAGCGCGGCAACGAGGTCGCGCTCCTCCGAAATCGCCGATGCCCACTTCATTGCGCTCTCCCCTCGCCTTGAACCTTACTGCTTGCCCTGACCACCGCCAAGCTTGCGCGCCCTGTCGCCGATGATGCGGAGCATGTTCTTCACGGACGCGCCGTCCACCTTCATCCTGGGCCGCTTGCGCGACCCGCGCACGGCCTTACGCATGGCCGGGTCGTCCTCCGACCAGTCTTCTTCCCGCGCGTTCTGCTCCTTGTCGGCGTCCATTTGCTTGTCCTTTGGTCGGGCGGGCGACCACGAGGGTCGCCCCTACATGCTCACAACGCTGCGGGGTTAGCCTGCGCTGGTCTGCACCTGGCTCTCGGCTTCCGCGAACTGCTTCGAAAGGTCCGGTTTGACGACCTTGCCCATGGCGTTTCGGGGCAGCTCTTCCATGGAGAGCATGCGGCTGGGCATCTTGTAGGGCGCCAGCCGCTCCCGAGACCAGTCGCGCAACGACTCCAGCGTGAGGGCGCTGCCGCCCGCGAGCACGAGGGCCGCGCAGACGCGCTCGCCCCACTCGATGTCCTCCATGCCCACGACGGCGCACTCGGCGATGTCCGGGTGCTCGCGGAGGACATCCTCGACCTCCAGGGCCGAGACCTTGTAGCCGCCGGTCTTGATGATGTCGACGCTGCTGCGGCCGAGGATGCGGTAGGCTCCGTCCTCCAGCACGGCGACGTCGCCGGTCTTGAACCAGCCATCGACGAACTCAGAGGCGGTGGCCTCGGGCTTGCACCAGTACTCGCGGAAGACGGCGGGGCCGCGCACCTGGATCTCGCCAGGGGAGCCCTCGGGCGGGGCGTTGCCGTCCTCGTCGACGAGGCGGAGGTCGACGCCGGGGAGGGGGGTGCCGACGTAGCCGGGGCGGCGCTCGCCGTGGAGGGGGTTGGAGAGAGCCATGCCGATCTCCGTCATGCCGTAGCGCTCCAGCAGCCGGTGGCCGCTGATCTCCTCCCACTCCTCCAGCGTCTGCACGGGCAGCGCAGCGGAGCCGGACACCATGAGCCGGAGCTCAGCGCAGGCCTTTGTCATCGACTCGCGGCGCTCGTGGGGCGCGGCGTTCCACGCCTGCACGAGGCGGGCGTAGATGGTGGGGACGGCCATGAAGAGCGAGAGGCCGCCGCGCTCGATGCGGTCCCAGACGGCGTCGGCGTTGAAGGCGGGGAGCATGTCGCAGACGGCGCCGGACCAGAGGGCGCAGCCGAGGACGTTGACGATGCCGTGGATGTGGTGGAGGGGCAACACGTGCAGGATGCGGTCGTCGCCCGTCCAGCCCCACGCCTCGACGAGGCTGGTCATCTGCGCCTGGATGGTGGTGTGGGCGGAGACGACGCCCTTGGGGCGGTTGGTCGTGCCGCTGGTGTAGATGATCATGGCGCGGCGGTCGGGGTCGACGTCGGGCAGCGGGCCCACCGGATGGCGCAGGATGTCAGGAGTGAGGAGGAAGCGCAGGCCGCGCTCCTCGGCGATGGGGCGCAGGGTCTCCTCGTACTGCGGGTGGGCGACGACGATGGTCGCGCCGGAGTCCTCGACCATGTACTCGAGCTCGGGCCTAGGGTGCGACGTGGCGAGGGGGACGGCGACACCGCCGGCGCGCCAGACGCCCCACTGCGTCGCGACGTAGTGGTAGCCGCCGGGCGTGAGGAAGGCGACGCGGGCCTCGGCGAGGTCGTCCGCGCCGTCAAGGAGGCAGGAGGCGACGGCGGCGGAGTCGGCGAGGAGCTGGGCGTAGGTAAACGTGCCCTCCCCGGCGATGATCGCCGTGCGGTCGCCGAAGTCCTCAGCGCGGGCTATGAGGGGTATGCCTGCCAAGAGCGGCCTCCGGTTGGATGATGGGCGGGTTGGAAGTAGGGAGACTCTACCACGCGGAGGCGTTGAAGGGTACCCGTCGAAGGAGCGTTACTTGGCCTTGGGAGGGAGGGACAGGGCGTAGTCCAAGCCCTGCTGCACCCAGCCTTCGACACCCATCGACGCGGCCTGGCCCGGCGGGCCGACGAGGACCATGCCGGTCATGGGCCTGCCGGAGACCTCTACGGGCCGGGCGCCGGGCTGCGCAAGCGCGCCGACGTAGGACTCCTTCCCTACCCGGACCATCAGGGCGTCGCCAAGGATGCCGCAGCACATGTTGCCTCGCACGGTGAAGCAGAGACCGCCGAACATACGGAGCTCGACGAGCTCCGGCTGGCCGTCGAGGCAGTCGCGGACCTTTGCGGCAAGGGCTTCGTCATAGGGCACGGGACGCCTCCTTAGGAACGGAAGTCATGCGCCTCGTGTCGGGCGCGCCCGCTCCCCGCTATCCCCTGGAGAAGACCGGGAACTCGCGGGTGATGAACTCCAGGACGGCGGTCTGGCCGGACTCGACGCAGGCGGTGGCGCGGGTGATGGCGGCACTGACGTCGCCCGGGTCCGTGACGCGCTCGGCGTAGGCGCCCAGGGCGGCGGCGACGCCGGTGTAGTCGCCGGAGAGGAACTTGCTGCCGTACCGCTCGACGGCGACGGGAATGTTGTGCTCGTAGCCGCCCATGGCGCCGTTGTTGAGGATGACCGTCAGGATGGGCAGGCGCTCGCGGACGGCGGTCTCGACGTCGAGGAGGACGGTGCCGGCGGCGGTGTCGCCCATGACGTTGACCACCAGCTT
>DAOUJQ010000009.1:0-64141 GCA_034422455.1 Dehalococcoidia bacterium
CGCCGCGCCAGCCTCTTCTTCGGCCGCAACGAGGAGTGCGGGCTGCGCTGCGTCTACCACGGCTGGAAGTTCGACGTGAACGGCGACTGCGTCGACATGCCCTCGGAGCCCGCCGAGAGCAACTTCAAGGACAAGGTCAAGATCAAGGCCTACCCCGCCCGCGAGTACGGCAGTTGCGTGTGGGTCTACATGGGCCCGCGCGAGTTGCAGCCGGAGCTCCCGGCCTTCGAGTGGGCCCGCGTGCCCGACGATCATCGCGTCGTCACCCGCTTCATCCAGCACTCCAACTACATGCAGTGCACGGAGGGGGAGATAGACTCCTGCCACGTCTCCTTCCTGCACAGCGTCTTCGACCTGAGCATCGACTACCACCGCGACATGCGGACGGGGAACCAGCAGGGCGGGCGCAACTCCGTGCTGTCGTACAAGTTCGGCGCGCCGCAGCTCACCGTGAAGGAGACCGACTACGGCCTCACCTACGGCTCGCGCCGCGGCCCGGAGGACGGCAGCTACTACTGGCGCGTGACCCAGTGGATGCTGCCGATGTTCAGCCTCATCCCCGGCCCGGCCTGGCCTCGCGGCGGCCGCGGCTGGGTGCCCATCGACGACGAGCACATCATCACCTTCCAGTACAGCTACAACGGCGAGCGCCCGCTGACGCCGGAGGAGCGCGCCCGCGCCGTCGACACGATGGAGCTGGAGCGCGTGAAGTACACCCTGCCCGACGGCGGCATCATCGACACCTTCCGCAGCGTGCGCGCGCCCGAGAACGACTACCTCATCGACCGGGAGATGCAGCGCAAGCAGAACTACACCGGCATCCCCTTCGGCCGGCACCAGGACTTCGCGATGACGGACAGCATGGGCGGCGTCTCCGACCGCACCCAGGAGCACCTCGGCACCAGCGACACCGCTATCATCGCCGCTCGGCGCATCCTGCTGCGCGCGGCGCGCGACCTGCAGGAGGGCATCGAGCCGTATGCGGCCAGCCACCCGGAGGTGTTCCACGTCCGCGCGCTGGACGCCGTTTCCAGCGAGGGCGATTTCCTGAAGCTGCTGGAGACGGAGGGCGACAAGACCGTCGCGCAGCTGTAGAGCAAGACACGGGGCCAACAGGCCCCACCAATCGGCATCGCAAAGGAGGACTGCTATGGCAGAGGTAGTGATCGGGCTCGGAACGTCGCACAGCCCGCAGTTGAGCATGCTGCCGGAGGCGTGGGCCTCCCGCGCGGGCGCCAACGACCAGCGCAACCCGGCCCTCGTCGGCACGGACGGCATCGTGTCCAACTACCAGGACCTGCTGGCGCGCGTGGACACGAAGCGCCTCGAGAGGGAGCTCGACCCGGAGCTGCAGATGCAGCGCCACGAGCGCAACCAGCGGGGAATCGCCCAGGTGGCCGAGGCCCTCAAGAACGCCAACGTGGACATCCTCGTTATGTTCGGCGACGACCAGCAGGAGTACCTCACCGACGACAACATGCCCGCCTTCTGCATCTACTGGGGCGACGAGATCAAGGTGCTCGGCCAGGGCGAGGCCTACACCGCCGCCACCGGCTACCAGCCCCTCATCGGCTACCCGCCGCATGACCAGGTGCTCCCCACCCAGGGCGCCCTCGGCAAGCACATGATCGAGTTCCTCACCGAGGCCGAGTACGACGTCGGCTACTCCCGCTTCCTTGACCCTGACCGCGGCGGACGCTCCCGCGGCGGCGTCGGCCACGCCTTCGCCTACGTCCACCACCGCATCATGGAGGACTTGAGCATCCCCACGGTGCCGATCATGGTCAACACCTACTACCCGCCGAACCAGCCCACGCCCAAGCGCTGCTACGACATCGGTCGTTCCGTCCGCAGCGCAATCGAGGCGTGGCCGGGCAAGGAGCGCGTCGCCGTCCTCGCCTCCGGCGGCCTCAGCCACTTCGTCGTCGACGAGGAGCTCGACACGTGGACACTGGAGGGGCTGCAGGAAAAGAGCATCGTAAAGCTGCAGCAGCTCCCCCGTGAGCGGCTCAACTCCGGCAATTCGGAGGCCCGCAACTGGATGTCGCTTGCCGGCGCGGCCGAGCACCTCGACATGGAGCTGTTCGACTACGTGCCCTGCTACCGTTCCCCCGCGGGCACCGGCTGCGCGATGGCCTTCGCCCAGTGGACGTAGCCGCCGACTAGCGGCAAACTGGTCACAATCACATAGGTGGTGAGTGAAATGAGCGACGTTGCAATCACGGTGTTCTCGTCCAACAACTGAGGCTCCTGCGAGATGGTGAAAGGGTACCTTTCACAGAAGGGCGTCGAGTACGACGTGCGGAACATCTCCGTGGACCTCGAGGCGCGCCAGGCCGTCATAGACATGGGCCACCGCAGCACCCCCGTCACGCTCATCGGCGGACACAAGATCCTCGGTTTCAACCGCGCCCAAATTGACGAGGCGCTGGCCGCAGAGGGCGTCGCCTAGCTGTCCTGGAGCTGACTGAAACCAAAAACCGGCTCCGTTCGCCCTGAGGGAAATCGAAGGGTGAACGGGGCCGGTGTTATGTAGGGCCCAACCATCCCGGCCCCCCCGATTGCCCTGAGCTTGTCGAAGGGTCCTGCGAAGGCAGGAACCCAGAGGGGCGGGGTATGGGTGGGGAACTCCCTCCACGCGACAGGCAGAAGAACCAGCACCCCCTGCCACCATCCCCTCGCGCGAACCCCGTCCCCTCCGCTACCCTCACCCCATGTACCGCCACCACAACACCACAACCCCAACGCGAAGGGCCGGGATTCGCTTCCCCTCGGTGAATATTCGTCTCGTAGCTGCAACGTGCCAACTCCCCTACAAAGCGAATAGCAAGACGAATCCCCGCTACCCTCGCCCCATGCACCGCCACCACAACACCACGACCGCACCGCGCATGGCCCCCGGGCCTGTCCTGAGCCTGTCGAAGGGAGGGAATTGTTCCCCCCTGATGAAAAATTTTTCGTCTTGTATCTGCAACGTGCCAACTCAGCTTCAACACGAAAAACAAAACAATTCCCACCAGCTACCTCACCCCACACCCTCCATACCGGCGCATGGTCTCCCCGTACCCCGATGCGGGGGCAGGCGAACCCCGCGAGCATCGGCCCCACGTTGTGGCGCAGCCTGAGTCGACCCGCCTGTGCGCCGTGCGACAACAAAGCGTTAACAAAACGCCCAACGACACTGGTCGAGGCCATGCGGTAGACTGCGGGAGTCGAGCAGCAGCAACCGCAAGGAGCACACTTGGCCATGGCCCAGCAGCCCCCTTCCCTGCCGCGCCGGTGCGCCGCCGAGTTCATCGGCACCTTCGGCCTTCTCTTTGCCGGCGCAGGCGCCGTCATGATCGACGAAATCTCCGGCGGGGCGGTCACCAACGTCGGCATCGGCCTGGTGTTCGGGCTCACCGTCGCCGCGATGATCTTCGCGACGGGCCACATCTCCGGCGCGCACATCAACCCCGCGGTTACCCTGGGGTTCGCCCTGGCGCGCCACTTCCCGTGGAAGCTCGCGCCCCTCTACTGGGGCTCGCAGCTGCTCGGCGCGACCGCCGCCTGCCTCGTCCTGCGCGGCCTGTTCGGGAACGTCGCCGACATGGGAGCGACGCTGCCCAACGCCGAGGAGTGGGTCGTCGTGTCCTTCGAGGCGCTGCTCACCTTCTTCCTCATGTTCGTCATCATGGCGATGGCCACGGATGTGCGGGCCGTCGGCACCGCCGCCGCCCTGGCCATCGGCGCGACCGTGGGCCTCGAAGCAATCTTTGGCAGCCCCATCTCCGGCGCGTCGATGAACCCGGCGCGCTCCTTCGGGCCCGCCCTCGTAAGCGCCAACTGGACCGCCCACTGGGCGTACTGGGTCGGCCCGGCCGTCGGCGCGTCCGTCGCGGCCTTCACCTACGCCTGGCTGCGGGAGGGCAACGCGATGCAGAACGGAGACGAGCAGTGAAGCGCGTCCTCTTTGTCTGCGTCCACAACGCAGGGAGAAGCCAGATGGCCGAGGCCTACCTCAACGCCGCCGGCAACCCGGAGGTGTGCGCCGAGTCCGCCGGCACGATGCCCACCGAGCGCGTCAATCCCGTCGTCGTCGAGGCGATGCTGGAGCACGGCATCGACATCAGCGGCAACACCCCCAAGGTCATTACCCAGGAGATGGCCGACTACGCCTATGCAATCATCTCCATGGGTTGCGCCATCGACGATGCATGCCCCGCCACGTTCCTGCCCGCCGAGGACTGGGGTCTGGACGACCCCGCAGGCCAGCCGATTGAGACCGTGCGGCGGATCCGCGACCAGATTAGAATGAAGGTCGCGGAACTGCTGGAACGGGAGGGCTAGACTCCACATGCGAATCGCCGTATACGGGACCGGGGGCGTTGGCGGCTACTTCGGCGGCCGGCTGGCGCAGTCCGGCATGGATGTGACATTCATCGCACGTGGCGCGCACCTCGCCGCCATCCGCGCCGGCGGCCTCCGCATCAGCAGCGTCCACGGCGACTTCACGATAGCCGGCGCCAAGGCCACGGACTCCCCGGCCGATATAGGCCCGGTGGACGCCGTCCTGGTGGCCGTCAAGGCGGGGCAGGTATCGGAAATCGCTCCGTCCATCAGACCCCTCATCGGGCCGGACACCTGCGTCGTGCCGATGCAAAATGGCGTCGAGGCCGCGCCGCAGCTCATCGAGGCCCTCGGGCCCGAGCATGTCGTGGGCGGCCTGTGCCGCGTCGTCGCCCTCATCGAGGGGCCGGGCCACATCCGGCACAACGGCGGCGACGACTACGTCGGCATCGCCGAGCTCGACAACCGCCCCAGCGAGCGCGTCGAGCATGTCCGCGCAGCCCTCGCCGGCGCCGGGCTGAAGGCCGAGACTCCGCCGGACATCCATGCCGCGCTATGGGGCAAGTTCCTCTTCATCTGCGCCTGGGGCGGCGTCGGCGCGGTCACCCGCTCGCCGGTGGGAGTCACGCGTGCGCTGCCGGAGACGCGGGCGATGCTGGAGGGTGCCATGACGGAGGTCTACAACGTCGCGCTCGCCCGGGGCGTCAGCCTGTCGGACACCGCCGCCGCCACCGCCATGGCCGCCATCGACCGCCAGCCTGAGGGCGGCGAGTCCTCCATGCAGCGCGACATCCAGGAGGGCAGGCCGTCGGAGCTGGAGGCGCAGACCGGCGCGGCGGTGCGGCTCGGCCGCGAGTCCGGCGTGTCCACGCCCGTCAACGCGTTCATCTACAGCAGCCTGCTGCCCATGGAAATGCGCGCCCGCGGCTAGCACACCGCTGCAAACCCCGGCTCCAGCGGGTACACTGCCGCACAGCAACCCCACGCATCAAGGAGGCGTCCTATGGTTCGCATCGCCGTCATCGACGACTACCAGAACGTCGCGCGTGACCTCGCCGACTGGGACTCACTGCCGGACGGCTCCGTCGTCGACTTCTACAGCGACCACATCACCGACCATGACGAGCTCGTCGAGCGGCTGAAGGACTACGAGGTCATCCAGCTCATGCGGGAGCGGACACCGTTCCCCGCCGAGCTCCTGGACGCGCTTCCCAACCTGCGGATGCTCTCCGGCACCGGCAGGGGCTACGGCAACACCATCGACATCCCCCACTGCACCGAGCGGGGCATCGTGCTGACGGGCACCGGAGGCTCCGCGGGCGGCAGCGTCGAGGAGCTGACGTGGGCCCTCATCCTCGGGCTGACCAAGCGCCTTCGCGAGGAGGACCGCGAAACCAGGGAGGGCCGGTGGCAGACCAACCTGACTCCGCTGCTGGCCGGCAGGAAACTCGGCGTCATCGGACTCGGCCGGCTTGGGAGCCGGGTCGCACGCTTGGGCCTGGCCTTCAATATGGAGCTCATCGCGTGGAGCCCGTGGCTCACCGACGAGCGGGCGGCTGAGCACGGCGCAACCCGCGTGAGCCGCGAGGAGCTCTTCTCGACGGCCTACGTCATCACCATCCACCTGCCGCTGACTCCGGAGAGCGTAGGGCTGGTCACAGCGGCGGACCTGGCGATGATGCGGCCCGACGCCTTCCTCATCAACACCTCGCGCGGCCCCATCGTCGACGAGGCTGCGCTCGTCGACGCCCTGCGCGAGGGCCGCATCGGCGGCGCGGGACTGGACGTCTTCGACGAGGAACCCCTGCCGGCGGACCACCCCTTCCTCAGCCTCCCCAACGCGCTCCTGACGCCGCACATAGGCTTCGTGACGGAGGAGGGATACGGCTCCTTCTACGCGAACGCGCTGGCCAATATCAAGGCGTTTCTCTCGGGAGAACCCACGAACATGATCAACCCCGAGGCGTGGGAGCGCCGCGGGTAGGCCATTGCGGCCAGCAAGTCGTAATTGGCTATAATTGCGTGCTGTATTGCTGGCATCAACTATGCATAAGGCCCATAATGTAGTCAAGAAGACTATTTTGAGGGGCCATGCCTGACCAACGTGTAGCCGTCTACATAGACGGCAGCAACTTGTATTATTCCCTGCGGCACGTCATGGGTCGTGTGGATTTGGACTTCGCCGAGTTTGTCCAGCGGCTCGTAGGTGACCGCAAATTAGTCAGGGCGTATTACTATGTCGGTGCAACCGACTCACGAATTCAACCTCAAACATTTGCCGCGCAGCAACGGTTCTTTGAGGCCCTGAGGTCCGTGGACTACTTTGAGCTACGCCTTGGCCGCTTGGTCTACACGGGTAAGCCGCCTCGGCCTGCACATGAAAAGGGCGTTGACGTTAGGATCGCCACTGACATGGTAGTGCACGGCAGCAGAGGGATGTATGACACTGCCATCCTCGTCAGTGGAGACACGGACTTTCTTGACGCAGTTCGAGCGGTCAAGGACTACGGTCGCCACGTAGAGGTTGCCCTCATGAATCAACGGGGATCGACTCTGCTCCAGGACGTGGCCGATCGAACAATAGTGATCACAAGAGAAATGCTGAATGGCTGCTGGACAAAATAAGAGAGGGCTGCCAACGCAGCCCTCAATGCCTTGTGGGTCACTTTGAGAGTAACCCTCAGGCGGTCAGAATCCTTAGGTTGAGCCTTTGCAACCTAAGGGGGTTGAACATAGTTACTCTACCCAATGTCATTGGAGCTGTCAATTCATTCTGTGAATGACCTCCTCCCTTGCCACCCTTCTTAAGGCGGCATACACTGCTTCCACCCTTCAGCCGGAGAGGAATACCATGCCCACCTTCCCGCACGAATATCTGCACAAGGTCACCTGTGAGATCTTCAAGGCCGCCGGGACACCAGAACAGGCCGCCCTCGACGTGGCCGACGGCCTGATCACGTCCAACCTCGCCGGGCACGACTCCCACGGCGTCGGGCAGATCGCCACGTACGTCGACCGCATCAAGGCGGGCCACATCGTGCCCGACGCGCCCTACGTGGTCGAGAAAGAGTCGGCGACGACCGCGGTCATCAACGGCAACTGGGGCTTCGGGTTCAACGTCACCAAGCGGGCGACGCAGCTGCTCATCGAGAAGGCGCTGGCGCAGAACATCGGCGCCGTCACCATCTACCAGCAGAGCCACATCGGCCGGCTGACGCCCTACGCAGCCGCGTGCGCCGAGCAGGGCCTCGCCGCCATCATGTTCACCGACTCCGGGCGCGGCCCCAAGGCGGTGGCGCCCTTCGGCGGCCGCGGGCGGCGTCTCGGCACCAACCCCGTCTGCATCTGCGTGCCCTCCAACGAGGACAGCCCTGTCTTCATCGACATGGCGAGCAGCGCGGTCGCGGCGGGCAAGCTGGCCGTCTACCGCCGTCGCAACCTGCCGATACCGACCGGCTGGATCGTCGACAAGGACGGCAACGACACCACGGACCCCAACGCCTACAACGAGGGCGGCGCGCTGCTGCCCATGGGCGGCGACCTGGGCTACAAGGGCTACGGCCTCAGCTTCATGGGCGAGGTCTTCTCAGGCATCCTCACGACGCTTGGGTTCGGCCTGGACCCGGAGGGCAAGCACAACGACGGCAGCTTCATCGCGGCCTGGCGCATCGACGCCTTCACCGACCTGGAGTGGTTCAAGCAGGAGGTGTCCGACTTCATCGCCTTCATCAAAACGTCGCCGTTGGCCGCCGACAGCTCCGGCATCCTGTACCCCGGCGAGGCGGAGAAGCACACAGAGGCCCGCCTCCGCGAAGAGGGCATCACCGTGGAGGACTCGGTCTGGCGGGAGCTCACCGGCCTCATCGAGGAGTACGGGCTGCAGGAGGCCGTGGGTTCACCGGGGTAGGGCGGCGCTCCCCTCACATGGAGCCGCTTGGCATTTCCGCGGTCGCGCGTCAGCTTGCCAGGGTGGGCGTTCGGCCGGGACACGTGCTGCAGGTCCACACGGCGTTCTCAAGGGTCGGCCCCATCGAGGGCGGCCCGCGCGGGCTTATCGACGCCCTCCTCGAAGCCCTCGGCCCCGGCGGCACGCTGGTCATGCCGAGCATGACCGATGACGACGACCACTCCTTCGAGCCGCAAACCACGCCGTGCCTCGGCATGGGCGTGACGGCCGACACCTTCCGGCGGCTGCCCGGCGTGCTCCGCAGCGACAGCCCCCACGCCTTCGCGGCAGCCGGGCCGCTGGCCGAGCGCATCGTCGCGCCGCACCCGGTCGACGTCCCCCACGGCCCGGACAGTCCTGTCGGCCGGGTGCTGGAGCTGGGCGGGAACGTCCTGCTCCTGGGGGTCAGCCATGACGCCAACACGACCGTCCACCTGGCGGAGTACATGGCGGGCGTTCGCTACCGGCGCCGGAAGTACGTGACCGTCATGCGTGACGGCGCGCCGAGCCGCGTCGAGTACGGCGAGATCGACCACTGCTGCGAGCGCTTTGCGCTCGTCGACGGCTGGCTGGACGAGCTTGGACTTCAGCGTCGCGGCGTCGTCGGGCACGCGGAGGCGCGGCTCGTGCCGGCACAGGCGGTGGTCGACGTAGTAGTGGAACGCCTGCGCGCCAACGAGACAGTCTTCCTGCACCCGCCCGGTGTTGACGCTGAATGCGACGAGGCGTGGGCGAGCCTCCCAGCGTGACTACTGCAAATACTCCCGCTGCCACTCCTCGTAGTCCGCGTTGGCGAGCGCCTGCGCCATGACCTCCGCGCTGGGCACGCGATGGCTGAGGCCCGAGGGCTCGCCTCCGTCCGCGTGGTGCTTCAGCGCCTCGTAGATGCCCTGCACCATCGTCTGGAACGGCAGATGGCCCTTCAGCGCGATGCGCACTCGGTGCGCCGCCAGCCACGCCTGGTCCTGCAGCTCCGCCGGCGCCGAGCCGAGCATGAGCGGCAGGGTCGTGGCCGCCTCAACGGCCTCCACGTGCTCTTTGCCGGTGAGGCCCGTGAAGAAGAGCGCGTTCACCCCCGCCTCCTCGTAGGCCCTCGCGCGGGCGACCACACCGTCGATGCCCTCCACCGGCATGGCGGCGCACCGGCCGATGACTACCGTCTCCGGGTCCCGCTTGGCAGCGACGGCCGCCCTCATCTTGCCGGCGGACTCTTCCAACGAGATGACCGTCGCGCCGGTCACACCGAAGGGCGTCGGCAGCGCGGTGTCCTCGATGGACATGGCGCAGACCTCGGCTGCCTCCAGCTCGGAGACGGTGCGCATGACGTTGAGGGCGTTGCCGTAGCCGTGGTCGGAGTCCACCATGAGGCTGATGTCGCTGGCCCGGGTGATGCGCCGCGCCTGGTCAACAAACTCGCTGAGGGTGATGACGGTCAGGTCGGGCGCGCCGAGAACCACGCCGGAGGCCACGGACCCCGCGAACATCCCAATTTCGAACCCAAGCGACGCCGCCAGCCGCGAGGATATCGGGTCGAAGACGGAGGCGGGCTGTATGCACTGCTCCTTGGCGAGGTAGCTGCGGTATCGTTGTCGCCGCTCAGTGGGATTCATGGCGCTCCTTCTCGCTATGGTGGTTCGGGGTGACAGCTTGGGCCTGCCGCATGCTAGCCGACACTGGCCTGTTTGACTATAGACCTCCATCCTCCGATGCCCATATCCCATTGGACACTGACACGGCGCCGTTGCGCGCCTGACGAACCTGCCGCTACCCTCCCTCCATGGAGGATCAGGTTAACTACGGCCACCACGCCATTCAGCGTAACGTGCGCACCAGTTCGTCGGCCGATTCCGTGATTCGCAGCCTGGATCAAGTGCGTCGGGGTAGAGGAAAGAGGGGACTCGTTTCCTCAAATGTGAAATTGGTTTCGTAGCTGAAACGTGCCACGACAGCTACGAAACCAATCCCGAAACGAGTCCGGCGTTCGCAGCCCCGCAGCTGGTGATTCAACGGCGGCGGGACACACACCCGGAGGACGGCGGTTGGAGTTGCGGGGGAGTCCGGCGTGCTAAGGCACCTGGAAAGTGGGTTCTCCGCGGAGGCAGGTCTGCTCCAGTCCGACGAGCATCTGCTGCTCGATGTCGAGCCGCTCACGGAAGGCGCGGGCGGCGGTGAGCTGACGCTCCGTGGTGCAGCACCAGTAGGCGAGCGCCTCCCGCTCCCAGGGGATGTGTGAGTCCACGTCTCCCAGGTAGACCCGGAAGAACTCCAGGTCGTGCTCTGAAACGCGGTAGTGGTCTCTCAAAGCCTCGTAGGCCCGGCCAAGGAACTCCTTGCCGTACAGGTCCGAGGCGTAGAAGGTGGCGACGCCGTCCAGCCACGTCCAGTCCCAATACCGCGAATAGGTGCGGAGCGTCTGGATGGCAAAGTAGGTCCGCGTGAACGGCTTCCAGCCCTCCGCCTCGCCGGGGGCGAGGCCCACGCCCGCGCCGAAACGCAACCACAGCTCTTCCCACGATGGCGTGTCCGAGCCGGAGAGGTCGCCGACGACGTCCTCGCCCTCGATGTCCACGATGCGCCGCAGCATGTGTGTACGCGTGGGCTCGTCGTTGGTCTTGATGAAGATCGCGCCGGTGCTGTAGACCAGCCCCTCGTCCCAGTAGGAGTACAGGTCCTTGACCCACATCTGCAGATGCTCACGGGTCAACTGGCCGTCGCACAATGCCTGCAGGAATGCGGGCGATCCTGGACACTTGGCCAGAAACTGCTCGTCCAGGAGGACCAGAAAATCGTCGCCGGAGAGCGGCGGGACGGACAGCTCCTCCGGGCCGAGGGGCGGTTGCGCTCCCATGGCATGCTCCTTGCTGGAAGCTGCGGCCTAGCCGCCAGAGGTCATCTGCAGACGCAGGATGTAGGCCCTACGCAGGTCCTCCTGGAGGTCCGGGGTGTTCACGAACCGGCGGGCGACCTCTTCATTGAAGTCCGCGTGGTCGATGTCGATGCCGGCATGCTCGTGGCGGTTCTCCAGCGCCCGGTCCGGGCTCTCGACGCCCCACTCGACGAAGCGCTGACGGTCCCGCTCGATGGCGGCGAGGAGCTTGTCCGACTGGATCTTGTTCTCGCCCTCCATCACCATGCCGGACCCGATGGCGACGCCGAAGTGGCTGTCCCGCATCATCGCGACCCACCAACCTCGCTTGACCAACTCGCCGGGGTCGCAATCGCCCTTCTCCAGGGAGTCGACCTCCTCCGGGGTGACGCCGTAGGCATAGGACTCCCAACGCGAAAGCAGGGGATGGCTGACCTGTGCCCCGCCGACGGTGTCCTGTCCGCCCTCGTCCACCAGCTTGCGGAGCTGCATGCGCCGGCTCGCCTTGTCGGTCGTGTTCAGGTAGCGCTCACCCTCGAAGCGGTGGTTGATGTCGCCGCCCATGTGCGCACGGCGCTTGGCCGCGGCGAGGCGCGGGAACTCGTCCTTGCTCATGATCTCGCGGATGCGGAAGGGGAAACGCTCTCGCCAGTCGGCGCGGATGCCCTCGAGCTCCTCGATGAACTCGCCGGGCTGCAGGGCCTCTTGCCGGCCGTTCGTCTTCGTCGCCATGCCGCACCTCCGTTTGGAACGCCGCGCCGTCCGCGGGACTTGCAGTCTGTGCTACACCTTGATGCACGCCGCCCAGTGACCGGGAGCATACTCCTTGAGGGGCGGGGTGACAACCTTGCAATCGTCGATGGCGATGGGGCACCGGGTGTGGAACACGCAGCCCGTCGGGGCGTTCATCGGGCTCGGAATGGTGCCCTGCAGGACAATGCGCTCCCGCTGCGCCTCCACGCGAGGGTTGGGGACGGGAACAGCCGATAGCAGCGCCTTGGTATAGGGGTGGAGAGGATTCTCGTAGAGTTCCGCGCGGTCCGCCATCTCCATGATCTTGCCCAGGTACATGACGGCCACGTTCTCGGACATGTGCCGCACGACGGACAGGTCGTGGGCGATGAACAGGAACGTCAGGTTGAACTGCTCCTGAATGTCCTCCAGCAGGTTGATAAGCTGCGCCTGAATCGAGACGTCCAGTGCCGATACGGGCTCGTCCGCGACGATAAAGTCCGGCCGTACGGCGATGGCGCGGGCGATGCCAATGCGCTGGCGCTGGCCCCCGCTGAACTCGTGGGGGAAGCGGTCCGCCATCGAGGGGTTGAGGCCGACGACGCGAAGCAACTCCGAGACCTGCTCGCGAAGCTCCTTCTTGCCGCTCACCATCTTGTGGACCATCATCGGCTCGCCAATGATGGTGCCGACGCTCATACGGGGATTGAGGCTGGAATAGGGGTCCTGGAAGACCATCTGCATGCGCCGGCGCATGGCGCGAAGCTGTTTGGCGTTGGCATTGCAGAGGTCCACACCGTCCAGCCAGACCTCGCCGGAGGTGGCCTGGTTGAGCTGGATAATGCAGCGGCCCACCGTCGTCTTGCCGGACCCGCTCTCGCCTACCAGTCCAAGCGTTTGCCCCCGGGGTATCGAGAAGCTGACGCCGTCCACGGCCTTAATGTCGCCGATTCGCCTCTGCAGGATGAGGCCGGACGTCACAGGGAAGTGCATCTTGAGGTCGTTCACCTCAAGCAGCGGGCGAGCGCCCTGCTCCGCGGCCGGAACGCGGTCCTGCATCTGCGTCATGCCTGGACCCCCTGCCCCGCGCCGGCAGTGACCCAGCAGGCCGCCGTGTGACCGTCGGCCACGGGCAACAGGGGCGGAGTCTCCTCGGCGCACCGGTCGACGGCGTACCTGCACCGCGGGCGGAACGCGCACCCGGCCGGGAGGTCCATCAGGTCGGGCGGCGCGCCCTCGATGGACTCCAGGCGCGTCTTGCGGCTCTCGTCCAGGCGGGGCACGGACTCGAGCAACCCCTGCGTGTACGGGTGTTGGGGGTTCTCGTAGATGTCGATGGCCGTGCCGCGCTCGATGATCTTGCCGGCGTACATGACGTTGACCCGGTCGGCGTACCGCGCGACCACGCCGAGGTTGTGGGTGATGATGATCACCGCGTTGCCAAGCTGGTGGCTGATGTCCTTGATGAGCTCCAGGATCTGGGCCTGAATGGTCACGTCCAGGGCTGTGGTGGGCTCGTCAGCAATCAGCAGCTTGGGGTTGCAGCTCATGGCGATGGCGATCATCACCCGCTGCCGCATTCCGCCGCTGAACTGGTGGGGATACTGCTTCAGCCTGCTGGGCGCATCCGGGATGCCCACCATCTCCAGCAGCTCTACGGCACGATTCTGGGCCTGGGAGCCCTCCATCTTGAGGTGGAGCTCCAGCGACTCCGTAATCTGCTTGCCGATGGTGAGCACGGGGTTCAGGGAGGTCATGGGTTCCTGGAAGATCATGGCCATGCGGTTGCCGCGAAGTCCGCGCATGTCGGCCTCCGACAGCATCAGGAGGTCCTCGCCCTCGAACACCACGCGGCCGTCGATGATGCGCCCGGGCGGGCTGGAGACAAGGCGCATGAGGGACAGGGCGCCGACGCTCTTGCCGCACCCGCTTTCGCCAACGATGGCCAGCGTCTCGCCTTCGCGAACGTCGTACGTGATGCCGTCGACGGCCTTCACAACGCCGCTTGGGGAGAAGAAGTGCGTCTTCAGGTTCTCCACGTAGAGAAGCTGGTCCCGGTACTCCTCAACGTACGTCATGCCGTAGGCACCACCGCCTCAAGTTCGGCCAAAATGCCGGCGGGCAGCTCGCCCTTCTCCTCCGCCGCGCAGGCTTCCTCAATGTGGGCAACCTCCGAGAAGCCGATGACGGACGTCGCGACAATAGGGTTGCTGAGCACGTATCGGACGGCACCCTCGACGGGCGCAATGTCGTGGGCCGCCAGGATGGCCTTGACCTTGTCGGCGCCAGGGTCCTCGCCCGCGCCGGCGAGCAGGCCGGCGGCCAGAACGCGTATGACGATGATTCCCATGCCAAGCTTCGCAGAGCGGTCGAAGACCTGGCCGAAGTCACGGTCTACATCGGCCGCGGGGCGGACGGCGGAGGGGTTGATGACGTTGTAGAGGCCGTTGATGCTGTGGAACTGGCCGCTGTCAATGAGCTGGTAGACGCAGGACAAGAGGCCCCCATAGGCCGTGAAGCCAAAGAAGCGCACTTTGCCCTGCTGCTGTAGCACCTGGAAGGCGTCCAGCACGCCGCCGGGGGCAAGAACGTCGTCGACGGTCAACTGCGCGCCGACGCCCATGTCGGACCGCTCCGCCCGCTCCAGGCCGACGCGGTTGTGCAGCTGGATCAGGTCGATGGTCTCCACCTGGAGCCGCTGGAGGCTCTCTTCAACCGACTTGATTGTGTTGCCCTTGACGTCGTCCAGGTCGGGCAGCTCCAATGCGACCTTGCTGCCGATGACCGGCCTGGCCTTGAGCTCCTGCAGCGTTTCTCCGAGGTGGGTCTCGGAAGCTCCGGCGCCGTAGATGGAGGCGGTGTCGAAGAGGTTAACGCCGAGCTCCATGGCCCGCGAAACTCCTCGACGCCGCTCCTCCGGCGTGCCCTTCACGATCATGCCGGCGGTCGGGCCGCAGCCGAAACTGATGGCGGACACCTGCACGCCCGTATTGCCAAGCTCGTTGTATCGCATGATGCCCCCTAGCGTTCGCCCAGGCTGCCGCGCATCGTCGGGTCCAGCAGGTCGCGCAGCGCGTCGCCGAACATGTTCCAGCCAAAGATTGTGAGACTCAGCGCGAGCCCCGGTGCAATGCCGAGCCACGGCGCCATCAGCATGTGTTGCCGCGCCTCAGCGGAGAGCATCCGTCCCCACGACGGGGCCGGCGGCGGAATGCCAAATCCCAGGAAGCTTAGCGACGCCTCGATGGTGATGGCCAGCGGAATCTCAATTGTCGCGAGGATGATGACCAGCGGCAGCACGTTGGGAAAGACATGCACGGCCATAAGCCGGAGGTCGCCGACGCCTACGGAGCGCGCCACCTCGATGTGCGGCCTCGCCATGACAGACAAGACTTGCCCGCGCACGACGCGCGACCCCCTGATGCCGAAGAGCAGTCCCAGGATGATGATGAGGGGCCAGAGCCCAGGCCCGGCGATGGCCACCATCGCCAGGGCGATGACGATTCCCGGGAAGGTCATCCAGCCGTCCACGAACCGTTGTATGATCTTGTCCAGCCAGCCGCCGTAGTAGCCGGTCAGCGTGCCCAGGGAGATGGCGATGCACATGGCGCCCGCCACAGCGCCGAAGCCGATGGAGACGGAGATGCGGGAGCCGTGCACGATGCGGCTGAATAGGTCGCGGCCCAGGTGGTCGGCGCCGATGATATGGTCAAAGCTGGGCGGCGCAAACTGCCTGTGGCGGTCGGTGTCGTTGTACTCGTAGGGCGCGATGAAGTCGGCGAAGATGGCCGTGAAGATCAGGGTGACGACGATGACCAGCCCGGCCGCACCGAGGGGCTTATAGCGAAACATTGTGACGATGAAGGAGAACAGACCGCGTGCCCACCGCAGGGGCAGCGGTCGGCCCGACTCCGCAGTTGGACGCAGGACGACTTCATCGGCCATAGCGGATGCTCTCCATGTCCATTACCTGTACCTGACCCGCGGGTCAAGCCAGCCATAGGCAAGGTCAACAATGAGGTTTGCCACAAGCACGGTGATTGCGGTGAACATCAGGGCGACCTGCAGCTGCGGGTAGTCGCGGAAGTGGATTGCTTCGATGGTCCACCGGCCCAGTCCCGGGATCCCGAAGACCGCCTCCATGACCACGGAGCCGTTGAGGGCATTGGGCACGCGCAGGCCGAAGACGGTAATAACGGGGATCAGGGCGTTCTTCAGCGCGTGCCGGTACATGACCGCGCCCTCCGACAGCCCCTTGGACCACGCCGTTCGAATGTACTCCTGCCGCAGCACCTCAAGCATCATGGTCCGCGTGATGCGCACGAGCGACGCCGCCGAGCTCACCGAGATGATCGCGGCCGGAAGCAACAGCAGGAGCAGGTGCTTGACCGGGTCTTCCGTCAGTGAATGCCACCCCACGGGCGGCGCCCACCCGATGTAGACGGCGGGCAGCACGAGGATGAGGGTGGCGAGCCAGAAGTGCGGGACGGCGTCGGCGAGCACCACCGTGCTGCGGACGACGTAGTCGCCACGGGTGTCCTGCTTAAGGGCGGAGAACACCCCAATCGGAATTGCGACTAAAGCGCTTAGGAACAGAGAGAAGAAAGCCAGTTCCAACGTGACAGGGAGGCGCCTAACCAGCTCGTCAACGGCCGGGCTGCCGTCCCACAGGGACCGCCCAAAGTCGCCGCGGAAGAACCCGCCCACCCACTTGAAGTACTGAATGTGGACTGGATCCGTGAGGCCCAGGCGCTCCTGCAACACTTCAAGGTTCGGAGCGTAGCCCAGTTCCTCCGTCATGAGGAGCGCAGCGTCACCCGGAATAAAGCGAATCAGGGCAAAGGCAATGAAGCTCAACACCAACAGGGTTGGTATGAGCAGGAGAACCCGTTGGATGGCGTACGTTCTCATGGCAAATGTTCAATGAAGGATGCTTGGCGGCCGGCATCGGCCGCCAAGCATCCTTCCTGAGACTCCCAGATTTCTAGGCTATCCCTCTTCGATCCAGGCGATCTCCCAGTCGCGGCCTTCCGTGTTGCCCACGTGGGGACGGAAGTTCTTGATCCACGGCTGCCAGAAGAAGTCCGAGAACCGGTCCGGGATGCGGATGAGGTAGACCTGACCAGCCAGGTATCGCTGGATCTGCCGAATCTGGTCGAACCGCTGGTTCGGGTCCTGCGTCAGGCGCTGGGCCTTAATCATCTCGGTCAGCAGAGGGTCGTCAATGTGGCTGTTGTTCTTGCTGTTGCCGGGCAGGAAGCTGACCAAGAGGTCGTCGACCTCAGCGGCCTTCAGACGGGAGTGGGCGATGTCGTAGTCGCCCATGCCGATGTTGCTGGTCTTGAGGTGGACGGAGTGGTCGACTTCCTGGAGGGTCATCTTGACGTTGACCTCATCCATCATGTCAGCGACCAGCTCGGGGTAGTAGGTGGCCTTGCAGCAGCTGCTGAACTGGTAGGTGATCTCCAGTGGGTTGTTGGGGCCGTAGCCGGCTTCAGCCAGCAGTGCAGCGGCGGCCTGCGGGTTGTACTGCCACCACTGGGCGGCGTCGCCCAGCTCAGCGGCCGTAATGCCGTACTCCGGGAACACCAGGGCCGGGACACCGCCGTAGGTGGGCTCGGTGATGGAGCCAAGGAGCAGGTCCATGATGGCCTGCTGCTCGAACGCCATGGCGATGGCGCGGCGCACGCGGATGTCGTTGAACGCCGGCGTCCGGTCGAGCCGGAAGTTCAGCGTGGGCGCCGTGCTGGGCAGGTCCTGGGCGAAGTTGGAGTCCGGGTTCCGCTCCTTGAAGTCCGCGGTGCTGCCGGACGGCGGGCCAAAGGTGTCGATGTCACCGGAGATGTAGGCCGCGCTGCGTGCCTGGGTGTCCGGGATGACCACGTACTCAATTGTGTCGATGAATGGGAGCTGGTTGCCGTGGGCGTCCGTCTTGAAGTAGTCGGGGTTGCGGACGGCGGTCATCCGCTTGTCCTTCTCCCAGGTCTCGAACATCCACGGGCCGGAGCCGATCATGCCCTCCGGCGTGGAGAGGAACTCCTCGTCGAGCACGCCCTCAAGGGCCGGGCTCTGGGGCGGCGACGAGGCCGCCTCTTGTGGAGCGACCCACGCTAGCGGTTCGCCAACGTGGACCATGAAAGAGGCAACCGGTTCGTGAAGTCGGAAGACCACCGTGTACTTGTCCGGGGCCTCGACAGCCTGGATGTCGGCCAACTGGAACTGGTACGAGTCCGGCCCCTTCAGGAACCGCTCGTAGCTCCACTTCACGTCAGCGGAAGTCAACTCACGGCCGTTGACCGGCGCGCGGTTGTGGAACTTGACGCCCTCATGAATCTTGAATGTGTACGTGAGGCCGCCGTCAGAGACTTCCCAGTCAGTCGCCAAGTCCGGGAAGGACTCACGCGTGCCGCCCTCCACGTCCACACCGTAGGAGCGGGACATGAGGTTGTTGTACCACCAGCTGTTGGTGTTCTGGTGCTGGGCCTGTCCACCGCTTGTGCCGTGGGGGTCAAAGCCGGAACGGACGTCCCGGGAAGACGCAAAGGTGATCTTACCACCGTAGACTGGCTTAGGGCCCTCCATCATGGCGTCAGCGGGCTTCTCCATGGTGTCGCCGTCAGCGGGAGCAGCTGTCGTGGTGTCGGTGGTCGTCGTGCTCTCGCTCGGAGCGGCAGCGCCACCGCCGTCGCCGTCATCGTCGTCGCCGGCACATGCGGCAAAGACCATGGCGAGGGCCAGGAGCAGCGCCACCAAAAGATAGGAACCTCTCCTTGCAGCAGTCATTGGCCTCCTCCTCTCAAACATGACCATTCTTGTCAGGCCCGGGCGGGGCGGCACATGCTCACTCCCGCCAAAACCCCTGATATTGTGCGCCCGCATCGCGGGCATCGGACCCCCTAATCCTCAATGAGGGAATTGCTGCGCCTCATGGGCGTGTCGTAATCGACGCCGTGAGACCGGAACCAGAGGTAGATGCCCTGCCAGAAGAGCTCCGGGTCCGCCTCGATGACCTCGCCCGTCTCCGCTCGCGAAATGACGAGCTCACCCCATGCGTCCGGTTCGCGCCGCTCACCCTCCACCAACGATTGGCCTCGCCAACTGTCGAGGTCGTCCAACTGCTCGGTGAGGAAGCGGGAGAGGATGATACCATCGGCCACGATGGCCTCCCGAATGGCGCCGTCAGTTTCAATGACCAGGATGGCGTCGTCCTGCGCGCCCCTAGTCCGCCACTCCACGCTGAGCGACATGCCGGATAACCCCCCTCACTTATAGCGGGGCGCCTTCTCGTCACTGCCAAGACGCGCGCATCCGCCAAACGGTTCCCTTCTGACTAGAAGAAAGTGGAAAACACCTTCGCCAGCAGCACGTTCTGGTCAAGCAGGATAAGGCGCTTGGCGATCTTCCACCCGGTCTCACTGTCCCGCCGCAGGATGTCCTGGCGCGTACCGATGAACATCACGACCTCGTCCCGCAGCCGATTGGACCAGACGAAGAAGTTGCTGCTGACCTCCACCTCATCACCGTCGACAGCCAAGACGCGAACGTTGGTGATGATGTGGCGGACGCGGGAAAAGGGCTCCTCCGGCCAGTGCACGCCGGTGTTGAGCTGCCGGACGCGACCCATGAGGGTGCGCTTGCCCTCGTCGAACCAGGAGATCTCGGACTCAGTGTCCGTGTTCTCCCGGTGCTGCTCGCCGAACTTCACGTTCCGGCGAATGGGCATGTGGTAGTGGATGTCCTCGGCCAGCAGGTCGCCCCAGTCGCTGAAGCGCCGCTCGTCCAGCATTGCGGCTTCGTCGTACAGAAACCGCTCAATCTCCCGTTCCAGGAGGAGCCGTTCCCATGCAGTATCTGTGCTTTGGGTCGTCACGGGACTCTCCTACGACTCAATCTCAGACGCGACCTCGGCAAAGAAGACCCAGTCCTCCGTGCCGACTCGCGAAGGGTCATTGTCACTCTCAAGACACCGGGCCACAAGCCAACCGCCGTCACGGGCGTTAAGGGTGATCTCCACCAGGTCGCCGTTCTTCAGCTCCAGCTTCGTGCCCTCCGGCATGTCCCGAATGAACATGCCGTCCGGGGTGTTCACCCGCCTCCGCTCCGCCCTGTCAGCGCCGCCCTGCGTCATTGGCCGCCCTCCGATGCGTTTCCGGGCCTACCAGGATGGCTTGATGTTGCCATTGCGGGACTTGCCGTTGGCCCTGCCGTTTGACTTCCCGTTCTTCCGCACCGGGAAGATGTCATCCCAGCTACCAGCTTCCATGAACTCCACCCACCGGCGGAGCCGCGCGCGCTGGTTCTCCTCGGACGGCCCGCGGTCGCCGATGGTGACACCCGGAATGCGCTCGTCGTAGTGGTTGTGGTGCAGTCCAAGCTGGAAGTTGTACGGGAAGCGCTGCGCCACCATGCCAAGGCTGGCCGGGTGGGCGTAGTTCCAGTTTTCCATGTCGTCAGACTCGGTGATGCCAGCCGGGCCGCAGTAGCGCATCACGTAGCGGCGCTTGGAGTCCTTCACGTGCTTGGGGGCGTTCTTGTCGACCTGATATTGGCGCCAGCTCTCCGTCATGCCCACGCCGTGGGGGTGCCACATGAGGATGCGCCAGTCGGACATCGTCGCGTTGGGCCAGATGTGGAACTGGCCGTCGCTCTGCATGTGGAGGTACTCGTCGGCGAACCGCTGCTGCTTGATCTCCCGCTGCTCGCGCCAGTAGTCGTCGACGCCGGGCTCCAGAAGCCACGTGTCACGGTACGGCGCGACGCCGGGCTGCTCGTAGATGGCGAGCTGGCCCACGTGGCCAAGCTCCCGGCTGGACATGTAGCCGCGCTTGGACGGGAAGGGCGCGGCCAGCGGGTGGCGGCCACCGCCCTCGACCTCGCCCTGCGGGCCGATGGCCGCCGCGTTGACGGAAAGATGCGTCATGGCGGCGTGGGCACTGTCGCCCGCGAAGCTGAACGCGCCGAACTTCCAGTTTGACGGAAGGCGCCAGCGCTGCGCCGGCTTGTAGAGCTCGACGCCCGCGTCCGTGCCGTCGGAGGCCTGGAAGGCCCAGCGGACGGTCCGTGCGAAGGGGCCAAGGTAGTCCTCAAAGGACGGGGCCTTGGGGTCCCACGTGGCCCAGATGGAGCCGTAGTAGTTGCACATCTGGGCGACTTCCGCCAAACCCCACTGGCTCTTGTCCAGCTCCTCGAAGTACGCGTCCCTGTGGTGGGGCACGCCGACGAGTCGCCCGTCTGTGTCGTACGTCCAAGCGTGGAAGGGGCAAGTGAAGACGAGGGCGTTGCCGTCGTCATAGCGGCAGACCTTCATGCCCCGGTGCCGGCAGGTGTTGAGGAAGACGTGGATCTGGCCCTTGCGGTCGCGGGTGAGGATAATCTCCTCCTCGCCCATGCGGCCGAGAACGAAGTCGCCGGGGTTCTCCACCTGGCTCTCGTGCCCGACGAGCAGCCAAGCGCGGCCAAAGATCTGCTCGAGTTCCTGGGCGTAAATGTCCTCGTTGACGTAGACCTCGCGGCTGACTTGACCCTTTTCGAGGTCGACCAAATCCCGCAGGCTACGGTCACCCCTGCCCTTGATATACGTAACCATGTCCTGTCCTCCTTATGGGTCGCCACAGGAATAGCCATTCTCAAATGTGGGTCAACAGTATGTGAAAGGCGCGTTACTGTCAATGGGGTTTCTCCACAACTTGGCGAATGGCATATTTATGAATAGGAGTGCATTCAGAAAACCGGGGTCACGTCATTCACTCTGGCGATAGGGCACGGGCCGCAGTCAGGCCTAGCGAGGCCCGCTCCCTATTTCAATGCCGCCAAAGGTGCATGAACCCGTCACCGTGAGGGTGGCAGAGGGTTCGGCCGGGGCCCGGCGCGTCGTTTCCACGCCGCCCAGCGTGGCGGACGCTTGCACCTCCACAGCCCAGTCGTCGGGAACGTAGATGTCCGCGCTGCCGAAGAGCACTTCAACGCGCAGCACGGCCGACCCGCCCGCCAGGGCGGCGTCCCGGAGGTCCACGGTGGCGGACCCAAACGTCGCCGACACCTTGCCGCCACGGAAGTTCTTGCTGGTCACGCGCCGCTCGATGCTGCCAAAATCGCAGGAGACGTCCAGGTCATCCTCCGCTGTGTCCGTTCCGCTCCGGCGCCGACCGCGGCGCCCCCATCCTCCAGCAAGGATCCAAACGCCAACCGCAATCAAGGCCACCGGCCAGAAGTCGCCGATGTTCACGTCAAGCAGGTCAAGGTTGTCGACCAGGAAAACCGCGCCCACGAGGGTGAGCACCACGCCGGACCAACGCGATGAGGGTAGGCTCACCACGCCCAGGACGATGAGGACCACCGGCCACCAGTCGCCCCAGTCGAAATCCCAATCGGAGAGGTTCTCGGCCAGAAACACGCCGCCCAAGGCCAGCAACAGCAGGCCGACGAAAAGGCGGTTTCGAGTGCTCGCGTTCATCGTGGTCCCATCTCCAGAGTTTGGCGCTCCCGGCAAGGACGGCTACTGTTCGCAGTCCCGGAGCTCCAGCGGCCGCCACGCGTCCAGGGGTTTCTGCCGCGGGAAGAGCTCCGGGTGGAGGATCTCCGCCATGACCTCAAGTCCATCCACCGCACGAGGGCCGGGCCGGCTGAAGTAGGAGGTCGCGTCGACGGCGTACACCTGGCCCCGGCGAACGGCCTTCAGGTCGCCCCACGCCGCCGGGAATGGCGTCAGGCGAAACTCCAACTCGAGCGCGTCAAGGTGGTAGCCGCAGGGCATTACGACGATTACCTCCGGGTCGAATGCGGCTATCTCCTCCCACGTCACCTCACGTGAAGGCTGACCCTCCGGCACGATACCGGCGACACCGCCGGCGAGCCGGACCATTTCCGGCACCCAGTGGCCGCCCGCGAAGGGAGGGTCCATCCACTCCATGGTGAAGACACGGGGACGCTCCGCAGCCGACCTGGCGCGCTCCTCCACCGCCTGAATCCGCGCGCGGAGGCCTAGCACCACCTCAGCCGCCTGCTCCGACGTTCCCGTGGCGTCGCCGACCTGCGCGATGGTGTCCAGGATGGCGGCAAGGGAGGTGGGTTCCAACGAGAGCACGGTGTTATCGCCGTGAAGGTGGCGCACTGCGTCCTGCACGGTGTCGTAGGAGACGGCGCAGACGTCACACAGCTCCTGCGTCAGGATGAGGTCCGGGTTGAGCTGCTCCAACAGCGGGCGATCGAGCGTGTAGATGCTGCTGCCGCTGTGAACGTTGGCGGTGACGTGATTGTGGATGTCGCGGTTGGACATGCTGGCCGGGTTGAAGCCCGCGCTGGTGACGGCGGGCCTCGACGCGGCGTCGGCGGGGTAGTCGCATTCGTGGGTGACGGCCACCAGCCTGTCGCCAAGGCCAAGGGCGTAGACGATCTCGGTCGCGCTGGGCAGCAGTGAGCATATACGCTGGGCCGTCGCCATGGCTGCCTCCTGATTGCCGGCCGCAATAGGCGTTTGGAATGAATCTATCCATGCCCGTTTTCGGTGTCAAGGAATGCCTTTTGCCGGTCGTTCGCCGCATCTTCTCCCAGGGTTGACACCCCTATCTGGTCTGCATATCCTACCGCAGTCATTGCGCCAGCAACGGTCACACTATGCATTTCGTGACCTCCGACGCGCCTTTGAGGAGGAAACATGCTACTGATCATCGGCGGGATGGGGTTCATCGGGATGCACACCGTGCGCCACGTGCTCGACGCGGGAGAGGACGTGGTCATCGGCGCCCACAGCGCCCGCCGTGAGCCGGAGATATTCAAGGACGAGATCGGTAAGCGGGTCCACATCGCTTCCGTCGACGTCACCAATCCGATCACCGTCGTGGAGGCGGTGAACAAGTACGGCGTCACCCGCATCGCCCACATGGTCGCGCCGCGGCTGGGTGCGCTCTCGCCGGGCGATGAGTACCGCACCAACATGGGCGGCCTTATCAACGTCCTCGAGACCGCACGGGTCTGCGGCGTAGACCGCGTGCTGGTCGCCAGCTCCCAGTCGGTCTACCTTGGGGTCAGGCAGGGGCCGTTCCCAGAGGACGCGCCGCTGCCCGTCGTCACCAACAACGCGACGGAGGCCTACAAGAAGAGCTTCGAGACCCTTGGCTCGCTCTACGCCGGCCAGACCGGGACCAATGTCGTGTTCATGCGCATCGGCAGCATATACGGGCCGCTGTACTACAGCGGCTTCAACCTGCCCAGTCGTATGACCCGGGCCGCCGTCACCGGCAACCCGCCGGACTACGGCCGCGGCGGCGTGCCATTCGCGGAGGACCGCACGGACTGGACGTACGTCAAGGACGTGTCCAAGGGCGTGCAATTGCTCTGCGCAGCCGACTCGCTGAACCACACCATCTACAACATCGGCAGCGGCACAGGCACGGCCAACCAGGAGGTCGCCGACGCGGTCTCCGCCGCCGTGCCCGGCGCCAACTTCGAGCTGCAGCCAGGCAGGGGTCCCGCCTACCGGGTGGACCCGTTCATGGACATTTCCCGTATCCACGAAGAGCTCGGCTACGAGCCCAAGTACACCATCGGCCCCGCCATTGCGGAGTACGCCGAGTGGATGAAGGCCACGCCGGACTGGCGATAACCGTCGCTTGCCTGTCGGCGGAAAGGAGGCGTTGGCGGTGGCCGGGACGGCGCGGCAATGGCGCGCCGTGTCTCAGCAATTGACTACTGTGGTACCATGGGCGCCAGTCCAAACTGATGCTTGGGGCAACCGGCGCCCAAACAAAGGAGGAGCATTATGTTCAACGGCACGAAAGTCCTTGACGTTCATGGTCACGTTTCCGGCCCGCCCGGCACGGTGAGCTGGATAGACATGGGTTTCGCTTCCGGCCACGTGGGCGAGAGCCCCTTCCGCTCCGGCGGAAACAGGCCCGCCAACCTGAGCGACGAGCTGATGTACGAGCGGAACAAGTACCACGTGGACTTCATGGACGACCGCAACATCGACGTGCAGGTCATCGGCCCCCGGCCCTTCCGCATGATGGGCTGGATGCCCCGCCACCTGCTCAAGCGATGGTGCGAGTTCACGAACGACACCATCCACCACCAGACCCAGAACTTCCCCGACCGGTTCCTGTCCACCACGATGCTGCCGCAGATCGCGGAGGCGCCGGACCTCGGCAACTGCGTCGACGAGTTCGAGTACAACATCCAGGAGCGGGGCTTCGCCGGTACGTACCTGAGCCCGGACCCTGACGGCCGCCACAACTCCCCGGGCATGAACGACGTCAACTACTGGGGTCCCGTATACGAGATCTGCCAGAAGTACGACGTGCCGGTCTTCATCCACGGCACCAACTGCCTGGACCCGCGCATCGCCCACATCCCCGGCAACTACCAGGTCGGCTTCGTGGTCGAGACGTTCCTGGCCTCCAGGATCCTCTGCTACGACAGCAAGAACCTCTTCAGCCGGTTCCCCGGCCTGCGCATCTGCATCGCCCACGGCGGCGGAGCGCTCGACCGGTTCATCGACTCCTCGCGCCACCGCGGCGACTGGGAGGGCGGCAACCTCTTCTTCGACACCTGCCTGTACGACATCGACTACCTGGCACTGTCGATCCGGCAGTGGGGCCCCGCGGCCACGGCGTTCGGCACCGAGGCCCCCGGTTCGGGCGGCGCCATCCGCAAGGAAGGTGACCACAAGTCCGACGCGAACCTCGGCAGGACCTCCGACGACCTGCTGCCCATCTTCCAGTACTACATCGACTCGGGCACGCTGACGGAGGCGGACGTGGTTGACATCATCCACAACAACCCGCTGAAGGTCTTCCCGCAGTTCGCCAAGGTCTAGGTCAAGGCGAAACAGGGCAACGAGAGAGGGCCGCAATTGCGGCCCTCTCTTCATTTGCGTTAGGTGCGGCGGCTTCTGGAGCGGCTAGTCGTCGTCTCCTCCATGGCTGTGGCCATGGTCGTGGCCGTGAGGGTCGCCCTTGTAGTTTGAGCCCATGTTGAGGTCCATCGCCTTCTCGACGGCCTCGCCGTACTCCAGTCGCTTGACCATCTCGTCCATGTGCTCGTTGGGCTCGTCCTGGAAGGTGTCCTGCATACGCTTGAACATGTTTGCCATGGACTGGGGGTCGGAATAGTTGACGCCGTCCAAGAGCTCCTTCTTGTTGAAGCCGCCGATGTCAAAGGGCGTGCGCAGGACCCGGAAGCTGGAAAACACGCGCACCAAGTCCTCGCTGCCGCACCGCTCGCACGTGCCCGTGGCATCCGTCGTGATCATCTTGAAGAAGATGGAGACGCGGGCGTTGCAGCTCTGACAACGGAACTCATATATGGGCATAGTCCAGCCAGTATAGCCGCAAGCAGGCAACAGGCCAACCCCTTGGTGTACACTGGCCGCCAAGCGCACACCACAGCGATGACTATTCTGCTGAGGAGGCACCTATGGCCAAGGCGTTCGTCATGGTGAACACGGAGCCCACGGAGACCCTGAGGATCGGCGAGCGGCTTCGGACCATTCGTGGGGCCGTGGTGTACGAGGTCTTCGGCCCCTTCGACTTCATCGTGGACCTGGAGGCGGACACGCCGGAGGACCTTGCAGGGGTCCTTCGCTCCAGCATCCGCTCGCTGCGGGGCGTGACGACCACGCTGACCTGCTCGGTCATGTAGGGACGGCGACGCAGGGCAATGGCTTCGACGGCTGAAGCGTACGAGGCGCTCATGGCGCGCGTGACCTCCTGCCGCGCGTGCCCCCGGCTGGTGGAGTGGCGGGAGCGCACGGGCCGCGAGAAGGTGCGGCGCTACCGCGACTGGGAGTACTGGGCGCGGCCCGTGCCGGCCTTCGGGGCGCCTGACGCGGAGCTGTGCATCGTGGGGCTGGCGCCCGCGGCCCACGGCGGCAACCGCACCGGACGCATGTTCACCGGCGACCCGTCCGCCGACTTCCTCGCCAACGCGCTGCACGCCGGCGGCTTCGCAAGCCAGCCGACGTCGCAGCACCGGGACGACGGGCAGACGCTCATCAACGCATACATCACGTCGGCCGTGAAGTGCGCGCCTCCGGCCAACCAGCCCAACGCCGAGGAGCAGGCGCGGTGCCTCCCGTACCTCATCGAGGAGCTGCGGCTCATGCCCAACCTCAAGGCCGTCCTGGGACTGGGCAAGCTCGGCTTCGACGCCTACCTGCGGACGGCGCGGGAGATGGGGCTGCCGCGGCCCCGCGGCGTCGTCTTCGGCCACGGTGTCCGTTATGAGCTCGGCGACGGCTTTCCGGTCCTCTTCGGCTCCTACCACCCCAGCCCGCACAACACGTACACGGGCCGCCTCACCCACGAGGGTCTGGTGGCGGTGCTGGACGAGATACAGCGGTTCCTGCGGGACGGGTAAGCCTTTTCCTCTGCATACCCGCATTCGCCGGTATGGAGGGACTGGGGTTAGGGGGGTGTGCGGGGCCGAATTAATTCCCGCGTCCGGCGTAGCTGCGGGGAATTGTTTTGATTTTCGTGTTGAAGCTGAGTTGGCACGTTGCAGATACAACACGAAAATTTTTTCATCCAGGGGGGAACAATTCTCGGCCCGGCATCCGCCCCCCACCCCAGCCCTCCCCCACGAGGGGGAGGAGGGAAATGGCGCCGGGGTGTGCCGCTGTGGTGGCGTTGCATGGGGTGAGGGTAGCGGGGGAGACGGCGTTCGCGCGAGGGGCTGGTGGCAGGGGGTATCGTCGTTGACGCCGCGCGGGGCGTCGACGAGAACGGGGCACTCGTTTTGTGATTGGTTTTGTAGCTGATGTGGCACAGTACAGCTACAAAACCAATTTCTCTTTTTGGGAAACGAGTCCCGCTCGTGCCGGGCGAGCCACCGGCGGCCATGGCGCGGCGATCTATTGCATAGTTGTCGCATGGGGAGACGGTAGGGGAGGGGGCGAGGTGCGGGCAACGGGGCGGTGGCAGGGGGGCTCCCGCCCGTTCGGCCCAGCTGAACGGTCGCGTATGGAAGCTCTTTGACATCACGATCGTATTCAGCATCTGCTAGGAACTGAACACATGGCTTCCTGTAGTTCACCCTCTGAACGTCGCATCGCGCACTGGGCCTGCGCGCGCTCGCGCGAGGCGCCGAGTGCATTCCCAACTTTATCAACAATTGAGCATGGGATAAGTTATATCTTTATTGACATTTTACTTTCTTTCGTACAAACTTCCTAACGTCAACGATTGCACAAGTGAACAAAAGAGGCTTACAAGCGATTATGACTCGCACTGCAGAATTGACTGTTATCTCTTTGGGTGGTGGTGTGCAGAGCTCGGTGATGGCCCTCATGGCCGCCAGAGGCATGATTAAGCCGATGCCCGACTATGCCATATTCGCCGATACCGGATGGGAACCCCAGGCGGTCTACAAGCATCTTGATTGGCTTGAGACGGAATTGCCCTTCCCTGTCCGGCGAGTAAGCCGAGGCAACATACGCAGCGATATTCTTGCAGGGACTAATTCCACTGGGCAGCCATTCAACTCCATACCTGCATTTGTCCGCAACTTTGACGGGAAGAGCAGTGTGATCAAGAGGCAATGTACCCGCGAATACAAACTCGCGCCGATCGAGTGGGAGCTGCGTGGTCTATTGGGAATGGGGTACAAGCAGGTCATTCCACGCGACATATGCGTTGAGTTGTGGCTGGGCATAAGCCGGGACGAGATAGTTCGGATGAAGCCAAGCCGTGAAGCCTGGATTCAACATTACTGGCCGCTTATTGAAGCAGGAATGACCCGTGACGACTGCCGGACATGGTTCTCGGAGCAATACCCTGGTCGAGTACTTCCTCGCAGCGCATGCATAGGCTGTCCTTATCACACCGATGCGGAATGGGCGGAGATGAAGCTAGCTGACCACGAATCCTGGACCGATGCCGTTTTTGTCGACAACGCCTTACGCACCTCTGAGCGATCGGACCGATTTGGCGGTGAGGTGTACTTGCACAAGAGCTTGGTGCCACTGGGAGAGATAGAGAGTTTTCCAGCATCCAGGCAGCTTGGAATGTTCAGTGATGAATGTGAAGGCATGTGCGGAGTCTGACATGTCAGAGGCACGTTGCGCCGCGCACGTTCTTCGCTTGAAGCGTCGGCGGTTCGACTACAACTGCCACAATCGCATTCCGCAGGGAATAGGTGGACTCTATGCGTTCTGGCTATCGAGTGGCGCTTGCCTCTATGTCGGAAAAAGCAACAACCTTGGTCGCCGACTCTATCAACATCGAATGCAGGAGCACAATGACAAACTGGCAAGTTATCTGAAGTCATTTGCGGAAGCGATCGAGGTCTCTCACGTTACATCTCAAGACTGCAACGGCGCCGACGTGACTAGTCTTGAGATGCAGCTGATACACACTCTACGGCCACTCACAAACATCCTGAAACCAACATAGGCAGATGTGACACGGGAAGGGGGAGAAGGGCGATGCCTACAACGGTGCCTGCACTACACGGTAGTTTCGGAACAACAGATTACTACCTTACCACGATGAACATTGGTGAATTAGTCAGAAACGTGCGTTTCCCACAGGAGCTTGAAGGGTGGGAAAGCATGTCGATAGAGGAGAAGTACCAGCGCGACATTAGCCTGCGGCGGGTGCGCAATGAGATCGCCCCATACTTTGCTAGTGACCCCGATCGATTCTCCGGCTCCATCGTTCTTGCGGTCATGAACAACGAAGACATGATGTTTGAACCACTTCCACAGGTAGGAGGCGGAAGCGGCAGGAATAGTCTTCCTCAACTGTATCAGAGCGCCGCTCGTGACATGGGATTCTTGACCCTCCAAGGTCAAGAGGTTCTCGTACCCCTAGACGGACAGCATCGCGCTAAGGCGTTCAAGTATGCGATCGACGGCGCCGACGACAATGGCCGGTCTATTCCCTCTGTCAAAGCCAATCAAGACTTGGCCAGGGACCAAGTGTCCGTCATCTTGATCAGATTCGAGCCACAAAGAGCCCGCCGCATCTTCAACAAACTCAACCGTTATGCCAAGGCCACTACCAAAGCAGATAACCTCATCACAGACGACGACGATGCCATAGCCGTCATGACCAGGGATCTCCTGGGCGAGGACGGCGTCATACCTTCTCGCCTTGTCCGAATTGGAGGAAACACACTCACGGCTAACGCACCGGAATTCACCACCCTAGCAACCTTCTATGAGTCCAACCTGGAAATCCTAAAGGGGCTAGGCATTTCTGGGGCTGGATCCCCACATGACATGTACGATTCGCAGCGCCAGGTAGCAACACAAAGCATTAAAGAAGTTTGGGAACGACTGCTTGACAAGATTGATCTCTGGGCAAAAGCTCTCGAAGACCCTTCCGAAAGGGGAGACAGGACCCGGATTGACATTAGGGAACAGACTCTCCTGGGCAAGCCTGTCGGACAGATCGCACTAGTTCGCGGCTACATGCTCATGCGGGAACTCTGCACAGGCACATCCGACGACGAGCTATGCGCAAGGCTAAACTCCATTGACTGGGATGTGCAGAGTACACTGTGGTTCGGCGTCCTCATGAACCCCAATGGTCGCGTCATGTCTGGAAGGGGCACCGTAAACCGCGCTTGTGAGTACATCGCGCATTTGGGCGGCGCAAAGTTGACGGCAAGCGACATAGAGCGCCTCCTAGAGCACATATACGGAGAAGGATGGCGTGAGCAGGGGGAGTCGCTGCCCAACCCTGTCGCCTGACGCCACTCCACCCCTAGATACCGGCTGTCGCCGGTATGACAAAAGTGGCCAACGCAGCAGCCCCGCCCGTGATGGGCGGGGCTGCTCTCCCCTGGGCAACTTTGCGGAGCGTTAGCCGGTGTAGGGCAGGGGCTCCGAGACCATCTCCCGGATGCGGTCCATCATTTCGCTCTGGTCGAAGCCGCGGTAGAGGTTGACGCGGTTGCGGTTGGGGTCGCCGCCGTGCCAGTACTCGTAGACCTCCTGGCGCATGGCGAAGGAGGATGCGGCCAGGTCGTGGGCGATGCGGAAGAGGCGGGACTTGTAGGCGACGCCCACGTCCTTGCCGCGCATGTAGCGGTCGAGGTAGGGGCGGATCTCCGGGTTGGCGAGGTCGCTCTCGCTGGGCTGCATCAGGACGCCGGAGCCGCAGATCTGCCGGAGCAGCTCGACCATGCGCTGGGAGAACTGGGCAAAGAAGACGTTCATGCCGGTGCCGCGACCCAGGGACATCAGGCCGCCCTGGGTCATGAAGGCGGTGTGCTCCAAGCCGTTCATGGCGTGGCGCCACATCTCGGTGAACATGACCATCTCGCCGAGCTTTGCGCCGACCTCGCGGAACTCATTGACGCCGATGGCCTCCGCGATCATGGAGGCGATGGCGGTCATGGTCTTCATGCGCTCGTGGATGCGGACGTAGTTGCTCCAGCCCATGAAGTTGGCGCCGCCGGCGAGCCGCTGCACCATCGCGGAGGCGTCGTAGAGCATGAACACGCGGTCCCACGGCACCAGCACGTTGTCGAAGAAGAGCATGCAGTCCTGCTCGTCGTACTTGATGCCGAAGGGGTGGCCGTAATGGCCCGGGTACTGGGAGACGGGCTCGCGGCAGAAGATCTTCAGGCCCTTGGCGTTGGTGGGGATGGAGAAGGCCTGGATGAAGCGCGGGTCCGCCCGGCGGACGAAGGTGGCGGAGAGGGAGACGTAGGTGTCGTTGCTCATGTGGGCGGCGGTAGAGACCTGCTTGCCGCCGGAGACGATGATGCCCTCGTTGGTCTCCTCGACCACGTGCAGGGAGAGGTCTTCCTCCTTGACCTGCCGGGTCTCGTTCTGGGGCTGCTGGCTGCGGTCGACCTGCGGGTCGCCGAGAGCATGGGTCAGGAAGATGTCGTTCTCCTGGCAGAAGGTGTGGTAGTTGACGACGTTCTCGCCGAAGTCGCAGTGGGGGTTCTTGACGGCGCTCAGGGCCTCGCGGTTGTTGTAGAGGCCGAGGACGAACTGGGGCAGCAGGTCCGGCCCGCGCCCGAACTGGCCCCATGCCTGCGCGTTCCAGATCTCGCTGTTGCGGCGCTTCCTGCGGAGGTCCTCGTGCGAGCGCGGCAGCAGGTACGACAGGCTGCACCGGATGCCGCTGTCGGGCGACACGAAGGTCATCTGGTCGCGGTACTCGTCGGTGTGCTGGACCTGGTAGATGCGCGCGAGCTCATCGATGGTGTCCTTGAAGGCGGGGTGCGTCGTGACGTCCGCCACCTTCTCGCCGTCGAGCCACACCTCGCGGCCGTCGCGCAGGCTCTCCTTGAAGGTCTCGGCGGTATGTGCGCCGTGGGGTTTTTGCGTCTCAGTTACCATGACACCCTCCTATCCGGGCCGGTCTTGACCGCAGTTGCGGTCGCGAACAAAAAGGGGACCAAGGCACCCCCCAGTCCCTGCCCGCTAGGATACGCCGCAGCAAGCGCGTGTCAAGGGTGAGAGGGGGGCGGCCGTGGAAGTCACGTGGACGTGCGCTGACACCTCGAAACCGGTTGACAGTTATGTGATGCGGGAATAGCATAGCGCCACCTATCCCAACTACGCTGCGTAGCCGGAAAATGGAGGACTCTCATGGCCAAGACCGTCCAGGTCGATACTGTCGCAGAGGCGTATCTCGAGCTGCTTGCGGCCAGGGGCGTGGACTACTTCTTCGGGAACGGCGGCACTGACTTCGCGCCGATCGTCGAGGCCTACGCCAAGCGGTTCAGCCAGGAGCAGATGCTGCCCAAGCCCATCCCCGTTCCCCACGAGATCACGGCCGTCGCGATGGCGCACGGCTACACGATGGTGACGGGCAGGCCGCAGGTGGTCATGGTGCACACGATTCCCGGCACGGCCAACGCCACCAGCGGCATCATCAACGCCAACCGCTCCAACACGCCCATGCTCTTCACCGCAGGCCGCACGCCCCTGACGGAGGGCGACCTGAGCGGCTCCCGCGACGGCGGCATCCACTGGGCGCAGGAGTCGTTCGACCAGGGTTCCATGGTGCGCGAGTGGGTGAAGTGGGACTACGAGATGCGCTCCGACTCGGACGTCGAGGGCGTTGTCGACCGGGCGCTAGCGCTGACGCAGTCGGAGCCCGCGGGCCCCGTCTACCTGACGCTGCCGCGCGAGGTGCTGGGCAAGCGCATCGAGGCGTTCGCGTACGGTGAGAAGCCCCGCATGGCCCCCGCCGGGGAGCGGATGCCCTCGCCGGAGCTCATCGAGGAGGCGGCGCGGGCGCTGGCGTCGGCCAAGAGCCCAATGCTGATCACCCGCGCCTCCGGCCGCGACACGAGGGCCGTGGCGCCGCTGGTCGAGCTGGCCGAGGCGCTCGGCATGCCGGTCTTCGAGTCCGGCCTGTCCTTCGTCAACTTCCCGCAGGACCACCCGCTGCACGCGGGCGGCGACGTCCCCGCCGCGCTGGCGGAGGCCGATGCCGTGGTCGTCATGGAGGTGGACGTGCCGTGGACGCCGAAGCGCACCGGCCCGCGCGAGGAGGCGACGGTCATCCACATCGGCGAGGACCCGCTGTACGCGCGCTACCCGATCCGCGGCTACCGCGCCGACCTGAACCTGACGGGCAGCCCACGGCTCACGCTGGCCGCGCTGGCCGAAGCGGTACGGCGCATCGGCGTGGACGGGGGCGCCGTGAAGGAACGAACAGCCAAGTGGGCCGAGGCGCGCCAGAAGCGGGCGGAGGCCACAGAGGCGCGAGCTGAGGCCGGCAAGAACGAGACACCCATCAACAAGGCCTACTTCAGCCGCGAGCTGGGCAAGCGGCTGGGCGACGACACCATCCTGATGAACGAGCTGGGCATCGACGCGTCGCAGATCGCCTTCACGTCGCCCGGCACGACGTACGGCATCTCGCCGGCGGGGAGCCTCGGGTGGGCCGTGGGCGCGTCGCTGGGCGCCAAGCTGGCGGCGCCGGACAAGACGATCGTGTGCTGCACGGGGGACGGCTCCTACATCTTCGGCTCCGGCACCTCCGGGCACATCGTGTCGCAGGCGCAGGACATCCCGATCCTGTTCATCGTGTGGAACAACGGCATCTGGAACGCCGTGAAGAGCTCGGCGCGGAACATGAACCCGAACGGCTACGCGGCGCAGACGGACACGTGGGCCGTGACGACGCTGTCGCAGGCGTTCAACTACGAGATGATCTGCCAGGCCTCCGGCGGCTACGGCGAGCGGGTCGAGGACCCGGCGGAGGTCCCAGCCGCCATCGACCGGGCGCTGCACGCCGTGCGGGTGGAGAAGCGGCAGGCGCTGCTGAACGTGGTCGGCGGATAGCACAAGGCAGGATAGCTCGTATGAAGGTAGTCATCAGCCGACCCAGCAGCCTGGAGCCGCTGGAGCCGCTGTACGGCGCGGGCCACGACGTCAACATCCTGCGCATGCCCAACGACTATGGCCGCAAGCCCTTCACCGAGGGCGAACTGATGGAGCACCTGAAGGACGCGGACGTATTCGTCGCGGGCCAGGACCGCATGACCTACGCCATCATGGAGTCATCGGAGAAGCTCAAGCTGGTCATCGTGCCGTTCATCGGCACGGACAAGATCGACAAGGCAGCCGCGACGGACCTGGGCGTGATGGTCGCCAACAGCCCCACGCCGGAGAATTTCTTGTCCGTGGCTGAGGTGACCGTCGGGCAGATGCTGAACCTCGTGAAGCAGGTCAAGCACAAGGAGACGGTCCTGCGCACGGGCGCTTCGATTGCCGGCGGGGTCCGCGGAGGGTTCATGTTCGGCAAGACGGTGGGCATCGTGGGACTGGGCCGCATCGGCAAGGGCGTGGCGGCGCGGCTGGCGAACTGGGACGTGGAGCTGCTGGCGTACGACCCCTACGTCTCGCAGGAGACAGCGGATACGGTGGGCGTGACGATGACGGACCTGGACACGCTGCTTGCGGAGTCGGACATCATCACCATTCACGCGGTCGCGACGGCCGAGACGGACAAGATGATCGGCGAGGAGCAGTTCAAGGCGATGAAGCCCTCGGCCTACTTCCTCAACCTCGCACGGGGGGAGATCGTCGACGAGGTTGCCCTGCACACGGCGCTGAAGGAGGAGTGGATCGCGGGGGCGGCGCTGGACACCTTCGAGGTGGAGCCGCTGCCGGCGGAGAGCCCGCTGCGCGACCTGGACCCGGAGCGCGTGCACCTGACGCCGCACAACGCGAGCCACAGCAACGACGGCCGCGCCGCCAACCTGCGGCTCTGCATCGAGCAGGTGCTGGCGGCGGGCCGGGGCGAAGTGCCCGAGAACATCGTGAACCCGGATGTCATACCCCATAGACGGATGGACTAAACTATAGTGCAGCACAGGAGCAGACCGTCAGGAAAGGAGCAGGCAGGATGCTGACCAAGGAAGACAATGAACTGTTGACGCGCGTGGGCGCGGGCACGCCAATGGGCGAGTTGCTGCGCCAGTTCTGGCACCCGTTCATGCCGTCCCGGGACGTCGAGGTGGACGGGCCGATGAAGCGCGTGCGGCTGCTGGGCGAGGACCTAGTTGCCTTCCGCGACTCCAACGGCGACGTGGGACTGCTGGCGGAGAACTGCCCGCACCGGGGAGCGTCGCTGTTCTTCGGGCGCAACGAGCACAGCGGGCTGGCGTGCAACTACCACGGCTGGAAGTTCGACGTCACGGGCGCTTGCCTAGAGATGCCCAACGAGCCAGCGGAGAGCAACTTCAAGGACAAGGTGAAGGCCATCGCCTACCCCGTGCGCGACGTGAACGGCATGCTGTGGGCGTACATGGGGCCGCGCGAGACGCCGCCCGTCTTCCCCGCCTTCGAGATCAACACCCTGCCCGCGGAGAACGTGTTCCCGCCCCACATCATGGTGGAGGAGTGCAACTGGGTGCAGGGGCTCGAGGGCGACCTGGACTCGTCGCACGTCTTCTTCATCCACGGGCGGCTGCGCGAGGAGCAGGACGGGCCCGCGGGGCTGATGATGGGCGCGTGGGCGCACGACCTGGCCCCGACGTTGGAAGTGGTCCCGCAGCCGTACGGCGTCGTCTACTCCGCGAAGCGGAAGTGGATGAAGGACAGCGACAAGACGTACCACCGCATCACGCAGTACATCTACCCCTACTTCAGCATGATCGCAGCGGGCACGGCCAACGGCGTGTCGGCGCGGGCGTGGGTGCCCATCGACGACGAGTACCACATGCTCATCAGCATGCGGGGCAAGCTGGACGGCCCGGTGACGGAGGAGGAGCGGGCGCGGGCGCTCGACCCCTTCGTGCTGTCGGGCGGGTACGTGGAGGAGACGCCGGACCCGCGGACGCGGTACCACACGGCGGCCAACAAGACCAACGACTTCCTGCTGGACTACGACGTGCAGAAGACGCTGAACAAGTCCGGCATCCCCTTCGCGGGGAACCTGCAGGACCGGGCGATGACCGAGACCATGGGCCCCATCTACGACCGCCGCAAGGAGCACCTGGGCACCAGCGACCGGATGATCATCATGGTGCGGAAGCAGCTGATGGCGGCGGCGCGGCAGTACATGGAGGACGGGGCGGTCCCCGCAGTCGTGGACGACGAGCGGATGTACAGGGTACGCTCGGCGTCGATCATCCTGCCGCCGGGCGAGGACTGGAAAGCGCACACGGAGAAGGCGCGGGACTCGGACGCCGGCGTGCCGATCGCGGCGGTGCCGCTGGGCGGCTCGGACGAGTATGCGCCGGCCATCGGCAAGGGTGTCAACCCCTACGCCTAAGGGCCGCGAGGAGACAACGGCTTCGGAAGACTGAAAGGAGGAGAGCAGCCATGTTGACCAGGGAAGAGAACGAATTCCTGTGTCGAACGGACAAAGGCACGCCGATGGGCGAGTTCTGCCGCCGGTTCTGGACGCCGGTGTTGCTCTCCGAGGAGATCCCGGACCCCGACGGTCCGCCCGTCCAGAGCAAGATCTACGGCGAGGAGCTTGTCGTATTTCGGACCACCAGCGGCAAGGTCGGTGTCATGCGGGAGTTCTGCCCGCACCGCCGCGCCAGCCTGTTCTATGGCCGCAATGAGGAGGAGGGCCTTCGCTGCGCATACCACGGCTGGAAGTTCGACATCGAGGGCAACTGCATCGACATGATGTCGGAGCCGGCGGACAGCAACTTCGCCAGCAAGGTCAAGAACACGGCGTACCCGGCGGTCGAGGCCGGCGGCTTCGTCTGGGCGTACATGGGCCCGCCGGAGCTCAAGCCGCCGATGCCCGACCTGGAATACCTCCAAGTGCCAGCCACCCAACGCCAAACCAGCAAGGTGCTGTACGAGTCCAACTTCGTGCAGGTCATCGAGGGCGAGATCGACACGGTGCACGCTTCCATCCTGCACAGCCGGTTGGACGCGCAGGAGAAGGCGGCAACGGCGAGGACGCTGGCCGGACGCTACTCGTACCGGGACCGCGCCGCGCGATTCCACGTCGAGGACACGCCGGGCGGCATCCTCATCGGCGCCAAGCGGAACGCGGAGGAAGACTCGTCCTACTGGCGCATCTCGCGCTGGCTGTTCCCCTGGGTGACCATGATTCCCCGAGAGCCGCACGGGCCGTGCCGCTCCGGCCTCATCGTCCCCATAGACGACGAGACCTGCTGGTTCTACCTGTGCCGGTGGAACCCCTACGGGCCGCTGGACGGCAGCTGGAACGAGGCCCCCCGGACCGGGATGGTCCCCGGCACGTGGCTGGGCAAGGCGAACTCCACCAACCACTACCTGATCGACCGCATGGTGCAGAAGTACGAGACCTTCAGCGGCATCCCCAACAGCATGGGGCGCGCCCAGGACGCCGCCATGACGGACAGCATGGGCAGGATCGTCGACCGGACGGAAGAGCACCTGGGCACGACGGACACGGCCATCATCCGCATGCGCCGCCGACTCATCATCGGCGCGCGGGAGCTGCAGGAGGGCATCGAGCCCTACGCGGCCAGCCACCCGGAGGTGTTCAAGGTCCGCTCCGGCGGCGCGCTGCTGCCCCGCGAGGTCTACTTCAAGGACGACGCCGAGGTGTGGGACGACATCACCGTCAAGTAGCCCACGCCATTTGACGGAGGCGGTAGGATAGGAAAAAGCCCACAAGCGGCGAACTGCTCCAGTTTGCGCCTGGGCAACGCACGATAGAAGGAGGAAGGTCTGCGATGCTGACGAGGGAAGAGAACGAATTCCTGTGTCAAACGGACAAAGGCACGCCGATGGGCGAGTTCTGCCGGAGGTTCTGGACGCCGGTGCTGCTCTCCGAGGAGATCCCGGACCCCGACGGCGCGCCCGTCCAGAGCAAGATCTACGGCGAGGATCTGGTGGTCTTCCGCACCACCAGCGGCAAGGTGGGCGTCATGCGGGAGTTCTGCCCGCACCGCCGCGCCAGCCTGTTCTACGGGCGCAATGAGGAGGAGGGCCTCCGCTGCGCGTACCACGGCTGGAAGTTCGACACCGAGGGCAACTGCATCGACATGATGTCGGAACCGGCGGACAGCAACTTCGCCAGCAAGGTGAAGAACACCGCGTACCCGGCGGTCGAGGCCGGCGGCTTCGTCTGGGCGTACATGGGGCCGCCGGAGCTCAAGCCGCCCATGCCGGAGCTTGAGTACCTGAACCTGCCGTCGACCCACTACCAGACGCGCAAGGTTTGGTACGAGTCCAACTTCGTGCAGGTCATCGAGGGCGAGATCGACACGGTGCACGCCTCCATCCTGCACAGCCGCCTGGACGCGAACGAGAAGGCAGCCACGGCGACAACCCTCGGCGGGCGCTATTCCTACAAGGACCGGCCCGCCCGCTTCCACGTGGAGGACACGGACAGCGGCATCCTCATCGGCGCCAAGCGCAACGCGGAAGAGGACTCGTCGTACTGGCGCATCTCGCGCTGGCTGTTCCCGTGGGTCACGATGATCCCGCGGGAGCCGCGCGGGTCGGCGCGGTCGGGCCTCATCGTCCCGATCGACGACGAGAACTGCTGGTTCTACCTGGTGCGGTGGAACCCCTACGGGCCGCTGACCGAGAACTGGACCGAGGCCCCCAAGGAGGGGATGATCCCCGGCACTTACAGGGGCATCGCCAACAAGCACAACCACTACCTGATCGACCGCACGGTCCAGAAGTACGAGACCTTCAGCGGGATCCCCGACCGGATGGGCCGCGCCCAGGACTCCGCCATGACGGACAGCATGGGCGCCATCGTCGACCGGACGGAGGAGCACCTGGGCACCACGGACATGGCCATCATACGCATGCGCCGCCGCCTGATCCAGGGCGCTCGGGACCTGACGGAGGGCATCGAGCCCTACGCGGCCAGCCACCCGGAGGTGTACAAGGTCCGCTCCGGCGGCGCGCTGCTGCCCCGCGAGGTCTACTTCAAGGACGACGCCGAGGTGTGGGACGACATCACGGTGAGCTAGCCTCGTTTGCTTCCCGGACAGGAACGGCATCGACGGCGGGAGTTCGCTCGGACAGGGCGTCTCCCGCCGTCGCACGTCCGGTTGTTAGGCCGTAGAATGCACCCGAACCGCACGGATGGATGAACCATGCCCAACGAGCTTCCGCCCATAACCCACATCTACGCGGGCAATCCGCTCGACCGCGGCGACCAGGAGCGGCGCGACGAGGGCTGGCTGCGCGACCGGGCGCAGGACGCGACCAGCAAATTCCTGCCGCTGTGGGAGAACACCGTGCTCATCAGCAGCGGGCCGGAGCACGACCTCGGCTGGATCGGGCTGGAGGACGTGCAGCGGCTGGGCATCGAGGTGGAGGGCATCTTCCTGGGCATGCGCGACGGCTCGGCGCACTTCACCGTGGACATCACGCGCAACAAGGAGGCCTCGGACGCGCTACGGGCCGACGATGCGTACTCGTTCGAGGACACGCGCGGGGTCACCGACCTCATCAGCCTGACGGACTCGGGCATCGTGGCGCAGGCGCGGGCGCAGGTGAACTGGCACAACCGGCACGGCTACTGCTCCGTGTGCGGCCACCCAACGGAGATGCGGCGCGGCGGGCACATGCGCATCTGCCCCACCTGTAACTCGCAGCACTTCCCGCGCACGGACCCGGTGGTCATCACCGTCGTGGGCAACGGCGACAGCTGCCTGCTGGGGCAATCGCGCGGGCGGCTGCAGGCGATGAACCGGTACTCGGCGCTGGCGGGGTTCATGGACCAGGGCGAGTCGATCGAGGAGGCGGTGGCGCGGGAGATCATGGAAGAGGCCGGCATCCGGGTGAAGAACGTCCGCTACCACTCATCGCAGCCGTGGCCGTTCCCGTCGACCCTGATGATCGGCTGCCACGCGGACGCAGCGACGACGGACATCAACATGGACACGGGCGAGATGTCCGACGTGCGGTGGTTCTCACGGGAGGACGTGACCAGCGCGCTGGCCGGCACTAATGAGAACCTCGCGCTGCCGGGCCCCATCGCCATCGCGCACCACCTGATCAAGGCGTGGGTGGCGGGAGAGGTGTAGGGGGCTAGCAGCGAGCCAGCCAATCACTGAATCGACTGCCCAGCGTCGCTAACTCGTGCGCCCACGCCACGTCACGGACGTAGATGAGCGACATCATGTTGCCATCTACATGAGTCTTGGCGACGCGCTCAAAGCCAAACTGTCCTAAGCAGCCATCAACAAGTCGAATGATCACTCCCTGAGAGTTTCCACCTCTTGCGGTATAGGTGGATAGCTGTATAAGGACTGGACCAGGAAGGCCCTTAGATGCAGTTCCGATAGTATCAAGGTCTTGTGGATACAAAGCACCTTCATCACCCTTGAAACGGGCATGACTCTTGCTTATGTAATAGGGGTCGAACGACAGAAACGATAGAGTCTCTCTTAGCAAATTGTCCCTGACGGGACTTGGCAGTGGCTTCAGAAACCTCTCTCGCCAATCGCCTTGGTACAACTCTGTGCGCTTACGTCCTTTCAAGAATTGAAGGTCATCAAGCCAGTATCTGATTTCTCTTGCTGCGCTTCTTCTGATTTCACATAGCAGCAAATAGAAGTTGCCGTTCCATACAGACGAAAGAAGGTTCGCGCTGCCGGGATAGCTGTTGCCTATCCGCGACAGGCGATACCAAGCCTTCTCGTATTTGGATTGGCCGGTTGGGAGTCCATCCAGTGCTCTGTCAAAGACTTCATCCCACGCAGTGCGTGTGGTCGCTAGCGGGGCCATCGCATGAGCGTCGATATAGTTGAGGGTAGAGTGGTGGCGATTGGCGATTGACAACACCTCGCACAGCGTCCAGTGCTGCATGAGGTTGCCCTTGTTACCTTTGTAGGTGCCCACCCTATTCCAGCTCTCCCCAGTTGGCGCCGGACTTGGTGGCGACTTTGAGGGGGACGGCGAACTCTACGGGCTTGGGCGCCCACTCCATCGCGCGGGGCATGACGTCCAGCAGGAGTGACTTCAGCTCCTCTATCTCGTCGGGCGGGGTCTCAAAGATGAGCTCGTCGTGGACCTGGAGTAGGAGGTTGCTGCGGAGACCGCGGGCGGCCATCTCCGGCGCGACGCCGAGCATCGCGAGCTTGAGGGCCTCGGCGGCGGTGCCCTGCACGGGCATGTTGATGGCCTCGCGCTCGGCGGCCTGCCGGATGGCGGGGTTGCTGGAGGCGATCTCCGGCGTGTAGCGGCGGCGGCCAAGCAGCGTCTCGACGTAGCCCTCGTCGCGCGCCATCTGTTTGGTGCCGTCGATGTACTCTTTGACCAGCGGATAGCGGCCCAGGTAGCTGTCGATGAAGGTGCGGCCCTCCTCCACGGTCAACTCCGTCTGCTGCGAGATGCCGAAGGCGCTGAGGCCGTAGATGATGCCGAAGTTGAGCACCTTGGCGATGCGGCGCATGTCGGCCGTCACCTGTTCCATCCCGACGCCGTAGACCTGCGCGGCGGTCGCCGAGTGGATGTCCTGGTCCTCGCGGAAGGCCTCCAACAGGCCGGGGTCCTGCGACAGGTGCGCCAGCACACGGAGCTCGATCTGGGAGTAGTCGGCGGCGAGGAGCAGCCATCCGTCCTGGTTCGGCAGGAAGGCGACGCGGATCTGCCGGCCCAGGTCCGTGCGGATGGGGATGTTCTGCAGGTTGGGGTCGTTGGAGGAGAAGCGGCCCGTGACGGAGCCGGCCTGGTTGTAGGTGGTGTGCAGCCGCCCGGTCTTCGGGTTGATGAGGGTCGGCAGGGCGTCGACGTAGGTGGACTTTAGCTTGGTGAGCTGCCGGTGCTCCAGCACCGTGTCGACGAGCGGGTGCACGCCGCGCAGGGCCTCCAGGGCGGCGGCGTCCGTGGAGTAGCCGCCGGTCTTGGTCTTCTTAGGCTTGCCGATCTCCGACAGCTCGCCCAGCTTCAGCTCGTCGAAGAGGACCTCGCCGAGCTGCTTGGGGGAGCCGAGGTTGAAGCGGTGCCCCAGCGACTCGTAGGCGTCGACCTCCAGCTGCGCAACACGCTGACCGAGGGCGTCGGCCATCTTGTGCATCATGTCGACGTCCAGCGCGACGCCGGTGACCTGCATGTCGACGACGATGGGCAGGAGCGGGACCTCCATGCCGATGAAGTAGTCGAGCAGGCCCTCCTCATCCAACCGCTCGTGCAGCATGACCCACAGGCGGTAGGTCATATCGGCGTCGGCGGAGGCGTAGGGCGCGGCCTGGTCGACGGGCACGCGGTCCATGGTCGTCTGGGTGCGGCCGGAGCCGATGAGGTCGCTGATGGGCGTCATCTCTATGCCGAGCATGTCCAGCGACATGTTCTTCAGGCCGATGGCCTTGTGCCCCAGCAGGTGCGCGGCCAGCATCGTGTCAAAGGCGAAACCCTGCATGCGGACGCCGTGGTGGGCCAGCACGGTGAGGTCATAGTTGGCGTTGTGGGCGGCCTTCGGAAGCTCGGGGTCCTCCAGGGCGGGACGCAGCGCCTCCAACACCTGCTCCTGCGACAGCTGACCCTCCTCCGTATGGCCGACCGGCACGTACCACGCGAGGCCGGGGGCGGTGGCGAAGGACAGGCCGACGAGGTTGGACCGCATGGGCTGGACGCCCTTGACGTCGAGGCCGTCGGGCGCGGTCTCCGTGTCGAAGGCGAAGCCGTCCGATGCGGCCAGCTCCTTCACGAGCTCGTCCAGAGCGGCGGCGTCCCGCACGGTGCGGTAGTCGGTCTCGACGGCGGGGGCGGCCTGCGGGCTCTCGGCGGACTGGGATTCAACCGGACCATCGGACTCGCCGCCGGGGATGCGGTTGATGGTGCTGAAGAACTCCAGGTCCTTCAGGACGTCGATGACCTCGGCGCGGTTGTAGGTGCCCCAGCGGGCGTCGTCGAGGTCGAGGGTGACGGGGGCGTCGCGGACGATGGTGACGAGGGTGCGGCCCTGGAAGACGCGGTCGCGGTGCTCAGCAAAGAGGGCCGACTGCCTGGCCGGCAGATCGTCCAGGTGGTCGTAGATGCCGGGGATGTCGCCGAAGTCCAGCAGGAGCTTGGAGGCCGTCTTGGGGCCGACGCCGGGGACGCCGGGGATGTTGTCCGAGGTGTCGCCGCAGATGGCCTTGAAGTCGATGACCTGATCCGGCGTGAGGCCGCCGTAGCGTTCCTTGACCTCGGTCTCGCCGTAGAGGGTCTGCTTGGCCGTGGAGTACTGGAGCAGGACGCAAGTGCGCGGGCCCACGAGCTGCAGCGTGTCGGTGTCGCCAGTGATGATGACGGATTCGAGACCCTGTTCGGCGGCCTGCAAGGAGAGGGTGCCGAGGAGGTCGTCGGCCTCGAAGCTCTCCAACTCCATGATGGGGACGCGCAGGGCCTCCACGAGACGCCGGATGTGGGGGAACTGGTTGCTCAGCTCCTCCGGCATGCTGGGGCGCTGCGCCTTGTACTCCTCGAACATCTCATGGCGGAACGTCGGGGACGGGTGGTCGAAGGTGAGGATGAGGTGGGTCGGCCGGAGGGTCTCAATGGCGCGGAGCAGCATCTGCGTGAAGCCGTAGACGCCGCGGACCTCCTCGCCGGTGCGGCGCAGGGTGAGCGGGTTCTGGATGGCGTGGAATGCCCTGTGGACCATGGCATGGCCGTCAAGGAGGACAAGGAGGGGTGAGTCCTCCACGCTGAGTGTCGCCTGCTGCTCGCCGCTCATGGCGCCCCCTAACCGACGGTGTTGGCGACATTATACAGCGACGGCGCGATGCGTTCGGACTACGCGCCGACCTGACCGTGCGCCCAGGCCAGCAGCTCCTCCGTCTCCTCCCAGCCGATGCAGGAGTCCGTGATGGACACGCCGTACTTGAGCTCCGAGAGGTCGGCAGGCACCTTCTGGTTGCCGGGGTTCAGGTGACTCTCCAGCATGCAGCCGATGATGTCGTCCGCGCCGGACAGCCGCTGGCCCACGGTGTCCTGGAAGGCGAGCCCCTGCCTGGAGAAGTCCTTGTTGGAGTTGCCGTGGCTGCAGTCGACGAGGACCCGGGTCGGGACGCCGGCGGCCTCCAACCGCTCATGCGCGGAGGTGATGGCGTCCGCGCCGAAGTTCGTCCCGGTGTTGCCGCCGCGCAGGACGAGGTGCCCGTGGGGGTTGCCCTTAGTGTAGACGATGCTGGCGCGCCCCTCGTGGTCGATTCCCAGAAAAGCGTGGGGCGAGCGGGACGACACCATGGCATCGACCGCAGGCTGGATGTGGCCCTCCGTGGAGTTCTTGAAACCGACGGGCATGCTGAGGCCGCTGGCCATCTGCCGGTGCGTCTGGCTCTCCACGGTCCGCGCGCCGATGCAGGCCCACGTGATGAACTCGGCGAGGTACTGGGGCACGACCGGGTCCAGGAACTCGGTGGCGGCGTAGACGCCGATCTCGTTCAGCTTGATGAGGAGCGCGCGGGCGCGGGTGATGCCGGCGTTGATGTCGAAGCTGTCGTCAAGGCCGGGGTCGTAGATGAAGCCCTTCCAGCCGACGGTGGTGCGGGGCTTCTCGAAGTAGACGCGCATCACGATGAAGATCCTGTCACTGAGCCGCTCCGCCAGCGCGGCCAACCGGCCGGCGTACTCCAGGGCCGCATCCTCGTCGTGGATGGAGCAGGGGCCGGCGATGATGAGCAGGCGGCTGTCCGTGCCGTTCAGGATAGCCTGCACCTGGGCGCGGCCGCGGTACACATGCTCCGCGATACCCTCCGTGATGGGGAGCTTCTCGTCCAGCTCGTCGGGGCTCATGAGCCGGGACGTTCGGACGACGTTTACGTCTTCAACCCTGATGTCCTGCTTCTGCATGCCTTTCCATCCTCTCTTTGCGGCTGTCGCTTCCCGGCTCCACCATGGAGCAGAGCGCAGGCAACAAAAAACCGCCGGCATCTGCTCGGCGGGGGAGTGTCAACGCGCCACGCTTGCTAAAGTGTCACACAACACCGCCCCGGCCGACATATGTGCCGGTAAAGAAATATGCAGACCGATAGGTGAACATCTTGCTCATACGCCTTACATGCTACAGGAACATCTGAGCTTGTCAATAGGTACGAGGAAGACACGACACCACGCACACGCCAGCAGTACCCGCCATCGGCAGGGATTGCCGTCGCTCGTAACGGGCGTCGATGCGCCATTGGCAGGGCCCCTGTAGCCCAAGAGGCCCTGCCGGGAGGCGCTATGCTACCTTGTTGCTGGCGCTGCCTTCCAGGCTGTCCAAGCCCCGCCGGACGCTGTTCAGCACCGTTGAAAGGTGCATCTCCAGGTGGTACAGCGTCTCCTGGGCGTACTGGTTGGCCTCTTCAAACCGGGTGTCACCAAAGGACTGGGCGTCCTGCATGAGCCGGTGCGCCTTCTTCTGGGCGTCCATCACGATGCCGTCAGCGCGCTCCTGGGCGTCCGCGATGATCTGCTCGGACTTCTGGGTGGCCTGCGCGACGATCTCACTGTCGTGGACCTTGTTGCGGCCCTCTTCCTCCGCAGAACTCTTGATGCGCCGCGCGTCGAGGAGGGACTGGTTGATGATGGCCTCACGGCGCGCCATCAACTCTTCCGCCTCAACCACGTCACGGGGAATGCCCAGGCGCATCTGGTCGACCAGCTCCAGGAGCTTGTCCTGCTCGATCATAACCTTGCGGGTGCCCGGGAACTTGCCGCCGTCCGTAGCCAACGATTCCAGCTTGTCCACCAGTTGTAACAGGTCCATTGCGCCTCCTTTATCTACTAGCCCTAGCGGGCCGTACTGTTGAGCTTGGCCTGCAACGCCGCGGCCACGTCCGGGGTGACGAGGCCTGAGACGTCCGCGCCAAGCGCGGCTACCTCTTTTATCCGGGACGAACTGAGGAACTGCCACTCGATGTTGGTCATCAGGAACACGGTCTCAATAGTCGGGGCAAGCTTCTTGTTCATGAGCGCCATGTCGAACTCCTGGTCGAAGTCGGCGCCCGCGCGAAGCCCTCGGAGCATGACGTCCGCGTTGATGGACTCAGCGAAGGAGACGACGAGACCGCTGAAGGACACCGCCTCCGCATTCGGCACGCCGTCAAGCGCCTTCTGGCAGAGGGCGAGACGCTCCTCCGTCGAGAACATGACGGACTTGAGCGACCCGGCGTACACGGCCACGATGACCCTGTCGAAGAGCACGGCTCCCCGCTTCACGATGTCCAGGTGACCGTTCGTGATGGGATCGAAGGTCCCGGGGTAGAGGGCGATGGTCATGCGTCCTCCCCCCGGTGGTAGAGGGTCACCATGGTCTCACCATAGCGGCGCTGCTTGAGACACCGGAAGCCGTCCACCTCCATCGGCAGGTCCTGGTGCCGAGAGTGCTCCACTGCCATCACGCTGCCCTCTACGGTCAGCCCGGACTCGCCGATGCGTTCCATCAGCGGCTCCAGTTTCCGATAGGAGTACGGGGGGTCCATGATAATCACGTTGTACGGCCCCTCCAGCAGCTCCGGCGCGCGTTCCGCCTGGGTCCTGTGCACGCGGCCGCTGCCGGCGTAGTCGAGGGACTGGAGGCTGCCGTTGATAGCGGCGCACTGGCGGGCGTCGCGCTCCAGGAAGTCGACCCACTCGGCGCCGCGGCTCAGGGCCTCCATGCCGAGAGCGCCAGTTCCGGAGAAGAGGTCGAGGACGCGGGCGCCGTCGAGGTACGGGGCCAGCATGGAGAACATGGCGGAGCGGACCAAATTGGACGTAGGCCGAGTGCGCAATCCACTAGGGGACGATAGCGTGCGGCCTTTGGCGTTCCCGCCAATTATCCGAAGAGCCACGTATCTTTCCTCCCGGCGGCTGGTCCGGACGGGCCTGGGCGGCCCGGTGCCCGGGACAGCTGCGCTGGGTCCTCCAGTAGCCCGCCTGGCGTCTCGCCGAACGAGCCCAATCAGACAGCCACTCTACCACCGAGCAGCCAGGTTGTAAAGACTGACATGGAAAACTGGCGGCCAGACCCCTTGACATCGTATGGGTTTCGTTGTAGTCTATGTTACCTGTAGAGCTATGTCTCTTGTAAGAACGGTCGATCCAACAAAGCATTGTCCCGCCCTCAAGGTCTGTCTTCATCCAGGTCCGTTGTAAGTACCATCGCATTCCAGCCCTCAAGGTACGGCCAGATTCGCATGAAGGAGCGCGAGCTGCATGACCCTTGCCACACCGTCCCGTCAGAACACCCCCTCCACCTCCAAGTCCTTTGCAAACATCGACAGGGTAGTAGACGTCCCCAACCTCATCCAGACGCAAATCGATTCCTTTGACTGGTTCAAGAGCGACGGCATAGCGGAGCTTCTCAGGGAAGTCTCCCCGATAGACGACTTCACCGGCAACAGGTTCGACCTGACCTTCCTGGACCACTCGTTCCGGGAGCCAAAGTATGACATGAAGGTCTGCCGGGAGAAGGAGATCACCTACTGCGCCCCCCTGTACGTGACCGCGCAGCTGACGGTCAAGGAAACCGGGGAGATCAAGGAGCAGGAGATCTTCTTCGGCGACATCCCCATCATGACGCCCCACGGCACGTTCATCATCAACGGCGCCGAGCGCGTGGTGGTGAGCCAGCTGGTCCGCTCTCCCGGCGCCTACTTCACGGTGGAGATCGACCCTTCAACCGGCCGGGGCGTCTGCTCGACGAAGATCATCCCCTACCGCGGCGCGTGGCTCGAGTTCGAGACGGGCGCCCGCGACCTGCTGTCCGTCAAGGTGGACCGCAAGCGGAAGGCCAACGTCACCACGCTGTTGCGCGCCCTCGGCTACGTTACCGACCAGGAGATGCTGGACCTCTTCGCCGACGTGGACACCAACCCCGACCACCCGTACATCGTGTCGACGCTGGCCAAGGACCCCATCGACACGGACCGAACGGAGGGCTACCGGGAGGAGGAGCTTCAGCCGCTGTGGGAGTCCATGCGGGGCGATGAGCCCTTCGACCGGACGGGGGCCGCGACGCTGGCGCTGGCCCGGCTGGAGTTCTACCGGCGCCTGCGCCCCGGCGAGCCCGCCAACCTGGAGAACGCCAACAACCTGCTGGACAGCCTCTTTTTCAACCCCCGGCGCTACGACCTGGGGAAGGTCGGCCGGTACAAGCTCAACCGGCGCCTGGGACTGACGGCAGAACCGACGCAGCGCGTCCTCACGCGCGACGACCTGGTCGCGGTCATCAAGGAGATGGTGCGCATCTCCAACGCCCAGGGACGCGCGGACGACATCGACCACCTTGGCAGCCGCCGCGTGCGCGCGGTGGGCGAGCTCATTCAGAACCAGCTCCGCGTAGGCATCCTCCGCATGGAGCGGGTCATCAAGGAGCGGATGACCATCATCGAGCCGGAAAACGTGACCCCTGCGGCGCTGGTGAACATCCGGCCCGTGGTCGCCGCGGTCCGGGAGTTCTTTGGCGGCTCCCAGCTCTCGCAGTTCATGGACCAGACGAACCCGCTGGCGGAGCTGACGCACAAGCGGCGGCTCTCCGCCCTCGGCCCCGGCGGCCTGTCACGGGAGCGCGCCGGCTTCGAGGTCCGTGACGTCCACAACTCGCACTACGGACGAATCTGTCCAATCGAGACGCCTGAGGGGCCGAACATCGGCCTGCTGGGCTCCCTCGCCACCTACGGGCACATCAACGAGTTCGGCTTCATCGAGACGCCCTACCGCGCGGTGTTCAAGGAGCTGCAGTCCACGGACCCGGAGTTGGTCGGCCGCACGCTTTGGGAGGAGTTGCGGGACGCGGATGACAAGGTGATCGCGCGGCGCGGCAGAACCCTGACCAAGAAGCAGTGGGAGCAGCTGCAAGGGATGCAGGAGCGGACGGTGCAGGTTCGCCCCTTCGTGACCATGAAGCCCGAGGACATCAAGCTGATGCCCGCCGACGACGAGGAGACCCACGTCATCGCGCAGGCGAACATCCCTGTCGATCGCAAGGGGCAGTTCATCCCAGACAAGGTAGAGACGCGGACCAACGCGCTGCCGGTCATCCAGCCCATCGAGGAGCTGGACCTGATGGACGTATCGCCAATGCAGATCGTCAGCGTGTCCACGTCCCTCATCCCGTTCCTGGAGCACGACGACGCCAACCGGGCGCTCATGGGCTCCAACATGCAGCGCCAGGCCGTGCCGCTGTTGAAGCCCGAGGCCCCCCTGGTGGGCACTGGCATGGAGCGGCGCGTGGCGCTGGACAGCGGCCAGGTGGTGCTCTCCGAAACCGAGGGCGTGGTCACCGGCGTCAGCGGCAAGGAGGTCATCGTCAGGGACGGCAGCGGCAACAACGTCGTCTACCCGCTGGTGAAGTTCCTCCGCAGCAACCAGAGCACGTGCGTGAACCAGCGCCCCGTGGTGACCATGGGCCAGCGCGTCCGCGTGGGCGACCCGCTGGCGGACTCGTCGTCCACCGACCAGGGCGACCTGGCGCTCGGCCACAACGTGCTGGTGGCCTTCATGAGCTGGGAAGGCTACAACTTCGAGGACGCCATCATCATCAGCGAGTCGCTGGTGCAGGACGACAAGTTCACGTCCATCCACATCGAGAAGTATGAGTGCGAGGCCCGCCAGACCAAGCTGGGCGACGAGGACATCACTCGCGACATCCCCAACGTCGGCGAAGAGGCGCTGCGCGACCTTGACGAGGAGGGCGTGATTCGGGTCGGCGCGGAGGTGAGCCCCGGCGACATTCTGGTCGGCAAGATCACGCCCAAGGGCGAGACGGAACTGACAGCGGAGGAAAAGCTGCTGCGGGCAATCTTCGGCGAGAAGGCCCGGGACGTGAAGGACACGTCGCTGCGGGTCCCCCACGGCGAGCGCGGCAAGGTCATCGACGTCCGCGTGTCCGACCGCAACAGCAAGGAAGAGCTTTCCCCCGGGGTCAACCGGATGGTCCGCGTGTGGATCGCTCAGACGCGGAAGCTCACGGTGGGCGACAAGATGGCGGGACGCCACGGCAACAAGGGCGTCATCTCCCGCGTCCTGCCCATCGAGGACATGCCGTACCTGGACAACGGAACGCCGGCCCAGATCATCCTCAACCCCATCGGCGTGCCGTCCCGCATGAACCTGGGCCAGGTGCTGGAGACGCACCTTGGCTGGGTTGCCAACTTCCTCGGCTTCCGGGCCGTGAGCCCGGTGTTCGACGGCGCGACGGACACTGCCATCGAGGACGGACTGGGCCGCGTGTGGCTCATCCAGACCTCCGGCGGCGTCGACTGGCACGACCCGGAAACGCCCACGGTGATGTGGGACCACGTGTACGAGTGGATCCGGGGGCGCGGCTACGAGCCGGAGAAGCTCTTCGACGAGAACGTACACGGCGCCGCGCGCGAGGCCTGCCTCAAGCTGTGGCTCAAGGATGAGGCGGGCGTCGACGCGTCGGACATGGACTACAGCCAGATGCAGCGGGAGGCGCAACGACTCAACCGGGACCAGAACCTTGCGCCGCCCATCCTGGGCAAGATGGTCCTGAGGGATGGCCGCACGGGCGAGGGGTTTGCCCAGCCGGTGACGGTGGGCTACATCTACATGATGAAGCTCATCCACCTTGTCGAGGACAAGATCCACGCCCGTTCCACGGGCCCGTACTCGCTGATCACCCAGCAGCCGTTGGGCGGCAAGGCCCAGTTCGGCGGGCAGCGGTTCGGCGAGATGGAGGTCTGGGCGCTGGAGGCGTACAGCTTCGCGTACAACCTCCAGGAGATGCTGACGGTCAAGTCCGACGACGTCGTCGGCCGACAGAAGACGTACGAAGCTATCGTGAAGGGCGAGGACGTCATCCACCCCGGCATCCCGGAGTCCTTCCAGGTGCTGCTGAAGGAGATGCAGGCCCTCGGCCTCTCCATGGAGCTCCTCAGCGACGAGGAAGGCACGCTCGAGCTCGACGAGCCGCTGGCGCACCCGCCGCTCGGCGACGTGCTGAGCGATGAGTTCGACGACGCGGACATCGCGGCCTTCGTCGCTGAGCTTCAGGCGCCGACTCTCGACCCGACTGACACAGCCGAGGCGAGCGAGCCCGAGGTCTGGGACGACACGGAGCAGGAAACCCAGAACCCATAGCCGGTCGTCTGCGCACCCACTGTGCAGACACCGGGTTCCGATACTACGGTCGTGAGATTGAAGGGAGAGTGAGCGAATGGCCCAGAGCGGCGCGGAATTCAACGCCATTCGGATTTCCTTGGCTTCCCCGGAGCAGATCCGGGCCTGGTCCTACGGCGAGGTCACCAAGCCGGAGACCATCAACTACCGCACCCTCCGGCCTGAGCGGGACGGCCTCTTCTGCGAGCGCATCTTCGGGCCCACAAAGGACTGGGAATGCGCCTGCGGCAAGTACAAGAAGATCCGCTTCAAGGGGATCAAGTGCGAGCGGTGCGGCGTCGAGGTAACGCGCGCCAAGGTGCGCCGCGAGCGCATGGGCAACATCGAGCTCGCCGCGCCCGTGGCCCACATCTGGTTCTCCAAGGGCATCCCCAGCCGTCTTGGCCTGCTGCTGGACCTCTCGCCTCGCAACCTTGAGCGCGTCCTCTACTTTGCGCAGTACATCATCACCGAGGTGGACAAGGTCTCTCGCGACGGGGCCATCCAGGAGCTCGAAGAGCAGCTGGAGCAGAACCTGCAAATGCTCGAAGAGCGCTACCAAGAGAAGCTCGGTCAGGTGCGCGAGCAGGCGGCGTCGGACAGGGCTCAGCAGACGGCTCACTTGACCGAGCCTGAGGCCGCGCTGGCGGAGCAGGAGGCCAGGCTGAGCGAGCGAGAAGCTGCGCTTGCCAAGTCCGAATCCGCACTCCCTGAGGCTTCCGACGATGAGGACGAGGACGTCGCGAAGCAGCGGGCAGCGGTGGCAGAGGATCGCGCAGCCGTAGAGGCCGAACGGGTCGAACTGGAGACGCAGAAGGCGGCGCAGGCGGCGCTGCGGGCGGCGGCAGAGGAGGGTGTGGACCTGTGGCTGGCGGACCAGGAATCAGCGCTCAGCAAGAGCCTCGCGGACCAGCGCGAGATGCTGGACGACGAGACCCAGACCCAGCTTGACGACCTGAACGAACTTCAGCCCATGAAGCTGCTGCTGGAAGCGCGGCAGCGAGAGCTCTCCGACAAGTACCCGCACCTGTTCAAGTCCGGCATGGGCGCCGAGGCCATCCTGGCCATCCTGAGGAACATCGACCTGGACCAGGAACGGGACAACCTGACGGCTGAGATGCGCTCGACGTCCGGTCAGCGGCGCAAGAAGGCAGTAAAGCGGCTGCGGCTGGTGGAGGCGTTCCGCAAGAGCGGGAACCACCCGGACTGGATGATCCTCACGGCCCTGCCGGTGCTGCCGCCGGACCTGCGCCCCATGGTGCAGCTCGATGGCGGGCGGTTCGCCACCAGCGACCTGAACGACCTGTACCGCCGCGTCATCAACCGCAACAACCGGCTCAAGAGGCTGTTGGAGCTGGAGGCCCCGGAGATCATTATCCGCAACGAGAAGCGGATGTTGCAGGAAGCCGTCGACGCGCTCATCGACAACGGGCGGCGCGGCCGCGCCATCTCCGGCAGCCACAACCACCGGCTGAAGTCGCTGTCGGACCTGCTGCGCGGCAAGCAGGGCAGGTTCCGCCAGAACCTGCTCGGCAAGCGCGTCGACTACTCCGGGCGCTCCGTCATTGTGGTCGGCCCGACGCTGCAGCTCTACCAGTGCGGCCTGCCCAAGCGGATGGCGCTGGAGCTCTTCAAGCCGTTCGTCATGCACCGGCTCGTGGTGCAGGGCCTTGCGCACAACATCAAGAGCGCCAAGCGCGCGGTCGAGCGGGTTCGGCCCGAGGTCTGGGATGTGCTGGAGGAGGTCATCAAGGACCGCCCCGTCCTCATGAACCGCGCTCCCACGCTCCACCGGCTGGGCATCCAGGCATTCATGCCGGTGCTCATCGAGGGCAGCGCGCCGCAGCTGCACCCACTGGTGTGCACGGCCTTCAACGCCGACTTCGACGGCGACCAGATGGCCATCCACGTGCCGCTGTCACGGCGGGCGGTCCAGGAGGCCCGGCGGGTCATGTTGAGCATCTACAACATGCTCTCGCCCGCGTCCGGCGAACCCGTCGTGGCGCCGACACTGGACATCGTGCTGGGGTGCTACTACCTCACCATGGAGAATGCCAACGCCATGGGCGCCGGCAAGCAGTTCTCCTCGGCGGAAGAGGCGCAGATGGCGCACCAGATGGGGCTGGTCAACATCCAGGCGCCCATCCAGATCCTGCAGGGCAGCAACGGCCACGGCGCGTCATGGCTCGGCACCACCGTGGGACGCCTCACATTCCGCGAGCTGCTGCCGGAAGCGGTGGCGGAGGACCCGGACAGGTGGAACAAGCTCATGGACAAGGGCGCACTGAAGACCCTGGTCTCGGACGCGTATCAACTGCTCGGCAACGAAGAAACCGCGGACATGCTCGACAAGATCAAGAACGCGGGCTTCCACTACGCCACGGTGTCGGGCATCACCATAGGCATCTCCGACCTGGAGGTCCCGGGGCAGAAGTCCGACGTGCTGGAAACGGCCGAAGGGCAGATCCAGCAGCTGGAAGAGCAGTACCAGATGGGTCTGATCACGGAACGTGAGCGCTACGACCAGACCATCCGCATCTGGACGGACGCCAGCGACGAGGTCACCGGCCTCATCGAAAAGGCTCTCCCGTCGTACGGCGGCGTCTACCTCATGGCGACATCGGGCGCAAAGGGCAACATCAGCCAGATCAAGCAGATGGCCGGCATGCGGGGCCTCATGTCAGACCCCAAGGGCTTCCTCATCCCGCTGCCCGTGAAGTCGAGCTTCCGCGAGGGTTTGAGCGTGCTGGAGTACTTCATCTCCACGCACGGCGCGCGGAAGGGCCTGGCGGACACGGCGCTCCGCACCGCGGACAGCGGCTACCTGACCCGCCGCATGATCGACGTCGCGCAGGACGTCATCATCCTCTCGGAGAACTGCGAGACGCTGGCGGGCATCTGGATCCGCCACGACTACGAGAAGGAGCGCAACAACTCCATCGCCAGCTTTGCGGAGCGGTTGGTGGGCCGCGTAGTGAGCTCACCTATCGCCGACCCGAACACCGGAGAGGTGCTGGCAGACCGGGACGAGATCCTCACCGCGGAGATGGCCAAGGACCTCTGGGAAGCCGGGGTGACCGAGGCCTACGTCCGCTCTCCGCTGGCATGCGAGGCGGCGCGAGGCATCTGCCGCATGTGCTACGGCGTCATGCCGGCGACCGGCAAGATGGTGAACCTGGGCGACGCCGCAGGCATCATCGCTGCGCAGAGCATCGGCGAGCCGGGCACGCAGCTGACCATGCGCACCTTCCACACGGGAGGCATCGCGGGTGTCGACATCACCAGCGGCATCCCCCGCGTGGAGGAGCTCTTCGAGGCGCGCGTGCCGAAGAGCCACGCACTCCTGTCGCAGATCGACGGCACCGCGGAGGTCATGGACACCCCGGACGGCAAGCACATCCGGGTCATCAGCACGGAGGAGTACCGGGAGGAATACCCGGTCGAAAAGACCCACAAGGTCGTTGTGAAGAACGGCGACGTGGTGGAGTCGGGGGCCGCCCTCGCGGAACCCAAGGCCACCCGCCGGAAGACGCCAGACGAGTCTCTCCAACCCGTGGTGGCGCGAATGCCCGGCACTGTTTCCGTCACCAAGGAAAAGGTGACGGTGGCCTGGGAGGAGCAGGAGGAACGCACCTACGTGGCGCCGCTGACCGCGCACGTGGTGGCCAAGACCGGTGACCCGGTCAAGGCCGGACAGGAGCTGACGGCGGGACAGAAGAACCCCCACGACATCCTGCTCATCCAGGGCCGCGACGCTGTGCACGACTACATCATCGAAGAGGTGCAGAAGGTCTACCGGTTCCAGGGCGTCAGCATGCATGACAAGCACATCGAAATCGTCATCCGCCAGATGATGCGGAAGGTGCGGGTCGACCACCAGGGCGACACCGACCTGCTCCCGGGCGAGCCCGTGGACCGCTCCATCTTCGACGAGGCCAACCGGCGCGTGCTGGCGGAGGGCGGCGAGCCCGCGCGCGCCACGCCGATGCTCCTTGGCATCACGCGGGCGTCGCTGGGCACCGAGAGCTTCCTGGCGGCGGCGTCCTTCCAGGAGACGACGCGGGTGCTGACCGAGGCGGCCATCTCCGGTTCCATCGACCATTTGGCCGGCCTGAAGGAGAACGTCATCATCGGCCGGCTCATCCCCGCGCGGATGGACATGACGGAGGAGGGCCGGGAACGGCTGGGCATCGTGCAGGAAGAGGAGGAGGCGCGGGCCCTCGCGGCTGCGCTGGCCCTCGAGGACGCCCAGAACGACCTCGAACTGGAAGACCTGTCCGCGCTGCTGGCCATGGACCCGGTGGACGCCGCGTTTGACGACGATGACTAAACGGGCCACAGCGAAAGGGTTCATGGGGACTACGTTCTGAAGTATCCGCCCACGGCAGGCTGCCGTGGGCGGATGTACGCGCGCGGCTGAAGGATGCGCAACGGAGGACACGTGCCGACGGTCTACATTGCCGGAGACGGAGCGGGCGTTGGCGTGACCGCAGTGGCCACGGGCCTTGCAGCGCTGCTCGAGGGCGCCAGCGGTGCGCCGTCGGTGGAGGAGCGGGGCCGAATCGACAACGCGACTGCCGGCGACATCAACGGTCCCGTGGTCCTCGTGAGCACTCCGGCCTCCGCCAATCCCTCACAGGCAGCTGCCGTTCTCGGCGACAAGCTCCTGGGCGTCATCATCAACTGCGTCCCGGAACACGGCCGCCACAACGCGCTGAACTCCACTGTGCCATCCTTCGAGGAGCAGGGCATTCCGGTGCTTGGACTGCTGCCGGAGGACCGACGCATGCTAGCGCCGACCGTGGGACAGGTTGCGAACCACCTGTCGGCGGAGCTCATCAACCGCGACGACCTGGACGACCCGGATAAGGCTCTGGCTGCGCTGGTCGAGCACTTCATGCTGGGCGGGCTCTTCCTGGACACCGGGGTCTACGTCTTCGGCAAGCATGAGCAGAAGGCGGTGATCGTGCGGGGCGACCGGCCGGACCTGCAGATGGCCGCGCTGGACACGTCGACGGTCTGCCTCGTCCTCACCGAGGGACGGCTACCCGTGCAGTACATTACCCACCACGCGGCGCTGAACCAGGTACCCATGCTGCTGGTCAACCGGCCCACGCTGGAGACGATGGAAGCGCTTCACACAGTGGGCGAGCGAGCGACCGTCCATAGCGCGCACAAGGCGCGCCGGGCGGCGGAGCTGCTGTCGGCCCACTGCGACTTGGGGCCGCTGACCGCCGCTTCAGCCGCCTAGGTTATCCTTCTCCTTCGACAAGCTCAGGGCGAACGGAAGGGCATTGTCATTCTGACTTCGGCTCGCGGATGCAGCCCGTGACGTGGTCGTTGACCATGCCCGCCGACTGCATGAAGGCGTAGCAGATCACAGTCCCCGCAAACTTGAACCCTCGCTGCTTCAGGTCCTTCGCCATAGCGTCGGACTCGAGCGACCGCGCGGGCGTGTTCTCCCACGTCAGGACGCCCGGCCTTCGCAGCGTCCGGTGGCCGGTGAAACCCCAAATATACGCGTCGAAGGTGCCGAACTCGGCCTGTACGTCGAGGAAGCGCTGGGTGTTGGTGATGAAGGCGTCGACCTTGAGCCGGTTGCGCACGATCCCAGGGTCGGCGAGAAGTCGTTGCCTGTCGGCATCGGTGTAGGCGGCGATCTTCCGGGCGTCGAAGTTGTCAAAGGCAGCCCTGTAGGCCTCGCGCTTGTGCAGGATCGTGCGCCACGAGAGGCCGGCCTGTGCGCCGTCGAGGAGCAGGAATTCGAGGAGGGTGCGGTCATCATGTACGGGCACACCCCACTCCTCGTCGTGGTAGCGCATCATGAGCGGGTCGTCCGGCCCGCCGAAGCAGCGAACGACTCGCTCGTCGTGTGACTCCGCCATCGCGCCCGGCTACTCCAGCGTAGCCTCGACGCTGAGCTCGACGTTGCCCTTCAGGGCCTGGGAGATAGGGCAACCGTCCTTGGCGGCCTCCGCGGTCTGCACGAAGGCGCCGGCCTCGATACCCTCCACCTGGCCGCTGACCTTGAGGGCGCTGGAGACCACCTTGAAGCCGGCGTCTACGCGGTCGAAGGTGACGGTGGCGCTGACCTCCAGCTTGGTGGGCGGCGTACCGTTGAGGTTGAGCATGTGGGAGAAGGCCATGGCGTAGCAGCTTGCGTGGGCCGCCGCCACCAACTCCTCCGGGCTGGTCTTGCCCGCTGGGCCCTCCGTCCGGGACGCCCAGGTGACGGGCAGGCCGTCGACGGCGCTGCTGGTGACCTGGTTGATTGTTCCGTTGCCCTCGACAAGGTTGCCTGTCCAGGTAACCTGGGCTTCTCTCACCGCTGCCATTGGTCAATCCTCCTGTTGTGTCTTCATACCGCTGATATACCACTTCGCCCATCGTGCCGCCCACAAATCGACTGTCGTCGTGCCGGTCGGTTGGGCCAGCGCCATTATAGCGCATACGAGGAAGTGGGGAAGTGTGGGCGCTCAGCTTGCCTTTAGCCTAGCCAAGGCACCCCGTAGTTGCACTTTCGGGACTCTTGCCTTTGGCCCTGCTTTTGCTCTTCCTAATGTCGCGAGCGGCGGATTGCACGGAATCCGCAAGCGCAGCGCTCAATTGCGAGACGCTCACACTCTTCGTGGTCTTACTGGCAAGAACCCCAGCCGCTATACCTGCCAATATCGCAACGCCTGCTGGCCCCCCGGCCACTCCAACCAACGACACTGCGGCGAGGGTTGTACCTGCACCAATGGCGCCCTTCACTTGACCATCAAGGAATGTGGCGTAATCACCAGTCTGCCGGGCTTGGTGGTATGCCCTAGCCAACGCGACCACGGTTACCAAGCCAAGAACAGGGTTTGCGCTAGCCACTGACGCAAGCCCCATTCCTCCAGCCATCCGAGCAAATTCTTCAGTCTCTGCCTGGTTCCATTTGAGGGTTACGGCGAACACCCCAATTGAGCTGCCAAGAAGCTCAACCGGATCATAGGAATTCAGGTCGTAAAACCACTCCTTGGGGATGTTCAGGTGGGATTGCAGCGCTCCTGCAACCTGATCAAATGTCGCCTTGTCCCAGGTAATCAGGGGGAGCCCTTTTGGTGTAGTTCCATCCCTAAGCAGGCCCAAGACCGTCCCAAAGGCTGCTTGAACTACGTTGTCATCTGTCGATGCATCATGGCTCGCACGAACTGCACCAACAATTGTGTGTCCGCCGTCAAAGAGGCGATGGTAAGGGCCACCTTCATGTGTCGCGATGTATGTGGCATCCATCGCCCTGTCATAGATGGTTGCCGTCCCGTCAACGATGCTCTGCAGAAGGGAGTTTAAGTCGCTGGCCAAGTTGCTTGCCAAGAGTCCCTGAGTGGTTGCCACGAGGTCCGCTGCCATCGCAGTTGCCTCGTCAACAGCAGCCTTCGCGCCGGAGGTTGCTCGCTGGGTGGATGATGCGATAGTGCGAGTGCCCGCCTGAGCAAAATCCAAGGTGGAACCCTTGGCCGCCAGCGCAGCTTTCTTGGACTCCTTAGCTAGATTCTCTGCTCGAGATCTTGGCATTGCATGTGTTCTCGGGTTACAAGACGGACTCAAAGACGTTGGTGACCAACTTTGGTTATGTTGGATGAACATTTAGCCAGGAAGCAATTCGTGAAAACAGTACGCAGCGCCTGACCAATAGTCAACGTGTGAGTCCTGGAGAGCAAGGGCTTCCTCTGATACTCAAGTATCATGCGCAAGCTCTCAGCTTGCCCTATGCCCCCCTGTGGCATAAGGTTGCCGTGTTTGGCGCGAAAGGGGGCTGGCTTGCAGGCCGCCGCGGAGGAGCAGAGGGTCAGACGGTTCCCGTTCTTCTATGGGTGGGTGATCGTCGTCATCGCCATTGTCGGCGGAGCGTTCACCAGCGGCGCGGGCGTCTGGGGCGCGAGCGTCTTCGTCACGCACATGGGCGAGGACCTCGGCTGGTCGCGGTCGGCCTTCTACGGCGCGTTCACCGTGCGGGCGCTGCTGGCGGGCGCGATGGCACCGATTCTGGGGCCGCTCCAGGACACGCGCATCGGCCCGCGATTTCTCATGCTCATGAGCGCGTGCGCCCTGGGCGCTGCGCTGATCTCCATGAAGTGGGTCAACGACCTCTGGGTGTTCTACTTGGTCTTTGGCGGGCTGGGTGCGCTTTCGATGTCGTCGCTGAGCGAGATGCTGACGCTGGCGGTCGTGCCCAAGTGGTTCGTCCGAAAGCGCGGCCGGGCCATCGGCATAGCCTCGACGGGGACGGCAATGGGACCGCTGATCTTCCCATTCACTGTGCAGGCCCTCGTCGGCGCGGTAGGTTGGCGCGACGGCTGGCTCATCCTGGGCATCGTGGCCGTGTCCGTGCTGTTGCCGCTGTCGCTGCTGCTGCGCACGAGGCCGGAGGACGTCGGCATGCTGCCTGACGGCGATTCCCCAGACACGCAAAAGGATGCGCGGACCGCGCGGCGCACTCCCGCCGCCGCAGAGGTGAGCTACACGCGCCGGGAGGCCGCCGGCACGCTGACGTTCTGGCTGCTGGCATTCGGATTCGCCGTTGCGACGCTGAGCATGGGCGGGTTTTTCGCCAACTGGCTGCCGTACTTCCAGGACATCGGTTTCACGGCGGCAGTGGGATCGCTGGCTGCGGTGGGCTACGGCGTCTGCTCCATCAGCGTGCGGCTGTTCTGGGGCCTGCTGAGCGAGCGCTTCCACGTGCGCTGGCTGCTCATGTCGCAGGCACTGGTGACGGCAGCGAGTGTCTACCTCTTCTTTCACATATCCGGGCCCGTCACGCTGGTGCTGGCGGGCGCGTCCCACGGGATGGCCGTTGGCGGGTTCTTCATCATGCGGCCGCTCATCGTGGCCAACTACTTCGGCCGCGCCCACCTGGGAGCGGTGAACAGCATCATTCGGCCGATGACGACGATCACCGGGTCGCTGAGCCCGGTGATCATCGCCGGAATGTACGACATCCACGGCTCGTACAGGTGGGCGTTCACGATGATCATCGCGTCATGGCTGACCGTGGCGACCATCGTCGGCTTCGCGCGGCCCCCGCGTCGGAAGGCGGCGGAGGAAGTTCCGGCTTAAGTTAACCGATCTTCCCGTGGCGCGGCGCCTGCGGGCCGAGCTCGCCAGAGAGAAGCTTGGCCGTCATCTCCGCGTTGCCGATGGGATCGGGCGCCAGCCAGGCATCGTGCCCGCCCAGGCCGTGCTCCAGGTTCCACGTGGTCGCGGTGAACATCTTCCCTGTCAACCCACCTGACGCGTCCTGTCCGGCAAGGAACTTGGTCACCGGCACCACCGTGTCGGCCCGCCCTGAAAGAGACGTGGTCCGCTGGCCCTTGGCGACGCGCTCCGCCGAGCGCTCGTCAAACCCCGTCGTCCGCGCGCCCGGCGGGAAGACGACGTTGACCGCGATGTTGTGGTGGCGGACCTCGTCGGCGAGGTAGTGCGACAGGTTGGTCAGTGCGGCCTTGGTGGCCATGTACGGCTGCTCGCGGCTCCACGGCCGCCACAGCTCGTGCTCCGTGATGCTGCCCGTGGTGGAGACGTTGATAATGCTGCCGCGCTGCTTCTCGATCATGGGCTGGATGAACCGGCGGATGGTCTTCACGGTGCCAAGGACGTTGATGGAGAAAGCGCGCTCCCAGTCGGCGTCCACGGTCTCCAGGATGGTGATGCCCAACGCGCCCTCGTGCTCCTGGTCGCGGGTGCGGAAGGCGGCGTTGTTGACGAGCACGTCGACGGTCCCAAAGCGGGCGATGGCGGCTTCGTAGGCGGCGTCGAGGTCCTCGTCCTTCGAGATGTCGCAGGTGAGGGTGAGGGCGAGCTCGTTGGCGTCGAGCTCCTGACGGAACGCCTCCTCGCCTTCCCACGAGCGCTCCAGCGCGACGACGCGTGCGCCCTCCTCGAGGAAGCCGCGCGTGTACTCGGCGCCCATGCCCCTGCCGGCGCCGGTGATGACCACTACCAGGTCCTTCAGATCCATGACGGCCATGCGTCGCCTCCTGGAATGCCCGCATAGGATGCCGCGATGGTACCCGAATCGGCGCGGAAGCTCCACCTCTCGACGCCAATGCATCAGCCGGAAGCAAGAACCTACAACGGGAATACGGTATGACGAGTGTGGTGGGCGGTAGAGGATTTGAACCTCTGACCCCTGCGATGTCAACGCAGTGCTCTAGGCCTCTGAGCTAACCGCCCAAGCAGTGGGTACGCATTCAGTCTAGGTGCAGGCCCCAACAGGGTCAAGGCGTCGAAGCCCCGTCAGCCCGTGAGGATAGAGAGGAGCGCGGTGAGCGTCGGGAGGGCCAGCACCGTGGAGACCACGACCGCTCCCGTGGTGACAGCGGGCCGCGCGTTGAACTCGTTCGAGATGACGATGACGACGACGGCCGTCGGCGCGGAGGCCGTGACCAGCAGCGCGTTGCGCGTGAGCTCGTCGACGCCGAGGAGGAGGAGCAAGCCATAGCCGACGGCCAACCCGACCCACAGTCGCAGGGAGACCGCGATGGCCACCGTTCGCCACTCGGTGATGCCCCGGTGCTGCATGAGGTTGCCGCCAAGCACCATGAGCATCGCCGGGAAAGCGGCATTGGCCAATAGCTGTGTCGCGTTCAGAACCAGGGACGGGAGCTGAATATCCAGCAGGTTGAGCGCGAGCCCGCCCACGGCCGCGTATGCGATGGGCTGCTGCAGGACGGCCTTCAGGGAAGCCATTCCGCCGTGCTCGCCCCGCGCCGCGATGTAGACGCCCAGCGTGGCCGCGGCCAGGGCGATGAAAGCGAACAGCACCAGGGCGCGGTCCAGCCCAGCATCGCCGAACGCCAGCGAGACGATGGGCAGCGACAGGTTGCCGGCGTTCATCACCAGGACCGCGAGGAGAACGCTGCTCACGGCGGGGTTGTCTAGCCGGAAGGCGAATCCCGCAACCCTGACAATCACGTACATGGCCATCGTCAGGAGAATGCCAAATGCCAGTATCTTGCCCATGCTCTCCAGCGGCAGGTCCGTGTCGGCCATGCCCAGCAGGACGAGCGCCGGGCTGAACAGGTAGAGGGCCGCTTGGCTGATGGGCTCAATGGAGGTCTTCTTGAAGTAGCAGAGCGCCATGCCGCAAAGGATCACCAGCACCACTGGCATGATGATCTCCAGAAAGACGTTGAGGACGATCACGCGGTTGCCCGTCCCGAAAGATCAACCACCACGACGCGGTCATCGCCCGTGAGGTCCTTGATCACGCGCACCTCAGCGCTGGGGAAGAGGGCGACCGCTTCCCGTGGCACAACGGCGCTCTGCACCGGGTTGATCTCCAGCATGACGGCGCCGTCGCGAGAGAGCACGGTCGGCGCCTGCGCGAGCAGCCGGCAGATGAGCGCCAAGCCATCGGGGCCACCGCCGAGGGCAACCGACGGCTCGTACTGCGACACCTCGGGCTGCAGCGACGAGACCTCCGCGTCCGGGATGTAGGGCAAGTTCGCGACAATGAGGTCCACTTGCCCTGTGACCGCGGACAGCAGGTCGCTCTCGATCAGATGGACGCGGTCACCTACGCCATTGCGGGTCACGTTTTCCGCAGCCACCCGGAGCGCGTCGGGCGAGATGTCCGTTGCGACGACGGTGTCATACGGCAGCCGACGGGCCAGCGCGACCGCGATGCAACCGCTTCCCGTGCCCACGTCGACGATGGCGATGGGCGCCTCGTTCGCTTTTTGGCGGGCCTCGCGCCACGCGAGCGCTTCCTGCACCAGGGTCTCCGTCTCCGGGCGGGGAATGAGCACGGCAGGGTTGACGCTGAACCTCAACCCGAAGAATTCCCATTCACCGAGGACGTAGGGAAGCGGCTCTCTTCGCATCCGACGGAGGGTGAGGCGGCGCAGCTTGTGGTACTCGTCCGGGGTCAAGAGGTCCCTTGATCGAGCAAAGATGCCCGCGCGATCCAGGCCGGTGACATGGCACACCAGCAGTTCCGCTTCCAGGGGCGTCTCGTCGCTGTGGGGTTGGAGCATCTCGGATGTGGCGCGCACCGCCTCGGCAACGGACTTCCCGGCGTCGTACCAGCGGGTGGTTTCCTTGTCGTAGGGGTCCAGGTCTTCCAGCGTCACCGGCGTCATGGAGTGGCCAGCGCCGCTTCCAGCCGCTGTTCCCGCTCGTCCTGCACCAGGGCTTCAATGAGGTCGTCGATATCGCCGTCGAGGATGGCATCCAGGTTGTGGGAGCTGTAGTTGATGCGGTGGTCCGTGACGCGGTTCTGCGGGTAGTTGTAGGTGCGCACTTTCTCCGAGCGCTCGCCCGTGCCGACCTGAGAGCGGCGTTCGGATGTCAGCTCGTCCTCCTTGCGGCGGCGTTCCATCTCGTAGAGCCGGGAGCGGAGGACGGTCATCGCCTTGACCTTGTTCTGCCCTTGGGAGCGTTCGTCCTGGCAGGTCACCACCAAGCCGGTCGGCAGGTGCGTGATGCGGATGGCCGTCTCCAGCTTCTGGACGTTCTGACCGCCGTGGCCGCCGGCGCGAAAGGTGTCGATGCGGAGGTCCTCTGTGTTGACCTGGATGTCCACTTCTTCCGCCTCGGGCAGGACCGCTACCGTGGCGGTGGAGGTGTGAATGCGCCCGCTGGTCTCCGTGACCGGCACCCGCTGGACGCGGTGAACGCCGCTCTCGAACTTGAGGCGGCTGAAGGCGTCCCTGCCCTTGATCTCCACCGACGCTTCCTTGATGCCGCCGATACCCGTATCGTTGACGTTGAGCACGGAAACCTGCCGATTGGTGCGCTGAGCGTAGCGCGTGTAGAGGCGAACCAACTCCGCCGCGAAGAGCGCCGCCTCTTCGCCGCCGGCGCCCGCCCGGACCTCCACGATGACGTT
>DAOUJQ010000010.1:0-2154 GCA_034422455.1 Dehalococcoidia bacterium
CTTGTGATTCTGGGTGTTGTCCAGCCAATCCAGCATGCAGGGGTCACGGGACAGGTCGAGCAGGATGGTTTCCATGTCGGAGAGGCAATTGCCGCGGAAGGTCTCGATCTGCAGCGCGACGCTGGGGGTGTGCTCGCTCTTGTGCCAGCCGGTGGCGAAGACGCCGTGCCAGAAGAGGGCCATTTTTTCCTGCAGCGGGCGCTTGGTGTTGATCATGCGATAGAGCCAGCGCCCCTGCCACAGCACGGGGGAGTCGTCCATGACGCTGGCCATGGAGTAGTAGCGGCTTACCACGTCTTCCTCAACGTCGGGCGTCTGCTCCGGGTGCAACAGCGTTTCCACCACGTCGGCGTAGTCCATGCCGTCGTACGCCTCCAACTCGGCGCGCGTGGCGCCGAATCCGGCGCGCCGCAGCAGGTGCGCCAGGAGTGCGAGTCTGTCGTCAGCCATGCCTGTCTCTCCTTACGGTCAAGGCTCGCCCGACGCCGGGTGATGGTCGGATGCGCGGAACGGGCGAGGAGTCTTGGCGATTCGAGGGGGAAATTGAACCCGCCAAGTATAGCGGCACCCCGCGGCCATGTACAGACGGCGGCGCGCTTCCATTCCGCCCCCGTCTCTGGTACAACATAGCGCTTTGACGCGGCGCCGTACCACGCGCGCGCTCAGATGCGCGAGGCGCCATCCCACCCACCTGGAGGAAGCGAGTTATGCAAGTGGCGGAGCGTATGTCCCGCTTGGGCACGGAAACGGCGTTCGAGGTGCTGGTGAAGGCCCGTGCCCTGGAAGCACAAGGCCGGGACGTGGTGCACCTGGAGATCGGCGAGCCCGATTTCGACACCCCGCCGCACGTCATCGCCGCGGGCAAGCAGGCCCTTGACGAGGGATATACGCACTACGGACCGTCCGCCGGCCTGCCCGAGCTGCGCGAGGCGATCGCCGCCGACGTGGCCCGCAGCCGCGGCATCGACGCGCGCACGTCGCAGGTGGTGGTAACGCCCGGCGCCAAGCCGATCATGTTCTTCGTCATTATGGCCCTGGCGCAGGCCGGCGACGAAGTGATCTACCCCGACCCCGGCTTCCCGATTTACGAATCGGTCATCCGCTTCGTCGGCGCCACGCCGGTGCCCGTGCCGCTGCGCGAGGCGCGCGGCTTCAGCCTCGACGTGGACGAGTTGAAAAGCCTCGTCTCGCCCCGCACCCGGCTGATCATTATCAACTCGCCGCACAACCCCACCGGCGGCATGCTGCCGGAAGCCGACCTGCGCGCCATCGCCGACGTCGCCCTGCAGCACGGCATCCCGGTGCTGTCCGACGAGATTTACTCCCAAATGCTGTACGAGGGCACCTTCCACAGCATCAGCGCCTACGACGGCATGACGGACCTGACGATCATCCTGGACGGCTTCTCGAAAACCTACGCCATGACGGGCTGGCGGCTCGGCTACGGCGTCATGCCCGAACCGCTGGCGGACCACGTGACGCGCCTGATGACCAACTGCAACTCCTGCACCGCGTCGTTCACGCAGCGCGCCGGCCTGGCTGCGCTGCAGGGACCGCAGGACGCCGTGGGCGAGATGATGTCGGAGTTCCGCCGCCGCCGCGACCTGTTCGTTGCCGGGCTGAACGACATCGACGGCATCCGCTGTGCGGTGCCCGGCGGCGCCTTCTACGCCTTTCCGAACATCGCCGGGCTCGGCCGTACGTCCAAGGAAGTGGCGGATTACCTGTTGCAGGAGGGCGGCGTGGCGGCCCTGGCGGGGGACGACTTCGGCCCCAATGGCGCCGGCTACGTGCGCTTCTCGTATGCCAACTCGCTCGACAACCTGAAGAAGGCGCTCGAACGCATCGCCGATTGCGCGGCCAAGCTGCAAGGCTGAGGGGTGGGGCCGCCTGCTGGAACAATTCCATATCTGGTTGCACCCGCTCCCCCCTCCCTAGCCCTCCCCCTCAAGGGGGGAGGGGATCAAGAGGCTGGCTTTCCTAAGGTGGTTTTACCCCCTCTCTCCTGGAGGGAGAGGGTTGGGGTGAGGGGGAAAGCCCCGGACGACGAGCTGTTATGACCCGTGGGCTCTCTAGCCGAACAAACGGCGGGTGGCAGCTTCTTCTGATCCTGTGCGCCTGCCTCGGTGCGCTCGCCTGTTCGGATTCCCCGAC
>DAOUJQ010000011.1:0-154521 GCA_034422455.1 Dehalococcoidia bacterium
CGTCTTGCTTTTCGTGTTGAAGCTGAGTTGGCACGTTGCAGATACAACACGGATATTACCCGAGGGGAAGCGAATCCCGGCCGGCGTCCGCTTCCCCCACCCCAGCCTCCCCCACGAGGGGGGAGGGGGAACGGGTCGCAGCGCGGTTGTGGTGTCGTGGCGGCGGTGCATGGGACGAGGGTAGCGGGGAGGACGGCTTTCGCGCGAGGGGGTGGTGGCAGAGGGATGCTTGTTCTTCCGCCTGTTGCGTGGCGGGGGTTGCCCCTCCCGCTGCCGCCCCTCTGGGTTCCCCTGCCTACGCAGGGGCAGGCTCTGCCTTCGCAGGACCCTTCGACAAGCTCAGGGCAATCGGAGAGGGTCCGGGTATGCGGAGGCCGTCGGGCGCGGGGTTTCTGGATACCGGCCCCGTATCGGGGTACGGGGGGGACCATGCGCCGGTATGAGGGTCGGGGGAGATCTGGGGGAGCGGGGAGCACCATCACTTCAGTCCTGCCCCTCTGGTTTTCCGGCTGCGCGGGGACAGGCTTTGCCTCCGCAGGAACGACGGGAAGGGGGGCGGGGACGATGGCCGGTCTCAACCTGTCTCAATTGCTCCGAACGCCTTGACATAGCCGGAGACTGCAGCATACATTAATCCGTCGCCCAAAACACAAAACCATTTCCCAGGGGCGCTCATTATCATGATACTAAGTATCAAAAAATAACCGCACCCCAGCCGGTTGAGGCGACGGCAGTACCTGGAGTAGCTCGGACTGCACGTTCGACCAGGCTTGAGAGGCCGAGGGGCCATGCAGGACCACGCTCAATGTTCGCGGTGAATGGAGGCTGGCATTATATGAGATAAAGTATCAATACATGTCGGTGCAATGTGCGGTCAAGCACTTCAATTCTCTACTGGAGCTCGTTGAATTGGATTACTCGAAACAGATAGAAAGGGACAGAATCATGGTCAACAACGGGAACACCGGGAGATCCCTGTGGAGCAGGGTCTCCTGGACTGCTATGGCGATGCTGCTTGCGCTGGCGCTTGCTGCAACGCTGCTGGCTTGCCAGAACGATGACGACACGACGGCAGCGAACGCCGGCGGATCAACGACTTCCGGCGCGGCCTCCGCAACGGAACCAGCCGCCCCCGCAACAAAGCTGAAGGTGGTGACGACCTCCAACATTGCCGCCGATTGGGCGCGCAACGTGGGAGGCGACAGGGTGGAGGTGAGGGGTCTCCTGCCCGTCGCCGCGGACCCACACTCCTATCAGCCGGGGGCGCGGGACGTCGCGGACGTCGCCGACGCCGACCTGGTGCTGACGATTGGCCTGAGCCTGGAAGACCAGTGGCTGCACGAATTGGTCCACAACGCCAGCGCCGATGAGTCGCGCGTCGTTGAGCTGGGTGAGCTGGTTTCGCCAATCGAGTTCCAGGAAATCCACGACGACCATGGCGACCACGCCATGGACGACCACGCCATGGAAGAGGGCGGAGAGATACACGGCCGCCTGCTGATCGCCGACGGCAGCGAAGCGAGGGTCTCGATTCTGGACCTGGAGACCGGGCAGGTGGACCTGCACGCGCTGCAGGTTGCGGCAGCCTCGGCAACGCTGTACTCGAGCCCCAGCGGCCGGTTTGTGTACGCCATATCCCGCGGCCCCGAGGACAACGACGACCGCGTGCAGATCTTCGACGGCGGCATCTACCTGGAAGAGCACGGCGACCACTTCGACCTAGTCGAAGACGCCGTGTCCGAGCTGACCCTGGGGACGACGGACGAGCGTCCGGTGCACGTAGCCGTCCACGAGGGCCACGTGGCCATCTACCATGACGGGAGCGGCCGCGCTGCCATCTTCGACGAGCATGAGCTGGAAGAGGAGGGCAACTCCTACCAACCGGTGTGGATCGAGGCCGGGCTCCAGCATGGGGCGGTCGTGCCGCTGGGCGAGGAGTACCTGGCGGTGACCTCCAACAACCCCGACTACCCCGCAACGGCGACCAGCAGCCTCCCCCTCGGAGCCGAGATACGCACCCTGGACAACACCGTGGTGTACGACGCCAGCAACCGCGCGTGCCCCGGCCTCCACGGGGAAGCGGCCAATCACCACGGCGTCATGTTCGGCTGCACGGGAGGCGTGCTGTTCCTCGAGGGCCACGACGGGCACTTCGAGCACGTCTTCATCCCCAACGACGCCAGCATGAACGAGGCCGCTCGCATCGGGTCGCTCTGGGCGCACGAGGAGGCCGAGCTGTTCTTTGGGTCCGCGTCGTACCGACAGGAAGGCGCGCGGGTCAACGGCGGGCTGTGGGCCATCGACGCCGAGGACGAGAGCATGAGCCTTGTGCTGCCGGCGACACCCGAGAAGCGGGTCCTCAGGGCAGCTTTCGACGGGCATGGCGAGCGGGCCTTCTTCCTGACGTATGACGGGACGCTGAACGCCGTCGACGTGGAGTCGGGTGAGCTGGTGGAGTCCATCGAACTGCTGGAGCCCTTTGACGGGGACACCTCGCCATCGTTCACCACGGTAGGCGACCTGTTGTACCTGACCGACCGGGTCAACGGCCGCATCATCGAGTTCAACCTCGACCACGGCCACGAGGAGCGGGAGTGGGCCGTGGGCGGCGAGCCTCGCAGCATCGCCTTCGCAGGCATTGGCGGCGGCGAAGCCCACGAGGAGGAAGGACACGGCGAGGAGGGCGAGGATGACCACGGTCACGAGGGCCACGCCCACGGCATGTACGACCCGCACTTCTGGTTTGACCCGCCGCGCGTGAAGACGGCGGTGCACGCCATTGCCGAGCGCCTCGCGGCCCTCGACCCGGATGGAGCGGCAACGTACCGCGCGAACGCTGCGGCATACGCCGCGGAACTGGACGCGCTGCATGCATGGACCGAGTCCACCGTGAGCACGCTCCCCGCCGAGCGGCGAGTGCTTGTCACCTCCCATGACAGTTTCCAGTACTTCGCCGAGCTGTACGGGTTTGAAGTGGTCGGCACGGTCCTTCCGGGGCTTTCCCCGGACATCGAGCCTTCCGCGCAGCACCTGCACGAGCTGCTGGAGACGCTGGAGGAGCATCCCGTGCCGGCGGTGTTCGGTGAAACGACCGTCTCCGAGCGGTTGGCGCAGTCCATCGCAAGAGAGACCGACTCCAAGTTTGTGCGGCTCTACTCGGGCTCCCTGGGCCCCGAGGGCAGCGCAGCAGGGACCTACATTGGAATGGTCCGGGCCAATGTGGAGATCATCGTAGGGGCCCTGCGCTAGCGGACAGACCACGCCCGCGGGATTCCCGTCCGGGAGCCCGCGGGCTGCAACATCGGCTCCTCCTCATCAGTGTCCCGGCGGCGTGCCGGCCGCCGGGACACTTTTTTGTTTTTGTGCTGCAAGGGCCAGAGGCGGAATGCACGGCGGCAAGAGAAGGCCCATGCCCCAACACCTGTGGGTTCCCGCCCCGTATCGGAGTACGGGGCAGGCTCTGCGCGGGAACGACGAGAGGGTGGCTTTGCCACACCCGCCGCATTCCTGTATGTTGACGGCGCGCAGCCCGACGTTGGAGGACCTGTGCGGCTCGCGCGACCACTAGCGACACAGGAGGCACACGATGCAAGCCAGAGCGTTCAGCCACATCTATCTGCCGTCCCGAAGTGCGGAGGAGTCCATCGCCTTCTACACGGAGCGGCTGGGGTTCAAGCTGCTGCGGAAGTACACCATGGGCGGCCGGGTCTCGGCGTACTGCGAGCTGGGCGGCGTGCTGCTGGAGGTGACGGACGGGGCGCAGAACACGCCGGACCAGGACGGCCGCACGGAGCCGCGCATCGGCGTGCAGGTGGACGACATCGCGGAGGCCATCGCGGAGCTGAGGGCCGCCGGCGTACACGTGGAGCGGGAACCGTGGAGCGCGCGCACGTTCTGGGGGCTGCAGGCGATGATCAAGGACCCGTCGGGGTACATCGTGTCGCTGCGGGAGTGGAAGGAGCCGGACGGCCCGTACTACCCGGACTGGCAGCCCGTGCACGATGACGTGGAGCGGCTGGCGTAGGCCCCCCACCCTAGCCCTCCCTCACAAGGGGGAGGGAACCGGCGATGAGGGCGGGGCGAACGGAAAGGACCGTTGGGCGCGGGGTTTCTGGATACCGGCATGCGCCGGTATGGGGGTTGGGTGTGGGTCAGGGCGAACGGGGGACGGGCGATTCGCGAATCGCCCCTACGGAGGAGGCGCCCACCACCTCCCCCACCCCTCTGAGTTCCTGCCTTCGCAGGAACGACGAATTGTACTTGAGGAGTAGAACGTGAAGCGGAGTGACGACAGGATTCTGACGACGCACGTGGGCGCGCTGCCGAGGCCGCAGGAGCTGGGCGCGCTGGTCCAGGCGAAGACCCTCGGCGGCGACTACGACGAGGCGAAGCTGGCCGAGTGGATGCCGCGGGCCGTCGAGGAGGTGGTGCGGCAGCAGATCGACGCCGGCATCGACGTCATCAACGACGGCGAGTACGGCAAGACCAACTGGACGGGCTACATCGGCGGCAGGCTCGGCGGGTACGAGCACCGGGAGCCGGAGGCGGGCGAGGCGAGCGGGTCCGGCACGCAGGCGGGCATCGTCGGGCGGGACCGGCGTGCGTTCGAGGAGTTCTACCAGGACTACGACGCCAACACCATGCGCCTCCGCCGCGAGCGGGCCGGGGACGCGCGGAACTGGCAGCTCAACCTCGTGAACGTCGGGCCGGTCTCGTACACGGGACAGGCGGCAATCGCGTCGGACGTCGGGTTCCTGCAAGCCGCCATCGGCGCGAGGCAGGTGGCCGACGTGTTCATGCCGTCCATCGGGCCGGACAACGTCATCCCGCAGGCCAAGTACGTCTTCTACCCCGGCGAGTGGGAGTACGTCTACGCGGTGGCCGAGGCCATGCGCGAGGAGTACAAGGCCATCACGGACGCGGGCTACATCCTGCAGATCGACGCGCCGGTGGGCAAGTTCGAGACGCAGGACATGACGCTGGAAGCGTTCCGGGCGCGGTTCGCCCGCAGCGTCGAGGCGCTGAACCACGCGCTGGAGGGCATCCCGGAGGAGCAGGTGCGCTTCCACCTCTGCTTCGGGAGCTGGCACGGGCCGCACGCCTACGACCTGGAGATGAAGAACGTGGTGGACCTGGTGCTGCAGGTGAACGCGCAGGCCTACTCGGTGGAGGCGGCGAACCCGCGGCACGAGCACGAGTGGAAGGTGTGGCGCGACACCAGGCTGCCCGACGGCAAGATCCTCATGCCGGGCGTGGTGACGCACTCGACGAACACCATCGAGCACCCGGAGCTGGTGGCGGACCGGATCGAGCGCATCGCGAACGTCGTGGGGCGCGAGAACGTGGTGGCGAGCACCGACTGCGGGCTCGGCGCGCGGGTGCACCCGCAGATCGCGTGGGCGAAGCTGCGGACGCTGTCGGAGGGCGCGCGGATGGCCAGCGAGCGGCTGTGGGGGTAGATGACATAAGGAGCGGTCATGGCTAGCTCGGCGGAGCATATTTTGCAGGTGTTGGAAGAGGCGGGCGTCGAGTACGTCTTCGGGATTCCGGGAGGCGGGACGAGCCAGATCTTCGCGCTGATGCACGGACGGGACAGCGTCACGCCGATCCTCGTGCGGCACGAGCAGGCGGCGGCGATCATGGCCGACGCGTACGCACGGGCGTCGGGCAAGCCGGCGGCCGTCATGGGGCAGGGGCTGTTCATCGGCTCCAACGCCAGCTTCGGCATCATGGAGGCGATGCTCAGCAGCTCGCCGATGCTGGTCGTGACCGACACGTCGGACGGCGGCGCGGGCCAGCACCCGGCCAACCAGTCGGGCGCGGGCGAGTACGGGAGCATCGACCTGCCCGCCATCTTCCGCGCGATGACCAAGTACACGACGCTGGCCGCCAGCCCCAAGGAGGCGGTCATCGGCACGCAGCTTGCGCTGAAGCACGCGACGTCGGGGCGGCCGGGGCCGGCGGCCGTCGTCATGCGCTCCGCTGCGGCGGGCGGCGAGGTCGACGTGGAGTCGCCGCCGTTCCTGCACCACACGGCGGGCTACCTGAACACGGCCAAGCCGCAGAGCGCGCCGGAGGACATCGCCCGCGCCGTCGACATCCTGGCGGCGTCGGAGCGGCCGGTCATCGTGGCGGGCAACGGCGTGCACGTCTCGCGCAGCCACGACCTGCTGCGGGAGCTGGCCGAGGCGTGGGGCGCGCCCGTCGCGACGAGCTACAAGGGCAAGAGCGCCCTTGCCGAGACGCACCCGCTGTCCGTCGGCATGGCGGGCGTGTACGGGCAGGCGACGGCCAACGCGGTCATCGGCGACGCGGACACGGTGCTTGTCGTCGGCGCCAAGCTCTCGCCGCAGGACACGGTGCGCGAGCGGCCCAGCGTCTTCGACCCGCGGCGGCAGCGCATCGTCCAGATCGACATCGACGAGAACAACGCCGGGTGGACGTTCCCCGTCGAGCTGGGGCTCGTGGGCGACGCGGCCAGGGTGCTGGGGCAGCTGCTGGAGGAGACGCGGTCGCGTGGCGTAACGTCGACGCCGGAGCGGGAAGCGTGGACGGCGTCGCTGCCGGAGCGGCGGCGGAGCAACGGCTACTACGACGAGCCGGCGATGCATGCGGACAGCTCGCCGGTGACGCCCCAGCGGCTGGTCACGCTGCTGCGCGAGACGATGCCGGACGACACGGTGTACGCGCTCGACGCGGGCAACAACCGCACGTGGATGGCGCACTACTTCCAGGCGGCGCAGGCGCACACCTTCTTCTGCCCCGGCGGCACCGCGGGCATGGGGTGGGGGCTGCCGGCGGCCGTCGCGCTGAAGCTGGCGTACCGGGACCGGCCCGTCGTGTGCGTGACGGGAGACGGCGGCTACATGATGACGGTCAACGCGCTGTCGACGGCCATGCAGTACGACCTGCCGATGATCTGCGTGGTGTTCAACGACAACGCGCTGGGCATGGTGAACCAGCACCAGCCGGCGGGGAAGAAGATAGCGTCGGAGTTCATCGAGACGGACAACGCCGCCGTGGCGCGCGGGTTCGGGTGCTTCGGCGTGCAGGTGCGGGACTCCCGGGACCTGCCGGGGGCGCTGCGCGACGCGATGGCGTCGGGGCTGCCGTCGGTGGTCGACGTCGTCATCGACCGGGGGCCGAGCCCGGACGACTTCCGCGCCGACGTGCGGCGGGTGACGGAAACGTAGGGGGCGCGCCCATCCCTCCCCGCCCCTCTGGGTTCCTGCCTGCGCAGGAACGACGGGGTAATGTTCGTCCGTCGATTTCCCTCTTCGGCCGTGCTCAGGACAGGCTCAGGACGAACGGGAGCGTTGCGCGGCCCCGCGCTTTTGGGGACAATGGGCCAACGGCATTCCGCTACACAAGGAGGCGGCAGGCGATGGATACGATCACGCGCATGTACACGGGCGAGGACGGCGAGTCACACATCGAGGACTTTAGCCTTGCGGACCACCCGGAGCTGGCGGAGGGCCTGAAGGCCACCAACATCACCTTCCGCGAGTACCCGCCGGGGCACTTCGTTGACTGGCACCCCGGGCCGCGCAGGCAGTTCGTCATCACGCTGCAGGGCGAGGGTGAGATCGGCCTGGGCGACGGCTCCCTCTACCGCTTCGGGCCCGGCCACGTGAACCTGGTCGAGGACACCACCGGCCGCGGCCACACGACCCGTGTGTCCAGCGACATCCCCCGCATCACGGCGACGATTCCGATAGAGGAGTAGGGCGTTGCAGATGCGGCGCGGCGCCAACCCGGGCGCTCTCCAACGAGCGGCCAACATCCGCATGCGGCAGTCGCTGTCACGGCAGCGGGCCGCCGAGTGGGCCGGGCACCACAGCGACGACGAAGTCGAGATCAACGGCGCAAGCGGCGTCGCCGGCGGCTACGTGGGCATGTTCGGTGGGGTTGTTGCGGCGCTTATCGGCGTGTTCACCGGCGACCGGGAGCTCTACTTCCTCAGCTTGCTGGCCATCATCGTCGTGGGCTTTGCGTTCGGCGTCCTGTCGGGCGGAGCGAACACCAGGACCATCAAGGCCACGGTGGGGACGGCATGCATTTACGGAGGGCTGTTCAGCTTCGTCGCCATCGTCGTTGGAATCATCGTCAGCATCATGGTGATGGTGCCGGTGATGATGGTGCTCATCGCGCTGGACATAGGGCGGTACGGGTCGTGATGCGCTGCCGCCCGGCGAATGCTGAGTATTCCGGATTCGTACGTCAAACCGGTGTGTTTTTTGGGCATTCGGCCAAAAACCCTGCTACAATCCCCCCAACATAACCGCCCCGCGTGTGACAAGAGGAGGCGTCTATGCTCACGGCTGAAGAGACTGCTCTGCTGTGCAGGGTGGGTCCCGGCACACCCATGGGCGAGCTCATGCGGCAGTACTGGCTGCCCGCCGCCTACCCGTGGGAGTTGGAGGTCGACGGCCAGCCGCAGCGCGTTCGCCTGCTGGGCGAGGACCTGGTGGCGTGGCGCGACTCCGACGGCAACGTCGCGTTCACGCAGCAGCGGTGCCCCCACCGCGGGGCCGGCTTCTTCTTCGGGCGCAATGAGAAGGGCGGGCTGCGCTGCGCGTACCACGGCTGGAAGTTCGACGTGAAGGGCGACTGCATCGACATGCCGAACGAGCCGCCCACCAGCAACTTCAAGAACAAGATGCACATCACGTCCTACAAGGGCGCGGACTTCGGCGGCGTCACCTGGTGCTACATGGGCCCCCACCAGGAGGACCCGCCCGGCCTGCCGCAGTTCGAGTGGTGCCTGGTGCCGGAGGAGCAGCGCAAGCACTACCGCCGCTTCATCTACGAGTGCAACTGGATGCAGGCGCTGGAGGGCGAGCTTGACTCGACCCACGCGCCCATCCTGCACGGCCGGCTGAACGTCGAGGACAGCCCCAAGTACGGCGGCTACACCGTCGAGAAGTTTGCGGACTTCTTCGTCGAGAGGACGGAGGCCGGACTGGTCTACGGCGCCGAGCGGAAGCAGCCCGACGGCAACTCGTACTGGCGGGCGTCGCACTTCCTCTACCCCTTCTACGGGATGTTCCCGGCCACGCAGTCGCGCGTGCCGCTGTCCATCTACGTGCCCATCGACGACTACTACACGATGCACTTCGGGCTGGAGTGGCACCCGACGGAGGCGCTGCCCGGCGAGCGTTACCCCCAGCCGGACCTGCCGGACGAGCCCGGCGTGCTGACGCCGAACCAGGGGCCGTGGAAGCCGGAGCAGAAGGGCACCTTCTACGCCAACTGGTGGCCGGAGATCTCCCCTGAGACGGACTTCCACATGGACCTGTGGGCCAAGAAGCACAAGAACTTCACGGGCATCCCCAGCGTCCGTCAGCAGGACGCCGCCATAGAGTGGAGCATGGGCGCCATCATGGACCGCACCAAGGAGCACCTTGGCACGGCGGACGCCACCATCATCCGGGCGCGGCGCATGCTGCTGGCGTCGGCGAGGGCGCTGGTTGAGGACGGCTCAATCCCGCCCGGCGTAGAATCGCCGGATGCGTACAACGTGCGCTCGGTCGCCGTGGTCTTGCCGGGCGGCGTAAACTGGATGGAGGCGCTGGGCGACTGGTTTTTCGCCCGCACTACCGAGTATCCTGAGTCGGCCGGGTCGCTGACCGGCCAGTAAGCCGATTGAAGCCCAGAGGAGGCGAGAAGCATGCTGACGCACGAAGAAAACGAACTGCTCTGCCGCGTGGGCCCCGGTACGCCGATGGGCACCCTGATGCGGGAGTACTGGTTCCCCGGCCTGAAGTCGGACGAGCTGCCGGAGCCGGACTGCCCGCCGGTGCGCATCAAGCTGCTGGGCGAGGAGCTCGTGGCGTTCCGGGACAGCGACAACAACGTCGGCCTCGTGGACAACTACTGCCCGCACCGCCGCGCGAGCCTGTTCTTCGGCCGGAACGAGGAGAGCGGCCTCCGGTGCGTGTACCACGGCTGGAAGTTCGACGTGAACGGCGAGTGCGTCGACATGCCCTCGGAGCCGGCGGAGAGCAACTTCAAGGACAAGGTGAAGATCAAGTCGTACCGCTGCCATGAGCGCAACGGCATCATCTGGGTGTACATGGGCCCCCGCGCGGTCCCGCCCGCCCTGCCGGAGCTCGAGGGCAACATGCACCCGCAGTCGAACATCACGGTCCTCCTCCGCAACTGCAACTGGATGCAGGGGCTGGAGGGTGAGATGGACACCATCCACGTGACATTCCTGCACCTGGGACACCTGACCATCCACAACACGGAGCCGGGCTCGATGGAGTACCACCAGGCGCAGAACCGCTACGGCAACTTCAGCGTCAAGGTGACGGAGCACGGCACGTCCTACGGCATGGTCCGGCCGACCGAGTCCGGCGAGGAGTACTGGCGCGTCGGGCACATCCTCTTCCCCTTCTACGCGATGGTCCCCGGCATCGGCAACCCGCTGGGCTCCAACGCGAGCTTCCTGGCCTACGTGCCGATGGACGACCACCACACGCTGGAGTGGGGCGTGCGCGCGCTCAGGCCCGGCGACGAGCCTCGCGACCAGCTGCGCGACTACGTCCCCAACGGCACGGGCTGGTACGACCGGTACAGGATCGACCAGAACTGGGACAACGACTTCGAGATCGACCGGGAAGCCCAGAAGAACATGGTGAGCTTCACCGGCATCAAGGGCATCCGCCAGCAGGACATGGCGATGACCGAGAGCATGGGCAGCATCTACGACCGCACCAAGGAGCACTTGGGCACGACGGACCAGATGATCATCCGCACGCGGCGCCGCTACATGAACGCCGCGCGGGCGCTGATGGAGGACGGCACGCCGCCGCCCGGCCTCGAGACGCCGTGGGCCTACCACCAGCGCTCGGGCCAAGCCGTCATTCCGTCCGGCGTCGACTGGTGGGAGTACACCAAGGACGTCCGGGAACGGTTTGAGGTGGGCGAGGCGGCCATGGAGGTTGGCGGGTAGTCGACTGTCGCAAGAGAGTCCGGAAGGGGCCGTGAAAGCGGCCCCTTCTTGTCAATGGGCCCAAGGCCGGGAGGAGAAACCCATGCCCCCAAAGAGGCTCGTCTATTTCGACCGATTCATCGCGCCGGTGGGGGAGGAGGAGCTGCAGCGCCACCCGGACGAGGTGGAGATGGTGCGGGTGAGCTCGCAGGAGCCGCTGGAGCGGCTGTGGGAGTCGATGGCGACAGCCCACGGCTTCCACGCAGGGGTGGTGCGTCCGTGGCCCAGCACCGAGGACCTGCTGCAGAAGGGCCCGAACCTGCTGGCCATCGTGTCTGGGTTCGCGGGGTTTGACGCCGTCGACGTCCCGGCGTGCACGGAGGCCGGCGTGCTCGTGTGCAACCAGACGGGCATGGGCCATGAGGCCGTCGCCGAGCACGTCACCGGCGCGATGCTGCTGCTGTCGCACCGGGCAGTGCTGGCCGAGCATCAGCTGCACGCGCGCATCGAGCGCAGGCCGGGCGAGCTCACGGGCAGCGACATGCTCGGCAAGACCGTCGGTATCATCGGGTTTGGCTTCATCGGCGGGCGCGTGGGCGAGATCCTAAAGGCTGCCTTCCGGATGCGTGTGCTCGTCTACGACCCTCTCCTCGGCGACGAGGAGATTGCGTGGAAAGGCGGCGAGAGCGTGGAGCTGGATGAGCTGCTGCGGGAGAGCGACTTCGTGACGATCCACACGCCGCTGACGGACCGGACGCGGGGCATGATGGGCGAGCGCGAGTACCGGCTGATGAAGCCGACCGCCTACTTCGTCAACGCGGCCCGCGGCGGCCTGTACGACGAGGATGCGCTGGAGCGCGCGCTCACCGAGGGCGTCATCTCGGGCGCGGCGCTGGACGTTTGGGCCGTCGAGCCGCCGTCGTTCGACCACCCGCTGCTGAAGCTGGACAACGTGTTTGCCACGCCGCACAGCGCGGGCTCTTCCAATGAGTCCATCTACAACATGAGCGCCAACGCCGCAAAGCAGTGGCTGGCGATCTTCCGGGGGCAGCGGCCGTCGCCCATCGTCAACCCGGAGGTGTGGCCGGCGTACGTGGCGCGGTACAAGTCGATCGTCGGAACGGAGCCTGTGGGATAATCAAGCCCGGTGTGACGACACACGAGAAGGGCAACACATTCGACGCCGGTCACGAAAGGGGAACTAGGCATGGCCGCCAAGAAGCTGGTGTATATCGACCGCTTTATTGCGCCCGTCGGGGAGCAGGAGCTGCAGGGCCACCCGGACGAGGTGGAACTGGTCAAGGTGAGCTCCCAGGACCCGGAGCGGTTGTGGGAGGAGCTGGCAAACGCTCACGGCCTCCACGGGCACGGCCGCACCCTGCCTTCTAACACCCAGGAGGTCATCGACAGGAGCCCGAACCTGCTGGCCATCGTGTCGGGGCTGGCGGGCTACGACACGATCGACGTCCCCGCGTGCACGGAGGCGGGTGTGCTGGTCTGCAACCAGACGGGCATGGGCAACGAGCCCGTCGCGGAGCACGTCACGGGCGCCATGCTGATGCTGTCGCACCGGGCGCTGCTGGCGGACCGGCAACTGCATGCGCGCATCGAGCGCAGGCCGGGCGAGCTCACGGGCAACGACCTGCTCGACAAGACCGTCGGCATCGTCGGGTTCGGCGCCATCGGGTCGCGCGTCGGCGAGATCCTGAGCGCGGCATTCCACATGCGCGTGCTCGTGTACGACCCGCCGATGGGCGACGAGGAGATCGCGCGGCGCGGCGGCGAGAGCGTTGGTCTGGACGAGCTGCTGCGGGAGAGCGACTACGTGACGCTGCACACGCCGCTGACGGACCAGACGCGCGGCATGATCGGTGAGCGGGAGTACCGGCTGATGAAGCCGACGGCCTACTTCGTCAACGCGGCCCGCGGCGGCCTGTACGACGAGGACGCCCTGGAGCGCGTGCTCAAGGAGGGTGCCATCGCGGGCGCGGCGCTGGACGTGTGGGAGATCGAGCCGCCCTCCTTCGACCACCCGCTGCTGAAGCTGGACAACGTGCTGGCGACCCCGCACAGTTCGGGGCAGTCGCAGGAAGCGATCGTCAAGATGAGCGAGAACGCGGCCAGGCAGTGGCTGGCCATCTTCCGCGGCCAGCGGCCGTCGCCCATCGTCAACCCCGAGGTGTGGCCGGCGTACGTGGCTCGGCACAAGGCTATCGTCGGCGAGGAGCCGGTGGGATAATCGTACCAACACATACGGCTGCATAGCCGCTTCCCATTCGACATAATGGCTCACCTCAAAGGAGGAGACATGAACGACGGCAAGCTGTGCATTTCCGCCGACTCCCACGTCGTCGAGTCCGCCGAGTTCTTCGAGCCGCTGGCCGACATGTTCGGCGAGAAGGCGCCGCGCGTCGTCATCGCCGACCCGGAGCGTGGGCCGCAGCTCAACCTCGGCGACGGGCGCCTTGGCCTCACCATCGCCGGGTTCTTCATGCAGAACGTCGACTTCACCAAGCCGGAGGCGATGGAGCTGCGCGCAAAGGGCTACGAGCTCGCCCGCCCCGGCTGCTACGACGTCAAGGAGCGGCTGCTGGACCAGGACATCGACGGGATCGACGCGGAGGTCATCTACCCCAGCGTCATCTTCAACGTCTACCAGGTGGAGGACCGGAACGTGCTCAACGCCACCTTCCGCCTCTACAACGACTGGGTGGCGGACTACTGCAGCAAGGCGCCGGACCGGCTCTTCCCGCTGTCCAGCCTGCAGCTCTACGACCTGGATGAGGCCATAGCGGAGATGGAGCGGAGTAAGCTGATGGGCCACGTCGGCGCGTCCATCCCGGCGTCAGCGCCGCCGGACAAGCAGTACGTGGACCCGTGGTACGACAAGTTCTGGGCGGCCGCGCAGGAGATGGGCATGCCGCTGAACATGCACATCTTCACCGGCGCCACCGCCGACCACGGCCTGCCCAGGAACGACCCGCGCAGCCGCGCCAATGGGCCGATGGCCTTCGCGGGCGTGGCGCTGACGGTGGCGGACCTGATCCAGTCGGGCGTCTGCGAGCGGTTCCCGGACCTGAAGTTTGTGGTCACGGAGTTTGAGACGGGGTGGATCGGCCACGTGCTGAAGCGGCTCGACTGGGCCTACGTCCGCGGCGGCGGCGAGCGCGTGATGGGGCTGCCCAAGCTGCCGAGCGAGTACTGGCGCTCCAACTTCTACTGCACCTTCGAGGACGACCCGCTGGGCATCCGCACGCGCGACTTCATCGACGTCAACACGATGCTGTGGGGCAGCGACTACCCGCATGGCGACTCGATCTTCCCGCACTCGCAGCAGGTGCTCAGCGAGATCCTCGACGGCTGCACGCCGGAGGAGAAGTGGAAGATGACGGTGAAGAACGTCGTCGAGCTGTATCACCTGCCCTTCGAGGTGACGGGGCCGGAGCAGGCGCGCATCAACGACGTGCCGACGCCGGAGGTCAAGACGTGGCGCAACTCGCTGCCGCTGACCGAGGTGACGCAGTCCACGCCGATGATTTAGGATTAGGGCTGTCAACCCGGCCGCGAGGGCCGGGAGCCGTCAGGCAGGAGGAGGAGACATGGACAAGCTGCTTTGCATCTCAGCGGACTCGCACATCGTCGAGCCGGCGGAGTTCTTCGAGCCGCTGATCGAAAAGTACGGCGACCGCGCGCCGCACATGGCCATCGCGAACCCGGAGATGGGGCCGCAGCTCCACCTGGGCAACGGCAAGATCGGCCTCCCCGCCGCGGGCTTCCTCCAGCAGAACGTCGACTTCACCAGCCCCAAGGCCCGCGCGGACATGCGGAAGGGCTACGCCCTGGCGCTGCCCGGCTGCTACGACGTGGCGGAGCGCGTCAAGGAGCAGGAGCAGGACGGCATCGACGCCGAGGTCCTCTACCCGAGCCTCCTCTTCAATGTCTACCAGGTGGAGGACCTGAACATCGTCAAGGACACCTTCACGGTCTACAACGACTGGATCACGGACTACGTCAGGCCCGCTCCCGACCGGCTCTTCGCCCTGGGCGCGGTGCAGCTCTGGGACCTGGACCAGGCGATCGAGGAGATGGAGCGGTGCAAGTCGCTGGGGCACGTGGGGGTCTGCGTGCCTATCACCGCTCCGCCCGACCACCTCTACGTGGACACCTGGTACGACAAGTTCTGGGCGGCGGCGCAGGACCTGGAGATGCCGTTGAACATGCACCTGTTCACCGGCGCGACCGACAACCACGGCCTCGCGCCGCGACAGTCGCCCAGCCGGGCCAACGGCGCCATGGCCTTTGCGGGCGCCGCCTTCACCATCGCCGACATGATCCAGAGCGGCGTGGTCGAGCGGTTCCCCAACCTGAAGATCGTCATCACGGAGTTCGAGACGGGCTGGCTGGGCCACCTGCTGAAGCGGCTGGACTGGGCGTACATTCGCGGCGGCGGCCAGCGCACCTCCGGCCTGCCGATGCTGCCGAGCCACTACTGGCTGCGGAACTTCTACGCCACCTTCGAGGACGACCCCCTCGGCATCCGCGCTCGGGACTTCATCGGCACCAACACGCTGATGTGGGGCAACGACTACCCCCACGGCGACTCCGTCTTCCCGTACTCGCAGCAGGTGTTGAGCGAGATCCTGGACGAGTGCACGCCGGAAGAGCGGTACGAGATGACCGTCAAGAACGTGGTGGAGCTGTACAAGCTCCCCTTCGAGCTGGAGGGTCCGGAGCAGGCCAGGGCCAACTACCTGGACTTCGGCAAGGAGAAGACGTGGCGGGCGTCGCTGCCCGGCTACGCCACCGCGCTGACGAGCTAGCGGCCGGCATTCGCAAATTCGGTCAAACGCAACGGGCCGGGGAGCGATTCCCGGCCCGTTCGCTTGCGCGGCGTTCCGCGTTTACCCCCGCCCGATGAAGGGCATCTTGGTGGCCATGATGGTCATGAACTGCACGTTGGCCCACAGGGGCAGGGTGTCCATGTACAAGATCGCCTCGCCGGCCTGACGCGAGGTCATCGTGGCCTCCATGATCACCTCGCCGTTGGGCTGCTCGTTCCCGCCGCGGTTCGCGGTCCGCTCCGTCGCCGCGTTGCCGATGTCGATCTGGCACACGGCGATGTCGTACTTGCGGCCGTCGAGGGCCGAGGCCTTGGTCAGGCCGGTCACGGCGTGCTTGGTGGCCGTGTAGGGCGCCGAGTTGGGCCGCGGCGCGTGGGCGGAGATGGAGCCGTTGTTGATGATGCGCCCGCCCATGGGCGTCTGCGCCTTCATGATTTTGAAGGCCTCCTGGGTGCAATAGAAGACGCCGTTCAGGTTGGTGTTCACCACGGCGGTCCACTGCTCCATCGTCAGGTCCTCCAGCGGGTCGCGCGGCGAGAAGACCCCCGCGTTGTTGAAGAGCAGGTCCAGCCGCCCGAAGGCCTCCACGGTCTTCGCGAACAGATTGCCTATCGACTCGCGGTCTGTGACGTCCGTGGGCACGGCGAGGGCCTTGCCCGCCGGCGCTCCCGATTCCGCGATGGCCGTGTCCAGCAGCTCTGCGCGGCGGCCCGCCAGCACGACGGAATAGCCTGCCTCCAGCAGCGCCAGCGCCGATTGCTTGCCGATGCCGCTGCTGGCCCCCGTGATGACCGCGACCTTGTCCTTTGCTTCCATGTCACCCTCTCCCGCGTTGGATGGCGCGCCTCGCCCGGGGCGAAGGCGGCCCGGCTATCATCGCACAGCCGGAATGGGAGCGCTACGTATCTGGAGCGGCGCGGCATCGGTGCTCGCTTGCAGGTTATTTCCATCGGCTGCACAATGGGGCCGCCAGGAAAGCGGGCGCGGCCCGTGAGGGGAGCCCTGGCTCGAAGCGGTTGCGGCCCACGCCGCGGGCGTGAGAAAGGAGTTCCACAATGGCAGAGGCAAGCGCGGCTCCCGTCCGGCTGGACGTGGAGTATCCCGAGCAACTATCCCGGCTGCATCTGGTGGCGAAGGTCCTGTTTGGCTGGCTGTACGTAGGCATCCCCCATGGCATCATTCTTGTGCTCTTCTCCTACCTGGCGTTGCTGTTGCACGTCATCGCCTTCATCGTGGTGCTCTTCACGGGGCGCTATCCCCGGGGAATATTCGACATAATGTTGAGCTACCACGGGTGGAGCACGCGGGTGGACGCGTACACCAACCTGATGACGGACCGGTACCCGCCCTTCGCGCTGACTGCGGACGACTACCCGGCAGCGATCGGCATCGAGTACCCGGAGCAGGTGTCGCGCGGGACGGCGGCGTTGCGGTTCTTCCTGGGCTGGCTGTACGTCGCCATCCCCCACGGCATCGCGCTGCTGGTGCTTGGCATCATCGCCTTTGTCCTGCTCATCGTATCGGCCGTTGCCATCCTCTTCACGGGGAAGTACCCCCAGGGGATGTTCGACTTCATCCAAGGGGTCATGCGCTGGAGCCTTCGCGTAAGCGCGTACCTGTACCTGCTGGACGACCACTACCCGCCGTTCAGCCTGCGGGCGTAGGGCCGTTCGTCCCCGCATCGAGTACGGGGTAGGCTCTGAGCTCGTCAAAGGGTTTCGCGAAAAAGCGATTGGCCAAGCCTTCGACCGGGTGCTTGCCCGGCCGCCGGCTTGGCCAATCGTGTCTTCCGCTGGTGGAGACGGGGGAGAGTCGAACTCCCCGTCCAGAAAGCGCTCAAGGGGATGTACTCCAGGCGTAGCCGCTGTTTTAGATTTTGCCCTTGCAGCCCCCGGCGGCAGGGTCTGGGCGGGCTAGCCGAAAAAGGTCTTTGGCCTTCGCCGATCGGCGTGAGCTAGGGCCGCACCCTGATAGTGTGGCGCCCGGTCCTTCCCCTCAGGGGAGGGAAGGGCGGACGGGCCGCTCTAGGCGGCCAGTGCGAGTTCGCGCTCGCCAGTTACTTTTGTTCCGCCTGTTTAACGAGGAGGGCGGACCTCGGCCTGCAATCCCGCTCTGCTACCCCCTGTCGAAACCACGCGTCCCCGTGTTTCATTTGGTTGCTTCTAGGATAGCACAGGAGGGCGAGAGGGTAGGGGTTGCAGAGTGTAGACAGTCTTGGATACCGGCATTCGCTGGTATGAGGGGGTGTGCGTCCGTTCATGCTTCGATTTCCCTCAGCACGAACCGACGCGCGCTGCGCCTCTGGATCCCCGGCTTCCGCCCGGAAGGCGAGAGGGGGGCTAGCGGTCTTCCTTGATGTGGCGCTCCGCCTCGCGGTCCAGCTCCCGCTGGATCATCGCGTCCTTCTTGCTGTAGCGCCGCTTGCCCTTGGCGAGGCCGAGCAGCACCTTCGCGACCCGCCCCTTGATGTACAGCCGTAGCGGCACGATGGTGTGGCCCTTCTGCGACACGGCCCCGGCCAGCTGGTCCATCTCCCTGCGGTGGAGCAGCAGCTTGCGGGGCCGCTTGGGCTCATGGTTGTGGATGTTGCCCTGCTCGTACGGCGCCAGGTGCATCCCCTCCAGCCACAGCTCGTGCTTCAGCTCCCGGGCGTACGCGCCGCGCAGGTCCACCCTGCCGGTTCGGATGGACTTGATCTCCGTGCCGGTGAGCACGAGGCCGGCCTCGACGGTCTCCAGGATGTCGTAGTCGTACGACGCCCGGCGGTTGACCGCGACGGGCCCCGACTTCCTCAGCGCCGGCCCGGACTTGGCTGCCTTTCGGCTGTTTCTATTGGACATAAATGCTCAATTGACGCCGATTTCAGCTACGACTGGCCCTCGGGGGCGATCTCCGCGATGAGGTCGAGGGCGCGCAGCATCTGGTCGTCGCGCTGGATGGGCCCGCGCGGCACCTCGATGTCCGGCTCGATGCCCGTGCCCTCGATGAGCCGCCCGTCCGGAGTATACCAGCGGCCGTAGGAGTAGTAGAGGCCGCCGCCGTCCGACAGCGCGGCGAGCTGGTTGACGCTGCCCTTCCCGAAGGTGGTTACGCCCACGACCGTTGCGCGGCCGCGGTCCTGCAGCGCCCCGGCGAGGACCTCGCCGGCGCTGGCGGTGAACTGGTTGACCAGCAGCACCAGCGGGAGGTCCGCCGCGATTCCGCCCTCCTCGGCGTTCCAGTCCCTGCGTTCGCCGCTGCCGTCGACCTCGTACACCACGAGGCCGCCGTCCAGGAAGAGGCTGGCGACGTTGACCGTCGTGGTCAGCAGGCCGCCGGGATTGTTGCGCATGTCCAGGATGAGGCCCCGCGCGCCCGAGTCGATGATCTCCCGCAGGGTCTCTTCCAGCCGCTCATCGGAGTTGGCGTAGAAGCCCGACATGCGGACATAGGCGTGGCCGCTCGGCGTTTCGCGCCACGTGACGCTCACCTGGTTGATCTCGCCGCGGGTGACGGAGACGTCGACCGGCTCCGTCCTTCCCTGGTGGATGACGCCCAGCACGACGACTGTTCCCTTGCGCCCGCGCACCCGGCTGACGACGTCCAGGGTGGTCCAGCCCTCGACGCTGGCACCGTCGACGGTCACAAGCTGGTCGCCGGGCAGGAGGCCCGATGCTTCGGCGGGGCTGTCCGGGAACGGCGTCAGGATGAAGGCGCCGTCCTGCACGTGCACCTCTGCGCCCACGCCCTGGTAGGTCCCCGCGAACTCCAGGTCCTCCAGCTGGTACCGCTGCGGCGGCACGTATGCGGCGTGCGGGTCGTCCAGGGCGTCCACGAGGCCGCCGAACGCCGCTCGCGACAGGGCGACGGGGTCCAGCGGCGCGGCGGCGTCGCTATGCTCCTGGAAGAGGGCCGTCCACGCGTCCCAGAGGGGCGCGAACTCCTCCGGTACGTGCTCCGGCCGTTCGAGCGCCGAGGGAGGCAGGTCCTCCTCGTCCAGCGCCTCGATGTCGGCGGCCGTGAGCAACGCCTCTACGGCGCCCCGCGTCAGCTCGCTCGCGTCAATGGTCTCCTGGTCGACGTGCTTGGTGCGGACGATGTCCCAGATGTCCTCCACCGCCACCAACGCGAGGGTCGGCACCTCGCCCTCCTCCAGGTCCGCCGCCTCCCGCTCGATGGCCGACTCCTCGCTCGCCGGGCCCAGGTTCGGCGACAGGTTGCACGCGCCGATGAGCGCCAGGACGGCAAGCGCCAACGCCGGCAGCCGCCAGGCGTCGCGGGTGTGCTTTGGAGACGGCGGGAAGTGACGAATTGTGTCACGCATGCAGGTGTCTCTGGGTCCTTTGCAAATCTGAGGGATACGTACGTTCATTGTAGCATGAGCCTGCGGCCTCCCCCGCTACGATTCGCATTGACACCAAACGAGAGCGGGTGCTAGCATGACGTACATTGACCGCCCAATTGCGGGCCTCCATTGTTGTCTGCTTAGTTGGAAGCGGCCAAACGTCCGGGATCCATCCTTCACCATCGATTTGAGACCCCGGCGTCCCAACCGGCTTCCAACCGGGTCTTCAGGAGGACATTTGCCATGGCAACTCGATCAGTGGAGTTGAAGCGGGGCCTGAAGGATGTGTACCTGGACAGGACACAGGCCAGCTTCATTGACGGGGGCGAGGGCAAGCTCCTCTACCGCGGCTACAACATTCATGACCTTGCGGAAAAGTCCACCTTTGAAGAGGTGGCTTATTTGTTGTTGTACGGCAGCCTCCCGACGAAGGACCAGCTCGACGAAATCGACGCCGCGCTGAAGAGCACCAGGACCATTCCGGAGGAGGTCTACCGCGTCATCGAGCTGACCAAGGACGGCCACCCCATGGACGTCCTTCGCACGGCCGTCTCCGCGCTCTCGTCCTTCGACCCGGACGTCGAGGACAACTCGGCGGACGGGGTGCGCCGCAAGGGCCTGCGGCTGACGTCACAGGCTGCGACGATCATCTGCGCCCACTACCGCATGCGCGAGGGCCTGCAGCCCGTTGCGCCGCACGAATCGCTGAGTCACGCCGGCAACTTCCTGTACATGATGCGTGGCGAGGAGCCGGATGCGGACGAGGCCAAGCTCATGGACGTCGACTTCATCCTGCACGCGGAGCACGGCGCCAACGCGTCGTCCTTTGCGTCGCGGGTGACGGCGTCGACGCTCGCTGACCTGCACGCCGCCGTCGTCACGGGCATCGGCACGCTGAAGGGCCCGCTCCACGGCGGCGCGGCCGAGTCCGTGATGAAGATGGCGGAGGAGATCGGCGACCCGGCGGAGGCAAAGGCCTACGCCCGGCGCGTGCTGGACGGCAAGGGGCGCATCATGGGCTTCGGACACCGGGTGTACCGGGCCGAGGACCCCAGAGCGCAGCACCTCCGCGACCGCTCCAAGGCCCTGGGCGAGAAGCTGGGGCAGCCCCACTGGATCCAGATCCTGGACGCTCTGGTGGAGGCCATGGCCCCCTACCGCGCGCGGGGCATCCACGTCAACGTCGACTTCTTTGCCGGGTCCATCTACCACCTCATGGGCATCCCGGAGGACCTCTTCATCCCCATCTTCGCGCTGGGCCGCATTCCGGGCTGGACGCTGCAGGTGCTGGAGCAGTACGAGAACAACATCCTCATCCGCCCGCTGCTCTACTACGAAGGCCCGATGGACCTGGAGTACGAGCCGCTGGAGGCGCGCGGCTAACCGTTCGAGACCAGGCTAGCATGCTGGAAGGGTTTCCGTCTTGACGGAGGCCCCTCCTGGTTTTAGGCGCAGACAACGCGCAGGTCGGCAAGGGCGTCGAAACGGGCCGTTCCGGGGCCGTCGGCGACCCTCCGGCCGCCCGCGAGCCGAAAACGCGCGTTTTGCGGGCGTTTTCGGCCCGGCGTGCGTCCGACGGTGCAAACGCCCCGCGTTGACGACGCTGTAGAGGGAGCCGGAAGGCGGCCAGAGACGCACTTCACCGAAGTTCGCAAAACTGCCACACCATAGGTGTAGCAACGACATAAAACATACATTATGTCATTTCTCAGGGCTGAAAAAGTACATAATAGATATAGTGCGAAGTTGTTTCACAAAAGAATTCCGGGCCCCCGGGACGCGATGAAAACGTTTTCCCAGGGGCCTGGGGCAGCCTCTTCAGCAGGCGTGCTTTGGCGCAGTTAACCGCCGCCGGTCACCGCCGCTAGGATCGCGTCCGTGCTGGGCATGCCGCGCTGGTAGTAGACGACCGTGCCGGCCTTGTCGATGCCCACGACCGTGCGCTCGTTCCGAAGGGTGTCGGGCTTGCGTGCTCCGTAGGCGTCCGCCACCTGCGTCCCCTCGTCGACCAGCAACGGGAAGGGGAAGGCATTCTTGTCGCTGAAGCGCTGGTGTGCCTGCATGCTGCCCGGGTTCACCCCGTAGACCGCGATACCGGCCGACTCGAACCTCGCCCTGTCGTCACGCAGGGCGCAGAGCTGGCGCGTTCAGCCCGGTGTGCTGTCCGTCGTGTAGAAGACCAGCACGACGCTCTCCCTGCCGCGGTGGTCCGAGAGCGTGATCTCCTCGTCCGGCGTGCCCTTCAGCGTGAAGTCCGGCGCCGTGTCGCCCACTGTCAGGGTCATGTCTCCCCCTTGGCGTTAGTCTGCGGTGCTTTCCCCGCCCGTCATCGCGGCCAGGATCTCGTCCGTGCTGGGCATGCCGCGCTGGTAGTAGATCACCCTGCCCGCCTTGTCGATGCCGACCACCGTGCGCAGCGGGAGGAGGTTGTGCAGCGTTTTCGCGCCGTAGGCCATGGTGACCTCCCCGCCCTCGTCGACCAGGAGCGGAAACGAGAAGTTGTGCCGGTCGCTGAAGCGCTGGTGCGACTTCATGCTCGACGGGTTGACGCCGAACACCTCGATGCCGGCCTCCCGAAACCTCACCCTGTCGTCACGCAGGGCGCAGAGCTGCTTCGTTCAGCCGGGCGTGCTGTCCATCAGGTAGAAGATCAGCACAACGCTCTTCCGGCCGCGCAGTTTGGAGAGGGTGACCTCGCCGGCCAGCGTGCCCTGCAGCGTGAAGTCCGGCGCCTCTTGTCCCACCGCAAGGGCCATGCGTTCTCCCGTGGGCCGGATTTCCCCGTCGCGCGGCTCTCCCGCAGCTCAGTCGATGAAGTGCACGGCGGACCCGCCGTTCGATGCCGCCGGCTGCGCGTCCAGCCGCTCGACGATGGCTTGCAGCAGCAGGTCCAGCCCCCAACCCTCCATCGCGGACACCATCACGCCGCCCTCCGCGCTCTCGCCGAGGGCCGAGAGATCCGGCCCCGCGCCGTTCGCCTCTGCGACGGCCAGGTCCATCTTGTTGAGGGCCAGGAGCCTTGGCTTGTCGGCCAGTCCCAGCTCGTCCAGCGTCTCCTCCACCACCTGTGCGTGCTCGGCGGCGTTGCGGTGGCTGACGTCGACGACGTGCAGGAGCAGGTCGGCCTCGGCCAGCTCCTCCAGCGTCGCTCGGAAGGCGGCCACCAGCGTGTGCGGCAGCTTGTGGATGAAGCCCACCGTGTCCGTCAGCAGCCCGACCGTGCCGTCCGGCAGCGCCATCCGCCGCGTCACGGGGTCCAGCGTCGAGAAGGGCTTGGCCTCCGCTGCGACCCCTGCGCGCACGAGGGCATTGAAGAGCGTGCTCTTGCCCGCGTTGGTGTACCCCACGAGCGACACAAGCGGCGTCTGCGAGGCCTTGCGCCGGTTCCGGTGGCGCGAGCGATGCGCCCGCACGTCCTCCAGGTCGCGCTTCAGGCGGCTGATGCGCTCGCGGACAAGGCGGCGGTCGGTCTCGAGCTGGGTCTCGCCGGGGCCCCGCGTGCCGATGCCGCCGCCGAGGCGCTCCAGGTGCGACCACTGCCCCGCGAGCCGCGGCAGCAGGTACTCGTGCTGGGCCAGCTCCACCTGCAGCACGCCCTCCTTGGTGCGGGCGCGGTCCGCGAAGATGTCGAGGATGAGGGCGCTGCGGTCCAGCACCTTCACCTCCAGCTCGCGCTCCAGGTTGCGCTGCTGGGCGGGCTTGAGCTCGTCGTTGAACACCACCACCGTCGAGTGTGACTCCCGGCGCGTGTCCTTGATCTCCTCCAGCTTGCCGTGGCCGACGTAGACGGCCGTAGGCCGGTCGAGGTACTGGGTGACCTCGCCGACGACCTCGCCGCCGGCGCTGCGCACAAGCTGGCCGAGCTCGCCCATGGAGTCCGCTAGGTCCCATCGCGCGTGTCGCGAGTTGCGCGGCGCAATGCCGACAAGCAACGCCCGCTCGGGCGCCGCGGCCGTCGCGTGCGTGCCGTTGCCGTTGGACTTCTCTCGGTGTCTGGCCAGTGTGGCTTCTCCTTTGAGCGGGCGGCTATTCGGACTTGGTAGGCCCGCGCAATCGCTCGTTATGTCGTGTATAGCCTGTTCTTCGAGGGCATACCCTGCCTAGATTCTACCCTGTGTGACAAGGAAATACGCGTATGTAGGGGCGACCCTTGTGGTCGCCCTGCGTCGCCGTTCGCCCTGAGCTTGTCGAAGGGTCATATGAACGGACGCTGGACTGAGGGGACTACCCCGCGTTGGCGTCGGGCTGGATGACGCCCGTGTCGTTCCCCTCCGGGTCGAGGACGATGGCGATGTAGCCCACGCCCGGCACGACCATGCGCTCGATGACCACCGTGCCGCCGGTTTCCTTCACCTTCGCCACCGTGTCGCTCAGAGACGCGACGCTGATGTAGTTGCGCGGCTGGTCGTTGGGGATGGTCTTCTTGTACATGCCGCCGTCGATGCCGTAGCTGCCCGCCTCGTCCCGCGTGGAGATCGCGATATACTCGCCGCCCGGCATCCCCGGGTGTCCGATGCTCTTGAACTGCCAGCCGAACACGCTGCCGTAGAAGCTCTTCAGCGCCTCCGGGTCGTCGGCCGGGATCTCGAAGTGCACGATGGTGTCTGCCATGACGTCTCTCCTGCGATGCGGGTGGCGGCTCGCCTCGATGTGTCGTTGACGGCCCTAGCTCCCCGGCGTCGGCACCTTCCACGACAGCAGCCGGCGCACGCCCTCGTCCAGGTCCTCGTCCGACAACGTCAGCGACAGCCGGATATACCCCTCGCCGTACTTGCCGTAGCCCGTGCCCGGCGTGACGACCATGTCGAGGTCGTCCAGCACGGCCGTGGCGAATGACGCCGACGTGAAACCCTCCGGCACGGGCGCCCACACGTACAGGCTCGCCCGCGGCGGCTCCACGTTCAGGCCGAGCCGCTGCAGCGCGTCGATCACCTTGTCGCGCCGCGCCTGGTAGTGGGCGTTCCGCGCGTCGATCTCCTCCTGCGGCGTCTCCATCGCGCGAATGCCCATCTGTTGCACGGCCTGCGACACGCCGGAGTCCAGGTTCGACTTGACCAGGAAGAGCGCCCGCACCAGGTCCGCGTTGCCCACGGCCATGCCGATGCGCCAGCCCGTCATGTTGTAGCTCTTTGACAGCGAGTGGAACTCCAGGCACACGTCCTTGGCGCCGGGGACCTGCAGCGCGCTCACCGGCCGGTAGCCGTCGAAGGCGACCTCCGTGTAGCAGGCGTCGTGCAGCAGCGCGATGTCGTTGCGACGGCAGAAGTCGACGGCCCGCTCGAAGTAGTCGAGCTCCGCGACGGCGCCCGTCGGATTGTTCGGGTAGTTCAGCCACAGCACCTGCGCCTTCCGCGCGACGTCGTCGGGAATCGCGTCGAGGTCGGGGAGCCAGCCGCTCTCCTCGGACAGGGGCATCCAATACGGCTCCGCGCCGGCGAACAGCGTGCCGACGTTGTAGACCGGGTAGGCAGGGTCCGGCTGCAGCGCGACGTCGCCTGGCTCCAGCAGCCCAAGCGCAATGTGGCCGATGCCCTCCTTCGCGCCGATGAGCGACATCACCTCGGTGGCCGGGTCCAGCTCCACGCCGAACCGCTCGCCGTACCACGACGCGACGGCCTGCCGGAACTCGGGCAGGCCCTCCGTCTCCGGGTAGCGGTGGTTCGGGCGGCGGTGCGATGCCTCCTTCAGCTCCTCCAGCACAGGGTCCGGCGTCGCCAGGTCGGGGTCGCCGATGCCGAAGGTGACGACGCGCTTCCCCTCGGCGCGCTTGGCGGCGATGCGCCGGGAGATCTCGACGAACAGATACGGCGGAAGCTGCTGGACACGCTGGGTGAACTTCATAGTGACCTCTTTAAGTTGTTGTCATTCCTGCGGAGGCAGGAATCCCGCCCCCGTCTCGTCATTCCCGCGCAGGCGGGAATCCAGGGGGCTTGTTTGCGGACTCTGTCTATGGAGGCGGGAAAACCCCGTCCGTTCGCCCTGAGCTTGTCGAAGGGTGCGCCCGTATTGCTTCGAAGCAAACCCCTTGACGCCGTTATGTCGATTCACAGCTACGCGTCGGGCCATTGGCCCTCGTAGACCAGCTCCACCGGGCCCTCCATGAAGACGTCGCCCTCGCCGTCCCACGACAGCGACAGCGTGCCGCCGGGGAGCTGCACGGAGACCTGCTCGTCGGTGTAGCCGTGGAGGCGCGCCGCGACGGCCACGGCGCACGCGCCGCTGCCGCACGCGAGCGTCAGGCCCGCGCCGCGCTCCCACACCCGCGCGTTCAGGTGCGCGCGGTCGACGACGTTGACGATCTCGAAGTTGACGCGGTTGGGAAAGAGCGGATGGCGCTCAACCAGCGGGCCCACCTCCGTCAGTGGGAAGTCCTCCACCGGCGTGTCCAGGAACGCGACGGCGTGGGGGTTGCCCATGGAGACGCCCGTGATGGCGAAGGCGTGGCCCGGCACGGCGAGCGGCCAGTCGAACACGATGTCCGTCGGGTTGACGTAGCGCGTCTCGCTGCCGTTGCCCGTCCGCGCGGTCGCGTGGGCCGAGCCTATGGGCACGAGCCGCTGCGCCGGGTCGACGGGCACCAGCTCCGGCGTGAGGATCGGCCGGCCCATGTTCACCCGCGCCCGGACGACGCGCCCTTCGCGCTCGATGGGGTGCACCTGCAGCACGCCCGCCCCCGTCTCGGTGGTGAAGCTGCCTTCGCGAAGGGCGACGATGCCGCGCTCAACGGCGTACTTGGTGAAGCAGCGGATGCCGTTGCCGCACATCTCCCCCTCGGAGCCGTCCGGGTTGAACATGCGCATGCGCAGGTCGGCGACGTCCGAGGGCAGCACGAGCAGCAGGCCGTCGGAGCCGACGCCGAAGTGGCGGTCGGACACGGCTTCGGCCAGCGCGCCCCAGTCGCGGTCCATCCCCCGCGCGTCGACCACGACGAAGTCGTTGCCGGCGCCGTGCATCTTCGCGAAGTCCATAGCTGTCTCCCGGTTGTGCGTGTGGGTTGCAATCGCCGTAACGGAAGCTGCATTCAGTGTAGCGGGGGCGGCAATGACGGACAAGGGCGGCCCTTGTGGCTGCCCGTCCCTCCGTTCGTGCTGAGCCTGTCCTGAGCTCGTCGAAGGGGGAAATCGAAGCATGAACGGAGGGGTTACGCGGCCAAGTGGGCGTGACTACAATGACGCCACTGGAGGTGGACTACAATGCGATGCCCAGCCTGCGGACGAGAGAACCCGGAGGGCGCCCGGCTGTGCAGGGACTGCGGGGCCTCGCTTTATGTCATTTGCTCTTCCTGCGGCACGGAGAACCCGGTGGACCGCACCTTCTGCATCAACTGCCAGGCACAGCTGCGGGAAACCAGCGACGAGGGCATGGGCGTAGGGGGCGCGCCCGCCGCCTATGAGCTCGGCCGGCCCGCGGGCTTCTGGATCCGCTTCCTGGCCTCCCTCGTAGACGGCATTCCGCTGACGTTGGTCTCCGCGCTTCTGGCCTGGCTGATTTTCGGCGAGAACCTGTTCGAGACATTTGTCCCTGAGGTGGAGACCGCTGAGGATGGCACGGTCACCTCGACGGGCAGCGGGTTCACCCCAGGGCAGCTGTTGAACATCGTCCTGAGCGGGATCTACGCGACGGCCCTCGTCTCGATGCTTGGCGGCACGGTCGGCGTGCTGCTCTTCCGCATGCGCATCCTCCGTCCCGATGGGACGATGCTGGGGCCGGGGCGCGCGTTCGCTCGCTACGCGGTCCTGACCGTCTCCTTCGCGCTCTTCCTCATCCCCGCCATCGTCAGCGCGTTCATGGTCGGCCTGCGCAGCGACAGGCGCGGCATCCACGACCTCATCTGCGACACGGTGGTGGTGATCCGGGAGTAGCAGACTTTCCGTTCGCCCTGAGCTTGTCGAAGCCTGCCCTGAGCAGCGTCGAAGGGGGTTCATGAACGGTCACCCCACACCCACTCCCCCACTGCCGCCTCCGCCTGCGCCTCCAGGCCATCGCCGGTCACGAGCCAGTGGATGCGCGCGTCCGACGGCTTGAACCACGTGTACTGCTGCCGCGCCAGCCGGTGGTGCGCCAGCTTGATGCGCCGCACGGCCTCGTCGAGCGGCAGCTCGCCGGCGAGGTGCTGCGCGAGCTCCGCGTAGCCCATGCTCGACAGCGCGGGCAGCGACGGCGCGTAGCCCGCGTCGATCAGCGCGCGCACCTCGTCCAGCCAGCCGCCGGCGATCATCGCGTCCACGCGCTCGTCGATGCGGCGGTAAAGCTCCTCGCGCGTTTCCGTAGTCAGCCCCAATACGAGCGACTCGTACGGCGGCGCAGATTGCCCGCCATGCGCTCCCGGACCGAGGGCCGCCGCCACCTCCAGCGCCCGCACCACGCGGCGCGGGTTGCGCAGGTCGATGCGCGACGCCGCGTCCGGGTCCGCCTCCAGCAGCTCCTCCGCTGCGGCTTCAACGCCGTCCTGCGCTATGACCGCCTCCAGCCGCTCCCGCAGCGCAGGGTTGGGCGCGACCCGCGGCGCCTGCCACCCGCGCAGCAGCCCGTTCACGTACTGCCCCGTGCCCCCTACGACGATAGGCAGCGCCCCCCGTTTGTGGACGCCCGCGATGGCCTCCGTAGCCAGCGGAAGGTAGCGGGCGAGGCTGAAGCCATCGTCCGGTGTGACAAAACCGTACAGGTGATGTGTCACACGCTCGAAATCGGCCGGCGAAGGGGCGGCGGTGCCTATCTCCATCCCGCGGTAGACCTGGCGGCTGTCCGCGTTGACGATTTCGCCCCCGAAACGCTGCGCCAAATGCAGTCCGAGGGCGCTTTTGCCGGCGGAAGTAGGCCCAACTATGAATAACAAATGCATAACGATTGTAGAACAATCACTTAACGGACTTTGCAAATATAAATTGGATGGCTAGGCGCTATCCGCAGGCGGCTCAGCGGTGGCTTCATCGGCCTCTGAATCGACCGTCTCACCCTCTGAAACAGCCTCCTCAGCCTCATCCTCAGCGCCCACGAGCTGCCATGTCGCCTTGTCCACCGCCTGGCTGAAGGCGTAGTAGGTCGCGTTGGCGACGGACCGGGCCTCCACGGCGCCGATCTCCACTACCTTCTGCAGCGCGACGTCCAGATACGACGTGTCGATGTAGCTGCCAGGCGTGTTGGCCGCGAACCGCTCGTACAGTTCCGCTTCCGCGTACGCGGCGTCGGGGTCCGACTCCAGCAGGTCGTACACGGCCACCATCAGCCCCTCGATGTGGTCGTCTATGCCCATCTCAAACTGGAGCCTGGATATCGGCATGTGTCGTCTCCGTAGCTACGCCCGCCCCCACCGTCGTTCCTGCGCAGACAGAGCCTGCCCCTGCGAAGGCAGGGGAACCCCGCCGTTCGCCCTGAGCTTGTCGAAGGGTCGTCCTGAGTCTATCCCCTTCGTCATACCGGCGGAAGCCGGATCCAGGGGTGGGGCCGATTGCCCTGAGCTTGTCGAAGGGTCCTGCGCAGGCAGGAACCCAGAGGGGCGGTGCAGGGTGGGGTGACCACCAACCACTCTCGCCATCCCCAACCCTTCCCTCGCCGTTCGCCCTGAGCCTGTCGAAGGGCCTTGCGAACGGAGGCACGCATGACACTGCCCGTTATGTCACACCCTTGACCTCGGCCGTTATCCGCACGATCTCCGAGAACTCCTCCGCCCGCAGACTCGCGCCGCCCACGAGTCCACCATGGATGCACTCCTGCTCCACGAACCCGCGCACCGACTCGGCTGTGACGCTTCCGCCGTACAGCAGGGGCGTCGCCGAGGCTGCGAGCTCCCCGTACGTGGTGTTGAGCACCCGTTGGATGACGCCGCCCATGATATCCGCCGCCAGGTCCGGCGTCGCCGGCACCCCCGTGCCGATGGCCCACACCGGCTCGTACGCGACGATCAGCGCGCCGGGTACGTCCACGCCGTCGATGGCCTTCGTCAGCTGCCGCTCGACGACGGCCTCCGCCGCGCCGGCTTCACGCTGCGCAAGGCTCTCGCCGACGCAGATGATGGGTGTGAGGCCGGCCTTGAGCGCCGCCTCCACCTTCAGGTTCACGCTCTCGTCGGTCTCGCCGTACAGCGCGCGCCGCTCCGAGTGGCCGACGATGACGTGCGTGCACAGCTCCGCGACCATGCCCGGCGACACCTCGCCGGTGAACGCGCCCTTCTCGTGCTGGCTCAGGTTCTGCGCCCCCACGGCGATGCTCGACCCGGCCACGGCGTCGCGCACGAGCGACAGGTACGGGAACGGCGGACACAGCACGCGGTCGACGCCCTCCATGCCGCCGATGCTCTCGCGCAAGGCAGCCGCCAGCGCCCCGGCCTCCGCCAGTGACGTATTCATCTTCCAGTTGCCGGCCACCACTGCGCGGGCCATCCCGCTCCCTTCCTACCGTCGTTCCTGCGAAGGCAGGAACCCCGACGTGCGCCACCGTCCCATTTGCCCCCGTTCACCATGAGCCTACCCTATTTCGTCGTTCCTGCGTAGGCAGCAAGGCCCCATCTATGTGGAATTCTCTCACTCCCTACCAGAATTGGTACCAGGGTTCCTCATCGGGGGCATGCTCGGCTTCAAGGTATTCGTCCTTTAGCGGGCGTTCGACCCGTTCTCTCACGAGTATTCTGGGCTGCTCGCCCTCAGGACCCACGGTTGAGAGCACGACCGTGCCGTCCGGCCTTGCGGATCCCAGGTGAATCACTGCAATACGTGACCCATCAGGCGACCAAGAGCCATAGGACCCCTCAATTCGCTTCTGCAAGCCCTCACCGTTGGCGCTCCAAACTTCAGTGCTATTGCCATCAGATAACAAGATGGCTGTCTCGTCCGGCGACCAATCCACTCTAAACTTGTGAGCGGCACCATACTTGTAACCTCGGTAATCCAGCCGCTTCTCCGCTACCACGCCTACATCCGACCCTCCTGGATCGATTGTGAAGAGGGTGACACCATGTATTACGTGGCCGCGATGACTCGGATCAACGGGCGGAAATTGCTCATCGAAACCTGTGCCGTAAACGCTGTGGAAGGCGGCGAATGCAATCCGGGTCCCGTCCGGCGACCATGCGGGTGGGCTCAATATTGCGTCAGTGGGCCAGCCGCCAACGGCATAGAGGGCCCGGAGATTGGTGCCGTCGGCATTCACGACGTAGAGGATATCTCGTTGTGCCTGCCACGGGCTCCTGAAGTAATTGGCCTTTTCTCTGATTCTCCGTGGATGGTTTTCGGCTTGGAATTCTGGAGTCCACGGCGTAGCGTCGGCTGTGGGGACACGGACCACAAAGGCCAACGCATGGCCCGTTGGCGACCATACCGGGCCCGCCTGATAGTACGCCCACCTGTCATAGCCTCCGAACCCAGCCAACAGCCGGACGTTTGACCCGTCACTGTTGACCACATAGATGCCGAAGTCCTCGGTGTCGCAAATGCTGGAACGCGCAAATGCGATGGTGGTGCCATCCGGGGACCACGCAGGAGAAATGTCCCAATACTGACGTCCCAGGTTGGTATCGAGCAATCGCCTGTGGGATCCATCCATGTCTGCTACCTCGAGTTTAAACACCCGGCCCAGCCAGCAATCCATGGAATCTTCCCTCGCTCCGCGCCCATGCCGAGTAGTCGCGTAAACCACTTTCGTGCCATCGGGAGAAATGTCTGGAGAAATGTCCACGCGCTTACGGTCACGACTACCGAAATCTGACAAGGTCTCAATCCGGGTGCCGTCCGATGGCACGAGGTACATCGTGCTCAACTCGATATAGTCGAATGAGTCGTCTAGGGTATCCCCGTCAAATCCCCACACGTTATCCGTGAAGAGAATGGATTGGCCATCTGGCGCCCATTGAGGAGTCCACCGGGGATTGCTGTTCACCAGCATTTCGACATGCACAAAGGAGGGACTGCACGATACGGATAAGATGCCGGCTAGTAATAGCAGGCTAATGGTCAGCACAGATATCGGGATTGGGCTACTGTCACTCCTAATTGTCTTTCCCCCGACAGCAGGCATCCCCCTACGGCCCAAACTTCGTCAGCTTCTCCGCGTGCGCCAGCGCCTGCAGCATGATGTGCTCCGCCGGGAAGCGCCCCAGCGAGCCTGCGCCGAACGCCCGCTCGCTGAACGCGTCCACGCCCTCGCCGAGCGTCCACTTCGAGTGCAGCAGGAACGGCACCGGGTGCCACGAGTGCGCGGCGAGTATCGCCGGCGTCGCGTGATCGCCTGCGACCATGAAGACGTCCGGCTCCATCGCCAGCACCTCCGGGATGAACCGGTCCAGCTCCTCCAGCGTCTCCACCTTGGCGTCAAAGTCGCCGTCCTCGCCGGCGGCGTCGGTCGGCTTGTAGTGCAGGAAGAAGAAGTCGTGCGCGTCCCAGTGCTCCCGCAGCGTCTCGACCTCGTCGACGAACGTCGCACCCGTGGGGATGACCTTCATGCCGAGCAGGCTCGCCAACCCGCGGTACATCGGGTACGCCGCGATCGCCGCCGGGTCCAACAGGTACCGGTCGACCATTGACGGCAGGTGCGGCAGCAGCGAGAAGCCCCGTAGCGTCAGCATGTTCGCCTTCGGCTGCTCCGCCAGCATGCTGCGCGCCTCCCGGACGAAGTGGTTGACTGCGGCCGCCGTCGCCTCGGCCTCGGCCGACAGCGCCTCCGCGTCCAGCGGCGCCACGCCCGCGCGCTGCGGGTCGGTCTCCGTCACTTGGTCGCTGAGGCCGTCGCCCGTCAGCTTGAGCACGAAGCGGTAGTCCTTGACCGGGTACACGGACGCCTTCACGCCGGGCACGTCGATGGTGTCCAGCATTGCGACGATGGGCGCGCTCTCCTCGCTGGCGATGCGCCCCGCGCGCCGGTCGACGATGACGCCGCCCTCGTCGACGGTGCAGAAGTTGCCGCGGGCCGCAACCTCGCCCGGCGCCACGTCGACGCCGATGCCCAGCGCCTCCAGCACGCCGCGGCCGATGAGGTATTTCACCGGGTCGTAGCCGAACAGCCCCAGGTGCCCCGGCCCGCTCCCCGGCGCGACGCCCGGCAGCACCGGCGTGGTCAGCCCGCACGCGCTCACCCCCGCCAGCCGGTCCAGGTTCGGCGTATTCGCCGTCTCAAGCTCCGACTTGCGTGTCTCCGGGTGCGGCAGCCCACCGAGGCCGTCGGCCACCAGCATGACGATCTTGGACGGCGACCTCGTGACAATGTCCGCCAGCGCGGGAAAGTCGATCATCGCGCTCCTTCCGTTGACCCCCTCGTCGCCCCTGCGCAGGCAGAGCCTGCCCCTGCGTAGGCAGGGGAACCCCGACGGCCCGCTAGCCCTTACTCCGCTCGCCCTGAGCTTGTCGAAGGGCCGCCCCGATCTTACCCCCCTCGTCGTTCCTGCGGAGGCAGGAACCCCGACGGCCCGCTACGCTCCTACTCCGCTCGCCCTGAGCATACCCCACCTCGTCGTTCCTGCGCAGGCAGGAACCCAGATGGGCGGGGTCGTGCGGGGTCGCCCACTCCCGCTCGTCCTTCGATTTCCCTCAGGACGAACGGACGTGTCTTGCTACCCTTCCCTGTCCAGCAGCGCCGCCACACCCGGCAGCTCCTTGCCCTCGAAGAACTCCAGTGACGCGCCCCCGCCGGTCGAGACGTGGGTCATCGCGCCAGCCAGCCCAAGCTCGGCCACGGCCTCCGCTGTGGACCCTCCGCCGACTATGGTAACAGCATCGGCCAGCGATGCCAGCGCATGCCCGACGGCCCGCGTGCCGTGCGAGAACGCCTCCCACTCGAACACGCCCATCGGGCCGTTCCATAACACCGTGCGGCACGTTATGAGCGCGTTCGCGAAGTCGCCGGTGGCGGCGGGGCCGATGTCCATGATGCGCCAGCCGTCCGGGATGCCGTTCGCCGGCACCTCCCGCGTCGCGGCGTCGGCGGCGAACGCGTCCGCGACGACCACGTCCCGTGGCAGCACGAGCTTCACGCCCTGCCGCTCGCAGCGTTCGATGGTCTCCCGCGCAAAGTCGACGCGCTCCTCCTCGAGCAGCGAGTCGCCGACGCCGTGCCCCTGCGCCTTGAAGAACGTCGCCGCCATGCCTCCGCCGATGACCAGCACGTCCACGCTGTCCAGCAGCGTCTCCAGCACGGCGATCTTGTCGGACACCTTTGCACCACCCATGACGGCGGCCAGCGGGCGCCTGGGGTCCTCAAGCACGCTGCCGAGCATGGTGATCTCGCGCTCCATCAGGAAGCCGCTCACCGCGGGCAGGTACGCTGCCACACCCGCCGTCGACGCGTGCGCCCGGTGCGCCGTCCCGAAGGCGTCGTTGACGTAGACGTCGGCCAGCCGCGCGAGCTGCGCCGCAAAGTCGGGGTCGTTCTTCTCCTCGCCGGGGTGGAAGCGCAGGTTCTCCAGCAGCAGCACGCCGCCCGGCGCCAGCGCGTCGACGGCCGCCTCCGCCTCCGGTCCGATGCACTCTGTCACGTACGCCACCGGCGCGCCAAGCACGGCCTCCAGCCCCTTTGCGATGGGCGCCAGCCGCGCGCCTTCGTCGACTGCCCCATTCGGCCGCCCCAGGTGCGAGCACAGCGCCACGCGGGCGTCGCGCTCCCGCAGGTACTCGATGGTGGGCAGCGCCGCGCGGATGCGGTTGTCGTCGCTGATGCGGCCGTCCTCCATGGGGACGTTGAAGTCGACGCGCACCAGGACGCGCTTCCCCACCACGTCGACGTCACGCACGCTCTGCTTTGCCATGGCTCTCCTAGTGCAACCTCATGCTCTCCTGCGTTCGCTCGCACCCTGCGACCCGCCGGTCATCCACTCGTTGACCGCCCTGCTCACCCCCGTTCGTCCTGAGGGAAATCGAAGGATGAACGGGGCGCGAGACCACCCGCTCCCTACACGCCGCCCGTCATCCACTCCGCCAGCGCGACAAGCTCCCCGCGATGCTCCGGTGCGACGCCCGCCCGCCCCAGCGCGTCGGCGAAGGCGGCGCGCGCCGCGATGGCCGCATCGACGGCCCCCTGCCGCGCCCCTGCCTCGTCTAGCAGCTCCGCGAGCCGCGTTGCGTCCTGCGGCCCGTGCGCCCGCGCCATCAGCAGCGTGCCGATCTCCCGCTTCACCGGGACCGGCGCGCTCTCGATGGCCAGTACGACGGGGAAGGTCTTGCGCACGGACGGCGCCGCGCCGCCCTCGGACGTACCCCAAAGCTGCGTTATGTCGTCCTGCAGGCGGAGTGCGACGCCCAGCTTCCGTCCCGCGTCACGGCACGCCTCCTGCGCCGCACCGTCCGCTCCGGCGGCGAGTGCGCCCAGTTGCGCCGCGCAGCCGAGGACCGCGCCGGTCTGCCGCTCGGCCATCGCCAGGTACGCCTGCTGCGTGGCCGTCGGTTGAAGCTGCAGCGAGAGGTCCTGCTGCTGCCCCTCGAACAGGTCGAGCGCCGCCGCGTCCATGACCATCGCCGCTTCCAGCACGCGCTCCGGGTCGGCGCCCTCGGCGTGCAGCAGCGTAAGCCGCGCGACCATGTGCAGCGCGTCGCCGACGTTGATGGCCTGCGCCGGGCCCCACAGCCACCAGCCGCTCGGGCGATTGCCCTGGTCCGGCGCGCCCGACTGGATCGCCTCGTGGACGCGCGTGAACTCGTGTAGCAGCTCGACCGCCGCCGCGGATGCCAACGCCGCCGCTCGTCCTGAGCCTGTCGAAGGGGCCTGTCCTGAGCTTGTCGAAGGGCCGCCCAGGGCCTCGCAGACGCCGATGCACAGCGCGGCGCGTGGTCGCTCCGCCGCGGCCGACAGCGCCATGCCCCCTTCGTCCACCCAGCCGAGCTGGTACTCCATCAGGCGGTAGAGCTGGTCCGTGCGCGTCTGCACCGCGGCCTTGAGCGCGGCCTCAATCGCAGCGGCGTGGCGAGTGATGAGGTCCGGCACGGTCATACGCTCACATCCCCTATTCGTTCGCCCTGAGCCTGTCGAAGGGCATGTCCGCTTCCAACCACTCCCGCCATACCAACCATTCCTTCGTCGTTCCTGCGGAGGCAGGAACCCAGAGGGGCGGGGGGTGGGGGTGCCTGTCTCCAACCACCTTTGTCCTCACGGGATCCCCTCCCTCGCGACCGCCATCCCCAGCGCCCGCTCGATCTCCTCCTGCGAGACCGCGCCCAGCCTCAGAATGCGCGGCTGCTCCGTCGTGACGTCGAGTACGGTGGACGACCGGCCCGCGGGCGACGGCCCCGCGTCCAGCACGACGTCCACGGCGTCGCCAAGCGCCTCGCGGACGCCGTCGGCCGTGCGAGGCTCCGGCCCGCCGCTGCGGTTGGCGCTGGTGCCGGTGATTGGCCGCCCCAGGCCCTCGGCCAGCGCGCGCGGCACCGGGTGGTCGGGCAGCCGCACCGCGACCTTCCAGCCCCGGGCCGTCACCAGCGGCGGCACGGCGGACGAAACGGGCAGCACCAGCGTCAGCCCGCCCGGCCAGAATGCCTCGGCCAGCCGCAGCGCAACGCCGGGCACGCTCTCGGCGACGGCGGCAAGCTGCGCGGCGTCCGCGATGAGCAGCGGCAGCGGCATCCCCTGCGGGCGCCCCTTCGCCTCGAAGACCCGCTCGACGGCGGCCTCGTTCAGCGCGTCCGCGCCCAGGCCGTACAGCGTGTCCGTCGGATACGCGACGAGCCCGCCCGCCCGCAGCGTTTCCACCGCGGCCGCTATGTCTTTCGTAGCTGACTGTGACGTCACGCAGACCCGCTCCCGTATCTGAATGGACGGCCCTCTGAGTATAGCACCTTTCCCACCCTCAACCTCTCATACCGACGCATGCCGGTATCCAGAACCCCGCGCCCAACGGCCTCACTACCACCCTGCCACACGCCCCTCGCGCGCGACTCTCGGCCCGCGCTACCCTGCCTCCATGACGACCGCAACCGCAGAGAACGTCAAGGAGGGATTGAAAATGACCCAAAACTCGCGCAAAACGCCCCAAACTCCCCACGAAACCGGCCAAATGCAGTCCAAAATGGGCAAATCGAATCGTATCTGCAGAGCACGCTTTTGTAGGGGATTCGTCTCCCGGGAAAAAATTTCAAATCGAAACAAAGGAACGAATCGTAGCTGGACTGGGCAAGTCGGAGCCTTCTCCTGGACGCTGAGGCCCCTGGACCGGGCGCAGAAGGGCCGCGTAAGCCGCGCCAAACTTGCCCGAATCGCGCTTCCACACAGCCCCCGCAATCGCGGAAAATGATGGGGAAGCGCGTAGACGGAGGTGGCGGGCAATGCTACGCTTTCCATACCACGCCGTGACGATTTTCGCTGAGGGGGCCTTGTGAGCACACGGTCGAAGCCCACGAGCCATCGAGTCGCCACGACCGGAGACGTTGAGGTCTCCACCTACCTGGAAATCGCCGAGGAGAACCTTGGTCAGCCCACCGGCCCGAGCGAGGCCCCCAAGGGCGGTGACGAGGCGGTCGTGGTGCTCGACTTCGGCTCCCAGTTCAGCCGCCTTATCGCCCGCCGCGTACGCGAGGCCCACGTCTACTGCGAGATCTTCCCCCACGACGCCCCCGAGGAGAAGCTGGCCCACCTGAACGTCAGGGGCTTCATCCTCTCCGGCGGCCCCAACAGCGTCTTCGAGGACGGCGCGCCGCAGCTTCCCGCATACGTCCTCGCCGGCGGCGTGCCGGTGCTCGGCATCTGCTACGGCATGCAGCTGCTGGCCCACTCGCTGGGCGGCTCGGTCGATCCGGGCACGCTGCGGGAGTACGGCCACGCCGTCGTGCACCAGAACACCGCAGACCACCCCCTCTTCGCCGGCATGCCCGCGTCGATGCCGGTCTGGATGAGCCACGGCGACAAGGTGACGGAGATGCCGCCCGGCTTCCACTGCCTCGGCTACACGGAGAACTCCCCCGTCGCCATGATGGCCAACGACGCGGGCCTCATCGGCCTCCAGTTCCACCCCGAGGTGGTGCACACGCCCTCCGGCGCGCAGCTCATCCAGAACTTCCTCTACGACGTCTGCGGCTGCGGCGGCCTGTGGACGCCCGGCAACTTCATCGAGGAGACGGTGGCCCGCATCCGCGAGCAGGTGGGCGAGGGCCGCGTCATCTGCGCCCTTTCCGGCGGCGTCGACTCCGCCATCACGGCCGCGCTGATACACCGGGCCGTCGGCGACCAACTCACGTGCATCTTCGTCGACAACGGCCTGCTGCGCCGCGAGGAGGCGGAGCGCGTCGTCGGCACCTTCAAGCGTGCCATGAACATCAACCTCATCCACGTCGACGCCACCGATCAGTTCCTGGAGGCGCTGGAGGGCGTCGTCGACCCCGAGCAGAAGCGCAAGAACATCGGCGCGACCTTCATCCGCGTATTCGAGGACGTGGCCGAGGAGATTGAGGACGTGGGCTTCCTCGCCCAGGGCACCCTCTACCCGGACGTGATCGAGAGCACGTCGGCCGAGACCGGCGCGGCGGCCAAGATCAAGACGCACCACAACGTCGGCGGGTTGCCGGAGCACATGCGGCTGTCGCTCGTGGAGCCGCTGCGATACCTGTTCAAGGATGAGGTCCGCGACGTGGGACTTGCGCTCGGCATGCCGGAGGAGATCGTGCTGCGCCAGCCCTTCCCTGGCCCGGGTCTCGCCATCCGCATCATTGGCGAGGTCACCCGTGAGAAGCTGGAGGTCCTCCGCTCCTGCGACTGGATCGTCATGGACGAGGTCAAGGGCTCGAACCTGTACCGGCAGCTCTGGCAGAGCTTCGCCGTGCTCACGGACACCCGCAGCGTCGGCGTCATGGGCGACCACCGCACCTACGGCTACCTGGCGGCCATCCGCGCCGTGACGTCGGAGGACGCGATGACCGCCGACTGGGCGCGTCTGCCGTACGAGGTGCTCGCCAAGATCTCCAGCCGCATCGTCAACGAGGTGCCGGAGGTCAACCGCGTGGTGTATGACATTACGTCCAAGCCCCCCGGCACCATTGAATGGGAGTAGGGGCAACCCTTGTGGTTGCCCCCGTTCGTCCTGAGGGAAATCGAAGGACGGACGGGCGTTACGCCAAGGAGGAGTAGCAGCGCCATGCGGGTGATGGTCATCGGCAACGGGGCGCGGGAGCACGCCATCGCGTGGAAGCTCCACGCCAGCCCCCGCGTGTCGGCGGTGTTCGCCGCCCCCGGCAACGCCGGCACGGCGCAGCTCGGCGTGAACCTGGACGTGAAGCCAACCGACGTCGAGGGTCTCCTCGCAGCGGCCCGCGACAACGCTATCGACCTCACAGTCGTCGGCCCGGAGATGTCGCTGGAAGAGGGCGTCGTGGACCGCTTCGATGCCGAGGGCCTGCGCATCGTCGGCCCGACGCGGGCGGCGGCGCGTATCGAGACCTCCAAGGTGTTCGCCAAGCGGCTCATGGAGACGCACGGCATCCCCACTGGCCGCGCGGAGGTCTTCGGCAGCTACGGCGAGGCCAGCGAGTACGTCGCGATGGGCGCCGGTCCCGTGGTGATCAAGGCGGACGGGCTGGCCGCGGGCAAGGGCGTCCGTGTCTGCGACACCCGTGAAGAGGCGCAGGAGTCCCTTCACGAGGTCATGGTGGACCGGGTTTTCGGCGATGCGGGCAACCGCGTCGTGGTCGAGGAGCGCCTGACGGGGCAGGAGGTCAGCGTTTTTGCCTTCACCGACGGCGTCAACATCAGCCCGCTGGTGGCCGCGTGCGACTACAAGCGGGCCTATGACGGCGACCTTGGCCTCAACACGGGCGGCGTCGGCAGCTACAGCCCCCCGCCCATGTGGAACGCGGAGTTGGAGGCGCAGGTGATGGACGAGATCATCGCGCCCACCATCCGCGCCCTGGCGACCGAGGGCACGCCGTACCGGGGCGTGCTCTTCGGCGGGTTGATGCTGACTGCCGACGGCCCCAGGGTCATCGAGTTCAATGCGCGGCTGGGTGACCCGGAGACGCAGGTGTTGCTGCCGCGCCTGGAGACGGACCTGCTGGACGTGTTCGAGGCCATCCTGGACGGCACGGTCGACCGAACGCCCATCGCCTGGTCGGAGCGGGCCGCCGTCGGCGTCGTGATGGCGTCCGGCGGGTACCCCGGCGACTACGCCACCGGCCATCCCATATCCGGCCTGGACGACGTGGACGATGGCGTGACGGTCTTCCATGCGGGAACCGCGTTGTCGGACGGCGGCGTCGTGACGGCGGGCGGCCGCGTGCTTACGGTCATCGCGACGGGCCGCAGCATCGAGGAGGCGAGGGCCGTCGCGTACGAGAACGTCGCACGCATCGGCTTCGAGGGCGCGCAGTACCGCAGCGACATCGCGGCGCTGGCGCCGGCGGCGAGCGGGAGGTAGCCGTGACACAGATACCGACGGTAGGTGAGCTTATCGAGGAGCAGAACGCCCGCCGCGCCTTCCTCGACCAGGTCGGCGTCTACTTCGTCCGCGACATCAACGACGTGGAGGCGGAGCGGTTCGCGAAGTCGCTGCTGGTCATCGCCTCGCACCTCAAGCGCGGGGGCGGGCAGCCTCGCATCACGGTCTACATCAACTCCGGCGGCGGCTCCATAGGGGCCGGGTTCGCCATGATGGAGATGATGTACAAGGTCAAGCGCGACTTCAACATCCCCGTGGACACGGTGGTGCTCGGCTACGCCTACTCCATGGGTGCTATCATCGCGCAGGCAGGCGACAGGCGTTCGATGGGCTTCTTCTCCACCATGATGCTGCACGGCGGCACGTGGACGGTGATGGGCGAGGACCAGAAGATCTTCACCGACTACCAGAAGCTGGCGAGCATGTACCAAGGCAGGATCGGCGAGCTGTTCCACCGGCGCACCGGCACCCATACGCCGAGGTGGTGGACGAACTACGTCTACTCCGGCCGCGACCGCTTTCTGTCGGCAACGGAGTGCCTGAAGCTGCGGCTCGTGGACGAGGTGTGTGAGTTCGACAAGTGCTACATCCTGCCGTCTGACGAACAGGGCCGTTCGCCCTGAGCATCGTCGAAGGGCATTGAGAACGGCCGCTCCTTCCGTCATTCCCGCAAAAGCGGGAATCCAGAGGGGCGGGGCAGCGGTGGGGACCCGTAGGGGCAACCACGAGGGTTGCCCGCCCCCGTTCGTCCTGAGGAAAATCGAAGGATGAACGGGGGAATGGGCGTCTCAGACACAGAAAGGAGGTACGTCCAGACAGCTATGGAACAGAAACCGCTTGTAGGAGTCCTTGTCGGCAGCCGGACAGACGAGCCGCGCATTGAAGACGCGTTCAAGGTCCTGAACGACATGGGCATTCCGTACGAGTACAACGCCATGTCGGCGCACCGGTCGCCTGGGCGCGTCATGGAGTACGTCACCACGGCGGAGGAGCGCGGGATACAGGTCATCATCGCGGCGGCGGGCGGCTCCGCCGCGCTGCCCGGCGTCGTGGCGTCGTGGACGACGCTGCCGGTCATCGGCGTGCCTCTGCCGAGCAGCGACATGCAGGGCGTCGACGCGCTCTACACGATCGCCCAGATGCCGCCCGGCGTGCCCGTCGCGTGCGTGGCCATCGGCGCGTGGGGCGCCCGCAACGCCGCGTACCTGGCCGCGAGCATCCTCAGCCTGCAGCACCCGGAGATCCACGAGGCCTACGCCAGGTACAGGGAGGGCCTGCGGAACGCATGAGCCGCCCCAAGCTCGTGGTGTTGGTGGACTTCGACGGCACAGCTGCCGCGCAGAACGTCGCCGAGACGCTGCTGGAGCGCTTCGGCGGGGAGTCGTGGCGCGAGTACCGGCAGGCCTTCCGCGACGGCGGCATGACCCTCCGCGAGTACCAGGAGCGCGCCTTCAACGACGTTCAGGCCACGTTGGAGGAGATGGGAGCGGCGTTGAACGGCCTCTGCTGGCCCCGGGAGGGCTTTCAAGAGTTCGTTGCCTTCTGTAAATCAAACGAAATACAATTGGTAATCGCTACCAATGGACTGTCGTTTTATGTTGACTCCGTATTGGAGGACGCCGGTCTGGCGCATCTGCCCGCCTGCACCGTCGGCGTCGAGGGCGCTCCGGGGCGGCTCCGGTACACCTACCGCTACGACACCCCGGCCTGCTGGGAGTGGGGTAACTGCAAGTGCCGCCTCGTCGACGAATACGCCGGGGGCGGCGCGGTCAAGACCGTCATGGTCGGCGACGGCTGGTCCGACTACTGCGCCGCCCGCCACGCCGACGCCGCCTTCGCCCGCGCCACCATGCGCGAGCACTGCGACGCCAACGGCGTGCCCTACATCCCCTTCGAGGACTTCCATGACGTGCTGCGGGCGTTTCAGGCCGGCATTCCGGGGGTATGGGAGCCGGATCAGGCGCGGACCGGGCCTTAGGCGTAGCCTCCCATGCTTCAATTGCTCACAGGAACCGAAAAACTCCCGCTTTCGCCCCGTTTGAGTCCTATCGCTACGGACAAATGGGCATGCTATCCTATTTGCGTCCCACTCCTCCCCGGGGGAACCCATCGTGATTGAGCGGTACTCGCTGCCCGAGATGAAGCGCGTCTGGTCGGACGACAACGCCTTCGCGCTGTGGCTGCGCGTGGAGATCGCCGCCTGCCAGGCGTGGTGCGACCTCGGCGTCGTGCCGCCGGAGGACATGGCGCTCATTCGCGGCGCGACGTTCAACCGCGCGTCGTACGACCGCTGGTTCGGCGAGACCAAGCACGACCTCGTCTCCTTCACTCGCGCCGTATCCGAGAGCCTCGGCCCCGAGTCGCGCTGGGTCCACTACGGCCTCACCTCCAACGACGTCAAGGACACCGCCCTCGCGATGCAGATGACGGAGGCCTGCGACCTCATCGACGGCGACATCGAGCGCTTCCAGGACGTGTTGGAGCGGCAGGCGATCGAATACAAGGACACGCCGTGCATCGGCCGCTCCCACGGCGTCCACGCGGAGCCCATGAGCTTCGGCCTGAAGCTGGCGCTCTGGCACAGCGAGATGTCCCGCAACCGCGCGCGGCTGGCGGAGACGCGCTCGCGGGTGAACGTCGGCATGATCTCCGGCCCCGTCGGCACCTACGCCGGTATCCCGCCGCAGATAGAGGCGTCTGTATGCGAGCAGCTCGGCCTGACGCCCGTCGCCGTGTCCAACCAGATCATCCAGCGTGACCGCCACGCCGAGTTCGTGCAGACCCTCGCCCTCGTCGGCGCGACGCTGGAGAAGATCGCCACCGAGGTCCGCGCCCTGCAGCGAACCGAGGTCCGCGAGGTGCAGGAGCCCTTCGGCGAACCCGGTTATGTCACCAAGGGCTCGTCCTCCATGCCGCACAAGCGTAACCCGGAGCTCTCGGAGCGCGTCTGCGGCCTCGCGAGGCTCGTGCGCGGCTACGCCATGACGACGCTGGAGAACGTCGCCCTGTGGCACGAGCGCGACATCTCGCACTCCTCCGCCGAGCGCATGGCGCTGCCCGACGCCGCGCTGGCCATCGACTACATGCTCGACCTGATGACGGGCGTCATCGGCGGCATGCGCGTGGACACGCGGCAGATGATGCGCAACTTGGAGCTGACGCGCGGCCTGGTGTTCTCGCCGCGGGTGATGCTCGCGCTGGTGGAGGCCGGCATGGACCGCGCGGACGCCTACGACCTCGTGCAGGAACACACCACGCGCTCCTGGGACGGCGAGGAGGACTTCCGCGACCTGCTCCGCTCCGACGAGCGTGTCGCAAGGGCGTTGCCCGGCGACGCGCTGGAGGGCCTCTTCGATTACGGCTACTACCTCGGCCACGTGGACTACATCTACGAGGCCGCGGGCATTGGCGCAACCCCGCCCGATGGCGGCAAGCCTTGGCTCAAGAAAGTCCCGACAGTCCGTTCGCCCTGAGCCTGTCGAAGGGCAATTGCCCAAATAGCTAAATCTACGGAATCCGGGGGATGATTGTGAACGCTATTGCTGAGACCAACCTGCCTAACCAGATCCACCGCGGAAAGGTCCGCGACACCTACGACCTGGGCGGCGGCCTGCTGCTGATGGTCGCGACCGACCGCATCTCCGCCTTCGACGTGGTGCTGCCGACGGCCATCCCGGAGAAGGGCGTCGTCCTCTCCAACATCTCCGCCTTCTGGTTCGCCATGACCGCGGACCGCATGCCCAACCACTTCATCTGCATGGCCAACGATGCCGCGGGCGTCGGCGGGCTGGATCTGCCGGACATCCCCGAGGAGATCGCGCGCCGGGCGATGGTGGTGAAGCGGGCGCAGCGGCTGGACGTCGAGTGCATCGCCCGGGGCTACATCACCGGCTCCGCGTGGGCCGAGTACCGCAAGAGCGGCACCGTCCACGGGATGCAGATGCCCGCCGGCTTGGTGGAGGGCGACAAGTTCCCCGAGCCGCTCTTCACGCCGACGACCAAGGCGGAAGAGGGCCACGACATGCCCATGTCGCTGGACGAGCTCGGCGATCTCGTGGGCGCGGAGCTGGCGCAGCGGCTCGGCGAGAAGACCGTCGAGCTCTACTCCACCGCCGACGCCTACGCCCGCGACAAGGGCATCATCCTTGCCGACACGAAGCTGGAGTTTGGCCTCGTCGACGGCGAGCTCATCGTCATCGACGAGCTGCTGACCCCGGACTCCAGCCGCTTCTGGGACGCCGAGGGCTACGCCCCCGGCAAGAGCCAGCCCAACTACGACAAGCAGTTTGTGCGGGACGCGCTGACAGACATGGGTTGGGACCGGGAACCCCCGGCGCCGGAGCTTCCGGATGACGTGGTGGAGAAGACCCGGGCCCGCTACCTTGAGGCCTACCAGCGACTTACCGGGCAACCCCTGCCTTAGAGGAGCAACGTGGCGAGACAGCGATCCAACCGGAGAGTTTCTGAGACCGAGAGGCGGAGGGCCCGGCAGAGCCGGAACAAGCAGAAGAACAGGCTGTTGCGCATCCTTGCCGCGGTGGGCATGGGCGTGCTGGCCGTTCTCATCATCGCGGGGTTGGCCATCCCTTCCTTTGGCACAGGCGGGCAGACGGGCCCCACCGACTTCCTGGAGCGCGGCGGCTTCCTCGCGCGGCCGGCCGACGGTCCCGGCGAGCTTATCGCGGACCAGGGGCGTCAGCACCTGCCCGGCCTCGACGCAAGGAACGAGCCCGGCTACTACAACTCGTCGCCGCCCACCTCCGGCGCCCACTCGCCCACCTGGGAGCGGTGCGGCATCTTCACGGAGCCGGTCATCAACGAAATCCAGGTGCACAACCTGGAGCACGGTTTCGTCAACATCCAGTACAACACGGACGACGCGATTCTCATCGGTCAGCTCGAAGCCGCCGCGCGGCAACTCCCCGACTGGCCCAACTACTACATCTTCGCGCCGTATCCGGACATGGATGAGACCATCGCGCTCACGGCCTGGAACCGCGTCTTGTACCTGGATGCGGTGGACGAGGATGCGATGAATGAGTTCGCGGACGCCTACCAGGCCCGCGGCCCCGAGCTTGCCCGCGGCTGCGACGCCCCCGGTCTCATGGCCCAGGGGGCGCCGGACCCGACGGCCACCCCGGACCCCGCCTCCGTCACGCCGCAGCCTGATGCTTCGGAGACACCCGCCGCGGACGACGCTGCCGAAGGCGGAGCAGGCTCCCCGGGCGCTCCGGGGCCAACGCCCGAGCCCGGTGAGACGGCGGAAGCGCCCGGAGATGCAGGGAGTCCCGGTGACGGCGCCTCCACTCCCGGTCCGGCCACGGCTCCAGACCCCGCTGCAACGTCGACTCCGGCCGGCGGCGGGTAACGGCCATGCGATACTTGGCGCGCGTCTACATCACGCTCAAGCCCACCGTGAACGACCCCCAGGGCATCACGGTGCTGGGCGCATTGAAGAACTTGGGCTTCGCAACACCTGAGAGCGTGCGCGTCGGCAAATACCTGGAGGTCGGCCTGGACGCGGACTCCGAGCCGGAGGCCCGCGAGCAGGTCGACTCAATGTGCAAGACCCTCCTCGCCAACACCGTCATCGAGCAGTACCGCTTCGACCTGGAGGAAGCGGGCGCGTAGGGCCGTCCCCCTCCCTCGTCGCCCCTGCGCAGGCAGGGGAGGGGCGGGCGATGCGTGGGGCGCGCTGTCCCCCCACCCTCAACCCCCCATACCGGCTCGTGCCGGTATCCAGAAACCTCGCAGCCAACGGCCCTTTCCGATTGCCCAGAGGGGCGGGGCCGGGTGGGACAACCCCGAGACGGACCACGCTCGCGGCCCCAACCTCCCCCGTTCGTCCTGAGCCTGTCGAAGGACCGGGATTCGTCTCCCCTCGGTGAAAATCCGTCTTGTATCTGCAACGTGCCAACTCCCTTACAAAGCGAAAAGCAAGACGAATCCCCGCAGCCCCCTTCACCTGTCGTCTCCCTCGTAGGGGCGACCCTTGTGGTCGCCCATCCCGCCGACAGGCGGGACCCCCCTCGCCGACCCAACGCAACCCCAACCCCTCATACCGGCGCATGGTCCCCCCGTACCCCGATACGGGGCCGGTATCCAGACCCCCGCGTCCAACGGCCTTCGCATCACCCGTCCCCTTCTCGTCGCCCCTGCCTGCGCAGGGGCGACGACGCTCACCGCGCGCCCCTTCCCTTCGCCCTGACACCGCTCCCTTGCGCCCACGACGTCCCCCTTGCTACCTTCGCCTCATGGACATCGCACGCACATCCCGCCACCTGACCCACCCATTCATCGTGGGCGACAGAGGGAATTGTTCCCCCCCGATGAAAAAATTTTCGCTTTGTAGCTGAAACGTGCCATCGCAGCTACAACACGAAAAACAAATCAATTCATGCTCAGCTATGGCCCGTGCCGAAAACAATTCACCCGTTGCGCCCGTCCGCTCACCCGGCGGGGCCCACGGCGTCCAACTCTTGACAGCCCCAAAACCGCCTTTGTACTATCGTTGAGGCATTAGCAATCTCGTGGCGAGAGTGCTAATCCGCACTACGTCCAATACACGTTCTAAAGGAGAGGCTATGGGTCGGACATTTACACCGCTGGGCGACAGGGTCCTTGTGAAGCCCGTGGAGCGGGAAGAGCAGACGCGAAGCGGCATCTACCTGCCTGACACGGCGCAAGAGAAGCCCCAGGAGGGGCGCGTGATATCGGTCGGCCCCGGCCGGCGCAACGACGAGGGGACGCGCATCGAGATGGACGTGCAGGAGGGCGACCTCGTCCTCTACGCCAAGTACGGCGGCACCGAGATCAAGGAAGAGGGTGAGGAGTACCTGCTCTTGGCGGAGCGGGACATCCTGGCCAAGGTCTCCTAGAAAACCACCACCAGGACCGGTGAAGAAACGATAAAGGAGTCGTAATGGCAAAGCAGTTGCTCTTTTCTGAAGACGCGCGAAAGCGGCTGAAGTCCGGGATCGACATGTTGGCGGACTCCGTCAAGGTCACCCTGGGCCCCGGCGGCCGCAACGTGGTGCTGGACAAGAAGTTCGGCCCCCCGCAGGTGTGCAGTGACGGCGTCACCATCGCCAAGGAGATCGAGCTGGAGGAGCCCTTCGAGAACATGGGCGCCCAGCTGATCAAGGAAGCCGCCAGCAAGACCAACGACGCCGCCGGTGACGGCACCACCACCTCCGTCGTGCTGGCCCAGGCCATCATCCAGGAGGGCTTCAAGAACGTGGCCGCCGGCGCGGACCCCATGGCCATGAAGCGCGGCATCGAGCGGGCTGTGGGTGTCATCAAGGATCAGATCAAGGGAATGTCCAGCCCCGTGGAGGGCCGGGCGCAGATCTCCCAGGTCGCCTCCCTCTCCGCCCACGAGAACAAGATCGGCGAGCTCATCGCCGAGGTCATGGAGAAGGTCGGCAAGGACGGCGTCATCACCGTCGAGGAGTCCAAGGGCCTGGAGAACGAGACCGAGTTCGTCGAGGGCATGCAGGTTGACCGCGGCTACATCAGCCCCTACTTCGTAACCAACTCCGAGCGCATGGAGGCGGTCCTGGACGACCCCTACATCCTCATCACCGACAAGAAGATCTCCGCCATGAACGACTTGCTTCCCGTGCTGGAGCGGGTGCTTCAGGTCAGCAAGAACCTCGTCATCGTTGGCGAGGACCTGGAGGGCGAGGCCCTGGCGACGCTGGTCGTCAACAAGCTGCGCGGCACCCTGAGCTGCCTGGCCATCAAGGCCCCCGGCTTCGGCGACCGCCGCAAGGCCATGCTGGAGGACATCGCCATCCTGACCGGCGGCACCGTCATCAGTGAGGACGTCGGCCGCAAGCTGGACTCCGCCACCGTCAACGACCTGGGCCGCTGCCGCCGCGTGACGGCCAACAAGGACGAGACGACCATCGTGGAGGGCCACGGCTCCGAGGAGAACATCCAGAACCGCATCAAGCAGATCCGCGCGCAGATTGAGGAGACCACCTCGGAGTTTGACCGCGAGAAGCTGCAGGAGCGGATGGCCAAGCTGTCCGGCGGCGTTGCCATCATCAAGGTGGGCGGCGCCACGGAGGTGGAGCTCAAGGAGAAGAAGAACCGCGTGGAGGACGCCCTGTCCGCTACCCGCGCAGCCGTTGAGGAGGGCATTGTCCCCGGCGGCGGCGTCGCGCTGGTCCGCACCCAGAAGGCGCTGGAAGACGTGATGGGCGACCTCGAGGGCGACGAGCGCACCGGCGTGTCCATCGTCCGCCGGTCCCTGGAAGAGCCCGTCAAGCTCATCGTCGAGAACGTGGGCCGTGAGGGCGCCGTGGTCCTGGAGGCCGTCAAGGGCCAGCAGGCCGACTGGGGCTTCGACGCCGAGCGCATGGCCTACGGCAACATGCTCGAGTTCGGCATCATCGACCCGGCCAAGGTCACCCGGTCGGCGCTCGAGAACGCGGCGTCCGTCGCGGCGATGGTCCTCACCACGGAGTCCATGGTCACGGACATCCCCGTGAAGGAACCCGCCATGGCTGCCCCGCCCATGGACTACTAGAGCCTACGATGTGGGAGACGGAGGGGCCCCTCACTGCAGGGGCCCCTTCTTTCATCCCAAGACTCGGTTGATAGGTGCAAGGAGCAACAGATGACCGAGGCAAAGTCCCTCTCGCTGGAGGCCCGCAAGGCGCTGATGGAGCGCGAGATCCCGCCTGCCGTCATGGAGGTCGAGCGCGGCCACGTGCGCCGCTTCGCCGAGGCCATCGGTGACGAGGACCCGCGCTGGAGCGACACCGCGCCGCCGACGTTGCTCCGCGCCATGCTCTCGGAGCTGCCCTCTGCGCCGGAGCTGGACGCCTTCCCGCAGATGCTGGACGGCGGCAGCGACTGGGAGTACGGCGCCCCTGTTGTCGTCGGCGACACCGTCACCGCCACGACCCAGTTCGCCAGGGTAAACCAGCGCAACATCGAAGCGGGGCCCGCCGTCTTCCTCCAACTCGAGACGCAATACACCAACCAGCGCGGCGAGTGGGTGGCAACCCAGAAAAACACCCTCATCCGCTATTAACCCCTCCGTCGTTCCTGCGGAGGCAGGAACCCAGAGGGGTGGGGGGCGGGGAGCGGAGCGGGAATCCGTTCGCCCTGAGGGAAATCGAAGGGCGTACGGGGCGACACGGCGCTCGGAGACCCAGCGGGTCACCTGAGACAGCAGAGAGGACAAGAGGATGCCCGACACACCATTCTGGGACGACGTAGAGGTCGGCGACGGGCTGCCCTCTGTCGTAAAGAGCCCGTCCACCCGGCAGCTGGTCAAGTACGCCGGTGCGTCCGGCGACTTCTATGAAGTGCATTATGACAAGGACTTCGCCGTCGAGATTGGCCTGCCGGGGATCATCGTGCATGGCGCGCTGAAGAACGCCTACCTGGCGCAGGTCGTGACCGGCTGGATGGGGCCGGAGGGCGAGCTGAAGCGCCTCTCCGTCCGGTACCGCGGCACCGACGTCCCCTACGACACCCTCACCTGCTCCGGCCGCGTGACCAAAAAGTACGAGCAGGACGGGGCGCACCTGGTGGACTGTGCGCTGACGCTGGAGAACGGCCAGGGCGAGCAGACGACCACGGGCACGGCGACGGTGCAGTTGCCTTCCCGGAGCGGCTAGGCCGAGGCCTCTCGGGCCGCCTCCCGCTCCTCGCGGGCCCTGCGCTCCTTTTGCAGCTCCGCCCATCGGTCGCGCTTGAGCTCCATGTAGAAGAACTCCCAGCCGCTTCGCTTGACGGGGCGGATGATCTTGAACCCGCACTTCTCGAAGGACCGCTGCGCCCGGTGGTTCCAGTCCAGGGTGTGCAGGTAGACGCGCTTCATGGGCATCGCGGTGAAGACGTGCTGCAGCAGGAGATGGAAGGCGTCCGTGCCATAGCCGCCGCCCCAGTAGTCGCGCTTGCCCAGCAGGATGCCGAGCTCGGCGGTGCCGCGGAAGTAGTCGACGTCGTAGTACATGCAGTTGCCGATGTGCACGCCGTCGAAGGTGTCAATGCCGAAGCGGCGGGACCACGCGCTGGGGTGCTCCAACTCCCGCTTGTACTGCAGCAGGTACTCCTGGAAGCTCATGCGCAGCGGCGCCGCTGCGTCCAGGCGAGCCAGCTCCGGGTCGCAGCGCCAGTCGTGGTCCTCCTGCGCGTCCGACAGGCGCTTCTCCCGGATGCAGACCTTCTGGCCCAACATCAGGAACTCTTCGGGCTCTTGGTTTCTCATCACCGTGCGCGCGCTCCTCGCCCCGCCTCCGGGTTGCGGCTCTCGGCGGAGTGGCGGAGGGCGTCGTTCATGTCCTCCACGTGTTCCAGCGCCTTCTCAAGCGTCCTGGCCTCGTTGGGGTATTGCATGACTGACAGGGCCTCGTCACTGGGGAACCAGCGCACCTCGTCGAACTCGGTGTCGTGGTGGGCGGTGTCGCCGCCGGTGGACCGCATGAGGTAGTAGTGCACCACCTTGCGGCACCGCACGCCGTCGGGTGGCCGCATGAACCAGTAGGTGATGGAGCCGATGGCGGCCTGGATTTCCACCTGCAGGCCCGTCTCCTCGGCAACCTCCCGCAGGGCGGTCTCCTCCATGGTCTCGCCGTCTTCCGGGGTGCCTTTGGGGAGGCTCCACTTCCGGGGCGTGTCCCTGCCGCAGAGCACCGCTTCCACGATGCCGTTCCGGATGCGGCACACAACACCGCCCGCGGAGGTGAGGTGCTCAACTCTTCCGCGCATCTTCATCGTTCACACCGTACGGGGATGCAGGATGTGTGACTATGGTTCGGCGCCATTATCGCCCATGAGTTGCCCGCCTTCAAGCCGAAGGGAAGCTAGCCCCTCACCCTGCAAGTGCGTATAGTGGAGCGGCTGAGGAGGAGGTACGGACTTGGCGAATCAGCGAGCGGTCTTCGCCGTCGATCTGGGCGGCACCCGGATGCGCGGCGCCCTCATCTCCGAAGGCGGCGACGTCCTGATGCGCGATGCAGTTCCGACACAGGCGTCGCGGGGCGAGCCGGCGGCCATGCGGCGGCTCGCAGGGCTATTGCACCGGATGGCGTCGGTGCATAACGGCCTAGAGGTTGCGGGCATCGGCATGGCGCTGGCGGGGCCCGTCGACCCCGTGGCCGGCACTGTCCACAACCCCCCAAACCTGCCGACGTGGGACGGCGCCTCGCCGACCTGCGACCTCTCGGCCAACTCCGGACTGCCCGCATGGGTGCACAACGACGCCTCGCTGGCCGCACTGGGCGAGTACGTCTACGGCATGGGGCGAAACGTGCGAGACCTGGTGATGGTGACCGTCGGCACAGGCGTGGGCGGCGGGCTGGTGCTGGATGGACGGCTGTACGGCGGAATGCGCGGGTTTGCGGGAGAGATTGGACACATGGTTGTGGAGCCGTCAGGCCCTCCGTGCCCCTGCGGCGGACGCGGTTGCCTGGAGATCATGGCCTCCGGCACGGCCCTGGGCCGCATGGCCCGCGAGCGGCTGGAGGTGGGCGAGGAGAGCGTCGTCAGGACGATGGTACGCGGCGACATCAGCCGCGTCCGAGCCGAGACGCTCGTGCGGGCGGAGGGCCGCGGGGACAAGCTCGCGGGCGAGGTGCTGCGCACCGGCGGGCACTACCTTGGTGTGGGCGTGGCGTCGCTGCGGAGCCTGCTGGACCCGGAGTTGATCGTCATCGGCGGCGGCGTGGCCGCCAACGCGCACATCTTCTACCCGGCCATGGCGGCGGCGGCGAGGGCGCACGGCATGCGCGGCGACAAGAGCACGCTGCCGGTGGCGCCGACGGTCCTAGGCGACGACGCGGGTCTACTGGGCGCGGCTGCGTTGGCGTGGGGAGAACTGGGCGTGGGGCCGAGCTACCTGAAGTAGAGCGGGTCCTCGTTGGACTCCAGGGCGTCCAGCGCTTCCGTAGCGGTCTGGGCTACAGCCTCGTCGTCTGATTGGACGCACACCTTCAGCGCCTTCTTGGCGACGTTCCCCCCAATGGCGCCTAGGGCGTTGATTGAAGAGAGCCGCACCTGAAGGTCCTCGTCCTTCAACAGCGGCAAGAGGTGGGGCACCATCTCCTCAGCCCCAAGCTCGCCGCACGCCTGCGCGGCCTCGTAGCGCATGGCCGGTTCCTCTCGCTCCAGCGCGTTCTGGATGATGGCCGTCCACTCCGGGCTGGCGTTGCGGCCCATGGCGTAAATGGCGCTCTGCTGCATTCGCGGGTCGGGGTGCCTGTAGGCCCAGTGGATGAGCTGAGTGACCTTGTCGTCGCTGAACACCCCCACCGCCTCGAGCGCGCGCCGGCGGAGATCGACGGGACGCTGGTCGTCTTCCACGAGCGGCAGCAGGGCGGACTGGATTCGGGTGCGGTCGTTGGGGAGCAGCCTACCTTCCTCAGCCATCTCCGCATATTTGCCGATGGCCTGAACGGCAGCGCCCCTGACTTCGAGGGAGGGGTCCTGCTGCAGGAGCCGGAGGAGCGTCGTCATGAGGGGGCGTTCGTCGCACTCCCAGAGGCCGGAGACGGCCTTGGCGCGGACCTTCTCGCCGTCGTCCTTGAGGGCGAGCTTGAAGATCTGGCTGAAGTCCAGGTCGACGTTGTCCTCGCTGGTCTCGACCATGCGGGACACGAGGATGAGGCGGCGGTCCGGAGTAATGCGGGGCCAGATGTCGCGGACGACCTCCATCTCGTCGGGGCCGAGCGAGGATAGTTCTTCCAACCCGGCATACCGGATGGGAGCGCCGTCCTGGACCAATTCCTCCAAGTAGCTTCTGAGTGTCACGGGCCCCTCTCAGCTCTTCGAGGATACGGAGACGCCGTTGCAGCAGAGTGCTGGGGTCTGCAATGACCCGCCGACCCATTCCGGCTCAGACCCCAGCGCGTCCAGCGCCTCCAGCACAGCATACACGTTGCCGGCAACCATGGTGTCCTTGACCCTGCCGACCACTTCACCGTTTTCCACGGCGTAGCCCAGCAGGACGCTTGCGGAGAAGTCGCCGCCCAGGATGTTTCCCTGGCCGGCGCCCAGGAAGGATTCTACCACCAGCGCATTCTTGTGGCCTGCGATCATGTCCTCGAAGGTTGTGTCGCCGGGGTCGATAACGATCACGCTGGCGCCCGGCCCCGGAAGCGTGGCCAAACCCCGGTGCGCGCTGCCCGTCGACACGGCGCCCGCCTGCCCGGCGGTCTGAAGGTCGTAGAGGAAGTTGGTGATCACCCCCTCGTTGATGAGGGGAAAGCGGGTTGCCGGAGTGCCCTCGTCGTCGAACGACCGGCTGCCGGGGATGAAGGGGTTGGTGGGGTCGTCCCAAACGGTTATGCGGCGGTCCAGCATCTGCGTGCCAAGCTTCTCGATGAGCGGCGACGACTGTTGGACGATGCTGCGCCCGTTGAACCCGGCGAGCAATGGCCCCAGCAGCAGCCCTGCCACGGCCTGCGGCGTGAATATCACCGGCACCTGTCCGGTGGGTGCGGGAGCGACCCGCTCGGCCCACTGCAGCTTGCGTGTCAGGGAAGCGGCGACGGCTTCCGTATCCAGGTCCGTCCTGCAGGAGCTGGCGCGCCCGAAGACGAAGAGCATGTCGGTGTCTCGCACCAGCGTGCCCTCGACCCCGAACCCGATGCTGGTGGAGGTCTCCTCCGCTTCCAGCCCATTGCTGTTGAGCAGCCTGGTCGTGCCGACGCCCTGAGACACGCGGCCCTCCCAGACAACGTCGGGCCATTCTCGGTGCATCTTGCCGATCAGCGCATTCCCCATTTCCACGAGAGATGCCGACTGAATTGCGGCGGTTTCCTCGTCGTAGGTTGGAACCATGGTGTAGTTGCCGGAGGATGGGAATTCCATGTGCGCCTTCGCCCCGAACGGGAGCATCTCGACGGCCCGGGCGATCAAGCCCTCCTTGTCATCCACGTCGGTGGTGGAGGAGAAGCCGATGCGGCCGTCCCTGATGATGCGCAGGGCGATGCCGCTGGACTCGCGGGCATCCACGCTCTTGAGGCGGTTGGCCTCGAAGGATACGGGGATGCTGCGGCCGGAGGAGTAGTACACCTCCGCCTGGTCTGCGTGCTGTTTGGCCAGGGCGAGTACCTCTTCCAGCATCCTATCGCCCTCCCACCAGGCAGTTGCGCAGCCGGATGTGGGGGCTGCCATTGGACACCGGAAGCGGCGACTGGCCGCCCTTGCCGCAGCCGCCGCCCTCGTTCATTTCCAGGTCGTTGGCGACGCCGTCCAGGTTCTCCAGCGTGGTGAACACGTTGCCGGAGAGCATCACGGGCCGGACGGCCTCCGCGATGCGTCCGTCGCGGACCATGTACGTCTCGCCCGCAGAAAAAGTGAACTGCTCCATGCTGGTCATGCCGCCATACCAGTTGCTGCAGTACACGCCTTCCTTGACGCCCTCCAGCAGGTCTTCGAGGGTGGCCTCGCCGGGCTCGATAATGGTGTTGGTCATGCGGACGATGGGCGGGAACTGGTGGCCGATGGCGCGGGCGTTGCCTGAGGGGGTCTCGCCCATCTTGGCCGCGGTCTCCCGCGAGTGGAGGCGTCCCACCAGCACGCCCTCGCGGATGAGGTCCGTGCGATGGGCCTCTACGCCCTCTTCGTCGTACTGGAAGCTGCCGCGGAGTGCGGGGATCTTGGCGCCGTCGACAATGTTGAGGTGCTCGCCGCCAAAGCGCCGGCCAAGCACCATCACCTCTCGCAGCTTGGGGTTCTCGTAGACGTGGTCGGCCTCGGAGAGATGCCCGAAAGCCTCGTGCACGAAGACGCCTGCAAGGATGGGGTCCAGGATGACGGTGTACTCGCCGCCCTTGACCTGCGGCGCCTTGAGAAAGTCCACGGCCTTCTGCGGCAACTCAGCGACCGTGTCGTGCATGCGGTGCACGAGGCCGAAATCGCCCAGGCTGCCCATGCTGATGCTGGCCTGCTGCACCTCGCCGCCCGAGCGGGCGACGGCGCTGGCCCAGAAGTTCACGTCGGTGCGCGCCTGCTCCGTGTAGGTGCCCTGGGTGTTGCCGAAGTACATGGTGCGGTAGCCGTCGGCGTAGCGGAGAGAGGACGTCTGGATTTCCGGCCCACCCCAGAGCAGGTCCAGGTACTCCTCGAGGATGCGGTGCTTGTCGGCGAGAGAGACCTCCGCCGGGTCGCTGACGATGTGCGGCGGAACGATGGCGACGACGGGAGGCGCGTCGGCCAGCTCCGTCTTCTCGTTGCCGACCATGCGCGCCTGCTCCACGGCCTGAAGGGCGCGTTCGCGAAGGTCGTCCAAGCTGTTGAAGGAAGCGAAGCCCCAGCCGCCCTTCACGCAGACACGGACGTTGCCGCCCTTGCCGGTGCTGTGGCCGATCTCGTCCAACTCGCGGCCACGGAAGGTGATGTTGGTGGTCTCGCGCTCCTCTATGCGTATCTCTGCGTAGTCGGCGTTGAGGCCCTTCAGGGCGCTCTCAATAAGGTCTCTCATGGCACTCCCCTGGTTTGTTGCGCGCCATTATAGCAACGCGCAGCTAGCGTGGATAGGCGAATCGGCCACCCGTTCAGATTGGGTGGTCTGTGGTCAATCATTCAAGCCGCGGGGCAAGGAAAAGGACCCGTCTGCCGACGGAGGAAAATCCACCACTTCCCTCACCGCGTTCAGGTTAAGCGGCCCATAGATGTGCGGATACTGTTCGTCCGAGTCAGGAGGACTCTCGTAATGTATGTCCGGAGTCACGTCGTTGGGCTCGATGCAGAGAAGCACGAGGCCGTCCTGACCGGCGAATCGCGTATTGGCGACGCCCGTCACCTGCTCGCTCGTCGATGAGTGGATGAAGCCCTCTCGCGAAAGACTCTCGTGCGTGTAGTGTCCGTTGGCAACGGCGAGCCGCCACTGCTCACGGGTGGTTATGTGAAATATCGTGGCCAAAGCACGGCACTCCGTGTGACTGGTCAAGGAGTTCCAATAGTGGGTCGACCGACTGTAAGCGGCGCATGCGCAGTATACGAGCAGGTCTGCTCCCGGACAACTCGACGGTCCGCGCCCTAGGGCTGCATGACCAGCGGGTCCTTCTGCCCGTTTCGCCGCCACGCTGTCCCGCCCCAAAGCCGGACTGCCGCCCACATTAGCCAGCGGTGCTTTGCGCCTGTGACACCCAGCGCTTCGAGGAAGATGCCGTCCGCTTGCGAACGGGAGAGTCCGTAGCGCTTCCGACCATGTGCGGCGTACAGGTAGTCGTGCACGACGGCAGCCCTGGCGTTGCCCTTCCAACTCGACACCAGCCAGCGCCCAAACCAAGGCACGCTGGCGAGGTCCGTCCGGAAACCGGCGGGCACCTCGATGACGTGCCCGCTGTCTGCGGCTCCCACATGGTATGCAAGCGGTTCCTGGAGACGCCACATCCGTCCGCCATCCTCCAGCCTCACGGTCAAGTCGCCCAATATTCTGGCCATGCGTCGCTCCTTTCGCCTTGTTCGTTCGTGTACCATGATGCTGCCACGCCGAATGTGCCGTGCGCATCACCCCCGTGTCAGGGTCAGAGGAGAGTCATGCCCGTGAAGGAGCGGCGTCCCCCCCGCCCGCGGTCGCCGAGGAAGCGCGCCGCAGAGGTGCTGGCGTTGCTGGAGGCGCAGCAGGGGGTGGCAGAGTGGTCGCCGCGCTACGACCCCGTGACGGAACTGGTGTTCACTATCCTCTCCCAGCACACGTCCGACGTGAACTCGGAGCGGGCGGGACACAGACTCAAGGCGGCCTATCCCTCGTGGGACGCCATAGCGGACGCCGACCCGGATGAGATCACGCCATACGTGATGTCGGCAGGGCTGGCCAAGCAGAAGGTGCCCCGCATCCAGGAGACCCTGAAGCAGGTGCGCGCGCTCACAGGGGGGTACGACCTCTCGTTCCTGGCGGAGATGCCGCTGGCCGAGGCCAAGGCGTGGCTGAGGTCGCTCCCAGGCGTTGGGCCAAAGACGACAGCGATCGTGCTCTGCTTTGCACTTGGCATGCCCGCGATGGCGGTCGACACGCACGTCCACCGCGTGTCCGGGCGGCTCGGACTCATCGGGCCCAAGGTGTCGGCGGAAAAGGCGCACGACATTCTGGAGTCGCTGGTGCCGCCGGAGCAGGTGTACGCCTTCCACGTCGCGCTCATCTCGCACGGACGGCAGGTGTGCAAGGCGCTGCGACCGCTCTGCGCCGACTGTGTCCTCCGTGACGGCTGCCCGGCCCGGCGGGCGTAGGCCCGGCGGCACGAGACCCCGGGTGTTGCCACTGTACGGGTGCCAACTCCATCGCCAATTCCCACGTTTTCTATTTTGGTCGCCTCTAACGGCGTATACTGAAAGCATGACCGCAAACGCGAAACAACCTTGAGAAAGGAGGAACGCCTGTGCGACGAAAGACCGGCCTGATCATCGCCCTCCTGGCGGCGATGGCTGTGTTTGCTCTCTTCGGCTGCTCCGGCGGCGATACCGCAACGCAGGCTGAAACCACGGACGCGGCGCCCGCCGAGCCATCGCCGGCCAGACTGACGGCGGTCGAAGAGGCGGAGCAGCACGGCTTGGAAATCACCTCGGCCACGGGGCACCAGGAGGACCAGGCGCCGGAGTTCACCGGTCTGACCAAATGGCTGAACAGCCCTCCACTCACGTTGGAGGAGCTGGACGGCGAGGTGGTCATGGTGGACTTCTGGACATACACCTGAATTAACTGCTTGAGAACGCTTCCGTACCTGCGGGACTGGAACGAAAAGTACGCGGCCAACGGACTGACCATCGTTGGCGTACACGCACCGGAGTTCGAGTTTGAGAAGGACGAGGGAAACGTCCGAGAGGCAATGGTACGGGAGCGGATAACGTGGCCGGTGGCCATGGACAACGATTTCAACACGTGGCGGGCCTACAAGAACCGGTACTGGCCCCACAAGTTCCTCATCGACAAGGACGGCGAGGCGCGCTTCCACCACATCGGCGAGGGCGCGTACCTGGAGACGGAGCTCTGGATCCGCGCGCTGCTGGAGGAGGCCGGCAACGACGTCTCCGGCATTCCCGTAGGCGGCGTGGTGCCTGAGCAGGGCGACGCGCCACCCTCCGGCGAGCCAAAGACGCACGAGATCTACGCGGGCAGCGCGTGGGGCACCGGAAAATACCTGGGCAACGAGGGCCCGTCCCGGAGTGGGCCCGCCGATTTCAGCGACCCAGGCAGGTACGAGGACGGCAAGTTCTACCTGCAGGGCGTGTGGGAGATCGACAGCGAGAGCGTGACGCACGCCCGGTCGACAAGCAAGTACGAGGACTACGTCGCCATCAACTACAGCGCGCGGAGCGTAAACGTGGTGGTGCGGCCCAGGGGCGGCGATCCCTTCCCAGTCATCGTGACGCTTGACGGGGGGCCCGTGCCGGAGGAGCACCGCGGCAAGGACGTCTCGACGGACGGCGACGGCAATACGGTGCTGAACATTGACGGGCCGCGCATGTATAACGTGCTGCAGAGCCCCCAGATGCGCCGTGGCGAACTGCGGCTGAGCACAAACTCGCCGGACTTCAGCCTGTTCACGTACACCTTCAGCCGGTAGTCCTACAACTCGTTGCTGTTAACGGAGGGGCGGTCTCAGGGCCGCCCCTTCTTTACTTTGAGTGTACTTGCAGCCTATAAGTCGCCGACTACGGCATTGGCGGGAGCCAGTCCGGGCGGCCGGAGCGGATGGCTGCGAAGAGGTACGTGGTGACGTAGGTCCGGTAGGGCGACCACCGCAGCGAGTACTCCAGCGCCTCCTCCGCCGTCATGCGCACACCGTTGTTGACCACGTTGCCGAGGGTGCGCTGGATGGCGAGGTCTCCGTGGGGGAAGCCGTCGGTGCGGCCGAGGGTGCGCACCATGAGCCAGTGCGCCGTCCAGACGCCGACGCCGCGCAGCTTCGTGAGCGTCTCCACCACCTCGTCGTCCGAGCGGTTGTAGAGGCCCTGCAGGTCGATTTCCCCCGAGGCCTCCTTGCTCGCGATGTCCCATACGTACTCGGCCTTGCGCCAGCTGAGCTTGTTGGCGCGCAGCTCCTCGACGCCGGCGGCCGCGAGGGCCTCGGCGGTGGGGAAGGCGCGGTACTCGACGCCGTCGATGGTGATGGACTCGCCGTAGGACTCCATGACCTGCCTGCGGACCGCGCGGGCGACCTGGCCGCTGATCTGCTGGCCCAGGATGGCGTTCACCAGCCCCTCCAGCACCGACGTGCCCTGCGGGACGCGGAAGCCCCAGTGCATGGCCGTCAGGGGCGCGAGGAACGGGTCTGCTTCCGCCATCGTGTAGAAGGGCGTGAGGTCGACGTTGGTCTGGAAGACCCACTCGACCTGCCGCCGGGCGGCTGCGAGCGCCTCGTCGTCCAGCGACGGGGCCGCGACCTCGACTTCCAGCAGCGGCGCGTCCACCGTGCCGAGGGAACGCACGGACGCAATGCCGAGCCGTCCGCCGAGGTCGATGACGCGGCGGTACACGTCGTCCTCGTAGAACTCCCACAGGTAGCGGCCGCGGAAGTACGTCGCGTAGTCGGCGGTCATGGCGAAGTCGAACGGCGGGACGGGCGTGACGGTGAAGGTCTCGCGCTGGAGTGGCTGGTTCGTCATGCGGAGTTCCTCGGAGCGGGGCTGCGCACGGCGATGAGCATGCAGACCACGCTCAGGGCGGCTGCGGCGCTCATGGCGATGAGCGACCAGCTGTAGCTGCCCGTCGTGTCGAAGATGAGGGGCATGAAGAGCACGCCGCCCGCGCTCATGAACACCGGGAAGGGCCTGCTGACACCGACGATGGCGCCGAGGTGCTGCCGGCCGAAGAAGAAGGGCCACACAAGGCTCTGCACAACGACCAGCCCCGACACGCCGATGCCTACCATCGCCGCGTACACGTACGCGCTGCCGCCGCCCAGCACGATGAGCAACGGGAAGGTGAGCGCGTTGAAGAGGCCCACGCCCACGGCCAGCGCCGCCATGTGCACCTTGTCGGCAACCCAGCCCCAGAGGAAGCGGCTGGTCATGCTGAACAGGCCGTAGATGGTGGCGCCGAGCGCCGCCGCCGCCGGGTCGAAGCCCTTCCACTCGTACAGTGGGGCCATGAGGGCGGGCACGCTCATCGATGACGTGGTGGCGAGGCTGAGGGTGAGCACGAGCAGCCAGAAGAGCCGAGACCGCACGGCGGTGTGGGCGTCGACGGCGGGTTCTTCCCGCACCGGGCCGGTGGACTCTGACGGCGCGTCCGCCGGGAGGCCGTCGGGCCGCATGCCGAGGTCCTCCGGCTGCCGGATGATGAGCAGCGAGGGCAGCACGGACATGGTGAGGGAGAGGCAGGCGAGCAGGACCCACGCCGCCTGCCAGCCGAGCTCGCCGACGAGGAGGGCGACGGGGGCGGGGAGCACGAACGCGGCGGTGCTCGACCCCATCGTCGCGGCGGCGACGGCGCGGCCGCGGTACTTGCGGAACCAGCGGGGCACGACGGCCTGGGTGAAGAGGAGCGCGTGCCCGCCGGACATGAAGCCGGTCACCACTCCGACCAGCAGCCAGAACTGCCAGACCTCGGTGACACGGCTGGTGAGGGCAAGACAGCTGGCGATGACGAGGCCGGTCAGGAACACCGTCCGGCGCGCGCCGCCGGGGGCGTCGGCGAAGCGGGTGAGGGCGAAGGTCCCAAGCGCGCCCATCAGGATGCGGAGGAACATGCCGGCGAAGACGTCGGTGATGGTCCAGTCCAGGTCCTCCCGCATGGGATTGGCGATGACGCCCATGGACCAGTTGATGCCGTTGGACACGAACATCATGGTGAAGCCGATGCCCACCATGACGTAGCCGTAGAAGAACGGCAGGCGGTGACGCCAGGTGCGGGGCACCGTGGCTTCAGCGGTGGGCGTGGTGTCCAATTCGCTCCTTGGTCGCTGAGGCAGGGTGGGGATGCAGCCGCGCCATGATACACCGATGGGGCGGGAATCGGGCGGGCTCCGTCCGCCGCGCAGTCCCAGTGTTTCCTTCGCTTACAGCAATTGCTTTTTCCACTTGCCGTAGCTGCGAAGGAATTGTTTTCGCATTCGTCTTGAAGCTGTTGTGGCACATTGCAGCTACAAAGCGAAAAATTTTTCATCCAGCGGATACAATTCCCTCTCGCCGGACGCCGAGGCGTCGTGGAGGGTGATTTTGGGTGCAGTGCGCCGATCATGGGGACAGGGTAGACACTGTGGAGTGGCGGGCGGAAGGGGTGCGTGGCAGGGTGCGGTACGAGGGGGCGTTCGTCGGGCGCGGGGCTCCTGGATACCGGTTTACCGGTGGGGCAATGTGGTCGTCTCCGGCCATGGGGATGGCGACGGTGATAACGAGGTTGTTCTCCCCGTCCACCGTGATCTCGTCCACCACGTCCTGGAGGACGTCCCGCTTCTTCTCCTCGGTCAGGGCATCCAGTCCGATGCCTACCCGCTCGGTCCACGCCTGGACGCTGTCAGCCAACTGCTCGCGCGTTACTTCTGTCACCGCGCGAGCCCGGTAGTCCTCCACCCTGGCCCGCAGGTGCTCTAGCCGCTCGGTGACGAACTTCCGCTGGAGGTCCAGCATCTCCTCGCTGATCTTGCCGGCGACGTAGAGGCGCACGAGCCGTTCCTCCTCCCGCTGCACCGCTCGCAGGTCCCACTCGGCTTTGGCCTGCTCCTCGGCCAGGGACTGATTGTCACCCTGTCCCACGGCCTCCATGCCGGCGATGATGACGCCCGGCTCCTGGAGCACCCGTTTGACCTCGTCCCAGACCCGCTCCTCCAGCCGCTCCGCCCGGATGCTGGGCTTCTCCCGGCAGCGGAGCCGGAGCTTGCTCCCCGTGCAGGCGTAGTAGCGGAGGGGAGCCGAGACCTGCTGACCATGGCGTATTGCGTTGGCGTGCCAGCGGGAGTGGGCCTGAAACGTGCGCCCACACTCGGTGCACCGGAGCAGGTGCTGGAGGAGGTAGAGGATCTTGGTGTTGCGCTTGGCCCGGCTGAGCCGCGCCCGCTTGGTGGCCTGGGCCCGAGCGAAGGTCTCCTCGTCGACGATGGGCGGCACCGGCACCCCGATCCAGGTGTCGGTCGGTTGGGCGAAGACTCGCTTCCCCTCGTCGGTGGTGATGTTGCGGGTCCGGCCATAGGACCAGGTGCCCGTGTAGACGGGGTTCCCCAGGAGCTGGTGCACGACGGACTCGTGCCAGGTGCCCCTGCCCGTGGCGGTGGGCACCCCCTCGTCCGTCAGGTCCCAGGCGATGCGCACGATGCCCAGGCCCCGCTCCACGTAGTCGTGGAAGACCCGGCGGACGACTGCGGCCTCGTTCTCCTCCACCACGGGCCTACCCATCGCGTCGACACGGTAGCCGTAGGGCGGCTTGCCGGTGGCGATCCGTCCCCGCTTGGCGGCGCCCCGCTTGCCCATGGCCGCCCGCTCCCGGAAGTTGTCCAGCTCGATCTTGCCGATGGCGGCCATGAGGCCGAAGGTCTTCATGTCGACGGCGTCCATGACCGACTCGATGCGGAGCTGATAGGCCTCGACGACCTCCATGAGGGCCGCAGCGGGGAACATGCCCCGACTCAGGCGGTCCGACTTCCAGCAGACGATGACGTCGAAACGATCCTCCTTGGCCTCGTTGAGCATGCGCTGGAACTGCGGGCGCTTTTTGGACCAGCCCCGGCCCACTTCCTGGTACCGTGCGACGATGCGCAGCCCCCGGCGCTCGCAGTAGTCCTCCATGTCAGCCGTCTGCTCGGCGAGGGAGGTCTTGTCCTCCTCGGCCTGGCTCTTGTCGGACACGCGGGCGTAGATGGCCGCCCGGTTCGGTTCCCTTGCGGTATGCAGTTCTCTCGGCATGTGCACCTCCTTTTTTGTTTTGTGTAGCCCTTGCCAGACCAAAAGACCCGCCTCCTGTCGAAAGCGGGTCTGCGAATGCTAGAATGCCTTCGCATCACCTGCCGAAACCAGGTGGCGCCACGGCCCGGGGTGTTTGCCGCACCGCCGGGTCATCCTGTCTCTACCACCGTACCCCTCGCGCGCAGGAGAGTCAATCCAGAAGCGGTGTGCGATTCCGGTCTATGCCATGAATCACACTGAGAACCCGGGGTGCGCGAGAATATGAACCGCTAGCAGTCACCCGTAGAATCGACGAGGTAGTCCTCTCGCGCTTCCTCGGCTTCCGCGCTAAGAGTGGCTGCGAGGATGAAGGTAAGAGAGCCCAGCGCAGACGCGTTACTAGCGCACGCAAGTAGTGTGGTACTTGTCCTGTGGTGAAGAATCTCGTCTGGAGGCTACTGCAATACTCCAGCGGCGAGCTCTTGAATGTCGGGGACGCCATCCATGTAGCCGAAAGGTACTTTGGCTCAAGACTCACTTCTCCATAGATCGACTGAGGTTATTAACAAGCTTGGCTCAGGCAAGCCAACCACTGGCATTTCTAAGACACCGTGCCACCAAAATCATCGAGGTCAGCTAGTGCCTGTAGGCCCTCTCCAAGCTGACCCAACCATAGCAACTTGATTGCAGGAAGTAGCATCTCTGGATATGTCTGCCGAGGTAGAAGCTTCCAAGCTACTCTGCGTGCTCTCACTGTTTCAACATTGGTGCCTTTGGGATCAAGCCATAATGGCGCCCTGAAATGAATCACCTACTGCATATGCAATGCAAAGGGCGATATACATGACAGTTAGCCCAGCAGAATCGTTGCTACGCAATGTCGCCATGATCCACCCGGCAAATAGGGAAGCTGAAATCCCCAATACTAATCCCAAGAACATCTCGTGTACTCCTCACCTATATGGGAAGATCTAACCACATTATCGCAGCTACAGAAGTGTACCCTAGCTATCCGCAAGTTTCAGCACTCAACGCATGCTGCTTCGTCACAGTCTCTGCATAACCTGGGATTTACAACCCGCTGTGCCGAAAGGAGTAGAACTTAGCGATCCGATCTCCCAAGATCCTCTCTCTCTCTAACAACCCATTGTTAACTAGAGTATTGGCAACCAGAAGGGTGGACACTTCAAAGTGATCTGCAGCATTCTGAATGTCGTCTTCATTCGGTGTGTCGTTATCCAAGAAACTCATCAGGTCTTCCAAAGGACAAAGGAACTCCTGCGCAAAGGCTCGTTGGAACTTCTGTCTGCTGGTTTTAGCCCGGGTTGCAGGGAGTAGTGGCTCGTCCAACTGAGCTATTAGAGAATCCCCCACTAACCGGACAAAGGCAAAGCGCCGGCTATTCGAGTGCTTCTGGCTCAACGAAATGTGAACCTCTTCCACGCTATTGTCGTTGCGAATTCCGGCCGCGATCGATAGAGGACCTTGACTTCCTACCGATTCAACAAGGGAGTCAGTGTTCTTGACTCCGAAAGTGTCGGAAAGGTCCTTGTTGCTAACGGGCCCATTAGGCAAGCCCCATTCATGCCGCGCAATTCTCGCGGCATGAATAGCGCGTTGCCAAGGAAGATCCCGCCTCTGGTCGATCTGTGCCGCCATTTTGTCTCTGATTTCCTGGCACTGCAGAATGCTCATCACGATGCCATTGCCGTTGATATCGTCCTTGAGGGCTTGGAGGTCCTTTAGTGTTTCGCTCTTTGAAGAAGCTGCCAACTCTTGTATTGCATTGGCACCATAATGAACTGATTCTTCTTGTAGTCTTGACATGAAAGTGTCTGGTGTTTCGTCGGGATCGTAGCCTAGGCATGCTTCCAGCCTGCGCCAATGGGCAATCTCAGGATCCTGACGTTCCTTTGAGACTTCAGCCCAGAGAGCAGCAAGATCCCTGTAGGTAGGAGTCGTTTTGGACAGTCTCTCAACTGTGGCAGACACGAAGGACTCTAGGCCCTTTTCGAATGCACTTGTAGGGATGAATGTGCTGTACTCCCTGGTGTAGTGAATTGGCTCTGCCGCGTTCGGTAGGGTTGGCAAGTTGTGAATAAGAACCGTATTCCAATCGCTGATGAACGTGATATCCGGCCAAACATATCCGCCGCCCGCGGCGCCAATCTTGTGACAGAGTTCCCATTCGGGAGTTGACTTTCCGCCATCTGGCTCCCACAGAAGCCGCCACCAGTTAGCTGCGAACCACTCGGATAGATGCAGAGATGAAAGTAGAGCGGAGCTACGAAGTGTTTCTTTCGAATGCTCCTTGTTCTCCGTGAGGAATATCCCGTCAACCAGAATACTAATGGCAGCATGTGCTGACTGCTCAGGTGATTCACGGTCTACGTGCTCCAACCACTCACTTGTGACGGAAAACGGTCTGCTAGTCACGATTTGCTCCAATGCTCCAATACCACACGCCCAAATGGGTCGGCTTGTGGCAGTGGGTAACCGTGGTAGGTGCCCTGTTCCCTGTTTTCAAGCGCGGCTTGCAGGGGTTCGCCGCCTTCCGTAACTGCCCAGACGTTTTGAGGGAAGGCCCCGCGGAACTGTTCACTCACAAGTCCTCTCTTTATTCCCTCCTGTAACAAGCGCAGGGCATCGGCGCGGTTATGTATCCCAACACCGTCACACAAGGTCTTATCGACCCGTGCACCTATACGGGGATCCAATCCATAGTCACCAGGGTTCTTCTTGTGATCCGGGTTGCCTGTGTAATGGACAAGAGCAGCTAGTGCCGCAAGCTCCTCATGGTTACAAGTGGTTTGGATCTTGCGCTTCGTGTTGAAACTCGTCGTTGACCGTCTCGGCGATTTCTTCATTAGTTATGTCCTACGGTGAGGAACCTTGGTACGAGTTGATTATACCCGTGGCGAGCAGAGTGTCCAATCCCATTGAGCCCACTAGCCAGAACTCTAACCACGCGAGCAGCACGGAGCGTCGCTGTCCGTTGCGGGATTCGGACTCCGACTTGCCGCATATACCGGCGCTACGCCTTGGATGTATGCACTTAGTCGCTGAAGGTGCTGCACGCATTGGCCAGTTGCGGTGTTAGCACCCGCACCGTTTAGCTAAAGGGAGTCAAACGTGGGCAGTTCATTCCCCTAGCATGAATGGCGCAGACTAGGAAGATCTCTCTCTGAACGGTATGTAGATCCCAAGGCCAGCATCTCTACCCTCGCCAACTCTCGGGCGGGGTCTTCAGCGCCACCAAGCCGTTGTGCCGATGCTCCTAAGAGTCAGTGGTCGAAAGTAAGGATGGTTGTGTTCCTTGGGAACCTCTGGGTTGGTACCGGACGGGTCTTGTAAGTCGCCTGATTGCTCCTTCCGAAACTCCGCGTCTCAGCCATGTTTCAACTTGCGTCTTCACAACGTTTAGGTCTTCTGCTATTTCACCTGAGGAAAGTGGCGTGACGGATGTCAACGTCGCGAATCGAGCGAGGAACAAATCATAGAACTCGAGGCCGCCAAGTCCCTGGTTTCTTAAGGTAACATGTTGACCTTCTCGTGTCTCGGTAGCGGCTTCAGTGTTCTTACTGCCAGATTCTGGAGGCTGGTGATCCGAAGGCTGCACCTCCATCACTTCTAGAGATGCCATATCATTGGCAAACAATGAGGGTGCAGTGGGGCGTTCTCCCGTTGGGGAGACGGCCGTTGGACTCGCAAAGAGGAATTCAATCGATTCGAGAGCCTCTGGCAGCCAGTGAGCGCCGCGAGCCACAATGTCTGCATTGCCAGAGGTTGGACGGGAGCTCTGTTTCACCCAGACGGGGACCCAACCTGCCTTCACACCCTCAATCGCACCATTCCAGGTACCGCCCTTGCCTGCTGCACTGCTAATGACCACCGCCGCGTCTCCCAAGCAGTAGACGTATCGGTTACGAGACATCGCTTTCCCGACGTCAAATCCTAGCTCCGGGTTGTGGGGCGAGACCAGTACGAGGTCACCGGACATTAGAAACTTGCGGTATTGGGCGCTCGTCGCAGCGCGCAGGAGACTGTCAGCCAATACACCCACTGCAGTGCCCTCGTCCTGAAGAGCGCCGAACATTGCCCTTTGGTCAACTCCACGCGCTCCTCCGGATACGATGCTGAAGCCTTGCCCGGCGGCCTTGGCGCCGAGGCGCTCGGAGAAGGACAAATCCTCTTCGCGTGCATCCCGAGAACCCACGACCGCGAGCCCCCCTTGCTCTAGGAGCTTCTTGTTGCCACAGCCAAATAGTAATGGCGGAGACTCCGATCCTAGGCGTCGGTTCAAACGCTCCGGATATTCGGGGTCGGCGCCGGCAATGACCCAGAGTCCTGCCCGCTGCCATCTCTCGAGAGACAGGCCGACTGCGCCGCCACGACCAAGAAGGCTCTCGATGCGGGGTACGGTGACAGTTCTATCCACCCATCCGGCGAGCAAGTCTCGAACGTCGCCGTCCAGCAATGCTGCTGACTCGATTCCCTGATCACTCAACCAGGCTGCGAATCTCCCCCATTCCTTGTTGGACAGCGGGGCTTCCCGTGCGTCACTCGATTTCCCAAAGGAAACCGTGAGCAACATGATGACTGAGACTAGGGGGTTCACGTCCATCTCACTCCCCTGGATTCGTAGACGCCAGCGTCAGTGGGAAGACCGGACCACTGCCGGCCTTTCGAAGCAGCGCAGCGATAATCGTCAGTGTCCATCCAGAGTCGACGATGTCGTCCACAAGGAGGACTGGGTCATTTGAGACGGAACCTTGGACCTCAAAGGCGCCGTCGAGGTTCTTACATTGGTGGTATCTATTGTGTTGTTCCTTTTGCGGCTCGTTGTCCCTCATCTTGACCACCACTGGTCTGAACGGCAACTCTAGAGCAGTTGCCAGGCGTTTGGCGAAGCCCGGGACGAGATGAGGATTCCTTGTGGAGGGCACGCAGGTGACCCATGTCGGCGGCGGCGACGGCTGCCAACGAGCTCGAACCATTTCGACGGCTGCATCGACAAGTTCGTCAGCGAACTCTCCAGCGTCTTTCCCCTCGGCGACCAGCCGTCCCCATCCGGGGTCGCGCCACCGCGAAAGGGTCCGTCCAACCTCTGCACGTAGCATAACAGGCAGGTTCCAGGAGAGGCCATACGTGGTGAGGGCACCCTCCGGAACCTGCACATTGCATCGCAGAGGAATCTCGGAACGACGTAGGAACCGGGCTGCCCTGATTGCTGTCTCTTCCGCATAGGAATAGGCAACGATCGGTTCACCGCGGCAATTGGCACACTTTCCACATGATTGGGGCGGCGTGTCGTCCAACGCTTCCGCAAGGAATCGCATCAAACAGTCGCTTTCGTCGACATAGCCCTGGACTTCCTGCCATTCGCTTTCACGCTGTTTAGTAAGCCGATGAATCTCTGCACGATCCATTTGATACGGAACGGGCGTTCGTCTCCATGTAGTGCCAATCTTGAAGACCGGGGCTGGGCTTTCTACCGACAGGTATTTGAGTACGTGTTCGATCTGTCCATTTCGCAGATTGACGACTGCTTCGAGTTGTCGAACGGTCCGACCATCATGGGTTTCCAATGCTTCAAGGATTGCGTTCACCCAGGTCTCGCTCGGGAATGCGCTTCGGCGGAAGAACTCGTGGATGTCGTCGTCCTCATTGCCATACATCAAGGCACCGAGTGCAAAGGGGATCTCACGACCGGCTCTACCCACTTGCTGATAGTAGGCGACGATAGAACCCGGCGCTTGGTAGTGCACGACGAATCCCAGGTCAGGCTTGTCGTATCCCATGCCGAGAGCCGTGGTGGCTACCAGTGCCTTCAAGTCGTTGTCCAGCAGCCGTTGTTCGAGATGCTGGCGATAGGTGTTCGAGTCAATGAAACCATCAGCAGTGACGTCGCTGTAGTATGCCTCGGCCGCTACCTCATGCTCTTTCAGCCAGTTCGCGACACGGTCCGCGTCTCGCTTGGTCAGCGTGTAAATGATTCCGGTGCCAGGCAGTTCATCGATGTGGTCAGCCAGCCAAGCCAGGCGCTCCACTTGAGAAGGCATGCGAATCGTTTGCAGAGCGAGACTCTCCCGCATCAGCGGCCCGCGCTGGGTTACGACATCACCCAATTGCTGCTGAATGTCCTCAATGACGCGCTCATTGGCGGTTGCGGTAGTGCCCAGGACCGGTACGTTGCGGGGCATGCGCTGCAAGACGTTCACGAGGCGTCGGTAATCTGGTCGAAAGTCGTGGCCCCAGTCCGAAATGCAGTGGGTCTCATCAACGACCAGGAGGCCGATACGCTCAGCCATGGGAATCAGTATGTCCTCAACAAAGCCATCATTGGCGAGGCGCTCGGGCGAAATGAGGAGGACATCCGCCTCTTCGTTGAGCAGAGCCCTTTTTGCTTCTTCCCATTCGTTTCGATTCGTGGAATTGATGGTGATGGGCCGAATTCCTAGTCTTTTCGCTGCCTCGATCTGATTGCGCATCAGCGCCAGGAGGGGTGAAACAATGAGGGTTGGTCCACTACCCTGGTTGCGGAGAAGTCTGGTGGCGATAAAGTAGACCATGCTCTTGCCCCATCCCGTTCGCTCCACGACGAGGCGGCGCTCCCTCCTACTGACCAGGGCGTCAATTGCTTCCCACTGGCCGTCTCGAAACTCGGCCGCCTCGCTTCCAGTAGCTTGCCTGAGAAGGCTAAGGGAGTATTCCCTGTCAGTCATGTCGTCACCCCACTCCTGCTCCTGTGCATCATATAGTCGTCCTTATCCAATATGTGCTACCCAACGAGATGGAAACCAACGCATTAGTGGCTAGCCATCGTAAGCCCTCTCGAGCGGCGGTCTCCCCAGCAAACTAGGCCGCCGTCGGTCCTCACTCCGCAGGAGGCGAGACCATCGGCGCTGACCGAGGTGAACTCCCCTTGGGGCGTTGAAGCTATGCCGTACGCGTTACTGCCCCAGCAGGCGACGGAGCCGTTGGCCCTCACCCCGCAGGCATCGAAGCGCGCGGCGCTGACTGAGGCGAACTCCCCCGGGGGCGGCGAGGTTTGGCCGTACTCGTCATTACCCCAGCATTCGACGGAGCCGTTGACCCGAACCGCGCAGGCATACCTCCAGCCCACGCTGACGGAGAGGAACTCCCCTGCGGGCGGCGAAGCCCGGCCGAATTTGAGACCCCAGCAGGCCAGGGAGCCGTTGGCCCTCACCCCGCAGGTTTCATAGGCCCCGGCGCTGATGGCGGCGAACTCCCCTGCGGGCGGCGAAGCCTGGCCGAATTTGTCATCGCCCCAGCATTCGACGGCGCCGTTGGCTCTGACCGCGCAGGCGTAGTAGCTCTGCTCGGCGCGCCCGGCACTGACGGAGGTGAACTCCCCTGCGGGCGGCGAAACCTGGCCACTGCCCCAACAAGCCAGGGTGCCGTTGGTTCTCACCCCGCATTCGGGTCCGCTGCCAATGGTGATGGAGGCGAACTCCCCCTCGGGCAGCGAGGCTTTACCGGCATATAGTTGTCCCCAGCATTCGATGGAGCCGTCGGTCCTCAACCCGCAACCGTAGTGTCCCTTGTTGCTGACGGAGACGAACGTGCCTTCGGTCGGCGAAGCTTGGCCGTAGTTGTCAGAACCCCAGCAAGCGACGGAGCCGTTGACCTTCACTCCGCAGGTGTTGCCCCAGCCAACGCTGACGGAGGCGAACTCTCCTTGGGGCGGCGTCGACTCCCCGTTTTGGTTGCTCCCCCAGCAAGTGATGGAGCCGTCGACCCTCAATCCACACGTGTGCTTGGGCCCAGCGCTGACAGAGCTTAACTCTCCGTAGGTGGCCCTCTCGACCTTCACGACATCCTCGATGACGTCGTCACAGGCGGCCATGGTCAGGCCTAGAATCGCGGCTGCGAGGAGACGGGACGGAGCCCGCCACAACTGAACCATAGATATCCCTGTCCTACGTTGCCTGAACATTCTTCTCGCCTTTCAAGCTATGGCAGTGTCGCCAGGCCAAGGCAGCGCCTCCCATCCAGGTCTTCGTCATGATGCTCACGCCCCTCCGTTTAAGGCGTCGCCGTGACGGTGACAGTCACCGTCGTCTCGCCGCGGTTCCCGCGAATAGCCGGAGAGGCCCTCCATGTGCTCGGCTACCCAGTGTAGGGATGCGAGGATAACATTAGGGTAAAGTGACTCCCTCATTTGATAACGGAGCGGTGACTTTCGCCCAATCCGCCAGAATCGATCCAAGCAGGCCCGGTCTCGAGGATGCGCGTAGCCTCCCAGACCTCCCTTGTCTTCAGGCTGTGTCTTGCCGAGGACTCCCGCCGGTTTCCCGGACCGATGAAGGGCGTTCCATCGGGGCGGCGAGGCTGTCGGTGAGTGCCTCACGTCCAGCGGAGCAAGGGAGTTGACCGACAAGCGAGGAGTGTGGTGGGTCTTGGCCGCCGTGGATGCTGTCCCAAATCCTGGGTATGCGTCGTCGAAGGCGGTGGACAGGTGCACCCCGACTAGGGCTGACGTTGTCGTTGGCCTGCCGAAGGCGGTGCACGCCCGCACCCCCGTCCGAGGGGGCAGAGGCTTCGTGATTTAGTGTGCTACCCGTGTACAGGAGATGGAGTTTCGTCGGGAGCGGGATCCCCTGTCCCTGTCGTATCTGGCGCAGCTATGCGGCAGCCCTCCGTAAGGACGGAGGCCGCGACGGGTTTTTCGAACCGCTGGTTGCCGGTTTGTGCAAAACCACAGCTACGACTTGCACGGCGTTTCGGGGCCGAAACGGGCGCTCGGCGCCGGGTTGAGGGACGTTGCGGCACGGACGGGGGCCGCCGGGAGTGGGGCTGCGCCCGGGGCCGAGGGCTGGGCCGGGTGGCGCCGGAGGTGCGGGAGCCGGAGGAGCGACGGGAGGCATCCAGCTGGGGGTGCGCGAAGCGGTCGACACGATGCCGGCGGGACGGCGGCGGACGTGTGGGCGCGTGACCGGACACTGGATCATGGGCGCGGCGCGTTGGTGCACGGTGTGGTGACGGGAGCGTGGGGAAACGCGCGGTTCGCGAGCTGCTTGTGGCCGCGGCGCCGGCCGCATGTGGCGCCGCGGTGCTGGGTGCGGTTGGCAGGGCCTTCTGATGAGGTCGCGGGGGCCTAGGCAGGCAGCCCGTCCACCGTGTGGCCGCCAGGCTGCCCGTGGGTCGTCCTGCGTCACGGGTGAGGGCGTTTGATCAGGGGTCGCAGAATTTGCATAGGCTGACGTCCCATCCGGTTCTGCGGGCTGCTTGGATAATGTCCTCCTTGGTGGGCAGGCCGTCGACGTAGGTCCCCGTGGGTGGCTGCACGCGGCTCATGCTGCCGTTCTTTCGCGGCTGGTTGCCGGTGCTTAGATGGACCCGAGCAAACTTGTGCACCCGGTTCTTGTAGACTGTGTAGGTCATGCGGGCACTCCAGTTGGAGATCTGGCTGGTTGCCTCAGGTAGCAGCCAGATGTGGATGGCTCGGTCTGGCGCTACGGCTGTGCGCGGGCTGCGGAGACGCGGAGGAGAGGGCGCCCGGGGCGGAGCCGGACGCCTGGTGCGCCGCAACACGTTCGCGAGCGCATGCTGCCGGCAGGGCCCTTACCGCAGGTTGATCCTCCCTGGCGCAGAAGGGTCGACCCGATGCGCCATCGGTGCGCTCGCGGTTCCGAAGGGGGGTGCAGGCGTGCACCCCCCTCCAGGGGATTCACCGGCGAGGACCGGGCGACCATACTCGAAGGCGTTATCTGGCTTTTCCAGGGGTTCCTGCCGAGAAACCTGGGGGTCTGGTCCCTGACCCGGAGGCCACGCGGGATTGAGCTCGGCTCTCCCGCCGGTCCTCCCCGAGGGACGCGGCAGGTCGGCGTGTTAAGCCCACCGCCCCGCCGCACGGCGACTGGACGAGCGCCGCGCCTCCCGTCCACCTAGTGTCCCTGGCACCGGGTACCCGGCGATGTCCCAAGTCGACGTGCAGATGTCATGCCCGTAGCTAAGCCGATGCGCGCCTGCGCGTCGCCTCCTCGACCTTGGCCGTGGTGCGCCCCGCGCACTACGGTCCACCGTCTATCCCCGCGGGTGCGGGGGAACCCGGCGTGCCCTCTCTCTGTGCCACCCACCCCCCGGTCTATCCCCGCGAGTGCGGGGGAACCGTGATCGCGCCCGCCATGAAATAGGCAGGGGTCTTAACCCCAGTTACAACGCCTCGACCAACCGCACCAACAACCACCGGTGCAGCGGCCCTAGCAGAACCATAAGCAGCACCGCCAAGGCGAACAGTAGCGTGCACGCCACTACGGACAACACCAGGCACAGCGCCCAGTCCGCCGTAGCTGAAAGCATATGCCGGAACAAGCTCATGAGCCATGACCTCCCGTCTACGGGTCTATCCCCGCGGGTGCGGGAGAACCTTCACCGCATACCGCGAGATCACGGCGCTACACGGTCTATCCCCGCGGGTGCGGGGGAACCCAACCGCGTGAGCGGCGTCGCCATCCGCGCCTGGGTCTATCCCCGCGGGTGCGGGGGAACCTTCCACGTCAAGGAGGGCGACATCCTCCCTCCGGTCTATCCCCGCGGGTGCGGGGGAACCTGCCCCGGGGCTTGGGATCCGGGCGCTGGTGCGGGTCTATCCCCGCGGGTGCGGGGGAACCCCCTTCGAGTATGTGCAGTGGGCTCTGGTCATGGGTCTATCCCCGCGGGTGCGGGGGAACCTGTCCTCCCCTCCGCCGCCCGCTGGGGCGACCCGGTCTATCCCCGCGGGTGCGGGGGAACCTTCCTGGTGGCGCTGGTGACGCCGCTGGCGGGCGGTCTATCCCCGCGGGTGCGGGGGAACCACCGCCGTCGCCACCGCCCCCGGCGCGATGCCGGGTCTATCCCCGCGGGTGCGAGGGAACCGCCGTCTCTCCCGGCACAAGCACCGCTTCGAGGGGTCTATCCCGCGGGTGCGGGGGAACCGGTTCCTCGCCCATGACGGTGTCTCGCGGGTTCTTTCTTCAGAAGGTAGGCCAGGGCGTTGGTTGGCTGCATGGCCAGACGCTAGGTCGAGAGATTGGTGAGGCGCCAGCGTCTACTCAGCATTATACTCATATGATTGATGGTAGAGTGAACATGTTGTTCGCTTCTGATGATGTTAAGGAGTTTTACGAGCGTGAACGATTCCTCCGGGACTCGGACAAGTCGATGGTTGGTATTAGAGTCTTGGATGTTACGCCGGCCATTCCTTTTGTTGGTGGTGGAGTATCTAGTTCTGCTCGTATTGCCGCTCGTATTGCTGCCGTTACTGGCCGTGTTGTACGGCCGCTTGCTAGCGGCGCTCGTACCAGCCTGGCGTCAGGGCTAAAGCTGCCTGCGTACTTCATGGCGGGGGCGGTGACGACCCCGACGCGGACGCCGACGATCCCGAACATTCCGAACTTTCCGTTCACGCCTCCGGGTCTATCCCCGCGGGTGCGGAGGAACCCGCTACTCCTGCGCCTCGACAGCGGCCGCTGCCGGTCTATCCCCGCGGGTGCGGGGGAACCGGTGGATGCCTCGTCCAGGAGGAAGGTGGAGTGGGTCTATCCCCGCGGGTGCGGGGGAACCATCTCCGGGACGGCGCAGACGTTTACGGCCACCGGTCTATCCCCGCGGGTGCGGGGGAACCAGGGTCGCGGCGAGGGGCTGCGGCCCTCTCTCTGGTCTATCCCCGCGGGTGCGGGGGAACCTTCGTGCAGGCGGATGAGGACTGGGACCGGGGGGGTCTATCCCCGCGGGTGCGGGGGAACCGCACTAACAGCGCCTCATCACATCCTGGACACCGGTCTATCCCCGCGGGTGCGGGGGAACCTATCTTCCCGCAGCAGCACCAGACAGGTCGAGCGGTCTATCCCCGCGGGTGCGGGGGAACCTAGACGGTCTCCGGCAGCTCGACGGCGGGCTTGGGTCTATCCCCGCGGGTGCGGGGGAACCCGCCATACATGCCTGTTGGTCACCAGGCCCTCCGGTCTATCCCCGCGGGTGCGGGGGAACCATGCCGACCCCCGCGTAGCTCATGAGGTAATACGGTCTATCCCCGCGGGTGCGGGGGAACCTGGTGTCCTCGCCCTACCGTGACCTGCCGTACCGGTCTATCCCCGCGGGTGCGGGGGAACCAGCGTCCCCGACTACCCGAACGTCGTCCCCTACGGTCTATCCCCGCGGGTGCGGGGGAACCGGCGACCTTTAAGGAAAGTGCCGTTTGCGGGTGGGTCTATCCCCGCGGGTGCGGGGGAACCACGGTTGAGATGTCCCGCCGTTGGGGTTGTCTGGGTCTATCCCCGCGGGTGCGGGGGAACCACGGGCTGTTGCGAGCAATGCGTCAAGTCGTACGGTCTATCCCCGCGGGTGCGGGGGAACCGTCTCCAGGACCGGGCCGTCGGGCGCAGCGGGGGGTCTATCCCCGCGGGTGCGGGGGAACCAGTATATGACGAACTTGGGGGCGACATGGACAAGGTCTATCCCCGCGGGTGCGGGGGAACCGCCACCATGTACGATCTCACAACCCGTTCAACGGGTCTATCCCCGCGGGTGCGGGGGAACCCAGAGCGCAGGAGTCTACCGCTACACCATACACGGTCTATCCCCGCGGGTGCGGGGGAACCTCGTCGACGTTGATGAGGACGTCGCGGACCTTCGGTCTATCCCCGCGGGTGCGGGGGAACCAACACCGTGGGCTTCCTGCTGCAGTCCGGCACCGGTCTATCCCCGCGGGTGCGGGGGAACCTGCTCGGGAGGAGGGCAGGAGAGTGGCTGGATGGGTCTATCCCCGCGGGTGCGGGGGAACCACTGGCAGCGGATCGTCTTCGCGGTCTCGCTGGGGTCTATCCCCGCGGGTGCGGGGGAACCGAACCCCTCCAGCCGAAGGGAGGCCCTGCCCTGGGTCTATCCCCGCGGGTGCGGGGGAACCTGCCTCGGCCCTCCGTACAGCGGGTCCTCGTCGGGTCTATCCCCGCGGGTGCGGGGGAACCTTCACCAGTGCGGGGAAGACGCGGACAGTCAGGGGTCTATCCCCGCGGGTGCGGGGGAACCCAATACTACCGGGGCATCACCGAGCACTGCCTGGGTCTATCCCCGCGGGTGCGGGGGAACCCAGTACCTGGTGCTTCCTAGCACCACCAAGCACGGTCTATCCCCGCGGGTGCGGGGGAACCGTAGATGGAGGTACACAATGGCAACACCTAGGAGGTCTATCCCCGCGGGTGCGGGGGAACCGAGACGGTCATGGCGGCGATGGGGCCGGAACGGGGTCTATCCCCGCGGGTGCGGGGGAACCCGGCGTACACGCAGCACATCGGGAGCTTCATGCGGTCTATCCCCGCGGGTGCGGGGGAACCCATCCACTGGTGTCCCATGCTCCCTCCTCGAAGGGTCTATCCCCGCGGGTGCGGGGGAACCGCACCCTGGTGAGCGCGGCGGAGTACCGGGACCGGTCTATCCCCGCGGGTGCGGGGGAACCCGCTGCGCGAACCGCGAAGGGATGTCCGTCACCGGTCTATCCCCGCGGGTGCGGGGGAACCTGCATCCTGCACGGCCACGCCGCCGAGGTCCGGGGTCTATCCCCGCGGGTGCGGGGGAACCCTACGACGCCGCCCGCCTCGCCCCCGTCTCGCCGGTCTATCCCCGCGGGTGCGGGGGAACCGTTGGTTTGGAGCAGGTAGAGGTCTCTGGCCGCGGTCTATCCCCGCGGGTGCGGGGGAACCCACAAGGGCTACGCCCAGCCGGTGTCCGCCACCGGTCTATCCCCGCGGGTGCGGGGGAACCGCGAGCCTGGAGCGGGCGACGGGCACCGACAAGGGTCTATCCCCGCGGGTGCGGGGGAACCGGCATGATGGAAGGACCGAAGACTAGGGCGGAGGGTCTATCCCCGCGGGTGCGGGGGAACCTCTCGCTGCGGGAGCTGGTGACGGAGAATGAGCGGTCTATCCCCGCGGGTGCGGGGGAACCGCACGGAGCCCTGATGAGCAGCGCGCGGCACGAGGTCTATCCCCGCGGGTGCGGGGGAACCGATGTCCATGACCGGTGTTGCGACTGCGGGGCAGGTCTATCCCCGCGGGTGCGGGGGAACCCTCGCGCTCTTGGCGCGGCGTCCTTTCCGGTACGGTCTATCCCCGCGGGTGCGGGGGAACCGATGAACGGACGGGTGACCCTGCACATGGCATGGGTCTATCCCCGCGGGTGCGGGGGAACCTCGTACATGGCGGTGGACGAACTGTACCCCCGGGGTCTATCCCCGCGGGTGCGGGGGAACCGGAACGGCGGGAATTGGTCACGGACGCGGGCAAGGTCTATCCCCGCGGGTGCGGGGGAACCTCACTAAAGAGCTGAGACATAGCAGGAACAAGGGGTCTATCCCCGCGGGTGCGGGGGAACCCGCTGATGGCGATGGGCGCGGACATGGGCGACGGGTCTATCCCCGCGGGTGCGGGGGAACCGAAAGACGGTCGAGGCGTAGCCGCCTAGCAGCGGGTCTATCCCCGCGGGTGCGGGGGAACCTTCCGCGTGGGTCGCGACAAACTCTGCGTGGTCGGTCTATCCCCGCGGGTGCGGGGGAACCCCTAAGCGATTTTATGAATCATATCGCCATGGGGAATACAGTTGCATACACTACTAACGGTATTTCACCAGATAGACGCCATCGGCGTCCACGAGTTCTTTCGGCGGTTCGCCGAGTGAAAGAACTTGCTGCTCTCCCACAGCGGTCGAGTCTTGCCACGTCATGACGATGGAGCCCTGGCCAAGCTCGTAGTACCATCGTTCCAGCACGTCCCACACCCGTTCTCGAATCCCTGCGGTCATGTTTGGGGCCGTATACACCCCTGGCGCAATTTCCAGCATCGCCGATGCGAGAAAGCCCCGATACCGTCCCTCGACATTCACCGTCACGACAACCGTCATTGGCGGTCCTCCCCGGCCTCAATTCCCGCAGGCCAATCGACCGGTCCGGCTTCGAGTTTGCTGCTTGAAACCGCGTCTTCGGCAAAGAGCGTCTTGATGCTATCGATCATCTTGGGGATCACCTGCTGACTCTGAAGGAGCTCCCCGGTCGCTCTCCTGGTAACCCGTTCGACGCTCAAGTTCCGATTGTCCAGGACAAGCCGCGCCGACCTGAGCGCCGCCGGGAGCAGCACCGTGTCGCGGAAGAGGTCGGCGATGTCCAGCGCGAAGGCTTCCCCGCTGTGTTCGTGGATGAAGCCCAGTTGGGGAATTGCGCCGCAGGCGATGACGGCGATGACGGCAGCCGCCGTCACCGCAACGGAGGCGTGGTTAATGGCCTGGTTGGGAATGTCCGTAGCCATCGGGTCCATGCGATCGTACCTTCGTCCCTGCCAGGGCACACCAAACTTTTCGCAAAGCACCTGATAAGTGCGTCTCATTCGGGCGCCTTCCATCCCGCGCAGGACGTCCAAGCTGCGATGGGGAAAGACTTCACCCATGCGCATGGCATACATCTTTCGGGCGATGTGGATGCGGCTTCCTTCCGGGTCACTCCAGGCGCGCATTTGCCGCCGCGCGACCTCCGACGTGTCCGGCATGAGGGGTGGAGCTGTGTAGCAACGCACCCCGTCTTCCCCAACCGCCACCAGGGCGGTCCCGTGCCGTGCCATAAGCCGCAAGGCGTCGTGACTCACCGTTGACCCGGGCCCGAGCAGGATCATCGAGAGTGACTGAAAGGGAATGCCGTATTCCCCTGGTCCCAGAGGGCTGCCTTGGTCCGGGACAGCCTGGCGCTCGAAGCGCAGGGTACCGTCCCGGACCGTCAGCGCCCCACGGGACAGCCAGAGGAGCCCATGGCGGTCAGCATGGGGAATGCGCGCGGTTTCCAGTCCCAGCCTGCCTCTCAACATCGTAACGCTCCCTATCGATTGGCTCTCCCCTGGTATCTTCAGTTGTTAATGAAGGAGTGGTTCAGTTCCTTGCCGGGCGCAACAGAAGCATCCCGTACCCGTAGGAACGATGCCGGCCGACGCCGTGGGCCAACAGGCTGGAAAACGCCTCCGAGTCTGTGACCCGCAGCACACCTCGCAGCACGGCGTCCGGGCCCTCGCTCTGCCGGCCCCGAAGGGCACGCACCGCCCGTGTGCGACGAAAGGCCACCAGCTTAGCCTCCTCCAGTTCCGCACCACTATCCAACCGCTTCCCCAGCCACTCCCGATAGACTTCCTCTCTACTGCGTTCCATGCTGCCCTTTGGCTGCTGTACCAGCGCCTCCCACTGGAAGACGTCGCACTCCTTGCCTGGACGTGAGCCGCCCTCCCGGAACACTCGGGCATGGCCTACGGGAATGCGGCCAGCGTCTCGCTGCAACCGCACAACCGGCCTGACCCGCACCTCAAACCCCAATCGAATGTCGCGCTTCCATTCCATCGGCATGGGTTTGGACTGCAGGCGATCCGTCGAGATAACCTCGATGTGCAGAGGGTCACCGAAGCATGCGGCGGCCACTCGCAGATCATCGGCGTTGGCGCGGCTGTACCCGTACAGCGTACCCATCACTGCCCCGCGCACGGCACGCAGCCGGAAGGGCTTGGGGGCGAGGTCACCGAAGCACTCCACCAGGAGACAGTGCAGGGCGTGGTCCTGGTCCGCGAAGCCTCGCAGACCCATCCAGCGATGCAGGCTGCGAAGGTCAACGTCGGTGCACACCATCTGGAGCGCCGCTGTCGAACCACCGACGAAGTAGTTATCCGTCATCGGCCTCTCCCTTCTCTAGGCCTATCGCCGCCACTGCCGACGAATCGCGAGGGGTCCACGGAAACCTCCGCCACCCATCGCCCGCCCCCGTGCAGCCCGGAGCGCCAGTTCCGTTGGTCGGTGATGGCATAGGTCCGGCTCGGCTTGATCTCCTCCGCCCCCTCATGCACGGGCCACAGGAGCCGAATGCCCGGTCTTGTATTCAGAACTTGCGGTAGGCGCCACTTCAACAGGGCAGCTAATGCCGAATTCGCCTCGATATCGCCGGTCGCCAAGGGGACAGAGGGAAGACACGGCTTGCGGCCGATGAAGAGGGGCCTGGCCGGTTCTTCCAGGGCCGACTTCACAGCATCCAACGCAGGGTCTTCCGCATCCGGGTCCAGTCGCAGCGCCACAGTGACGAGGGCATCCGCCCAGTAGTCGCGATAGCGCAGGTGCGGCGCATCATAGGTGTTGGCGCCGCCGGCCCGCCCCTCCGGTTCGCCCCGTGTCGTCCATCCTCTATCGGACGATCCCAACAGCGCCGTCTGGAAGTCGCGCATCCGCAGACCGCCGTAGGGCTCTCGGTCGATGCGGGCCGCAAAGACCAGCCGATCCTGCAAACGCTGGTGCCGCTCCCGCTCCACCCGGCGCCAACCGAGAGCGTTCGCCAAAAGCCCCGTCAGCATAGACGCCGCCGGGAAGGGACGGATCACGCCGTAGTTGTCAATGATCTCGCCGCCGAAGGCCATCAGCGGCGCTTCCATGGTGAGGATCAAGTGCCGCATGGTCTACTCCGCCTCCCCGCTGCGGACGGCTTCAGCCGCCCAGAAGGCCAGGTGGTCCAAGGGAAGCCGCTCCGCGCCTGGTACGCTGCACTCCTCCACCGCCATCACTCTTCGTGCTTCATTGAGGCCATAGGCGTCGTCCAGCCTCCCCAAGTGCTGGGACAACCGTTCCGCCGCCGCCTCAATCTGCGCCTTGGCGGGAGTTCGGAAGGCGTTGGCTAGGCTGCGCGGCTGGCGCGTCCCCGCCTCGATCAGCATCAGGTCGGCGTACCCGTAGGGCGCCGTAGACCCCAGCTTGGCTCCTGGCGATACCGTGGCTATCAAATGGATGAGGTGCTCAACCACCGCTGCGGCGAGTCTCCGGTCCGCCGACTCCCACGTTTTGGCATCACAGCCCTCGATGTTGGACACCAGCCCCGGCACGTCCACAACCACGTATCCGTAGAACAACCCGGCCGTCAGCTCCATATCGCCGATGTAGGCCGCGCCCGGGTCTTCGTCCTCCCGCTGCAGATCGTCTACCACGGAGAAGTAGTCACTCTCACTCTCTTCCCGGTGTACCGTGAAGGCATGCGCCACGTGGACCGCGGCCTCGATGTTCGCGCCCGGGTCGGACGTCACCATCCGTCCAAAGAGCGCGCCCTCCAAGCCGCCGGGCAGCCGGGCGGTCTCCCGGAAAGTCCGAAAGTTGGCGCCTTCGCCCTGACGCAAGTTGAACAGGGCCTCTACCGCCTTCTTGGCCTCGTTAACATCGTTGGGGTTGGCCTGACAAATCTCGGCGGCCCGCTCCTTCAAGTATTCCACCTCCGGGTAGCCAAGGAGCAGAGGTTGGCGCCCAGATTCCGCAGCCCCGCTCCCACCGTACACGCCCACGTTGAAAGCCTCTTCCACAGCTGCGAGTACGCCCTCATCGATACCGCTCCCCATACGGAGAGGTTGAATCACAGATCGCTCCACCACGTTGCGGGAACGGACTGCGGTCTCGGCTCCGGGGATGTTGCGGAGGGCGAAACCATCTTCCGCCATGCGCCAGTGCCGCTTGAGACATTGGGACGAAATGCGGGTGCGCACGGCTCCGCCAAAGGGCATCCGCTTGGCCAAGCCGCTGTCGTCCCGGTTCAGCAGCGCTGCCGGGTAGGAGTGAAGGGTGTGGATCTGCAGGAAACGTGGTGTGGCCATTATCGATCTCCTCTCTAGCGTTAGTTGCTTCCATCGTCTTGGACTGCGCCGCGCCGTTCAGCCTGGTAGTAGGCCCGCGCGATGCGGTGGCGCGCCTGTTCCGCTGCCTCCTCGTTGTATCCTTCGTTCAGGATGAAAGAGGCCATCTCCCGCCAGTTGAACCGCACATCAGAAGCAAGCATTCGGAAAAGCCGGGCAAGCAATGTTCGCAGCATTGGCCCTCTTGCGGTCAGCAACCGGTTTAGCCGCGATTCACTATAGAAACCCCTAGCGGCCTGGGCTTCTCTGCCCCAAAACAAGGCCTGTCCCACAGGCATATATCCATTGTGAGCGGTGCGGGCAACTCCGTTCCCGCTGCTGGTAGGCGTCATCAATGCGATGCCGTGAAGGATAAGAGCCCATTTGCGCTCCACTACAGGGTTGCCAAGCAAGTCATACTCGGCCATTAGCCGCCAGAAGGCGGCTGCATCCGGGTTGTCCGGGTCCATGCGGCGCAAGGCGGCAACGTCGCCGCGGTGGTGAGTGGCAAGATGAGCCACCTTGCTCGCAAGGCTGACCGCGTTGTCGCCCCAAGATTGGAGTTGGCCGTGCCCGGCTGGGGAGTCACCTGAGCGAGTGACCTGAGAGCTGGTCATACATCATCCTCCTTAGTGCTTTGGTCAAAGAGGAACGGCAGGCCACTATTCGCACGCAACCGCCCCTCGAATAGCCCCTCAGCGTTGACGGCTGCCTTGTAGCGGTGAATGGCCGGACAGGGCAGCGATTCTGTCGCGTCACGGAGCAGACCGTGGGCGCGGTCCACCACACCGTCGGCGCCATTGAGCAGCCAGTGATTGCGGATGCCCTCCCTGTCCTGGCTGTCCGCCTCGAACTCCCGCTGCAGGTCATCAAAGAATGTCGCGTCCACAATGTCGTCCAGGCGGTTGAGCCAGGGACGTGCCAACGCGCGGTGCTCGCGGCTTACCTGTGCGCTGTCTCCGCGGGCGGAAAAGACTTGGATCGCGTGACTGAGGAGCCGCTGGACGATGGCTATCTGATCGATACGACGTTTGGCAATGTCTCCGATGTCCTCCATCCCGCTAAGCCCCATCATGGCGGTCTTGAACCTGTGGCGAACGGGGATGCTGCGCTCGTAATACCCTTCAGTTTTGCCCTGACCGCGCACCGTCGCCCTAGCCACCAACTCCATTGGGGACGGGTCTTGCGCCTCTGCGGGAGTTGGCTTGAGCAGCGCCGGTCTTGTCCATTGGGTCAGGTAGTCCGTGATCCGCTTGTAGGTGAATCCACCGGCACCGAGGGTGAGGGGCACATCTTCACGGGAAGGGTCGATGGGAGCCCACGGGTCGCCGGTCTTGCCCTTTAGCATCTTTCCTTCAATACGGGCCACCTTGGTGCTCGTCCGCCATGCGCAGAGGACGCCTTCATCCCATGCCAGGCGCACCCTGCGGCATACTTCGATATACAAGGGGTGGAAGCCCGACGGAAGGCGTGATTCCGGCGCCGTTCCGTCCCAGGGCAGCGTCCACAAGAGCGGTATACCGTCGTCACCCCGATAGTGTGGATAGTCCTGGAGGATACCCGGCAGGAACTCCATGAGAGCGACGATATCCCGCTTGACATGAGGTCCTGGCCTGCCTCCGGCTGGCGCTAGCGAAAACGCCGGACGATTCCCCAATCCGCCGTTCATGCGCGAGATGCCGTAGTTGTTCGCTCCGCCGAACCCCTCCATCGTCTGCAACGTCACCAGCGCGAAGGTCCAATCGTCCGCCTCAGCCTGAGCCGCCACCGTCGACTTGAGGTCGTGGTTCTTGGACGTGACCAGCATATCCAACTCATCCGGGGTTTCCACGCGATTCTTGTAGTCTTCCGTACGTGCATGTGACGACGCCGGCGGCTGCATGAACACAGGCCTCGTGATGTCCACGACGACCAGTTGCCAGGGTTCGTCGTCAGGATAGTCCTCCGCAGTCAGCCCCCGGATGATCTCGCGCCACGCGTCAGCGTCCTCCGGCGGCTCCTCGAAGCCCGCGCGCTGCATGGCGATGACGCCCAGCTGGACCAGAAAGGCGTGCCAGGCGTGGCGCTGGTGCGGCCGCAGTGCGGGGAAGGCGTCTACGTGGTCCGCCATCAGCGCGGCGTAGACGTCCGGCAGTGACGCCTTCTTGCTCTCGTCTGCGGATTCCATGCGAATGAGAGGTTCCATCAGTAGGTTGAACACGCACTCCTCCTCGTGTTCTTAACGAGAATAGAACTAGTGTACGGAAAAGAATGCGTGTGTCAAGGAAGTTAGCAGGCGTGTTTCAGCCCTCTCGCCGCAACCCCAAGCGATCGTAGCGGAATCGCCTGTCGTCGATCCCGAAGACAAACCCGCCGGCGGCGGGCGCGGGCGCTGCCCCGGCCGGCTCCTCGACATTGACGCCACGCAGCCACCGCGCCGGGACCGCAATGCGGTCGATGGGCTGGCCGTACGGGAACGGGCTTGGCTGCGGCGGCGTCAGCTCCACGTCGATGCCCTCGTCGCCCAACCGGGTGCGGATTTTCTCCTCATTCGTTCCAAAGAGGACGTCCCTGTTATCGTCGCCAAAGAAGGACTTGTCCCGTCGGATGATAGCCTGGCGGGCAGTCAGTCTCTCGGCAAGCTCTCCGCCTTCCACCCAGATCGCATGTTCCCGCCAAGCCTCCCCCATTTGCTGCACAAGATCCGCCAACGCGTCGGGGTGGGTCGCTCTTTCCACCAGCATCCGGTTCATCTCCGGTATCCGCCACTCGGCATGTTCCAGCGTCAATCGCCGCGTGGCCTCCAGGATGCGAACGTCCTCGTACACCCCACCGTAGCGGCCGAGGCCATTGGCGGCTGGTCCCCGTTCAAGCAGCGGCGAGAGGTCATCGCCCTTCGGCATCACGACGATGCAGCGGGGGATGCCGTGCGCGGCAGGGCGCTCCCGTGCCCGATGGCGGTGCAGCCGCCCGATGCGTTGCAGCAGCACGTCCGCCGGGCACAGGTCCGTGAGCAGCAGGTCCGCGTCGATGTCCAGGGATTGCTCCAGGGTCTGGGTTCCGACAACAATCAGTCCCCCGGGCGCGCGCTCCCGCCCCAATTGCTCTTCCACGGCATTGTCCAGCAAGCGGCGATCGCTGCCGGCAAACCGGCCATGGTGCAGTGTGGCCAAACCGCCACAGTCAAAGAGGAGACCGCGTTCTTCCGCTGCCGCGGCTTCCAGCGCCCGCTGGGTCTCGACGGCATGTCCGACGGTGTTGCGCACCACTAGGACTTTGGCCCCGGTGCGTGCGGCTGCCAATGCGACATCGGCCACGCCCCCAAAATCGTGCATTATCGGATTGGCTTCCATACGGACAGCCTTGTCGTCGCCGGTCCGTTCAATCCGTATGGTGTCTGGCACGTCTGCGGTCAACATGCTGATAGCAGGGTAAGGAGTCTTGACGGCAGCATCTAATGGAGGGGGGGCCGCAGAGGCGAGCCATGTCGATCGCGCGGCGGAGCCCAAGGTGGCGGACATGAGCAGTGCATATCCGCCTGCCTTTTGGTGTGCTTCCAGCAACGCTCGCAGGATCCCTCGCATGTACACATCCGACGCATGGACCTCGTCCACCACCAGCAGGTTGCGAGACAGGCAGGCCGCGCGCATGTGGGCGTTCTTGACCTGAAGCGCTCCCAACATCGCCTGGTCGACCGTACCAACGGCGATTTGCGCCGCGAGGAAGCGCTTCGCGCTCTCGGCGGCCCACCGCCGATGCCGGAGGTCATCGTCAGGGTCGTCAGCCCACGCGACGGCGTAATGCGGCAGTTGCTTCCCGGCAGCTCCTCCTGCCTGAAGATACCCGGGTACGGCCAACACCGGCTCCGGCTGTTTATCCGTTGGGTAGAGGCGCTCCACGAAATCTGTCACGCGTCGGTGTAGTTGCGTCGCCGCGGCGCGCGTGGGCAATGCAAAGTACAAGCCGTCCACCAACCCTGCCCTGTACATCCGCGCAAACCGCCACAGAGCCGCCTCGGTTTTCCCCGAACCCGTCTCCGACTCGATGATGGCGAGCGGAGCATCGAGAGGCACATCGTCACCTGCGGCGCTCTGCACGGCGTTCATGGCGAAAGGAAAAAGTCCATCAAACGTTGGTTGGATCCCGGAGAGCAGTGCTCGTTGCCTTTCGACGTCGAGTCCCACCGCTTCGAGGGCTCGACGCGCTGATCTCCGAGCCTGCTGGATATAATCATCCTGCGGCCGGTCTTCGTAGGGAAACCAAGTTGTGTTGGAGCCGAGCCAGTCGGCCAGATTGCATAACCCGAGGAACATGTGTTGAAAGGCGGGCGCACTGGGGAGCGGCGGTGCTCCCTTGGTGAAGGCTTTCGGGAACCAGCCCTTGACCATGTCGCCAATGCGCTCTACCTCTTGCTGAGGGTGGAGGGCTTCAAAGCGCCGCCACAGGGCCGGGTTTGCTTGCCTGACTCCCTCCAACTGCAGAGGGCGTCCATGATGCGAGAGGGCCGCGATGAGAAGAGCGCACACCGTTTTGCCGCCTCTGTCGTCCCATTGGGCAGTCGCCTCTTCCCACCAGCCGAGAGCCTGGAAGAACCACGCGGCCGTCTCGGTATCCGCATCGTTGAGGACTGGCGTCAGGTCGGCGGTGTGGCCCGCGCTCCTGAAACGCCGCCTTCCCCAGGGAAAGTCCTCGTCGAGCCATATCTGCGTCTGAAAGCCGAGGTTTACCTTGCCGATGTCATGCAGGCTGGCGAGGACACACAACCGCGCCGCCGTAGTTGCGTCGATGTCGGTCTGCTTTGCACAAGCTGCCAACCGGCCCCGAATGGTCGGCTGAGCTAGTAGCACCTCAAGACAGGCCCCTACGTCGGCCAAGTGATGCGTAAGCAAGTGGATGCGCTCAGGTCCGCACTCGCGGTATGGGCACGCCTTGGCCCAGAAGAAACGGGTGTATAGTGGTGTGGACACCTTGGTTCCTCAATGCCTTCAGTCCGGCTTGTACAGGGGTACCCCAATCCTTGTGGCTATGGTCGCCAGCGGGCAGGTTTGGTTCTTGGCATACTAGGCAAACCAAAAGAGGACTTCAAGAAGTAAGCAGCCTTGCATCCTTGTCCATGCTCACACAAGCGTTTAGAAGTTGGTAGACCCTTACCTCTGGATCTTGTGACATGACCAATTCTCGATACGGAAGTGTGGGGAGACATGCTTGCTTTCATCAATATTGGCGACCCAGTTTGACGATACACAGAACCCCTGATCCCCCTTTGGTCGGTAGGCAGCTCTATCTCCCGGATGTGGCTCGGCGGGTTGTGAAGGAACCAAGCCCCTTGGCTCTATCATCCTGCTCCCGAGGACAAAGGGACGCAACCTCTCGTCTGTCGTCCCACCCCACAGTGGGCACATAGCCGAACTCCACCATTGCTGTCGTCTTCGACGAAAGTCCGTCCATGCCAGTGGTGAAAGGCCAATTGGGATTTAGGAGGGAGGTCTTCGCCCCGACTGCTGAAATTATATCGCAGGTAGGGTATATGACCCCTGTACGGAAATAATCGTCTTCTGATATACTATTTAGTATATTGGGAGAACATTATGACGTATCCTGCCGGAAATACTCTAGCTCCAGTATATGGCGAGGGCGGTCCGTTTGCTGGCGTGACTGGTCGGCGGCGGAGGCAACTGATGATGCTCCATCGGGTGCTCCATGGACCGTTCGACGCGCTGCAAGCCGCATCCGTGCTCGATCTCGATGTCGATCGTACACGCCGCCTTCTTGCAGCGCTCGCGGACAGTGGCTGGCTTGCCCGTGTGCGAAGGGGCTGGTATATAGGTGTGCCTCTAGACGCATCAGAGCCGGCGGAGTGGCGGGAAGACCCCTGGGTCGTGGCGGCAACGCTCTTCTCTCCAGGCTATATCGGCGGATGGAGCGCCGTCGAGCACTGGGGACTGACCGATCAGATCTTTAGCGTCATCTATGTTGTCGTGGGACGGAAGGTCGTCCCAACCCGGCAGAACTTGCAGGGCACCGACTTCTTGATACGAACCGTGCCCGAGCGCTCCCTGTTCGGAACGCGCCGCGTCTGGCGCCAGCATCTAGCGGTAAATGTGTCAGACCCGCATCGGACAGTTATTGACGTCCTCGACGTCCCTGCCTCTGCAGGAGGTGTGCTGCACGCTTTCGAAGTCCTACAATCATACTTTGGAAGCGAGCATGTCGACCATGCGAAGCTCTTGGAATACGGCGACCGGCTCGGCCGAGGCACCGTGTTCAAGCGGCTTGGATATCTGACGGAACGTGCCAAAATCGCTGACGACGAATTCGTCGAGGCATGCCACAGCCGAATCACCAAAGGTCTGAGCCGCCTTGATCCCAGCGGACCACCGAAGGGGCAAATTGTGGCGAGGTGGAATCTGCGAGTGAACACGCGGAGCCTCGCTCCCGACCAAGGAGCCGGATTGTGATCACTCGCGCCGACATAGACGATCGAGTTCGTCTTTGGGGGCTTCGTGAAGATGTGGTTGAGAAGGACTACGTTCTCGGCTGGGTCCTCTGGGGCATAGGCACCGATCCGCTTCTGCACCGTACATGGGTGTTCAAAGGAGGGACGTGCCTGAAGAAATGCTACATTGAGACGTACCGATTCTCTGAAGACCTTGACTTCACAGTGCTCGAAGATGGGCCTATTGCGCAGGCTGAGGTGCTTGAGACCATCTCCCAAGTTCTGGATCGGGTCAACCAAGAGTCAGGCATTGACTTTACGTTGAGGTCGCCTGTCTATCGCAATCGACCATCTGGCCGATCCGCCGAGATGCGCGTCTACTATCGCGGACCCCGAAACACACCCGGCCCGGCGAGTATCAAATTCGACCTCACAAAGGACGAGATCGTCGTCCGGCCATCCGTCTTGAGATCGGTCAGTCACGACTACCCCGATACGTTGCCTGCGCCGGCGGAGGTCCGTTGCTACGGCTTCGAGGAAGTTTTCGCAGAAAAGCTGCGAGCGATGGGAGAGCGTTCCCGCCCCCGGGACCTGTATGACATAGTCAACCTCTTTCGCAGGCCCGACTTCCGGACTTACAACGGTCTTGTCATTGAGATTCTTGAGAAGAAGTGCGCGTTCAAGGGTGTACCCATTCCCTCTGCTGAGGCCATCCACGCGTCGCCGATGTTTGAGGAGCTGAAGGGTGAGTGGGGGAGCATGCTCGCCCACCAGTTGCGAGCCCTCCCGGAATTCGAGCATTTCTGGTCTGAGGTGCCTCGCATTTTCGCTTGGCTCAATGACGAGGAATCAGTTGAGGAACTCGAACCCGCTCCTCTTGAAGAAGGCGAATCACGCTGGGTCCCACCGCAGACATTCTGGACATTGGGCCCGGGGAGCCGGCTGGAGCCCGTTCGGTTCGCCGCGGTCAACCGCCTGCTCATCAACCTCGGCTACGGTGGGAGCCACCGGCTGATTGAGCCATATTCTCTGAGACGCACGAAGAGCGGCAACATCCTCCTCCACGCCATCCGTGCCAACACCGGCGAGAACCGGGCATATCGGATTGACCGGATTCAATCCGTTGAGGTGACAACCCATCCCTTCTCCCCACGGTTTGTGATCGAATTCCCTACGTCAGGAGCGGTCCCTGCGCTGCCCTCTGAGAGGCGGCCCGTCTTGGGACGTGCAGGGGTAAGGGGCACGAACCGTCGCAGGTATGTTGTGCAATGCTTGACCTGTGGTAAGCGCTTCCGACGCGTCCAGCGGGACACACGACTGCGCCCTCATAAGGACCCTCGTGGTAGCTGGAATTGCTCAGGACGGTCGGGCTTCGTGGAGCGTATCGAATGACTCTCGTGATGTGGCCCTCCGCGTCTTGACGGTCGCTGTTGGTGATGGTGTGCTTCGCTTTCCTGACCTGGTAGTTTTCCTTCGTCAGGGAAGGAGGTGTAGTAGCTCAGCGGATGGGCAGGGGCAGGCGTATCGAAACGGGCCAGGTAGTCGCTCACCTTGTGCTCGCACCTGGACACGAAATCCCTCCGCTGGTGGGAGGTCAGGTATCGGAAGGGACGGCCCAGTATCGCCTCGCTGAACAGATCCCCGAACTCGAACACGCCTTAGTCCGGCCCCTGGGGGTGGGTGCCCATCGAACGTTGTTCGTGTAGGCCGGCAGGCGCGAGTCCCGGTTGAACAGGCCGATCTAGTCGAAGGTCTTCGTCAGCTTGGCATTGGTCCGGCCACGGCGAGAGGGAGTTCCTGGTGCACGTGGAGGATATGGGCAGCACGTCGACGACCCACACGGACACGGACGTAGAGCCGGGCACCCGCTACGTGTACCGGGTCAAGGCCATCAACACCAAAGGCGCCGGTCATTACTCCAACCCCGCGTCCCTCACCACCCCCCGGTAGCCCAGGGAAGCGCGGGCCCGCGCCGGCCACAGAGGCGGAACATAAGGGGCTCGACCCTAGGAGGGACCGAGTGACTCAACCGGGCATCCCCATGGCCCTCTAGACACTTGCGGCCCAACTGTATCGGAGAACGTTCGTCAAATTGCTTCGCCGGAATCGGCATGCGCCGGTATGGGGGTGGGGGTGTGGATTCGTCTTGCTTTTCGTGTTGAATCTGAGTTGGCACGTTGCAGATACAACACGAATATTTACCGAGGGGAAGCGAATCCCGGCGGCGCTTCGCGAGGCCATGTGCGGCGCGGTTGTGGTGTTGTCGCGGCGATGCATGGGGCGAGGGTAGCGGAGGGGACGGAGTTCGCGCGAGGGGGTGGTGGCAGGGGGGTCTTCTGCCTGTTGCGTGGTGGGGGTTGCCCCTCCCCGCTGCCGCCCCTCTGGGTTCCTGCCTACGCAGGACCCTTCGACAGGCTCAGGGCAATCGGCCCCGCCCCTGGACACCGGCCCCGTATAGGGGTACGGGGGGACCATGCGCCGGTATAAGGGTTGGGGAGGGTCGTCCGCCGTTGGCATGACCCTTCGACAGGCTCAGGGCGAACGGCGGGCGGGGATTGGTCAGCCTCTATTGGGATTCGGCGTTGGCGCGCCTTTGCGCTTCTATCCAGTCCTGATGGCTTGGCCCTGGAGTGTTCCGCGACCTTAGGTCAGCTAGCCAATAAAGTAGCGCTACTTCTGTGCGCTCCTGCTGCCCATGTGCTATCGCGTCGTCAAATTCACCTGCCAGACTGTCCTTGATGTAGATGTTCACCAGCCGTTGTGCTTCACGCGGCCCGCCCAGGCTGTCGACCATTTCCCTGAGTGTCTCAAGGTCAAGGTCCATATGGGCACCTTCCTTCCGTAGCGCCGCTTCCGTCAGTCCGCCAAGCCCCGGCGGCTTCTTGCTGCGAGGCCCTTCGATAGACTCAGGGCGAACGGGCCTCCCCCGCCCGGCACTGCCCCTCTGGGTTCCTGCCTGCGCAGGAACGACGGGAGGATTGCATGCCCTTCGACAGGCTCAGGGCGAACGGCCCCACCCCTGCCCTTATTCCCCTCTGGGTTCCTGCCTGAGCAGGACCCTTCGACAGGCTCAGGGCAATCGGCTCCGACCCTGGATCCCGGCGAAAGCCGGTATGAGGGTTGGGGCTAGACGGTGAGGCGCTTGTAGAGCTCCGGGAGGCGCTGGGGGAGCATGCTGATGTCGGAGAGCACCTCGTAGCCCATGTCGCCCATCATGGTCTTGAGGTAGTCGTGGCCGGCCTTGTCGACGGTGAGGCAGAAGGGCATGATGCCCTTCTGCTTTCCCTCAAGCAGCGCCTTCCGGGTGTCGTGGACGGCGTACTCCTTCTCCACACCCTCCCGGCTGTAGCCGCGGTCCTGCGGGCGGCCGTCGCTGATGAGGAAGAGCACCTTGGTCTTGGCGTCGATGTCGTCCAGCTTCTTGACGCTGTGCCGGATGGCCGGGCCCATGCGCGTGGCATGGAGGGGCGTGATCTTGTCGATACGCTTCTGCACCTTCTCCGTCAGACTCTCGTTCAGGTCCTTGATGGTGTAGTACTCCACGTTCTCACGCCCGTAGCCGGAGAAGCCGTAGATGCCGTACTTGTCGCCCAGGGTCTCCAGGGCCTGGATGAGGAGGATGGCGCTCTCCTTCTCCAGGTCGATGATGCGCTTGTAGGTGCGGCGCGGCGGGCCGTCGCCGGCGCGGCGGTTGCGCAGCCAGAGCATGTAGTCGACGGGGTTGCCGGGCGCGTCCCACTCGTCCGGGCCGCCGCGGGACTCGTCGATGGCCTCGCCGGTAGAGGCGCTCATGTCGAGGAGGAACAGCACGGCGACGTCGCGCTCCATCTTGTTGCGGCGCCAGTAGACGCGGTCGGGCAGGCTGATGCCGAGCCGCTGGTCGACGATGGCCTCGACGAGGGCGTCAAGGTCGAACTCCTCGCCGTCCTGCAGGCGGCGGATCTTGCGGAAGGTCTCCGGGCGCACCTGCTCAAACTGGCGGCGGATCTCCTGGATCATGTTGGAGTTGGCCTGGAGGATGGTCTGCCAGAAGCCGACGTCGCCCTCCGACATGGTCTTCTCCCGGACGACGCACCACCTGGGGCGGTAGTCGCCGGCGCGGAAGTCCCACTCGTCGTAGACGCTGGTGTGGGGCTCCTTGGCCTCCAGCGGGCCGCCCTCGTCCTCGATGTGGATGAATGGCCCCTGGCCCTGCGCCGCCTCCTTGGGCGGCAGCTTCATGCCGACCTCACGCATGAGGTTCTTGGCGGTCGCGCTGGTGTCGAGGTCGTAGTCGCCGCCCTGCTCGAGCTCGGCGCTCTGGGCGAGCAGCTCCTCCAGCATCTCGCGAGTGAGCTGCGGCGGCTCGCCCTCGTTGGCCTGGCGCTGGGCCTCCTTCATCTCCTCCAGGAGCTGCACCAGCTCAGGCTTGAACTCGCCGCGGTACTCGACGTCCTGCGGCGACTGGTACTGCTGCTCGCCCTCGCCCTCGGACTCCTGCTCTTCCTGTTCCTGCTCGGGCTTCCTCAGCCGCTCCAGCAGGTCCTCGATGTTCTCGGGGTCCTCGTAGTCGTCCTCGTCCGGGACCTCCAGCATGACCCACGCGTTGGTGGGGATCATGTGGTTGGGGATGCCCGCGAGGAAGAGGTAGATGCGCATGGCGGCCTCGGCGGCGTCCTCCACCGTGGCCCCGACGCGCATGACGCGCAGGGCCAGCTTGGCCATGAGCATGGCGTCGTCCTGCAGATAGGACGCGACGGGCAGACCGCTGCGCTGTCCCAGGCTGACGCGGATCAGGAACTCCACGAGGCCCTGCTGGGCGGGCATGTCCTGGATCCGCGGGCGCTCCGCCAGCGACTCCTCCTGCACGCGCCTGTAGGCGCGGCTGATGCCGCGGTACTCGCGCATCACGCGGGCGTCGAGGCGGCTGTCCTCTGTGACGGTGAAGACGTCGAGGGCCATGCGCCGCTCCGGGAAGAGGTCGAAGAAGCCCTGCATGTCGGTGACCCAGCCGGTCTCGGCGGAGACGGGGCCCTCCAGCAGGGCCGGCTCCTCGGGCACCTCGACGACTGTCTCCACGGCCTCGTCCTCAGGGAGGTCCTGGTCGTGCCGGTGGTGGCGCGAGTGCTGCACCAGCGGGCGCAGGTCGCGGAACAGCCCGGACGGCTTCTCATACTCGAAACCGAAGCTGCCGAACTCCAGGTGCACCACTTGGTGGGTGGCGATGACCTTCAGCTTCTCAAAGTTCTCCAGCTTGCTGGGGGCGCCGTCCACGAGGGCCGGCAGGTAGAGCGTGGTGCCCTCGATGGTGGCGTGGTTGCCGGACACCCAGCCGATGCCCTTGTCCACGAGCTCCTGAGCCGGTGCGATCTCCATCTCGTTGCCGGCGAGGGCGCGGGAGTAGAGGCCCATGACGTCGCGGACACGGCTGAGCTCGACGCCGGCGGAGAGCTTGTCCAGCAGCTCCTCGGCGTAAGACGACTCCATGCGGAAGAAGGCCAGCCCGCTTTCGAGGTTCTCGGTCAGGAGGCGCGCACCCTCACCGAACCACTGCTCCAACTGGGGAGTGGATACCCGACCCAACACGGAGGGGAGCACGGCGAAAAAGGGCGGCAGCGCCGGCGGCGACATGCCAACGAGGCGCTCGCCCAAGCCGATGATCGTCGGGTGGGTGCCGTAGTCGAGCTGTCCGAGGCCCTGGGATCCCTCGCGCAGGAAGGCAATAACGCCGCCCTGCCCGCTGCGGGAGAGGCGCTCCGCCAGGCCGAGGAACCGGCCGCGCTGCGTCCGCTCGACGCGGGCGACGGCCCGGCTGCCGACGGCGAAGCAGTCCTTCACCTCACGCCAGTTGCCGTTGGCGTCGGCGAGGGTGGTCACCAACGAGATGAAGCTGTCCCGGCTGTCGCCGAGCTGCGGAAAGACGTCCTGGCTGAGCTCAAGGCACTCGGTCGCCAGGTCATAGGAGCGCTGGGAGAGGATGTCGATGAAGCGGATGAAGCGCTCCATCTCCGGGAAGGTCATGGAAGGGACCATCTGCGGGCTGACATCGAAGAACTTGCAGGCCAGCGCGGTCGACTTCCAGGTCCCCTTGGACAGCGACTTGCCCAGCTCGCTCCAGCCGGCAACCTGCCGGGGGCGCAGGTGGGGCAGCGTGCGGGAGCTGGCGCGGAAGTATGCCGCGGCAATGGTCGGCGAGGCCTGGCAGAGGTCGGAGCCGTAGCGCGCCCACGGCACAAAGTTCGCGAAGGAGAGGAAGGGCAGGACCTCCATGCTGGCGGCGTAGTAGTCGGTGGCGGCCTCCCAGGCGCGCACGGACTGCCGCGAGATGGACGCGCCCTGCTCGGCCCAGGTGACGAGGTCCTCGGCGGAGAGGAGGGTCTGCGCCCGCTCGTGGGCGGCCTCGTACTGCTGGAGCACGGCGACGGGAAACTGCGACAGCTCCCGGGCGATGCTCTCTAGGCGGGGGTCCTGCTCTGCCATGGGACCTCCTTGTCCATGCCTTCCGCGATGAGTTCCAGGAACCGGGACAGCATCTGGGCCGTAGCTCCGTAGATGATACGGCCCTCATACACGTACGTAAACCGTTTCACAAGCCCTTCCGGACGCAGCAGGCCCTCGTGACGGAGGTTGGCCGGGTCATAGAAGGCGCTCAGCGGCGGCTCGATGATCTCGTCCACCTCGGCGTCGCTGGGGCGGTAGGGGTAGCTCGCGGGAATCAGGCCGACGACCGGGTGGATGGCGATGCCGTACCGGGTGAAGTACGGCTCGAGGCAGCCGAGGACCCGGATGTCCTCCATCGCCACGCCGATCTCCTCGAACGTCTCGCGCAGCGCGGTGTACGTCAGGTCGGGGTCGGCGGACTCGTAGCCGCCGCCGGGGAAGCAGATGACGCCGCCATCGGTCTGGAGCTGGTAGCTGCGGCGCGTCAGCACGATGTGGTAGGCGCCGTCGCGCTCGTAGATGGGGAGGAGGACGGCGGCGTGCATGTACCCAGACGGGAGAGCCGTTGCGGGCGCGGCCCTTCCCAAGAGGGACTGGAGCGCCTCCGGGGTTGGGATGCTCATGGACTCCATATCTACTCGAAGATTGAGGAGATGACCTCCTCCATGCTGCGCTGCACCTGAAGGTCGTCCGACAGGGCCCAGACGATGGAAACCTGGCAGGCCTCTCGGGGCGAAACGCCCTGGCTGATGAGCTTGCCGGCGTAGATGAGCAAGCGGGTGCTGGACCCTTCCTGCAGCCCGTGGTCCTTCAGGTGGCGCACCTTCTCGCCGAGCTTGGCCAGGCCCATGGCGGTCTCCGGGTCGACACCGGCCTCGTGCTCCAGGATCTTCGCCTCGGTCTCTACGGGCGGGTAGTCGAACTCGATGGAGACGAAACGCTGGCGGGTGGAGTGCTTCAGGTCCTTCAGAGCGCTCTGGTAGCCGGGGTTGTAGGACATGACCAGCAGGAAGCCATCGTTGGCCTCCATCAGCAGGCCCTGCTTCTCCACGGGCAGGATGCGCCGGTGGTCGGTCAAGGGGTGGATGAGCACCGTGGTGTCCTTGCGCGTCTCGACGATCTCGTCGAGGTAGCAGATGGCGCCGACCTTGACGGCGCGGGTCAGCGGGCCGTCGATCCAGCGGGTGCCCTCGGCGTCGATGAGGTAGCGGCCGACGAGGTCGCTCGCCGTCAGGTCCTCGTGACACGCGACGGTGACGAGGGGGACGGCGCGCACTTCCTCGTCTTCACTCCTGTTCCTGATGGAGGACGGCTGGCTCAGCCGGTGGGCCATGTGCTCCACGAACCGCGTCTTGCCGCAGCCCGTGGGGCCCTTCAGGAGGACGGGGATCTTCTGAAGGTACGCGGCCTCGAAGAGCTCGATCTCGTTGCCCAGGGGCAGGTAGAACGGCTCGTCCTCAACCACGTACTCCTCAATCTGAAGCGTCTGGAACCCGGTCCCTCTAACCCTAGGCTGCTCCATGGTTACCCCACCTTTGCTTGAATTCGCTCCGACCATAGCGCCTCGACGGTGACCCGAAGGTCCGTGAGGCTGCCGTTGTTCTCAATGACTACGTCCGCGTGGGCCTTGCGTTCCTCATCCGATATCTGGGACTCAATCCGCTCGACGATGGCCCGGAGCGAGAGGCCGCTGCGGTGCCGCAACCGGCGGAAGACCTCTTCCTCGGGCGCCGTCGTCAGCCATACCTCGTCGGCCAACTCCGTCCACCCGGCCTCGACGAGGGTGGCGGAGTCTATCACGGCCACTCGCCTTCCCTGACGCTCGGCGGCGCGGAGGCGTTCCTGGAGGAGGCCGTTGATGGCGGGGCGCATGATGCCATTGAGGCGTTCGAGCTCCTCGGGGTCTGAGAAGACGATGTCTCCCAGTATCTTCCTGTCGATCTGCGCGTCCGGGAGAAGAATGTCCCGGCCAAAGGCCCTGACGACATCCCTCCAGGGCGCAGTCCCAGGCGAGTAAGCCTCGTGGCCAAGGAGGGCCGTGTCGATGATGGCGGCGCCATGCCCGGCCAGAATCCGGGAGACCTCGCTCTTGCCGACGCCGATGCCTCCCGTGAGCCCGATAACGACCATATTCTCTCCCCGGCCCTTGCCACTAACCTATGGATTCTAGCAGCGCCAAATTTAGGGGTCAACTGCATTTGCAGGGTGTCAAAAGCGCAATGGAAAGCAATTCTTTGCCGTGGAAGTCGAGAGGCAGCCTTGATTTATGTCACCCATAGTAGCCACATGACGAAAGCGCTAGCAAGGGGGACCGTGAAGTTGTCTTCGAGGGGGATGGGAGTGAACTCCACCAGAGCAGCTGTCGCCGCGCCCACGGCCGCAATCCACAGCATGTCGTGCGCGCCGGCCGCCCAGAGGACGGCAGCGGCCGCCAGCGAGACCGCGAAGAAGGCGAGCGTGCCCTCAACGCTCTTGCTGCCGGGCCGGCTGCCGACGAGCCGGACTCGCAGCCTGCCGTAGCGCGTCCCGACGATGCCGGCGACGGGATCACCAAGAGCTACGAAGACCAGGGCAAGCGTCGCGATGGGCGTGCCGAAGAGGAAGAGCACGAGCAAAGACGCGATGGCAAGGTGCGACGCAGCGGTCGGACTCCGGCGTTCTCTCGGCTTCATCAACGGGCCGACCCACAGCACGACGCGGCGGTTGACCGCAGGGACGAGCAGCCGGACGCATTCCACGGCTGCAAGGGCCGCCGCCCCGACGGCCGCAAGGTAGAAGGCGGGCTTGTAGCCGAGGATAAGGGCAGCCGCCGGAACGAGCAACGCCGCCGCTAGGTGGAAGATGCGCCTGCGCCAGGTGTGCTCCGAGGAAATGGGCGGGGTGGACTCGGCCGGACTCAACATGCGTCGAGTATACAAGCGAGACGCCGGCTACATCGTCAAAAACGGCGTTCCACCGGTGTGCTTTGGGTTGCACGCGGTACGTGCGGTAGGTACACTAAGGTCAAGCGAAGCCACCTTTTACGCCGGTTCCCCCGGGCACCGCTCATGGGCGGAACGTCAGCGTGGATGGAGGCTGCGCAGGCTTGGTAAACGAAACTGGAGGATTCAAATAATGGCAAAGCCGGAAGCAGTTACCGACGCGACCTTTGAGGCAGAGGTGGTCAACAGCGACCTGCCCGTGCTGGTGGACTTCTGGGCAGACTGGTGCCAGCCCTGCAAGATGATTGCGCCCATCGTCGACGAACTCTCCGACGAGTACGACGGGGTGGTCAAGTTCACCAAGGTGGACGTTGACTCCAACCCGAACACGCCCATGAGCCTCGGCATCCGCAGCATCCCGACGCTGATCGTGTTCAAGGGCGGGCAGCCGGTCGAGCAGATCGTCGGCGCCATGCCCAAGGCGCAACTCAAGCGGAGGCTGGACAGCGCGCTGGAGTAGGCGCGGACAGTTCGCCGGCAGCTTCGGGAGTGGATGGGGCCCGGTGGCCCTTGCGGACTTCAAATCCGTTGCGCCTCGTGTACGGGGCGGGTGGGTTCGACTCCCTCGCACTCCCGCCAAGCGCACCGCACTCGAGGCAACAGAACATTCCTTGGATTCCCTCACCGGTTGTGTGTGCAGCACCTGCACACAGCTAGCGACTTGACTATGGCCCAAGACGCTGTAACCCGCGCAACCTACACGCTCAATCCCGATGACCTGGAGCGGATGCTCCTCACCAGGGAGCAACTGCCGCCGGGCGCCACGGGGTTTGAGGTGGTGCGCGAGGGAGAGCTGAGCAATGAGGCGATGGCCGACCTACCCCTCGCGGGACACAGCGCCCAGGAGCTGCGACAGCTGGGCCGCGTCACCGGCTTCCAGCGCGAGTGGCTCACCACGGTGGAGGAGCGGGACCTCAGCGACGGCGCGGACTTGGCCCTCGCGACCGTCGTCCACTTCATGGAGGACCCCGAGGCTGTCTCCAACTGGATGGAGAACGTTTTCCTTGGCGAGTTCCAGGAGAAGGTGGGACAGGAGCTGGGCCCCGGCCACCAGCTGCTCTCCGTCGACAGGCTCCCCCTGACGGTCGACTTCCACCACGAGGCCGTGTCGATTCGCGCCGTGCAAGAAGGCCCCAAAGGCCTTGTGTCGTCTTCCGTGCTGGACTTCCGCATCGGCCGGTTGCTGGGCGTGGTGTACGTGGTGACTGTCGGCGACCACGACCGGCTGGGCGTGACGCAGACCCTGGGGAAGACGCTGGAACGGCACATGATCGCCGTGGCGCTGGGCGCGGCGTAGAGGCGGCCGTCTGCCTGGCACACTGGGGGATTGCCTCCCCCCACCCCGCCCCTCTGGGTTCCTGCCTCCGCAGGAACGACGAAGTCTCCGTTCGCCCTGAGGGAAATCGAAGGGCGCACGGATGCCACGGTCCAGAGGTGGCTACGTCAGCTGCCGCCAGTCTTCTCCCAACTCCGCAAAGCGGTCCACCAGCGTGTTCAGCGTTTCGTCGGCAATGGAGAGGCCCTTGTCCAGCATTGCGGCGTTGGACTGCAGGTGGCGGAGGTTGGTCGTGCCGACGATGGCGGTGTCGACCTCCGGATGCGCGAAGGTGAAGCCCATCGCCATGCGGATGGGGTCGTCCTCGCCGTCCAGCGCGCCCTGGGCCGACATGGCCCGCATGCGCTCGAAATACTGCTGCGCGTAGGGTGACGGCGCGGCGGAGCGCCCCCAGACGCCATTGCCGATGGGGCGCTTGATGATGACGCCCATTCCCCTGGCCTCGGCGGCGGCGAGCAGGCCGTTCCGCGCCTTCTGGTCGACGAGGCTGAAGCTGGTCTGGAGGGTGGCGAAGATGCCGCTCTCCACGGCCCACATGGCGGCCTCGTTGTCGCCGCTGTAGCCCACGAATCGCGTCTTGCCGGCGTCCCTCGCCTTGAGAAGCGCGTCGATGACGTCGCCCTGCTCAAGGATTTCTACGCTGCAGGAATGAAGCTGCATCAGGTCGACATAGTCTGTCTGGAGCAGCCGCAAGCTACGGTCGATGCTGTCGGTCACCGTCTGCGCCGTCCACGGCTCGCCCCGGTAGCCGCCGGCGACGTGGCCGCACTTGGAGGCAAGCGTGAAATCGCCCCTGCGGTGGGAGACGGTCCGGCCCACGAGCTCCTCGCTGATCCCGTAGCAGGCCGCCGTGTCCAGGAAGTTGATGCCGATGTCGAGCGCGCCGTTCAGAAGGGACTCGACCGTGGAGACCTCCATCGGCGTGGAGCCGATCTCGGACAGGCCGATGCCCAGCCTGCTGACCTGTATGCCCGTGGACCCAAAGGCGACGGTCTCCATACGGACGCCCTCCAATTCGCAAATGCGGGTCACGCAGGTTGCTCCTGATTTCAGCGTGACGTCCCGTGCATGGTACTATACAGAGCGACGGAACGCGGGACCCAACCGCGCCAACGGTGAAACGTAGATAGGTGTGACATGGAAATCGAGGACTTGCGGTCGGAGATGGCGGCGTGGCCCGTCCAGTGGCGATGGGAGGGCACGTCCGGGCACCCACGCCGCATGACAGACGTCTTTGTGCGGGCGCTGGAAGACCAGGGCTTTACGGTAGACCTGGCGGACGTGCCGCTGAGCTGGGGCCAGGCCCGGAACGTCGGTGAATTCGAGGGCGCGATCATCGCCCGGTGGCGGCAGTCGAGCGGCGAGGCGCTGCGGCGCAAGTGGGCCGCGGCCGCGGTGGGCGTCGTGCTTGCGCCGGTCATCGTCGGCATATTCATGATCAAGTACGCGCTGGAAGGCCGCAGGCACCAGGTGGGCCTGGAGTGGCGCGGCGAGTCGTACCCCGCGACGGCACGGGCGGACAAGGATGGATTCGGGGCGGAGCGCACCGGCATCGTCAGCGACGTGCGGGTCACGCTGCGCGGGGCCATCTCCGACGCCAACCGCCTGGTCAGGGACCTCTCGGACATGCAACCGTCGCTCACCCGGATCCAGTGGACGTTGGAGGGGGTACTGCCGACGTTGACGATGCCGGCAGGCACGGCGCAGCCGGAAGGCGCCGCCGGCGCGGTGGAAGGGGCTTTCACGCCCGCCTCGCCCGCACTGGATGCGACGGAGAAACCGCCGTCGTTGGGTGAAGGAAGGACCGACGCATGAACTTCCAGGAGCTTGGCCGAAGCGGGACCCGCGTGCCGGACGTCGGTCTGGGCACGTGGCTGTACACGGCCGGCAACGGGCCGCTTCGACGGGGAGTGGAGCTCGGCGCGAACCTGATCGATACAGCGGAGATGTACGGCACCGAGGACGCCGTAGGTAACGCGATCGAGGGCATTCGCGACGAGGTGGTTGTGGCGACGAAGATATCGCCGTCGCACTTCCGACGCCGCGACGTGCACAAGGCGTGCGACGAAAGCCTCATGCGGCTGCGGGTCGACGTCATCGACCTGTACCAGCTGCACTGGCCGAACCCGCGCATTCCCATTGCGGAGACCATGAGCGCGATGGAGGAGCTGGTCGAGGAGGGGAAGATCCGCCACGTCGGCGTGAGCAACTTCACCGTGCAGCAGATGGAAGAGGCGCAGGCGGTGATGGCCAAGTCACGCTTTGTCTCCAACCAGGTGGAGTACAGCCTGACAAACCGCTCCATCGAGGCTGACGTGCTGCCCTACTGCCAGGCCAACGGCATCACGGTCATCGCGTATGCGCCGCTGTCCCGGGGCGTACTGGGGAACGTGGAGGGCGACGCCGGGGCGAGGACAGTGGCCGAGGTGGCCGCTCGCAACGGGCGCACGGCGGCGCAGGTTGCGCTCAACTGGTGCCTGACCCACGAGCGGGTCGTGGTGATACCGAAGACGAACACGATGGCGCGGATTGACGAGAACTGCGCGGCGTCCGGATGGCGTCTCCCGGACGAGGACATCGCGGCGTTGGAGGCGGCGTTCCCGTCGCCGGAGGGCGGGTATCCCTCGACGGAGGAACGTCGGCGGAAGTTGGGGTTCTTCTAGGGGAGCCGGGCGGCAGGGCTAGGGCTACTGCGGGGTCAGCAGGCCGTCCACGCGTTCCACGAATTGAGCGACTTCCCGCAGATTCCTTTCTACCGAAGACCTTTCCAGCCAGTTCTCATAGTAGTTGGTGTGGAGCATACCGGCGAGGGAGAACTGCACTTCAAGGGAATCGTCTTGTGCTTCTTCTGCGAGGCGACTGACCGCTCGGAAGAGCGACACGTGACTCCTATGTCGCCAACCTCGAGCTTGGGCAGCCGCTTTCACCATCGTGGCGGCGGCGCCCCAGCCCTTTTCGGAAGCCTGGCAGAGGTCGTCCTTCGCCAACTCCTCCGAAGCCTGTGACAGAAAGACCTTGCTTTGGTTGCGGTACGATAAGCGGCTCATGGCAATGAAGACTCCCGCGTGAGATGCCAAACACCGCCACACCATCCTCCAGAAGCGCAATTGTAATCGCTGTGTTTAGTAATTTCAATCTGGAACGTGGGCCATTCCCTCACGCTTTGCCAGTCGCCGGAACGGCCAGGGAAATTGAGCGCAACGAGCATTGGGGTTCCGGCATCCCAAACAGTTGACGACTGAGGTCAAGATGGGGCATATTTGGCACAGTTCCGTACCTTTCGCCGTCAACGGCAATTTGCCTAGTGGAGTGAAGCTATGACTACGAACCAGATGTGGTGGCCGAATCAACTGAGCATCAAGGCTCTTCGCCAGAACTCATCGAAGTCTGACCCGATGGGCGGGGACTTCAACTACGCCGAGGCGTTCAAGAACGTCGACGTGGAGGAGCTGAAGAAGGACGTCGAGGCAGTGATGACGACGTCGCAGGACTGGTGGCCGGCGGACTTCGGCCACTATGGGCCGCTGTTCATCCGCATGACGTGGCACGCGGCGGGCACGTACCGCATCACCGACGGCCGCGGCGGCGGCGGCTCGGGCCACCAGCGGTTCGCGCCGCTGAACAGCTGGCCGGACAACGGGAACCTGGACAAGGCCCGCCGCCTGCTCTGGCCGGTCAAGCAGAAGTACGGCAAGAACCTCTCGTGGGCAGACCTGATCGTCTTCGCCGGCAACCAAGCGCTGGAGTCGATGGGCTTCAAGACGTTCGGCTTCGGCTTCGGCCGGCCGGACGTGTGGGAGGCGGATGAGACGAACTGGGGCGAGGAGACGACCTGGCTGGACGACCAGCGGCACGACACCGAGGGCGAGATCGAGGGGCCGTACGGCGCCGACCACATGGGCCTGATCTACGTCAACCCCGAGGGCCCCAACGGCAACCCGGACCCGAACCTCGCGGCGAACTACATCCGCAACACCTTCAAGCGCATGGCGATGAACGACGAGGAGACAGTCGCGCTCATCGCCGGCGGGCACACGTTCGGCAAGGCGCACGGCGCCGCGCCCGAGTCGCACGTCGGCGCCGACCCGGAGGGCGCGGCCGTCGAGGCGCAGGGCTTCGGCTGGAGCAACACCTACGGCAGCGGCAAGGCCGGCGACACGATCACCAGCGGCCTCGAGGGCACCTGGACTGAGAACCCCACCAAGTGGGACAACAACTTCATGGAGAACCTGCACAACTACGAGTGGGAGCTGACGAAGAGCCCTGCCGGGAAGTCGCAGTACCAGCCGGTGAACGCATCCTCGGTGGCGGTGGTGCCGGACGCGCACGACCCGGCGAAGAAGCACGCGCCGTTCATGCTGACGACGGACCTGTCGCTGCGGATGGACCCGGCCTACGCGACCATCTCCAAGCGGTTCCTCGACAGCCCGGCGGACCTCGAGGACGCCTTCGCCAAGGCGTGGTTCAAGCTGCTGCACCGCGACATGGGACCCCGCGCCCGGTACCTCGGCCCGCTGGTCCCCTCGGAGCCGCAGCTGTGGCAGGACCCGGTGCCGGTCGTTGACCACGAGCTGGTCAACGACCAGGACATCGCTGACCTGAAGGCGCAGATCCTCGACACGGGCCTGTCGGTATCTCAACTGGTTTCCGCGGCGTGGGCGTCGGCGGCGTCGTTCCGGGGCACCGACAAGCGTGGCGGGGCGAATGGTGCTCGCGTGCGGCTGGAGCCCCAGAAGGACTGGGCAGTCAACGACCCGGCGAGCCTGTCGGGCGTGCTGGAGACGCTGGAGGGCGTCCAGAGCGCGTTCAACGCGGCGCAGTCGGGCGGCAAGCGGGTCTCGCTGGCCGACGTGATCGTCCTCGCGGGATGCGCGGGCGTCGAGTGGGCCGCGAAGAACGCCGGCCACGACGTCCAGGTCCCGTTCTCCCCGGGCCGCACGGACGCCACGCAGGAGTGGACGGACGTCGAGTCGTTCGCCGTGCTCGAGCCAAAGGCCGACGGGTTCCGCAACTACGGCGGTGGGGCGGAGCAGCTGGTGGAGAAGGCCTACATGCTGACGCTGACGGCGCCCGAGATGACGGCGCTGGTCGGCGGGATGCGCGTGTTGGGCGCGAACACCGGCGGGTCGCAGAACGGTGTGTTCACCGACCGGGCAGGGACGCTGTCCAACGACTTCTTCGTGAACCTGCTGGACATGAGCACGCAGTGGTCCGAGTCGGGCACGGCGGGCGTGTACGAGGGCCGCGATGGCTCCGGCGCCGTCAAGTGGACGGCCACCGAAGTCGACCTGGTCTTCGGCTCCAACTCGGAGCTGCGGGCGCTGGCCGAAGTCTACGGGTGCGACGATGGCGAGGCTGCCTTCGTCAGCGACTTTGTGGCGGCGTGGAACAAGGTGATGAACCTGGACCGCTACGACCTGGCGTAGTTGCGACAAAGGCGGTGAACCTGCCGCCTTGGACAATCGAGTAGCAAGCGGTAGCTGCAGGCTGAGGCATCGGTCTGCAGCTACTGTTTTCCTTGACCAGCTATAGGGCGTGCTCTACACTTGATTTGTTCCCATGGTGAGCGTGGCCAAGCGGTAAGGCGCCTGACTGTGGCTCAGGAGATCGAGGGTTCGAATCCCTTCGCTCACCCCACGTTGACAAGCGAGGCACCGGGGCTGTGGCCCGTGCCCCGGGCAGCCGGATTCGCCGCAGTTTGCTACGCGCAGCGCAGAATGCTAGGCTATTGCGCTGTCGCGCCCGATTCCAAGACAGACTCCGAACAAGTCGAATAGTGGTCTCATGCCCATCGGCGTGCGCCGATGCAATACATGTCCGGAGGACACCCCGAATGCACCTGGTCATCGACGGCTACACCGGCAACCACTCCCTGCTGCAGGACCAGGAGCACGTGCGGCAATTCCTGGACGCCTTCCCGGACCGCATCGGCATGACCAAGATCATCACGCCCCAGGTGCTGACCTACAACGGCCCGGTGCCAGAGGACTGGGGCGTCTCAGGCTTCGTCATCATTGCCGAGAGCCACATCAGCGTGCACACCTTCCCCGACCGCAGCTTCGTGCAGGTGGACGTGTTCTCGTGCAAGGACTTCGACACGGACCTTGCCCTGGAGGACGTGAAGTCCAGCTTTGACCTGCACGATGCCAACACGTGGGTGCTGGAGCGCGGCCTCGACCACTACAGCCCGGAGCAGGCGCGCCGCGCCCTCGACGCCGACCGGGCGCGTCTGAGCACGCCGGCGTAGGCATGACGGCGGCGCAAGCCCACGACGACAGCGCCCTCCCCTGGAACTTCCTCGCCCTGCCGCCTGAGCAGTCCGCGTACGAGTCGTCCCGATTCCTCGTAATGCCCGTCCCCTACGACGGCACCGTGTCATACCGGCCCGGCGCACGAAAGGGCCCCAGCGCCATCATCGACGCCTCCCGCCAGATGGAGGACTACGACATCGAGCTGGGGCAGGAGACGTGCGCGCTCGGCATCCACACACTGCCGGAGGTACAGCCCGATCCTGCGGGGCCGGAGGCGACCGTCGACCGCGTGCAGGAGGCCGTGGCGCGTGTGTACCGGCCGGGCAGCGTCATGGTGACAGTTGGCGGCGAGCACTCCATCAGCGTGGGCGTCGTCCGGGCGCTTAGGGAGGTCCACCCGGACCTGTCCGTGCTGATGCTGGACGCACATGCGGACATGCGCGACAGCTACCAGGGCTCCAGGTACAGCCACGCCACCGTGGGGCGACGCCTCTCTGAGTCGTGCCCGGTGACGCTGGTCGGAGTGCGGAGTCTGAGCACGGAGGAGCGGGACGCCGTAGAGTCGCTGAGGCAGCCGATGTTCACGTGGCCCTACGGCGGCACAATCGAGCAGCTCGCGGAGGAGGCGCTCGGCCACCTGACGGAGACGGTGTACATCAGCGTCGACCTGGACGTGCTGGACCCGTCCATCATGGCGGCGGTGGGCACGCCGGAGCCCGGCGGCATGCTGTGGGACGAGACGCTCACGCTGCTGCGGGCCGTCGCGAGCAGGCGCCGCATCGTCGGGTTCGACCTGATGGAGCTTGCGCCGCCGGAGGGGCCGGTGAGCTGCGCCTACACGGCGGCTAAACTCGCCTACAAGCTCATGGGCTATGCTACGCTAAGGTAAGAAGTTTCGCTCGCGGACTGTCTGGGAGTAGCCCATGCGCACCTCAATCCGACTCGGCAGGATCTTCGGCATCCCTGTCGGCGTGAGCTACAGCTGGTTTCTCATCCTCGCCCTTGTCAGCTACCTGGTGTATGGTCAACTGGTCGTAGAGCTCCCGCGATGGGGGGTTGGGCCGCTGATCGGTCTGGCGGGGGCGACCGGTTTCCTCTTCTTCGGCTCCATTCTCGCCCACGAGATGGCGCACAGCCTCGTTGCGACCCGCAGCGGCGTCCCGGTGCGCGGCATCACGCTCTTCCTCCTCGGCGGCGTGTCCCACATCACGCGGGAGTCGCGGCGGCCGTGGGGTGAGTTCACCATCGCGGTAGTGGGCCCGCTGCTCAGCCTCGTCCTCGGCGGAGTGCTGCTGGGCGTCGCCTACTATGCGGCGCCCGCCCTGCTGAGCGGCAGGCTGCGCGAGGGCGTCATTGTCGTGTGCGTGTTGCTGGGCTGGACCAACCTGGCGCTGGGGGTGTTCAACCTGCTTCCAGGCTTCCCGCTCGACGGCGGGCGCGTTTTGCGGGCGGGCCTGTGGGGGCTGACCGGCAACTACTGGCTGTCTACTCGCATCGCCATATTCCTTGGGCAGGGTCTCGCCGTGGTCCTGGCGCTGGGAAGCGTGGTGTTCTTCCTGAGGACGGGGAACTTCATACACCTCTGGCCAATACTTGTGGGCGCGTTCATCTTCCTGGCTGCCTCAAGCGCGAGGAGCACCTTGCGTGAGAGAGAGCGAATCCGGGGCGTCACCGCAGGGCAGGTGGCGTCTCAGTGGACCGTGCCGGGCGATATGTGCATAGGGGATGTGGTGAACCTGCACATGCTCCCGAACGGCCGCAGCGCTATTCTCGTCGAGACCGACGGCATCCTCACCGGTTACCTGCACATTCAGGCGATCCGGCGCGTCCCGCGCGAGGTTTGGGGGGCCGCCCTGGCAAGGCAGGTCATGACGCCCATAACCGAACTCCCAACCGTAAAGGCCCACCAGACCGCGTGGGATGTCATGGAGATGTTGGAAGAGGAAGATGACGGTCCGCCCGCGGTGATGGTTATGTCAGAGACTGTGGGCATAGGTGTAATCACCAGAGGAGACCTCTACGCCTACATGCGCGTGCGGCGTGCCCTTGACGTGGTATCTTGAATGTGGAAAGTTTGATACGCATTGCTTTTGGGAACAACAATAGGCGGTAGTCAGTACAAAGCACCAAATACGACATTCGTGTTCCGTGTGATACGAAAGACGTGAAGCCGTGGCTCATGGAGGAGAAGCCGAGGGTCCTGCCGTCACTAAGGCAGCTTGACCGAGGCGGTGAATAGAATGGCCGGAAGACTGTATTGGGCTATTCTCTTAGTCCCCGTGGCGGCCCTCGTAGTCGTCGGCCTGTTCTTACTGACCGTCCGGTCCGGCGGAGCGGCCCAACCAACTGTAGGCCTGACGGCTGCGGCCACTCTGGAATCACCGGACGGCGATTCCATGGGAACCGTTGCTTTTCGGCAGGCAGCCTCTGGAGTCCTGGTCATGGCCGACTTGAAGGGTCTGGCGCCGGGCGGCCACGCCTTCATCATTCACGAGGTCGGTTCATGCACACCCGACTTCAATGCCGCGGGCGATCACTTCAACCCCGAAGAAACTGAGCACGGATTCATCCATCCAAATTGGGAGCGCGGCGAATCGACTGGGGGCCACGGCGGCGACCTGCCCAATATCTATGCCGCGTCTGACGGTTCCGCCCGCGCCGACTTCTTTACTGTTGGCATCATTCTAAATAGCGGCCCACGCCATTCCGTCTTCGACGACGATGGATCCGCCATCATTGTGCACGAGAAACCCGATGCCTATGGGGAAGAGGAGTCCGACACCGGCTCCCGCGTAGCCTGCGGGATCATCAGACGCACTTAGGAATGGCGCTTGGCCTTAAACCGCATGCCCACATCTCCGATCAGTCAGCTTCATGCGCGCAGGTACTCCACGGGCGTTGTTGACCGGCAAAGCCAATCGGTGCAGCTTGCAGCGCCCTTCAATGTAGACATGAGATGTTGCTCCCTCAAACGCGTCACGCTGTCCCTGTACCTCACACTTCCCGCAACGATTCAGACCCTCGCCCTCAGGCAAGCCGACGTCATTCCGGCGAGGACGGGAATCCATAAACGGGGGTGTTCCTCTCATCAACCCTGGACAGTTGCCGCGCGCCGTTGACCTGTAGATACGGCTGCGCCCGTGCTACAATTGTTGGATAGCTCCATTTATAGCCGGGCGAGATTGGCAGCAGACCCACGGGAGCGGGTACGTTGGACACTCCTGGACGCGAAATCTACCTGGACCACGCCGCGACGACGCCTCTGCGGTCTGAGGCCTTGCAGGCCATGCTGCCCTACTTGCAGGACGGATTCGGAAACCCGTCGAGCATCCACGCCGTGGGACAGCGCGCCCGGGAGGCGCTGGAGGATGCGCGGGAGACGGTCGCCCGCGTGCTGGAGTGCCGGCCCAACGAGGTCGTTTTCACCAGCGGCGGGACGGAGTCCGACAACGCGGCGATCAAGGGCGGGGCGATGGCGCTTCGTCCCACCGGCAACCACATCGTTACGACGGCCATCGAGCACCATGCAGTCCTGCACGTGTGCCACCAGCTGGAGAGCCTCGGATTCGAGATCACCTACCTGCCGGTGAATTCAGAGGGGCTAGTGGACCCACAGGACGCGCTGGACGCCGTCACGGACCGGACGGTCCTTGTCAGCGTCATGTACGCCAACAACGAGATTGGCACGGTGGAACCCGTGGCCGAGATCGCGCGTCTGGTCAAAGAGCGAGCCAGGGAACAGGGGCGAACTATTTTGGTGCACACGGACGCGGTGCAGGCGGCAGGGTATCTTGACCTCTCGGTCAAGTCGCTGGGTGTGGACATGTTGAGCCTGTCCGCCCACAAGTTCCACGGCCCCAAGGGCGTTGGCGTCCTGTACGTGCGGCGCGGCACGCCGTTCTCCCCACTGCTGATGGGCGGCGGGCAGGAGCGGGAGCGACGCTCAGGGACGGAGAACGTGCCTGCCATTGTCGGCATGGCGGAGGCGCTGAGGCTGTCGGAGCTGGAGCGGGAATCGGCGTGCGAGCACAGCGCGGCGCTTCGTGACCGCGTGGCGGCAGGCATCCTGGAACGGGTGCCCGGCGCCATCCTGAACGGCCACCCGACGCAGCGGCTGCCGAACAACGTCAACGTGTGCTTCCCCGGACTGGAGGCCGAGCCGGTGCTGCTGGGCCTGGACCTGAAGGGCATCTATGCGTCAAGCGGGAGCGCATGCTCTACGGCATCGCTGGAACCGTCGCACGTGCTGACGGCAATTGGCCGCCCGGCGGACGTCGCCCGGGGCAGCCTGCGAGTGACCGTGGGGCGTGGGACGACGCAGGATGATGTAGACTATTTCCTGGAGGCGCTTCCTCCCCTGGTCCAGCGCCTCCGTGACATGCCATCGTTCAGTGCGAGCCGGGCGTGAGGATGCTCACTGCTGCCATGCCCAGCTCTCAGTTCCAAACCGAAGACCGGTCCGTTCTATCCGAGAAAATCGAGTGCATGGACGTGTGCCTGTGACGCGCATCTGGAGTCTGGCCGGGATAGCGATCATGATTGCCGCGCTTGCGGTTGCCTGCGAAGAACAGCGGTTCACCAACATCACGCAGGTGGGCCGCGGCCTGACCATGAACGTCAGGGACCTGCAGAAGGTGGACGGGATCGTTTACCAGGACCTGGACGGGGAATACTACAACGTGGGGCCGGTGCAGGAGGGGCATTACCTGGCCGCCGCGCTCATCACCGTTTGGAACGAGCGGTCGGGCCTGCTTTCCCTCAACGTGACCGAGGAGTCTGCGCTGTTGGACGGGCGCGACCAGATGGAGGCCCTCGTAGTGGACCCCTACGAGCGGAGGGTGAAGCTGGAATCGGAGCCGGCGGCGCTCAGCCACACGCTTCCATTCCTCTGGGGCCCCTCCACTCTCCCCAAAGGCTTCAACATCTCCGGCTGGATGGTCTTCGAGGTCCCTGATGAAATGGAGATTCTTGAACTTGAATGGGAGCAGGTTGATGCCCTGAGGTTCCCCATTACGTTCTCTGAATAGACGGCATGGCGCCAGGTGGCTAGGAGAGCAGCGAACCAGTATACTCAAGAGTTGTGTTTGAACTGCCGGACCCCGTTCGGCGATGACTTTCGGAGCAGGTGCGGAAATGCCGGAAACCATGATCGAGGTCAAGGACCTCACCAAGTACTACGGGGAGCACCTTGCAGTCGACAACATCTCCTTCCACGTGGAGAAGGGGGAGGTTGTGGGCTTCCTTGGCCCCAACGGCTCCGGCAAGACGACGACCATGCGGATTCTGACGGGCTACCTGCCGCCGTCGACGGGCGCGGCGACCATCGCCGGGCACGACACGATGACAGGCTCGCTGGAGGCGCGGCGGCACATCGGCTACCTGCCGGAGACCGTGCCGCTCTACACGGACATGACCGTCGAGGACTACCTCTCCTTCCTGGGGACCATTCGCGGGATGCGCGGCGACTACCTGAAGAAGCGCATCGACGTCGCCATTGACCGCGTGCGGCTCGGCGAATATCGAAAGTCGCTCATTCACAAGCTCTCGAAGGGCTACCGGCAGCGGACGGGACTGGCGCAGGCCATCCTGCACGAGCCCGAGGTGCTCATCCTGGACGAGCCGACGATCGGCATCGACCCCATCCAGGTTGTCGAAACGCGGGAGCTGATCAAGGAGCTGGGGCGGGAGCAAACGCTGCTCCTGAGCACGCACATCCTCCCCGAGGTGAGCGCCGTCTGCGAACGCGTGCTCATCATCAACGAGGGTGTGCTGGTGGCCGAGGACACGCCCGACAACCTGGCCGTGCGCCTCCGCGGGTCGGAGCAGGTGCAGGCCGAGATCCGCGGTCCCAGCGCCGACGTCATCCGCGAGCTGCGCGCACTGCCCGACGTCACGAGCGTCCGGTACGTCGATTCGGCGACCGGGCCGCGGTACACCATCGAATCGCCCTCCGGCAACGACCTGCGGGAGAAGATCGCGGAATTGGTGGTCACCCACGGCTGGGGGCTGCTGCAGTTGAGCGTGGTGCCCATGAGCCTGGAAGAGATCTTCATCGAGTTGACCAGCACCGAGGACGAGGAGGCCTAAGTCCTTTGAATTCACCGACACTATCGTTGCCCAGAGTCAGCCCCCGCGGCGTACCGGCGTACTTGTCTTCAACATGGCGAAACACCTTCGCCATCTTCTGGAAGGAGAGCAAGACCTATTTCACCTCTCCGATGGCCTACATCATCGGCGGGGTGTTCCTGGCGATTACTGGCTACCTGTTCGTATCGAGCATCAGCACGTCCTTCCCGGAAGCGAGCATCCGCGGCTGGCTGGAGCCCAGCACCACGGTCTTCGTGCTTTGGGCGCCGGCCATCACCATGCGGCTGCTGGCGGAGGAGCAAAAGCTGGGCACGCTGGAGCTCCTGATGACCTCTCCGATCCGCGACTACGAGATCGTCCTGGGCAAGTTTGCGGCGGTGGTGGCGATCCTCATCGCAACGCTGGTGCTGACGCTGTTCTACGCAATGCTGCTCTTCTGGTTCGGCGACCCCGACATCGGCCCGCTGCTGACCGGCTACCTGGGCATCATCCTCTTTGGCAGCGCCAGCCTGTCCGTCGGTCTGCTCGCATCCTCGCTGACGAGCAACCAGGTGGTGGCGGCCATCGTGAGCTTCGGCGTGCTGTTGCTGATGGTGCTGACGAACCAGGCGGCGGACATCACGTCGGGCGTCGCGGCGCAGGTGCTCGAGGGCTTTTCTCTCAGCGGGCACTTCGACGACTTTGCCCGCGGCATCCTGGACACCAACAACGTGGTCTACTACCTCAGCGTGATGGCCGTCTTCCTCTTCCTCACCATCCGGAACATTGAGTCAAGGCGGTGGAGATAGCATGGAAGAGCAAGATCTCCAGCGCGCAGGCATCTGGGAACGCATCAAGGGCGTTCTCTCCGCCGCGGCCTTGCTCCTGGCAATCGTCGGAGCAGTGGCGCTCTTTGGCGGCTTCGCCCTGTGGCTGTGGGCGGAGGAGCTGCGGGACACCGGCCAATGGCTCATGATCGCCGGCGCCGTCATCCTCGTGGTGGCCGCGGCCTTCTCGACGGTGAACATTCGCGAGGCGCTGGCGGGGCAGCGGGGACGGTTCGCCATCAACGCCGTCCTCATGACGGCCGCGTTCATCGGCATCGTCATCTTCGCCAACTTCATCAGCTACCACAACGTCGCCCGGGCGGACCTCACGGCATCCAAGCAGTTCTCGCTGGCGCTGCAGACGACGCAGGTGCTGGACAACCTGAACCAGCAGGTCCACGCCACCGCCTTCTTCGTGCCGGACCGCCCAAACCAGGCGACCAACCAACAGCTGGCCGATGACCTGATGTTCGAATTCCAGCGGCGTTCCGGGCGCACGTTCACCTACGAATTCGTGGACCCGGAGGCCGACCCGTCGCAGGCCGAGTTCTACGGGGTGTCCCAGTTCCCGTCCATCGTGTTCCAGGCGCGGGACTCCGGGCAGGCTGTCGTGCTCACGGTCCCGCCCCTCTCGGAGCAGGACCTGACCAGCATGCTGCTCATCGTCACCGGTCAGCAGCAGAAGCGGGTCTACTTTGTGACGGGCCACGGAGAGAAGGACGCCATCAACCAGGACCCGGAGGACGGGCAGGGATTTGCATTTGCCGCGCGGGGCGTGCTGGCCGACAGCTACCTGGTCGACACGCTGAACCTTGCCCAGGTCGGCACGGTGCCGGAAGACGCCGCGGTGCTGGTCTTCCCGGGAACGTCGCGCAACATGTCGCTGCAGGAGTACGACGCGTTCGACGAGTGGCTCAAGAGCGGCGGCCGTGCGGTCTTCCTCATCGATCCGCCGGCGCCCAACAGCGTACAGACGTTGCTGGAGCCGTGGGGAATAGGCGTTGGCAACGAGACCATCGTGGACGCCAGCAGCTCGCTGTTTGGCGACCTGCGGAGCCCCTTGATCCAGAGCGGCCAGTACAACCGCCAGACCACCATTACGCGGGACCTGGACACGGTGCTGATGCCGCAGGCGACGCCCGTTGAGATCACAGTCGAGCCCGACAAGCTGCCGCCGTGGATGGAGTTCGTTCCGCTCGCCCGAAGCACCGTGCTGAGCTGGAAGACGACGGACCCGGACAGCGACGTGTTTTCCCCCGAACTGGGAGACGTCGTGGGCCCGTTCCACTTCGGCGTCGTCGTTCATGCGTGCGGCGTCGTAGACGAGGAGATCGACTGGGTCATCGCGGTGCAAGGGCGTAGCCGGGAATGCATCTCCGCCGATGGCAATCGCAAGCCCACGACCATCGCGGTCTTCGGTGACTCCGACTTTGCCGCAAACCGGTACGCCGCGTACTCGACAAACCTGGACTTCTTCCTCAACACGGTGAACTACACGGCCGAAGACTACGACCTCATCTCCATCCGGCCCAAGCCCTTCGCCTTCCGCGAGCTGGTGGTCACCAAACAGGAGTTTGACTTCATCCGCTTCTCCAGCTGGTTCCTGCTGCCCGCCGCAGTCGGCCTGGCCAGTGTGGCGGTCTGGTGGCGGCGCCGGTGATGCCAGAGGTCCGGACGGTCATGACGGAGACCTGCAGCGCATGAACACCGCCGTTACGGGAGTGTTGCTCGCCATCCTGGTGGTTGTCGCCGGGCTGTGGTATTTCGTCTTCCGCGACATGGGAGAGACGCCCGAGCCCGACGACAACGTATGGTTCTACAAGATCGAGGAATTCGACATCGAGTTCATCTCCATCAAGACGGAGGAAACCGAGCAGGCCTTCTCCAAGAGAGCGGACGGGGACTGGTATTTCGACGGGGAACGGCAGCCGCAGGTGGACCTGGCCCGCTGGGGAGGCGTGACACTGGTGCTGAGCGGTCCCCGAGCCCGACGCGTGCTGGCGGAGGAGATCGAGGATTACAAGACGTACGGGCTGGACCCGCCGACCACTGTGCTGGAATTGGGCCTGAAGGGCGGCCGGACCTGGGAGCTGTACCTCGGCAAGACCACTCCGGACGGCTCCGGCTACTACGCGTACCAGGAGGGGGATGACAGCCTTTATGTCATCGAGTCGATCTGGGGACAGGTGCTCCGGCGGCTGTCCTTTGAGCCGCCATACCCGCAGTGGTTCTACCGGCTTGACCCGGCCAGAGTGCTTTACCTGGGCGTGACCAAGGGCGAGACGACCACCGACTTTGTGCAGGACGCCGGCCTGTGGCGCTTCGCCAACCCCGATCGGACGCCCATTGACGCGGACCGATGGGCAGAGGTCGTGCCGCTCCTTGGAGGCCCGCCGAACCTGGGCATCCAGGAGGACCGCATCGACGACCTGACGAAATACGGTCTGCTGGAACCCCGCGCCGTGGTCATCATCGAGTACCTGCCGCCGGAAGGGATCGAGGCCGGCAACTGGGAGAGCATCCTGGAGGTCGGCGACCCGACTCCTGACGGAGACCTCTACTACGCCCGCGCTCAGGGCCAGCCCTTCCTGCTGGTCCTGGACGCCGACTGGTTCGAGACCATGGAGCGCCTCGTCGACGAGCCTCCCGTGCCCGCTGAAGCCGAGGCTACTCCGGCGACGCAATAGCTTCCGCGTCCCGCCCTGAACTCGGGGCCACTCTTCGAGAGTCCAGGGTGAACGGAACGCCCCCCATCAATTTCGCACCCTTGGCTTGGGTATGCTGCTCGCCTATACTCACCGTGTCCGGCACCAGCACCTTGGGGGAATTCACATGCGCGCTGAGATCCTGGCATTCGGCACGGAGCTCCTCATGGGGGAGACCGTCGACACCAACTCCGCGCACATCGCGGCGCGGCTGCCGGCGCTGGGTGTCGAGCTGCACACGGTCACCATCATGGGCGACGAAATGCCGGACATGGTGGAGATGCTGCGCAAGTGCATGACCCGCTCGGACGTCATCATCTGCACCGGTGGGCTTGGCCCCACGAAGGACGACCTGACGCGAGAGGCCATCGCGGAGACCTTTGAAGAGACCATCACCCTCGACCCGGACCTGATCGCCGCAATGGAGCAGAACTTCCGCAACCGGGGACAGGAGATGCCGGAGACCAACCGCAAGCAGGCCGGCGTCATCCCGTCCGTCACGGTGCTGCCGAACCCGCGCGGCACGGCGCCGGGCTGGTGGGCAGAGAAGGACGGAACGATCATCATCGCGATGCCCGGCGTGCCCGGGGAGATGGTGCTGATGTGGGAACAGCAGGCCGCGCCAAAGCTCAAGGAGCGAGCCCAGGGCACGGTCATCATCTCCCGGACTTTCAAGACCATCGGCCTGGGCGAGGCGGCGGTCGGCGAGTACGTCGGGTCGCTGTTCGGCCGGGAGAACCCGTACCTGGGCATCTACGCACGGCAGGACGGCGTCCACCTCCGCATCATCGCGCGGGCGGCGTCACAGAAAGCGGCGATGGAGCTCATTTCGCCGATGGAGGCCGAGATCCGCGCCGCGCTGGATTTTGCCATCTGGGGCGTCGACGACGAAACGCCGGAGGAGCGCGTGGGCGCCGTGCTGACCGAACGCGGGCTGACGCTGGCGGCGATGGAGTCGTGCACCGGCGGGCTTTTGGCCAGCACCGTCACCGACGTGCCCGGATCGTCGGGGTACTTCAAGGGGAGCCTCGTAACCTACGCGACCGAGGTCAAGTCGCTAGCCGGCGTGGATGCAGCGCTCATCGAGGAGCACGGCGTCGTGAGCGCGGAGGTTGCGAAGGCGATGGCGCAGGCCGTGCGCTTGGCGCTCGACTCGGATGTCGGCGTGGGCATCACGGGCGTCGCAGGGCCCGGGCCGCAGGACGGCGTGCCGGAGGGCACGGTGTTCGTCGGCGTGGCGGTGGACGGCGCGACGGAAAGTCACGTGATGCGCTTTCCGCCGAACCGGCCCGTGGTCAAGCGACGGGCAGTGGTGATGGCGCTCCTCGAGGTCTACCGAATGCTCCTTGAGCGGGCCTGATAACGACCCGTTCGTTGCGGGCCAACGGGGCCGCACCGTATACTTTTTCTGTTGAAACACGCGGCATTAGCGTGTCCGCCATGTCACCATCGGAGGACCCATGAAGGTTGGCATCCTGAACGTCACCGGCTACGCGGGCAGCGAGCTCGCGCGCATACTGGCGCACCATCCGGAGGCCGAGATGGTTGCCGTGACGGGGCGCAGCGCGGCCGGCCAGCGACTGGCGGAGGTCTTCCCGCACCTGGCCTCGACGGACCTCCCCATTACGGAGGAGATCGAGGAGAGTGTTGACATCGTCTTTTCCGCGCTGCCGCACAAGGCGAGCGCCGAGGCCTGCGGACCCTTCTACAAGCGCGGCGTCAAGGTCGTCGACATCAGCGCGGACTTCCGCCTGAAGAACCTGGAGGAGTACGAGTCCTGGTACAACGTGCAGCACCCCTTTCCTGAGCTGCTGGAGGAGGCCGTCTACGGCCTGACGGAGCTGCACCGCGAGGAGGTGGCGGCGTCCGGCCTCGTCGCGAACCCGGGCTGCTACCCCACGGGAGCCGTCCTCGCGATAGCGCCCGCCGTTCAGGCCGGCATCATTGCGCCCGACGTCGTCGTCGACGGCAAGTCGGGCGTGTCTGGGGCAGGCCGCGGGCTCGCGCTCGGCACCCATTACTCCGAGGTGAACGAGAGCGTCCGCGCCTACTCGATGGACGGACACCGTCACCTGCCGGAGATCACGCAGGAGCTGCGCAAGGACGCGGACAGGGAGCCGCGGGTGACGTTCCTTCCCCACCTCATACCCATGACGCGCGGCATCCTCAGCAGTTGCTACGCCGACTTGAAGCCTGGCGCGCTGCCCAACGGCGGCGAGGCGGCCGCGGCGCTCTTCGAGGTCTACCGCGACTTCTACCGCGACGAGCCCTTCGTGAAGGTGGTGGACCAGCCGCCGCATACCAAGCACACGCTGGGCAACAACGACTGCCTCGTGTACCCCACCATCGACCCTCGGACGGACAGGCTGACCGTCGTCAGCGCCATCGACAACCTCGTGAAGGGCGCGGCGGGGCAGGCGGTCCAGAACATGAACCTCATGTTTGGGTTGCCGGAGGGCATGGGGCTGGAAACCCTTGCCCTGTACCCGTAGCCAGCCCGATAATTGAAATGAGGGTCGTTGGGTTTCGACGCGGCTTTCACGCGCGAGACCGGCACGGTAGAATGCCCCCATGGTCTAGCGGCCTAGGACGCCACCCTTTCAAGGTGGAGATCGCGGGTTCGAACCCCGCTGGGGGCACCACTTACCAACGCCGTTTCCGCTCCTTGAGCAATACATCCGAGGAATTCTTATGACCACGAACGGGGAAGCCCCAGTTGTCGTCGCCAAGGACGTCCACAAGACCTACGCCTCCGGCCGCGTGGAGGTGCACGCCCTGCGAGGCGTGGACCTGAGCGTGGGACGCGGGGAGATGGTGGCCATTATGGGGCCCAGCGGGTGCGGGAAGACCACCCTGCTCAACTGCCTCTCCGGCCTTGACGACGTCGATTTGGGGGTCATCGCCATCGGCGGGCGGGACCTGGCGCAGATGAAGGACACGGAGAAGACGCGCTACCGGGCCACCAAGATGGGCTACGTCTTCCAGTCCTTCAACCTGCTGCCTGTGCTCACGGCCCTGGAGAACGTGGAAATGCCGCTGCTGGTGTCCGGCGTCTCCTCCAAGGAATCGCGGAGCATGGCCATAGAGGCCCTGGGCCTGGTGGGACTGGGCGACTGGACCGCCCACTATCCCTCGGAGCTCTCCGGTGGCCAGCAGCAGCGGGTGACTATCGCCCGGGCGTTGGTGAACCGGCCGGAGATCGTCTGGGCGGATGAGCCGACGGGGAACCTGGACAGCGAAAACTCCGGGGAAGTGATGGACCTGCTGGTGAACCTGAACCGGGAACACCACGAGACGTTCATCATCGTCACTCACTCGGACGCCGTGGCGGAGCGGGCGCACCGGACGGTGCGGATGCGGGACGGCCTGATCGTGGAGGACGGCGCTGCCGGCAGCGCCCCGGCGGGCGGAGCCGCATAGCTTCATGGACGAACTGTTCGGCGCCCCTGTCACCAGCATCGCCGCCGTCCTGGCCATCGCCTTCGGCTGTGCAATGGCCTTTCTCCTCTACATCAACCTGCGCAACCCCATCCTGGTGCGCATGGCGTTCCGCAACGTGCTGCGACGACCGGGGCAGAGCCTCTTGATCCTGGTGGGCCTTATGCTGGCCACCGCCATCATCTCCAGCGCGTTCACCATCGGCGACTCGGTCACCTTCAGCATCAAGCGCGTCGCCACGGACTCCCTTCGCTCGCTGGACGAGCTGGTGGTGGTGGACGAAGACTCGCCGCTGTGGGAGGGGCAGGCCGTGCCCGAGGGAATGCCGGAGGAGGCCTTCCGGGAACTGGCGCTCCTGCTGGATGCGGACCCGGACATCGACGGAGCGGCGCCGGCCCTGACGGAGAACGTGGCCGTCATCAACCTGGCCGGCCGGCAGTTCGAGGCCGGTGCGCTGCTGACGGGCCTGGACCCTGCGCGGGCCGCGGCCTTCGAGGAGCTTTTGGACACCGAGGGCAACCCAGTGGACCTGGCCGCCCTGGGCCCGGATACCGCCTACATCACCAAGGACGGTGCAGAGGAGCTGCAGGTGGCCGCTGGCGAGTCTCTGAGCCTGGCCTTGGGCCCCGGGGCGCTGACCCCCATCACCGTCTCCGGCGTGGTGGACGGCGCATACGTCGGCAGTGGCACGGACGTTGTCCTGATGATGCCGCTGGACGCCGTTCAACGGCTTCTGGACCGTCCGGGGGAGCTCTCCTCCATCCTCATTTCCAACCGGGGCGACGCCTTCTCCGGCGCCGACCTGACGGACGCGGTAGTGGAGCGCTACGAAGACGTGCCCGCAGTCAGCGGCAGGGGCCTGGAGATCGTCCCCATCAAGCAGAACATCATCGATCAGGCGAATGAGGTGGGGAGCCTCTTCGTCTCCTTCTTCACCACATTTGGCCTCTTCTCCATCGGTGTGGGCCTGCTGCTGATCTTCCTGATCTTCTCCATGCTGGCCGCGGAGCGGAAGAGCGAGATGGGGATGGCCCGAGCGGTGGGGATGCAGCGGCAACACCTGGTGCGCATGTTCACCGTGGAGGGGGCAATCTACGGCATTGGCTCGGCCCTCATTGGCGCCGCCATCGGTGTCGGGCTGGGCTTCGTGCTGGTGGCGGCGGTAGCCGCGATCTTCAGCCAGGACCAGTCTACGAACTTCACCCTCTCGTCCCACGTGGAGCCGGTGAGCTTCCTCACCTCGTTTCTGGCGGGCGCGGTCCTGACCTTTGTCACCGTTGTGCTGGCCTCCCGGCGCATCAGTCGGCTCAACATCGTGCAGGCCATCCGCGACATCCCGGAGTCGCAAACGGCTCGACCGGGATGGCGCGGGCTGCTGCAGGGGCTGGCGGTGACGGGGCTGGGCGTCTTGCTGCTGCTCTCCGGTTTCCAGGCGGCGCATCTGACGGTCTTTGGGCTGGGGGTCTCCCTGATTCCCATCGGCATCGCGCTGCTGCTGCACTGGCGCCGCGTCCCGCAACGCTGGCCGCTCACCGGGCTGGGCGCAGTGCTGGTGGTCTTCTGGCTGCTCCCGGCCGGCTCCCTGGACTGGCTGAAGGAGGAGTGGAACCAGGACTTTACCGGGTTCTTTGTAAGCGGTACGCTGCTGGTGGCGGGCGCGGTGCTGGTGACGGTCAACAACGCCTCCCTGGTCCTGGGTCTGGCGACCGCCACCGTGGGACGGTTTCGACGGCTCTCCCCCATCGTCAAGTCCGCCGTTGCGTACCCGCTGCGGTTTGCCTTCCGCACGGGTCTTTCCGTCGCCATGTTCGCCATCGTCATCTTCTCTGTGATCGTCATGGCGACGCTGCTGGAGGTCTTCGACAACCTGTTTGACGACCAACAACGGTTGGCGGGAGGCTATGAGGTCATCGCCTTCACCCGAAGCGACCTGAACCCGGTGACGGACCTGCAGTCGGCGGTCGAGGCCAGCCCCGATCTGGCCTTTGTCGAGCGGGTGGACGGGGCGCCCTCCGTGGGCACCTTCCACACGGTGTACCGGGCCGATGCCCGCCTGTCATCGGACGACGGCGGGGAGTTCGCGGACACCGTCCTCACGGGCGTGGGCGCTGACTTCATCGCGTCCAACGAGTTCACCATCGCGCTGGCCGCCGAGGAGTACGTGACGGACGGGGAGGCGGACAGCGCCGCCGTCTGGCGCGCCCTGCAGGCAGACCCGTCCCTGGCCGTGGTCAACGCCGTCCTGGTGCCGACCCGCAACAATTTCGCTTTCCAGGTGGCGTCGGACCGCTTCACCCTGAGCGGGGTCGAGGGCCTGTTCCAGGAGAACGAGGTCATGGCCCCGGTTGAGGTCACGGTCCGGGACCTGGACAGCGGCGGGTCGCTGGAACTGACGGTCATCGGCATGCTGGACCCCTTTGCGTCCGGCGACGGCGGGCCGATGCCCATTGGCTTCTACGCCTCTGAGGAGGCCTTTGGCCGGGAGGTGGACGCCACGCAGTTCTTCTTCAACCTGAACGGCGACGCCGCGGATGGGGCCGCCGCGATAGAGTCGGCCTTCTTCCAGCACGGCCTGGAGACCCTGAATGTGCGGGAGGCGATAGACACCCTCCAGGAGTCGCAGCGGGCCTTCTTCAACCTGCTCATCGGCTTCATGATGCTGGGGCTGGTGGTGGGCATTGCGGCGCTTGGGGTCATCAGTGCGCGGGCGGTGGTGGAGCGGCGCCATCAGATTGGCGTGCTGCGCGCCATCGGCTTCTCCCGCGGCATGGTGCAGGCGGCCTTCCTGGCGGAGTCGTCCTTCATCGCGTTGCTGGGCATTGGGCTTGGCCTGCTGCTGGGGCTGCTTTCCTCCGTCAACCTCATCAATGAGATCCGGGCGGACGAGCCGAACGTGGAGTTCGTCATCCCGTGGCTCAGGGTCTTCCTCATCGCCCTGGGGGCGTACGTCTTCTCCCTGCTGACCACATTCCTGCCGGCCCGGGAGGCGTCCCGGGTGGCCCCGGCGGACGCGCTCCGCTACGAGTAGCCGGCGACAGGGCAGCCCCCTTCGACAGGCTCAGGACAGGCTTCAACGGCTCAGGGTGAACGGGAGGCTACCCCCGCTCCAGCAGCTCGATGCGGATGTTGCCGGGCGCCTTGACGAAGGCGATCTTGACGCCCGGACGGAGCTGGAAGGGCTCGGTGGAGAACTCGGCGCCCTTGGCCTTCAGCTCCTCCGCGGCGGCGAAGATGTCGTCCACCCGCAGGCCGAAGTGGTCGAGGCCCGTGTAGGGCTCGCTGGGGCCCTCGGGCACGTTGTCCCCGGCGCGGGCGATGAAGATGGTGAGGCCGTTGAGGTCGAGATCCACGCGCGGCTGGCCGTCGCTCTGGACGGACTCAAGCACCTCGGCGCCGAACATCGTCTCGAAATAGCGCGCGGTGGCCATGGGGTCCCGGCTGCGCAGGTGCATATGGTCATACGTGTACACGGTCATGGCGTCCCTCCTTGGCGCGGAGGCTAGCACGGCGGCCGTGGAGGGGCAAGCTGCGTTCTTGACACCCTTATGTCCGCTTCCTAGACTGCGAATAACAAGAACTGGAGGCTATGATGCTCTCACAGCACGACAACGAGACCCTCACCCGCGTGGGCCCGGGCACGCCGATGGGCGACCTGCTGCGCGAGTACTGGATTCCCGCGCTGCTCTCGACCGAGCTTCCGGGGCCTGACAGCGACCCCGTGCGGGTGCGGCTGCTGGGCGAAGACCTCGTCGCCTTCCGCGACACCAACGACGAGTTGGGGCTCATCGACAACTACTGCCCGCACCGGCGCGCGAGCCTCTTTTTCGGGCGCAACGAGGAGTGCGGCATCCGGTGCGTGTACCACGGCTGGAAGTTCGACGTGAACGGCGACTGCGTCGACATGCCGTCGGAGCCCGCCGAAAGCAACTTCAAGGACAAGGTCAAGATCAAGGCGTACAAGATGGCCGAGCGAAACGGCATGATATGGGCCTACATGGGCCCGCGACAGGTCCCGCCGCCGCTGCCGGACATCGAGCCGAACATGATGGAGGACAGCGTCGACAACAACTCGGCCGGCCTGCGCGAGTGCAACTGGGTGCAGGCGATGGAGGGCGATATCGACACGGCGCACCTGAGCTTCCTTCACCTGGGCAAAGTGTCTGTAGAGAACGTCCAGCCCGGCACCTTCGACTACTACAACCAGAAGGACAAGGCGCCCCACTACAAGATCGTCGAGACGGACTACGGCACCATGTACGGCGCCTACCGGCCGGCTGAGGAGGACACCTACTACTGGCGCATCGCGCAGTTCATGATGCCCTTCTACACCATCCCGCCGGAGGGCCGCCTGGGGCAGAAGATCGGCGTGCGGTGCTGGGTGCCGGTGGACGACAACCACACGATGTTCATGAGCATGTCCATCCGCAACACCAACAGCTCGATGGCGCGCAAGGACGCAAGCGGGAACCCTATCGTTGGGCTGGGCGGCGCGCGCGGGAAGCTCCCGGATGGGACGGGCTGGCTGGAGCGGCACCGCTTCGAGGCCAACAAGGAGAACGACTACTACATCGACCGGGAAGCGCAGAAAGGCAAGAGCTTCACGGGCATCGCGGGCATCCACATGCAGGACCAGGCGATCACGGAGAGCATGGACCCCATCGTCGACCGCACACGGGAGCGGCTCGGCACCAGCGACGGCATGATCATCAAGACGCGCCAGCGCCTCATCAACGCGGCGCGGTCGCTGCAGGAGGGCGTGCCCGCGCCGGCGGTCGATACCCCCGAGGTCTACCGCGTCCGCTCCGGCGGCGTCATCCTGCCGCGGGAGGCCGACTGGCTGGAGGCGACAGAGGAGTTGCGCAAGGCGTTCGTCGTCCACCCCGGCATCGAGAACACAACGTCCTAATCTCAGACTGGCACGGTCGCAAGAGGGGCGTACACCGCAAGGTGGCGCCCCTCTTCCTTGACCCATTCGACCTCGGAATAGTGTAATTCCGTTTGCGGTATTGCGCCCGTTCGCCCTCACTTCGTACACTGGAATGGTCACGGTTAACCTCTGGGATTGGAAGCACCGAATTGAACGAATGGGCTATTTATGCGTCTGGAATCTCCCGTGATTTTGGCGCCGTAAAGGCGGTCAACGGGGTTGACCTCGCCATCCCCAGGGGCGAGGTGTACGGCTTCCTGGGACCCAACGGCGCGGGCAAGACGACGCTGGTGCGCATGCTGATCACGCTGCTGTTGCCCACCGCCGGGCAGGCGTGGGTCGCCGGCCGCGAACTGGTCTCGGAGGCGGAGGAGATCCGGCTGCGCATCGGCGCGGCGCTGCAGGAGACGGCGCTCGACCCCAAGCAGACGGGCATCGAGTTCCTGCGGCTACAGGGCTTCCTGTACGGTCTCACCGGGCGGCAGGTGCGGCAGCGCGTAAATGACCTGGAGTCGCTGGTGGACATCGGCGACGCCATCGGGCGGAGCATCAGCACGTACTCGGGCGGGATGAAGCGCAGGCTGGACCTGGCGGCGGCCATGATCCACAACCCGGAGATACTGTTCCTGGACGAGCCGACGACCGGGCTTGACCCTCTCAGCCGGAGCCGCGTGTGGGAAGAGGTGCGGCGGGTCAACCAAGACATGGGCGTCACCATCTTCCTGACGACGCAGTACCTGGAGGAGGCCGACGCGCTTGCGGACCGGGTCGGCATCATCAACCAGGGCGTCCTTGCCGCCGAGGGCACGCCCGCGGAGCTGAAGCGCTCCATGGGCGCGGACGTCATCATCGCAGACGTCGAGGGAGACGCGGAGACGGCGAAGTCGGCCGTGGCCGGTTTGCAGGACATCGAGCGGGTAGACGCGTACGGCACGCAGGTGGTGGTGCGGGTGTCCAACGGAGCGGCGCGCATCGGCGCCGTAGCGCTGGCGCTCAACCAGAACGGAGTGGAAGTGCGGGAGATCCGCATGCGCACCCCGACACTGGACGATGTGTTCCTGAGCGTCACCGGCGAGCGATTCGAAGAGGTTGGAACAGAGGAGACAGACGATGGCCAGCAGGGTTGAGGCCGCGCCGGTCCAGGCGCGCCACGCGGGGTTCCACCGGGACATCATGTCGGTCGCCGGACGTGCGCTGCGATCGATACCCAGGGACCCGGAGGCGGTCTACCCCGCGCTGGTCATCCCGATATTCTTCTTTGCCGTCAACATCGGCGCGCTGCAGGACCTCGCCCAAGAGATCCCCGGGCTCGACTACAAAGCCTTCCAGCTGCCGGTTGCAATCGTCTTTGCGGTAACCGGCATCTCGCGGGCCATCACGCTGGTCACGGACATCCAGACCGGCTACTTCGACCGGCTCGCGCTGACCCCCGTAAGCCGGCTCACGCTGCTGCTGGGTCTCATGGTGGCCGACTTCGCCCTCGTGGTCGCCCTCACGATTCCGGTATTGTGCTTGGGGTTCATTGTGGGAGTCCGGTTTGAGAGCGGTCTGCTCGGTATGCTCCTCTTCATCCTGATGTCGGGCGCCTGGGGGTTGGTGTTCACCGGGTTCCCGTACTCCATTGCGCTGAAGACGGGCAACCCGGCAGCGGTCAACGTCAGCTTCCTTCTCTTCTTCCCGTTCATCTTCCTGACCACGATCTTCGTGCCGCTGGAGGCGATGACCGGCTGGCTCCAAGCCATCGCCACCTACAACCCCGTCACCTACCTGCTGGAGGGCCTGCGCTCGCTGGTGACCGACGGCTGGGACTGGCCCGCAATCCTGATGGGCATGGGGGCCATCGCGCTGGTGGGCGCGGTCAGCATGACGCTGGCGTTCCTCGCGTTCGTCGGTCGCGCGCGGCGGAGCTAGGCGGCGCACCCGGCGGCCCTGCCATAGCTGAACTGCGGTTGTTAACGGGAAACAACCCTCACCGGTCGTAGCTGTGGCGAAGTTGTTTCGGATTCAACCTCGTATTTGCTTTGCGTTGCTCCAGATACGAGGTTGTTTTTTCACTCTGTTTTGCTGCTCCTTTCATACTGGCTGCCGGGCCAGTGGAGGCTCCTCGGGCGACTTGTGAACCCGGCTGTGAAGAACGGTAGCGGAGCGCGCCGGACTGGGGCAATGGGTTGGTGGCAGGGTTTACCTTATGCGGACATTCCCTACGAGGGGGAACCTCGCACCGCCACAACCGCCGTGCTATCATGGCGCGGCACTCTACCCAGACAGAGGAGCGTTCTGTGGCAACGTACTTCCGTGCCATTACCGACGAGCAGGCGGGCCTGATCCGGAATGCCCACCTTTTCTTTGTCGCCAGCGCGGACCCGTCGCTGGGCGAGGGGCCGGAGGGCGTCGGGCCGGTGAACCTCTCGCCCAAGGGCGGCGTGCCGCTGCACGTGCTCGGTCCCAACAAGGTCGCATACCTGGACTACAAGGGCAGCGGCAACGAGACGGCGAGGCACGCGTCGGCGGGCGGGCCCGTCACCGTGATGGTCTGCTCGTTCGAGCACGAGAACGCGGCCGTCGTCCGGCTGTTCGGCAGGGCGACGGTCACGCCGCTGGACGACTCGCCGCTCGCGCCGGTGCTTGCCGAGGCCAGCGCGGATGGGGAGATCGGCCTGACACAGCGGCAGGTCATCGAGGTTGAAGTCGAGAGCACTGTGACAAGCTGCGGCTACGGCGTGCCGGTGCTCGACTACGTGGGGCAGCGCAACCCGGAGCTGCGCGGCACGGCGTACAAGCCGCCGCGGGGCGCCGCGGCCCTTCGACCTGCTCAGGGCGAACGGGCGGGGTAAGACACACACAACCAGGGAGGTACAGCGCGCATGAGGGGTCTTGAAGGACGGGTGGCCGTCGTCACGGGAGCGCACGGCGGCATGGGCGCCGCGGCCGCGCTGCGGTTGGGCGAGGAGGGCGTGAAGGTGGCCGCGCTCGACATCAAGGACTGCGACAACACTGTCGCGACCATCGCCGCTGCAGGCGGCGAAGCGCAGGCGTGGCAGTGCGACACGACCGATACCGAGCAGCTTGCGCAGACGATGAAGGAAGTGTCGGAACGCTTCGGCGCCATCAACATCCTGGTCAACAACGCCGGACTGCTCTCGCCGCGGGTCCACTTCATGGACTGGAAGACGGAAGACATCGAGCGGTTCATGCACGTCAACTACATGGGCTATGTGCACACCACTCGCGCCGCTTACCCGTACATCAAGGAGAGCGGGAACGGGCGCATCATCAACGTGGCGTCGCGGACCACGTTTGCGGGGGCGCCGGGGCAGTTCCCGTACACGGCGAGCAAGGGCGCGATCCAGGGGCTCACGTGGACGCTCTGCAAGGAGGCCGGCGCGGACGGCATCACCGTGAACGCCGTCATGCCCGGCCAGGTGGCGACGCCCGGCACCATGGCGCACTCGGACGAGGAGGCGTTCAACCGCACGATGCAGAACCAGGCAATCAAGCAGCGCGTCTACCCGGAGCACCTGGCGGCGCTCATCGCGTTCATGGCGAGCGACGACGCGGCGATGATCAGCGGCCAGAGCATCATCTGCGACGGCGGCGGGTTGATGCGGTAGGGTGGGCAGCGACGCCCGCCTGCCGCTCATCCTTCGACTTGGCTCAGGACGAACGGCAGGCCTATAAACACACTGGAGGATACGATGAAGAAGTCCAAGATCAGCGAGGTCCCCAAGGAGTCGGCGGCGTCCCCGTTGTTCACCAGCGAAGACGTCTACCGGCAGCCGCTCGCGCCCGACAGCACCGACTTCAACGCGTCCGTCGTCGGCTTCGGCCACGGCGTGCGCAACAAGTTCCACACCCACACGAGCGACCAGCTGCTCATCGTCACCCACGGCAAGGGCGTCTTCGCGACGGAGGGTGAGCAGGTGGAGCTTGAGCCCGGCGACGTGATCTTCTCGCCCAGCGGGGAGAAGCACTGGCACGGCGCGGACGGCGAGCACGACTTCGCGCACATCACGGTCACCCGCAAGGACAGCGTGACGACGCAGCACGAGGAGTAGGGGCATGCGTGCTATCGAAGTTGTCTTCTACAGCGATGGCACGTCTTGGCTGGCACAGGCGTTGAATGTGGACGTCGCTACTTTCGGCGACACGCGGGAAGAGGCACGGGCCGCTATCACGGAAGCCCTTGAACTGTATTTTGAGGACGCCGACTCTGACGATCTCGCGCACGTCATTGACGTGTCCAACCCTGTCGTGGAGACCATTACCCTGACGTTGCCTGGAATGTCTCCGTGACCACCATCGTCTGCTGGAATATGGAGCACAAGCGCGACAGCTGGCGCTTCCTGCGCGACGAGTGCGGCGGTGCTGACATTGCTTTGCTGCAAGAGGCAACTCTGCCTCCTGAGGACGTGGTCAACCATATCGAGGTAGACCCGGAGCCGTTTCACGATGCACAAGGCCGTAGGGTTAGCCGGACGGCCATCGCGAGACTATCAGACAAGGTTGAGGTGGAATGGCTGGAGCCCGTGCCCCTACGCGAGGCCCAGCCTGGTGACCTCACCGTCAGCCATCGAGGCTGCATGTCCGCCGCTATCGTCACTCCGTGCAGTGGCGAACCGTTTACTGTAGTGTCAATTTGCGTAGAGTACGAGAAACCGCATCGCTCCACTGGAATAAAGTCCCGGAACATCCTCGACGCCTCTGCGCACAGGGTTATCTCTGATCTCTCCCTGCTGATTGGCAGGCAGAGGAGCCACCGCATCATTGCCGCCGGCGACCTCACCATTTGGTACGGCTACGGAAGCAACGACTACTGGAAGCGTAGAAATGCCACCGTCTTCGACCGGATGGCGGCCATTGGGCTGCCCTTTGTGGGCCCTCAAGTCCCGAACGGACGCCAAGCCGACCCTTGGCCGGACTGGCTTCCCAAAGACAGCTTAAATGTCCCCACCTTCTACAACATTGGCTCTTCCCCTGCTGAGGCCACCGGCCAGTTGGACTATGCATTCGCCTCTGAAGGTATGCTTGGCTCGGTCACTGTCCGCGCGCTGAACGGCGTGGATGAGTGGGGACCGAGCGACCACTGCAGGCTGCTCATCGAGGTGGCGGGCTAGCTGCGATTTGCGGGCATCCGCGGCGACATAGAGAGCCTCGCCAAGTCTTCCGCGCGCATTGCCGTTACCTTTGTCGCACAAACAACGGGTCGGGGTTTGTGGCGGTTTCCGCATCGCCTTAGCCGCCACTGAACAAATCGCCACGCGCAGGCTCACGAATCCCGCTCAATCTGGACTAGGGATTGGAGCGTTACGTACGGTGGTTATGTGGACTCTGCTGTCACCACAGGCAGCGGGTCAAACGGGTCAAAGGGGGTGAGGGAATGACCACAGGAAGTTCCCTGACAAGGACGGACCGAAACCTCTGGAACGCCATCGTCACGGAGGCCGTCGCCAACGTGAAGTACCAGGCGTTCGCGCAGCAGGCGCTCATCGAGGGCCACCCTGAGGTCGCGCAGATCTTCCAGGAGGTCGCGGGCGCCGAGAACATCCACGGCATCAACCACCTGCGCGTCGCGGGCGACGTGAAGTCGTCCGTGGAGAACCTGCGCAGCGTCATCGCGGGCGAGGCCGAGGAGGCGGCGCGGGTCTACCCGCAGATGATCCAGGCCGCGATCGACGAGGGGCGGCGGGAGGCCGCCGACACCTTCCGCGTCGCGATGGACCGCGAACAGCACCACATCCAGATGTTCGAGACGACGCTGGAGGCGCTGGAGCGGAAGCTCTCGGAGCAAGCGCTCTCGCAGCCTGCCGCGGCGCCGGTTGCTGCCGCGGCGACGGCGCCCGTGGAGCCGGACGAGCCCTTCGTCGACCGGCAATCGTGGGCCAGCACGGAGGAGGTGGACACGGAGCGGTGGCGCATCGCAGCGTCGGCCCGCATTCGAGAGGTGGTGTTCGGCGCGCAGGACGGCCTGGTGAGCACGCTGGCGCTGGTGACCGCCGTCGCCGCCGCCGTGACCAGCGACAACTCGTCGTTCATCCTGGTGGCCGGACTGGCGGGGGCGCTGGCGGGCATGATCTCGATGGCAACCGGCGCCTTCCTCGGATCGCGGGCCGAGATGGACCTGCAGAGGGCGGAGATCGAGAAGGAGGCGCGGGAGCTGGAGGAGCACCCGGCTGAGGAGCTGGCGGAGCTGGTCTCCCTGTACCAGCGCGAGGGCCTGAGCCTGCGGGAGGCGCGCGGCCTGGCCGACAAGGTGTCCGAGGACAAGGACCTGTGGTTGCGGACGCTGCTGGAGAAGGAGCTGGGCATCAGTCCGGAGATCACGGCGAGCCCGTACAAGGACGCGGTGACCATGGGCGGGGCCTTCATCGTGGCGGCGATGATCCCCATCCTGCCCTATTTCTTCCTAGATGGCTCCGCCGCCATCGCGGCTTCCGTCGGCGTGACGCTGGCCGGACTCTTCGCCCTTGGCACTTGGAAGGGGCGCCTGGTCAAGAAGTCCGCCTGGCTGCAGGGCGTCGAGATTCTGGTCATCGGCTCCGTGGCCGCGGCGCTGTCCTTCGGCATCGGCGAGGGGATACCGCGCATCTTCGGCTAGGGCATCCCCTCGAACGGGCTGACGGTGTACGATGAGACCATGCCGTTCAGCTTTCTGAAACGCGGTGGGGACAAAGAGGCGGCGACCAGGGGCCTTGAGCGCAGCCGCTCGACGTTCTTTGGCCGGCTGAAGGACCTGCTGACAACCGACGGCGCAAGCGACCACGTCTGGGACGAGGCCGAGGAGATCCTCATCGAGGCCGACGTCGGTGTCGGGCTTGCCATGGAGCTCCTGGAGCGGGCGCGGGAACGCTCGCGGGGCGCCCGCTCGGGCGACGAGGTCTTCAGCGCGCTCAAGTCCGACATCCTCGACGTGCTCAACGCCGTCGAGGGTCCACGCGATGCCGACGGCAACGACACTGACGGACGACAGCCGCTCGTCGTGCTGGTCGTCGGAGTGAACGGCGCGGGCAAGACGACGAGCATCGCCAAGCTCGCCAACCTCTTCCGCGACGAGGGCAAGCGCGTGGTGCTTGCTGCAGCGGACACCTTCCGGGCCGCGGCCATCGAGCAGCTCCAGTACTGGGGCGCGCAGGCCGGCGCCGACGTCATCGCGCACAACCAGGGCGGCGACCCGGCGGCTGTCGCTTTCGACGCCATGCAGGCCGCCAGGGCCCGCGGCGCCGAGGTCGTCATCGTGGACACGGCCGGGCGGCTGCACACCAAGGGCAACCTCATGGAGGAGATGAAGAAGATCGGCCGCGTGCTGGCGCGCGTGGACGCCACCGCTCCCCACGAGGTGCTGCTGATCCTGGACGCCACCACCGGGCAGAACGGGCTGGTGCAGGCCAAGGAGTTCACGCAGGCCGTCGGGTGCACCGGCATCATCCTCACCAAGCTGGACGGCACGTCGAAGGGCGGCGTCGTCCTCGCCATCGCCCGCGAGCTTGGCCTGCCCGTGCGGTTCGTAGGCACCGGCGAGGGCATGCACGACCTGTCGCCGTTCGAGCCGGAGGCGTACGTGGACGCGCTCTTCGGCGACGGGCGGTAGAGGGTGGACCACAAGCCGCTCGATTGACCCTTCGACAGGCTCAGGGCGAACGGCTTGTGGAATTGGCCCATTCATCCCCCGCGCCGTCATAATGGGTACATGAACGTCGTCCTCTGGCTCCTCACCATCGAGGTCCTTGGCCTGATAGCCATCCCCTTCGCCTACCTGCTATTCCCTGTGTTGAAGGACCGGGGCTTCGGGTTTGCGAAGCCGCTGGGCATGCTCTTGCTCGCCCTCCCCGTCTGGTGGCTTGGGAGCGCGCACTTCCCCCTCGGCCCGCGCGAGACCGCGGCGGTGATCTTGCTAGCGCTGGCCCTGGCGGCGCTCGTGCTGGCGCGGCGGCAGTGGCCGGAGCTCGTCGAGCACGTGCGAGGCCATTGGCAGCTGCTCCTCGCGACGGAGGCCGTCTTCCTGCTGGTCTTCGCCTTCTGGGCGCTGATGCGCGCGAGCCTCCCGGACATCGGCCACACGGAGCAGCCGATGGACTTCGCCTTCCTGAACGCGTCGATGATCGCGCCCACGTATCCGCCGGAGGACCCGTGGCTGGCCGGCCACGGCATCAGCTACTACTACTTCGGCTACCTGACGATGGGGCTGCCCGGCGTGCTGGCCGGGATCCCCTCCGGCATTGTGTACAACCTTGCGATGGCGCTCGTCCCGGCGATGGCGGCGATGGGCGTGGTCAGCCTCGTCTCGACCGTTGCGCAGCGGGCGGGAGCCAACCTGCAGACGGCGTTCGGCATTGGGCTGCTGGGCGTGGTGATGCTAGCCTTCGTCGGCAACCTGGAGGGGATCTTCGAGATGCTCCGCGCATGGGGCGTCGGCTCGGCGGGCTTCTGGCAGGCCGTGGGCATCGGCGGGCTGGACGGCCCGGCTGCGAGCGCATCGTTCTTCCCGAACGACACCTGGTGGTGGTGGCGATCGTCGCGCGTCATCGGCGAGTACGTGGGCGGGGTGAACCTGGACGCGACCATCCAGGAGTACCCGTTCTTCAGCTGGCACCTAGGCGACCTCCATCCACACGTTATGTCGCTTCCGTTCATCTTGGTCTTCCTCGGCTTCTGCTACGCGGTCCTCGCGGACGACACGACCGTTGGCCGCGGCTGGTGGTGGCGGCGCTGGCCCGTAGCCGTTGCGATGGGCCTGGCGCTGGGCGCGCTGGGTTTCGTGAACGCATGGGACCTGCCGGTGTTCTTCGCGATTGGGGCGGGCGCTATTGGGCTGCGGGCGTTTCGAGCCCGCAACAGCGAGCAGGCCGGCGCAATGGAGTGGGCCGCGAGCTTCGCCGCCGTGCTGCTGCTGTTGGCGACCCTGCCATACCTTCCCTACTACCTGGGCGCCATTGCGGGGCAGACCAAGGGCATCGCAGCCGTCACGACGCCGGGGACGTCGCTGCTGCATTTCCTGACCGTGTGGGGGCTTTTCGTGGTGGCGGTTGCCGTATTGGTCCTTCCGGTCTTGGCTCGTTCCGAGGGGGAAAGGCCCTTCGACAAGCTCAGGGCGAACGGGTATTCGGCGGTTGGCTTCGGACTCGGGCTGGCGCCACTGGTATTGTGGCTGGTCATCGTGCTCGTCACCGGCGAGACCGCCGAGCTGGTGGACCGGCTGTGGGTCGCGCTGCCGCTGTCGCTGGCGCTGGGCGCGCTGCTGGCGGCGGCGCTGGCGGCGACGGCAAATGGGGACGGCGCTGCGATCGCATTCACGCTCGGCGCGGCAGCGATGGGCGTCGCGCTCGTCCTGGGGCCGGAGCTGTTCTACGTCGTCGACTTCTTCGACAACCGCATGAACACGGTCTTCAAGCTGTACTACCAGGCGTGGGCAATCCTTGCTGTAGCCGCGCCGCTCACCCTATACTTTGGATTACGGGGCGCCCATGCTGGAGGGGTCTGGCGCCAACGGCTGGCGACGGGAACGGGAGTTGCGTTCGTGGTCCTGGCGCTGTCCGCATTCTATCTGCCGGTGGGTATGGCGTTCACGTTGAATACTACATCGAGCGCGGGACTGACCCTGGACGGCACGGCGTTCCTGAAGCGGCAGCAACCGGGGGAGTACGCGGCCATCCAATGGCTGAAGGACAACGCCGAGGCGGGCGACGTCATCGTCGAGGCCGTTGGCGACGACTACACCACGTTCGGGCGCGTCGCGTCCTTCACCGGGTTGCCGTCGCCGCTGAACTGGCCGGGCCACGAGCTCCAGTGGCGAGGCTCATCCGACCCGCAGACCGGGCGCACGGAAGACGTCGCTGCACTGTACAACGCCGAGGACTCCTCAACCGTCGACACCATCACCGAGCGCTATGGCGTCCGCTACGTTGTGGTTGGCCCTCGTGAGCGCGGCAAGTATGGCGTCGACTCGCTCCACCATCTCGCTCCGGCGCTGACGACCGTGTTTTCGCACGGGGACGTCGAGATTTACGCGGTGACCGGAGACGATGCGTAACCCCCTCGTCCACCACCCGTCCGCCTTTCGATCGCCCGTCAATGGCGGTGAGGCCGGGCCGTTGGGGGCGTCGCGCGGCTTCCTCGGCTGGCCGGCGGAGCGCTGGGAGCTGGTCTTCTACGTCGTGCTGGCGCTCGTCGCGCTGGCGATGCGTGTGTGGGAGCTCGGCGACCGGGCGATGCACCACGACGAGAGCCTGCACGCCTACTACAGCTGGTACATCGTCGAGGGCCGGGGATACGACCACAACCCGCTGCTCCACGGGCCGTTGCAGTACCACCTCAACGCGCTGGTCTTCTTCCTGTTCGGAGACAATGACGCCACGGCCCGCATCGCGTATGCGCTGGCCGGGACGGGGCTGGTTGCGCTGCCATGGCTGCTGCGCGACTGGCTGGGCCGCACGGGCGCGATGTGCGCGGCAACGCTGCTGGCATTCTCGCCCACGTTCCTGTACTTCAGCCGCTTCGCCCGCAACGACATCCTTATGGCGGCGCTGGTCCTGGGCCTGGTGGTCGTCATCTGGCGGTACATGCGGGACCGGAGCCCCAGGTACCTCTACGTGACGGCGGCGCTGCTGGCGCTGGCGTTCTCCGCCAAGGAGACCGTCTTCATCTTCCTGGTCTCGATCGGTGCATTTCTTGCCTTCCTGTCCATGGGCGACGCGAGGGACGTGGTCCTCGGGAGGATGCGCCTGTCGCAAATCAGCCCCCCGGCGGCCGTGCTGCTCCTGCTGTTCACGCTCAGCCTGCCCTTCGCCGGCGCCGCGTCGTCGATCTTCCAGGGAGCCCTCGGCATCGTGCTCTCGAACGACGTGACGAGCGCCGGGGCGATCGGAATGCCGCTCGATGGCGGGCGCTACGTGGCGGGCGTGGTCGTCGCGGCGCTGATCGCGATTGCGGTGGCGCTGGGGCTGGCGTGGAACTGGCGGCAGTGGTTGACGTGCGCCGTCGTGTTCGGCGTGGTCTACGTGCTCCTGTACACCAGCTTCTTCACCAGTCCTTACGGCGTCGTAACGGGCATCTGGCAGAGCCTGGGGTACTGGCTTGCGCAGCAGGACGTCGCGCGGGGCAGCCAGCCCTGGTACTACTATTTCGTCATCGGCGCCAACTACGAGTTCCTCATCGCCGCCGCAGCCATCGGCGGCTCGGTCTGGTACGCGGTGAAGGGCAACCTCCTGGCGCCCGTGAATGCCCTGTTCGACAGCACAGACGCGGAGCAACAGCGCCGCGCCCTTGGTTCGACCTCGCTCTTTGTGCTGTTTCTCATCGTGTGGATGGCCCTGAACTTCTTTCTCTTCACGCTGGCGGCGGAGAAGATGCCGTGGCTGCTGGTGCACGTCACGCTCCCGGCCGCGGTCCTCGCCGGGCTGACGCTGGGACGGCTTGTCGACGGCGTGCCGTGGCGGCGAGTCGTCAGGGACGGCGCGTGGCTGGCCGCCCCGCTGACGCCGCTGGCGCTGCTGCTCCTCTACCGCCTCCTTTTTTACGAGCCGTCGCCCGGCGGCGGAGTCGAGACCTTCTTGCGCATCTGGGGCGTGCTGCTGACCGTGGGGGCCGCCATCACCGCCGTGCTCTACTTTGCGACACGGCTCGGCACGAGGCAGGGACTGGCCTTTGCCGGGTTGACCCTCGCCGTCGTGTTGCTTGCCCTTGGCGTTCGCTCCGGCTGGACGGCGGCGTTCCACAACGGCGAGACGCCGACGGAGATGCTGGTCTACACGCAGAGCTCGCCCGACGTGGTGCGCATCGCGCGGGACGTGAAGCGGCTCTCGGAGCAGAGCGGCAAGGGGCGCGACATCCCCATCAGCGTGGACGGGCATAGCGGCTTCTCCTGGCCGTGGGCCTGGTATCTCCGCAACTATGACGCCGTCGGCTACCCAACGTACGCCGGGGCCAGCCAGCCCGTAAACCCGAACGGCGGCGTCGTCCTTGTGCACGCCAACAACGAGGCGCTGGCAGACCCCGACCTCCGGGAGGCAGGCTTCATGCAGGTGCAGCGGTACAAGCACCGGTGGTGGTTCCCGGAGAGCTACCGCAACCTCACACCGGGAGCGGTGTGGGACGGCCTGCGGGACCGCTCGGCGTGGCAGAGCGCGTTCCGCTACTGGCTCTTCCGGGAGTTTGAGACGCCACTCGGCTCGGAGGACGCATACCTCTACTACTCGGACGATTTGCTCGAACTCGGCGCAATTGACCCGGGGTAAACCCGTTGCCGTACCCTGCAGCGCCTCCTATACTCTTGTGAATTGAGCGGGAATAGCGGAGCACGTCGCCAACCTGCCGACTCTGGTGCTGGAGAAAGGCCCCGTTGCTGTTCTCAAAGCGCTTCTTCATCGGCCTCGCCCTGAGCGTGTTCTTTCTGACCGTTTTCCTGTGGCGCGCGGACCTCTCCGACCTGTGGGATGCAATCGAGACGGCCAACTACCTCTACGTCATTCCGGGCATCGCGTTCTACTTCCTCTCGCTGTTCCTGCGGACCGTGCGGTGGAAGATCATCCTCTCGCCAATGGGAGACTTCCGCGTGATGCGGCTGTGGCCGGTGGTGCTGGTGGGCTACGCCGCCAACAACGTCCTGCCGGTACGGCTTGGCGAGGTGGTGCGCTCGTACTTCCTGAACATCCGGGAGGGCGTGTCCAAGGCATCCGGGCTGGCGACCATCCTGATCGAGCGTGTCTCGGACGGCCTGACGCTGCTGCTGCTGGTGGGCGTGGTCGCATACTTCGTGCCCATTGTGGACCTCTTCAAGGCCCTGGGCGATCAGACCCGGGTCAACTGGCTGGTCCTGACCATGGCCCTCAGCGTCCCCTTCTTCTCCTTCATGCTCCTGCTCGTCGCCATGGCGGTGTGGCCGGAGGCGGTGGAACGTCTCCTGAACAGGGTCCTGACGTTCCTTCCCGCGAAGGCGAGGCCATTCGCCAGCTTCATTTCCTTGCGGTTCCTCGAGGGCCTCTCCTCACTTCGCAACCCCAAGCGGCTCGGCTCCATCATGGTGCTCTCCATACCGGTGTGGACGCTTGAGGCAAGCATGTTCTTCCTCATCGCCCTCGGCTTTGGCCTTGACGACTACTTCACGAGCGTCTGGCGCCTCATGGGCATCCTCATCCTGACGACGGCGACCTCGAACCTCGGCACGGTAGTCCCGTCCGGCGGCGGCGGCGTCGGTCCCTTCGAGTTCTTTGCGCAGGCGACGCTGGTGTACTTCGCGGTCGACGTCTCCGTGGCCTCCGCATACGTGCTGGTGCTGCACGCGGCGCTTCTGGTGCCCGTGACGATTGCCGGCGTGGGGTACGCGTGGCTGAGCAACCACACGCTCACCGGGCTGGCGCGCTCAGGCCGGGAGGAGGAAGAACGCTCCTCGCCGGCAGGTGAGGCGGGCACGGCGTGAGGGTCGGCGTCATCGGCGGGGGCGCAGCGGGCCTCGCCGCCGCATTCGAGCTGCTGCGGCAGGGTCACGGCGTTGAGGTCTTCGAGCGCGCGCCCTTCCTCGGGGGCCAGGCGTCCACGTTCGACGTTGGCGGCGGACGCCTGGAGCGCGGCTACCACCACCTCTTCACCAGCGACACGGACATGGTGTGGCTCATCAACGAGCTGGGCCTTGGCCACAAGCTGGCGTGGATCCCCTCCAGGGTCGGCCTCTACCACGGCGGGCGCATCTGGCCCTTCACCACGCCGACCGACCTTCTGCGTTTCAGCGATATCGGCATTGCGGACCGACTGCGTCTGGGCCTCGTGACCCTGGCGCTGCGCCGGCGCAGGAGCTGGCGGTCGCTGGAAGACGTGACCGCCGACCAGTGGCTGCCCCGCTGGGTGGGCCGCCGCGCATACGAGGCCGTGTGGGAGCCTTTGCTGCGAGGCAAGTTCGGCCGCCACTACGACCAGGTGGGCATGACGTGGTTCTGGGGCAAGGTGGCCCTGCGGCTGGCCTCGCGGGGACGAAGCCTCGGCGGCGAGAGCCTAGGCTACCCGATGGGCAGCTTTGGCGAGGTCTTCGATACGCTGGGAGAACGCGTCCGCGCGATGGGCGGTGAGGTGCACACCTCGGCCGAGGTGGCCCGTGTGGTCGTCGAGGAGGGCCGCGCGACGGGGCTGGAGGTGCGGCTGCCGGATGCGCAGCCGGGCGTCCGCCACTATGACGCCGTGCTGTCGACGACGCCGTCGCGGATCTTCGCCGCGCTGGCGCCGGAGCTGCCGGACTCGTACAAGGAGGCGCTGACAAGCACGACGTACCTCGCGGCGGTGCTCATCGTGCTGGAGCTTGACCGTCCGCTGACGCCGGTGTACTGGCTCAACATCGCCGACCGGAGCATCCCATTCGTCGCCGCCATCGAGCACACTAACTTCGTGCCGCCGGAGCACTACGGCGGCAGCCACCTGCTCTACCTTTCCAACTACCTCGACCGGGAGGACCGGCTCTACTCGCTGGACCACGACGCGCTGCTGGCCGAGTATCTGCCGCACCTCCGGCGCCTGAACCCCGATTTCGATGAGCACTGGATCAAGGCGAGCTACTACCATCGCGAGGACGCGGCGCAGCCCGTGAACCGGACGGGCTACGCAAGGGACATCCCGCCGCACCGGACGCCGATTCCCAACCTCTACCTGGCCAACACGACGCAGATCTACCCGGAGGACCGGGGCACCAACTACAGCGTGCGGCTCGGCCGGAAGGTGGCGCGGATCATCCTGTGGCAGTACGGCTACGAGGTGACGGGGGATCTGCCGGAGGCCGTCATCAAGGACTCGCTCACGTCCGAGTTTGACTACAGCCACCGGGTGGACCGTTACGAGAGGTAGGCGCCGGTCCATCAGCCCGCGCCCCATTCATCTCTCCCCGGCATCGAGACCGTTGCCTGACCCCGCCTTTCGACGGGGCAGGACGGAGAGGGTGCTCCCGAGGATTCGTTCTGGTTATTGAAGCCGTATCTGTGGGCGCCTCTCCCAGAAAGAGGATTCGTTAACGAAGAAATCGATAACAATCCCGGTTATGGGATGTGGGATGGACACGCGCCGACTTTCCGCATGGGCAACGCCTCCTTATACCGGGAGGGTAGCGGGGGGCGAGCCGCATGGGCAAGGCTGCGGTGTCAGTGGGCGGCGCAGGAGGTTAGCCTCCGCCGAAAAACGCAATAGCGGAGATCAGCACTCCCGTCTGGAGTATCAACAAGCCAGCGAACCACTTGATAAGGTCTGCCTTTGCATCCCCCACCATCTGGGTTAGCCCCTGGTGCTGTCGCTCATTTTCCACAGCATAGCGGTGGAACCATTCAGGCACATTGTTGGGCTGAGTAGCCATGCATTTTCTCCTCTACCCCTCCCAAGACTCCTCAATTGCCACATTACGCTTTCGAGAGGGGCACATCAATTCCGACAATGGGCCAAGCACACCTCAATTGTTTGTCAAAGAACGCTGCGATTTGGCCTGCGGGACGCTGCTCCCCAATCCTGCTATAGTTGCGCCCTATGGAGCAGCGAAAGGGCTTTCGCTTTCCGGTCATCTATTACGGCTGGATACTGCTTGCCGTCGCGATGATCGCTGGGTCGTTCTCGACCGGTGCGGGCGTCTGGGGCGCGAGCGTCATGGCGCGGCCGATGACGGCGGCATTGGGCTGGTCGCGAGCGAGCTACTTCGGGGCGCTCACCGTCCGGTCGCTGGTGGCAGGGGCGCTGGCGCCCATCGTCGGGCCGATGCAGGACACGCGCAATGGACCCCGGCGGTTGATGCTGTTGTCCGCCGTGCTGCTCGGCGGCTCGCTGATCTTGACGCGGTGGGTCGACAGCCTGTGGCAGTTCTACCTGCTCTTCGGTCTGCTGGGCGGGATTGCGCAGGTGTCCGGCATCAACGCACTGACGCGGGTCATTCTGCCCAAGTGGTTCGTGCGCAAGCGGGGCCGCGTTCTGGGGCTGGCGGCCATGGGTCCGGGCCTCGGCCCGATGCTCTTCCCCGTCTCCATCCAGGCCCTCATCGAGTTGATGGACTGGCGCGAAGCGTGGTTCGTGCTGGGGCTGGTGGCGCTCGCCGTGCTGGTGCCGGTGTCGTTTATGGTGCGGACGAGGCCCGAGGACATAGGGCTGCTGCCCGACGGCGACAAGCCAGGCGAGCCGACGCCCGCGCGAGCCCAGGGGACGCCGAGGCCGGCACCTCCGCCGCGAGCGGCCAACGCTCCCGACGGGCTGACGGTGCGCGAGAGTCTCCGGACTTTTGCGTTCTGGCTCATCATCGGGTCGTTCATGCTGGTAGCCATGGGGATGGGCGGGTTCCACGCCAACCTCGTGACGTACTTCCAGGACATCGGGCTGGCGGCGTCGGTGGCGGCGCTGAGCGGGACGGCGTTCGCGGTGGCTTCCGTGAGCCTGCGCCCGGTGTGGGGCATCCTCGCCGAGCGCATTTCCGTGCGGTATCTCATTGGCCCGCAGCTCATCCTGAGTGCGGGCACCGTGCTGCTCATCTTGAACGTGGGCGGGCAGACGTCCATGCTCATCGCCGCGGGGCTGCACGGCCTCACGATCGGCGCGTACATCACCCTCCAAAACCTGCTGGTGGCCGACTACTTCGGCCGGGCGCACCTGGGCGCCGTCAGCGGCGTGATGCGACCGTTCATGACGGTGGCGGGGGCTGCAAGCCCGCTCCTCATCGCCCTTCTCTTCGACTTGCAGGACTCGTACACGATGGCGTTCCTGATCATCGCGGCGGCCTGGGTTGTGGCGGGCGGCCTCGTGCTGCTGGCCGCGCCGCCCCGGCAGCAGCCAGGCCCCGCGACGGCGCCGGACGGGGCAGCGCCGGAGCCGGCGGGATAGGGGCGAGGCTCGACGCCATTCGTGCTATAGTCCGGCGCATGAAGCAACCGACGGGTCTGCGGTCCCCCAGGGTCTACTACGGCTGGGTGATGCTGTTCGTCGCCATCATCGCCGGGTCGTTCTCGACGGGTGTGGGCGTGTGGGGCGCGAGCGTCTTCGTCCGGCCGATGACGGAGGATCTGGAGTGGTCGCGGACCGCCTTCTTCGGCGCCCTGACCGTCCAGATGCTGGTTGCGGCTGCGCTCTCGCCCATCGTCGGGCCCATGCAGGACACCCGGACCGGCCCTCGACGGCTGATGCTCCTCTCCGCGGTGCTGCTGGGCAGCTCGCTGCTGGCGCTGCGGTTTGTCGACAACCTGTGGCAGTTCTACCTGGTCTTCGGCGTTTCCACGGGCATCGCACAGATCACCGGCGGCTTCGCCCTCGCGATGACCATCCTGCCCAAGTGGTTCGTCCGGATGCGCGGCCGCGTGCTGGGCATTGCGGCAGTGGGCCCAGGCCTCGGCCCCATGCTCTACCCCATATCCATCCAGGCCCTCATCGACCAGTCCGACTGGCGCATGGCGTGGTTTGTGCTTGGCATCGTGGCGCTCGTGGTGCTGGTGCCGCTCTCCTTTCTGGTGCGCACGCGGCCCGAGGACATCGGCCTGCTGCCGGACGGCGACTCGCCGGACGCGGCGCCCTCCGCCACGGGAGGGCCGGGCCCGACCCGGTCCATCGCCGCCGGCGGGCTGACGGTGCGCGAGAGTGTTCGCGCGCTCTCCTTTTGGCTCATCGTCGCCGTCTTCATGCTGGTGGGCGTCGGGATCGGCGGCTTTCACGCGAACCTGGTGCCGTACTACCAGGACAGCGGCATCCCCGAGTCCGTCGCGGCGCTGAGCGCCACGGCCTTCGCCATCGGCTCCGTGAGCTTCCGTCCGGCGTGGGGTCTGCTGGCGGAGCGCGTGCCCCTGCGCTTCCTCATCGGCCCGCAGCTCATCCTGACCGCGGGGACCGTACTGCTGATCCTGAACGTGGAGGGGCGGACGTCGATGCTCATCGCTTCCGGCCTCCACGGCCTCACCATTGGGGCGTACATCACGCTGATGGGGGTCATCGTCGCCGACTACTTCGGGCGGCTGCATCTGGGGGCCATCAACGGCGTGTTGCGGCCGTTCATGACGGTGTCCGGCGCCGCGAGCCCGATATTCATCGGCTTCCTCTTCGACCTGCAGGACTCGTACACGATGGCGTTCCTGATCATCGCCGCGGGATGGGCGATCGCCGGCGTGCTCATGCTGCTGTCGAAGCCGCCGCGCTCGGCGACGACGGGGTAGGAGTAGGGGCGGCCCTTCGAGAGCCTCAGGACGGGCTCCGGGCGAACGGCGGCGGGCTTGAACCCGGCGCGACACATACGTATGCTGGATGAAACAATACGTGCACAAGATGGAAGGGCAGGCGCTCCCATGAAGCAAAAACTGACGATCACGGTTGACGCGGATCTGGTCCCGGCCGCCAAGCGCTATGCCCGTTCTCGAGGAATGTCGCTTTCTGCGGTCGTTGAGCAGTCGCTGCGGGAGGTTGTGGGGGAGGAGACGCAGACCTTCTCGCAGAAATGGAGGGGCAAGTTCAAGCCGTCGGAGCGGGGCGACGCTCGTTACGAGGCGCTGGCAAAGAAGTACCTGTCGTAGGGCTTTGGTCCTGCGATGCTTCCTCCGAGGAAAGCCCGTCCGGTGAAACTCACCCCACAAGAGACGCTGCCTGAGCTGCGCTGGGCCCACAACTAGCCCCCACGCTCATGCCTTTTCGGGTTCCTGCCTCCGGAGACTTGAAGGTAGGGAATCGCATACACATGCGCCTTTACCCTAAATCGATTCAGGGCGGCGCTTTCGCAAGGCGAACCATCCCCCTGCCAAGGCCGCTGCTCCAGCTATCGTTCCCGCAAACCCCGCTCCAAAGATGGCAAGTAGAGACAGACCGCAGTCACTGCCCGACCGCGAATCACTCTCTGTCCGTGGCTTGAATGCTGTCGGAAACTCCAGCGACTGAGTCTCCATGACGCCAGGTATAGGAGTGCGCCCTGAGCCGAGCTCGGCAAGTTCATCCTCTGCATACGCTGCCAACGTTGTCCTGCTGCACAGACCGGTACCCAGGGCGCCGCTGTCGCTGCGGAAAGCGTAAACGAGGTATTCCTCGCCTATGCTAGGGTCAGGCTCCAAGCCGCAGGCCTCTCCATCGAAATTCGTTACTACATACAAGGTTTGGTATTGGGGCCCTTTCCAATAGGTGTGTACATTGAATTCCATACCGAGTCGTTCGTACGATCCTGGGGGGTCTTCGTAATGCTCAACGGTGAAAGCGAGGCTGGTGATTGTACCCCTGAAGACCGCATCGGAAGTCGCTAATGCCTCGCGGGGCGAACCTGGCGCCATGCATGAACAAGCATGGCTTTGGGCCGGGGATAGGATAAGCCAAAGCCCAACCAATGCGGCGGTCAGGGAAACGACCACCGCTGAGCGCAAGACTGAGAAACCGAGGTTGGAGACCATGGCCAGCCCTTCCGTTGCTGAGTAGCTGATAGGGTATCACGTCCTATTGACGCTCGCAGGCGCGCTCATGCTCCTCGCGACGCTATCCCCGTTCGCTCTGAGCTTGTCGAAGGGCCTGCCGCGTATTGGAGACGGGGCCGGACGGGCGCGCCGCGAGCGGTCTCTACGAGATCAGCGCCCGTCCCAGGAACCGCTCGCGCCAGGCGGGGAGGGCTTCGACGTTGTAGACGTGCTCCGGCTCCTCGCCGCGCAGGGCGTGGAGGACGTAGGCCGTGCCCCACTTGATGCCCGGGCCGATGCCGCCTCCCTGGTTGTGCGACGACATGTGCGGCGAGAGCAGCACGTTGTTGCCCATCGAGCGCAAGGGGCTGTCCAGCGGTAAGGGCTCCACCTCGAAGACGTCCAGCGCGGCGCCGGCGATGGTGTTCGCGTTGAGCGCCTCGATGAGCGCGGGCTCGTCGACTGCCGGACCGCGGGCGGTGTTGATGAGGACGGAGGTGGGCTTCATCAAGCCCAGCTCTCGCGTGCTGATCATGTGGTGGGTCTCGCGAGTGAGGATGACGTGGAGACTCACCACGTCGGACTGGCGCAGCAGGTCGTCGAGGGCCAGCCGCTCCACACCGAGCTCGCGGAAGTGGTCGTCGGAGACGTAGGGGTCATGGGCGACGATGCGCATGCCCCAGGGCGCCATGAGCTTCGACACGCGCGTGCCGATGCGCCCCAGGCCGATCAAGCCCAGCACGATACCTTCGTAGCCGTCCTCCGCCCGGTAGCCGAGGTGGACGCCGGTCAGGCCCTCGCTGCGCCACGGCTCGCCGGCCTTCAGGTGGGCGTCGCGCTCGCGGGTGTTCTTCAACAGCGTCAGCATCTTGGTGATGGTGGTCTCGGCGACGCCGCCCCAGTTGGCCTCCGTGGGCGCGTGGGTGACGAGGATGCCGAGCTCCGTGGCGGCGTCGATGTCGATCTCGTCCACGCCGACGGTGTACTTGGCGACGATGCGGAGGCCCTCCGACGCCGTCAGCACGTCGCGAGAAATCTTCGCGCCCTTGATGGACGTGCCGACGAGGGCGTCGGCGCCGGACGCCATCTCGGCGAGCTTCTCGGTCGAGTCGCCGGTGGGGTCGCTCCAGTTGGCGCTGCCGAGGGTGAGGGAGCAGCCGGCGGCCTCCAGCTCCTTCAGGCTGTCCGAGTCGCCGGGCGCAAAGACAAACACCTTGGGGTCAGGCATGGGAGTCCTCCGTGGGTGAAGATTCCGCACCATCATGCCGTAGGGTGCGCGAGGGTGCAAGGCGGGGGAGGAGTTTGGCGGCCCTTCAACAGGCGGGGGCGTTTGCATTGCCCCTTCAATTCGCGCAGGCATACCTGGGCTGCCGAATTGTCTCGTCGCCTGCCGTAGCTGGGATGAATTGAATTGATTTTCGTCTTGTAGCTGGTTTGGCATATTCCAGCTACAAAGCGAAAAATTTTCATCCAGAGGGAACAATTCCCCGCGCTGTCGCAGACGCTGGCGGTGCTTCCTGGTGAGGGACGTGGCAGTTGCCATGTGGACAGGGTAGCGAGGGCGGCGGGGTTGGGGCGAGGGGGCGGTGGCAGGAGGGTTGGGTTGATTTGACTAATGGCATATGAGTCATTTAGACTGCAAGCATGGTTAAACGACTGCAAGTCCTATTAGAAGAAGAAGAGTACCGGGAGATCCAAGGCGTTGCCCGCAGGCAGCGGTTGACGCTTGCCGAGTGGGTGCGGCAGGCGCTGCGCCAGGCCCGAAGCGACCATCCTGGGACTGTAGACGCCAAGCTACGCGTTATCGCCGATGCCTCCCGGCATGCGTTCCCCACTGCCGACATTGAGGTCATGCTTCGGGAAATCGATGCGGGGCAGCGGCTTCCGTGATATTCGTCGACTCCAACGTGCCCATGTACTTGGTCGGGGCAGCCCACCCGAACAAGGACCGGGTGTTGGCTGCGTTGATGCAGTTAGTGCGGGAAGGCGAGCGGTTTGTCACGGACGTGGAGGTGTACCAAGAGATACTCCACCGGTATACCTTCATACAGCGCCCCGACGCCATTGATGCCGCCTTTGAGAGCCTTGACGGGCTGGCGGACGAGGTCCTGACCTTCGGCATGGCGGAGATACACTCAGCGAGAGCGTTGCTGCGGTCTGTGAGTCGAGTTTCTGCTCGGGATGCATTACACGCGGCCGTAATGGAGAAGGCTGGGGTCACCCGCATATTGAGCTTCGATGGCGGCTTCGACTCCCTCCCCGGAATCGAGCGGTTGCCGTAGGATGCGGACCCCGATCATAGGCAAGCTGCCGCCTCACCAGACGCACCGGCTAACCCTCTACGGGCGTCATGAAAGGCACTGCGCAGGCTGAAAGGTATTCTTTGAGATCTGCACATGACCAATGGCGGCATCGTGCCCCAATGCAAAGGCGGCATTCGTCGAATCGACATCTCCAACTGCTTTGTGGTGCGTGTAACAGAATTAAGGGCACGAAGACGCAAGAAGAGTTCTTGACGACGTTCAAACGAGAGGGCATTCGGTAGGTGGGAGTGATGAGCATCGGATACGAGCCGGTTGGTATTCCCAAAGAAGGCAAGCCCCAGATTCATAGAGAGTTAAGCGATATTGTAAAGGATCTTCAAGGATACGAGGGTAATTGCCTCTTTGTCATAGACAGCGACGGCAAGTTTTGTGGCGAACCCGTAAGCAACAATTGCCACGTAGTTCCAAGAGCAGAAGTCTTGGATAACATGAAGGATCCCAGCACCGGACAGATTACTGAGTTAGATTGGGGAGTATCGCAGTGGTTGCCCTTTCTCCAAAGGGATGAAGCCCCGACATCAGTCGCTATGCGATCAGTTTCCCCCTACGACGCGTGTGTGGGATGGTTCGCGTGCAAACTTCATAATCACGATGACGAATTCAATCCGATTGACAAGGCGCGCCCCAATTTCAAGGATCCCGTTGTCCGGTTTCTCGCTGCATATCGCATTGCGATGTTTCAAGCCGACCAGTATCGTCAAGCGATTCATTTGCAAGGGCTAAAGGAGCAACGGGAGCAAGAGCAAGGGAATCGAGCGGCGAGGAGAAAGATCAATCTTGGCAAGGAATGGAAACAGGAGACGAGAAAGTTAAACAAAGCTCGTCAACGTGCGGAAACGAACGTTAAGCTGCTAGGGAGGAATTGGCATTCAAGAAAAACCTCAGGTGAATTCAATCCAAACCTTGTATTTGAAGAGGTTGTGACATTCCGATCTAAGGTGCATCTGGCGGGCTGTGTGATTCTCAGTAGAGCATCAGGTATATGCGTGTTCCCAATCGAAAACGACGTGCACGAAATGGCCATACTTTGTTGGACAGGCGGATCAGGTGGGGCGCAAGTCGAAGGTATAGTCAAAGCCGCCAAAGCCTCGGAAGAATCTGGCGACTACGGTATAGATGTGGTAAAGGAACTGATGAAGGATACATGGTTCACTTTGGCAGCGTCGCCGATGACTTTTGACGAGTTGAGCGATGAGGACCGCACGACAATTGTAGAACTAGTGGCCAAACCTGCGAGAGTGATACAACGACGGGCATCGGCTGTTCGGAAATGGGTTGGAGGTCAGCGTCCGTGATAATGGTCACAGCGATGCAACCATGGATTGACCCTATTCAACACGCCGCACTAGCCCTTGGGTTCCTGCCTGCGCAAGAACGACGGTAGTAGCCGGAATGACGATAGCGTGGTCACCCTATCCGTGATAAGATTCACGGAGTCGGGCGCCAGCGCCACCAAGGGGGCCACGTGACAGAGGACGCCCTGCGGGCCCGTATCGTCCGGGCCGTTACGCAGCAACCGCAGCCCACGGTCACCGTGCTCTCTTCCCTTTTGGCGGTCGAGGACGAGCTCGGCTGGATCCCCCCGGAGGCCATCGAGGAGGTCGCCACTCGGCAGGCCGTCACCTCCAACGACGTCTGGGCCGTTGCGTCCTTCTACCCCAACTTCCGGTTCACTCCCCCCGGTGCGCACGTCTTCGAGGTGTGCTGGGGCCCCACCTGCCACCTGATGGGCGCGCAGCGGCTGCTGGACCGCGTCCACGACGCCCTCGGCCTGGACGGCGAAGGCGACACCGCCGACGGCTCGGTGACCCTGCGCTACAACACGTGCCTGGGCGCGTGCAGCCAGGCGCCCGTCGTGTCCGCCGACCACCACCTGCACGGCCGCACCAACGCCGACGCCTGCGAGACGCTGATCGCCGGTCTGCGCGCGGCAGGCTCATCCTTCGATTTCCCTCAGGACGACCCTTCGACAAGCTCAGGGCGAGCGGAGGGGGAGGAAGCCCTTCGACAGGCTCAGGACGACCCTTCGACAAGCTCAGGGCGAACGGAAGGGGGCGTGGCGGAGCGGTTCGAGGCGCTGCAGCAGCAGGCGCAGGCGCACGTCGCCGGGCTGGACAGCCGGACGCGGGTGCGCGTCGGCGTCGCGCTGTGTGGGCACGCGGCGGGCGCGCTGCCGGTGCTCGACGCGCTGCGTCGCGAGGCCTCGTCGCGCGGGCTTGACGCATCGGTGCACGAGGTCGGCTGCATCGGCCTGTGCTACGCGGAGCCGCTTGTCGACGTGCAATCGCCCGGCGGGCCTCGCGTCTTCTACCGCAACGTAACGCCGGAGCAGGTGCCCGACATTCTAGACGCCGCGGCGTCGGGCCGGTGGAGCGACGGCGGCGATGTGCTCGGCACGCTGGGCGAGGGTTCGGCTGACGGCGTGGCGCGCATCGACGATTGGGAGCAGTGGAAGCTGCAGGTGCGCATCGCCACGCGCCTCTGCGGCACCGTCGACCCCGGCGACATCCTCGAGTACATCGCGGCGGGCGGCTACAGCGGGCTCGCCAAGGCGCTGTCGGAGATGACGCAGGAGGAGCTGATCGAGGAGGTCAAGGCGTCGGGCCTGCGCGGGCGCGGCGGCGCGGCCTTTCCCACGGGCGTCAAGTGGGGTTTCCTGCAGGGCTCCAACCGGCCCAACAAGTACGTGCTGGTCAACTGCGAGGAGGGCGACCCCGGCGCGTTTAACGACAAGGGGCTCATCGAGAGCGACCCGCACACGGTCGTCGAGGGGACGATCATCGCGGGACGGGCGACGGGCGCCAACTACGGTTACATCTTCATCCGCCACGGCCACGACGGCCCCATCGACCGCGCGAAGGAGGCCATCCGGCAGGCGTACGAGCACGGGCTGCTGGGCGATGACATCCTCGGCTCCGGGTTCTCGTTCGACATGGAGGTCGCGCTGACGGGCGACTCCTACGTCGCGGGCGAGGAGACGGCGCTGATGGAGGCCATCGAGGGCAAGCGCTCGATGCCGCGCTACCGCCCGCCGTTCCCGGCACAGGTTGGCGTGTGGGGCAACCCGAGCAACATCAACAACGTGAAGACGCTGGCCTACGTGCCGGAGCTGGTGCGGCTGGGCGGCGAGTGGTTCGCGGGCATCGGCTACGAGCGGAGCAAGGGCACGGCGCTGCTGTGCCTGACCGGCAACGTCAACTACCCCGGCATGTACGAGGTGCCCTTCGGGCTGACGCTGGGGCAGGTGGTGAACGACATCGCGGGAGGCGTCGCGACGGGCGGGCCTGTGAAGCTGCTGCAGACGGGCGGGCCGCTGGGCGGCGTGCTGGGCCCCGACAGCCTGGAGATCACGCTCGACTACGAGCTGATGGCGCAGGCGGGCGCGATCCTCGGATCGGGCGGCATCATCGTAGGGTCGGACGACGTGGACGCGGTGGACCTGGCGTGGAACTTGGTCGCCTTCTGCCAGTACGAGTCGTGCGGGAAGTGCTTCCCGTGCCGGCTCGGCATGACGCACCTGCTGGACACGCTGGAGCGGATCGCGTCGAACGCGGGGCGGGCGGAGGACCTCGACCTGATGCGGACCATCGGCAAGACGATGGGCATGGGGTCGCTGTGCGGGCACGGGCAACTGGGGTTCAACCCGATCAGCTCGGCACTGCGGCACTTCGAGGAGGACTTCCGCATGCATCTGGAGGGGGGCCGGCGCCCGACGGGGAGTCGCACGGCGCGCTTCCACCGGCCGACACGGACATCGCCGGAGGCGGTGTCGGGCTGGTACGTGGAGCAGGGGCAGCCGGCGTAGTTGGAGCAGATACGGAATAGAGAGGCGCCATGACGGAGGCCATCAAGCTCACCATAGACGGCGTTGAGATCGAGGCCAAGCCGGGGCAGACCGTGCTCCAAGCGGCCATCGACAACAACGTGTACGTGCCGTACCTGTGCTACTGGCCGGGCATGAAGCCCTACGGCGCGTGCCGCATGTGCGTCGTGGAGGTCGAGGGCGGGCGCGGCACCCCGGCGTCGTGCACGCTGCCCGTCGCCAACGGCATGGTCGTCAATACCGTCGGGCAAGAGGTGCGCGGGCTGCGGGAGAGCGTGCTGGAGCTGCTGTTGTCGGAGCACCCGCACGGCTGCCTGACGTGCCACCGCATCGAGCTTTGCGGGCCGCAGGACATCTGCTTGCGCCACGTGCGCGTCATGGACCGGTGCGTCGTCTGCCCCAAGAACGATCGGTGCGAGCTCAAGGACACTGTGCGTTATGTTAACGTCAACATGGAGTCTCCGCTGGCCTACAACTACCGGAACCTGCAGGTGGAGACCGGCGACCCCTTCTACGACCGCGACTACAACCTGTGCATCGTCTGCGCGCGGTGCGTCCGGGTGTGCGAGGAGATGCGCGGCGACGACGCCATCGCGATGATCGAGCGGTCGGGCACGGTGCTCGTGGGCACGTCGCAGGGGATGTCGCTGCTGGAGTCCGGCTGCGAGTTCTGCGGCGCGTGCATCGACGTCTGCCCCGTCGGCGCGCTGGTGGAGCGCGACCACAAGTGGGACAAGGCCGTCAACACGGTCAAGACCACATGCACGCACTGCCCCGTCGGCTGCCAGGTCAACCTGGAGGTGGACAGGCGGGGGCGCGTCATCCGCTCCATCGGCGACTGGGAGTCGCCCGTGAACACGGGGCAGCTCTGCTACATGGGCAAGTTCGGCAACGAGTTCGTCAACAGCCGCCGCCGGCTCAAGACGCCGATGCTGCGCCAGCACGGCGAGCTGGTGGAGGCGACGTGGGACGAGGCGCTCGATACCATCGCGGCACGGCTGCCGGACTACAAGGGCGGCGCGTTCTCGCTGCTCGTGTCGCCGCGGTCGACGAACCAGCAGGCGTACCTGGCGGGCCGGTTCGCGCGCGAGGTCATGGGCACGAGCAACGTCGACCTCTCCGTCGACCACCGGCCGGAGCTCGTCGAGCCGCTGGGACGCCGCCTCGGCGCGGCGGCCGCGACGGGGACGCTGGCCGAGCTGGAGAACGCGGGCTGCGTGCTCGTCGTCAACAGCAACGTGACCGAGGAGCACAACGTCGCGGCCATCCCCATCAAGAAGGCGCACAAGGCGGGCGGGAAGCTCGTCGTCATCGACACGCGCGAGGTGGAGCTCTCGCGCTACGCCGACCTGTGGCTGCGCCCCTACCCCGGCACCGAGCGCGCGCTGGTAGGCGGCATGCTGCGGGTGGTCCTCGATGAAGGCCTGCAGGACGACGCCTTCGTCGCCGAGCACAGCGGCGGGCTCGACGCGCTGCGGGAGTCGCTGGCGGGCTACGCGCTCGACGCCGTGGCGGACGTGACGGGGGTCTCCGCCGACAGGATCGCGGCGGCGGTGCGGGCCTTCGCGCAGGCGGGCACCGCGGCGATCGTCTACGCGCTGGACAACGTTGCGGGGGACGAGCGGGCGCCGGTCACCGACGCGCTGCTCGACCTTGCGCTGGTGACGGGCAACGTCGGCAAGGCCGCGAGCGGCATGTTCCCGCTGCGCCCCGGCGCGGCGAGCCAGGGCGCGCTCGACGTGGGGTGCGCGCCGGGCGACGACGGGTTGAACGCGGTGGGGTCGATCGAGGCGATCGCGCAGGGCGACGTGAAGGCCGCGATGGTTCTTGGCGACAGCGCGCTGTTCACGCCGGAGGCCGCCCACACGCTGACCCACACGGAGTTCCTCGTGGTGCAGGCCATGTTCGCGTCGGAGCTCACGGAGTCGGCCGACGTGGTGCTGCCGGTGACCTCCTTCGCGGAGGAAGACGGCGTGGTCACGAGCGTGGACCGCTGGGTTCTGCGCCGCAGAAAGGCCATCGACCCGGTCGGCGAGGCCCGCCCCAGCGACGCGCTGCTCACGCAGCTGGGGCGCCGGATGGGCGCGGACGGCTTCGGCGGGCACCCGTCGGAGACGCTACAGGCCATCCGTGACGCCCTCCCGGCCTACGCCGCCGCCACGGATGAGGCGCTCGACGCCGGCGGCGTGCAGTTGCCGTGGTCGATGCCGGAGCGCGTTGATCTGACGCCGCTGGCCTCGATGCCATCGCGCGCCGCAAGCGACGCCGCACCGTTCCTCTTCGCGCCGGGCCGCGTGCTTTCCCTGCCGGAAGGCGAGATCGAGGTCATACGCAGCAACGGCAAAAACGCCATCCGCCGCGAGGACGCGCTGGAGCTGCACCCGGACGACGCCGCGGCGCTGGGCGTCGGTCCCGGCGACACGATCGACGTCGGCGTCAACGGTCACCGCATCCGCGGCCTCGTGCGCACGACGGGTCCGCTGCGCGGCGTCGTCTCGGCGACGGTGCTGTTCGGCGAGCTGGCGACGGCGCTCGACCAGAGCACGGACGACGACCCCATGCTGCGCGTGCCGGGGCTGCACGTCATGCCCGTGCACGTGGGCAAGGTGTAATTCACCGCAATTTGTGTATAATTGGCTTACGGAATACGCGGATGGAGCGTATTGAGTTCATTCCAGGCCTGCCGTTGCTGGGAGTGAAGGCGAGTGGGGGTCCCGCAGGCACGTTGAGGTGACGACCATGACCACTCAGCCACCGGAAGCTAGCGTTCCCCAATGGTTTCATGATTTTGCTGTTGAGAATGAACGGCAACATCGGGAACTTGCGACGCAGATTGCGGCAGTGCGTGGAGAACTTGCAGCAGAGATCGCCAACGTAGAGAACCGCCTGATCAAGTGGATAGTGGCCCAGTTTTTTGCCGCCACCGTCGCCGCATCATCCATCGCTCTGCTAATCCAGCAACTCATTGGTGATTAGCCGATCTTGCTGCTAACGACCCATGCTGCTCGTCTCCGGGCTTCGTGTCGTCTGTGCATGTGAGCAAGGTGTATTTCCTATATGATTTGTGTAAAATTGACTGGCACAATCCGTGGGCGAAGCATACTGAGTCCATTCCAAGCCTGCCGTTGCTGGGAGTGAAGGCGAGTGGGGGTCCCGCAGGCGCGTTGAGGTGATGACCATGACCACTCAGCCACCGGAAGCTAGCGTTCCCCAATGGTTTCACGATTTTGCCGTTGAGAATGAACGGCAACATCGGGAACTTGCGACGCAGATTCAAGCTATGCGGGGAGAACTCTCGACAGAGATTGAGTCCTTGCGTGGGGAACTTTCGACGGAGATTGCCAACGTAGAGAACAGGCTGATCAAGTGGATAGTGGCCCAGTTCATCGCAGCCACTATCGCTGCTTCGTCCATTGCTCTGCTTGTCCAGCAACTCGTTGGCGACTAGTCTGCCGGCGCATGTAGCGAAGATTAATTCCCGGGCGATTAGTGTATGATTGGCTTACGCAATACGTGTGGGTGACGGTGAAATGGCTAGAGTACACATCTCCCTATCAGAAGAGGAACTCGCACGCTTTAGGGAACAAGCCGAGCAGGAAGGCATGTCGCTAAGCGCGTGGCTCCACGCCGCTGCAAAACGGCGTATGGCAGAAAAGTCAGCCAAGCGACATGACAATAAGCGCGTGCATACCGACGAAGACCGGGAGGCGTTCTTTCGCATGATTGATGCTCTGCACGGGCCAGACGCCAAGCCGACGCCAACGTGGGAAGAGATCAACCGGATGCTTGAGCAACGCATGCGTGAGAAGTTTCCACAAGCATGAACTTCATTGATGCCAATGTTCTCCTCTATGCCGTGGGGAATGACCCAGCCACAAGAGAACAGGCCTATGACGTATTTCATGCAGCGGAACGCGATGGCCGGCCCCTTTGTACCTCAGCAGGTGCGCTTGAGGAAGTCTGCTACGTCTTGTGGCGGGAGGGCAATGGCCGGCTCATACCTCTGGTCCTGAGACTGGTTGATGAGTTCGCAGTGCAAGTTTGGCCATTGGAGATGGAAGACGTGCAGCAAGCCATTGCACTTCACGATCGGTTTCCATCCCTGGACACCATGGACCTCTGCCATCTTGCCTCGTGCCTGCGCAGGAACGCGACGGAGCTCAAGACCTTTGACCGCGGGCTGGAGCGCGCCGCCGCCTCCCTGCTGGCCTAGCCTCCGTCGGCCGACCAGCTGCAACCCTGCGACGGTGCGACGAGTGGAGTGAGGTAGACCCATGACCCGCGGCCCATGGATCCTGGCAGGCGCAGCGATGATCGTCGCCGTCATTGCGCTGGCGCTGTCTGTCGTCGCGCTCGTCGGCGACTCCGACGACGCGGACGTCGAGCAGCCCACCGATGCTCGCGCGTTGAACCCGATGCTGTATACCGTCGACGTGGTGGACCGGGCCATCCGCCGCTACCAGGCGTTCGGATGGGCGGACACGGCGGAGCACTACCTCTCGCCGCGCAGCGTCGACAACGGGTTGAGCGTCTTCATGGTCAGCCCGCAGAACCGCATCATCGCCGCGCAGGACCGGAGCCTGCTTGGCAAGGGAATCGGGGCGCTTGGGCGCGACAACCTGGGGGTGCTCTGGGGCGACATCGACATCCCCGAGCGCGGGCGATGGGTCCGCCAGCAGGCGATGCACCCCGTCACCGGGGCGTCGGCGGTGAAGCACACGTGGGTCGTGCGCCACGACGGCTTCGTGTTCGGCTCCGCCTGGTACGAGTAGGGGTCATTCCCGCCCGTTGCCCATCGTCGCGCGCATCGTGTACCATTGACAAGTTGCACCGAGATTCACAGAGCTAGAGGGACCCGCATGGACGCCCATCACCTGGTTGAAGTACAGAAGAACCCCAACATCCCGGAGTTCCGGGCCGGGGACACCGTTCAGGTTAACTACAAGGTGCGGGAGGGCGAGCGCACGCGCACGCAGCCGTTCCAGGGCGTCGTGATCCGGCGCGTGGGCGGCAGGAGCGCCGCCGCATGCTTCACCGTCCGCCGCGTGACCCGCGGGTTCGGCGTGGAGCGCACCTTCCCTCTCTACTCGCCGCACATCGAGTCGGTCCAGGTGCAGCGCTACGGCAGGGTCCGCCGCGCCAAGCTCTACTACCTCCGACAGCGCTCCGGCCGCGCCGCCCGCATCAAGGAGCAGACGAACCTGCCGGCGTGGCTGAAGGCGAGCAACGCAGCCGCCGCAGCCGCAGCCACGGCTGCCGTGGTCGAGGCGGAGGAAGACCTCGTCGAGGAGCTGGTGGAAGAGGAAGAGGCCGTCGAGGCTGAAGCGCCAGTCGCCGTCGTCGATGAAGCCCCCGATGAGGCCGTCGCCGAGACTGAAGCCGAAGAGACTGTTGACGAGGCCGCCGCGCCGGAAGAGACTGCCGAGGAAGCCGTCGTAGACGATGAGCCCGTAGCGGAGGCGGACGCGGAGGAAGCGCCGTCGGCTGAGGCTGTCGACGAAGCGCCCGCAGCGGAAGCGGAGGCAGAGCCCGTCGAAGAGGCGCCCGCAGAGGAAGAGGCCGTAGCCCAGGCAGAGGCTGTCGATGAAGCCCCCGCAGAGGAAGCGCCGTCGGCTGAGGCAGAGCCCGTCGACGAAGCTCCTGCAGAAGAGGCGCCCGCCGCAGAGGGTGAGTCCGCAGAGACCCAGTCGGAAGAGAAGAAGACCTAATCCCCCGGCCATCCCGGCGCGCCGGGCCGCAGGTGGTGCGCATGGCTGCTCAGCCGGAGCGGAACGCCCGCTAC